>JAJPHL010000058.1 GCA_021325275.1 Terriglobia bacterium | reverse complement strand
GGCGTCGCAGATATTTGTGTGGCGATGGCGGTGACCGATCGCGGGAAAAGCAGTCACGGCATTTCCGCGTTCATCCTGGAAAAAGGCATGGCCGGATTTCGTCCCGGAAAAAAAGAAGACAAGCTCGGCTGCCGGGCCAGCGATACCAGCGAAGTGATTTTTTCCGATTGCCTGATTCCGCACGACAACTTGCTGGGCGAACTCGGCGCGGGCTTCGTCGACAGTTTGAAAGTTCTGGACGGCGGACGAATCTCGATTGCCGCGTGGTCCATCGGCATGGCGCAGGGCGCGTATGAAGCGGCGCTGAAATACTCGAAGCAGCGCCGGCAATTCGGCAAAGCGATCAGCGAATTTCAAGCGATCCAGTGGAAACTGGCCGATATGTCCACGGAGATCGCCGCGTCGCGGCTGCTGATTTACAAAACGGCGTGGATGGCCGATCACGGCCGAAAGCACACGCTGGAATCGGCGCAAGCGAAGTTGTTCGCGGGCGAAACCGCGGTGCGCGTGGCCAACGAGGGCGTGCAAATCCACGGCGGATACGGATTCATCAAGGACTATCCGGCGGAAAAATATTATCGCGACGTGAGACTCGCTACCATCGGCGAAGGCACGAGCGAAATTCAGCGCTTGGTGATCGCGCGACACCTATTGCGCGACTGATTCAACGTGAACCCTTCTGACCCACTCCTGGAAGCCGTGCGGCGCGGCGACGCGCGTGCCCTCGCGCGCGCCATCACGCGCATCGAAAACCGCGAGGCGGAATCGGAAGAACTTTTGCGCGCGCTTTTTCCCGACTCCGGACGCGCGACACTCTTGGGACTTACCGGCGCGCCCGGCGCGGGCAAAAGCACGCTGGCCGATGCGATCGCGTCACTGTTGCGGCAGCGTCAGAAGTCGGTGGGAATTATCGCCGTCGATCCCACCAGTCCGTTTTCGGGCGGCGCGATTTTGGGCGATCGCATTCGCATGACGCGCCATCACGCCGATGACGGCGTATTCATCCGCTCGATGGCCACGCGCGGAGCTCTGGGAGGTTTGGCGGCCGCCGCCGCCGATGTCGCGCTATTGCTCGACGCCGCGGGGAAAGACACCGTGCTGATCGAAACGGTCGGCGTGGGACAAGATGAAATCGACGTGGTGCGGCTGGCCGACGTGACGGTGGTGATTCTCGTGCCCGGCATGGGCGACGATGTGCAAACGATCAAGGCCGGAATCATGGAAATTGCCGACGTCTTTTGCATCAACAAAGCGGATCGCCCGGGTGCGGATCGCGTGGAGAACGAATTGCGCGCGATGCTCTCGATTGGTCATCGCGACGACGGATGGAATACGCCGATCGTGAAAACCGTGGCCCCCGATGGCACGGGTGTGCCAGAATTGCTCGACGCCGCGGAAAGCTATATAGCGTTCCTACGCGATCGCGGACTTCTAGCGAACAAAAAAGCGCACAACTGGCGTCAGCGATTGCTCGATTTGCTGCGCGAACGTTTGCTCGAACACGCGCTCGCGGTATCCGGCGAAGAACGCTTGAGTCAGTTGGCCGAAAGAGTCGCCCGCCGGGAGCTTGATCCTTACTCCGCCGTCGACTCGCTCATGCAAAGAACCGTATGAAGCTAGACCATTTAGGAATCGCCGTGAAATCGCTCGACGCGGGACTGCGTTTCTATCGCGACGCGTTGGGACTCTCGGCCGAACATGTGGAGGACGTGGCGGCCGAAAAAGTCCGCGTGGCGATGCTGCCCCTAGGCGACACGCGCGTGGAATTGCTCCAAGCGACGTCGGACGATTCGGCGATCGCGAAATTTGTCGGGTCGCGTGGCGAGGGTCTGCATCACATTGCGGTCAAAGTACCGGATTTGACGGCGGCGATCGCGCGCTTGAAGGAATCGGGCGCGCGTTTGATTAACGATCAGCCGGGGATCGGCGCGGGCGGACATCGCTATGTATTCGTACATCCGAAGTCGGCGGGTGGCGTGTTACTCGAGTTAGTGGAGGATGAATGATCGGAGTGATCGGCGGTAGCGGGTTGTACGCACTGGAAGGACTCACGGGCGCAGAGGAAAAAACAATTTCCACGCCGTGGGGCGCGCCGTCGGACAGCTATCTCGTCGGCACGCTCGGCGGAACGCGCGTGGCGTTTTTGTCGCGTCACGGACGCGGCCATCGCTTCTCGCCGACCGAGCTCAATTATCGTGCCAACATTTACGGGATGAAGTCGCTGGGTGTCGAGCGCATCTTGTCGCTCTCGGCCGTTGGATCGCTCAAGGAAGAGCACGCGCCGGGACAATTCGTGCTGCCCGATCAGTTTTACGATCACACCAAACATCGCGCGTCGTCGTTTTTTGGCGAAGGACTCGTCGCCCACGTCAGTTTCGCGCATCCGGTGTGCCCGCAACTAAGCGCCGTTGTGGAAGAGGCGTGCAAGTCGGCGAAGGTGGCGGCGAAGCGCGGCGGAACGTACATCTGCATGGAAGGTCCGCAGTTTTCGAGCTTAGCGGAATCGAATCTGTATCGCTCGTGGGGAATGGACGTGATCGGCATGACGAATGCCACGGAAGCCAAGCTCGCGCGCGAGGCGGAAATCTGCTACGTGACAATTGCCATGGTCACCGACTTCGATTGCTGGCATCCAGGGCACGATGCCGTGTCCGTTGAGGACATTATCCGCGTGCTGACTCAAAACGCCGCGAACGCCGCGCGCGTTGTGACCGAAGCCGTCGCGCAAATGCCGAAGGGACGCAATTGCAAGTGCGGTGCGGCGCTGGCGCACGCGCTGATGACCGATCGCGGGAAGATTCCCGCGGCGACAAAAGAAAAGCTAGACCTGCTCGTTTCGAAATACATTCCATAGCGGCATATCTCAATCAACAGGGAGCCATCATGAGTGCGAGTCTTACGGGGAAAACGGCGTTAGTGACCGGCGGCGGACGCGGCATCGGCAAAGC
>JAJPHL010000026.1 GCA_021325275.1 Terriglobia bacterium | reverse complement strand
GCAAAAGGCAAAAGGCAAAAGGCAAAAGGCAAAAGGCAAAAGGCAAAAGGCAAAAGGCAAAAGGCAAAAGGCAAAAGGCAAAAGGCAAAAGGCAAAAGGCAAAAGGCTAAAGGCTAAAGGCTAAAGGCTCTACGCGCTTTCGAGCTCAGCGTACTTTTCCACTAGCTTCTTCAGTCCGTGACCGGGAAAGCTGATGGTGAGTTTTGCTTCGCCGCCTTCGCCTTCGCGGCGCAGCAAGACGCCGACGCCGTATTTGGCGTGACGCACGCGTCCGCCGACCTTGATTCCACGAGATTCGTTCGCGGCCGGCGCGGGGCGAGGCACAGCGGGCGCCGCTTGCGCGGGTTTTGACGGCGGCAGCGCTTGACCGGCGCCACGCTGCGCGAAAAACTGGCGGATGTTTTCCGCCGAATTCAACAACGGTCCATCGTAAACGTCGCCGGCCGCGCGCTGCACACGCTGGCGGCGATTCGGATTCAAGTCGTTCACCAGTTCCGGTGGGACTTCCGCCAGAAAGCGCGACGGCTCCGTCTCATCCGGCATCTCCGAGCCGTAACGCCGGCGTACTTGCGCGCGCGTCAGCACTAAGCGGTCTTGCGCGCGCGTCATTCCCACGTAGCACAGCCGTCGTTCCTCCTCCAACTCGATCGTCGATTCGAGTGTCCGGCTGTGCGGAAACAATCCTTCTTCCAGACCCGCTAAGAAAACGAGAGAGAACTCCAACCCCTTCGCCGTGTGCAGCGTGAGCAGCGAAATTTGCGCACGCTCGTCGATGTCGTCGGCATCGGAACTGAGCGCGGCGTGATCGAGGAAATCCGACACGTCCTCGCCGCGTTCGGTGGAATCGGCGGCGGCGTTCAGCAACTCCTGGATGTTTTCGAGGCGCGCGGCAGCTTCGGGATCGCCGGCCGTTTCAAACGCGGCGGTGAAGCGGGTTCGCTCGATGATCCACTTGAGCAAATCGAGCACCGGCGCCTGACTCAGCGCCAAGGCGCGAAGGTCGTTCACGAATTGCACGAAATCGGCCAGAGCTCCCAGCGCTCGGCTGGCCAGTCCCGAGCGTTCCGGCGCCGCGCCCAATCGAGAGGCGGGGTTCGCCTGGATGGCGGCTTGGATCGCGCCCCACAGGCTCAAGTTGTTCTCAAGCGCCAAGTGTTCCAGTTTCTCGACCGTCGTCGAGCCGATGCCGCGCGGCGGAGTGTTCACGATGCGCAGCATGCTGATGGAATCGTCGGGATTCAGCGCCACACGTAAGTACGAAGTGAGATCCTTGATTTCGGCGCGCTCGTAAAAACTCAATCCGCCGACCACGTGATACTTCAAGCGATAGCGGCGCAGCGCTTCCTCAATGAGCCGCGATTGTCCGTTGGTGCGATAGAGTACGCCGACTTTCTTCCCGCCGGCGTGGGGCAAATACTTGGCGATGGTGTCGGCAATGAAGAGCGCTTCCTGCTCGGCGTCGGCGCCTTCGTAGAATCCGATCAGTTCGCCCGCCTCGCGATCGCTCCACAGCGTTTTTCCCTTGCGCGCGGTGTTGCGTGCGACCACCGCGCCCGCCGCGGCAAGCACGTTCTTCGTGGATCGGTAGTTTTGCTCCAGGCGGATCGTCTTGGCACTGGGAAAATCGCGCTCGAACTCGAGAATGTTGCGGATGTCCGCGCCGCGCCAACTGTAGATCGATTGGTCCTCGTCGCCGACCACGCAAATCTCCTTGTGCATCTGCGTCAGAAGGCGGATCAACTCGTACTGCACGCGATTGGTGTCCTGATACTCGTCGACCAGGATGTGGCGAAAGCGTTCGTTGTAGCGCAGCGCCGTTTCCGGCGAGACTTGCAGCAGCCTCACGGTTTCCAGCAGCAGATCGTCGAAGTCGAGCGCCTGATTGCGGCGCAATCCTTTTTGATAATGCTCGAAAACCACCGCGGCGCGCTCGGTCTTGGGATCGTTCGAATCGCGCATCGCTTGTTCCGCGGAAATCCCCAAGTTTTTCCAATGGCCGATGCGCGAGAGTAGGGCGCGCGGCGCGTAGACCTTATCGTCGAGGCCCAGTTCTCGCACGATTTGCTTCACCAGTGCGGTTTGGCTGTCGTCGTCGTAAATCGTGAATTCCTTGGGAATTCCCGCCGCCGGACCGTCGCGGCGCAGGATGCGCACGCACGCCGAGTGGAAAGTGGTCATCCACAGTCCGCCAAGGGCCATGCGGCCTTGCAGCATATGGGTGACGCGTTCCTTCATTTCGCCCGCCGCTTTGTTCGTGAACGTGACCGCCAGGATGTTTTGCGGCGCGATTCCGTCCTGCTCGAGCAGCGTTGTGACGCGGTGCGTGATCACACGCGTTTTTCCGCTGCCCGCGCCCGCCAGGATCAGCAGGGGCGAGCCGCGATGCAACACCGCTTCCAGTTGCGGCGGATTCAAACGGTCCAAGGGCGACATGAAAGATTATTCTATCGCGGTCGGACCACGGATGGAGCGATGGAAGAGGACTACATGAAACGTGAAATCAAATACGCCAGCGCGATGGCCGCGCCGCCCATTCCCAGTGACAACAAAGCCGTCCGCTTCAGCAAGTCGAACATGATGACGCGCATGTTTCGAGGCTAGCAGAGCTCACGCGCGATTCCCTCTGGAAAATCGCGAGGACCGTAACAAATGTGGAACATTCTTACCCTGAAACGTTTTACCTAGGACTTTTGTTTTGCGCGTCGAGCCAATCGAAAATATCCGGCACCGACATGACCGCTACCGAAAGGTGATCGCCGTCGGCGTACTCGGCGTATTTCACCGGCACGCTGAGCGACTTGGCGCGTTCGGCCGCCGTGCGGCACCCGGCGACGGCGACCAGCGCATCCTTGACGCCGCACACCATCATCACCGGCATTTGCTTGCCCGACTTCATGAGCGTT
>JAJPHL010000061.1 GCA_021325275.1 Terriglobia bacterium | reverse complement strand
TTGGAATAAACGGCTCAATCCTCGCCCATTGCCCGTCGCTAAACCAAAACAAGTTCGCCCGCATGTGTTGGCCCCCCGATTCGGTTGACCAACCCGTTGAATCTCAAAATCGTTAATTGGGTCTTAACCCTAGATGGCCATCGCGACGCACGGCATTTGCCCGGACTGCATGAAGAAACATTCCGGCGTGACGCGGAAACGCTAGCGCGCCGCCATTGTTTCCCCGAGCCAAGCTTCGATCCGCTTCCACATGTCGAGCACGTTGGCGCGATTGGCGATCGTGTGCCACTCGCCTTGATAACGCACCAGCTCGGCGCGCTTGTCTTGGCGCAGCATGGCCGTGAAACACTCCTCCGCCTGTTGAATCGGAACAAAGTCCTGCTCACCGGCGATCATCATGATGGGCGTGTGTACGTCCGCTACGTGGCGGATGGGACTGTCGTCGAGATATCGCGATGAAGGCTCCTGGAACGCCCAGGGCGGTCCGCCGTACGCGTACTCGCCGCGCTCCATTTGCAGCATGCGCAGCAGTTGCGCTTTCACGGGCGGTCCCGAATCGCCGTAGCGATATTGTCCGTAGAACACGCCGTACAAACTGGTGAGGTCGGAGAATCCCGCGCTCGAGATGGCGGAACGAAATCGATTCGTTTGCGTGATCAAACTGAGCACCGCGAAGCCGCCGTTGCTTTGTCCTTGCACCGCGATTCGATCGGGATCGATGATTCCCGTGGCGACGGCGGCGTCCACGGCGGGCATCACGCCGTTGAGATGCGATCGCATCGAGTGGAACTCCGTTGGATCTTTCGGCGCGGGCATGCCGGCCATCAGCACCGCGTAACCGAGCGCTGCGAACAATTGCGGATGTTCGAAGCTGGACGTATAGATTGAAAAACTGGACGGTTCGCGGTCGCGATACGTCGTGCCGGGATAGATCATGGTGATCATCGGCAGTTTCGCGCTTCCATTGTGATCGTGAGGCAGAAGGAGCCACGCGATCAACGGCGTTCCATCGCCGGCCTTGTAGTCGAGGCGCTGCGCCTGGCCGGGCGCGATTTCGCGGACCCACTCGTTGGCGTGCCAAATCTCTTTGCTGCTGCCGGACAGCCACAAGTGTGACCCGCCGCTGGCGTTGGCGATGAACAACGCGGTGTCGCCGGTGGGCGAGAGCGACAAACGGCGCGCGTCGGCGCGCGGCAGCGGGATGTTCAGTTGCGGCGTGGGAGGGGCGGGCACGTTCGCCATTTGGGACAGGTCCACGGGTTCGCCGGTCGTCGCGGAAATCACATGGCGCTCGGTTCCCCAGTTCACCGCGGCGTAGGCCGCTTCCACATCTCTCGATGGATCGAAGTAATCGGCAATCGGCCTGCTCCAATCCTCTTGGAAGTAGGAAACAACGCGTCGGTCCGATGAGACGGTCACGTGATGAATCGGTCCCCGCGCGAGCGTCTTGGCCTCCAGCGTCTTTGGGTTCACCACGACCAGTCGTCCCGTTGGCGCGGCGACGCGCGGTCCGCGGGACTCCACGACAGAAACGGCCGCTTCCTTCGCGTCATACGCTCGCTTCCAGAGTTCGGCGGCGTTTCGTCCCCGCAAGACGTTGAAGTACAGATCGCCCGATTTGTCCGCGCCCGCGTCCCAGGCGCTCACGAGCAGCCGGCCGTTCGAGAGCCACGTAACGGGCGCTTCGCCGAATCCAGTGCGCGCGTCGAGCTCCGGCAACATCGCCGGCGCCGCCTGGCCGATCGTGTAGACCCACACACGCACAGCGGCGGAGTGATCGACAGAGAGATACGCCAGTTGCCGGCTGTTCGGCGAAAATGTCGCGTTGAAGAATCCGATGTACTCTTGCGCGGGCGAGGTTAAGACGCGCAGCGCGTGCGTCTTGACATCCAGCAGGGCGATTTCGTTTGTCGGAACGCCGTTTCCGATCGCCGCGCCGGGCCGCGAAAACTCAATCGACGCGTAACGGCCGTCGCTCGACCATGCCACCTCTCCCACTTGCCGAAGCTGAAAAAGATCGCTAGGCCGCATGGGGCGCTGCGCGAACACCGCCGCCGAGAGGAATAAAAACGCAAACCGAAGACCTCGCATCCAGAGCTTATGGTAGCAAATCCAGCTCGGCGGCAAACTTCGTGGCTACTGCGAGAAAGCCCTTGTGCGTGGGATGCAGTTCGTTGGCCCACCAATCCTTGTGAGTGGCGTCGTTCGGAAGCGTTTTCCGCAAGTTGATGTATTTCACGTGGGCGAACTCCGGCTCTCCGGCGAGATCCGTCAACATCGCATTGAACGTGTCGATCATGGCTTCAATCATCGCGGTGTTGGCAGTCAAATCCGAAAAGAGCTTTTCGTCGAAACCCGGCTTCAGCCAAGGACCTTTGATGAATAGCAGGAACGCACGTCCATCCGGGACGGCGTAGTCGTAGCCGTGAACGAGCACCGGCACGACGCGTCCGAGCTTCGCTTGGCAAAGACTGGTGATCGAGAGAATCGTCGATTTGTAAGCGCCGGCGATGCGCTCGTTAATCACGCCGTCGACGATTTCCTTGTTCCAGCCGCCTGTCGCCGACATGGCGCTGTCGAGGAGCATGCCGAATTCCTTCCCGGCAATGTCGTCGCCGCCGCCCGAGAGCAGTACGGCTTTCGGCGTCCCGCCGCGCGCGATGATCGTTTCGAGATCGCGGGCGATGTCGTCGTAGGTTCCCGGAACGTAGGCAAGCGTTTCCATCGGTTGTCCGGCGTGCGCCGCGGAAGATTCAACGTTGTAGCCAAAATCGTCGTGCAGGGAGGCCAGGACGTCGTAGCCCGGATAGTCGAACCAGGAGTCGCCGGCCGCCAGGAGAAATCCCTTCGATTGCGAGCTGGCCGGCGCGGCGGCGGGCGCACCAGGCGCCGCGGCTGCGGCCGCAAGGTTGAAGGTGCTAGGATGCGCGGCCAGCGCCGCGCTTCGGTTTCGGAGTGCTACCGCGCGGCGCGCCATGACTTCCGCCGCGTTTCGCTCGCCGGCCTGTTTGGCGGCCTGCGTGATTTCGCTTTTCGTGGGCATGATTGTTCTCCTCAATCGTTAGGACGCCGTCGCGCGGGAATTCCCTTTATTTCGACTCCGCCGTTTTCACAATGAAGTAAGTGGTGCTTCGCATGGTGCGCATTATGGCACAATGCCCTCATGCGCATTGCGAAACTCACTCTCGTTCTTGGAATTGTAGCCGCCACCGCCGCGGCCGGACCGCTCGCGCCGACCAACCTTCGTGTCGAGCATCTGAAAAATCCGCTGGGCATCGACGTGACCAAGCCCCGATTCTCCTGGGAGCTGCAGCACACCGCGCGAGGGCAAGCGCAGAGCGCGTATCAAATCACCGTCAACGATGACGATGGCGGGCCCGTGTGGGACTCCGGGCGCGTCGCGTCGCCGCAATCTTCGCTCGTGGAATACGGTGGTCACGAGCTCAAGAGCGGACATCGTTACGAATGGCGCGTCACTTACTGGGACAAAGAGAATCAAGCGAGCGCCCGCAGCGATCCCGCGTGGTTCGAGATGGGATTACTCTCGGCGTCCGAGTGGAAAGGGCAGTGGCTGGGCGGCAATGAACTGATGCGCCGCGAATTTTCCGTGCCCGGCACGGTGAAGCGCGCGCGTGCCTACGTGGCCGCGGCCGGATATTACGAATTGTTCTTGAACGGTACGAAGGTCGGCGATCATTTTCTCGATCCCGGATACACCCAATACACCAAGCGTGTCCTTTATGCGACCTACGACGTTACGAATCGCATTCACTTCGGCGGAAACACCATTGGGTTGCAGTTGGGCGAAGGGCGATTCGCGCCGCGCACGGGAATTGTGCAGTTGAACATCGAAACGGCCGACGGCAAAACGATTTCCATTTCGAGCGACGCGGATTGGCGCATGCATCCCGGCCCCGTAGTTTCCGATAGTGTCTACAACGGCGAAACGTACGACGCGCGCATGGAAACGCCGAACTGGGGGGACGCGAATTTCAACGCCAAGGCCAATGGCTGGGAGCCGGTGAAAACCACCACGTCTACCGCGACGCTCTCGGCGATGATGATGCCGCCGGTGCGCGTGCGCGCGACCCTGCAACCCGTGAAGCGCACCAATCCCGCGCCGGGCGTTTACGTTTACGATTTTGGACAAAACTTCAGCGGATGGACGCGCCTGCGCGTGCGTGGGCCGGCGGGAACGAAAGTGCGCTTGCGTCACGCCGAACTGTTGCAGCCGGATGGAATGCTGAACACGGAAAATCTACGCGCCGCGCTGGCCACCGATACCTACATCCTGCATGGACCACACGCTGGTCAACCGGATGAAGACGAAATTTGGGAGCCGCAATTCACCTATCACGGCTACCGCTACGTTGAAGTCACGGGATTCCCCGGCGTGCCGCCCGCTAATGCCATCACAGCGCGCGTGGCCAACACGGACGTCGCGTCCGTCGGCGGATTCTCCAGTTCCAATCAGGTGTTGAACGATATTCAGCGCATCACGCAGTGGGGAATCCTCAGCAACCTGCACAGCATTCCCACCGACTGCAATCAGCGCGACGAGCGCGAAGGCTGGACCGCCGACGCGCATCTGGCCGCGGAATCGGCGATTTGGGATTTCGATATGGCCGCGTTCTACACGAATTTCTTGCGCGACATGCGCGACGCTCAGTCGGATCAAGGCATGATTCCCGACACTGTGCCGTCGCATCGCGGCGGCGCGCGCAGCGATCCCGCGTGGGGATCGGCGTATCCCCTGATCTTGAGTTACGTTTACGATTACTACGGCGATCGCCGCGTGCTGGAAGAGAATTACGACGGCATTAAACGCTGGGTCGGCTGGCTCCGTGGACTCTCGACGGATTCCATCGTCGAACATTACAACTATGGCGATTGGGTTCCCGTCGAGCCGACGCCGGGACCGCTCGTGTCCACCGCGTACTATGCCTACAGCGCGCAGGTCGCGGCGCGCGTCGCGAAGATCCTCGGAAAGTCCGATGATGCCGCGGCATTCGAGCGCGAGAACGATGCGATAAAAGCAGCGTTCCAGAAACGCTTCTACCATCCCGAAATTCGCGCCTACGGCAATGGCAGCCAAACGTCGCAAGTGCTGGCGTTGTGGATCGGTCTCGCGCCCAGGGAAACCGCGGGGCAGGCGCGATCGCACTTGACCGACTCGATTGTCTATGAGAAAAACACGCATCTGACGACGGGCATCCTCGGAACGAAATACGTGTTGCCGCTGCTCACGCAGATGGGACGCGCCGATCTGGCCTACGAATTGGCGTCGCAGACGACATTTCCAAGCTGGGGCTACATGATTTCGCACGGCGCCACGACGCTATGGGAATTGTGGCAGGAGCGCACCGGACCATCGATGAATTCGCACAATCACCCGATGTTCGGCAGCGTGGCGGGATGGATGTATCAGTCGCTGGCGGGCATCAACTACGATCCGGCGCGTCCAGGATTTGCGCGGATTATCGTGCAGCCGCGCATGGTCGACGATCTCACGTACGCTTCAGGATCAATCGAAACCGAAAGAGGTTTGGTCGCCGTGTCGTGGGATCGCTCGCCTAATCACGTAGCGATGGAAGTCACGATTCCCGTGGGCAGCGAAGCGGAAATTCACGTGCCGAAGCCGCGGCAATTCTCCGGCAAATTCACGGAAGGCGGAAAGCCGCTCGCCGCGGGCGAGGGAATGGCCTCAGCGTCCGGCGACGGAATCGTCGCGATCAAGGGCAGTCCCAGCGAGTTCACGGTCACGGTGGGATCGGGAACGTATCGCTTTAGGGCCGAGTAGGCCACTGCGTCGAGGCGGTCGTCTCTAAGCGGGCGCGGCGGCCGGGATGCTCCGTTTTTGTGGGCGTCGGCTTCGCCGCGCGCGTATTGTCCGTACGGTTCTCCAGTTGCGATAACCGATCGTTCAATTCGCTCACACGATTCTCGGCCAAGCGCTGCGAGTCTTCAGCGGCCGCCAATCGCAATTGGAGTTGATTGACGGTATTCTGCAATCTCGCGACGCGCGCGATCTCGTCCTGTTGCGTATCTTGCCGATGGTTGATCGCCAAGCCGGTGGCGGCGAGAGCTGCCGTCACGATGAGCACGAGGAAGAGTGTACCGGAGTGCGATTCGCGGCGAACCACGACAATTTGAGGTTTCTGGCTGACGGAGGTGTCGCTTACTTTCTCCGGCGACTTATTCGCGCTCTCGTCAGCGGCGACAATCTTTTTTCGGTTAAACATCGCGTGCCTCCCACTGGGATTCAACGAAGCGGCACATCCAGCCGAACTTCGGCTTTTGATTCAGCGGCACTCTTTGGACCGAATTACGACTGATACACGTAGAGACGCCCGCCGCTACCGGCTGGTTGCAGCGCTGCTAACTCATGCCTCGCGAGTGCTTTGCGTACTCTGTAAAGAATATTTGCGTACTCTGTAAAGAATAATTGCCGCGCACCCGTTTCCGTTTGCATCGCGCCTTCAAACGGGACTATCATTTCTACTTTCAACGGGTTTGCAACAATCGGGGAATTTCAACGAGGATCATCATGATGAAACGACTGCCATTTCTTCTGGCCGGCGCCGCAGTTCTCTGCGTCCTGGCCGGATCCATACTCGCCGAACGGCCGCGCATCTACGCGATCAAAGACGTTCGCATCGTGGTTGCGCCAGGCAAGGTTGTCGCCAAGGGCAACGTGATTATTCGCGACGGCTTGATTGAAGCGGCGGGCGCGAACGCGGCGATCCCCAAGGACGCGGTGGAAATCGACGGCTCCGGAAAAACCGTGTACGCCGGATTGATCGACGCGCAAACGACAATCGGATTGCGTCGCGCGGCGGCGAATGCGAATGCCGGCGGAGGAGGACGCGGCGGTGCAGCGGCACTGCTTGCAGCGGCCACTCCCGCGGCGCCCACGCCGGGAGCGAATCACGCGATCGCGCGCATTCATCCCGAGCTCGACGCGCGTTCGCTGCTGGTGCCGTTTGAAGGCGAGGCGCCCCCAGCGGCGGCAGGCGGTGGTCGTGGAGGCGGCGGTCGCGGCGGCGCGGCGGCAGCGCCGGCGGCGGCGACCACGCAGTCGGATTCCGAGCGCTATCGCGCCATTGGATTCACTACAGTTCTCGTGGAGCCGGACAGCGGAATCATCAAGGGTGAAAGCGCGGTGATCAACTTGCGCGACGGCGTGCCGGTGGGTGACATCATCGTGAAGGATCACGTTTTTCAGCACATTCAAATCAGTGCCGGGGGCGGATTCGGTGGCGGCGGCGGTGGTGGTGGATATCCCGGAAGTTTGATGGGCATCATCTCGTCGATTCGTCAGGCGATGCTCGACACGCAGCGTTTCCACACGTGGCAGCAGCGTTACGCGGCGAATCCCACGGGACTGAAGCGTCCCGAAGATAGTCCGTCGTTTGAGGCTCTCGTTCCGGTGGTGACCGGCGCGAAGGAAGTGATGTTCGACACCGAAGCCGCCGAGGACATTCTGGCGGCGAATCGCATCGCCAACGAATTTCACTTGAAGGCGATGATGGGCGCCGATGCCGACACGTGGGAATTGCTCGATCGCGTGAAGGCCACCGGGCGCTCGCTGGTGCTGAGCGCCGCGATGCCCGATGCGCCGCGCGTCACCGACGCCGACGACGCCGCGGAAGCGGACACGCGCGAACTGCGCCGCTTCGTGAACGCGCCCTCGACGGCGAAAAAACTGCTCGACGCCAAAATCCCGTTCGTGATTTCCTCGCGGGGCGTGCGCACGCCCACGGATTTTCCACGCAATGTCCGCCGCATGATCGACGCCGGATTGCCCGCCGATGAGGCGCTGGCGAAAGTTACCACCGAGCCGGCCAAGTGGCTGGGCGTCGACAAGCAAATGGGCACGGTGGAAGCCGGCAAGGTCGCCAACTTGATCGTGACCGACGGCGATTTGTTCGGCGCCAACACCCACGTGGTCCGCGTTTACGTCGACGGCGTGGAATATATTCAAGCGCCGCCTCCGCCCGCGGGTCGCGGCGGCCAAGGTGGCCGCGGCGGCGCGGCGCCGCCTGCTGAAAACCAAAATCTCGGAGGTGCGAAGTGAAAACCGCTCTCAAAAATCTCATTCTCGCTGCAGCGGCGCTTTGCGTTTCCGTTTCCGCGCAGCAAAAAGTTGCGCCCGCCGCGGTGCTCGTGAAAAACGCCACGGTCTGGACCGTTTCATCGCAAGGCACACTGCAAAACGCCGATCTTCTGGTGGAACATGGCAAGATCACCAAGGTCGGCAAGGGACTCACCGCGCCGGCCGGCGCCATCGTCATCGATGCGGCGGGCAAGCACGTCACGCCCGGCATCATCGATTGCCACAGTCACTCGGCGATCCGCGGCGGCGTCAACGAAGGGTCGAACAACGTCACGGCGGAAGTTCGCATTCGCGACGTCATCAATCCCGAGGACATCAACATCTATCGCGAGTTGGCCGGGGGCACCACCGCTTGCAACTTGCTGCACGGATCGGCCAATTCCATCGGCGGACAGAACGCCACGGTGAAATTGCGCTGGCATTCCAGCGCCGAGGACATGCTGATCAAGGACGCGCCCGAGGGCATCAAGTTCGCCCTCGGCGAAAATCCCAAGCGGTCGAACGGCGGACAACTCGCCGCCATCGCCGGCAACGTGCGCTATCCGCAAACCCGCATGGGCGTGAACGAATCGATTCGCGAACGCTTCACTGCCGCGCGCGACTATCTGAAAGAGTGGGACGACTACAATCGCCTGAGTGAAAACGCCAAGGCCCATGCCGTTCCGCCGCGCCGCGACTTGCAACTGGAAGCCATCGGCGAAATTCTCACGGGCAAGCGTTTGATCCACAGCCACTCGTATGTATCCGACGAAATCCTCGCGCTCTTGCGCTTGACGCAGGAGTTCGGAATTCACATGGCCACGTTCCAGCACGTCCTGGAAGGCTATAAAGTGGCCGACGAGTTGGCCGCTGCCAACGTGGGCGCCTCGACGTTCAGCGATTGGTGGGCGTACAAGATGGAAGCGTACGACGCCATCGCCTACAACGGCGCGATCATGCAAAAGCGCGGCGTGGTGGTCAGTTTCAACTCGGATTCCGACGAACTCGCGCGCCGCTTGAATCTCGAAGACGGCAAGGCGGTTCGTTGGGGCGACGTTCCCGAGGAAGAAGCGATCAAGTTCAATACGATTAATCCCGCGATTCAGCTGCGCATAGAAAAACACACCGGTTCACTCGAACCCGGCAAAGACGCCGACTTCGTGATCTGGTCGGGCCATCCGCTTTCCTCGTACACGATTGCGGAGCAAACCTGGGTGGACGGCGTGAAGGAATTCGACCGCGCCGAAGATTTGGCCGCGCGCGCGGGACTCGAGAAAGAACGCGAGGACCTGATCGCCAAAGTGAAGGCCAGCGACGTGGCGGCGGGCGCGGGCCGCGGCGGACGCGGTGGCGCAGGAGCACCGGCTGGCGCTCCGCAAGCAGGCCGCGGCGGCGCGGGCGCGCAAGCGTCGACGTTGGAAGCGCGGCCGCATCGTCCGGCTCCGTCGTTTGTCGCGGCGGAGTATCACGACAAACTTGGCGCGTCGAGTCCGACGATTGCGATTGTCGGCGCGACGATCCATCCGGTGTCGGGTCCTGAAATTCAGAACGGCACCATCGTTTTCAGCAAAGGCAAAATCACTGCCGTGGGCCACGGCGTGTCGACCGCCGGCGCCACGCTAATCAACGGCGCGGGCAAACACGTTTATCCCGGCATGATCGAAGCGCTTTCCGTGATGGGCATCACCGAAGTCGGACAAGGCGCGCAGGGAACGGTTGACGTTGCGGAAACCGGCACGATGAATCCGAACATCACGCCGTACTTAGCGGTGAATCCGGATTCCGACTTGCTGGCCGTTGCGCGCACCACGGGAATCACGCACGCCAACACCGCGCCCGAGGGCGGAATCATCAGCGGGACGTCCTCGTTGACGCGCCTCGACGGCTGGACATATGAGGACATGAACGCCGTGCAGCGCGTATCATTGCAGATCAATTGGCCGCGCTTCGGCGGCGGTCGCGGTGGACGCGGCGGCGGCTTCGGCGGCGGCGCCGCCGGCGGCGACGATACGACAGCGCGCGATCGGACCATCAAGGCGATCCGCGACATTTTCGAAGACGCGCGCGCGTATCAACCCGCCAAAGCCGTGGCGGGTCCGCATTTCGAGATGGATATCAAGCTCGAAGCGCTGCTGCCGGTGATCGACGGCAAAGTTCCGGTGATCATCCATGCCAACGAGCCGCGGGCGATTCGCAGTGCGGTCGAATGGGCGCAGGAAGAAGGCGTGCGTCCCATCATCGCGGGTGCCGGCGACCTGTGGCGCGCGGCGGCGTTCCTGAAGGAAAACAACGTTCCCGTGATCGTCGGTCCGATCCTGGAATTGCCGGGGAAGGAAAGCGATCCCTACGACGAAGCGTACACGATCGCCAAGAAGCTCTTCGATGCGGGAGTGAAATTCTGCATCATGGGCACGGGTAACGCCGACGATGGACGCACGCGCGACCTGCCGTTCCAAGCGGGCATGGCGGCGGCCTTCGGATTGCCAAAAGACGAAGCGCTGAAGTCAGTGACGTTGTATCCGGCGCAGATTCTCGGCGTCGGCGATCAATTGGGCTCGCTCGAAGTGGGCAAGTCGGCGAGCTTGATTGTGACGACCGGCGATCCTCTGGAGATTCGCACGAAGGTCCTGGAGGAATACATCGACGGCCGCAAGGTGAATCTGGAAGCGAACAAGCAGTATCGCTTGTACCAGAAATACATGAGCCGTCCAAAACCCGCTGCTTCCGCAGCGCCGGCTGCCAAGAAGTAGCGCCATGATGCGGTTTGGGGGAGTTGCGCTTTTCCTTGCGGCGGTCGCCGCGCAAGCGCAACTCTCGCCCGAATCTCTGAAAGAGTTCGTCCCGCAAGGTTACAAGGTCGAGAAGACAATCTCGTGTGGCCTGAAATCGCGCGAATATCTCGTCGCGCTAGACGATGCCGATGACGCCGGCATCAAGTCGAAGCCCGTCGTGCTCCTCCTGGTGGCCGCCGGCAAGAAAATCGCCGTCGAGGATCGCGTGTTTCCTCAGAAGGACAAGGACGGTTTCCCAAATTACTTCGACGGCATGACCATCGAAAACGTGGATGGCGTCGCCCTGCTTCTATTCAGAAGCATCTCTTCTGGGGGCGGCTCGGGATTCCAAACCTATTTTGATTTCTACAAGATCGAAAACAAGAAGTTGCGCCTCGTCAAATCGTTCGAGCGCGGCCGAATGCAGCGATCCTACTTCGCGGTTTATAAGAACGCCGTCTATGACGCGGACGTTGTGTGCAAGCGTGGCGAAAAGCACGGCAAGGCGTTTGTCTACACGTGCTATCTTCTAGTGACGAAATTCACCTACGACGGCACAGCGTTTCACCCAGCCGGATCAGAGCGCCTACACGAGCAGCAGGGAAATCGTTTCTTAGAGGACAAGTATCGCAACATGTCGGTGTTGAAAGCGCTCCAAAGAGGCGAAATCTTCGCGCAGAAACCGTAGGCTTATTGCACTTCGAACGTCACGCTATTGCTCGCGACTCCGTTCGAGTTCAGCGACACCCGCGTCGTTCCGTGCGCGCTCGCCGGCACTTGGACCGACACTTGATAGAGTCCCGCGAATCCCGGCGCCAAGCCGGCGAATAGCGGCGTGACTGGCGTGTTTGAGGTGCCGAACAAAACCTGCGGCAGGGTCACGGCGTTTGACAGCGGAGACGAAGGCGCCGCCGTTCCCTCGGCCACCGGCGGATTCACCGCGCCGAGTCCCGTGCAGAAAATCACGATGAAACTACCCGCTGCCACAGGATGACTCACGTCCGCCAACGCAAACGTGTTGTTGTCGACGATCACGCCTTGGGCGCCCACGCCCGTTTGGAAAATTCCTGGGCTCGCCGGCGTCACCGTCACCGATTGCGTGGTCGGCGAGTCCGTTGTGACGGTCAAGTTCGCTGTTCCGGTCGCGTTAAACGGAACCTGCGCGTTGATCTGCGTGGGTCCGGCGTAGAGCAACGGCATCGGCGTGCCGTTCAGCGTCACCGTTGTTCCGCCGAGTAACGCGGGCAACGGCACGGTGGTGGCAACGTTTGTTCCCTTGGCCAAGTTCGTGCCGAAGATCGAAATGATCGATCCCGGCGAGAGTCCCGCGACGAAACTCGCGCCGTTCACGACGCCGGAAGAAGAAAACGCAGCGCTGACAATTTGAAACTTCAACGTTGCCGCGGACAACGCGCCGCCCAAAGCAGGATTCAGCACCGTAATGGATGCGGAGCCCAACGTGGCGAGATCGGTTGCCGGAATCGCGGCCGTCAATTGTTTGGACGAGACGTACGTCGTCCGGCGAGGCGCGCCATTCCACATGACTTCGGAATCCACGTCGAATCCGGAGCCGCTCACCGTAAACGTGATGGGATTGCCGGTGCTGGCCAACGTTGGGGAAATCGATGCCAGCGTCGGCGCAGCCGCATCTAGCCGATAGACCAAGTCGTCGTAGGACGAAACATATACATGGTCCCCGGAATCCACGGCAATGCCGGTCACGAGCAAGTCTGGCGATGGGGGGACGAAGATTGTGTTGACGAGGCCGGAGGGCGTGATCTTTCGCACGCCAGTGCTGTTGCTGATGTTGTAGATGTTGCCCAAGGAGTCGATCGCCAACGCTCCGGGATGAACGAACGCTTGTGCGGCCATGCCGCCGTCGCCGCCCGAGCTCCCTGGTGCGCCTGAAATGGCAGTCAGGGATCCTGTCGCGGTGAGTTTGTAAATCTCGAGACTTGTTGTGTCGCCGACGAAGAGATTGCCTGCGGAGTCGAAGACGAGTCCGGACGGCGTCACTTTCGAAAGACCTGGCAGCGCGATCGTCGTTACACTGCCGCCGGGAACCCCAACCTTCACGAGAGCGTTTTGCCCGTTGGAGTACAGATTGCCGGACGAGTCCACTGCGACTGTCCGGCCGGCCGAGCTCGTGACGGTTGACGCAATTCCTTTGCTCGAAACTTCGCGGATCACTCCGGACTCCGCGACAAATAGATTGCCGGATGAATCCGCCGCGACTTGCACCGGCGCGTTGATCGACGCGCTGGCCGCCGGGCCGCCGTCTCCGCTGTTCGCGGCCAAGCTATTGCCAACCACGGTGCTGATCGTTCCCGACGGCGTGACCTTTCGCACGCGATTCCCGAAGTTTTCCGCGATGTACAAATTGCCGCCTTTGTCGAAGGCCAATCCCATGGGCGCCCACATGTTCGCGGCGTTGGCCGGACCGCCGTCGCCACTAAATTTGTACGGCCCGCCTCCCGCGACGGTCGAGACGATGTTCGAAAGCGAACTGACAGTCGAGATCTTCCGGATGCGCGCGTTGGCGGTGTCCGCCAGGTAGAGATTGTCGGATGCATCGATCGCCAGACCCGCCCCACCGTAGGGAACGGTGGAGGTCGAAGGGAGAATCGTATTGAAGAGCGCGCTAAGAGCCGGGCCACCGTCCCCAGAGAATCCACTGCTGTTCGGCGATGATCCTGCGAATTGAGTGGGCTGCGTTTCCCAAACAGTAGGGCCGAGTTGACGAAGGCGTTCCACACCGGCCCATGTCGCGTAATAGAGGGTTCCCTTTGAGTCGATCGCCAGTCCGAATGGCGGAAGGGAACTCTGCACCGTGATCGGTTGAATCAAGCCGCCTGCCGCCACGAAAAGGCGCTCGGAGACGAAAACACCGTTGCGGATTCCCGTGCCATCGGCGATGAACAGGTCTCCGGCAGAGTCGACCGTGATGTGCATCGGACCCATGAGACTCGCGGTCGTCGGGATAATGTCGATCGGTGTGAGAGTTCCGCCGCCGGCGACGGTGTTCATGATTCCCGAGGTATGAACGACCCGCACATAGTTTCCGTCCGCGATGTAAACGTTCCCCATCTTGTCGATTGCCAAACTTGACGGCTGCATCAACGATGTTGAAGTCGCCGGTGCTCCGTCGGTTGCGAATCCTGTGAAGGCGTTGCCGGCGAAGACTGTCAACCCCCCCGCGGGTGTTAGCTTGAGGACTTGCGGTGGATTCAGTTGAGTGAAGTATAGATTGTTCGCTTGGTCAACGGCGAGGCCGATTTGGAGAATCGCCGACGAGGCCGGGAACGAGAACGGCACGCTGCTATGACCGCCGGCGACGACCGTCAATATTCCCTGCGCTGAGATTTTGCAAATCTGCTGATTGGTGAAGTCGACGGCGTAGACACTTCCATCGGGACCCGCCGCGACGTCCGTCACGAGTCCCAGCGGCGCACTGTTCGCGGACGCTCCGATCGCCGAGGCCGGAAATCCCCACGGGCTGCCCGCGACGATCGTGGCCTTCGCGAGAGACTGCGCGCTGACCGTGCTCGCCGCCAACAGCATCACGATGACGAAGAGTTGACGATTCTGCATGGCTACTGAGTGGCCATCGTTGCACTATTGCTGGTGATCCCGTTCATCAGAAGCATCACCGTGCTCGTTCCAATCGGGGAGTTTGGCGGCACGACGAAATTGATTTGATAGAGTCCTGCGAATCCCGGCGCGAGTCCCGAATACACCACGTTCGCCAACGACCCGTTGACGTAAACCAGCGGCGTCACCACTGTTGTCGCGGCCGGAGAGGGGCTGCCTTCGGTCACCGATTGCGTGACGGCGCCGAGTCCCGTGCAATACATCATCACGATGCTGCCACCGCGCGCCGGATTTGTCGCGTCAGTGAGCGTGTAATCCGGATTCAAGATTGCGCCTTGCAGCCCGGTCGTGCGGAAGATTCCGGGACTACTGCTCGTCACAACAATCGATTGCGAGAGCGAAGCCGAAGCGTTGTTGATCACGAGCGGCCCCGAAGACGCGGAGAAGGGAAGTTGCGCGTTGACCTGTGCCGGCGACACGAAGAACAATGGCAAAGGGGTCCCATTCAACGTGACTTTCGTTCCACCCAGCGACGCAGGCAAGGGAAGCGTGGCCGCCACCGTTGTGGCCGTCGCTAAGTTGCTTCCGAAAATAGAAACGATCGATCCCGGCGCGACGCCCGCCTGAAAACTCGCGCCATTGACGATGCTGGCGGAGGTAAAGACCGGCGCGCCAAAGTTAAAACTAAACGGAGACGACGTTGCTCCGCCCAAGCCGGGATTGAAAACCGTAATGTTCGCGGCTCCGGCGGTGGCGATGTCGGCGGCGGTGATCTGCGCGGTGAGTTGCGTCGAACTCACATACGTTGTCGTGCGCAAGGAGCCGTTCCACTGCACCATGGAATCGACATCGAATCCGCTTCCCGTGACTGTCAAGGTGAACGCCTTTGCGCCAGACGTTGCGGAGCTCGGCGAGAACGACGTAATCGAAGGCGCCAGCGCATCGAAGCGGAAAATCTCCTGCGTCACTCCGTTGCCGTCGGACGCGGTGACATAAAGGTGTCCGGAGGAGTCGAAGGCGGCGATCCCGAAGTTGAGGTCGGTGCTGGCGGTGGTGAAGATGGTACTAACAGCCCCCGAAGGAGACACCTTGACGATCTCCTGTTGGTAGGGTTGATTGGCGAGTTGCACACTTCCGATCACAAAGAGGTTTCCCGCGGAATCGGTCGCCAGCCTCCCCGTCTGAGGGTAGGCGCTCGACCCCGATCCGATTGCGAACGTGCTCAGAACACCAGAGGACGTGAGCTCTCGGATCTTGAAATTATTTGCTCCGTCGGCGATGAACAGGTTGCCCGAGTGGTCGATCGCCAGCGAGGTCGGATCCAACGGAGCGTTGAGCGGCGGTCCGCCGTCGCCGGTGCCGTTGCTCGACGTTGCGCCCGAGCCGGCCACAACGGTTGAAGTGGCTGTTCCGGTCGGCAAGTTGGACGAAAGTTGGGAGTACTTTATGATGACGCGGTTGGCCTGGATTGCATAAAGATTGCCCGAGGAATCGAACACATCGCTAGTTATCGCGCCATTCGCGACGTAGGTAAGCGGAGTTGTGATGATTCCCGCCGCGTTGATCTTGCGGAGTCCGGTTTGCGTGGTGAACCACAGTTCTCCCGCCGGAGAAAACGCCATGGAAAACGCGGAGATTTGCGCCTGTGTCGCTGGAATCCCGTCCGCCGTGCTGCCCTGCCTGCTCCCGGCAAATGCGTTAATCGTACCCGTGGCGTCGATTCGTCGGACGATCCCGCCTGAGTTTGGGTCAAGGGTATATAAGTTGCCGGCGGAATCGGACGCTAGAGCAGTGATCGATCCGAAAAGTGCCGAAGTGGCCGGGCCACCGTCGCCGATCGATCGGCTTCCATTGCCGGAGCCCGCGAACGTAGTCACGGTTCCGTTGGTGTCGATCTTGCGAATGCGGGAATTGCTGCAGTCGCCCACGTAGATGTTGCCCGTCGAATCCACGGCGATGCCGCCGCCGGCGACGTTGAACGACATGCCGAAACTGAACGTGGCCTTCGTGGCCGGTCCGCCGTCGCCCGAAAATCCCTGCGTGCCGGTGCCGGCGACCACTGTCGCGGTGGAAGCGTACGTCGACGTGCTCAGTTTGTTCACGCGCAGGACTTGAGACAACGTGGTGACATAAATATTGCCTTGGGAATCGACAGCGATTCCTAGCATGAACACGCCATTCAGCGCCGTAACCGTGGTTTGTTGCGTGCCATCGTATACAATGACGTTCCTGCTGCTGCTGTAAAAGTCGTTTTCATTCGATGCGACGTAGATCGTGCCCGCCGCATCCACGGCCATCCGCCCGTATGTTCCACCGGCAGGAGTTCGGTTGATCTGACCGGTCGGATTTACTTGGTAAACCGCTCCGGCATAGATATACACGTTACCCGCGCCATCGATCCCTAGATTCTCTGGGACCAACGGCGTCTGTGTCGCGAGGTTGGAGGGCGGATCGGAGCCGTTCGGCGCGCGTCCCGTTCCCGCGAAGACACTAGCGGTGCCATTTGGCGTCACTTTCTTGACGTCGTAGGAATTCGGTTCTGAGAAATAAACATTGCCGGCGGCGTCGCTGACCGCACTGGGAAAGAAGCCGCTAGCGAAAGTTGGAATGTTCTCGCCTACGCCTGTGAACGGACCCGCCGCCAGCGAGATCAAGATGCCCTGCGACGAAATCTTGCCGACTGTAAAATTGCTTTGGTCGACAAAGACAAGATTGCCCGCCGGATCAATCGTCAGACTGCTCACGTAGCCAAACGGTGCGCTGGTCGCGGGCTTGCCGACGAACGGCGCCAAATACTGCCACGTGCCGCCGGCAATTACCGTTGCCTTTGCTAATTGGGCGTGCAAAGCCGCAGCAATCGTAAGAAGAAATATAAGGGTTAAGAGTCGTTTCATTGCCGAAATAACGTCTTTCGCAATTCGGCATTCTACCATATCAGGCAGGCGCAGCCGAGACGGTCGGTGGAGGATGGGCGTCGCGATGCTCGGCGAGATAGCGATGGATGTCGGACACCACCACCGATCCTTCGCCTACCGCGGACGCCACGCGCTTGATGGAGTTGGCGCGCACATCGCCTACGGCGTAAACGCCGGCTACATTCGTCGCATAGCGCGAGTTTTCGAAGCAGTTTTCGGTTCCGGTCAGGATGAAGCCTTTGGAGTCGAGGGCGACGACCGATCCCACCCACGCGGAACACGGCTGTGCGCCGATCATCACAAAAAGCGCTCCCACTTCGCGAATCTCGCGGCCTCCGGATTTCTTGTTCATCCAACCGACGCGTTCCAGCGCGGTGTCGCCCTCGACGCGATCGATTTCGCAATTCCGATGCAGCGTAATCCGCTTGGAGTTTTCAATTCGCTCGATCAGATAATTCGACATCGTCGCGGAGAGCGAATCTCCGCGAATCAGCATGTGGACGTGCCGCGCGGTGCAGGAAAGAAAGATCGCCGCCTGACCTGCGGAATTGCCGCCGCCCACGACCACCACTTCCTCGTTCCGGCACAGCGTCGCTTCCATGCCCGTGGCGGCGTAATGGATTCCGCAACCCTCGAAGCGATCGTAATTTTCCACCGCCAATTTGCTGTACCGCGCGCCGCTCGCGATCACCACGGATCGCGAGAGAACCCGGTGTCCGTCGGAGAGCGTCAAGCAGTGAAAGTCGTCGACATGTTCCAGCGCTACTACGTCGCGCGATATCGCCATCAGCGCGCCGAACTTCTGGGCCTGTAATTGCGCACGCGTAGCCAGCTCCAAACCCGACACGCCGGTGGGAAATCCCAAATAGTTTTCGATTCGCGAGCTCGATCCCGCTTGTCCGCCGGGCGCGACACTCTCGACGACGAGAACGGAGAGTCCTTCCGATGCTCCGTACACGGCGGTCGCCAATCCCGCGGGACCCGCGCCGACCACGGCGACGTCGTACACAGCGTTCGGATCAAGCGACACAGTGATCCCCAGTTCGTCGGCCACTTGCGCGATGCTCGGTCGCTCGAGAATGCGTCCATTACCGAAAAGAATCGCGGGCAGCGCCACTCCCGCGTAGGATTCCGCGCGGGTTGCATCCGGGTGTTCGTCGGCTTTCTCCTCGCTTGGATCGATCACGCGGTGTGGATAACTGTTGCGCGTCAGAAATCGCCGCAACTCGATGGTTCCCGCGTCGTGGCCGTGACCGAGGATCGTGACACCGGAAATCGAATGGTCGATCAAATAAATGCGGCGCCAAATCGCCGCTTGCATGATGAGGTTGGCGATGTCGCCTTCCGAGCTCATGATGCGGCGGATCTCGTCGCGCGAAACGCGGATCAAGCGGCATTCCGAAGCGGTGAAACCGTCGGCCAGAGTATGGCGCGGGGTGAACAAATTCAACTCGCCGGTGAATTCGCCCGGCCCTTGCGTGGCGACCGTCTCGGGCGTTCCCGCGCTATTGGAAACAACAACACGGATCTCGCCGTCTAAGACCACGAACATTTCTGCATCGCGCTGGCCCACGCTAAAGATCCGGGTTTCCGGCGGGAGCGTCTCCTCCACACCGTATTTCCGCAGGCGCAGAATCATGTCGTCGGTCAGACGCGGAAACGCGAGTTCCGGCCGACTTCCCGTGGAAGCTGTCTGCAAAATCGGATCGGTTGGTTTGCCGCGCATGAAGATTTCGCTCAAACTTGATCTTATCACCAGCGTTGTTTCCTTCACGCCGGGGCGATAGAGTGTTGGCATGGACCAATGCAAACATCTCAATCAAATCGCCAACGTTCATCCAAAGACGAAAGGCTGTGAGGAATGCCTCAAGATGGGCGACACGTGGGTCCATCTTCGGCTGTGCCTTTCGTGCGGCCATGTCGGTTGCTGCGATTCCTCGAAGAACAAGCACGCCACGAAGCATTTTCATTCGAGCGGTCATCCGATTGTGCGTTCGCTCGAGCCCGGCGAAAACTGGAAGTGGTGCTACATCGATCAAGTTGGATGGGAATAGGAGCGGGCGCGCGCCGGAACGCCCGTGAAACAGTCTGCGCGCAAAGAGAATCCCTTTGCGCGACGCGCAGCCCGTTTGAGTCTCAATGCGGCGCGATCTCAGTGGCCCTTGGAGTGTCCGGCCTGGCGATGTTTCTTTAACACCGTGCGCGCCGCGACTTCCTTGGCGCGGGCGCCGTAGCGTCCACTGTGCTCTGCGCTTTCCTTGATGTGTTCGTACTGGCGCTGTTCTTTACTGCTGACTCCCCGCAAGTGTTTTCCTCTGGGCATACGTTCTCCTCGCGGATGTTGTGTGCAATCGGCTCTCCAACTTGCGCATCCACGGAGGAGAATCCGCGAGAATGCAATCCGCGATATGATCGACTCGTGGACGAGCGAGCCGAGATCGCGTCCGGTGTTGCGGTTCTCTATTACCTCTACGAAACCTGTGAAGCCATCGACCTGGCGGCGTTGCAGCGGCTCCTGGGAACGGAGTCCAGCAAAGCGCGCCTCGCTTTCAAGTACGGAGCGCCCGGTTACCTTCAGTTCCAAAATCCGCCGCTGCTGGTTACCGCCGAACCGCTCGAATGGAAATCGCGCTGCCAATTCCAGTGCCGCTTCAAGTTTTACGATTACGGCGTGGTCAGCGTGACGCTGCAAACGCCATTCAGCGGAAGCTGGAAAGAGTTTGTGGCGCTGAGCGCCGCCGTGGTCGGCGATTCGGATTTGGAAGCGGCGGTGGCCGCGACGTTGGATCGCCGGCTGAGCAACTTGCAAACGGCGCTGGTGAAAGCGCACACCGTGCGGATGATGGAAGATTACGCGATTTTCGGTGTGCATCCCTGTGGCGACGGGCGGGCCGGAGACGGGCGGGAGGGCGACCTTCGCGATGCCGCGGAATTGGCTCGAACGCACAGCGGCGCGATCGCTCAGTTGTTGCGCGCGGATACGAGTACCCTCAGCGACCTCGAAGTCGCGGAAGTGATGAGCGGGGCCTTGAGTTATTACCCGGACGACCTTCTCGTAGCAAGCTGGAATGCCGCGTTTGTCTTCGACAATCCCGCGGGTCTCGAGACGACCGCGGAGATTTTCGAATTTGCGAACTCGCAGTTGCTTGAATATCGCTACTACGACGAGATTTTGACGGCGCAGTTAGGCACGGTTTACGACGAGATGGCCAACCGGCGCGGACGCACCGCCGATCTCCTGCGCGGATACAGCTACCGGCGCACCGCGCGAAGGTTGAACACGCTGTACGTGGAGATTTCCGAGCTGACGGAGAAATCGGAAAACAGCCTGAAGTTTTTCGGTGACATTTTCGGATCGCGCGCCTATCGCCTGGCGGCGCAAAAGCTAGGTTTGAACGAATGGAAGACGCTGGTCGATCACAAGTTGGAATCGGCCGAGGTGTTGTACCGGTCGTTGATCGACGAGGTCGGCACGTTTCGGATGGAATTCATGGAACTGGCGATTCTGCTGATTCTGGTGCTGGAGTTGGTCTTGGGCCTTTTTCACATTCTGCCATGAACAAGCTGATGAGAGTTTTTCCAATTGTCGCCCTCGCACTCACGATCGGCGCTTCCGCGCAGGCAATCGACGTATCGAGTTACGCGCTTCCGGTCGATCCGGCGCATCGCGGCGCGGAGATTGCGGAAATTCATCCGGCCTTCGATTTCGACCCTGAAGCCGCCGATTTCGGCGGAAAGAAAATCCCCGGCCAGTGGCGTTCGAATGGGTTGGTCACGGGCGCGATGGGCATTGTGCGCTTTGGACCCGCGATCGCCGCGTACGTTTGCTTTGCAAAAAACGGGCAGGAGTTTTGCCCACCGTTCACATCCGGTGTCGGCGGCGCGCGGATGACGCGCATGCAGTCGGACGCCGTGACGATCGAGTATTCGCCATTTGCCGGCGTACGCGTGGCGCAAACGACGATGGCCGTCAACGCGCATTTGTTGCGGTCGCGCCTGCGAATCTCCGGCGCAGGCGTGAAAGCTACGTTGATGGGCAGCGCAATTCAAGAGGATGAAACGGGTCACTTGAAGGATTTCGAGCGCCATACCGCACCGCGGGAGGCGAACACGATGATCGACGGCGTTCCCTACACGTGGCGCATGTCGCCGCCAGGCGGCACGGGCGGCGTCATCGAGTTTTCTCTCGGCTTCGGTCCCGAATCCACGCTGACTTCAGCCGCCGCCACCGCGCCGTTCGATCGATTGCTCGACGAGCGTGCGCGCAAGTCCACGGAGTTTTACGCGCGCGTTCCGAATTTCGATTTCCACGACGCGCCAATGAATTTGTTTCACCGGATCATGTGGGAACGTCTGCGCGCGTTGGCGGAAAACGCGGCGGGCAACATTCCGTATCCGTTTTTCATGGGCACGAGCGCGCCGTGGGGAATCGACGGTCTGTGGTTGTGGGATGCGGCGTTCGTTTCAGAAGTGTTGCGATACCGTGATCCCGTGTGGGCCGGACGTTTGATCGAAGCGGTGTTGGCGCAGCAGGACGCCAGCGGTTTCGTGGATCATTGGACCACGCCGCACGGCCGCTCGGCGATTTCTCAGCCGCCGTTGCTCTCCTGGGCCGCTTATCAGTTGTACATCGCCCATGGCGATCGCGCGTTTCTGGAGCGTGTCTATCCGAAATTGGCCTCGCTGCATCGCTGGTTCGAGAAAGATCGCACGCGCCCGGATGGTTTGCCGTTTTGGAAGCAGCCGGATGAGAGCGGCATGGACAATTCGCCGGCGTTCGACGACGGAACGGACGCGCACGTCGATTTAGTCGTCGAGCTTTTCGCCGACGCCGGATACTTGCACGAAATCGCTCGCGTCTTGGGTCGCGAGGAAGACGCCCGCCAATGGGACGCGCAAGAAAAAACGTGGCGCACACGAATGGATCGCTTCTGGGATCCCGCGGGCCAGTTTTATTTTCCGTTCAAAGGCGCGTCGCGCGTGCCGGTGTACGCGATCCAAGGACTATTTCCTCTCTGGGATCCGGAATTGCCGCGCGAGAAACGCGCGGCCCTCATCGAACGGCTGAAAGATCCCGCCGAGTTTTGGACACCGTTTCCGGTGCCGTCGGTATCGCTGAAGTCTCCGCAATTCATGAAGCCGAAGTGGTTCGCGAATACCACGGGATCGCCCGAGACCGGCCAACGCATCGGCGACAAGCTCGCCGATTATTCGTCGGTCTATTGGCGTGGTCCCGTGTGGGTTTTCTCGAACGCGATCATCTACGGAGGATTGCGCCGCTCCGGCGAGTTCGCGATCGCCAACGAATTGGGCGATCGCATGGTGCGCATGATGTTTGAAGGCGCCAAGCACGGCGCGACCCTTTGGGAGAATTTCGATCCGCACGACGGATTGCCGTCGCGCCTCTTGCCCAGCGGCCAGTCCGACGAAATGGCTGCGTCTATCTATTATTTGAAAACGCTGTACGACTCGCGCATCGGTCTCGAATCGGTGGAAGCGCCCAGCGATTCCTTACTGCATCTGCGATACACCGCCGCGCCCAAGGCCGATGTCTCGGGATTGCGCTTTGGTCCTTGGACGATTTCGCAAACCGTGCACGGCTCGACGGTCAATGTTTCCGTTCAGCCGAAGCCCGGTCCAAACGTGCGCGTGTCGATCGAGGATCGCAGCGGCGCGGGATTGCGTATCGTTATCGCCGGACGGCCTTGACGGGCGAGCGGACCAGTGGGTCGTCTGTGAGTTGTCTATAGCGCTTTCGGTCCGGGATGGATCGCGTTCGTTTTGTCGCGCTCTGTATCAGGGCACGGCTTCAGCCGTGCCGACCGTCGCGCAAAAAAGAAGTGGGCTTTAGCCCCTGCGATTCGCAGGGGCTAAAGCCCTGAACTTGAGAGCCGGCGTGCGGCACGGCTGAAGCCGTGCCCTGATACGAACCAAGCAGGCGTCGGAACTTTCGATTCTTCACCTAAGGACCAAGAATGCTGTAGACGACTCGCAGACAGCCCGCTAGTCTACAACTTCCGGGACGGCCGACGCGCGTTAACAGCGTTTTACATCTCTCCCCTTGGCATTCGACAGGAGTCGCGGTACGCTCTTGTCGAGTGGCTAGAGGAGGGATCTCTTGATGAAACGACTGATGCTGATTTTGGCGGCGGCGGCGCTGGCGGCGGCGCAAGCGCCCGTAATTCCCCTGGAAGGATTGGATCCTGTCGCGCTGGTGCAGGGGCGCCAGGAGGACGGTGACAAGAAGTTTTCCGTGATTCGCGGACGCTTTCGATACACGTTCGCGAATGCCGAAAACAAAGCGGCGTTCGAGAAAGATCCGTCGCGATACGAGATCCAACTGGGCGGCACGTGCGCGCGAATGGGTCCGCAGACCGGCGGCGACGCGGATACGTACTACGTTTACGAAGGCAAGATCTACGTCTTCGGCAGCAGCGATTGTCACAAGGCGTTTATGGCCACGCCTGAGAAATACCTGGAAGCGAAACAGCCGAAACTCAAGCCGCTGGAATCCTCGCCCGCATCCGCTGCCGCCGCGAAGAAACTGTTGGATCGCGCCGTGAACGCGATGGGCGGAGCGAGCGCGGTCGACGGAGTTGCGGTCTATCAGGAAACGCGCGAGCGCAACAAGGAAGTGCGAACGATCGCGTATCCGAATCGCTTCCATGTCGAGCGCACGTTCAGCGAGAAGATCCATGTTACCCAAACCATCGCGGACGGCGCTGGATTCATGATCACGCCCGGTGGCGCGCGTGACTTGTCCGCCGAAGCGGTCGCGGACCTGTTGCATGAGATCGGCCGCGATCCGCTGGCGCTTTTGCGAGCGCGCAACAAGCCGGGATTCCGCGCCGCGGCGCATGACGCCAACGCCGTGGACGTCGAGTGGATGGGCGATCGCTCGACGCTGGTTTTGGATCCGCAAACCGGCAACGTGGCCGCGCTCCGTTATTACGGTCGCGCCGGAGCCGCGGGTTTTGGCAACATCGAATTTCAGTATTCGGATTTTCGCAAGACAGACAACTTGATGCTGCCGTATAAGGTCACGCAGATTGTCGACCAAGATACGGGGCACGCGCAGTCGATCGTGATCACCGCGATCGCGCTGAATCCCAAGATCGCGCCTGCGGTATTCGAGAAGCCGCTGGCGAGGCCATGAGAAATCGTGCCGCCCTTGCCGCGCTGTTTTTGCTAAGCGGACTGGCTGCGGCGCAATCCTCCGACTGGCCACAGTTCGGCGGACCGCATCGCAACTTCGTGGTCGACGCGCCGGTTCCAGCGCCGTGGAACGCCAAGGGTCCGCGTGAAATCTGGAGCCGCCCGCTGGGCGAAGGCTATTCGGCGATCTCGCTGTACGCCGGCAAGCTGTACACGATGTATCGCAAGGGCGATCAGGAAATCGCCATCGCCCTGGACGCGGCCACAGGCAAGACCCTGTGGGAGTTTCCTTACAACGCGCCGACGAAAGGCTACACTTTTTCGGCCGGTCCCGGCCCGCACGCCACGCCCCTAGTGACCGCGGACCGCGTTTTCATTGCCGGCACCACCGGGATGCTCCACGCGCTCGACCGCGAAACCGGCAAAGCGATTTGGATGCACGACGTGATCGGCGAGTATCACGGGACTCTCCGCGACAATGGATATGCTTGTAGTCCGCTGGCTTACGGCGACACGATCATCATGATGATCGGTGGCAAGGACGAATCGGTGGTCGCGTTCCGGCAATCGGATGGCGAGATTGTTTGGCGCACGCCGGGCTTCGAGAACTCGACGTCGTCGCCGGTGCTGATCCGCAACGGCGGTGAAGAACAAGTGCTGGCGTTCTTGTATAAAGACATCGTCGCGCTCGATCCCAAGAACGGCAAAGTGTTGTGGAGTTTCCCGCACGAGACGGAATTTGGATTAAATGTTGCGTTGCCGATCTACAGTGCCGACGAAAATCTGCTATTTCTTTCGTCCGCGTACACAGGTGGAAGCCGTTTGCTAAAACTCAGCAAGACGAAAGCGGAAGAACAGTGGTACAGCCGGCGTTTGCGCATTCATTTCACGAACGCGATGCGTCTCGGCGACCGTTTCTACGGATCGAGCGGCGACCTGACGGCGGTCTTCACGGCGCTGGACCTCAAGACCGGCAAAGTCGCGTGGCAGGATCGCGCAGTGGGACGCGCCGAGATGCTGCGCGTGGGCGATCACTTGATTCTCCTCGATGAAGACGGCAATTTGATGCTCGCCACCGACGGCGGCAGCGGACTGAAAATCGAAGCGAAGGCCCAAATCTTCGACGGCCAATCGTGGACGCCGCCGACGCTCGCCGGATCAACGCTCTACGCGCGGGATCGCAAGACGATCAAGGCATTTGACCTGAAACCATAGGCGGCGGGATTTGTCCGGACGTTTGACGCTTTTCGTTGAGAACGTGCGCAGCGGCCTGTCCCGGCTAGTTTCGACAATATGTCGATTCCCAGAACCGGGACATGGATCTCGCGGACGCTTGCATCGTCCGCATGACCGAACTACATCGCGACTCGCAAGTCATCGCGGTTGACCGCGACGATTTCTCCGTGTATCGCCGCAACGGCAGAGGTCTCATTCCCACGATCGCTCCACCTCGTTGAGCCGCCTACTTTGGCTCGGCGGGCTTCACGCGCACGTGAATTTCTTTCACTTCCTTCTCCGTGGGCGCGCGTTTGCTCGACCCTTCGGAGAGAAAAAGTTTGATCGACAGGCGATGGTTGGAAACGGCCTCGCGCGGCACCGGGATTGAATATGTGCCGGACTCTCGTCCCGCGGGCACGGCGTACGGTGAGATTTTGCCGAGCAACTCGCCCTTCTCCGTCTGAACGAGGATTTCCGCGCCGCGCTTGAGGACTCCCGTCGTGATCTCCACAAATACCGTCTCACCGGCGCGCAGCGAATGAGGCAACTCGAGCGCCACGGTTCGTCCGCCGGCGGCCGGAGCAGATTGCGCGGGAATTAGCAGCGCCATCGCGGCGATTACGATCAACCGCATACATCTATTATCGCCTTTTCTTATCGGCGCTCCACCGTCACCGATGTCAGAACGGGCGCTTTGCCCTTGCCGCGCGGCAACACTCGCACGTTTACCGCAGCGTTCGCCGCCGAGAGATTATGGAAAGCCTCGGCCGATTCCGGCAGCGGAAGCACGAACGTCGACTCGGAGTTCATGCCCATCGTGTGCGATCCATGCGCGAAGAATGCAATCGTCCCCGCGAAGAAAGGACTGTCGGGTCCGAGATTCGTGGCGTTCGCGGGCGCGCCCACAAACACATCGAACTCGCGTCCATTCCCGGGCCCGGGATGCGCCAAGGTGATTTCCAGGAACAACGTCGCCGCGGTTGCTCCAGCGGCCAAGTGACTCTTCACCGCGCTGGACGGCACCGAGACCATCGCCGCGTTCCCGTGCGGCATGCCGCGCAACGGCAACCCGTGCTTCAGCGAAGGCGCGGTCGGCGGATTCAGAATGTCGCTGCCCGAACCCGGTTCGTATTCGTAATCCCACCGAGCGGTGTCGAAGTAATCGCCGGCGTGCGCCGTGCCGACGAATTTACCGCTGGCATCGACGTAAAACAGGAACGGCTCGTCGTTGTACGCTTTTTTGTCCGCATCCGCGGGTTGATACGGCAGGTTCAGTTTTTTCTGTTTGCGCGTCCACAGATCCCACAAGCGATCCATGTTCGAATGATGAAGGAAGAACACCGGATCCACCGGCGACAGATTGTTGGTCATGTTGCCGTAAGGTCCCGGATCGAGCGGACCGAAGCCGCCAATGTAGTTGTGAATCGAATTGTGCGGCAACCCTTCCAGCACGGAGAAAAACGATCCCTTGCCGCCGGGCGGCGTTCCATGGGATGTGGTCTTAAAGCTGTTGAAGCTGAGGAATTTTTGCGTGCTGTAAAACTCCGTGGCGCCCAGGCCGCCGTAGAGTGTCAAGGGCTCGGCGTTTTTCGCCGTGGCGGGGTCCAGCTTCGGATTATCGCGCGTCAAGTAGCGCGATCCGCACGTGGTAGCGAAACTGATATTCCCGGAAACACCGTTGCCGTTGACGTCGTTCCACATGGTGTCGGGCGAGGTGTATCCGCGGGGCGCCAGTTGCGCGAGTTGCGCGGGACTCAGACTGTTCCAATAGGATGTCATGGTCGGCTGGATGAACGAATTGAAAACCGCGATGTTGAAAGTGTACGGCTCGAAAAACTTGCTCTGCGGATTCAGCGGGCCATCGAACATGGGATCGGGAATCTGGGGAAGCGCGGTCCAGTCCCAGTAGGGAATCGCGAAATTATTGTCGCCGGTGAGCGCGCGGATGGTTTGTTCGAAATATCCGAGATATCCGCGATGCCAGACGTAGAACCACCAGTTGCCGTGCGGGCAATCCATGAGATGGACGAAGGCGTTGCGGAACCAGTTGTGCGGATCGGTGGCCGGCAACTTCAGCATGGCCTCCACGCCCTTGGCGTAAGTGGCCAGCGCCGCCAGCCCACCGGGACTCGTGGCGTTGTACCGCGTGTATTTCGCTTTGCCTTGCGCGAAAGCGCGTCCCAGCGGAAGCGTCACGGCTCCCGCAGCCATGGCCGCCGTCGAAACGAATCGGCGGCGTGTGATCATTGAGTTTGTCGTGGTCATTGTGGATATCCCCTGAGCAGAATGGCCGCAGTATAACCTTTACAAGTCCGAAAATCTATTCGGATTCGTGATTTTTTTGCGAATTAACTTCAGGCGGCGCGAAGACGTATTTTACTTCGCCAACCATTGGGCGACGGCCTTACGCGCTTCATCCGCTCCCCATTCCGACAGCACTTGTTGCACCATGCCCGGATTATCGCGAATATCGATGTCGCCAGGATCGCCGCAGTGAATGATTGGATCGGGCCGATACTGCATCTTGAGTTGGCACATCCGCGCCACATCGATTCCGAAAATCACGCTCACGATGTAAAAGGACTCGTCGAGTCCCGAGGCAATTCCGCCGCCGGTGATGCGGTTTCCGCTGCGAACGTATCGCCGATAGTCGTCCACCACCTGACACTTGAAGAGGCGCAACACGTCTTTGAAGACCCAATGCGTGGTGCAGGTATAGTCGTTGAGCTGCCCCGCGGCCGCCAGGAGCAGCGATCCGGTGCAGACGGAACAGACCCACGTCGCGCACTTCGCTTGCTTCGCCAGGAAATCCAAGTAGCTGTTGTTTCCCGGCTGTCCTTTGAGAATCACATCTTCGACGGGATTCGATCCTCCCGGTACGAAAAGCACATCCATTTGCGGGCAGCCGTCGAACGCCTGGTTCGGCCGGATCGACACGCCTTCAAAGGACGTCACAACGTTGGTCGTATCCGGCCCGATGATGAAGCAATCCATGTTGGCATACGTGAATGTTTGATATGGTCCGCAAACATCCAACGAATCGAAATTTGGGTATAAAGGTACGCCGACTTTCAGTTTTGCCATTGCAAATCCTCCTGTCATGTGGAAATCCAGTCGCGGAGGGTCCATTCTACCGCGCCCGAGCGATTACGTGTGGATCGTGTGTTCCAGCTAAGCTAGAATGCTCTCGTTTCCCAATTCAGCGGGAGCCATGAATCGTCGATCGTTCCTTCTTGATCGCAGGGACCAGTGGGCGGCGCTCGCGTGAATGTGAGGATGAACGATGACATTCCAAACTTTTCACTCGCCAAACGCGACTCGCGTTACTTGGTTCTCCGCGATGATTCGGGCGATCGCCGTATGTGCGGCCGCCACGCTGCTGGTGAGCCAGACCACCGGCGGTCCACCGCTGGTCCCGCGACCGCTCGGCGACGCCCATTGCAGCGATTCCAACACGCGCTACGATGTCGTGGTGATCGGCGCAGGACTGGCGGGACTGACCGCGGCCAAGGAACTACGGCGACTCGGTCACAGCGTTTTGATCCTGGAGGCGAACGACCGCATTGGCGGACGAGCCTATACCGCCGATATCGCAGGTGTGCCGATCGATTACGGCGGGGCCTGGCTGCACGGCGTTCCCACCAATCCTTTGGTGCCGCTGGCCGACGCGCTGGGTTTCACAAGAAAGCGCACGGAATTCGATGTCCCGTTCTACATCGATGACCGGATCAGCAGCAAAGCCGAGCGGCGCCGTTTCGAGGAGGCGTCCGAGGAATATGAGGCGGCGCTGGAAAACGCCGCGGCCGCCGCCGAGTATCAGCACTCCACGACGCAGATGTTTTGTAGCGCGACAGCCAAGATCGGCGAGAGCCAAGATGCGGCGCGTCCGGAGTTGGTCGACGATTTGTGCCGCCAATTGAATCGCACCGTGCCGGATCAGGCGTTGGCGCGGCGGCTGTGTGCGGCGGCGGGACTGGTGAAGAATTCGGCCATGGCCGAAAGCGCTTGCCGAACGGAGACTCCCAGAATTCGCGTTACTCCGGATGACGGAGTGACGTACTTGCCCGCTCGCTCGGAATTCCACGACGTGCTGGCCATGCTCGCGGCGAACGCCGGACCGCTGGAGAGCGCCACGGAACTCCGCAAGGGATCCGCGTACGATGCCGCCCACTTCGAGGCTTCCGACGACGATTTGATCGCGCAAGGATTCGGCCGCTTTGTTCAGAAAATTGGGGAGGGTTTGCCGGTTTGCTTGAATTCGCGGGTCAGCGACGTCCAGTACGGCGAGACGATTGGCGCGGAGATTCGAGCCGGTGGCCGCGTTTATCGCGCGAAATATGCGCTGGTGACTGTATCAACCGGCGTGCTCCGTGCCAAGCGGATCGCATTCCATCCGCCGTTGCCGGAATGGAAGCAAACGGCCATCGATCACCTGCAGATGGGAAATCTGCAAAAAGTGATCGTCCCTTTTTCGCGCGACGTCTTTCCCAAGATACCGAATAGTTCCTGGGTTGTGTATCAGGGAAATATTTTTCCATTGGAACCGGGCAAGGGAGAACCACCTGCGTCCAGTTCCATCGCCGGCAGCTCCGTCGCTGGAAAGAGGGGTGTGATGGCGTTCGTGCTCAAGCCGCTGGGGAAGACCATGGCCATCGGATTTTTCGGCGGCGATCAGGCCAAGGCTTTCGAGGAACGCTGTGCGCAGCAGGCGTCCGGCTCCGGGGCGCGACTCAGTTGCGATGAGCCGGCGATCGAAACGGCGCGCAAGGCCTTGGTGAACATGTTCAAGCAACCTGTGAATGAGGCCATTCAAAGCAATCAGATTCACGTAACCCGCTGGAGTCTGGACGAAACTTCGCTCGGTGCGTACTCGGTGCCGGAGCCGGGTTATTGGGACATGCGGGAGACGTTGCGCAAGCCGGTCGGCGAACCTGGCATGGACGAAGACGCGGAGGGCCCGAAACATCTGTATTTCGCGGGTGAAGCGACTTCGCGGGCCATCTACAACGGATCTTTCCCCGGCGCGTACGAAACCGGCATGCAAGCGGCGCGAGAGATTCATACCGCGATCCTCGAGAGCAGAGCCAGAACGCTGCACCGCCCGTCGAAGAAATAGCACGAGGCGGCGAACTGCGACCAACGCGGTGCGTTCACAAATCGCGCTGTTGGAAGTGATAGATCGCCACCGACAGTACAATTACAAGATAGAAAACCGCGTAGCCAATCATGGCCGGGCTTGGCAACGACACATCGGAAAAGATCGCAAACTGGGGGAGCGAGCCGGCTAGCGGCGACTCCATTTCAAAAGCTGCGCGCCGCCAGACCGCTTCGGTGGGCATCAAGAGGCTCACCACGGTTCCCGCCAACGACAAACGCTCGCCTTCGGTGAATCCGCTCATTTGTTCCAGCCATCCCCCCATGAACGCCAATCCGTGCAGGCCGAGAACGATCACTCCGTTGGTCAGCGTCGAAAACCAAGTGCCGAACATGAAGCACACCGATAGCGCGATCAAGCATTCCAGGAAGACCAGCAACGCGCCGCGCAGCGGATGTTGCGGAGTCATACCGGCGACGCTCTGCACGACGGCGATCGTGCCGCCGAACATCATTGTCACGTAGACCGCGAGCATTCCGGCAAATCCCAGCCATTTGCCGATCAAGATTTGCCATCTTCCCATCGGTTTCATGGCGATGGCTTGAATCGTCCCCGAGGAAATCTCTCCCGCGAGAGTGTCGACGCAGGTCAGGATGGTCATCACCACCGCCAGCAGGTCCACGGTGTAGAGTCCCACCATCAACATGCCGCTCAGGATCTGATAGCGCACAAACGCGGGCGTTGACGCGCGAAAGTCGGCGATTTGCAGGTGCAATCCAACGCCGAAGACCATCAGGAAGCCGGCGCCCGCGATGAGCGCGGTCCAAAGGATGCGCTTTCGTGCGGCTTCTCGAAACGTAATTCCCGCCATGATCCAGACGTTCACAGGCCTCGGTCCTCGCCCATGAGATTGATGAACAACTCTTCGAGAGACATCCGTTGGGGCGTGAACTCGGAGATTTCCGCTCCCGACGAAACCAGCCGGCGCAGGATTTCCGGCAGCAAATCGTGCGAGCTGATGGTGAGCGTCGCTTGGTCCGAGTCGAGAATTGGCGGCGCCGTGCAGCCTGGAAGGTCCGCCAGCATTGGCAAAGTAAGGTGACGGCCGCGAACCAGCACTTGCGTCTCGCCACCGCGATTTCCGCGCAGATGGCGGGTGGCGATCACTTCGCCTTCGCGGATGAACGCCACCTCATCGCACGTAACTTCGATTTCGCTGAGCAAGTGTGAATTCAAGAAAACCGTGGCGCCCCGTTCCCGCTGAGTCCGAATGATGTCGCGCACTAACCGGCGTCCCATCGGATCGAGTCCTGAAGTTGGTTCATCGAGAAAAACCAGTTCGGGCTCGTGAATCAACGCCTGCGCCAGTCCAATGCGTTGGAGCATTCCTTTGGAAAAGCTGCCCAGACGCTTTTCGCGATGCGGCGTAAGACCGACAAGCTCGATCAAGGCCGGCACGCGATCGCGCAACGCCTTGACCGAAACTCCCGACAAACGGCCATGCACGGAAAGGAGCTCGGTCGCCGTGAGCCAACTGTAGAAACGGAAGTCTTCCGGCAGGAAACCGATTTTTCGGCGCGCTTCCACGTTGCCTGCCGGCGCGCCGAGAACCATCGCCTCCCCGCTGGTGGGCTTCACCAGTCCGAGAAGCATTTTGATCGATGTACTCTTGCCGGCGCCATTGGGACCGAGAAAACCGAAGATCGAACCACGCGGAACCTCCAGCGAAAGGTTGCGAACGGCAACCTTATCGCCAAATTTCTTTCGCAGACTGGTGGTTTGAACCGCGGGCGTGCTCACTGCAGCGAGTCTCCCAAGGCGACCGCGCGGCTCGCGTCTCCGTAGCCGATCAACGCATACGTGATTCCGTCTTTGGCCCACAGCAGCGTGTAGCCGGGTCCACGGCGGCCAGAGAGCGTGAGCAAAGTTCCGGGCACCCCGGCGATCTTCACCTGTTCAAACGATCGCAAGCGTCGCGGCACGGAAAGCGTGAGCGTCGATTTCCAGTCGACCGTGTGGAAGAAGTCGTCGGCTTGACTGGGTGTCATACCCGCAACCTGCAGACCGATTTCGGCGAGTTTGGCGATGTCCAGACCGGCCGGGACTCCGACGATGGGACTGGGCCCTTCGTTCAAACGAATGCAGTCGGCGTATTCCGTTCCCGACGACGGTGTTTCGATCACTTGGCTGGCGATGGCGTTCGTCGCGGTGACCGGCGTGGGACAATTTCCGTATCGCGCATGAACCATGCGCGGGAGTTGCACTGTAAAAGCAGATCCTTCGATCGAATCCGGAAGAACTATTTCCGGATGGCCGGCCGCCTTGATGATTTCCTGAAGCCGCGCCCGGTCTACATTGACACGCACGGCGTGTTGCCCCGTGACAACGAGTTTCGGAGCGTCCTTGCGCGCTTTCAGAAGCCGAACCTGGAAACCCGCCAAACGTCCAGCCGCTGCGGCATCGTCGGCAGGCTGATCTTTTTCATTCGCAGTAATGTTGACCTTGTCGGAGATCATCGCCGCCACCATCTGGTGGAGCGCCGGATTCGCATTCGGATCGGAGAACGCCGTGAGGTCGACGTTCACCGCTTGGACTTTCTGCACGCGCAAAGAGCGTAGCCACCTCGCGGCTAAAGCTCGGCCGCCTGTTGTCGCCAGGAACGCGGCCAATCCAAGTGCGGCCAGTGCGAACCAAACTTTCATCTTCAACTTTGTCGTTTCAGTTGTCATAGCAGTCCTCGTTCGGGTCGTTGCGCATCTTCGAAAGAGATCGCCACGGGCCTATGTCTACGGTAACGAGAATTGATGAAGATCGGCTGAAGAAATGACGACTGAATTTTGCCTACTGAATTTTGCTTTAAGGATGCGCGCCTGTGTCTTCAGGAATTGTTCAGACCGTTCCATAGCATTGCGCGCGTGGTAGCGCTGCTGCCGGCCGCCCAAGAGATTCCAGTGTGACGCCCGGGGTTCACTTCGACCCCTGGCGGCCCGCCAGCGCGTCGTCGACGGAAACGTGATACGTCTCCAGAATCGTTCCCCGCACCTGCTCCAGGTTGATCCGCGCCGAATTGTAGGCCACCATCGCGGCGAGCTCTTGCGACCGCGCACTGATCAGGTCGCGCTGCTCCTGTGTGACGCCGAAGGGCGTTTCCGATCCTGCCTCATACTTTTTCTGCTCGCCGGCGAAGAGTTGTTCCTGGAGAATGCGGTTGTGGACCGCCGCGTCGTATTGCGCGCGTGCCTGCCGCATCGCGATCACCGAATTCATCAGATCCACCTGCACTTGCGCGAAATCCTTGCGCGTGCCTAGTTGCGTCTGGCGCATTTGCAACTGATCGATCGCGTAATCCGCCTGCGCCTGGCGATTTCCGACTTGCGTGAAGAAAACCGCACCGCCGTTTCTGCTGGCAAAATCCCGCCCGAAGACCTGGCCCAGCGCCGTGCCGATGCCGCCTACGTTCGACGCGTTCGCAATGGCCGAGCGCGGCGCGCCGGCGAGACCGGCCTGGCTCGTGCCGCCTGAAACCTGCAGCGTCGGCAGCAGGCCGTTCCGCGTTCCCAGCGACGACGCGGCAGCGGACCGCTCGTTGGCAAGATCCAAGGCCAAGTCGGGGCGATGCGCGATCGCTTCTTGCACCAGATCGGAAATCGAAGGCAAATCGTCTTTCTCCGGAATGGTGATTTGATCCGTGGGGACGATGGGCGCCTTGGCGAGCACTGGATCGGCGGCGGCGCTCTTGCTGAGCAATCGCTTGAGTTGAAGTTGCTGCGTCTCCAACGACGCCTTCGCGTCGGCGGCCGTCTGTTCGGCGGTGGCCGTCTGCGTTTGCGCGGAGATCAGGTCGAAGCCCGCCGCGGATCCCAATTCGATTTGGCGTTTTACGTTTTTCTCGAACGTGCGCGCCACGTCCAGCGCGTCCTCGGCCGCTTTCAAGCTTAGATAGTCGGCGGCGAGAGTGTAATACGAGGTCAGCGCTTGGGCCGTAAGAGATCCAAGTTGATTCCGGAAGTTCAGTTGCGCCGTTTCTACGCCGATCCGGGCCACCATGATGTTGCGCTTGTTCACGGCGATGCCAAAACCATTCAGAAGATTGTGCTGCACATTCAGCGACAATACGGGCGCCACCGATGGATTGAGCACGTCCGTGGGCACGTTCTCGAAAAGGTAGTGATCGTTGTAGCTGACCGAAGCGTTGCCGCCGCTGAGAAAGCCATCCGAGACGGTTCCGGTGTAGGCGCGTGTTCCGGCGATCAGATTTCGGGTCTGGCTCTGAGTGGCATTGGGTTGCGGAGCGCTGGTGTGTGAAAAAGTCGCGGCGCCTTGGAACGAAGGGTCGAGAGTTTGCACCACCGGACCCACCTGTGAAATCGTGGCATTCGCGCTGCGGTTGCTGCCTTGCGAGTTTCCATTGGAAACGCCCGCCGCGGCTTGGCTTCCCGCCACACCTTGACCGGATGCCACCGAGCCCGCCTGCGAAGCGCTGCTCGGCACTCCGGGAAGCGCGCCACCCGCGAGCGAGCGCACCACTTGCCACTGCGCGATCAAAGGATTGTACCGCGCCACTTCCAGGTCCACGTCGTTCGCCAGCGTCAGCGCGATGGCGTCCTGCGCCGTGAGATAGATGGTGCCGTCGCGCAGGAAATCCGCGAGGCGCGTGGAGTTTTCCATCCGCACCGGAGGCACAATCCGAGGCAAGAACGGTTGCAAGATCCTGGGGGCCGGCGGGGCCTGCGGCGCGATGGAGCTCTGCTGACCCCATCCCTGCGCCGTGGAAAGCATACAGAGTAAGATCGCCATCGATGCGCGCGTAGAAAGCAGCTTCATGGGCGTGCTCCCTTCAGAACGTCGGCCGGCACCGTGGATGTGCGGCTCATGACGCCCTTCTCGGCCTCGTCGACCGAAACATGATTCACGCTCAGCGTCGCGCCGATCGCTTGATCGAGCGAGATCCGCGCATGCTCGTAGTTGGCCATGGCTTGCGTTTCGGTGTTGTTGGCGTTGGCGAGATCGCGCTGGTCCTGAATCACCTGAAAGGCGGTGATCGCGCCGAACCCATATCTTCGCTGATCGCCGCGCAGCGTTTCTTCGGCCAGCACGCGCGCTCGGGAAGACGCGTCGAGCCGCGCGCGTGCCTGCTGGATTCCAATCAAAGCATTTTGCACGTCCAGCCGCACTTGATTGGTGCTCTTCCGAAGATTCAATTCATTTTGGCGGATTTCCAGTTGGCTGGTGACGTAGTCGGCCTGTGCCGCGCGGTTGCGGAACGGAATGTTGAGAGAGATTCCCGCGGAATAATTGGGATAATTGCGGCGGAAGATTTCGCCCAACAAATTTCCGTATCCCCCCGCCAGATAGCCCACGCCGGGAGAGGCCGCCCCGAGCGCACTCAGTTCGCCGGTCAGTCCGTTGTTGGTTAGCTCCGCGAAGGCTTGCAGCGTCGGCTTCAGCGAGTTGCGAATTCCGACCAAATTCATCTCATTGCTTTCCAGATTGATTCGCGCCTGCGAGAGCTCGATCCGGTGAGCCAGGGCCTGGCGGACCAATTCGTCTTCGGAAGGGAGCTCGTCCTTTTCCGGCACGGAGATGCGGTCCAGTGGAACGACCGTCACATTGGACAGTCCCGCGGCGGCGATGCCATCGCGGCACAGAACGTTTTTGAGAATCGTTTCCTGCTGCAACAGATTCGTCTGCGCGATGACCAAATCCTGGCGGCTGGCGTAGAGTTGCGATTCCGCGCGGGTGATCTCGATGCCGGCCAGCGATCCGTTGGCCACTTGTTTCTTGTTGTCCTCCACCAGTGCATCGGCCGACTTCACGGCTTCTTCGCGGGCGCGCACGTTTTCGCGGAAACTCACCAAGTCCCAGTAGAGATTCAGCGCGGCACTCACCGTGAGCGTCACTTGTTGTTCGAACTGGAGATGCGAGACTTTGACGTTGTTGTTCTGGACGCGGATATTTCGCGTGTTGACGGCGCGTCCAAAACCTTGCAACAGGTTTTGCGTCAGTTGCAAGTCGAGATCGCCTGAGGTGAAGGGATTCAGCGCGTAATACGGGCTGTTGAACTTGATGTGCTGGCTCTGAAAGGTGGCTTGGGCGGTCAAGCCGAACGCGAAGTTCTTCGAAAAAATGCTGGTGAACGATCGAGTATCGGTAATCAACGCCGTGGTCCCGGTGAGCACGGTATTGCTTTGCGGCGTGGTGGTGTGTCCGAAGTTGGTGAAGAACACGAGTGTTGGATCGAGCGAGGGAATATTGGGACCGAGCTGCGTCACGATGCCGCCGCCGGAACCGACGCCTCCGTTCGACACCGCGACTCCGCCCGATGCGTTGGTCGTCACGCCTTGCAGGCTCACGCTCTGCGGTCCCGCGGCGACACCCACGCCGACGCTGCGCAATGCTCCGCCGGCGCGCGCGCGCCGCAGCACCTCGTCGGCCAGCAAGGGCGTGTAGCGCTGAACTTCCACGTCCACGTTGTTCTCAATCGCCAGCGCCACGACGTCGTCGGCGGTGAGATAGAGTTTTCCATCGTGGATCAGCGCATTCAGGCGCGGCGAATTGTTCAGGCGGACGGCCGGAACCGATCGCGCCTGGTAAGCGTGCGTGAGCCAACTGAAATCATTGTGGGGAGCCGGCTGCACCGCGATTTCACTTTGTGCGGCGACGGTCGAGGCCACAGCCAGACCGCAGGCCAGCAGATAAATCCGTACTTTGATCGATCGATTCATAGAAGTAGGAAACCTCGTTCGTCCGCCGGCGATCACGCGCGACGGTGTAAAAAACACCCATGCCATGATAACAGCCCATGCGCGCGCGGTCGTTTTCGAAGGACCGGCGCGCCGGCGCATCATGAGGTTCTACGAATCAGCGGGTGACATGGTTCAAGATTTCACGCGCCCGCAAGAGCGCGCCGCGATGACCCACTCAAAGGATTCATCGAAACAGGGGTCGGTGTATGCTGATACGTAACATGTATCGCGCACCGCAGTTCTATGTATGCATGGCGCTCCTGGCCGCGCTGCCGCTGGCTGCGCAAGAGATTCCCGCGGGACGAGGCGGCAGAGGCGGCGGCGCCACGAGAGAATTTCTGGGGCTCGGTCCGGCGCCCGATCCGGTGGCCGCTGCTCGCGGGGAAAAAGTATACGCGTCCAATTGCGCGTTTTGTCACGGCGCCAATGCACGTGGCGCGGAAGCTCCGAACTTGATCCGTTCCCCGCTCGTACTCCACGACGAAAAAGGCGAATCGATTGCCGCCGCGATCGCCAAGGGTTTCCCCGATAAGGGCATGCCGGCATTTCCCAATATCGCCGCGAGCGACGCGCGTGATATCGCTCAGTTTCTTCACCTTCAGGTGGAGTTGGTGGCGAACCGCGGCGTATACAAGCGACTCAACGTGCTCACCGGAGACGCCAAGGCAGGCGAAGCATACTTCAACGGCGCGGGCGGTTGCAACGCCTGTCACTCGGCGAGCGGCGATCTCGCCCACATTGCCAGCAAGTATCCGCAGCCCGACCAGTTGCAGAATCGATTGGTGTGGCCGGGTGGCCCACCGGTTCCACAGAAGGTCACGGTCACGCTGCCATCGGGACAAACCGTCTCAGGCACATTGAAACGAATCGACGACATCAACATTTCCATGTACGACGCTTCAGGCGTGTTTCACTCCTGGCTGCGGGAAGGATTGAAGGTTGAAATCCCGGACCGCCTCGCGGCCCATCGCCAATTGCTCGACAAATACACCGACGCGGACATGCACAACCTCACCGCGTATCTGGCCACGTTGAAATGAAGACGCTGATCGCACTCTGGATTCCGCTTTTGCTCTTTGGCCAAGAGGCCGGCCCAGGCAGCTCCACCGACTGGCGAACTTACAACGGCGACTATTCAGGCCGGCGCTTCAGCTCCTTGACGGAAATCAACTCCGCAAATATCGGCAACCTCTCGCTGGCTTGGTTCTATCGCATCAATAACGTTGGACCGCAACGCGGCGTCGGGAATCCGACCATCAAGTCCACGCCTTTGATGGTCAATGGAGTTCTTTATTTCTCGATTCCCGATCATGCTTGGGCCGTCGACGCACGCACTGGTGAAGAGATCTGGCATTACAGTTGGCAGGATTCGGGCGGTCACCTGATCGGGAACCGCGGTCTGGGCATGTACGGCGATTGGCTCTACTTCATGACGCCCGATTGCTGGTTCATCTCGCTGCATTCGAGGGACGGCAAAGAGCGGTGGAGGAAAAAGATCGCCGATGAGAAGATGCAATACTTCTGCACAAGTGCCCCGCTGGTGGTGAAGAATCACGTCATTGTCGGGATGGGTGGGGACGCCATGGATGTTCCCGGCTATCTCGAAGCACGCGATCCCGAGACGGGCGAACTGCAATGGCGCTGGAACACCACGCCGAGAAGAGGAGAGCCGGGCGCTGAGACGTGGCCGAATCCTTCTGCCATGGAGCACGGTGGAGGCATGCCGTGGCTGACGGGCACCTACGATCCGGAGTTGAATCTGCTCTATTGGGGAACAGGAAATCCCAATCCTGTTTACGCAGGTCAGGGACGCAAGGGCGACAATCTATGGACCGCTGCCATCGTCGCGCTCAACGCCGATACCGGCAAATTGGTTTGGTACCATCAGCCGTCGCCGCACGATACTCACGACTGGGACAACGTAGAAACGCCCGTCTTGTTCGACGGACTCTTCAACGGGAAGCCGCGCAAGATGCTGGCGCAGGCCGCGCGCAATGGCATTTTTTCCGTGCTCGACCGAGCGACGGGAGAAAACTTAGTCACGAAGGGTTACGTTGGTGTCGACTGGATGAAGGGTGTCGATGCCAAGGGCCAACCCATTCCTGATCCCGCCAAGGAACCCAAAGTGGATGGATCGTTGATCAACACGCCCGGAGGCGGTGGAACCAATTGGCCGCCGCCCAGCTTCAATCCGCAAACGGGATTGTTCTACGTTAACGCCCGAGAGGGTTACAGCATCGGCTATCTCACCGATCCCGATCCGCAGCCGCAGGGATATGGCGGTTCAGGCTCAGGCGGATTTTCGGAACCCATCTTGCTGGCCTTGGACTATAAGACCGGCAACGTCGCCTGGAAACACAAATATCCGAGTGGCGGCAATTCCTTTGCGGGCATTTTGACCACCGCCGGCAAATTGCTTTTCACCGGCGATCCCGCAGGGAACTTGCTGGCTTACGATCCTGCCAGCGGACGCATCCTCTGGAATTTTCGAACGGGCCCCGTTAGCAATGGACCATTGACGTACACGCTCAACGGCCATCAGTATCTCTTGGTTGGTGCGGGCGACACGCTCTTCGCGTTCAAGCTTGTGGGAGTGAACACAAAATGATCACGCGAAGAACAGCACTGGCGATCGGCGCTGCCTCCTTGGTGATGTCTGCAACGGCGGCGCCAAAGAGGATGAAGAACATCGGAGGCGCGCCCGCCGGTTTCCCGATTCGCTCACGAGCCGCGCGCGAAGCCGCTACGCCCTTCGATTTCGTCGAACACTGTCACAACCTGGGTCTGGGTGTGGTGGAAACGCGCTTGCCGTCAACCGATCCGGCGGCCCTCAAGGCATTTCGGCAGAAGATCGAAGCCAACCGCATGCGCGTGATCCTAGAGGTTGGCTATCCTCGCGATGAATCCGGTGTTGCGTCTTTCGATAGCGCGGTGAAAGCCGCTGTGGAATGCGGCGCGTTCTCACTGCACGCCGCCATGACCGGCCGCCGCTACGAGGACTTCACAACGCTCGACGCCTTTCAGAAGGACTTCGAGCGCTGCCAGAAGTCCATCGCGCTGGCCGAGCCGATTTTGCGCAAACACCGCATCCGCCTGGGCATTGAAAATCACAAAGGCTGGCGGTCCGCGGAGCAAGCCGCCTGGCTCAAGCGCGTGGGCAGCGAATGGGTGGGCGTGCATTTCGATTTTGGCAATAACGTATCGCTCTGCGAAGACCCGCGAGAGACGCTGCGCAACCTTCTGCCTTACGCCGTCGCGTGTCACCTGAAAGACATGGCGGTGGAAGCCTACGAGGATGGCTTCTTGCTGTCTGAAGTGCCGCTAGGTGAAGGCTTTCTCGATCTGAAAGGGATGGTCGCGACGCTGCGGACCAAGGACCCGGATATCCCGCTTGATCTTGAAATGATCACACGCGATCCGCTCAAGATTCCGGTCTTCACCGACAAATACTGGGCGACCTTCGATGATTCCTTCAGCCCCCTACCTGGACGCGACCTGGCTCGAGTGCTGGAAATCGTGCAAAGGAACAAACCGAAGAACCCTCTTCCGCGAATTACGGGAATAAGCGCCGAGGCGCAATTGAAACTCGAGGACGATTCCGTAGCGAGGTCGTTGGACTACGCGCGGAAGTTCCTGGACGTTCCTGAGTAAAGCGACCTAGCGATGCCGGTCCCGTTTTCCCCGAAAAGCTGAGCCGAGGTGGCGGCTTTGTGGTAGCGTAGCAACCCAAGCCGAAATTCAGTCGGCCGGAGGAGATTCGAAAATGTCACGTTTCGCCTGCACTGCCATCGCCTGTTTGGGATTTGTTTCCATGGCTTCCGCTTTCGCCGCCGATAACGATCAAATAACGGTTGCGGCGCTCTCGACCGCCCACGGCAAGTTTCGGGTGGTCACCCCGCACGCGCATCTAAACGGCCAAGCCCACGCGCGCTTCGGCATTCCCAATATCGACTCACTTGTGAATTTCAGCGATCACTACTTTGCCGACGGTTACGATGCCAACGGGAATCCCAACCGCGAGTGGTACACAAATACCGTCGGAAACCCGCCGCAGATGGGACGGACCACCACCATCAATGCGCCTGTCGTGCCGGTCTCGTTGGATTTGCGCAATTATGACGGTTCGCCGCGCTACGTCAACGGGCAACGGCTCTATTCCGACGCCACGCAATTCGTGCCGCTGGTGATGGGATCGCCCGTCTTTCAGAATTCCACGTATTCCAGCAGCTCGACCCCCACCCAGTTCGGCGACGCCGTGCAGCGCGCCGAGTACTATTCCAAGGCCAAGGCCGACTGGCACACGATGCTCGCCGGAAGCGTCAAGACGCCGCGCGTGATGACGCTGATCCGCGGTACGTATCTCTTTGCCTTGAACCCGGACGGAACCTGCTGCGCCTTCGTACTGGTGGACGCCAACACGTTTGTGAACGCGCTGTTCCCGGCCGTGGCCAGCGACACCACCACCCCCATCGGCGCGGCGGAGAACGCCGGCGAGGTCACCACCCAGGACATCTCTACGTTCCTGTTTCCGAATACGTTTCTCTTCGACCAGACGGGCTGCTGCACTCTCGGCTTTCACAGCTACGATTTCGAACCGGGAGACGCTTCCAACGGCAACGTTGAGAAGCGCTACGTGGTCAACTATTCGAGTTGGATCTCGCCGGGGCTCTTCGGCCCTTCGTTCGTTGACGTCACTGCGCACAGTCACGAGGTTGTCGAGACGCTGAACGATCCGTTCGTCGCCAGTGACGGCGTGCACAATATAACGCCGTGGTGGCTGGCGCCCAACGGCAACTGCCAAAACGATCTTGAGACGGGAGACGTGGTCGAAGGCCTCCCGGGAGCCACCACTCCGGTGACCATCGGCGGCTTCACCTACCATCCGCAGAGCGAGGCGCTGCTGCCGTGGTTTCAATTCAAGTCGCCCTCCGACGCCATCGGCGGCGCATACAGTTATCCCAACACGGCTTTGCTGACGCAGCTTTCTCCCGTGCAGAAGGCGGGTTGCCAGTAAAAAGGAGAGGCGGAACCGCGGACGCCCTTACGGAACCGCGGACGCCCTTAAGAGTCTGTGTGACAACTCAGCCCCGAAGGGGCGCGCTATGACAGCCCAGGTCGGAGTCGGAGCGTTTTTTGCTCCGGCGTAGGCCTGGGTCGAGTTGGATTATGAAATGGAGTCCTGAAAGGACGACCCAAACCTCATTCGCCTGAGTCGCTCTGATTTTTTGAATCGCGCTTTCAGCGCTTCGTTCTACCGCACTGTAACCCAATCAGGCCTGCGCCGGAGCAAAAAACGCTCCGGCTTCGACCTGGGCTGTCATAGCGCGCCCCTTCGGAGCTGAGTTGTCACACAGACTCCTTGGACGCCGCGCCTTATTTTCCGACGGCCCTCGATAGAAACTCGCTAAAATCGCGCTTCAGCTTGGCGTGCGAATCACTGTCGATGTACAGCATGTGGCCCGATTGGTAGAACTCAAAAGAAATCCGCTTGTGCATCTCGGGATGCAGCCCCATGTGGTTGAACGTGTACTCGACGGCATAGTATGGTGTCGCCTGATCGAAGTACGCCGCGGCCACCATCACCTTCATGTAAGGGTTCTTCACCATCGCGTTGCGAAGCATGGCTGTCGTATCTCCGAAACCGTTTTGGACGGCGTAATCCCACGGTTGAATACCGCCGCTCGGATAGTAGTACATGTCGGTTTTGTACCCGAGTTCGGTGCGGATGTAGTTCGTGAAGGCGGCCGTAAACGGCGGAGTGATCAGCGTACTGGAAGGATCGAACTCGCTGGTCTCGCCCACATTGAGCCCGGAGGGACCCGTGAGACGGCCATCGTAGCGGCCAATGGTGAGTCGTTTGTCGCGCAGCAGCGCGCGCGAGAAATGCGAGACATCGAAACGCATGTTGGTGTTTTCCAGATAACGGGGTTCGAGTCCCGTAAAACGCACCAGTTTGTCGATGACGGCCTTACGCTCGGCGGGAGCAATCTCATCGCCCTTGGCGAGCGCGGACGCGTACTCGCCCATCGCAAAGCTCTCCGCTTCCTTGAGAAATGACGATAGGTCCTTCCGCTGCAAATCGGCCGCGACCTTTTTGTGATAGTAGGCATCGGCCGCTTGGGTTGGCAGGAGCAACTGGTAGACCAGATCGTCGCTCCGGCTCCAGATGGTTTCCAGATTGAGCGTCGTACCGATGAGAACGATGCCGTTGAACGCGATGCCGCGATCGATCAGGTACCCGGCGAGTCCCGCCGCGCGAAACGTTCCATAACTCTCGCCTGCGATCAACAGCGGAGAAAGCTGGCGATTATTTCGGGCGATATACATGCGCATGAATTCGCCCACCGACTGGATATCGCCCTGGACGCCGTTCATGCGCCGCGCCACTTCGATGGTCTTGGCGCGGCTGTAACCTGTTCCCACCGGGTCGATGAATACGAGGTCGGTCTGGTCGAGCCATGTATCCTGATTGTCCTGCAGTTGGTAGGGCGGTGGCGGCATGCTGCCGTTCGGTTCCAGCTTCGGGCTGCGTGGCCCCATCCCGCCCATATGCACCCACATGGACGCCGACCCTGGTCCGCCGTTAAAGCAGAAAGTCAGCGGACGTTTTGCCGCGTCCGCCACTCCGTCGAGCGTATATGCCATGTAGAAGATGTGCGCTTCGGTTTCGCCGGAGGCATCCTTCAGCGGCATCTGCGCCACGGTCGCGGTGTAGTTGATCGGCTTGCCGTGGACCGTCACGCTGTGATGCGTGACCACCGGTGTTTCGTCGATTTCGCCGCCGATCACCGCGGCGGGAGTCGCCGCGCCTCCACGTCCGCCGGGGGGCGCGCCCGGCGCTTGTGGGGTTGCCGCCGTTCCCTGGCGTCCTTGAGCCGAGGTGGGGAAATTCAGCGTCAGAAACAAGAAGAGAAGCGAAACGATGATTGCCAATGTACGCGCGAGACGAGTTGTATGCATCGGCAGATGATACTCCAAAACGGCGGCTGCGAGCCAGCGCGTGGAGCTCGATTTCCCAGAGCAAACATTTGTGGCCGTGTCCGGCGGATCGCGTATCATCGACTTGCGATCGGGCCTGCTGGCTGATGATGGAGCCGAAGATCGGCGTTGAAGAGGGCGAGGATGGCGCAAACGTTATTCGCGTTGATGTTGATGGTTATTTTTCTGGGAGGGACCGCCACCGCGCAGTTTCCGGAGGCCGAGATTTCCAATTCCCAAATCCACGCCAAGCTATACCTTCCCGATGCCCAGTCCGGATACTACCGGGCGACGCGCTTCGATTGGTCCGGCGTCATCGCCACTTTGGAATGGAAGGGTCACACTTACTTTGGAAAATGGTTCGACCACTACGATCCCAAGACTCACGACGCGATCAGCGGTCCGGTAGAAGAGTTTCTCACCAATGGCGCCGGACTCGGGTTTACGGAAGTCAAGCCTGGGGAGGCCTTCGTCAAGATCGGCGTCGGCGCCATCCGCAAGCCGGACGACCAAGCTTTCCAGCAGTTCCACACCTACGAGATCGCCGATTCCGGCAAGTGGACGACGCAGAAAGGCTCGGACTGGATCGAATTCACACAGCAACTCGGCGACACGGCGGGTTATGCCTATCTCTATCGCAAGAAAATCCTGCTGGCGGGAGACAAACTGGTTTTGGAGCACCACTTGGAAAACACCGGCCGCAAGACCATCGCGACGAGCGTGTACGAACACAACTTCTTCATGCTCGACGGCCAGCCATCCGGTCCGGACTTTGTGATCCGATTCGCCTTCGAACCGCGCGCCGCGCGCCCGCTGAACGGATTGGCGGAAACGCGGGGCCGGGAAGTGCGCTATTTGCAAGAATTGCAGCCGGGTCAAAGCGTGTACACCGAGTTGGAGGGATTCGGGTCGACGTCCAAGGATTACGACATCCGCGTGGAGAATCGCAAGACGGGAACCGCCGTGCATCAAACCGGAAACCGGCCTCTTGCCAAGATGGCTTTCTGGTCGATCCGCTCGAATGTTTCTCCTGAAGCCTACGTTGATTTGCGAATCGAGCCGGGGAAGCAAGCAGATTGGCGGATCGAGTACCAGTTCTACACGCTGCCGTAAGGCTCAACTCTGTGGGAAATGGGTTTCCTTAGGCAGACAGGCTGATCCCGAACCTGGTGGGCTACTGTATCGGTGCCGGCTACGCCGGACATTTTGCTTGGCAATGGACAAAAGCGAATTTCCAAGCCCGCGAATGCGGGCGCCTCGAATAAAGCCCAGCGGCGCGCGCCGAGCGTTTTTTGCGAAGCGAAGCGCTGGGAAGATTCCCGAAGGAATGGAAGCCCGCGAAGCCGGGCGCTCGACAGCGTCGTTCGGATCGAAAACCGCGGTGTCGAGCGCCCATTTCATGGGCCTCCTGTTTCTCGAACGGCACTGGATGTCCCTGCGTTCCCATTGTTCTCTTCCAATGACGGAGGTGCGATAGCCTCTTGAAGGCTAAACAGGTCACCGACAAACGACGGGATTGTCCTCGACGTCCTGTCGTTAAACGTAACGCGGAGTTGACGAGGGCGTTTTTCCAAGCGGGCAATGTCGGTCACCTTTCGAACGAGAGATCCGGTCAACGATCGGATCTCGATGAAGCCGTCCTCGAGCCGCACCCGCCAGACAAGTATCCTTAGTCCTTCGATAATCACAACCGGAAACACGATTGGCGCCAAAACGATCGTAAACAAATCTCCACGGCGCCATAAGACTGCCCAGATGGATGGTTGCGCGATAACCCAGCAAGCTACGCATGTTCCGAATCCCGTCACAATTTTCAAGAGATTGCTCGCCGATAGCGTTTTCGATTCCCCCATAGGTGGCTCTTGCTCATGGTACATCTACGCAGGATTAGAATCCGGGAGGACAGCCAAGCCGCCCTCATTTTTCTCCTATTTTTCTCAGTTGAATTTTTGATCCCGCGGTGCGCGATCACGGCTTGTAGCGGGTGGTTGAGCGATTTTTGCGACACCGCCGGTTTACTCGACAGGCATATTCCCGATCCCGGAGGAGTCTGTGTGACAACGGAGCGTCGAGCCTGCGATAGCAGGCGGCAGCGGGTAGCCCAGCGGCGCAGACCGCGCCCTTTTCGCGGGCCGGCCCTGGGTCACCGATCACAAGAATTGAAAGCCCACAAAGTGGGCGGCAGGCTCAGCGCCAGGTCCTGTCGCCCACGTCGTGGGCTTTCCTTTCCTCCGACGCGAACCCAGAGCTTCGCCGAAGCCAAAGCGCTTCGGCGCGCGCTCTGGGCTAGACGCTGCTGCCTGCTGTCGCAGGCTCGGCGCTCAGTTGTCGCACAGACTCCCACGGGATCGGAAGATCTTGTTACGACTAGTGGGTTGCCTGCGAGTTGTCTAAAGCATCCTTGGTCCTTAGGTGAAGAATCGAAAGTTCCGGCGCTTGCTTGGTTCGTATCAGGGCACGGCTTCAGCCGTGCCGCACGCTGACTCTCAAGTTCAGGGCTTTAGCCCCTGCGAATCGCAGGGGCTAAAGCCCAGTTCTTTTTTGCGCGACGGTCGGCACG
>JAJPHL010000039.1 GCA_021325275.1 Terriglobia bacterium | reverse complement strand
TCGTGCCCTTCCTTCACGCGATAGATAAATTCTTCCGCGTTGCGGCCGTGCGATCCCGCCACGGCGTCGGTGCCGAAAATGATTTTCACGTGACGCGCCCGGGCGCGCTGCAGAACATCGCACGTCGGGGGAATTCCCTTCTCGAGCGTCGCCAGCGCCTGTTCGGTGAACGTGTAGCTCGCGCGATTGTCGAGATAATTGTGCAGCACCAGCAAATTGGGGTCGAAGTACGTTCCCTTCTGCACCATCAGGTCGAGGGTTTCGTCTTTCAAGAACGTCCCGTGCTCGATCGACGTGCATCCGCCGATCACGGCGGCGCGCGCCCCGGAATCGCCGATGGCGTGTACGACGGCGCGCAGACCCACCGCCTTCGCCTCACTGCATACGGCGGCGATCTGCTCGTCGCTCAAGCTTTGATTGCCGCCCGCGCCGAGCCCGGTGGTCGCGAACAACTTGATCACGTCGGCGCCGTCGTCCTTCGTTTGGCGCACCAGTTTGCGCAGGGCTTCTACGTCCATGCGTGCGTCGTTGATTTGACGCAGCGACGTGAGAATCCGCGGCCCGGGGATCACGCCTTGGTTCACGCGATCGCGAATCAATCCGTCGATCGCCGCGCCGACGCTTTGTACGGTGGTGAATCCGCCTTGCAGGGTCATCCAGGCGTCGCCCGCGGTGTACAGCGCCATGTCTTCCGGTTTGCCGCCATTGTTCACCGATTTATGATTTGCGTCCATGTGCCAATTCAAATGGATGTGCGCATCGATCCATCCGGGCATCAACGTCAACGATGGCAGATCGTAGTCGGCTTTTCCGCGGGCCGCGCGGACTTCCACAATGCGCGATCCTTCCACGACAATCTGTTGATTGCGGGCGACGCCGCCCTTGCCGTCGAGCACCGTGCCGGCTTGGATCACAATGCGTCTAGGAGTTTGCGCGGCAACCGCCAAGCACGCGCAAAAAACTGCGGCCATAAGCCGGAAATGTGAATTTCTCATGGCCGGATTCTAACAGGGTTGACTTGGCGCGGGAATGGGTCTCTCATAGAAGCAGCACCACTCGAGAGATCGTCGTTACGTAATTTCAAACACGAAACGAAAGGGGAGTTCTCATGGCAACTGCAACAATGCCAACCACTCAACATCCGGTGACGATTTCCGCCACCAAGCTGCTGATCAACAATCGCTGGATCCCGAGCGTATCGGGCAAAGAGTTTTCCACGGTGAATCCGAGCACGGGCGAAGAAATTTGCCGCATCGCCGAAGCCGATGCCGCCGACGTAAACAAGGCGGTGGCGGCGGCGCGCGCGGCGTTCGAGCGCGGTCCCTGGAAGAAGATCAACGCGTCGGAACGGGGACGCCTGCTGAATCGCCTAGCCGACCTGATCGAAAAACACACCGACGAACTGGCCGCGCTGGAAGCGCTCGACAACGGCAAGCCCTTCACGATCGCCAAAGCCGTGGACGTGCCGATGGCCGTGGCCTGCTATCGCTATTTCGCCGGATGGTCCGACAAAGTGCAGGGCCGCACGATTCCGGTGGACGGCGATTTTTTCTGCTACACACGCCTGGAGCCGGTCGGCGTGGTGGGGCAAATCATTCCGTGGAATTTTCCGCTGCTGATGCAATCGTGGAAACTCGCGCCGGCGCTGGCAACCGGCAACACGGTGGTGATGAAGCCCGCCGAGCAGACCCCGCTCAGCGCGCTGCGCGTGGGTGAATTGATTATGGAAGCGGGATTTCCCGACGGCGTAGTAAACATTCTTCCCGGCTACGGTCCCACGGCGGGCGCGGCGATCGCCAGCCACATGGACATCGACAAAGTGGCGTTCACCGGATCGACGGAAGTCGGCCAACTGGTGATGGAAGCCGCGGCACGGTCGAACCTGAAGCGCGTGACGCTCGAACTCGGCGGCAAGAGTCCCAACATCATCTTCGCCGACGTCGATCTCGACGAAGCGGTGGAAGGCGCGCACTTTGGATTGTTCTTCAATCACGGACAGTGCTGCTGCGCGGGATCGCGCGTGTTCGTGGAGGAAAAAATCTACGACAAGTTCGTCGAGAAGTCCGGGGCGCGCGCCAAGCGGCGTACGGTCGGCGATCCGTTCAATCCCACCACCGAACAAGGTCCGCAAGTCGACGACGTGCAGTTCGACAAGGTGATGGGCTACATCGAATCCGGCAAGAAAGAGGGCGCCAACCTCGTCTGCGGCGGCAAGCGCGCAGGCGATCGCGGGTATTTCATCGAGCCGACGGTCTTCGCCGATGTGCAGGACGACATGAAGATCGCGAAGGAAGAAATCTTCGGACCGGTGATGAGCATCATCCCCTTCAAGTCGATGGACGAAGTGATCGACCGCGCCAATCGCACGACCTACGGATTGGCGGCGGCCGTTTGGACGCGCGACGTTCAGAAGGCGCTGGCCGTTTCCAACAGCGTGCGCGCCGGCACGGTGTGGGTGAATTGCTACAACGTAATCGACACGCGCGCGCCGTTCGGCGGATTCAAGCAATCGGGAATCGGACGCGAGATGGGCGAGTACGGTTTGCAGCAATACACCGAGATCAAGACGGTCACGGTGAAGTTGTAAGAAAACTGCAACCGCAGATGAACGCAGATAATGCAACATTTTCATCTGCGTTCATCTGCGTTTATCTGCGGTTGCTTTTAAGTTTTTGGCGCGGCTGCCGCTTGTTGAATCTCGGCCGCCAGCGCGTAGGCGTTGCGCCCACGCTTCTTGGCCAGATACATCGCATCGTCCGCCGCTTGGAGTAACCCTTCGAGCGTCACGGCGTCTTGCGGCAGCACCGCGAGCCCGATGGTCGCGGTGATCTCGCCCACGGGACCCCAATTCGTCTTCTGGATTCCGTCGCGGATGCGTCGCGCGATTTGCTCGAGCGACGCGGGTTCCGATTCCGTCAACAGCACCGTGAACTCGTCGCCGCCCCAGCGCGCGGCTACGTCGGCGGACCGGCAATTCTGGCGGATGATGCGCGCCACTTGCGTCAGCACCAGGTTCCCCGCTTCGTGGCCGAACGTGTCGTTGATCTGCTTGAAGCGATCGAGATCTACGAACATCAGGCCCAGCGTCTTTCCGGTGCGGCGCACGCGATTGTACTCCTGGCGCAGGCGCGCATCGAAGAAACGGCGATTGTACAAATCCGTGAGCGGATCGGTGATCGACGCGCGATAGGCGTTGTCGAAGGTGTGCGCGTTGTCGAGAGCCACGGCCACTTGTTCGCCGATCGTCGAGAGCAACTCCGCGTCGAGCCGGCTGAATCCGCCGGGACGATTCGCCAGATAAATGAATCCTGTGGGACCGGCCGGGCGGCGCATCGCCACCGCCAACAGCGACTCGAGACCGTCCGCTTCGATCGCTTCAAACAGCGGATCGGCTGGAACGTTGTTGGCCAGGTACGCCTCGCCGCGTTCCAGGATCAATTTGCTGATCCGCGATTCCGATAGGCGGAAGCGATGGCGCGGCACCGGGTCGACCTGCGATCCGTAGTGAGGCGACTGCGCGACGATCTCACCGCGGTCGGTATCGAGCAGCGACACCGAGCAGACTTTGGCGTGAAACAACTCGGCAATGCTGGTCCGCAGATTCTCGTAGGTGGACTCCAGGCTTTGCAGCGTGGAAAACACCTGAACGACCTTGCGCAGACTCACGAGTTCCTGCATGTGGGCGCGTTTTTCGAGCGCGCGGCGCAGGGACTCGAGCAATTGCTCTTCGCGAATCGTGCCGACGAAGCAATCCGACGCACCCGCGCGCATCAACGTGACGGCAACGTCGGTGGAAAGGTCTTGGCCGCACGCCAAGATCGCGGGAGCGGACGGCGATTGCAGCGCGGCACTGAGAACCGGGACACTTCCCGCTTCCGATATGGGAACACCGGTTTCTAAATCGAAAATAACGGCTTGGAAGTGTGGCGACGCGGCCAGCGTGACGCCTTCGGCGACGGTACGAGGCAAGGTCACATGGTAGCCCGCCTCGGACAGAGATTTCCCCAAGGATGCCACCTCTGGGCGAATAGCCGCCAGTAAGACCTTCGCTCTCGGGGTTCTGGTCATTTGACCTTCCATACGTTAGCCTTGAGGATATCTTACGTCAATGTGAATGAAGTACTAAGATTGATTTTGGACGAATATAGCGAACGGGCTAGCACCAGGGGCCAGACTTAGCCAGCGAGACACCGAGCGAAACAAGAAAGGCGCGGAGACCGAGGTCCCCGCGCCTTTTTTTCAACCTACTTCTCCTAGAAGATAAAGCGGATTCCCACCTGCGCCCGGCGGGCGTTGGTGCCATCCGGGAAACCGGCGCTGGCCGTGCCGACGCCCGGAGTCTCCGGAACGCAAGCCGTACCCGCCGCGGGATTCGCGTTGGTGCAAGGCGCGATCACGAAGTTGGGCGCCGCGGTGGTGCCCTTGTTCGCGGCCGTGAAGCCCGCGCTCTGCACCGAAGTGTTGCTGATCGTGTTGGTCACGTTGAACACTTCGAAGCTCAGTTGCAGTTGCATCCGCTCGCGGATCGGGATGATCTTGGTGATGCGCGCGTCGAAACGCGTGATCGAATCGATCATCAAGGGATTGTTCGGCAGGAAGGGCACGCGGTTGTCGCCGCCCAGACCGTCCAAAGTGCTGGTGAAGGCTTGCGGCAGGTTCGCCGTGGAGGACCACGTCACGCTCTCGAAACTGGGGCGTCCGCTGGCCAGCGTCACGATGCCGTTCAACTGCCAGTGGTTGACCACGTACTTCGCGAACATGTTGTCGCTCTTCCACAGTTCCGGCGCCCACGAGAAATTGCTGACCAACCGCTGGCGCTGATCGAGGTTGCCGTTGCCCTTGTCGTAGCTGTAGTTGCCGTTGTACAAGCCCATCACACCCGAGAAGAAGATGGCATTGCTGCCGGATTCCTGGTTCTCGTCGATTTCATGCGACCAGGTGTAGGCAATGTTGGCGTTGAAGGTCTTGCTGAAACGATGGTTGATATTGATCACCATCGCGTCGTACCACTGCTTCCCGCCGTTCTCCACTTGGTTGATGTGCGTGTAGTTCTTGTCGATGCGGTTGGACAACAAGTAGATCGGCGTCGAGTAGATCTGGCCGCTCGACTGGTAGTTGCTGTTCAGGATCGTGAAATTGTAAACCGTAGAACTGAGGTTGCCGATGTTGAGATCGCGAACCGTGTACAAGCGCTTGCCGCGATTCCGAATGTAGCCGAGGCTGACGGAGGTGTTCTTGGTGAACTGATGCTCCAACGTCACTGTGCCTTCTTCGGAGTACGGATTGCGCATGTCCTTCGCCGCGAAAGTCAGGATGGAGGAACCTGCGGCAGTCGCCGCGCTGGGCAGAATGTTCGGGAACGACGGCGCGCCGGTCGAAGTCGGCGTCACCGAAACGCTGGGCTGCAGCGTGCCATTGCCCGTGAACAGGGTGTTGAGCAGGCCGCTTTCATAGCGATCGTAGAAGAGTCCGAAGCCGGCCCGCAGGACGGTCTTGCGCGAGATCGAGAAGGCGAAACCCGCGCGAGGACCAAAGTTCTTTCCAGCCGTCGGGATCTTTCCGGTCTGCGGATACGCTGTCACCGACGCCGGTGGCTGCGGCAGGATCGCGTATTCGTAGCGCAAGCCGTAGTTCACCGTCAGTCGCGACCACGGCTTCCAGGAATCCTGACCGTAGACGCCGAACTCGGTGATCTTCGTATCGATGATCGGAGTGCCGAAAGTCTGCGTGAACGTGGAGTAGTTCTTGCCGTTGCCGCCGCCCGCATAATCCAACGCAAAGGCGGTGGCGCTGGGATAGTTGTACGTTCCGAAGCGGTTGCTCAAGGAATTGTCGAAGTCCTCGGTTCGCGAAACATCCGCGCCGACCTTGAAGGTGTGGCGCCCTTTGATGTAGGAAAGATTGTCGGCGTACTGGAAGCGATTTTCGCTGGGCAGCAATCGCGGCAGAATCGTGTAGGCGCCGAGGTTCGGTCCGCCGCTTACGCTGACTTCCAGCGTGCCGAAGGCGTAGCCTTTTTGCAAGGCAGGATCGAAGTCGTCGGCTTGGCGATCCTTGAACCAACCGAAACGGAACTCGTTGACGATGTTGCCGGCGGGAACGTAAGTCCAAGAGGCACGGCCGATGCGGTCACGCACCGAATCGTCGCCGTTGGTGCTGACGGCTGAGCCGACCGTCGAGACCAAGCCGGTCTGAATGCCGTCCACCGAGAACCACTTCAGGTAGTTGAAGCTCACGCTAAAGTTGTTGCGATCGTTTGGGCGCCAGTCGACCTTGGCGAAAAGCAAATCCTGGTTGCCTTGGCGCGGCGTCAAGCCGAAGAAGCGCGGCAGCAGCGCGTTAATCGCCGAGCAGCCCGTGCCCGTGCAGGTGTTCCACGTCTGCGTGGTGTTGTTCACCGCGCTCTCACCCTGGAGATTGTCGACCATCGGGAAGCGGCGGCGCTGCGATTCCTCGTTGAAGAAGAAGAGCAATTTGTCTTTGATGATCGGTCCACCGATCGTGCCACCGAACTGGTTGCGGACTTCGGGAGGATTGAACGGCTCGATGATGCCGCCGGCGTTGATCGTGGCGTAGCGATCGATGGCGTTCAGCGTGCGATTGCGGAAAAACTCGAAGGCCGTGCCATGGTACTGGTTGGTTCCGCTCTTGGTCACGGTGTTGATCGTGCCGCCCGAGGCCCGGCCGAACTCCGCCGTGTAGCCCGAGGTCAGCACTTGGAACTCTTGCACGGCGTCGGCGGAAACATTTTCCGCCAAGCGGGTGCGTCCGGCGTTCTCGTTGTAATACTGATTCGTGGTATCGACGCCGTCGATCAGGAAGCTGTTGCCGCCGGCCATGCCGCGGAACGTGACCAATCCGAAATCGGCGTCTTTGGTTACGCCAGGCGTCAACTGGACGAATTGATCGACGCGGCGGCCGTTGATCGGCAGATCTTGAATTTGCATGTTGCTGATGACGGAAGATTCTTCCGTCTTGGTGTCGTCCAGCAAAGCCACTTCGGCGCTGACGTTCACTTTCTCCGCCACCGCGCCCACCTTCAGAGCGATATGCAGGTCCAGGTTCTCGCCGACCTGAACGGTGATATCCGTCGCCGTGTACGGCGCGAATCCCTGCTTGGTCACTGTGACCGTGTAGCCGCTGGCCGGAACCAACGCCGGTGCGGCGAACAAACCACCGCTCGTGGTAATGATGTTGCGCGTGATGCCCTTTTCCGGATTCGCCACAACCACTTGCGCGCCGGGAACGGCCGCGCCGGAGGAATCTGTGACCAAACCGGAAACCGAACCCGAACCGGCGACCTGAGCTATCGCCATGGGTGCGATTGCAAGGAGCAGACTGAACGCGAAAACAGCGATTGCCTTACGCATTGAGAACACCTCTCTGTAGATTGAGACTTGACCTTCTACTCTCCACCAACCTGCCAAACAGCCTATCCCACACCGCCCAAACCGTCAATTTGAAAGTGTCGGGAACGACGCTGCACCAACACTCAGCAGCGGTTACTACTTGTTCAATCCCAAGAACTTACGGGTTTCTTCCTTTCCCAGGAATCGCTCCAAAAGGCGCGGTCGGGTTTCCATAAGATCCACTAGGATTAAGCCATCGAGGGCGTTCGAAAAACGGGGATCGACGTTGAACCCCAAGAGTCTCCCACCAAGCGACAAGTATTGCCGCAAGAGCACTGGAACGCCTCGCGATTCCGCCGAGTCCTGGTTGGAACCTGACGCGGCGCTCGAGGACTCCAGGTCCACAATCACGTCGCAAAGGTCTTCCACGCTCGAAACGAGCGAGGCGCCGCCGTTGGGAGACGCGTGCGAGAAGCGATCGCGCCACGACAAGCGCGGGCGATAGCCGTGACGCGCGGAAATCGAGCGGGCGAGATCGTGATTCATCGCGCGGCGCTCGAGGAAGCTCACCATCATCTGCCGCGAGATTTCGCGGTAGCGATTGCTGATACTCACGGGTCCGAAAAGCGTGGTATAGCGCGGGTTGCACGCCACAAAACGTCCGATCCCCTTCCATAACATCAGCAGCGGCGCAAAACTCTTCTGATACTCGGCCCGGATGAAGCTGCGGCCCAGTTCCACCGCGTTCGATTCGAGGCGTCGCAGGAACGCGGGATCGAAGTGGAACAGCGTGGCCGTGTAGAGTCCTGCGGCCCCGCGGCGCGCGAGCACGCGATCGCACGGCGCCAGGCGATAGGCGCCGGCCACGGCGTGCGCTTGCTTGTCCCACAGGAAAAGGTGCCAGTAGTGCGCGTCGAATTCGTCGATGTCGCTCGATTTTCCCGTGCCTTCGCCGACCGCGCGAAAGGTCAACTCGCGGAGGCGGCCGATTTCGCTGAGCGCGCCGGGGATCTCCGACGCGGGAGCGAGACACACCGAAAACTCCGGCGTGTCGTTGAGGATTCGCTCGGGCGCCAGCGCATCGATTTGCTTTATGAGTTGTTGCGCCAGCGACGGTGGATGCTTCTTCTGCGCGCGCGCTGGTGCAGGTTTCGTGCGGCATCCCAGCAAATATGTCCGCCAGCGCAAATACCGCGTGCGTTCTTCGTCCGAAGACATTTCGTCGAGACGCGCCGCGGGAATCGGCGAACCGATGCGCACCAAAACCGTGGCGCCGCGTTTGTTCAGCAACTCGCGGACCAGCAAGACGGTGCGCAATCGTGGATGCACGATGCCGGCGGCTTGAAAGAGCGCGCTGTTCTTACCGGCGACATACACCGGCACGACCGTCGCACCACTCAAGCGCGCTATGCGCGCGACAGAAACTCGCCACACCGGGTCGGCGACCCCCGAGGTCCACTGGAAATGGGAAACTTCGCCGGCGGGAAAGATCACCAGCGCGCCGCCCGCGCGCAAATGCTCTATAGACCGCTTGACGCCCAGCAGATTCGCGCGCAGCGCCGTGCGTCCGTCGAATGGATCCACCGGCAACAGGAGATCGCGAATTTCCTCGAAGACGTTGAGTTGTGAGTTGGCGAGAAACTTTGTGTCGGGCCGCGCCGCGGGAAGAACCTCGGCCAGTACCGCGCCTTCGAGAATCCCGAAAGGATGATTGGCAACGAAGATCACCGGGCCGCGCCGTGGAATCTGCTGCAAGTCTTCGGAAGGGATGGGGCAATTCACCGAGAGGTAACGCAGCAGGCGTCCGGGCAGCGTTCCCGATTGTTGCTGAAGCGTCGCATAAACTGCCGCCAGCCGGTTGAGTCCCAGTAGTCGTTGTGCGCCGGCAACGGCGGGCCGGGGCAAACCCGGCGGCAGCAGTTCAGAGAACGATTGAAGCAGGGGAGAGCCCGGCATCGTGGTCAGACTAACAAAGTGCTCTTAAGGCAGGATCAACGCGGGGTGAAATGGAAGTTAATCAGGGCGGCAAGGGACAAAAGGCAAAAGGCAAGAGGCAAAAGGCAAAAGTGTCCAAGCCGCGCATTCCGGAAACTTTTGCCTTTTGCCTTTTGCCTTGCAGCTAAGTTTTCTCCGATCTGTGATCGATTCGCCAGCGCAAATGCGCAAGTCTTAAAGAAGGGTGTGACCATTAGCGAGATCCCTCAAAGGTACGGTAACAAATGAACGGAAGTACTCTGGACACTCCAACGTTCTATGGCACAATGGGCGCGATTCCAGAAAGGCCCGCTGTGACCAACACCGACAAGACCACCGCGCCGGTAACCGCGCTGTTGCGCGATTGGCGTGGTGGCGATCCCAAGGCCGGCGAAGCGCTGTTGCCGCTGGTCTATCAGGAATTGCACTCGGTGGCCGCCGCGTACATGCGCCGCGAGCGTCCCGGGCACACGCTGCATCCCACCGAGTTGATCCACGAGACGTACTTGCGCCTGATCGGCTCGGAGTTGCCGGAGATCGAGAATCGCAAGCATTTTTACGCGCTCGCCGCGCGCCAAATGCGCCAGGTGCTGGTGGACCACGCGCGCCGTCATCGCGCCGAAAAGCGCGGGTCGGGCCGCGAGAATCTGCCGATCGACGAAGCGGTGCTCTACTCGCGCGATCGCGCGGCCGAATTCATCAAGCTCGACGACGCCATGGAAGCGCTCTCGGTTTTCGATCCGCGCAAGGCGCGCGTTGTGGAACTGCGCTTCTTCGCGGGACTCACCGCCGAGGAAATCTCTGGCGTAATGGAAATCTCGCCGGCCTCGGTGACGCGCGACTTGCGTTTCGCCGAAGCGTGGTTGCAGCGCGAACTGCGCGGCAAACAGTGACGCCACAATGACCCAAGAACGCTGGCAACTGCTCGAGGAATTGTTTCACGCCGCCCTCGATCGTCCCGAGAGCGAGCGCCAGCAGTTTCTCTACGAAGCCTGCGGCTCCGACAACGCCTTGCGCTGGGAAGTGGAGTCGCTGCTGGGCAGCGATCCGCACACGGGACCGGAAACGCCCGAGGATTCTTCGCCGATCGCCGATCGCGTGCGCCGCGCGGCGGTCCTGGTGGCGTGTCCGCCGCGGCAAGGCGATCGCATCGGCCACTACCGCGTGGTCGAACAGATCGGCCAAGGCGGAATGGGTTTGGTCTATCGGGCGTCTCGCGCCGACCAGGAATTTCACATGCAAGTGGCGATCAAAGTGGCCAAGACCGGCATGGCCGCCGCCACCGTCCTCGAACGTTTCCGCCGCGAGCGCCAGATTCTTGCCAGCCTCGACCATCGCTACGTCGCCAAACTGCTCGACGGCGGCACCACGAGCGAAGGCCTGCCGTATTTCGTCATGGAATACGTGGAAGGCCAGCCGATCCACAAGTACGCGCGCGCCAAAGGACTAAGCGTCCGCCAGCGTCTGCAACTTTTCCGTGGCGTTCTGGAAGCGGTGTCGTACGCGCACCAGAATCTGGTGGTACACCTCGATCTAAAGCCCAGCAACATTCTGATCGCCGCCGACGGCACGCCAAAACTGCTCGATTTTGGAATCGCGCGATTGCTGGAAGACGCGCCCGCGCCGGCCGCGTCGCGGTCCACCGATTCCAACGGCGAGCCCGCTTCCACGCCGACGGGGACCACCGGGTTCGGCCGCTTGCTGACGCCCGATTACGCCAGTCCCGAGCAGATTCGCGGCGAGGCTGTCACGACGGCCACCGATGTCTACAGCCTCGGCGCGGTCCTCTATCAGTTGCTCACCGGCGAATTGCCGCATCAGCTCGAAGGACTGGCTTCGCGGCAAGTGGAACGCGTGATCTGCGCTCTTGACGTGATTCCCCCGAGCGAACGAAATCCCGCGCTGCGCCGCGAACTGGCCGGCGATCTCGACACCATCGTCCTGAAGGCGATGGCCAAGGATGTCTCGCGGCGTTATCGCACCGCACAAGACCTCGACGAGGAATTGCGCCGCTATCTCGATGGACTCCCGGTGCGCGCGCGCGCCGGATCGCAAATCTACAGCTTGAGCAAATTTGTATGGCGCAATCGCCTGGCCGCCGCGGCGGTCGCGGCGATCTTCGCGAGTCTGGTGGGCGTGATCGCAGTGACGCGGACCGAAGCGCGTTGGGCCGACGTGCAGCGTCAAGCGGCGGAGCGAGAACGCGCCCGCGCCGAAGTGAACGCGGCGGCCGCCGAGCGCAACGCCGCGCAAGCCGCGGCCAACGCAGGCGAGGCGAGGGTCGCCACGGCCCGCGCCGAGGCGGCGCTGAAGGAAGCCGAAGATGCGCGCCGCGAAGCGGTCAGGCAACGCAAAAACGCCGAGCAGGGATTCGAAGAAGCCCGCACACTTTCCGATTCCTATCTGTTCGATTTCAACGACGCCTTGGCCGACTATCCCGGAACGCTCGCGCTGCGCCGCCGCATGGTGGATCGCGGAATCGCCGCACTCGACAAACTCGCCCAGCAAGCCGAGAGCAGCGGACAAATTCACAGCGATTTGGCGTCGGCTTACATGCGCTACGGCGATTTGTTAGGGAATCCGCAAGCGGCGAATCTGGGCGACACCAAAGCGGCCATGGACAACTATCGCAAGGCAATGGCGATGGTGGACGCGCTTCCGCCCAATTCGCAGGGCGAAGATTTGTTGGCCAAGATGGACGTGCACCGCCGCATGGGCGAAGTGCTGATGGACACCGGATCGGCGACCGAAGCGATCGATCAGTGGGAAAAAGCGGTGCACTACGCAAGACTTGCCCTGAAGAGTCACGAAGGCGACCTCCGCTTCGACAAGCTCACGGCCAACATCGTGACGGGATATACGCACGCGCTGGTCGACTCGCAACCGCAAAAGGCTCTCCAGAACATCGCGGAAAACGAACCGTTGCTGTCGCGCATGACCCAGCTTCATCCCGACAACGCCGATTTTCCGAGTTGGCGCGCCGCCGAACTTTCGTCCAAGGGGCGAATCGTGGGCCGTTTGGCTCGCTTGCCGGAGTCGAAACAGGCCTATCAAGACGAGATTGCGATTCTCGAAGCAACCGAAGCCAAGTACCCGCACGATGCGGTTCGCACGCGGCTGCTGATGCTCGCTTATAGTCACTTAGGCGACGTGCTCGGCAATCCGCAATTGCCGAATCTCGGCGATCGGCAAGGCGCGATGGCGGCGTACGAGAAAATGAGCCGCATCGCCGATGCCTCCGCCGGCGACGCGCAAAACAGCACCGCTCAGATGGACGCCGCCATGAGCGCCGGGCGCCTCGGCGGTTTTCGATTGGGTCAGGGCGACGCGGCGGGCGCGCTGCCGGATCTCGAAAAATCCGCGGCCGGCCTGGAACGATTGATCGCGAAGGACCCCAATAATCGTATTTACGTGCGCTACTACACCGCGGCGATCGAGTTGGTGGGAGATGCGCAGGACGCGTTGGGGCGCAAATCCGAGGCGCTGGCGACGTATTTGAAAGAAGTCACCGCGGCGGAAAAGTCGATGCAGCACGATCCTACCGACGCCACCACGACGACGAATTTCATCGAGGCGCACATGCGAGCGGCGATGCTGATGGCGCAATCCGGCGACACCGCGGCCCTGCCACATCTGCAAGCGGCAAGGAAGGAAGCGGAACAACTGTACAACTCGCACCCCAACGACGTGCGCCACGCGTTGCGCTGGGCGCGCTGCCTGGGTGTACAGGCCGTGGCCCTGTATCGTTTGGGAAGCGCGCCGGGAGTTTCCGCCGACCTGCGCGAGCAGCGATTGAAACAAGCTCGCGAGGAATTGCGGCGTGCGGAAGAACGTTTGGCCGCCGTGCCCGCCGACAAACACACCGCGCTTCCACCGGGCAATCTGGATGTGGTGGCCGACGCGCGGAAATTGCTAGGGGCGCAATAGGCCACGCCATCTTGACGCAGAGCACATAGAGAACGCAGAGTACACAGAGAACGCAGAGCAAACAGAGAAACCAAATGAATGAGATTCGGTTCTGTTTTTCTCTGTGTGCTCCGTGTTCTCAGTGCGCTCTGTGTCAAAGTGCTCCCAGTAAACGCATCGCTTTGTCCGCCGCCCGCACCCCGCGATATTGCGCTTCCTCAAAAATCGAAAATCCACTGAGGTCGGAGTTCGCGTAGAAAAACGTGCCCGCGTTTTGGATGGTCCGCTTTCGCGCGGCGGACTCCAGGAATCCCGGTACGGGTCGCGCCATGGCATGGCCTAATCGCAAAATGTCGATGCGCGAAACGCATTGGCGAATGTCGGGATGCGCGCGTTCCAGGTCGGTGAGGATCATTTCCTTCCACGCATTCCAATCCGTTGAGAGCAAAACGCGCCGGTTTTCGGCGGGCGAGCCGTTGACCAGCGCCCAGTAGAACGTCCAAACATCGCGGTCGATGTGAGTGCGCAAACTTTGATGCATGTTGTCGACATATCCCAAGGCCGGCGATTCGAAAATCACGTTGTCCCAGCAGCGGGGCATGCCGCGGCCGGGTGCGGCCTCGCGCGGCAAACGATCGAGCGTGAGATTTGCGGTGAGCCATGGCGAGTACGTGAAGTCGACCCGTGCCGCGTCTTCCACGACATAGGCTGCGGTGAAGGTTGGCGCGGCGAAGATCACGGCGTCGGCGAGATACTCGGTGTCGCCGGAAAAAACCGACCATCCGCGGCCGCGTTTCGCCACGCGGTGCACCGGCGCACCCGCGCGAATGTAGCGCCGCAACTTGGCGATGAGCCGCCGCGCGATCCAGCCATTGCCTTCAGGCCACACCAGCGGTCCTTTTTCTTCATGCGCCCGCGCCGCGAAGTAATGAACGCCGGCCCACGCGGAGACGTCGCCGGACATCGCGCCGTAGTCGTCGCGGCAGCAGTAGTTCACGTACCAATTCAAGTAGCGCGAGTGAAATTTTTCCTGGCGCATCCAATCGGCCAACGACACTCGATCGAGCAACGATGATTTCTCGCCGAGTTCCATGGGAATCTGAAAACGTCCGGACGCGCGGAACTCCTGCATGCGGTCGTCGAAGCGGCGAAACTCGGCGCGATCGGCGTCCTGCAATCCGACCGACGGTTCGATGCCTTCCTGCCAGCGTCCATAGATGAACAGACGCTCCTGCGGCGAATGGCAGAGATGCATTTCGTCCCATTGGCCGTCGGCGGAGAGGAGTCCGAACTCTTCGCACAGCTCGCGCACGTATTCTGCGCGCCGATTGGGCACCGGCAAGTAGTGCGCGGCCCACGGATACGCGCTGACTTCGTTTTCTCCCCAGCGCGCGTTGCCGCCCGCGCCCTGTTCGGCCTCGATCAACAGAAAATCGCGAAAACCCTTTTTCTCCAGGCGCCACGCCGCCGAGAGTCCCGCGATGCCGCCGCCGACGATGATCACCGGCGACTTCACCTGCGTGCGCACCGCGGGAAATTGCGAATGATCGCGCAGGCGATGTCCCCACTGCTGCGATTCGAACACAAATCCGCCGGCGATTGGCGCATCGGTTTTGGGAGAGAGTCCGACAATCGCGGCAGAGGATCCGGTCGCTAGGAATTTGCGTCGGGTGACTTTCACGATTACAATTTACTCCCGAAAGTGAATCGTAAGTACATCCCGATTGCGATCGCCGTCGCGCTGGCTCTCATCACAGCGCTCGTTCCGCGCCTTCCGCAGGATCCCGCCTATCACCATTTCGCGGACACGCGCGCGATGTTAGGTGTTCCCAACGCACTCGACGTCCTCTCGAACGTGCCGTTCTTACTGATTGGCGTCTTGGGATTGCGCCTGCGCCCACGGGAGACAGGTTTCTACTTCTGTTTCGCGGGCATCGCGCTCACGGCCTTCGGTTCGGCTTGGTATCACTTGAATCCGAACAACGCCACCCTGGTTTGGGATCGTCTGCCAATGGCCGTCGGTTTCATGGGCTTGCTGGACGCCGTCATCGCCGAGCGCATTTCCGAACGCGCCGCGATGCTATGGCTTACGCCGCTGCTATGCCTCGGCGCGGGCAGCGTCATTTACTGGCAGGCGAGGGACGATTTGCGCCCCTATGTTCTCGTGCAGTTTGGTCCGCTCGTTTTGATTGCTGCGATGGTTGCGCTGTTTCCGTCACGCCAAAGGCCGGTGACGCCCTATGTGTTGATTCTCGGATGGTATGTGGTGGCCAAGATTCTGGAAGCCGCTGACGCGCAAGTGTACGCGTTAGGGGAAATCGTGAGCGGACACACGCTGAAACATCTGGCGGCGGCGTGGGCTTGCTACGAAATCGTGCGTATGGTCGCGCGCCAGCAGTCGGTCGAACCAGCCTGATTTGTCGCCGTACGGTACCGGGTATCATACTTATATGACCCTGGACGAGGCTCGCCGAGCGATCGTGGACGGCATGAACTACGCCGCTTATAAGGAGACCGACTCCTCACTCTATGACTCCGACAAGAACCGCTTGTTTGGTTCTGAGCACTACAAGTCTGGCCGCTTTATAGTCAAGCCGAGCCCGTGGCCGGAGGGCGACTTTGAAGGGAAAATGGCCGTGCTGCTGAACTGGGCTAGTACGTTGAACCGTTCCGATCCGGATTTCGCGGAGGCCAAGTGTCTTCTCGAAGCCGAAGATTCACTGATCGGGCGCGTGATTCGGCGCAGCAAGTTGAGCGACCTCCCATCGCGGCTTCCCTAGGTTCGCGCGTTTATATAAAGCAATGGTCCCGCAGGAAATCATCGCCGACATTCCGCTCGATCCCGGCGTCTACATGTTCGAAGACGCGCGCGGCGCGATCGTGTACGTCGGCAAAGCGAAGTCGCTGCGCAATCGGGTGCGCTCGTATTTTTCCGCCGATCACCTGGCCGATATCAAGACCGGCAGCTTGATGCGCGACGCGACAAACGTTCGCTACATAGTCGTCGACAACGAGCGCGAGGCGCTGGCGCTCGAGAACAATCTGATCAAGCGACACCAGCCGCGCTACAACATTCTGTTGCGCGACGACAAAACGTATCCCTATATCAAGCTTACGAAGGAACAATTCCCGCGCGTCTACGTGACGCGACGCCTGCGTAAGGACGGCTCGGAGTATTACGGTCCGTACTTTCCCGCAAACCTTGCGTACCGCATCGTCCATTTCATTCACAAGCATTTTCTCGTGCCGTCGTGCACGGTCGACCTTACTCGCGCGCATCCGCGCCCCTGCTTGCAATATCACATTCATCGCTGCCTCGGCCCCTGCGTCCCGGGACTCACCACCGACGCCGCCTACGCGCAAGCCGCCGCCGACACGCGGCTTTTCCTCGAAGGACGCGCCGGCGATCTCGCGAAAACCTTGCGCGCGCGCATGGACGCGGCATCCAGCGCGCAGGAATTCGAACACGCGGCCAGCCTGCGCGATCTCATCAGTACGGTCGGCGATCTGCAGGAACGCCAGAAAATAGCGGCCGTCGAAGGCCGCGATGCCGACGTTCTCGGTTGGCACCGCGAAGGCGCGCTCGCCGCGGTGAATCTGTTCCACGTGCGCAACGGACGCATGGTGGATCGCCGCGAGTTCTTCTGGGAAGAATTGCCGGCGGGCGATGACGATCTCGATACTTCGGAATTCTTCGCGTCGCTCATTAAGCAGCTTTATCTCGATCAGCCGTTCATTCCGTCGCAGATTCATGTTCCCGTGGATTTCGAGGAAAGCGGGCTGCTGGAAGAAACGCTATCGGAAAAGAAAGGCACGAAAGTAGAAATCCTCACGCCGCAGCGCGGACCGAAGCGGGCGTTTCTCGAGTTGGTCGAGAAAAATGCGCAGCATTCCTTTGAGCAACGCTTCCGCGTGCACAAACCGGCCGCGCGCGCGGTGATGGAAGCGCTGCAAGAAGCGCTGGGACTGCCCGAACTGCCGAAGCGCATCGAGTGCTTTGATATTTCGCACACCCAGGGCGTCGATCAAGTGGCGTCGATGGTGGTGTGGGAAGACGGGAAGATGCGCAAGGGCGAATATCGCAAGTTCATCATCAAGACCGTGGCGGGCAACGACGACTTCGCGTCAATGCGCGAAGTGGTCGGACGGCGTTACAAGCGTTTGCTCGAGGAGAATACGCCGTTCCCTGGACTAATCCTCATCGACGGCGGCGTGGGACAACTTCACGCCGCGCAAGACGCGCTCGACGCGCTGGGCGTGATCAATCAACCGATCGCGTCGCTGGCGAAGAAAGAGGAATTGCTGTTTGTTCCCGGCCAGGAGTCCGAACCGATTCGTTTGGATCGCCATTCGCCCGTGCTGCACTTGGTGCAAATGGTCCGCGACGAAGCGCACCGCTTTGCCGTGACCTTCCACCGTCAGCGGCGCGCGAAGTCGCGGATCACCACGGAGTTGTTGGCAATCGACGGCGTGGGAGAAAAAACGGCGCGCAAGTTGCTCGAGTATTTCGGGAGTGTCGAACGTGTGAGGAGCGCGGCGGAAGAGGAACTCGCGAAAATCGCGGGTGCGAAGGTCGCCAGGGCGATTCGCGAAAGCGCGGCGCCGACTAGTTAGGAGTTTCCGCTGCTTCTCGCAGGGCAACCGCATCTGCCATGTCTATCGGCCTTCCTGCGGCAATCTTCGCGGCGATCAAGTCGATGCGGGAGATCACTGGCACTCGGAGGCCGGTCGTGGCGTCAATCTCGATCTCCGCGCGCCTTTCCCAAGCGCGATCAAAATCAACACCGCTGATGTTTGGCAAAATGTCGACCATTTGGGGAGGCGCTCCCATTCGAAAAAAAGTATCCGCTTCCATAAAGGATTCCGCGGTGACGCCGTCCAGTGGAGCGCCGAACGCTCGCAACGCGGCGTAGAGAGCCGCCGCATTTTCTCTGTCCGGTCGAACCAGCAGATCCATGTCCTTTGTGGCACGAGGCTGCGCATGCAGAGAGACCGCGTAGCCACCAATCAAAAGGTATTTAACCTTTCGGCCGTTTAAGATGGACAAGAGTTCTTTGAAGTCTGGTGGGAACATTCTTGGACGGCTCCTTCAACTGATACAAGCTGATAGAGAGTTCGGCGGCAGCGTCCAGGCGCGCGTGCGGTGGTAATTTCTGCCACGCCCGGTACTCGTCTGCCTTCATTTCGTCCAGGTGCTTGTAGCTGCGGATGGTCTTGTCCATCACGATAACTATGGCCCAGAGACGGGAAACATGCAAGGCGTCGCGCCTAGAACCTGAACATCTCCGTAGGCGTTTTCTGCTCCGCCAGAATCAATCGCGGCGACGCGCCACGCGCTTGCAATGCTTGCTCGGCGCTCATGCGCGCGATCGCCGGGTGGTTGTTGTTCTCGCTCAGGTGCGCCAGCACCAAAACTTGCGTGGCGGCGTCCATTTCCTGCTCTAGAAAATCCGCCACCGCCAGATTCGACAAATGCCCCGTGCGACTCATTACGCGCTGCTTGATGTGCCACGGATAGGGCCCCACCTTCAGCATCTCGAGATCGTGGTTCGACTCCAGCACCAGCATCTGGCATCCATACAGTTGATGCTTCACCGACTCCGGCACGTAACCTAAATCCGTGCAGACGGCCGCGCGCAATCCTTCGGCGCGAAACGTGAACGCCACCGGATCGGCGGCGTCATGCGGAATCGTGAACGCGTCCACTTCAATATCGCCGATGATGAAACGCGATCCGGTACGGATGAACTCGAAGGCGATTTTCGGCGCCGTTTTTTCCGGCGGCGGTGCGGGCGCAGGCGGCGGTGGTGCAAACAGCGGCCCCATCGGCACAGGACCCGAAAACGCCCCAGCGGCGCGGTAATACTCGGCCTTCGGCGCTTCGTCTTCCTCGAAGATCATCGACTGCCGCGTGATTTCGGTGACGTAAACGGGAACGATGCGCTGTTTGGAAAAACCCTTCACCAGCGACACCAGTCCTGCAATGTGATCGCTGTGTTCGTGACTAATCAGGATGGCGTCGACCGGATCGCTCGATTCGCCGAGCGCGGCGAGGCGTTTCAGGGTTTCGCGCCGCGAGAAACCGGCGTCCACCAGCAGGCGCGTACGTTCCGTGGCGACCAAAGTACAATTGCCGCCGCTACCGCTGCCGAGTACGGAAATTCGCAGACTCACTGACCAACAACGTTAGCACACCAGTTGTTTGCGACCAATCTTCACGCCGGTGAGATTGCCCACAATCGTGCAGGCCACCGCTTTCGGCCGGAAAAACTCATTGGCCACGGTGATGACTTCCTCGGCCGTTACGTCCTCGATGCGTTGGGCAATTTCGTCCAGCGAGAAGAAACGTCCGAAATAGATCTCCTGGCGCGCCAGATTCGACATGCGGCTGGTGGTCGATTCGAGCGAAAGCATCAAGCTGCCCTTGAGATGATCCTTCGCCCGCCGCAATTCCTCGGTGGAAACTTGATTTTCCTTGAGGTCGCGGAATTCCTTCATGATCGATTCCACAACGCGATTGGCGGATTCGCGCGACGTGCCGGCGTAGATCGTCAGGCAGCCCGTGTCGCTGCACGGATTCAGCTCCGAGAACACCGCGTACGCCAAGCCTTGGCGCTCGCGAATGTTCTGGAACAGGCGCGACGACATGCCGCCGCCCAGGATCGTGTTCATGATGTAGCAGGCGTAGCGGCGCTCGTGCGGCAACGGATATGAAGGCACGCCGAGACAAATGTGCACCTGCTCGAGATGCTTCTTGTGACGCAGCGCGATTTTCGAATGCGTCGACGGGCGCGGCCCCGGCTTTTCACGGCGGCGCGGCTTCAACGCACCGAACGTTCGATCCACCAGGCCGACGATGTTCTCGTGATCCAAGTGGCCGGCCACGGAAACCAGCATGTTGCGCGGCTCGTAGCAGCGATGGTAGTAGTCGAACAACGTGTTGCGGTCGAGACCGCCGATGGTTTCTCTGGTTCCCAGGATCGGGCGGCCGATGGCGTGGCCTTTCCAAAAGTTTTGCGTGAAAATCTCGTGGACCAGATGGTCGGGATTGTCCTCGTCCATCTTCAATTCCTCAAGAATCACGCCGCGTTCCTTGGTGAGATCCGCGTCATCGAAGCGCGGATGCAGCACCAGGTCGCCGAGAATGTCCATGACGATCGGCACGTGGTCGTCGAGCACCTTGGTGTTGTAGCAAACACACTCTTTCGCTGTGAACGCGTCGAGGTGGCCGCCGATGGAGTCGACTTGGCGGGCGATGTCCTCCGCGGTACGCGAGGTGGTCCCCTTGAACAGCATGTGCTCGATAAAATGAGTGATCCCGTTGGTCTTGGCGGGTTCGCGGCGCGATCCGCTCTTGATCCAAATGCCCACCGAGACGGAACGCACGTGGTCCATTCCCTCGGTGATGACCGTCAAACCATTGGGCAACACTTCCTTGCGGATATTCCTTACGTCTGTGTGCTTCATGGCTGCCTTTTCTCTGAACGAGAACTGTCGAACTGCAAGCTGAGGGGCGGTTTCAAGATCTATTTTAACACCAAAGCGCGTCGACGGCGCGCTCGTTGCGAGTTCCGAGGCCCAAGGTCCGAGTCAAAGAACGGGAAATGCACGGGATAACCACTCCGTAGGTTCGTTTTGTAATTTTTCCGGTGTGCTGATTCCAGGTGCTATGAAATGCAGTAGAAATGAGTCGAGGTAATTCGGAAGGTTCCCCCCGTTTCGCCCGCAACTCATTGAGGCGAAGGATTCATTAGGGAATAGTCCTGAGACTACCGTACCCCTACATCATGTATTTGGTACTTGACAGGCCCTACATATAGCGTTACAACCATACCTGCCCACTTTAGCTTTTCGTTAAGGAAATTGCACAGGAGGACCCGTCTCTATGGGAGAAATCGCCATCAGCATCGCCGCCACGCTCGAAGCCGAACACGCCGGATCGGATCGTACCAAGCGTGGTATTCGTTTTCCTCGGTACTTCACCAACGGCAAGATTTCCCCCTATGACGCCGTCACCTGGGACCGCCGCAGCGCGGTCATCGGCAACGAAAAAGGCAAAACCATTTTCGAGCAGGCCGACATCGAAGTGCCCACGGATTGGTCGCAAACCGCCACCAACATCGTGGCCAGCAAATATTTCTACGGCAAGCCGAAGAGCTTTGAGCGCGAAACCAGCGTCCGCCAACTGATCCAGCGCGTCGTAAACACGATCGCGACCTGGGGACAAGAAGGCGGATACTTCGCGTCCACCGCGGACGTCGATGCGTTCCGCGACGACCTCGCGCACCTGATGGTCACACAGAAAGCTTGCTTCAATTCGCCCGTTTGGTTCAACGTCGGCACGCCGAAGAAGAGCTATGGATTCGTCTACGATCGCGATGAGGACAAGATCCGCGCGGTCGGCCGCCAGGAGCAGCGCCCACAGTGCTCGGCGTGCTTCATCAATTCGGTGCAGGACAATCTCGAATCCATCTTGACGCTGGCCAAGACCGAAGGCATGTTGTTCAAGTTTGGTTCCGGCACCGGCACCAACGTGTCCACGCTGCGCGAAGAAAACGCCTCGCTGCACGACGGCGGACGCGCCTCGGGGCCGTTGAGCTTCATGCGCGGATACGATGCGTTCGCCGGCGTCATCAAGTCCGGTGGCACGACGCGGCGCGCGGCCAAGATGGTAGTGATGGACGTGCAGCACCCCGACATCGTGGGATTCATCGAGTGCAAAGCCAAGGAAGAGCGCAAGGCGTGGGCTCTGGTCGACGCCGGCTACGACAATTCGCTCGACGGCGAAGCGTACAGTTCGATCTTCTTCCAGAACGCCAACAATTCGGTGCGCGTCACCGACGAATTCATGATGGCCGCCGAGAAAGACAGCGACTGGTGGACTAAATCCGTAGCCGACGGTCATCCGGTGAAGCAATATCGCGCCCGCGACCTGCTGCGCAAGATCGCCGAAGCCACGCATCAATGCGGCGATCCCGGCATGCAGTACGACACCACGATCAATCGCTGGCACACCAGCAAGAACACGGCGCGCATCAACGCGTCGAATCCGTGCAGCGAGTACATGTTCCTCGACGATTCGGCGTGTAATCTAGCGTCGCTGAATCTGATGAAGTTCCTGGCGCCTTCCGGCAAGTTCGACACCGAGGCCTTCCGTCACGCCGTGGACACGATGATCGTGGCGCAGGAAATCTTGGTCGATAACGCCAGTTACCCAACCGAGCGCATCGCCCGCAACTCGCACGACTTCCGTCCGCTCGGCCTGGGCTACGCGAATTTGGGTGCGCTGCTGATGGCCAGCGGATATCCCTACGACTCCGAAGGTGGCCGCGCCACCGCCGCCGCGATCACCGCGGTGATGCACGGCCAGTCGTATCTCACCAGTTCGCGCATCGCGGCGTCGACCGGGCCATGCCCCGGCTATCCGCTGAATCGCGAGCCGTTCTTGGGCGTGATCCGCATGCATCGCGACGCGGTTACCGGCATCGATTCGACGCTCGTCGACGGCGATCTCATGCAGAACGCCAAGAAAGTTTGGGAAGAGTGCTTGGAAAGCGGCGAGCGCTCCGGTTATCGCAACGCGCAGGTCACCGTGCTCGCGCCCACCGGCACCATCGGCTTCATGATGGATTGCGACACGACGGGCATCGAGCCGGATCTGGCGCTTGTGAAGTACAAGAAGCTGGTCGGCGGCGGACAAATCAAGATCGTCAACAACACCGTGCCGCAAGCTCTGTTGAAACTCGGCTACTCGCCCGAGCAAGTGTCGAACATCGTCGATCACATCGACAAGAACAGCATGATCGAAGGCGCGCCGCACCTGAAACCGGAGCATTTGCCGGTTTTCGATTGCTCCTTCAAGGCGCAAGGCGGCACGCGCTACATCCATCACATGGGTCACGTGAAGATGATGGCGGCAGTACAGCCGTTCCTATCGGGCGCGATCTCGAAGACGGTGAATTTGCCCGAAGACGCGTCGGTGGAAGACATCGCCGAATCGTATCTGCAAGCTTGGAAGATGGGCCTGAAGGCCGTGGCGATCTATCGCGACAATTCCAAGCGCGTGCAGCCGCTGAACACTTCGGCCAAGAAGGCCGAGGCCAAAGCTGAAGTGAAAGCCGCGGCCGCCGTACTCGCTCCTGCACCCGTGGCCGATCGCCAAGCCGCGCGCCGCAAACTGCCCGACGAGCGCGAGTCGTTGACGCACAAGTTTTCCATCGCGGGACACGAAGGCTACATCACCGTGGGCATGTATGAAGATCGCACTCCCGGCGAAGTCTTCATCACCATGGCCAAGGAAGGTTCCACGGTCAGCGGATTGATGGACAGCTTTGCGACGGCCATTTCGCTCTCGCTGCAATACGGCGTGCCGTTGAAAGTGCTGGTCGACAAGTTCTCGCACCTGCGCTTCGAGCCAAGTGGATTCACGAACAATCCCGACATTCGCTTCGCGAAGTCGATCATGGATTACATTTTCCGCTGGCTCGGCGCGAAGTTCATTGGTCCCGAGTACAAACACTCGGAAGCCGACGTGGACGGCGCGCAAGGATTGCTGAAGCCCACCGAACCCGCGCCGCAAATGTCGCTGCCGATTGGCCAGGCCGAAGTGTTCGCCAGCGATGCACCCACGTGCAGTGAATGCGGCAGCATCATGACCCGCAACGGCGCCTGCTTCAAGTGCGGCAACTGCGGCGGGACGTCCGGCTGCAGCTAGATCGCTGAAGGAGAGCGACCACGGAGAGCACAGAGGACACAGAGAACGTTGACCCTGGGTTAACGATCTCTGTGTCCCTATCTCTTGCGGCCTTCTTGGGAGTCGCGGCGCCTGCGTCCACGTCCGCGCCAGACAGCGTACACTGGGGTGGATGCGCGCCGTTTCCGTAATCCTCTGCATCCCTCTTGTCGCTCCACTCGCGTTCGCGCAAGGCGATCGCGCCGACATCCCCTGGAAAGTAGAAATTGCCAAGCCTGAACTGACCTACGATCAACGCTTCGATCTGAGTGTGACGATCCGGATCGATGGAAAGACCCTTGTGCGGCGCGGGGGAGGCAATTTAGAGACGCTCGTCGAAATTGAGGACAGCCAGGGGCATGTTTACCGCGATCGACAGACGCAATCGCCCGAGCGCATCCAGCGGGAAATGCGCCGGATCGAGTTGGTCATCACGCATCGCGCCTTGGTCACGCCTGGCGACTACAAGGTCAGCGTTGCGCTCGACGATCGCGTCGATGGCGCGCACAATCTCCGGCACGCCGTTGTGCATGCGGAGATCCCGAAGACCGATCTGCTGCCGAATTCCTGGGATGGTATGCCGCAGGTTGAGATTCTTCCTAAAGTCGCCGAACCGGAAGCGTTCTTTCGTCCCGAACTCGCGGGACACCTGCATTTGCCGGTAGAAAACCAGGCGCCGGTGCGCATGGAAGTGATCGCGCGACTACCTCCCTGGGCCGGCCGCGGATATTTCATCTCTCGCGCGGCGCTCAGCGCGCTCGTTCCGCAACTCAAGGCGCTTTCCGAAATCACTTTGCGCAACGGCGAGATCAATGTGACATTGATCGACAGTATCCATAGTGAGGCCATTGAAGTGACGCGTCACGGGCAACGACTTTCTTGGAACCTGCTGCGCCCGGGACTCGTGGATCCATATTCCAACGTGGTCGACGTGCGGCACTACGATCCTCTACACCGCGCCGGGAGCACGGAGATCACGCGAGCGATCGCGCACTGCTTAGCGGTCCAGGATACCGCGCGCGTCGTCGTGGTCTACCTCGGCGTCTACACGCATGAGTTCGCCAAGCCTTCCGGCTGGAGACCGCCCGTTTTCGAAAGGCACGTGGAGAAAACCTATGTGATCGACGATTTTCCCGAGGTCGACATGGGCGGCGAACCTACAGGTCCGCTGTTTCGCCGAGCACCTTGGAACTTACAGGAGAGCGGACATGGCGTGTCGATCGAAGATATCCTGCGCGCGCTTCATCCGCGAGTCTTCAGTGTGAGACATCCCGCGCAATTCCGCGACGCGTTGGCCGCGATCATCGAAGACCTATCGCGGATTTGATGGGCCGGACGATTCCACCGCAAACTGGATCTTCCGCTCGATCGGATCCACGCGATCGACGCGTACCCGCACGCGACCGCCGATCTTGTAGCGCTTCTTCGCGTGCTCCGCGACAATCTCACGCGTTAGTTCGCGATAGAAGTGGCGATCGTCACTGAGCGCGTCGAGCGTTTCGATGTGTACCAAGCCCTCGATGAATAAATCCGTCAGTTCAATGAAAAAACCGTAGCGCATTACGCTGACGATCAACGCGTCGAAAACTTCACCCACGCGCTCCGCCATGAACGCGACCTTTTTCCATTCCATCAATTCGCGCTCGGCGTCTTGCGCGCGGCGCTCGGCGTCGGAGCTTTCGGTCGCAATAGCCGCTAACTCATCGGGATTGCGGAGCTGATTCTTCAGCACGCGATGCACGATCAAATCCGGATAGCGGCGAATCGGCGACGTGAAATGCGTGTAGACGGGCGCGGCGAGACCGAAGTGGCCGCGATTCTCCTCGGAGTACCGCGCTTGCTTCAACGAGCGCAACATCAGGAACGAGAGAATCCGCTCTACCGGCGTTCCGGCGATTTTTTCGGCGAGCTTTTGATAGAGGCGCGGCGTCACTTGGATTTCGCCGGGAATTTCCACCGTCGTGGCTTCCCGGCCGCGCTTCCGTTCGCGTCGCGCGGATTCGGTCGAAAAGCGTTTCACCGGCAACGCTCCGATCCCGAGTGAATATCCAAAACCCACCGCGATTTCCTCGAACTCGATCACACGTTTGGGATCGGGCAATTCGTGGATGCGGTAGAGCGCCGGAATCTCGTTGTGTTCGAAGTGCCCGGCGACGGTCTCGTTCGCCGCGAGCATGAACTCCTCAATCAGGCGATGCGCGATGTTGCGCTCCGATCTGACGATCGAAACCATCTTTCCCATCGGATCGAATTCGATTTCCGGCTCCGGCAAGTCGAAATCGATCGATCCCCGCTTGCGGCGGCGGCGAATCAGAATCACCGCGAGTTCGCGCATCAACTCAAAGTTCGCGACCAGTGGGGCGTATCTTTCGCGCTGCGCCGGGTCGCCTTCCAGGATCAAGTTGACGTTGGTGTAGGTCATGCGCTCGGCGCTGCGGATCACTCCGGGCGTGATTTCGTGCTTCAAAATTTCGCCGGCATGGTCCATTTCCACCAGGCACGACATCACCAGGCGATCGACGTGCGGATTCAGCGAGCAAATGCCGCTCGATAGTTCCGCCGGCAGCATCGGCACCGCGCGATCCGGAAAATAGACGCTTGTTCCCCGCAAGCGCGCCTCGCGATCAAGCGGCGATCCGGGACGAACGTAATGTGCCACGTCGGCGACATGCACTTGTAATGCGTAATTTCCGTTAGCGAGACGCTCGACGTGCACGGCGTCGTCGAAGTCGCGCGCCGTCTCGCCGTCGATGGTCACAATCGGCAGCGCGCGGAAGTCGCGGCGCGTCGCGGAGATTTCTTCCGCAACCGATTGCGGCGCGGATTCCGCTGCGGCCAGCACTTCCGGCGGAAAACGATGCGGCAAGTGATGCTTGCGAATCACAATTTCCACATCGACGCCGAAGTCGCCCGGCCGTCCGAGCACTTCGATCACACGACCGCGCGCTTTTTGCGTGCCGTTCGGGAAACGGGTCAACTGCACGTTGACGTAGGTACCGTCGAGCTCGCCAACTGATGGTATGTCGCCGGTGCGTTGCCGGCCGGTGGGCGACGCCGGAACCTCCTGTCCGCGCGGGATCACGATTTCCTCGCCGATGCGGCGATCGTCCGGCAGCACGAAATTGTATTGCGGTCCGCGATGAAAAATACCGACGATTTCCTCGTGCGCGCGCTCGAGGACTCTCCCGATGCGTCCTTCGGCGCGCCCGCGCTCGTCAATGCGGCCCAGGCGCACTTCCACGCGATCGCCGTGCATCGCGTCGAGCATGAACGGGCGCGGGATAAACACGTCGCCGGAGAATTTGGCGATCGGCTTGTCGAGAATCACGAAGCCGTAACCATCGCGATGGCGCGACAAGCGTCCCACAACGGCGCGAGGCAGGCTCTTGCTCACGAACTTGATCTTACTCGCAAAAAGCAACCGCAGATAAACGCAGATGAACCCAGACGAGGGCGACAACCTATCTGCGTCCATCTGCGTTCATCTGCGGTTTAGCCTTTTAGCTATGAGGTTTCCATAGAATGGCTGCCTCTTTCCTTTTCAACGATAACGGTCTTGCACGCAGAGATTCGCATGTGCAACGTCCCTTCAAATCAAGGCGTCGTTAGTAATGAAGAACGTTGTAGTGAGACGTTGTAGTGAGACAAGGAGGCCGATTATGCTCGGCACTGTCCTGCTCGTCGTTTTGGTTCTCATGCTCATCGGCGCAGTTCCGCGCTGGCCCTATAGCCGCGAATGGGGATACTACCCGAGCGGCGGACTTGGATTGGTCCTGTTGATCGTGCTGATCTTGCTGTTATTGGGCCACCTGTAAGGGTGCAGATCAGGAATCGTCTCGGTCAGTGGAGGCGAGTTCGTCTTCACTGAGCGGGCGGTCGCTGGAATGCACGCGCACCGGACGCTCCGGATGGTCGCCGGCGTCCTCGACGCCTTCGATCAACGCCGCTTCATAGGATTGCTCCGACGCCGCTAATGCTTCCACGCTCTCTTCACTTGATCGCGCGGTTCTCGGCAAGCCTTGCGCGTCGCCGGATTGCACGTCGGTGGGATTCGGCGCTTCTACTGGTAATTCCACAACGCCCGAGATTTCTTCCACGTTCACGCTGGCGGCACTCGACCGTCGCGGCAAGCGCCGGACACTCGACTGACGCGGCTTTCTGCGCACTGTCGCTCTGCGATGCATAGATTCCTCCTGACTTGCCACGTGCTGGTTAGCCACGTGCTGGTTTGCCACGTGCCGTTCGTTGCGCGCGCAAAAAAACTTTGTGCGCGATGGACACACCCCGGGGGCGACGCTCGAATGCGCCGCCCCCCATTCCGGGTGCCCGTCGGTTCCGGCTAGTGCGTCGGAGTGCCGGCGAATGTTTCATCCAGGAATGCGTCGTACTCCTTCATCGCCTGTTCCTTAGCGATGCCGTAGCGCTCCTGAATGCGGCCGATAATGTAGTCGCGACGGCCCTGCGCCATGGTCAGGTCGTTGTCGGTGAGTTTTCCCCACTTCTCCTTGACCTTTCCTTGCATTTGCTTCCAGTTGCCTTCCATCCGGTCCTTGTTCATCTGGTCCTCCCGTATGTAATTTTGCTCAGGCGTTTTTACCCGATCGTGCGTTGAATGCGTCCTGCTGCATACAGCGGACGGACGCTAGGCGTTAACAAAACGCGGTGTTGCACGTCAGGAGTTGAGACGCCTCAATGTAAGGAGCAATCGATGGACCATCACACGCGCGCGCGACTGCCGCGCCGCAACAATTCTGCACGCAATCCCGTGCGCTTTTCCTTTTGCCGTCACGGCGACTTGTGAAAAAATCGTTGCCATGACTTTGCTCGAAGCGCGCAACTTGGCGCGACATTACACAACCATCGCGGGCGTGGTCCCCGCGCTCGACGGCGTATCGCTGGAAATTCACGAAGGCGAAGTGGTGGCGCTGGTCGGCCAATCGGGATCAGGAAAATCGACCCTGCTGAATTTGCTCGGCGGCCTCGACCGGCCCACCAGCGGCGAACTTTTGTTTCGCGGACGCAATCTCGCCACGCTGAACGGACCCGAGTTGGCGCGCTATCGCCGCTGCGACGTCGGCATGGTTTTTCAATCCTTCAATTTGATTCCCCATCGCCCGGCCATGGACAACGTGGTGCTGCCGATGCTATTCGAGAGCACGCCGAAGGCGGAACGCAAGAGGCGCGCCGCGGAATTGCTGGAGTCGGTGGGATTGACGAAGCGAGCTTCCCACCGCCCCGCTGAACTCTCGGGCGGCGAACAGCAGCGTGTGGCCATCGCGCGATCGCTAGCGAATCAGCCATCGATGCTGTTGGCCGACGAGCCCACCGGCAATCTCGACAGTCGCACGGCCGAGGAAATCTTGCAATTACTCTTGTCGTTGAATCGCGATCACGGCAAGACGCTCGTGCTGATCACCCACGACGAACACGTGGCCGGCGTCGCCAACCGGCGCATTCGCTTGAAAGACGGAAAGGTGGTAAGCGAATGAAGATGCCGGACGTCATTGAACTGGGCTTTGATAATTTAAGGCAAGCTCGCTTGCGCACGCTGCTCACCACCATGGGCGTGTCGATCGGCGTGTGTGCACTCGTGGGAATGGTTTCGCTCGGCGCGGGATTGCAGGACAATCTCAACGCGCGTTTGCTGCACAGCGGGTTTTTTCAAACCATGATGGTCTTCCCGCGCTTCGACAACAATAACAATCCCGCCGACCGCGTAGCCAATCAGGGACAGGGTCCGCGGATTCTCGACGACACCGCGCTGACGGCGATCCGCCAGATCCCGGGCGTGGCACGCGTGGAACCGGACGTCCGCCTCTTCCTGCAAATCGCGATCAATGGCAAGGACGCGCAAGCCATGGCCGTCGCGGTTCCCAAGGAAGACGGCGAAGAGGCGGCCTTTGCGGAAATGCCTTTCGGAAAATTCTTCGATTCCGAGGACGCCGACGAAGTGATTCTGAATACGCAGATGGCCAAGGATTTGGGATTCGCGAATCCGAACGACCTGGTCGGCAAAACCGTTCACGCCACGATCGGCGTTACGCGTCAGCAAGGACGCAACGCCGCGAGCGCGCGAGGCGGACGATTGCCGTCGTTTATGGGAGGAGGCGGCGGTGAGAAAGGCGCCAAGCGGGAGGCTGCGCCGCCCGCGGCGTCGCCGGCCATACCGGGCATTCCGCAGCAACTTCCGGAAATCGCCGTGGATCTGAAAGTCATGGGACTCACCGCGCGCGAGCGCGCCATGCTTGGCAACGTCGGCGCGCAAATCTATTTGCCTTTCGCGATGGCGCAGGCGCATCAGGAAAAATTCTTTCAGGATTTTCCGATGCTTCAGCTTTTCCGCCCGCCCGGCTATCAAGGCGCCACCGTCCACCTGCATTCCGCGCGCGACGTGGAGTCGGTGGAGAAAACGATCAACACGCTGGGATTCCGCACTATCTCGATCGCCAGCGCGATCTCGCAATTGAAGCGCGTTTTCGTAATCGTGGACATGCTGCTGGCGTTCGTCGGCAGCATCGGCATGGCCGTGGCCTTCCTGGGCATCACCAACACCATGGTGATGGCCGTACTCGAACGCACGCGCGAAATCGGTGTGATGAAAGCGGTCGGCGCGGAGGATCAGGACATTCGCTGGCTGTTTTTATCGGAAAGCGCGGTGATCGGCGCGATGGGCGGCGTGATCGGGTTGATCTTCGCGTGGATCCTGGGACGCGTGGTGAACTTCGGGGCGAACATCTACATCGTCCGCCAGGGATTGCAGAAGGAAAACTTGTTCTTGATTCCGCTCTGGCTGATCGCCGCGGCGATGGGTTTTTCGATTTTCGTGAGTATCTGCGCGGGATTGTATCCGGCGGATCGCGCCGCGCGAATCGATCCGACGCGCGCGCTGCGGCACGATTAAGAACAACCAGAAGCTTAAGAGTGGTGAATCGTGATGGACGCCGGAGCCACTTCAGGCGCGACGTAAAACCACATGCGGTGACAACTTTCGCAGTAGCGAATGGTGGAGTTGCTGCGTACTTCGTTCACAACCTGAGGCCGCAGTTTCACGCGGCATCCTTGGCACGTGCCGTTTCGAATTTCGGCAATCGCGGGCGGCTTGCGAGAGAGTCGCGTGTACTCGCAGTAGCTCCTCTCGCTGATCTTGCTGACGAGTTCTTCGCGGTGCTTTTTTTTCGCCGCAAGTTCGGTTTCGTCCTGGCGGGTGCGCTCGCTGACGACCTTCTTTTCCTTCTCTACCTCGGCCTTTTCGGCGTTCAACGCCGCTTCGGCTTTCTTCACAGCGCTTTCCAGGCCTTCGTCGAGGACCATTTTCTCCAGAATCTTGTCCTCGAACTGGCGAATGTGGCCTTCCGCAAATTCGATTTCCTGCTGGAACGCCCGGTATTGTTCGTTGGTCTTGACGGCGGTCATCTGATCGCGATATTTCGAAATCTTTTCGCGAATTACGACGATTTCCTTTTCGCAGTCCTTGCGCTCTTTGTAGTGCGCGGCGAGCGTCTTGCGATCGCTATCTAGTTGTTCCACGTGGAACTTAAGACGCGTTTCGATTTCCGCGATGTGTTTCGGCAGCGACGCGATCTCGCCGTTCAAGCGGGCGATCTCCACGTCCAGCGATTGTAGTTCCAGCAACAACGGGAGATCAGGATGCATGTAGTTTTTAGTGGGTGTGGCGCGTTGGGGCCAGCGCGATCAAATCGATTTCTACGCGCACGTCGCGCGGCAACCGCGCTGCCTCTACCGTCGAGCGCGCCGGCGCCGGTGAGGTGAAATGTTTTCCGTAGATCGCGTTCATTCGCGCGAAATCGTTCATGTCTTTCAGAAACACGGTGGTCTTCACCACGTGATCGAGCTTCGCGTTCGCGGCCGCCAGCACCGCGATCAAGTTTTGGATCACGCGCTCGGTCTGCGCTTCGATATCGCCCTCTACAAGTTGACCCGTTTCCGGATCGAGCGGGATTTGTCCACTCAGGAAAAGGAATCCGCCGGCGTGGATCGCCTGACAATACGGCCCGATGGCGGCGGGTGCTCGGGTTGTGGAGATCGGGATCTTCATCGATGGAACGCGCGGCTCTCGCCGGACTTTCGTTTGAACGCGGCTTTTCGCGCTACGCTGCCTTGGTGACTTTTCCCGACCGCAGACACGACGTGCAAACCATCACGCGTTTGTGCGCACCCGCGACAACCGCGCGCACGCGCTGCAAGTTCGGCTCCCAGCGCCGGCGGGTCTTGTTGTTCGCGTGGCTGACGCGATTGCCGGATTGCGGCGCCTTGCCACAGACGGTACATGCTCTTGCCATGACACTCACTCCTTGTAACTCTTGATTGGGCGAATTCGCATCAAACGAATTCGCCACCCACAGTCGGTCGGAGTAACGAATTTGATGCGGAAACATTTAGTATAGCAGAAGAACGCGATAAAATGGTGCTTCACTTATGCGATCACGCGTGTTGCGCGCTTCCTTCGTTGTCGTCGCCGCAATGGTTTTGTTCCAGGGATCGTCTTGCAGGACCAATCGTCCGGCCGGCGCGGAAGTCTTGGCGGAAGTGAATGGCCGCGCCATCATGACCAAGGAAGCCGAGCAATTCTACCAGCAGCAGGTGCAGGAAGAGCCGCAGAAACCCACCGGCGAGCAGGAGATGATGCTGCGCTTGAACATTCTGCAAGGCTTGATCGAGCGGGAAATCATGTTGCAGCAGGCCGAGAAGCAAGGCCTCACCGCCACCGACGCCGAAGTGATCAATCAGTTCACGGTGATGAAGAGTCCCTACACTGAAGAGGAGTTTCAAAAGAAGCTTCAGCAGACCGGGCTGACCGTTGAACAAATCAAAGACCAGATCCGCCGCGAAGAAAGCGTGAAGAAGCTGATGAACAAGGAAGTGTCGTCGAAGATCAGCATCACCGACGCGGAGATCAAGAAATTTTACGAGGACAATCGCGCCAGCTTCAACGTGCCCGAGACGCGCTTCCAACTGGCGCAGATTCTCGTCACGCCCGATCCCAACGGACAAGTGCGCAATCTCAAGAGCGACAAGGCGCGCAATGAAGTGGAGGCGCGCAACAAAATCGAGATGCTCGCGGGGCGTTTGAAAAACGGCGAGGATTTCGCGCAGCTTGCGCAGAGTTATTCCGAAGACGCCAACACCGCGCAGAACGGCGGCGAACTCGGCTACATCCCGATTTCCGCGCTCGACAAATCCGATCCACTGCTGAAATCCGCCATTCTCGAGATGCAGCCGGGACAAGTTTCGAAGGTCGTGAGAAGCAAGGACGGCTATCACATCCTGCGCGTGCTCTCGAAAGAGCCGGGCGGACAGCGGCAGTTGAGCGATCCCGCGGTGCAGCAATCGATCCGCTCGACCTTGCTCGGACGCAAGGAGCAACTTTTGAAGGCGGCGTACTACGAGGAATTGCGGAATCAGTCGAAGGTCGTGAACTATTTGTCGCGGAGGATTCTGGAAGCGGCCGGCAAGAAGTAATCATTCCACGCTCACCAGTGCTTGGCCCGGATTCACCGCGGCGCCTTCCGCCACCGCGATCGCCACAACTTTTCCGGCTTTCGGCGACTTGATTTCGTTCTGCATCTTCATCGCCTCCACCACAAGCAGGCCTTGTCCCGCGTCCACCGTATCGCCTTCCGCGACCAGAAGGCGAATCACTTTGCCTGGCATCGGCGCGTTGATCGTCTGCCGGCCTTCGACGACGGCGCCGTGCTTGCGCCGCGATTTCTTGGGATCGCTGACGCGCGCTGAGTAGTGATGCGAGTTGACGTACACGTCGTACGTGTCGGCGAGCCCTGGTCGCACCACAATTTCATAGCTCTGAATTCCTTGCAGGAGCGAGTAAATGCCCGGCTCGACTTCAACGATCTCGACGCCAAGCTCGGCGAGGTTGATGGGATACTCGCGGGAATCGATTTGAACCACGCGTTTCATTAGGCCGCTAACTCCGCGAGCGCTTCAGCCAACACCAGCGCGCCTTGTGCGATCGCCTCCGGCGACGCGTATTCGTCGGGCCGATGGCTGACGCCGCCGCGGCAGGGAATGAAGACCATCGCCGTCGGCGCGATGCGCGACATGAAAAGGGAGTCGTGATATGCGCGGCTGACCATTTCCTGAAACTTGAGGTCGTGTTTTTGCGCCGCGCCGCGCAACGCCGCCAGGGCCCGCGTGTCGCATGTGCATGGCGGATCGGCGTTCAGCGTTTCGCGCGTGATTTTCACTTTGCGCCGCGCGGCGATTTCGTCCGAGGCGCGCGCGATTTGCTCCAACATTTTCTCGCGGCGAGCTTCGTCGATGTCGCGGATGTCGAGGTCCATGCGCACGCGGCTGGGAATCGAGTTCACCGCGCCGGGAAAGATGTCGCACAGTCCGCACGTTCCGACCGAATCGATAGCGCCTGTTCCTTTAGCCGCCGCCTCCACCGCTAGGGCGATCTCCGCCGCCGCTAAAAACGCGTCGCGACGATCCGGCATCAGTACCGCGCCGGCGTGTCCACCTTCGCCTTCGATCGTCACGCGCATCGTCGCAGGCGCGGCGATCGCCGTCACGAGTCCCAGCGGAATTCCCGCGCGTTCGAGAAGCGGCCCCTGTTCAATATGTAGTTCCAGGAAAGCCGCGTAGTGCCCGCGCGCGAGTCGTACAGTTTCCAGCGATCCTGCGAATCCCGCGGCGGCGCGCACTTCGTCGAGCGTACGATCTTCCTTATCTTTTAGAGATGTTCCTGATTTCGCATCGCGACTGCCACACATCAAGCGGCTGCCTAGACACCCGATGCCGAAGCGCGTCGGTTCTTCCGATGTGAATTGGATCAACTCAATTGATCGCCGCGGCCGGATACCGGCACGTTGAATCGCGCGGATCGCCTCCAGTCCGCCGAGCACGCCCACCGTGCCGTCGTAGCGTCCGGCGTGCGGGATCGCGTCAATGTGCGATCCGGTGGCGACGGCGGGCAGCGACGAATCGCTACCCGCGTATCGCGCAAACGTGTTGCCAACGGCGTCTTCGCGGACGGCGAGTCCCGCGGCCGCGCATTGCGCCTTGAACCACGCGCGCGCCTTCGCGTCTGTTTCAGAAAAGACCACGCGGGTCACCGCCGGCGCGGGAGCGTCGGAAAACCCGGCGAGCGCTTCGAGCTCGCGCGTGAGTTGATCGCCGTCGATTCGGATCATTGCAACATTCCGGCGACAATGCCTGCGACTTCGCCGAGCGTGGCGTCGAGTTGCGCGGGATTTTTTCCGCCGGCTTCGGCCATGTCGGGACGTCCGCCGCCGGTGCCGCCCATCTTTTCCGCGACGGCCTTCACGATTTTTCCAGCGTGCAGCTTGGGATTGAGATCCTTCGATACCGCCGCGACCAGCGCGACCTTATCGTCGTCGGCGCCGGCGCCAAGTACAATCACGCCGCTGCCGATCTTGCTTCTCAGCGAATCGACTAAGCTGCGCATCTGTCCGCGATCGAGCATTTCCACGCGCGCCGCCAGCACCGGCACGTCTTTCACGCGCTCCACGCGATCGAGCAATCCCGCGACACTTGCTTGCGCGAGTTTCATGCGCATCTGCTCGACTTGCTTTTCGAGCAGTTTCCCGCGCTGGCTCAGTTTTTCGACGGCGTCCACTAAATCCGGCTCCGAGGCGTTGACCATCGCCGAGAGCCGCGCGATGCGCTCGGCGGCGTCGTGGAAATTGTGGTACGCGCCTTCGCCGGTGATCGCCTCAATGCGACGCACGCCGGCCGAACTCGACGATTCCGACACGACTTTGAACACACCGATATCGCCGGTGCGGGACACATGCGTCCCGCCGCACAATTCCGTGGAGAATCCCGGCACGTGCACCACGCGCACGCGCGCGCCGTACTTTTCGCCGAACAGCGCCATCGCGCCTGTTTCAATCGCCGCGTCGAGGTCCATCACGTCGGTGCGCAGCTCGATGTTTTCGAGAATTTCGGCGTTCACCAAGCGCTCCACTTCCTCGATTTCGCTCGGGTCCATCGCCGTGTAGTGCGAAAAATCGAAGCGCAAGCGGCTCGGATCGACAATCGATCCTTGCTGCTTCACGTGCGTGCCCAAAACTTTGCGCAGAGCCGCGTGCATCAAGTGCGTCGCCGTGTGATTGCGCATCGTGGAGCGCCGCCCCGCTTCGTCGACGCGCGCCAGAAGCTTGTCGCCGACATGCAACGCGCTCGACGCGAGCACTTTGTGCGCCGTCACGCCCTTCAGTGGCGCGTGCGTATCCTCCACGCGCGCGACTGTTTCGCCATCGCGAAGCAGCACTCCTGTGTCGCCGACTTGTCCGCCCGATTCGGCGTAGAACGGCGTGTGATCGAGCACGATTTCCGCGCGCTCGCCGGCGGACAATTCTGGTAGGCGCTCAGCGCCGCGGACGATCGCTAGAATCTTGCAGTTCGCGGATTCCAGCGCCGCGTATCCTTCGAAAACGGTCGGCGAGGACTCGAGGATTTCGCGAAACACCGGCGACGCGGTCGCTTTTTCCGCGCCCTTCCAACTGGCGCGCGCGCGAGTGCGCTGCTTCTCCATTTCCGCTTCAAATCCGGCGTGGTCAATCTCGAGGTTACGTTCGCGCGCGATTTCTTCCATCAAATCGAGCGCCAAGCCGAACGTGTCGTACAACTGAAACACTTTCTCTCCCGCAACTTTCCTCGATTCGCCGGTTTCCTCGGCGGCTTTTTCGAATTCGCGCAACGCCAGCGTCAGCGAGTGTCCGAAGCGTGTCTCTTCTTCTTTCACGATGCGCGCCACGCGCTGCACGCTTTCGAGCAATTCGGGATAGGGATCACGCATCATCTCGGCAACGTGTCCGGTAATTTCGTACAGGAATGGCCGCTCGAGCCCCAGCATGCGTCCGTGACGAATCGCGCGGCGCAGGATCTTGCGCAGCACGTAGCCTCGGCCTTCGTTCGCGGGCAGCACGCCGTCGTGGATCAAGAACGCGGCGGCACGCGCGTGATCCGCGAGAATTCGCAGCGACACGTCGTCGGCGGCATTCTCGCCGTACGTTTTGCCGCTGATCTCGGCGGCTTGATCGACAAGCGGACGCAGCAAATCCGTTTCGAAATTCGAAAGCTTGCCCTGCATCACCGTGGCGAGGCGCTCCAGGCCCATGCCCGTATCGATCGACGGCTTCGGAAGCGGTGTCATCTTCCCAGACGAATCGCGATCGAATTGCATGAACACCAAATTCCAAATCTCAACGTACCGCCCGCAGTCGCAAGGAAATTGACAGTCCGTGTGACCTTCGTCCAAAGCGTGGACGCCCATGTCGTAGTGAATTTCCGAGCATGGACCGCAGGGACCGGTGTCGCCCATGGCCCAGAAATTATCTTTCTCGTCCAAGCGGAAGATGCGCGCGGCGGGCACGCCCGCTTCCGACTGCCAGAGCGCACCGGCGTCGTCGTCCTCGCGGAAAATCGTGACGTACAGGCGATCGGGCGAAAGTCCGTAGCCCGTGGTGTGATTTGTCACGAGGTCCCAGGCGAAGCGGATCGCATCTTTCTTGAAATAGTCGCCGAAGGAAAAATTCCCCAGCATTTCGAAGAACGTCTGATGACGCCGCGTGCGTCCCACGTTTTCCAGATCGTTGTGCTTGCCGCCCGCGCGCACGCACTTCTGCGAGGTGGTGGCGCGCGCGTAATCGCGCGTTTCCAAGCCCAGAAAAACATCCTTGAACTGGACCATGCCGGCGTTGGTAAAAAGCAATGTTGCGTCGTTAGCGGGAACCAAAGAACTGCTTTTGACCACACGATGGCCGTGCGAAGCAAAATAGTCGAGAAAACGCCGGCGAATTTCGTTGCCTGTCATGAACCTTTAATTATATATCTCGGGAGAAGAATCGGCCCGCTTAACGGTACGACACCACGAGTTGGTTTCCCTCGACGCGGATGTCCTGAACCTCCGGTGGAACGCGGAATTTCTCCTTGTTGTCCGGTGAATCGAAGAGCTTTGCGACGGCGTTGTCCAGCGCGGCGTGCGGGAGGGGCAAAGATCCGAGTTTGCCGCCGATCGGTGTGAATCGCAGGTATCCATCGCGGACGCCCAGTTGCCCGTCGAGTTGCAGCGAGAGATCCGCTCCGTGGAAGGCGAACACAACATACGCGCGCACGCTGTTATCCATCAGCGACACTTTCACGTCGCGGACCGAGGATTGCACTTCCTCAATCGTTGGGTCTTTGCCGAGAGTCGCAGGGGCGGACGCCGGCGGCGCTGCGGGTGCAGCCGGCTTCGCCGGTGGCGCGAGTTGCAGATTGTGCGACAGCATCGAGTTCAACTCTGCCTCGTTCATCTCCAGCTTGTGCGGTTGCTTGGCGTCGGACTGCCGCTGCTCTTCCACAAGCTTTTCTTGCAGCGTCTTCGCCGCATTGGGATCGCTGTCGACCTGCGGTGCAGGCGACTTCCGCAGGACCAGCGCGATTGCGCCGATCATCACGATGAGCACGACCACGCGAAATACTTTGTACAAGCGCAGGAACATTACTCCTCCATGGAGTCTTCGATTGATTCTTCGAGCGCCTCCGCGTCTTCTTTGCGGATTCGTCGCAACTCCGGAAAAATCTGCGATGGCGAGAATCCTCCCGACAACAAACGGCGATACAGCGCGGCCGTCGCGCGGCGGTCTTTCGGCGGTCCCGTGCGGCGCGTGAGTTTGGCGATTTGTTCCCGCAACATCGCGATTTCGTCGGTGTCCGCGAACGCACGATCGACCGCGCGCTTGGCGGCTTCGGGGGCCACGCGGCGTGCGCGCAAGTCGCGCTCGACTCTTTGGCGACCTACTCGGGCGTCGACCCGCCACGACGCATACGCCGCCGCGAAACGCTCGTCGTTCAGTAATCCCGCGGATTTCAGGCGCGTGATCACCGCTTCCACGTCGCTCTTCCGCAGCGCGCGGCGCTCCAGCTTCACGCGCATTTCTCCCAGCGACAACGCGCGCGCCCCGAGGGCCTTCAACGCGTACGCGTGAAGTTCCTGCTCGCCCAGCCGCTTAGGTTGCCGCACCATGTCCCCACTATATAATTTCCTCGTGAGCATGACCCTGGAGGAAGTGCGGGCGAAAATCGCCGCGAGCCGCCGCGTCGTGGGATTTACCGGCGCAGGCATCTCCACCGAATCGGGTATTCCAGATTTTCGGAGTCCCAGCGGCGTGTGGGCGCGCTATCGCACCGTGTATTTCGACGAATTCGTCTCGAGGCGCGAAGCGCGCGTCGAATACTGGCGCCAAAAAGTGGAGAACTGGCCGCACATCCGCGACGCTCAACCGAACGCCGGTCACGCGGCGTTCGTCACGCTCCATCGAGCCGGCAAACTGCGCGCGCTGATCACCCAAAATATCGACGGCCTGCATCAACGCGCGGGACTGCCGCGCGAATCCGTCATTGAATTGCACGGCACGACCACCGAAGCCGTGTGCCTCGACTGCGGCGATCGCATCACGTCCGACGAAGCTGTCGCCCGCGTGCTGGCGGGCGATCTCGCACCGGAGTGCCGGTCATGCGGCGGCTATTTGAAGCCCGCGACAATTTCATTTGGTCAAGCGATGCCGTATGAAGAGATGCAGCGGGCGTCCTCCGCGACGCTCGATTGCGACGTGTTCCTAGCCGTTGGATCGTCGCTGGTGGTGCATCCCGCCGCGGGATTTCCCGCGCTCGCGAAGCAGCACGGCGCAACGCTCGTCATCGTGAATCGCGATCCCACGCCTCTCGACTCGATCGCCGATCTCGTGATTCACGGTGAAATCGGCACGCTGTTGCCCGCCCTCGTGTAGTTCGCGAGGATCGCCACCGGTAGGTCGTTTTCTCGCGGCGCGATCGTGCGCTCGCGCACCGTGCGCGACATTCGCAGCAACAAACTTTCCACACCTTTCACCGTGAGACTCACCGCCGGAATCGCGGCGAGTTCCGGCGCCGTGAATCCTTGCTTGTAGAAAAGCCAGAACACGGCTTTTTGCAACGGCGAGAACTCGGTGGTTTCGAGCACTCGTTCGACTCTTTCAATCAGTAGCCGGCGTTGCAAGTATTCGGAACTTCCCAGCGCGCCGGCAAGTGCCGGCGGATCGTAAACGTCCAAGCTTTCGTCCACCGTTCCCGATCCCCGCTTTTGCGCGCGGCGCGCCTTAAAGTGATCCCGCGCCAGATTCGCGGCTGTGACCTTTAGATACGCGTACAACGAGTCGGGATGCGCGCCTGTGAAATCGCGCAGCAACTGACAATCGTTGATACACAGTTTCACATAAACGTCCTGCACCAAATCTTCCACTACCGCCGGATCGCTGGCGTTCCACGATCGCGCCGTGCGCGCCACCGTGGCCGCAACAATCGTGTTGTAACGATTCAGGAACTCCTCCCAGGCGGCTTCGTCTCCCGTGTCGATGCAAGCTTGCACCAATTGATTCGCAGAAAGAGCGGCGTAGTCCATTGGGCCCCCTATGAGCCAGACAGAATTTGTCGATCGCTGACGTAATAGGACCACGCGATACGGGAGAACGCCGCGAACGGAATGCTTTTCCGGTTCCCAATCTGGGTCTGCGAAAAACGATGTTAGACTCAAAACGTATGCCGAGCATTTCCGCGCCCGAGTGCAATGTTTGCGGTGGCACGGGCTGGCGACCGAGCGCCGAAAGCGGCGCGAAGGGACCGCTCGAACCGTGCGAATGCCGCGAACGCGCGCGAATCGATCGCATGATCGAAAGCGCCGGCATTCCCACGAAGTATCAAGTGTGCGACTTCAACAATTTCCTCTGCGATTGGGAAGGCGCGCGCAACGATTCGCTATATGCCGCGGTGAAGTTTGCAAATCGCTATCTCGACGAATACCCCACCGCCGCGCGCGGATTGCTTTTCCTGGGACCGCCCGGCGCGGGCAAAACGCATCTGATGGTGGCGCTGATTCGCAAGCTTTGCGAAAAAGGACACGACGCCCTTTTTCTCGACTATCAGGAGTTGCTGCGGCAAATCCAAAACAGTTACAACCCCGCCGCGCACACGCGCGAGTACGAATTATTGCGGCCGGTGCTGTCGTCGGCCGTGGTGGCCATCGACGATCTCGGCAACAATCGCATTTCCGATTGGGTGGAAGACACCGTCACCTACATCGTGAATCATCGCTACAACGAGAATCTCCCGACGCTGTTCACCGCCAACTTGAGCGAAGAGCGCATGGACGGCCCCGCCGGCCATCGCGTGACCCAGCCCACATTCGAGGAACGCCTGGGACCTCGCGTCGCGTCGCGCTTGCGGGAAATGTGCCGCTTTGTCGAGATGCGCGCCGGCGATTACCGGCGATTCAAGTCGGGCGCGCGATAGTCTGTGCTAAATTGAAATATTGAGAGCCGCGCCGACTCTCGTGCCGAAAAACTCTACCAACTTGCTCGCGGACGCGATAAAGCAACGCGTGCTGGCCGTTCAGGAATTCACTTTTCTGGGCTTGCGGGCTATCGCCAATCTTTGGCGCCCTCCCATCTACTGGCACGACATGATGGCGCAGATGGACATCATCGGCGTCGGCTCGCTGCCGATCACTTTACTCACCGGATTCTTTACCGGCGCCGTGCTGGCGTTGCAGATGGCCAACACGCTCACCACGTTCGGACAGATTCGTCTCACCGGCGAACTCGTCGCGCTGTCGCTGGTGCGCGAGCTCGGTCCCACGCTTACGTCGTTGATGGTGGCGGGGCGCTGCGCGTCGGGAATCGCCAGCGAGTTGGGATCAATGCTCGTGAGCGAGCAAATCGACGCGATGCGCGCGCTCGGCACCGATCCCGTAAAAAAACTTGTTACGCCGCGCTTGGTCGCGACCGTCTTGATGCTGCCGCTGCTGACGATCGTCAGCGATTTCGTGGGATTGGGCGGCGGCTACTGCGTGGCGTACTTCATCATTCGCTTGAATCCCGTGGAGTATTGGACGACGGCGTATCAGGCGCTGAAATTCGCCGACGTGTTCCAAGGATTGCTGAAACCCTTCGTGTTCGCGTTCATCGTCGCGCTGGTGGGCTGCTATTTCGGCTTGAACACCCGCGGCGGCACGCAAGGCGTGGGCCGGTCGACCACGCAAGCGATGGTGACGGCGTCGGTGTTGATTCTCACGGCGAATTTTTTCCTCACGCGAATCTTGCTCGGCGCATTTTAACTCTATGGCGGCAACCGCTCCCGTCGTCGAATTCGAAAACGTCACCGTGCGTTTCGATCGTGGCGCGCATTTTCCGTCGGAAGTACTCGATCAGGTGAGTTTTCGCTTGAGCGAAGGCGAGACCAAAGTATTGTTCGGCGCGGCGGGATCGGGGAAATCGGTGCTGATGAAAACGGCGCTCGGGCTGGTCACACCCGATGCAGGCGTGGTTCGCTTGTTCGGCCGCGATCTCGCGGGACTGAGCGAAGATCAAATGTTTCCGCTGCGCTTGCGCGCCGGAATGGTCTTTCAGGAGGGCGCGCTTTTCGATTCGCTCACCGTCGGCGAGAATGTCGCGTACATTTTTCAGGAAGACCGCGCGCTCCCCGAAGACGAAGAACGTCGCCGGGTGGAAGAAGCGTTGAGTTTCGTGGAACTCGACGGCCGCGCCGGCGACATGCCGTCGGAATTATCGGGCGGCATGCGCCGCCGCGTGGCGATTGCGCGCGCATTCGTCGGCGGACCGCCCTTGATGCTCTACGACTCGCCCACCGCGGGACTCGATCCCGTGACGGCGCATCACATCATGCAATTGGTCGTGAAGCTGCGCGACAGCCAGCGCGTCACAGCGCTGCTGGTGACGCATCGCTTGCAAGACGCGCACGTGCTCGCGCATTCGCGCTTCGACGCGGCCACGGGTCGCGTGGAGAGTTCGGAGCATTCCGACGCCGCTACCAATTTTCTGGTGTTACGCGAAGGATCGGTGGTGTTCGAAGGCGGAGAACGCGAGCTGTTCGCGGCGCGCGACTCCTATGTGCGAAAATTTATAGAGTAAGAAACGACGAAGACAAAACTGCGAGGTCGATTATGGCGCAACGCAAGCAAGTCAGTTGGGCGCAGCTCCGTGTGGGGCTGCTGGTGATTGTTTCTCTCACCATTTTCGCACTGATGGTGTTTCTCATGACCGGCCAAGGATTCTTCAGCCCGAAGACGCGGCTGAAAGTTTTCACCGACAACGCCGGCGGATTGAAGAAGGGCGATCCCGTGCGTCTCGCGGGCATCGACATCGGCAATGTCGACGACATCAGCGTGTCGAGCGACCCGAATCCGCAGCGCGCCGTCGAGGTGTCATTCCACGTGGAAGATCGCATGATCAAAGAAGTTCGCGAGGATTCCGTGGCGTCGCTTGAAGTGGAAGGATTGCTTGGGCAGCGCTACATCGACATCACGCGCGGCTCGCTCAACAAACCGCAGCTCGAAGCGGGAGCCGAAGTCCATTTCCGCCCGCAAACCGACTTCGGACACCTCGTCGCGTCAGGCGACACGGTGATGACCAGCGTGAATCGCCTCGCGAATACGTTGAACGGCCTAGCCGACCAAGTACAACAAGGCCATGGCACGCTCGGCAAACTGCTCTACGACGATTCCCTGTACAAGCAGGCCAGCACTACCGTCACGAAATTGCAAGGCATGGTGGACTTCGCAACGACGGGTCAAGGCAGCCTCGGCAAACTCGTTTACACGGACGAACTTTATAATCGCGTCGACGGCACGGTGGCCAAGTTGGACGGAATCATCGACGACGTGCACGCCCAAAAAGGATCGCTCGGCAAACTCATCTACGACAGTTCGCTGCACGACGAAGCGCGCAAAACGATCGCCGACGTCGACTCCCTCGTGGCCGACGCGAAAGCCGGCAAGGGATCGCTGGGCAAATTCATCACCGACGATTCGTTCTACAACCAGTTCAAGGAGTCGGCGACGAAGCTCAACGACATCGCCGGCCGCATCGATCGCGGCGAGGGAACCTTCGGAAAACTCTCGAAAGACGAAACTGCGTACAACAACTTCAATGGGATGAGCGCGGAAATTCGCGATCTGCTGACCGATTTCCACAAACATCCGAAAAAATATCTGACGATCCAGTTGAAGCTTTTTTAAGTGGCAAAAGTTCCCCAACAAGGATTGCTCTTTTCCCGGCGGCGGCTTTTGACAGGCCCCGCAGGTTCGGGGAAGACGCACGCCGTGCTGAGTCTTTTCTGTGAACGCCCGAGCGACGCGCTGCTCATTGTGCCCACCGTGAGTTTTCGCGAACACACCCGCAATTCGCTGCTGCGCTTGATGGCCGAGCGTGATCCCGCCGCCATTCTCACGGGACGTCGCGTGGTCACGTTCAACGAACTCGCGCCCGAGCCTGTGCGACTCTCCGGTGCGCGGCGTGAATTGCTGGTGCGGCGCTTGCTGCGGGAAATCGATCTTCCCTATTTTCGCGGAGTCGCCGATTTCGCGGGCTTCCGCGAAACGCTGGCCGACGAAGCTGACGAAGCGCTGGCCGCAGGCCTGCACGCCAGAGATGTGGCGCGCGCAATCACCGGAGACGATCTTCGGAGTCGAGCGTTTCTGGATTTCCTGCGCGCGTACGAAAAGGTTGCCGCACCGGCGCCGCCACCGGTGATCTCGGCGGCGCCCGCGCTGCTGTTGGTCGATGGTTTTACGGGATTCACGCATCGTCAACGGCTCGCCTTGCAACAACTCGTCAATGGCGCGGCAGAGAGCACGGTCACGCTGCCGGAGTCGAGCGAAACGGCGCGGCAAGAACTTGTCCGCGATATGGGCTTTAGCGAAGAGCGATTGGAAGGAAATCATCGCGGCCACCCGGTGACGGTGGCGTTCGCGTGCCACGATCGCTACGAGGAGTTGGAACTTGTCGCGCGTGAAATCGCGGAACTCGTCGGCCGGCACGACTATCATTTTCGCGACATCGGAATCATTGTGCAGACGCCGGACGCGTATTTGCGTCCGCTCGCGGCTTTGTTGGAAGAATGGAGCATTCCCGCGCGTTTGTTCTTTCCGATTGCGGCTGCGGAAACGTCGATGGGACGTCACTTGCTCGCTTGCTTGCGACTCCTTGACGAAGAGGATGCCGGCGCGGCAGCGTTCGAAATACTGAAATCGCCGTGGTATCGCCTCTGCCATCGATCGGCTGTGAATCGCTCGGAGTTCCAGTTAGCCGCAGGTCAACACCCTCGCGAAACTCAGGAGTTTTTCACGACGGTCGAGCGCTTGCGGCGTGAACGTCCTACGAAACCGCGCGACTTAGCGCGCTGGGTCCTGCGCGCGTGGGAGACATTCACCGAGAAAGGCGAAATCGAGGTGGAAGATCACTCGCGCGCCGCGAAACTTCGCGCCGACGCCGAGACGCTGCGGCGCGCACTCGAATTGCCCGGTGAAATCGCCAACGCGATCGAAGCGGAACGCGGATCGCCGGAAGAGTTCTTGGCGTTGCTGACGAGCGAGCTGTGCTCGCTCCGCTTCCGGGTGCGCGACCGCCGCCACGATGCCGTGAATGTGATGAACGCGTACGAGGCGCGACAGTGGGAAATGCGCGCAGTCTTCCTGGTAGGAGCGGTGGAAGGCGAATTCCCGCGTCCGTCACGAGCGTCGCTATTTCTAAGTGCGTCAGAGCGTCTCGCAGCGTCGCTGCCAACCGTGGTGGACGACGCGCGCGAGCAGCGCCACCTCTACGACGTCGCAGTCACACGCGCGCGGGAACGGCTGACCATCACTTGGCCGCGGACGAACGGGCGTAGCGATCTAATTCCCTCGCGATTTGTCGCAGACATGCCGTTCGAAAACGCTGTTTCGCCCGAGCCGCGCCCGCGCTCTGCGCCAATCGCAGCGGAAGCGCTTCTGGAGACGACGCTGGTGCGCGACCGTATCCGCGAGTCGCAAACTGTTTTCAGTGCCAGCAAGTTTCAGTTGTTCGCGCAATGCCCGTTCAAGCATTTCGCGCGCTACTTGCTTCACCTCGAAGGACGGCCCGCGCAGGAAAAGGGAATCACGCCGGACTTGGCGGGGAAAATCGTTCACGCCGCCATCGCCGAGTGGGAACGCTCGGGCGAAGATATCGCGGCCATTTTCGAACGCGTTTTCGCCGAGCAAACGCGCGGGATCCCCCTCGATCACTCGGACGATGCGCGCCGCGCACGCATGGTCGAGGACCTGCGCGCATTCGTGGAGAACTCCCGCTCGTGGCCGCAAACGTACCGTACGCGCCTCGATCCGCGATTCGTGGAACACAAGTTCCGTTTTCCTCTAGCACTGGACAATCAGGACGGTGGCGAGCAAATCGAACTCGAAGGCCGCTTCGATCGCGTGGAGACGGTCGAGTCTCCCGGCGGACCGATTGGCCTGGCTGTCGACTTCAAGTACAAGGCGAAATTCTTCACCAGGGCCCAAGTCGAGAAAATTCGCAACGGCGAGGAATATCAAATCCCGCTCTACCTGATGGCGCTGGCGCAACTCGGTCTGCGGCCCGGCGGCTTGGAGCTTTACAACTTGCGCGGTGATACGCGCCGCGCCGGCGTGATCGATGAGTCGCTGAAGAACCAGTTGATGGCGCCCGGCAAGTACAAAGGAGTTTCCGTTGCCGTCGCGGAAATCGCCGCCGCGGGCCGCGAACATATGATCGAAGCGGCGCAAGACATGCGGCGCGGCGTCATCTCCATCGAACCGCTCGATCCCGAGCGCTGTAAGAAGACCGCCTACGGTTGTGAGTTCTACGACGTGTGCCGGATCAATAAATGGCAACACTGAGCCCGATCCCTCCGGAAATCAGTTTGCGTCCGCGGCAGCAGCAGGCCGTCGATTCCGTGGCGTCGCGGATTGTCGTGGCAGCCGGTCCCGGCTCGGGGAAAACGCGCGTACTCGTGGAGCGCATCGCGCGATCGGTGCTCGCGGGACGCTTGACGCTCGATCGTGTGCTGGCCGTGACGTTCACCATCAACGCGGCGGCGGAAATGAAATGGCGTCTTGCCACGCGGCTGCCGCGCGCCGAAGTGGAAGCCGCGTCCATCTCGACGATTCACTCGTTGTGCGCGGCGCTGTTGCGCGAGCATCCCGTAGAAGCGCGTGTCGACCCGGCGTTCCGCGTGCTCGAAGAATTCGAAACCGACGTCCTGAAGGTTCGCACGATGGACGAATTGCTCGACCAGATGGCGCGCAGCGAATCGGCCGAGTTCGAAGAGTTCTCGCGCCACTTCAACAAGTCCATGTGCGACACGCTGATTCTCGCCTACGAGGAAGCGCGCGCACAGGGCGCAAGCTTCGATCACGCCGAAGATCTTTTGCCTGCGGACGGTCCTGGGAGTGCCCAGCTCGTGCGGATTGCGAAACTGTTGGTGCATTTTCACAGCAGATATTCAACGGAGAAAGACCGCCTCTCGGCGCTGGACTTCGACGACCTGGAATATCGCGCCTGGGAGTTGTTGAAAGACGACACGCTGGCCGCTCGCGCGGGCGGACGCTTCACGGAAATTCTGGTGGACGAGTATCAGGACACGAGCCGCCTGCAGGCTGCGATGATTGAGCGCCTGGTAGCGGCGGGCGGCGCGCGACTCTTTGTGGCGGGCGACCCGAAACAATCGATCTACGCGTTTCGCGGCGCGCGTCCGGAAAACTTTACCGAAGCAATCCGGCGGACGCGCGACGAGGGCGGTGTGGTGATCGATCTGGTGGAAGACTTTCGCAGCCGTCCCGAAGTTCTCGCGACGGTGAACGAATATTTCGGCGCGTTGACTGATTTTGTTGACAGCGAGTATCAATCGCTCGTCGCCGGCCGCACGTTCGCGGCGGCGCCGGGGCCGCGCGTCGAGATCATGCATCATGCGGGACGTCCCGACGAAGCCACGGCAATTGCGAAGGCGATCGCATCGATGGCCGCGGAACGCGGCGGCGATTTCGGTGCGTTCGCGATGCTCTTTCGCGCCACCACCGACATGCCGATCTACGAGCAAGCGCTGGCCGCCGAGGGCGTGCCGTATTTTTCGGAAACGGGACGCGGTTTCTACAACACTCGCGAAGTCGCCGACGTGACCAACATGCTCCACGTGCTGGACAACGATCGCGACGACATCGCGCTGGCCGCGGTGCTGCGCTCGCCGATGTTCGGAATCAGCGACGACGGTCTCTATTTGCTGGCGTCGCGCGCCAATGCAGAGCGGCAAGCAGGCGATCGGGACGCGCGGCTTACCGACGCCATCCCGCAAGCCGGCGCCATCACGGGAATACCTCCGCGCGACTTGTTTATCCTGCGACAGTACGAGCGAGTCCGCGAAGAGCTCGACCGCGCGAGCGAGCGGCGGACGGTCGATGCATTGATTCGCGAAATTGCGCACCGCACGGGATACCAAGAAACGCTCGCCGGGTTACCGGGGGGCATCGTGGCGGCAGCGAATTTGCGAAAACTCGCGGAGATTGCCCGGGCCCTCGATGCGTCCTCGGTTGGCGTGCGGTCGCCGGGCGAATTCGCGCGCGCCATCGACCACTTTCGCGCCGACGAAGTGCGCGAACCCGAAGCGCGAATACCAGAGTCGCGCGGCGCCGTACGCCTGATGACGATGCACGCCGCGAAGGGCTTGGAATTTCCCGTGGTCGTGCTGCCGGACCTGAATCGCCCCGACCGTCCTGAGACACGCGTGGTCGACTACCATACGTCATTTCGTCTTGGCTGCACGTATGACAACGGGGAGGACGATTCTCTTGTGCCCACGCCTTCGCTCGCATTGATCCGCGAGTTAAAGAAGACGAGGAATCGCAAGGAAGAAGAGCGGTTGCTTTTTGTCGCGATGACGCGAGCCGAGGATAATTTGATCCTTAGCGGCTGCGCAGGCCGCTACCCGACAAAACGTTACCAGCGCATCTCCGCGCTGGCGACGGCACAACCGTACCAGGAGCGCGAGGCGCCGCCCACGGCGACTAGCGCACCCGCTGCAACAACCGAGCCAAACGCTGTTCCGGCGATTTATCGAGCAGATGAGTCCGATTACGCCGCGGCCATCACCGACATCGCGGAGTTCGCGTCGTGCCCGCGACGTTATTATCTCGGCCGCTACACGGGATTTTCCAACGAAGCGGTGATCGTTGAGGACGAAGAAGAAGGCGATCGCTCCGACGAATTGTCCGCCACCGCGCGAGGCACGGCCGTGCACAAGCGGCTGGCCGGCCAGGGCGCAGCGTCACCGGAGATCGAAGAACTGGCGCGGCGCTTCGAAGAAAGCGACCTGGGCCGTCGCCTGCTCGCGCTGCCCGGCGTCGAAAAAGAGCTGCCGATTCTGGCGCGCTTCGAGGATCGTTTCCTTCATGGCGTGCTCGATTTGCTTTCGGGCGACACCATTGTCGACTACAAAACCGGAGACCGCCACGACGAACTCTACCGCCTGCAAATGTTGCTTTACGCCTTGCTAACCGGCGCGAAGGAACTATACTTGTTTTACCTCGACGAGGGTGACGCCGCGAAACGGGCGTCGCGGGTGGCGGTCACAACGGCAACATTGGAAGAAGCGCGCGACGCGGCGCGAAGGTTTTTCGCGGCGCAGCAGACGCTGGAGTTTTCCGCCGTCGTCGCGGATCATTGCAATCGCTGTCCGTTCAGCGGAAAACAGTGTCGCGAGCCGCAGAAACTGCGCACTGTCGCACAAACATGAGTGAACGACTTCATCGCGCCATCGACTTGGCCGCCCGCGCCCACACTGGACAATTCCGCAAAGACACCGACATGGCGATTCCTTACGTCGCGCACGTCTACGGCGTCGCGCTGCTGCTGCAATTCCATGGATTTGCCGAAGACGTGGTGGTCGCGGGATTGTTGCACGACATCCTGGAAGATTCTCCGACGTACGCGGACGAAGTGGCAGCGTTCGGTCAAAATGTTTGGCTGTGGGTGAAGACGGTGAGCGACCCGCTCACGGGAAAACACGGCGGAAATTGGCTCGAGCGCAAGCAACTTTATATCGAACAGATTCGTTCGGGCCCGCCCGAATCAAAAGCCATCGCTTGCGCCGACAAGATTCACAACATGGAGTCGACGTGGCTGCGCATCCAGCGCGGCGACGGACAACAGTTGGCGCGTCCCCTCGAGATGCAAGTGGCGTATTGGCGCCGCGTGCGCGAGGCATTCGGCGCATGGTCGCACCCGATGCTGGCGACGTATGAGGATTTGCTCGAACGCTTGGCCGCACGAACCTGACAACGCGCGCATGTTAAGCTGAGCTCATGAAGAAACCACGTGAGCCGCGTCAGCCCCGCGAAAAATACAAAGTCCGCACCCGATTGATTCACGGAAGTTATCCCACGGGACGCTGGGACTACGATCACCACGTTGTTCCGCCGCAATCGAGTTCCGCCACATTTCGTTTAACCACCGCCAATCGCGGCGCGCGCGCGTTTCAGCAATTCGGATCGTCGACGGCGCAGGAAATGCCGATCTACGTCTACGACCGTCTCGACGAGCCGACGCGCGGAATGCTTGAGGAGAATCTCGCTGCCGCCGAAGGCGGCGAGATGGCGGTGACCTATGCCACCGGCATGGCCGCGATCACCGGCATTTTCGGGGCGCTGCTGAAGCAAGGCGATCACGTGGTGGCCCACAGGGCGCTGTATGGCTCCACGTACACGGTGCTGGCGACGTGGCTGCCGCGCTGGGGAATCACGGCGTCGTTTGTCGACATGACCGATCCCGCGGCGATTGTGGCGGCGGCGCGGCCGGAAACTCGTTGCATTTATTTTGAAACGCCGGTGAATCCCACGATGGAGTTGATCGACATGGCGGCGGTAGCGCGCGCGGCCGGCGAAATCAATTCGGGGCGCAACGAAGAGCATCGCGCCGTTACAGTGGTCGACAACACTTTTGCCACGCCGTTCTGCCAGCGTCCACTCGAATTCGGCATCGATCTTGTCGTGCACAGCCTCACGAAAGACATTTGCGGATTCGGCACCGACATGGGCGGCGCGGTCATCGGCGCAAATCGTTTCTACCATCCGCTGATGGGGTATCGCAAAGATTTCGGCGGCGTGCTTTCGCCGCGCAATGCGTGGCCGATTTTGGTTTACGGATTGCCGTCGCTCTCGTCGCGACTCGTCGCGAAGCAAAAAGGCGCGATGAAAGTGGCGGAGTTTTTGCTGAAGCATCCGAAAGTGGGACGCGTGGCGTATCCGGGACTGCCGAGTTTTCCGCAAAGCGAACTGGCGCGCCGCCAGATGACCAGCTACGACGGAAAATTCGCGCCGGGCGGATTGTTGTATTTCGAATTGAAGAGTGCGGGATCAGTAGAAGACCGCGTGGCAGCCTCCGATCGATTTGTCGACTTCATCGCCGAGCACGCCTATACAATCACGCTGGCCGTGAGCCTGGGCCAAGTGAAAACCCTGATCGAAAATCCTTTTTCCATGACGCACGCCGGCATTCCGGCGTCGGAAAAGGCCAGCGGCGGCGTTTCGCCCGACGGGATTCGCTTGTCGCTGGGATTGGAAGACTGGCAAGACATCATTGCCGATCTGGAAGCCGCGTTGGCTGTCGTTTAACAGTGCGGCGTCGTGTGGTAACGTAGGTGGATTATGGAAGCGATTCGCGAAATCCTGCCGAGCTTGATCGGTGACCGCAAGGTCAAGAAGTCGCGGCGCCGTGCACCGCTCGGCGAAGGCACGCGTCCGCTTTTTCCGCCGCTATTGATCTTGCAGCCGTCGTGGGAATGGATTGTCGGACCGTTGCTCGTGAATCGCACCAAGGCGATCAGCGTTGTAGCGAATCGCTTGGTGGTGGAAGTTCCCAGCGTGGCGTGGCGCGTGCAGCTTGTGTCTTACGAAAAAGCGCTGCTCGAACGGATTCATCAACTCCTTGGTGACAGTTCAATCGCCGGCATCGACTGGAAACTGAATCCTGCCATGCACCATCCGCCGGCTGCAACGCAGGCCGAACCGCCGCGCAAGCCGCCGCAACGCGAAGCCGACCCGGTTGTGCGCGAAGCGGCGGGTGGTATCGCCGATGAGGAACTGCGCGAATTATTCCTGCGTCAAGCGGCGCGCATGACGCGCTAGACTCTTTCCTCGAATGCGAATCACCGACAAAGACGTTTCTTACGTAGCCGATCTTGCGCACCTCGACTTGACGGCGGAAGAACGTGCGCGTTTCGGCGCGCAGCTCGATTCGATCTTGGGGTACGTAGAACAACTGAACGAACTGGATACCAGCAGTGTCGCGCCCATGGCGCAGGTGTTGACGGCGCAGCGAGAAAACGAGACGCTTCGCGAAGACAAGTTACGGCCGTGCCTGCCGGTGGATGTCGCACTCGCCAACGCGCCGGAATCCGGCGCCGGACATTTCAAAGTCCCCAAGGTGATCGAGCGGTGAGTTCTCTTCCCAAGACAATCGACGCGGTCCGCGCCGCGCTCGCCGCGAAGCAAATGTCGGCGCGCGAGCTCGCGCAGGCCGCGCTCATTAACGCCGAAGCCACAGATACGAACATTTGCGCGTTTCTGACGTTTTCACCAGAACGCGCGCTGGCCGCGGCCGATCGCGTGGACGCGTCACTCGCGCGCGGCGAAAAACTTGGCGCGTTGGCTGGTGTTCCGGTCGCCATCAAAGATGTAATCGTTACCAAAGGCCTGCGCACCACCTGCGGATCGAAAATTCTTGAACATTACGTGCCGCCCTACGACGCCACGGCGGTCGAGAAGCTCGAAGCCGCCGGCGCGGTGATCATTGGTAAAACCAACTGTGACGAATTCGCGATGGGGTCGTCGACCGAAAACTCAGGATTCTTTCCGACGCGCAATCCGCGCGACCTGTCGCGCGTACCCGGCGGATCGTCAGGCGGATCGGCGGCGGCTGTCGCGGCGGGCATGTGCGTGGCGGCCCTCGGCACCGACACCGGCGGATCAATCCGGCAGCCGGCGAGCTTTTGCGGAACCGTCGGCATGATGGGAACGTACGGCCGCGTGTCGCGCTATGGACTCGCGGCGTTCGCCAGTTCGCTCGACCACATTGGCCCGTTCACGAACAACGTCAAGGATTGCGCGACCGTGATGGGCGTGATTTCCGGGCGCGATCCGATGGATTCTACGTCGGCGGCCGTCGATGTGCCGGATTATGTGACATTACTCGGCAAGAACTTGCATGGAATTAAGATCGGCGTGCCGCGCGAATACTTCGCCGAAGGCTTGGACGCCGAGGTCGGCGCAGCGGTGGAGCGCGGCATCGATACGCTGCGCAAACTCGGCGCGGAGATTCGCGAGATCCACTTGGCGCACACGCGATACGCCGTCGCGACGTATTACCTGATCGCCACGGCAGAGGCGAGCTCGAACTTGGCGCGATATGACGGCGTGCGATACACGTCGCGCGGACCACAGGCCGGAACGCTCGCGGAAATGTACCGCTCCACACGCGGCGCGGGGTTCGGACAAGAGGTCAAGCGCCGGATCATGCTGGGAACGTACGCGCTTAGCGCGGGATACTACGACGCGTATTACCTGAAGGCGCAAAAAGTCCGCACCCTGATCGCGCGCGACTTTGAAGAAGCGTTCCGCCACGTCGATTTGATCGTGACGCCGGTGTCGCCGTTTCCCGCGTTCAAGCTCGGCGAAAAGGCCGCCGATCCGCTGGAGATGTATCTCTCGGACATTTACACAATCACCGCGTCGCTAGCGGGTATTCCGGGTTTGAGCGTCCCGTGCGGAGAAACGCAAGCGCGCCTATCGATTGGAATGCAGATGCTCGCAAAACATTTTGACGAAGGGCGATTGCTCGCGGCGGCGCATGCCTTCGAAACAGCGTCAACCGCTGAGCGGCGGCAATAAATCCGAAGACCCCAGCAGGAAAAGAATTCCCACCGCGAGACTATACAGCGCCACGACCACCGCAGCCGTGCGGCGAAGTTGAATGATGCGATCGGTCAGACCAAATAATCCCGCCGCCGACGCTGTGGTCAACGCGTTCATTGCCAGCAATCCGGCCAGAAACATTGCCAGGCCCAGAAATCCGCGACTTGTTCCGCCGAGATTTGCGGCCAGGAAGAAAATCATCAATTGGCTGGGCGTTTCCGCGCCAAGTCCATGAATGACGCCGATAAAAACGACCGACCGTGTGTCATAGCCGCCGGACCACTGCTTCGGCTGATCGCCCGTTTCCATGCCGAGCAACCGCCGCGTCTTCCAATGCAACCAATATGCCGCGCGAGTCAGCAGCATAAATCGGCTGTGAGGCAAATGGTCTTTCCCGCCCCATACGAGCGATCCCAAGACGTAGAAGCCCAGCACAATCAGCGTGAATCCCACGAGCCTTTCGGCGATGCGGTCGAGCCCCGGCGGCAGCGCGAGTTGAAAGACGATGGCCGCGCTGCCGAGCGCCGCCACGGTGATCGCGTGACCCACAGCGTACGCCATGCCCAAACGCATGGTAGCGCGCGGCGACGATTGCACGCTGGCAATGTCGGAGATCGCGGCGATGTGATCGTAGTCGAAGCCGTGACGAAAGCCGAGGACGGCGGCCGAAAACAGCGCGACTTTGAGATTGATGGGAGCTACGTTCATGAAAGGACCACTCGGTTCATCCTAACATCCTTTCCATACTGGACAAGGAGCGTGCGAAACGATAAAGTCCAGCCATGGACGTCATACGTTCTCCAAAAGTTTACGACGCAGTGATCGTGGGCAGCGGCGCGGCGGGCGGCATCACCGCACTGGTGCTGGCGCGCTCGGGCGCTAAAGTCTTGATGCTGGAAGCAGGCAGTTTTTACGACACCGCCAAGGAATCGATGATGCTGCAATGGCCGTATCAAGCACCGTTGCGCGGAGCATCGAGCGAGGAGAAACCGTTCGGCTATTTCGACGCGTCGATCGGCGGATGGCAAGTGAAAGGCGAGCCGTATACGAACGCGCCCGGCACGAATTTCCAGTGGTGGCGATCGCGCATGCTCGGCGGCCGCACCAATCACTGGGGACGCATCTCGCTGCGCATGGGTCCTTACGATTTCAAGCCGTACACCCGCGATAGCCTCGGGTTCGATTGGCCGATCACCTACGACGATGTCGCGCCGTATTACGACAAAGTGGAAGAACTGATCGGCGTCTTCGGGTCGATGGAGAATATCGAGAACGCGCCCGACGGAAAATTCCAAGCGCCGCCGAAACCGCGCTGTACGGAATTATTCATCCAACGCGCGTGCAAGAAACTGAATATTCCGTGCGTCTCGTCGAGACTTTCGATTCTCACCAAGGGGATCAACGGCCGGCCGGCGTGCCACTACTGCGGGCAATGTGGACGCGGCTGCGCGGTGGGCGCGAATTTCTCCTCGCCCACGGTGCTGATTCCTCCGGCCATGCACACCGGCAACATGGAGTTGATCACCGACGCGATGTGCCGCGAGATTTTGAGCGACACCGAGGGGCGCGCCACCGGCGTGTCGTACATCGATCGTAAGACGCGCCAGGAACATCAAGTGCGCGGCAAGGTCATCGTGTTGTGCGCCAGCGCTTGCGAGTCGGCGCGCTTGATGATGAACTCGAAGTCGGCTCGTTTCCCCAATGGACTCGGCAATTCCTCCGGCGAAGTCGGAAAAGCGCTGATGGACACCGTGGGATCGCATCTCACCGGATATTTCCCGGAACTCGGCAAACTGCCGCCGCACAACGACGATGGCGTCGGCGGTGGACATCTTTATATGCCGTGGTGGAATTATCAAAAGAAGATGCCGTTCCCGCGCGGCTATCACATCGAATTCGGCGGCAGCGCGCGCGGCATGCCGGGACCCGGAATTTTCGGCGGATCGCATCGCCACTTGGGCGGGGGGTACGGCGCCGATCTCAAGAAGGCGTATCGCGAATACTACGGCTCGTTCCTGGGATTCTCCGGGCGTGGCGAGATGATCCCGAACAAAGATTGCTGGTGCGAAATCGACAACGACACTGTAGATCAGTGGGGCATCCCGGTGCTGAAATTCCACTGGAAGTGGGACGAGCACGAAATCCTGCAAGCGCGGCACATGCAGGAAACGTTCAAGGAAATCATCGAGACCGCCGGCGGACAAGTGATGGGCGGCGTAACGCCCGGAAACAATTACGGCATCGCGGCGGGCGGCGAGATCATTCACGAAGTGGGCACGGCGCGCATGGGCGCCGATCCGCGCACGTCGGTGCTGAATCAGTGGTGCCAGGCGCACGATGTGCCGAATCTCTTCGTCACCGACGGAGCGTGCTTTGCGTCGAACGCCGACAAGAATCCCACGCTATCGATCATGGCAATCGCTTGGCGCGCCAGCGAACATATCGCCGAGCGGGTAAAGAGGAACGAATTATGAAAACGGATCGTCGCGAACTCCTCAAGGTTTTGAGCGTAACACCCGCATTGGCGATCGCGCCGGCGGCCGCGGCACAAACGCACGATCACGCGGCCCACGCTCCGGCGGCAACGTCAGCGCCGGCCGGCCCTCACGCGCCGAAATCTTTTTCGCCCAAAGAGTGGCGGACCATTCGCGTCTTGAGCGATCTGATCATTCCCGCAGACGACAAATCCGGCAGCGCCACGCAAGCCGGCGTTCCTGAATACATCGACGAAGTGGTCACCGATCGCCACGCGCACGGCGGCGTGCAAAGCTCCTTCGAAGCGCAGATCAAAGGCGGCTTGGCGTGGCTCGACGCTGAGTCGCGCCACCGTTTTCACAACGATTTCGCCGATTGCCAGCCCGATCAGCAGCGCGCGATTCTCGATTTGATCGCTTGGCCGAAGAAGGCGGCGCCCGAACATTCGCAAGCCGTCGCGTTTTTCAATCGCTTCCGCGATTTGGTGGCGGCGGGCTTCTATACCAGCAAAATCGGCATCAACGATTTGCAGTTCAAAGGCAACACCGCCATTTCGCACTGGGACGGCTGCCCGCCCGAGGTACTCGCCAAGCTCGGCCTTTAAGAGATGTGCGGAATCGCCGGATACACTTATAGCGAAAGTGTTTTTGAGCGCGGCCACATTCGCGAGGCCACGCTTTCCCTTACGCACCGCGGACCCGATCAACAGGACGTCTACGAGAACGACTTCGTGTCCCTTGGCGCGGTGCGTCTGAAGATCATCGACCTGGAAGGCGGCACGCAGCCGATGAAATCGGACGACGGCCGCACCGTTCTCGTCTTCAACGGCGAAATCTACAATCACAGCGAATTGCGCAAGGAATTGGAATCGCTGGGTCACCGATTCCATTCGCGTAGCGACACCGAAGTGGTGCTGCATGCGTTTCTCGAATGGGACACCGGCGCGTTCGGACACCTGCGCGGAATGTTCGGCTTGGCGATCTGGAGCGACGCTGAGCGCCGCTTGGTGCTGGCGCGCGATCGCTTGGGGATCAAGCCGTTGTATTTTTGCCGGAAAGGCACGGCCCTGGCGTTTGGATCGGAACTGAAAGCGTTGTTCGCGCTGCCTGGCATCGATCGGCAAATCGATCTCGACGGCTTGAACGCGTACCTGTCGCTGAACTACGTTCCGGCGCCGAATACGCTGGTGGCGGGCATCGAGAAACTCCCGCCGGGAGCTTGGCTTGAATGGCGCGCGGGATCGGTGCGCACCGAAGCGTACTGGAAATTGGAAATGCGTCCGCGGCCGATCGCGGAGGCCGAGGCGGAAGAAAAACTCGACGCGCTGCTGCGAGACTCGGTGCGGGAGCACATGATCTCCGACGTGCCTCTTGGACTTTGGCTCTCGGGCGGCCTCGATTCGTCGACGATCTTGCACTACGCGAGCGCCGCGAGCTCCGCGCCGCTGAAGACTTTTTCCATCACGTTTCAAGGCCGTTCGTTCGACGAATCGTCGTACGCGGCGGAGGTCGCCAAGTGCTACGGCGCGGAACACCGGGCGTTCGATTTAAATCGCGACCTGAATCCCAGCGAGGATTTGCGCGCAGCGGTGGAACGACTGCCAACGTACTCCGACGAACCGAGCGCCGACGCGGGCGCACTTCCGGTTTGGTTTTTGTCGCAGATGTGCCGGCGAGATGTAACCGTCGCGCTGAGCGGCGAGGGCGCGGACGAAGTTCTCGGCGGATATATCACTTATGTCGCCGACAAGTTGGCGCGAACGGCGCGCCTTGTCCCGAGGCCGCTCCGCAAATTCGCGCTCGCCATGGCGGGTACGTTGCCTGTTTCAGACGAGAAAATCGGTTTCGAATACAAGGTCAAGCGATTTCTAGAGGGCTCGCTGCTCGAACCGGGATTGGCGCACACGTTTTGGAACGGCACGTTCTCCGATACTGGGAAGCGTGAGATCTTCCGCCATGCGAACGCAGAAGTTCTCGCGCGATTGCTAGGCACGGTGCCAAGCGGATCGCAACCGAATTTCTGGTACGACCAACGCTATTTTCTACCTGACGACATTTTGTACAAAGCCGATCGCATGAGCATGGCGCATTCGCTCGAAGTGCGGCCGCCGTTCTTGGATCATCGCATCGTTGAGTTCGCCGCCACGCTGCCGGAAAACTTCAAAGTCCGTGGATTCCAGAAGAAATTCCTCCTGAATCGCTTGATGCGGAACAGACTTCCGGCACGGATTCTCTCGCGCCCGAAGGAAGGTCTCGACATTCCAATCCACGAATGGTTTCGCGGTCCGCTGAAGCCGCTACTGCTCGATACGCTCAGCGAGAGCGTGGTCGAACGGACGCAATTGTTCAACGCCTCTCGCGTCACGGCCCTGGTGAACGATCACCTCGCGCGGCGCGTGAACGCCGGATATCACCTGTGGGGATTGGTCACGCTGATGCTATGGATGAAACGCTGGCAGATCTCGAGCGTGACGCCTGCGATACAATCAAAGGATGCCGTCTTATCTGGCGCTCTCGGGCGCTGAACTTGATGCCCGCGTGGAAGCGCTCGACCGCCTGCTCGAATCGTGCACGGTTTGTCCGTGGGATTGCCGCGTGAATCGCCTGTGCGACGAGACGAAAGTCTGCGTGGCGGGATATGCGCCGATTGTGTCGTCGTACGCCCCCCACTTCGGCGAAGAACCGGCACTAAGCGGAACGATGCTCGGGCGCGACGCGCGCGGAGCCGGGAATATCTTCCTAGGCCACTGCAATCTACGCTGCGTTTACTGCCAGAACTGGCAAATTAGCCAGGATTTTCGCACGCAGCGGCCGACGAACGAAACGACCTTCGAGCGGCTCGCGGAAATGATGCTGGAACTGCAGGATCGCGGTTGCCACAACATCGGCTTCGTCAGCCCTACGCACTTTGCGCCGCAGATCGCGCGCGCCGTCGCGATCGCCGTGCGCCGCGGCTTGCGATTACCGCTGGTTTACAACACAAACGCTTACGACAGCGTGGAAGTTTTGCGGTTACTCGACGGCATTTTTGACATTTACTTGCCGGATCTCAAGTACGCCGACGAAGACGTCGCGCACGAGTACTCGAAGATTCCGCATTACGTGGCCAGCGCGCGCGCCGCGCTGAAGGAAATGCATCGCCAGCTAGGCGACAGCGCGGTGTATGACGATCGCGGCTTGTTGCAGCGCGGCCTGGTGATCCGGCTGCTGGTGCTGCCGAATGACATGGCCGGCATTCGCGAAACGCTTGAGTGGATCCGCCAGGAATTGTCGCCGCGTGTGACGATCAGCCTGATGTCGCAGTATTTTGTGACCCACAAGGTGGAAACGCGCGGCGAGGAGATGTTCCCGCTGATCAATCGGCGCATTCGCCCGCGCGAATTCGATAAGGTTCTCGAGTGGGCTGAGGAACTGGGATTTGAGAATGGCTGGATCCAGCCGTTGGATGAAGAGGCAGCCGATTATTACCGCCCGGATTTCCGGAACCGCGATATGCCGTTCCGCGACGCGCGTGATTTTACGGCGAATCCTGCATAGGAGGGACAGGCGAGCACGCCCTGTCCTGCTAAAACCCAACTTCGTTCGCGCCAAAGACGCGATGACTCGTGTGATCCGCCAAGAAAACCACGGCGCGCAGATTCTCGCGCTTCCAGGATGGATCGAGTGGCACGGCCGGATCGCCGTCGTATCCGTTCTTGTCGGCCTTGCCGATTTGCGACAACCGCCGCACTACACCGTTGTGCGATAAACGATGTCCGGCGTTCTCGCCTTTCGTCACGCTGTTGGCCAAATCGTTTTCGGTGATCGCCAACATCACGTCGGCCTTTCCGGCAACTTTCGCGAGTTCCGCGCCGTCGACGTGGATTCTCAGTTGTGGGCTCTTTGGCGCCGGCACGAGCGTCACCGCAACCGCCACCTTCGGTTGTTGCGCGGCCTTGGCGATCGCGTCACGCGCGGCGCGCACGTCCGATCCGTTGAATTCGGCGCGGCCGTCTACGATCATTTGCGGCGTGTAGGGACCTTCCGACGTATGCAGGGCGAACGCGTACTCCTGCTGGCGCTGCGAAAAACTCTTGGAAGAATACGGATCGGTCCAGCCGAGTTGATTCCAGTAATCGACGTGCTGGCTGAGGATGATGATTTCCGCGCCGGGAATCGGCTGCTTCGTATCGAACTGCATCAGCAACTGGTCGGCGGGAGGACAACTGGAGCATCCTTCCGACGTGAACAATTCCACGAGCACGGGCGTGCGTGGAGTTTCCAAAGCAATCGCGGGAACGGTCAACGCAATGGCAGCTAGAAGACAGAAGGCTTTCATACACACCTCTTGCTCGATGATATCTGAAATGTACGCGCGCCGTGACGGCCGAACGATTGGTCTAACGGCGCGGCGTTGATTGGTATATGCCGAGGGTCTAGTTGCGCGAAACGGATTGGCTCGTTCCCACGCCGACTTCCAGCAGTTGGTCGACGCGAACTTCCGCGCGTCCCCACTCGACAATTCCCAACTTCTGCGCGGCCGCGAAGGAAAGATCGAGCATCGCCGTGCGCGTGACCGGTCCACGATCGTTGATGCGCACGATGACCGAGAGTCCGTTCTTGAGATTCGTCACCCGCACCATCGAGCCGAGTGGAATCCGGCGATGTGCGGCGGTCATGCGAAACATGTCGAACGTTTCGCCGCTCGCGGTTTGCAAGCCGTGGAATTTTTCGCCGTACCAAGTGGCGATGCCGAATTCGGGATGTCCGATCTCCGCGAGCGGAACCGGAGGCAATGTAGACGCCACCGCCTCATGCACCGGCGCGATCGCAGGAACGGCCAACAGAAATGCGCTTCCAAACGCAATAGCACCACGCACAACCTTTTTTTCCATAGCTAGAGGTAACCTGGACTGCTCGACCTACTTTTGGGATCCCGGCTGGTGTGGGGAAATTCGCCGGTTCGTACTGGACGCACTTACGAAGCGCGCTTACTTGACACTTGCCTAATCTGCGTTCACAAGTATAGCAAAAAAAACTAGTTGCGGCAAGCCGATGGGTGCGTTAACTTTGATCCAAGTTTCATCCGCGCGCGCGTGTGACGCGGCATGATCAGGGAGAAGATGAGAAATGGCTCATGAAGTGAACGGTCATCACGCGATCGTGCTGGCCATCGCAGGTTTCGATCCTTCGGGCGGAGCGGGCGTCGCCGCCGATCTCAAGACCATTGCAGCGCACAACGGACGCGGCGTCGCCGCGATCACCGCGCTCACGGTGCAAAACACGCAAGGCGTGAAGCGCATCGACGCGGTGTCGGGAAAATTGCTCGCCGAAACGCTCGACGCGCTCACCGAAGATATCCGCCTGGCGGCGGTGAAAATCGGAATGCTCGGCAGCGTGGAGAACGTACGCGTTGTGGTGGCGTTTCTCGAAAAGCTCTCCGAAAAAATGGGACCCGTCCCGGTGGTGCTCGATCCGGTGATGAACGCCACCAGCGGCACACCGATGATCGGCGAAAAAGGCTGGAAGGAATTGCGCGCGCATTTGCTGAAGCGCGTCACCGTGGTGACGCCGAATCTCGAAGAAGCCGCGGCGCTGGTGGGATTTCCCGTCACCAACGTCGACGAAATGAAGCGCGCCGCAGCGGAGTTGGTGGCTATCGGCGCGAAAAACGCCATCGTGACCGGCGGACATCTCGATCGCCCCGTGGACGTGCTGTTCGACGGCACCAATCACATGGAGCTGCCGGGAGAAAAAATCAAAAACGGCAACACGCACGGCACCGGCTGCGCGTTTTCCACGACTGTCGCCGTGAAACTCGCGCAAGGACACAGCGTGGTGGAGTCAGCGGTGTTGGCGAAAGCGTACGTCTTCAAGGCCATCGAGCACGGATACTCGGTGGGTGCGGGCGTGGGCCAGCCGAATCACTTGTATCGCTTGGAAGTGCAAGCGCCCGCGCGCGCCGGAGGGTCCGAGCCGCATCACATGGACGCGGGACACCGGTAACACACAGTTCCGGGTTCCGAGACGCGCGTTCCGGGTAACTGCGCTACTGCTTTACTTCTGCCAGCACATCCTCGTGAGCATTCAGGATTAGTTTTTCCGGACGCTGCGGAAGCGCTAGTGTTGCCTCGATCGGCGTGTTCGGACGAATCGCCGGAATCGCTCCGATCTTGGCGATTTTTCCGCCTCCGAAATCCGCGTAGAGCGGCATGGCGTCCATCCACCCGGCAGGCACGCCGGTGCGCACGAGCGATCCTGTGATGTGGTATTTTCCCGCCTCTGCCGGCTCGATCTTGTAGCTGAATTCATAGTGCGGGATGCCGACGTTGTAGACGTATTCGCGGAAAAACCAGATCAAGCCTTTCCCGGGCTCCAACTCCATTTCCTTAGTCATATGCTTCTCGGCGATCGCACGGAAATCTTCCGTCGACGCCGCTTTGTTGTCGTAGGTGGAGGTGAAGTCCTTCATCATTTCGATGAAGCGATGGTCGGGCACCTGTGAGCGCGAGTCCCACAACATCATCCGGAGCATGTGGAGGACGTAGCCGCCCTTGTTGTAGATCACAGGTTGATAGGCGCGAGGCGCGTCCGAGTTCGAGATGCGCGTGCCCATCCAGATCGGACCGATCGATTCATAGGTGCGGTTCTTGCGGTCGCGCGTCGCCAATTCGAATTTGTCGGCGCGCAAGCGCTTGAGATACTCCTGAAAGTTTTGGCGGTACTGCACGTAGAGATTCCCCGAGAACTGCGCAAAACCTTCCGAGAGCCATTGGTCGTGATAGCTCTTCCATCCCACGCGATGTCCCCACCATTGGTGCGAGGTCTCGTGCGCGCGGAAGAAATCAGTGAGGCGGATGTCGTTGTTGTTCCGCAGCAATTGATGGCGCTGCGTCGAATCGAGGAAGGACAGCACGGACAAATAGAGCAAGCCGGGCCATCCCTGGCCATAAGAGTAAGGAATATTCGTCACCGCCAAATGCTTGAACGGCAGCGGGCCGTAGTATTGCTCGAAGACGCGCACGTTGTTCGCGACTTCCGTGGCCATTCCCTTCGCCATCGACGCCGGCGTGAGTGTACCGAGCGCCAACCCGCTCTCGCCGCTGCCGACCATCGCGCCGTCGGCGATGTGCTGGATCGCTTCCAAGTTTTCGTCGCCCTGCCTGTTCGCGTAAATCTGGACTTCCACATCGCCCGCTTTTTCGGTCACCACCTTGTAGTCGCCGTACGCGAAGCCGGCGACGGCTTGCGGAATATCGGATTTCCACGTGGTCAGCAGCAGGTTGCCGTCGGTGGTTTCGTCCGTCTTACTGCCGGTGGCCACCAACGAGTATTTCTTGGGACTCTTGAAGTGCAGTTCAAACGTGGCCCGCGACGCGAAACTGTCGCGCATCTCCGGATACCATCCGGAACTTTCACAGAAAAAGTTGCCGGCGCCCACTTTGCGGATCACGCGCTTCCCGCCATAGGTGAACTCCAACTTCTCGGTGTCGCCGGTGTGCGAAGGCTTGGGCAGGATGACCGCGACGTAGTCGCCGTAACTCGATACGCGATCCTTGTTCTCGCGGGGCTGAAGAAAGCCGAGTTTCTCGCCTTTGGAATCAGTGACGGACTCCACGCGCATGTTGGAATCGAGATCGAATAGGATCACGCGCTCCTGTTCGGCGCGATACTTCAGCTCCACATGCGCCGTGGCGTGCAACTCGGCGTTGTCGTTCACGGAGGCGTCGATCACGTAATTCGCGACTTCGTAATCGGCCCGTTCCAGCGGATTCTGAAACGCCGTGAACGGATCGCGCCCCGCGGCGGCGAATTGCATCCAGGTGTCGAAGTGGCGGCCCACCTCCATCTGCACCAAGCGGCCGATGCGGATTTCTTCGATCTTCAGGTTGTCGTAGCGCGCCTGCAGCCACCCGTGCTTGTCGGTCTTCACGTCGGCGATGAACAAGGCGGTCCGGGGGCGATTTCCGGAGAGCAGGCCCTTCACCATGCGCGGCAAGACTTCCGCGCCCCATTCTTCGTTCTCTTTTACGCGCGCCGCCATGAGTTCGGCCAAGTGCGCATCGACGGCCGCACCGAATTCGATTTTCGGCGCCAGCAGTTCGAAGGTCTTGTCGGTGGTGAGAAACGCCGCTTCCGTGAAACTCTCCGACAATTTCTCTTCGCCGGTGAAAATGCTCAGTTGTTGCGATTCCAGCGTATTCGGCGGGATCACTTCAAGCGTTCCCTTGCCGCGAAACGCCGCCGCGATCACCACACCTTCCACCGGCGTGGAGTATTGCAGCGTGCCTTCTTCGAGCGTGATCCTGATGCGATCGTGGGTGAAGACGAGCTGCTTTACCGTGCCGGACTTAGCAGGATCAGGTGTAGGTTTTTCGACTTGCGAAAGGAGGCTCGGACCATCGGCGGCGAAAAGAGCAGCCGCACATAATACATTTAGCAAGAAATTACGAATGAATTGTTTGCGAATCATGTTGGCCTCCAGATGACGCCTGGATGCTATCACATGATTTGCCAACTTATGCGCGGCGCCAAACAACCCGGCCCGCGACGATCGTCGCTTCCGGACCGCCGCGGAATTCGCGTCCGTCGAAGGGCGTGTTCCGGCTGCGCGACGCGCTTTGATTCGCGTCGAGTTTCCACGCGCGATCGGTGGAGAACAACGTGACGTCCGCGTGGGAGCCGGGTTTCAGGGTCCCGCGATCTTTCAGTTCCACCACGCGCGCCGCGTTGCAGGAGAAAAGATTCACCAGGCGCGAAAGCGTGACGTGTTTGGGATGATAAAGGCGTTCGAGCGCCAATCCCACCGCCGATTCCAAGCCGATGATCCCGAAAGGCGCGAGATCGAACTCCTGCATCTTTTCGCTGCCTGCGTGCGGCGCGTGATCGGTGGCGATCGCGTCCACCGTTCCGTCGGCCAGTCCCTCGATCATCGCGTCGCGATCGGCGCGCGAGCGGAGCGGCGGCTTCATTTTGTAATTGCTGTCGTAATCGCGCACGTCTTCGTCGCACAAAGTAAAATGATGGGGCGTGACTTCGCACGTTACCGCCAAGCCGCGCCGTTTGGCGTCGCGCACCAGTTCGAGCGAACGCGCTGTGGAAAGATGCGCCACGTGATAACGCGCGCCGGTTTGCTCGGCGAGCAGGATGTCGCGCGCCACCATCACGTCTTCCGACGATCCGGGGATGCCGCGCAATCCCATCCGCGTGGATTGCACGCCTTCGTGCATTTGTCCGCCTTGCGTGAGCGTCAAATCCTCGGCGTGCTGGATCATCACTAAGCCGAACGCCAGCGAATACTCCATGGCGTGACGCATCAATCCGCTCGACATCACCGGACGTCCGTCGTCGGAGAGTCCTACGATGCCGGCGCGATGCATTTGTCCGATTTCCGCGAGACGCTCACCGGCGCTGCGCGAGGAAATCGCGCCGATGGGAAAAACATTCACCGGCGACACGCGACGCGACGTCTCCACGATGAATTGCGTGACGGCGGCGTTGTCGTTCACCGGCGTCGTGTTCGGCATGCAGCAAATCGAGGTAAATCCGCCGGCCGCGGCGGCGCGTCCGCCTGTCTCGATGGTTTCGGCGTGCTCATTGCCGGGTTCGCGGAGATGAACGTGCAGATCGATGAATCCCGGCGCGACGATCAGACCCTTCGCGTCAAAAACCTCCGCGTCCGCCGCGGAGATCCGCTCGGCGACCTTGGCGATGCGGCCGTCGCGAATCAAAACTTGCGCTGGCGCATCGAGGTTCTGCGACGGATCGACGACGCGGCCATTTTTGATTAGCAACACGATTCCTCCAAACACTAAGAGCAACCGCAGATGAACGCAGATAAACGCAGAAAAGAACAAGAGGACGGTTTTGTCTTTGTGTTATCTGCGTTCATCTGCGTTCATCTGCGGTTGCATTGTTTTTTCCGGATCGGGCTGCGTCGGCGGGCCGATCCACAAATCAAGGACCGCCATGCGCACCGCGATTCCATTTTCCACTTGATTCAAGATCACCGAGCGCGGCGAGTCCGCCACTTCCGCCGCGATTTCGCGTCCCCGATTGATTGGCCCGGGATGCATCACGATCGCGTCGGGCTTGGCCTTCTTCATGTGGTCGAGCGTCAAGCCGTAGTATTGAAAATACTCGTGCGTCGAGGGCACGTAGACCTCGTTTTGCCGCTCGAGTTGCACGCGCAGCATCATGATCACATCGGCGCCGGAGATCGCCTCGTCGAGCGAGTGACACAAACTCACGCACGGCGAAAGTTCTTTCAACTCCGGCGGCAAGAGCGGAGGCGGACCGCACAAAATCACGCGCGCGCCGAATTTTCCCATCAACAACACGTTCGATCGCGCCACGCGACTGTGCGCGATATCGCCGATAATCGCCACGGTAAGTCCGTTCAGTACCGGTTTGTGCTCGAGGATCGTAAAGGCGTCGAGCAGAGCCTGAGTGGGATGCTCGTGTGTGCCGTCGCCGGCGTTCACGATGGTCGTTGCCAGGTGCCGCGCCAGAAAATGCGGCGCGCCGCTCGCCGAGTGGCGCATCACAATCGCGTCGGGACGCATCGCCGCGAGCGTGTTCAACGTGTCGAGCAGCGATTCGCCTTTCTGCACGCTCGAGGATTGCGCCGTAATACTTGTGGTATCCGCGCCCAGACGCCGCGCCGCCAGTTCGAACGACAATCGCGTGCGCGTGGAGTTTTCGTAGAAAAGGTGGATCACCGTCTTGCCCTTCAGACGGTCCATCTTGCGGCCTTGCGTTTGAACGGGTTTGAAAATGCGGGCGCGCTCCAGGATGGCCTGGATTTGGGAGGCAGAAAGCTCCTCGATACCGAGCAAACTCTTGGGCATCGCGGCGTTCGACATGTTCAGGCGGCCAGTCAGTCGGTCTTTTCCACGAGCAGGACCTTTTCCATTTGGTCCACTTCCCGTAATTTTACCTCGATGATTTCCGCGTCGGTGGTTTCCACGTACTTCCCGACGTACTGCGCTTCCACGGGGATTTCGCGATGCCCGCGATCGATCAACACCAGCAACTGCACCCGGCGCGGACGGCCGTGATCGAACAACGCGTCGAGCGCGGCGCGCGTGGTGCGGCCGGTGTACAACACGTCGTCGCAAAGGATCACGTCTTTGTCCGCGATCGTGAAAGGAATTTCCGTCGCGGTGTGCACCGGCTTTTGCCCAACGGTCGAAAGATCGTCGCGGTAAAACGTGATGTCCAAAATACCTACCGGCACCGGATGCTGTTGAATCTGCGAAATGTTGTAAGCGAGGCGTTGCGCCAGAGGAACTCCTCGGCGGCGAATGCCGATCAGCACCAGACGGTCGAGCGAAGCATTCTTCTCCACGATCTCGTGCGCCAGGCGTACCAGCGTGCGCTCGATCTCCGAGGCCGACATCAACTGCGTCTTTTCGCGAATGGGCATGTTTGGAAGATGATACCAGAAGTTGCGTCTGCCGAAGGGCGATCGGCGCGCGTTTATTGATAAACTGACAAGCCAAATGGAGTCGCGCATCGATACCGCCGTGGAGATCGCCGGAATTCGCCTGAAGAATCCCGTGATCGCCGCCAGCGGAACGTTTGGATACGGACTGGAGTTCGCGCAACTCCTCGACCTGAATGCGCTCGGCGCTATCGTGGTCAAAGGACTTTCGCGCGCGCCGATGTTAGGCAATCCCGCGCCGCGCCTCGTGGAGACCGCGGCGGGAATGCTGAACGCCATCGGATTGCAAAACGTCGGCGTGGATGCCTTCATCGAGGAGAAACTGCCGCCGCTGCGTAAATTTTCCACCGCGATCTTCGCCAACATTTTCGGAAACTCCACCGAGGACTACGTCGCTGTGACCGAACGCCTGGAAGCCGCCGAAGGAATCGCCGGTTATGAAATCAACGTGTCGTGTCCCAACACGAAACAGGGCGGAATGATTTTTGGCTCCGATCCTTCGTTGACCCACGAAGTCACGGCGGCGATCAAGCAGGTAGCACGCCGTCCGGTGATCGTGAAATTGTCGCCAAATGTCACCGACATCGCGCTCATCGCGCGCGCGGCGGAAGACGCCGGCGCGGACGGACTCTCGGTCGTAAATACGCTGCTCGGCATGGCCATCGATCTTGAAGCGCGACGCCCGGTGTTGCCCAACATCACCGGTGGACTCTCCGGGCCAGCGATCAAGCCGATCGCGCTGCGCATGGTGTATCAGGTCGCCACGGCGGTGAAAATTCCGGTGATCGGCCTCGGCGGAATCGCCACGGGGCGCGACGCGCTGGAGTTCATGGCCGCGGGCGCGAGCGCGGTCGAAGTCGGCACGGCGACGTTCTGGGATCCTACGGCGCCGGCCCGAGTGGCCAAGGAAATGGAAGCGTGGTGTCGCGCGAACGGCGTGTCGCGAATGGCCACGATGACGAAGTCGCTGCGCGCGGAGGATCGGTGAAGCGTCTCTGCCGCACGTTTGCGGCGTTCGGTCGATCGCGCATCTTGCTTGGGCTGCTTTTTCTCCTCATCGGCGTGCCGCATTTCCTTGCTGTGATTCTGGCGATGAATCGCAGCCTGTGGCTCGACGAAGCGTGGGTGGCGAACTCCATTTGGGCCGGCTCGCTCGCCGACATGTTTTTCTATCCGACATTCTTGCAGACGTCGCCGCCGATGTTTCTTCTTCTCGCGCGATGGTGCGCGCACGCATTCGGACTCGCGAACGCGTCGTTCCGGATCGTGCCGGCAGCGATGCAAATCATCTTCGCCGCGGTGATGATCCTGCTGGCGCGCAAGACACTGTCGGCCGCCTTCGCGGCGCTCGCGTGGGTCTTGTGCGTGATCAACGTCGTGATGCTTCAATATTCGATTCAGTTGAAACAATACTCCACTGAAGCGGCGGCCTCGGGCGTTGTGTTGCTGCTGGCCGTTGCGTATCTCGAGCGCCCCACGCGCGCGCGATTCCTCTGGCTGTGCGGCGCAGCGATGGCCGCCGAGTTGTTCGCGTATGGTATGGCGTTTCTCATTCCCGGCATCGTGCTCGCAGTGCTGGCGCACGATCCCGCCGCGCGCCGCACCAGCGCAACGCCGGTCAACGGCGGAACGCGGCGTCAGCGGGCGATATTGCTCACAGCTTCTACGGCGATTGTTTTTCTCATCGAATACGTAACGCTCGTGATTCCGAATTCTTCGCCGGCGCTGCTGAAATCGTGGTTCGACGGCCGCATGGCGATCATGGGGCGGCCCGCCTCCATCGTCGACGCGTTCACGCGCTTCACGGTGTTTCTTTCATTGCCCGATCCCATGCGCATTCGCGGAAAAATAGCGCTGGGCGCCGCGGCGCTGGTGCTTCTCTGGGGACTTTCCATCGCGGAGCAGCGCTGGCGCCTTGGAAATCGCCGCCTGCCGCTGGTGCAGATGATGTTGCTGCTGCCGTGCTTGCTGGTGCTCTGCGCGAGTTTGGCGCGGCGCTTTCCATTGTCGCCGCGCGTCTGCTTGTTCCTGTTGCCGTGCGTCGTATTGTTGTTTGTGTCGGCACTCGAGGCGATCGCGCGAACGTGGCCGCGTGTCTATGCTCCTTTCACCTGCGCCGTCGTCATCGCCGCCGTGATCACGGGCGCGATGTCAGCGGGCGCATTGCCGTTCTGGAGCGTTGGACTCCCTGAGGAAGATACACAATCCGCGACGGCTTTCATGAAGGACCGGATGAAGTCCGGTGATCTCGCGCTGATTCACGCTTCAACGTCGGAGGCTTTTCGATTTTACGCGACGATGTTCCACTGGAATCCGCCAGGTGTCAAATGGGGACACACCGGATGGCCGTGCTGCCGGCGCGGATCGCAGGAATCGTTCGATGCGCCATCGCAAGTGGCGTTGTATCGCGACCTGCAATCGAACATTCCAGCGGATTTCACTGGAAGGCTCTGGTACATGCACACGACGCGGCCGTTTCACTGGACGATGGTGGAAATGAACGAGCCGCGCGAGACAAATACGTATCTCGTTTCACGCGGCTGCACATTGACGCGGGTGCGCGCGTTCATCGGCGTGGCGGTGGAGCAATATCGCTGTCCGTGACGGCGAATTAATCGTGCCGCAGCGCCGAGGACGGATCCAACTGCGAGGCGCGGCGTGCCGGGATGTAGCAAGCGGCCATCGCCACCAAAATGAGCATGGCGCTGACGCCGCCAAACGTCGCGGGATCGCGAGGGCTGATGTTGTACAACACGATCGTCAGCGATTGCGTAGTGGCCGCCGCGCCGGCAAGTCCTAGCAGCGAGCCGATTGCCGTGAGAATTGTGCCTCGACGCAATACGGTTGCGAGAACGTGAAAGGGTCCGGCACCTAGCGCCATGCGTATCCCGATTTCGCGCGAGCGTTGCTCCACCGACCACGACATCATCGCGTAGAGTCCGGTGGCCGCGAGCACCAGCGCCAAGAGCGTGAACCACGACATCATCTCCGCGGTCATGCGATTCGGCGTGTAGGTCACTTCGATCGCGTGCGGCATGTCGGATATTTCCGGCACCGGAATGTTGCGGTCGATGGACCATACGGCGTCGCGTACCGCGGGACCCACGCGCGCGCCCCCGCCGTTCGCGCGAATCGCCAGGTGCGCCGTCTGCACGGGCCGCTGGCGCATCGGGACGTACATCTGCATTTCCGGGTGGTCGTCCAGGCCGAACATCCTCACCGATTTCACCACACCAACGACTTCCACCGGCGCCGAGGCCAGCGCGGCGTCACGAGGGCCCAGGCGTATGTGCCGGCCCAATGGATCTTGATTCGGCCACTGGCGCTGCGCAAATATTTCGTTGATCACCGCGACGCGCGGCGCCTGCGCGTCGTCGGACGCCATGAAATCGCGCCCGCTGATCATCGGAATTTTCATGGTTGCAAAATATCCCGGTGACGCGCCGCTGATGCGCGTGGAGGGAACTTCGCCGGGCAGCGGCTCCGGCCGTCCTTCGATCCATACTTGCGTTCGCGCTCCGCTATGACCGTAGGGAATGTGTTCCACTAAACTGGCGCGCTCCACGCCGGCGATGGCGCGCACGCGATCGCCGATATCCTCGAGTGTCCGCGTGGCGCGGCCGAGGTCCTGATACGCTTTCGGCGGCAAACCGATGTCCACCGAGAGCAATCCCTCCGCCTGAAATCCGGGATTCACTTCCCACAACGCCTTGAGGCTTTCCAGCATCAGCGCGTTCGACACGAGCAAGATCGTCGCCATGGCGATTTCCGCGCCGATCAAACCGTCACGAATAAATCTTCCGCGCCTGGATGACCCCCGCGATCCATCTTTCAAGACGTCGTTTAATCCGCCGCGCGATCCTTCGAGCGCGGGCCCGAGTCCGAAGATCAACGCGGCGGCGAGCGCGGTAAACAATGCAAACATCACGCCACGCCAGTCGAGGGAGATCTGCGCAAAGTTGCGCAAGTAAGCGCGATTCTCGTAGGGAATGCCGTTGGAGATCCAAATCAAGATTCCTTTGGCCACAAAGACGCTGCCCATCGCGCCCGCCACAAACGTGAGCGCTTGCTCGGTGAGAAGTTGCCGGATCACGCGGGCGCGCGTCGCGCCGAGCGCGAGCCGTACGGCCATTTCCTTCTGTCGTTCCACCGATTTCGCGAGGACCAGGCCGGCAATGTTCGAGCAAACGATCAGCAGCACGAACATCGTAAGACCGAAGCAGGCGATCACCACGGAATTGCCTTGATGCTCGCCGATTTCGGCGGCGACGGATTTCGCGTACAGGCCAATGTTGACGTTGGTATCGGGATATTGCTCGCGCATCGATCGTACGCGCGCCGCGAGCGATTCGCGCGCTTGGTCGAACGTGACGTTCGCGCGACGCCGCGCGACCACGTCGAGCCAGCGGACTTTCCGATCGGCGCGATCCTTCACACTGAGAGCCAGCGGCATGAAAACTTGCGCCGGTCCCACCAGCGGATACTGAAAATGCGCCGGCAGCACGCCGCGAATCACTGATGGCTCGTCGTCGATCGCAATGGTTTTTCCGATCACCGATGGATCGGCCAGGAAGCGCGTTTCCCAATATTCATGCGTGAGGATGACGCAACGCCCCGCGCCGGGCTGATCTTCTTCGGCCAGAAAATCGCGGCCCAGCACCGGCGTCACGCCGAGGATCGAGAAGAAGCTCGCGCTGACCTGCGCGCCCGTCAGGCGCTCCGGGGCGATCGATTGCACGCCGCCCGTCACACCCGTCAAGTTGTAGGGCATTTGCTGGTACGCCGCCATCGCCTCGAACGACGGATCGCGCTGCCATTCCTGAAACTCGCCCGGCGTCACTGTCGTCACGTTGCCGTTCTTCATGTTGGTAGCGCGGAAAAACATCAGGCGGTCGGAGTCGGGATACGGCAGCGGATCGAGCACCCACGCGTTCACCAAGCTGTACATCGACGCTGTTCCGCCCAGGCCCGCGCTGAGCATGAAAAACGAAAGAATCGCGAACGCCGGATTCTTCGCGTACGCGCGCCACGCGGCGCGCAGGTCGAGGCGCAGACCGTCCAGGAATTGCTTCATGACCCGCTATACGTTGCCACCAGCCCTGGAGTTCCCGCATTGTGATGAAATAGAAGCGTGCACGGAGTCTATGTCTCCATCCCGTTTTGTAAGTTCAAATGCACTTACTGCAACTTTGCGTCGGGAGTGTTTCCGCGCGCGCAGTTGGAACGTTACTTGGCCGCGGTCGAGGCCGAGATTCGGGCGGCGGAGCCAGTGGCGGCGGATTCCATTTATCTCGGTGGCGGAACGCCGAGCCTGCTTTCTTCCGAGCAAATCGCGGGACTCTTTGACGCGCTGCATGAGCGTTTCGAAATCTCCCGTGACGCGGAAAGTACCATTGAGGCCGCGCCGGGGACATTCGATGCGTCCCTCGTCGGGGCGTGGAAAAACTTGGGAGTAAATCGCGTCAGCCTGGGCGTGCAGTCGCTGGTGGAGCGCGAACTGCGCGCCACCGGACGCATGCACGCGCTTGCAACAGTCGAGCGCGATCTTGCGGTGCTTCGCGGTGCGGGAATCACGGATATCGGCATTGACCTGATAGCGGGATTGCCTCACCAAACGCCCGAGAGTTGGGAAGAGTCGCTTGAAGCCGCCGCGAGTCTCGCGCCCGAGCATGTTTCCGTCTACATTCTTGAGGCCGACGAAGACAGCCGCCTCGGTGCGGAGCTTCTCGCGGGCGGAGCGCGCTATTCCGCCGGCGACGTTCCTTCGGACGACGTGATTGCGTCGCTTTACGTGCGGGCGTGCGAGTTTCTCGAAAGCCGCGGCCTGCGCCAATACGAAATCTCCAACTTCGCGCGGCCCGGACGGGAGTCGCGACACAACCGCAAGTATTGGGATTGCGCTCCATATCTCGGATTCGGTGTCGACGCACATTCCTACGATGGCGGATCGCGCTGGGGCAACGTCGATGATCTGGACGAATACATCGCCCGCATGGAGCGTGGCGATTCAGCGCGTGCATCGGTGGAGCCGGTGGACCAACGCCGGCAAGAAGAAGAACGCTGGTTTCTGGGCCTGCGCCAAAACGCCGGTGTCGCGCTCGACACCGCGGGCCGCGGACGTTTTGGCCAGGAAATCAGGCGACTCGCCAGCGAGGGTCTGCTAGAATTTCACGAGGATCGCGTGAGACTAACGCCGCGCGGCCGCTTGCTTTCGAACGAAGTCTTTCAGGCTTTCATCTAAAAACTCCAAAGGTGTTTATGATCGATCTACGCAGCGATACCGTTACCAAGCCGTCGCCCGAAATGCGGCGCGCCATGGCCGAAGCCGAAGTCGGCGACGACGTTTACCTTGAAGACCCCACTGTCAATCGGTTGCAAGACCGCGCCGCCGAGATTTTCGGCCGCGAGGCCGCGCTCTTCTTGCCCTCGGGCAGCATGGGCAATCTCATCGCCATCAAGATTCACACGCATCACGGCAACGAAGTGATTTGCGAGGAGCGCGGCCACATTTACAACTACGAGATGGCCGCGATGGCGTTCGTGGGCGGCGTGCTGCCGCGCTCGATCCCCACCGACGACGGCATTCTCCACTGGGATCAAGTGAAGGCGCAGATTCGCCCGAAGATTTACTATCGCGCCCAGACCGCGCTGATTTCGCTCGAGAATACCCACAATCTCGCCGGCGGCACCGTGTATCCAAAGGAAGTGTCGGACGAAATTTGCGACCGCGCGCACGAACTCGGCATCCCGGTGCATCTCGACGGCGCGCGCGTCTTCAACGCCGCGACTTACTTGAAGCGCCCGGTGCGCGAGATCACCGCGAGGTTCGATTCCGTGCAGTTCTGCGTGTCGAAAGGCTTGGGTGCTCCGATCGGATCGCTGCTAGTGGGCACGCGCGATTTCATCGAGAAGGCCCGCGTCTACCGCAAAGTTTTCGGCGGCGGCATGCGGCAAGCCGGCGTGATTGCGGCGGCGGGATTGATCGCGCTGGAGAAAGGTCCGCTGCGCTTGGAAGAAGATCATCGCAACGCGCGGCACTTGGCCGAGGGACTGGCGCGCATTCCCGGCGTCAAGATTGATCCCGCGAAAGTTCAGACCAACATTTTGGTCTTCGACGTTTCCGGCACCGGCATCGACGCGCATGACATTGCGAAAGAACTGGCCGCCCAGGGCGTGATGGCCGGTGCGTTCAGTGCCGAAGTGATGCGCATGTGCACGCATCTCGATGTGAGCCGCGCCCAGATCGATCAGGCGTTGGAGATTTTCGCACGCGTAGCGGCGGGACAAACGGTGAGCGCGTAACTGTGCTAGGCTGAGAGCCTGCTGGAGTCGGAAACTTGGAGGAATCGCATGGATATGGACGCATTGGGCATGGTGGAGACGCGCGGACTCGTCGGCTCGATTGAAGCGGCCGACGCCATGGTCAAAGCGGCCAACGTGGTGTTGATCGGCCGCGAATATATCGGATCGGGATACGTCACGGTAATGGTGCGCTGCGACGTCGGCGCGGTGAAGGCCGCCACCGACGCGGGCGCGGCCGCGGCGCGGCGCGTGGGCGAGCTGGTTTCCGTTCACGTGATTCCCCGTCCGGCCTCGGACGTCGAGAAAATCCTGCCCACACCCGATTCCGGCAAAAAAGCGAAAGGGTAATCCTTCGTGTTGCGCGACCAGGACTTGCTTTCCATACAGGAAGCGCGCGAAATGGCCGAGAAGGCGCACGTCGCTGCGCGGGAATTCTTCGCCTACTCGCAAGAACAAGTGGACTCCATCGTTGCGGCGATGGCGCACGCCGCCGCACGTGCATCGCGCGAATTGGCCGATGAGGCCGTGGCCGAAACCGGATACGGAGTGGCCGCCGACAAGCTGCAAAAGAATCTGCTCTGCTCCGAGCGCCTCCATGAACACATTCGCGGCATGAAGACCGTGGGAATCGTCCGCGAAGACGCCGCCGCCAAAATTGTCGAGATCGCAAATCCGGTGGGCGTGGTCGCGGCAGTGCTGCCGACCACCAACCCGACGTCGACGGCGATGTACAAGAGCATCATTTCCGTCAAAGGGCGCAACGCGGTCGTAATTAGTCCGCATCCAAATGCAGTGAAATGCATCGGTCACACAGCGGCGATCCTCTACGACGCGGCGCGCGCCGCGGGCGCGCCGGAAAACGTGATCCAGTGCATGACGCATTCCACCTTTGCCGGCACGCAAGAGTTGATGAAGCACAAACGGACCGGCGTGATCCTGGCGACCGGCGGATCGGGCGTGGTGCGCGCGGCGTACTCGAGCGGAAAACCGGCCTACGGCGTGGGACCCGGCAATGTTCCCGCGTTGATCGAATCATCGGCGGACGTAAAGAAGGCGGTTGCGGACGTGGTGCGCGGAACGACGTTCGACAACGGGACACTTTGCTCGAGTGAACAAGCGATTGTGGCGTGCGAGAGCCTGCGCGATCAGGTGATGACGGAGTTGAAAGCGAACGGCGCGTACATCGTGAACGAAACGGAGGCGGCGGCGCTGGCGCGCATGATGATCACCCCGAATTTCACAGTGAATCCGAAATATGTGGGCAAGCCGGCCGCCGAGATCGCGCGTCAGGCCGGAATCAACGCGCCGCCCGGTACTCAAGTGTTAGTGGCTCCGCTGGCCGGCGTCGGCCGCGACTATCCGTTGTCGGCGGAAAAATTGTCGCCGGTGCTGTCGCTGTATTTCACGAAGACATTCGAGGAAGCGCTGGATCGCTGCGAAAGTCTGCTGCGCTTCGGCGGCATGGGTCACACCTGTTCGATCCATTCGCGCGACGAAGCGAAGATCCGCGCGTACGGACTGCGCATGCCGGCGTTTCGCGTCGTCGTGAATTCGCCGAGTACGATGGGATCGGTGGGAATCACCACGAACCTGCCGCCCGCGATGACGCTGGGCTGCGGCGCGGTGGGCGGCAATGTGACGAGCGACAACGTGGGGCCGATGAACTTGATCAATTTGAAGCGCGTGGCATGGGAAGTGCGTCCCGCGCCGAGCGTGACAGCCGGGCCCGCCGTATCAGCAGCGCCCACGCCGCAACCGGCCAAGGTTACCAAGCAGGCCGTCGCGGAGCTCGCCGCGCAATTTGCCGCGAAGCACCCCAAGGAAGCGCCCAAAGAAGCGCCGAAGGCCGCCAAGCAAGAGGCGCCGGCCGCTGCTCCAACTCCGGCCGCGAAACCAGCGGCGCCGGCTGCACCGAAAATCCTGGACTTCGTCAGTGAAGCTGACGTCCGCGCGGCGATGAACCGCAGCGAAAAAATCGTCATCGGTCCCAAGAGCATTGTCACGCCGGCGGCGCGCGATCTCGCTTCGGTCCACGACACGATCGTGATGCATCACAAATAAGAACGTCCGCCTCCAACCGGAGTAATATTAAAGTTCATGCCCACAAAAGATTTCGATCTCGACCGCCTGCGCGGCGAAATTCTCGATTATGTGCGCAGCGTGGGCCTGCCGATTTTCCACTGCCAGGGCATTCCCGGCGAGGAAGGATTCCTCTACTGGGACGCCGCCGCATATCCCGACTTCCGCCAGTTCAGCGACGTAGCGCGCGAAGCCGGCGCACGCATGTTCCTGTTCAGTTCGCTCGAATTCTCGAGCGATGAAATGGACGGCGCGCGCGAAACGCTGGCCGACGTGGAGATGGCCGACAACGACCGTGAGGACGCCAACGATTTTCTCGATAGCTTGCGTCCGAACGTGGGCCACGTGGCGTGGGTGCGGATCGCCTGGCAGCAGGACGGCCGCCGCTTCGCGTACGAACGCGTCGCGCCGTGGTACGAAAAGCTGCTCGACTTGATGGACGAAATCGGCGACTCGCTACCCGAGTTGTCCGACGATGAAGACGAAGGACCAAGCGGGCGTGGTGGATTCTACTCTCTCAACTAGCGCGGTAGGGGCGGCCGCTCAAAGCGCCGCGGCCCAAGTTCCGGAGCTTGAACCACTCCCGCCGATTCCTCCGCGCTGGACGCTCCTCAAGCCGCCTCAGGAAACGGTCGACACGCTGGCCCGCCAGCTCGGCGTTTCCCCGCTTCTCGCAACGCTGCTGGTCAACCGCCGACAGACTTCCGTTGAAAGCGCTCGGCAATTTCTCGCCCCGTCGCTCGATCACCTGCACGATCCGTTCCTGATGCGCGGCATGGATGCCGCGGTGACGCGTTTGCTTCAAGCCGTGTCGAGCGGCGAAACAGTTTTGGTCTATGGCGACTACGACGTCGACGGGTCGACCGCCGTGATCGTCTTGCGCAAGGCCATCGAACGCCTCGGCGGCCGCACGGAATTCCACATTCCCCATCGCATCGCTGAAGGCTACGGGATGAAGGAAGAAGTGCTCGATCGTGCGGCCGAGCGCGGCATTCGCTTAGTCGTCAGCGTCGACACGGGAATTCGTGCCGGCGCGGTGGTGGCGCACGCCTCGCAACTCGGAATGGATTGCATCATCACCGATCATCACTTGCCGGAAGAGGAAATTCCACCGGCGCTCGCGGTGCTCAATCCCAAACAGCCGTTGTGCGAATATCCCGACAAGGAGCTTTGCGGCGTCGGTGTGGTATTTAAGCTTGTGGATGCGTTGTTCACGCGCGCGCAGTGCGGCGACCGCCGGAAATTGCTGGAATCGTTTTTGAAAATGGTGGCGATCGGCACCATCGCCGACGTTGTGCCGCTCACGGGAGAGAATCGCGTGATCGCGCGTCATGGACTGGCAGCGTTGCGCCGCCCCGCGCACGCGGGATTGAAAGCGCTGATCGGCGTCGCGGGACTGAATGGCAAGGCGATCGGCTCTGGCGACGTGGGATTCCGCCTCGCGCCGCGCTTGAACGCCGCCGGCCGCATGGACACGGCAAACGATGTCATTCGCTTGTTCGAAACGCTCAGCGACGGCGAGGCGACCGAAGTCGCGGAGCGGTTGAATCGTTTGAACGTCGAAAGGCAGGCCGAGCAGGAGCGCGTCCTCTGGGAAATCGAGCAACAAATCGCCGCGCGGCCCGAAATGCTCAACGAATCGGCGTGGGTTTTTGCCGGCGAAGGATGGCATCGGGGAGTCGTTGGTATCGCCGCCGGACGTGTGCTCGAAAAATATCATCGCCCGGTGCTGGTGATGTCGGTTGAGGGTGACGAAGCACATGGCTCGGGGCGTTCGATTTCGCAATTTCATCTGCTCGACGCGCTCGACGCGATTCAACGCGAGACACAAGTGTTTCGCCGCTACGGCGGACACTCCGTAGCGGTGGGCGCGTCGCTCGAGCTGTCGCGCGTAGAAGAGTTGCGCCGCACGCTTGCCGGGCGCGCCGCGCAAATCCTCACGGCGGCGGATCTGGTGCCGGAACTGCGCCTGGACGCCGCGCTGCGCCTCAGCGATCTGACGGACACTATGCTTGAGGATATCGAGAAACTCGCGCCACACGGCGTGTCGAATCCTTCGCCGCTGTTTGGCGCGCGCGACCTGGAACTCGTCTCTGCGCGCATCTTCGGCGGAAAAATCGTCGGCGGCCAGCGGCAACCGGGCCGGCATTTAAGCATTCGCGTCCGCCAAGACAACCTCATCCTGGAAGCGGTTTTCTGGGGACGCGCCGATTTGGCGCCCTCGCTTCTGCCGCAATCGCCGGTGGCTCTGGCCTTTCATCCCGAGCGCGACGAGTTCATGGGGGAGTCGCGCGTGCGGCTACTCGTAAAAGATTTGCGGATACAATCGAAGTATCGCCCAACAAGCAATGCCTGATACCGCGCCAGACGATTCTCGCGTTGCACAAATCGTACAAGCGTGCGAAAGCGACGGCGCGGAAGTTCCATCGATTTCCGATCCACCGCGCCGCGGCATGCTCGCGGTGCTGCGTCACCGGCGCTTTCGGCTCCTCTGGACCGGCAATTTCCTCTCGAACATCGGCAACTGGATGCAGACCCTTGCGCAAGGCTGGCTGGTGCTGCAACTAACCAACTCAGTTTTTCTCCTGGGACTTGTGGGGTTCGCCTCCGCCGCGCCGACATTGATTTTCTCGCTGATCGGCGGCGTAATCGCCGACTGCGCCGATCGCCGCCGCATGATGATGCTGACGCAAGGCTCCATGATGATGCTGGCGTTCCTGCTTTCGTTCCTCACGTGGAAAAACTGGATCACCGTGGAAGAAGTGATCGTGATTTCGTTTTGCGCCGGCATCGCCAACGCCATGAACGCGCCGGCGTATCAATCGATCGTGCCGGAACTGGTTCCGCGCGAGGACTTGACGACGGCGATCGCGATGAACTCGGCGCAATTCAACATGTCGCGGCTGATCGGTCCCATGCTCGCCGGCTTGTCGTTGAAATTCATCGGCAGCGCGGGATGTTTTTTTCTCAACGCGCTCAGTTTTCTGGCGCTGCTCTACGCCTTGGTGCTGCTGAACGTGGGCGCGCCGCCGGGAAAGCCACCCGTAGGATTCTGGAAACCATTGCAGGACGGTTTCCGTTACATGCGAACGCGGCGCGACTTGGCGACGCTGATGTTGCTTGTGGCGCTCGTCAGTTTTTGCGCGATTCCCTACATCAGTCTCGCACCGTACTTTGCGCGCGACATCCTGCACATGGGTCCCGAGGGTTTGGGATACCTGATGGGCGCGGCGGGCACCGGCGCGCTGACCGGCGCATACCTGCTTTCGCGATTCGGCGATGGTCCACGAAAAGGGACGCGCGTGCTTCGCGGCGTAGGTGCGATTTTTGGGGCGCTGATCGTGTTCGCCTTTTCGCGGAACATGTGGCTCTCGCTGGCGGCGCTTTATGTGGTGGGCGTGTCGATGGTCACGGCGGTCAGTAGCGTGAACAATTTGCTTCAGAAGCACGTTGACCCGTTGATGCGCGGGCGCGTGATGAGCATGCACGCGACGGCGTTCCTGGGCTTCTCGCCGCTCGGCAGCTTGTTCGCCGGTGCCGCGGGCGCGCGCATCGGCGCACCGGCGGCGATCGCCCTGCTGTGCGTTACGGGTCTCGCGGCGACGTTGGTGATCGCGTGGCGCGAGCGTGAGATTTGGGAATTGGCGTGAGCTTCTAGCGGCGTTGGCCCAATCGCCGCTTTACTTCTTCTTCCGGGATGCCACCTTCTTTTCTGAGGCGCTCCCGCGAGTGCAATATCAATTTCCGAAACACGGGGCTGGAGCTAACTGCGAGACTCTCGATCCCGTCTTCGTCGACGGGAATAAGCGCCGCGACCGGCTTGCCGGCCTTCGTCACGACCAACGGCTTGGCGTCCGCATTACGGACAAAGGAGGCCAAGCTCTGATTCGCGTCTGCCAAGTCGATCGTCTTCATAATTCGATAACCTTCCCGCTAATCGTCACGACATCGCGATCCTTGATGCCGATGAGCAAGATGTCGACTTGCGGCTTCGGTTCATCCTCTACGTTGTAGTATACGCGGAATCGGCCAACGCGAAGTTCCCAGACGGCCAGATCAGTGGGGCGCAGTCGTTTTCGGTTCTTTGTAGGCGTGGCCGGCTGAAAAGCCAGCTGTTCGCTGATCGCCTCGGAAACAATCCGCTGATCGCGAGCTCGGAACGCCTCGAGTTGATCAACCGCATCAGGAGAATACTTGATGAGGTACTTCATCGTGTTTATCCGTCCCACCCTTGGACCCCGCGCAGCGGAACAAACTGGCATCCGCCCAATCCCACGCGATGCGCGACGCCGCCCGACTTCCGCACGAGCACCAATTCCTGGAGCGCCCGCGTGCCCACGGGAATCGCCAAGCGTCCTTCGTCGGCAAGTTGATCGACCAACGCTGCGGGAACGTCGGGCGCGCCCGCGCCCACCACGATCGCGTCATAGGGTGCGCCGGGCGGGTAGCCCAGCGAGCCGTCGCCGCACACCAGCGTCACATGGTTCAGCAAGCCGACGCGCGCTAACGCGGCCCGCGCGCTTTCCACCAATGCAGGATCGCGCTCAATCGCATAAACGTGTCGTGCCAGCAGCGCCAAGATCGCCGTTTGATATCCCGATCCCGCGCCGACATCGAGCACCGTCTCGGTGCCTTTCAATGACAGCGCTTCCAACATCAACGCGACCATATAGGGTTGCGAAATGGTTTGTCCGCCGCCGATCGGCAGTGCGCGATCTTCGAGAGCGCGATGTTTTTCTTTCTCTGGCACGAATTCGCCGCGCGGGATGTCGCGCATGGCCTCGAGCAGCCGTTGATCGCGCACGCCGCGCGCGGCCACTTGCTCGCGCACCATCGTCTCTGCATCCACAGTTTGATACTATACCCACCATGAAGCGCCTCTTCGTTTCCCTCGCCCTCTTCTCACTCACAACCGTCGCGCAAGATCGCCTAAAGACCATGCCCGGCTACGAGCAACACGAAAAGGTTGCCAATCAAATTGCCGGATCGGTGAAACTCGGCGCGTTGACGGTCACGTGGAAAGATGCGGGCACGTTCGAGTATTCGCACGACGGTAAAGCGTTTCGCTACGACGTGGCCACGCGCCAAGCGACCGAAACCGGCGCGGCCACAAACGATCGCCTTGGACGTGGCGGTCGTGGCGGCGGAGGAGGTCCGGCGCGCGGGCGGCAATTCGATTCCGCTGTGTCGCCCGACGGAAAATACAAAGCGTATTACAAGGACCGCAACCTCTGGATCAGCGACGCCGATGGATCGAACGCCTCGGCCATCACCACCGATGGCAGCGAGAAGGACCGCATCAAGAACGGCACGGCGAGTTGGGTCTATGGTGAAGAGCTCGCGCAGACCACGGCGATCTGGTGGTCGCCTGATAGCAAGAAGGTCGGCTTCTATCGCTTCGACGAAAGCAAAGTGCCTGATTACTACCTCGGTTTGAACCAAACAAAGATTCAGGACACGCTCGACTCCGAAGCGTATCCGAAAGCGGGCGTCGACAATCCGCAAGTGGACGTTCTGGTGTACGACGTGGCGTCGAAGCACACGCAACGCATGGACGCGCGCAGCGGTCTGCCGCTGAGCGACAACGTGATGGGCTATTACGTGTATCACGTCGCATGGACTCAGGACTCGAGCGCGCTGACGTTCAATCGCGCGAATCGCCATCAGAATGCTGTCGAGTTGACGGCGTGCGATCCCGACAGCGGCAAGTGCCGTGGCGTGGTGAAGGAAGAATGGCTCGACAGTTGGGTGAAAGAAAATCCGGCGATCAAGTATCTGAAAGACGGCAAGCGGTTCATCTGGAGCTCCCAACGCACCGGCTTCGAGAATCTTTACCTCTACGATCTCTCGGGCAAGCTGCTCGCGACGCTCACCGCGAATTCGTTCGACGCCGGCAACGTTGTCACGATTGACGAAGAACACAACGTGGTCTATTACATGGCGCATGACGGCGACAATCACATGAAGATGCAGTTGCATCGCGTGGGCCTCGACGGCAAGGGCGACCGTCGTCTCACCGATCGCGCCTTTCATCACACGGACTTCGTGTCGCCCGACGGGAAATTCTTCGTCGACGTGGCGCAGACGCACGACCATCCGCCCGTGACAACCTTGATGGATGGATCGGGCCAGATGGTCGCCGAGCTCGCCAAGAGTGACACCACTCAGTACGATCAACTCGCATTGAAGCGCGTGGAATTGTTCACGTACAAAGCGGCCGACGGCAAAACGGAGCTGCACGGACTTCTGCATTTCCCGTCAAACTTCGATCCGCAGAAAAAATATCCGCTGCTCGTCTCCGTTTACGCGGGACCCGACACCAATGGCGCGCGCGAAACGTTCACCATGCCGAATCCCATCACCGAGTACGGATTTCTGGTGGCCACCCTCGACTCGCGCAGCGCGGCGGGACGCGGCAAGCGATTCACCGACGCGATCTACCTAAAATTCGGCACGACGGAAATCGACGATCAGGCGGCCGGCGTGAAAGCGTTGTGGTCGCGGCCGTATCTCGACAAGAATCGCGTGGGCATCTTCGGCACTTCCTACGGCGGATACGCTTCGGCAATGGCGTTGCTGCGTTATCCCGACGTTTTCCACGCGGCGTCGTCATCGTCGCCGGTCACCGATTGGCGGAATTACGACACGATCTACACCGAGCGCTACATGCGTACGCCCGAGGAAAACAAAGCGGGGTACGACGCGGGATCGCTAATGACTTACGCACCGAATCTCAACGGACGCCTGCTGCTCTACTACGGATCGGCGGACAACAACGTGCATCCGTCGAACATGATGCAGTTCATCCGCAAGCTACAGGAAGCCGGCAAAAGTTTTGAAGTGCAGGTGGGACCGGATCAAGGACACTCCGGTGTGAACCAGGCTCGCATGATGGAATTCTTCATTGAAAACCTGGTTCTGGCGAAATCCGCGGGCACACCGGGAGAAAACAACTAGAACACGTACGGCGGCGGCGTGATGCCCTTCAGCCGCAAATAGACTTCCGCCTGCCCGCGATGATGCGCCGTGTGCGTGAAGTACGACCACAGCAATTCAAACTTCGTTTGCTGGCGCGCGCCCGTGCCGATCGTTTCGCCAAGCTGGTCCACAGTGATTGCCTCGACGGTCTTCTTGCACAACGCGAACGCGTCCTTCAGGAACGGAATTGCGGTGGCTTTGTCGATCGGCACATTGTTCTGATCCTTAGCCCACTCTTGGATCTTCGCGGGCAGTTCGGCTTTTTCGCCCCGTGCGGCGGCGCATGCGCCTATGTTGGCCGTGGCAATGTGCGCCATTTGTTGGCCGAAGCTCATTTCCTCAGGATTCGGTTTAAAGACGTAGCCATTCTCCGGCATCGCCTCGGCCACGGCGATGGTCAATTCGGCGGTGCGCTGCCAGTGTTTCACGAGTGCGTCTTTCAATCCTGCCGGCGCCGGCATTGTTTGGGCAAAGATGGGCGCGGCTGTCACGAGAACTACAATCAAGAGTCTTTTCATAGGAGGTATTATAATCCGACGATGAGATCCAACATGCGGCGTCGAGCGTTTGTCACCGGGATCACGGGGTTGGGCGCGACGATCGCGCTGGCACCCGGAGTTGTCATTCGCCACCTGCGCGCCGACGTGGCCGGTAATCTCACGCGAATCAATCTGAAATTTCTTGTCACCGAAAAAGAAATCCACGCCTGGCACGTGGAGAAAGATTCCAAAGGCGGCCCGACGATCGCCGGTAGCCCGTCGTGGAAGAATTATCTCGCGCTGCTCGAAAAGGAATGGCGTGCCATGGGCGTGGTGGACATTTTCAGAAATCCTTTTACGTATAAGCGCTGGTGGACGAGCGAGTATCCCGACGATTCGCAGTGGTCGCTGCAGGTTGATGGCAAGAAAATCAAGGTGGCGAGTTACGGGTGCAACTCCGGAAGCACATCCGACTCCGGCGTTACCGGCCCGCTCGTCGTTTACAAACAAGGAATGCCGGCCGAGGATTTGAAAGGCAAGATCGCGATTGTGGTGAAGCAGCCGCCGCCCGAGACCGGCGTGATCGGCGATCATGAATTTCTCACCAATCCCGAGACGTTTCCAAATCCTGACGTTCCGCAACGCGCGCGCGGCAACGCCATCACGCCGTTCCCAATCATGGGACTCGGCCCCGCGCAGGCCGCGCTCACAGCCGGCGGCGCGATCGGCGCTGGCGCTATAGGTGCGATCATTGTGATGCCGCTGTCGTTCGAAGCGCTGGCCGGCACGTACACGTTCGGCCCCCCGGCGCTCTACGATCTGCCGACGCTTTATCTTGACAAAGACAGCGGCGCACCAATCGTCGATGCGGCGGCGGCCGGCAAATCCGGCACGCTGCGATTGATCGCGAAGACGGAGCAAGCGGAAACGTATCAACTGTTCGGCTATCTCCCAGGCGCCGATTACAAGACCGCCATGGACAAGCAGATTCTGCTGATCACGCACACGGACGGTCCTTCGATCTCGCAGGAAAACGGCGCGCTCGGCATTGCAGCGATGGTGAAGTATTTCTCGCACATTCCGCAATCGCAGCGGCCGCGTACGCTGATGCTCATGTACGATTGCCGGCATTACATGCCGGGACAGGAGCGTGCGTTCGCCGAACAGGATTACGTCACCAGTCATCCGGACCTCTACAAGAAAGTGATCGCGGCGATGGGCATCGAGCATTTGGGACAAATGGAAGTGGTGGAAGCGCCAGGCGAATCGTATCACCGCACGAATCAGGTGGAAGTGTCGACCGTTTGGACATCGAACAACCAGAAGCTCGTCGACGTGGCGATTCGCGCGATCAAGGACAACAAGCTGCCGCGCGTACAATTGCAAGTGCCCGGACGCAAGGGCGTCCATGGCGGCGAGCAAGGGCCGTGGTATGGACTCGGCGGCATCGCGCGGCGCTTGGGCGTGCCCGGCGCGTCGACGATGGGATCGATGTCGGCGTATTGGTCGACGAAAGCACGCATGGATTATCTCGACACCAAGCAGTTTGTGACGCAGGTCGCCACGATGTGCCAGATTTGCGGCGAGTTGATGCTGGCGGATTTTTCGTGATTTTGCGGTTTGCCGGCTAACAATCGCGGGCGCCCGGCGTCATAATAGTTCGAGATGTCGGAGGTCTACCTATGAGATCGACCGCGGCTTTTCTAGCCGTCGTACTCGGCGCACTCTCGCTTGCCGCGCAAACGGATTCCAAGAAACTCAACTTCGAAGTGGCGAGCGTGAGAGCCACGGACACACCGCCGCAACCAGGCGAATTCGGCGGCATTCGCGCGCTGCCCGGAGGACAAACCTACGTGGCGCGCTTCGTGCCGCTGAAGCTGATGATGAAGTTGATGTACAAAATCAGCGACGCGCAGATTGTCGGCGGGCCCGACTGGATCAACACCGATCGCTTCGACGTGCGCGCGAAGTCCGAGCAACCCACCACGCTCGACAATCTGCACATCATGTTTCAGAACATGCTGGTCGATCGTTTCCAAATCAAATTTCATAAGGAAACGCGCACGATGCAGGCGTTTTTCATCACCGTCGACAAAGGCGGATCGAAAATGAAAGTGAACGAAGAACCGGAGCCGTTTGAGATTCCCATTCAGCGCACCGGCGGCGGACCGCCGCCCGCGCCGCCCGAATTTACAGGCCATCGCGTGAACATGGAATATCTCAGTTGGTTCCTTAGCCAGCAACTGAACGGCGCGCAGCAAATCGACAAACCGGTGGTCGATCAAACCGGCTTGAAGGGATTTTACGATTTCAAGCTGACATATGCGCCCGATCTTTCCGGGCGTGTGGGGCCGAACGGCGAACTGCCGCCGACATTCGACGGTCCCGCGTTGGGGGAAGCGCTGCGCCAGCAGCTAGGGTTGAAGCTCGAATCGACGAAGGGTCCCGTGGAAGTTTTCGTGATCGATCACGTCGAGAAGCCGAAGGAAAACTAGGATTGGTCCGTGAATTCCTTTAGGCCGCTCCTGCAAAGGGCGTCGTAAAAGCGATGACGGCTCGCCGCTAATTCTCCGCCGGCATTTTCTCCACCGCGTCGATCACCAACTGCGTGACGTTGGCCTTAAGCGGTTCAAGACGCAATCCCATCGCTTTGAGGCTATCGACCAGCGTACTTCCCGTCGGCTCGGCCGCGGCCGGTGCGTCCGACATCGGCAGATTTCCGTTGCGCGCGGCGATGGTACGCATGTCGTCGATCGAAAGCTCGACGATCGCGTGATAGGTGCCTTTCATCTCGGTCATGTCGATCACGGGACGATCGAGGAAGCGCGTCGCCAGATCGCACAATCCTTCCATGGTTAGATCTTGTTCCATGTGGATCGTGTTGCCCATCGGCGCTTGTGAAACCTTTTGATTGCCCGTGGCCGCCGCGGGCGTCGGCGCGTCGTCCACGCCGGCCTCGCGTAACTTGGCGCCGGTTTTGGCGACCATCATCGCGAAAACGGATTGTTCCTTCTCGACGCGGTGAAACTGGATATGGAAGCGTTCGATCAGAAGCGCTTGCAGCATTTCCGGCGCTTGACTCTTCGACGCGCCCTGGGGCAGTGCGGCTTGCACGGTGAATCTCTGCGCGCTCGCGCCCGTTGCCGAAAGCCACGGCGGTCCAACCACTTGGAATGAGCGCACGCGAAACGCTGTGTTGATTAGCTCGCCGAGCGTCGCGCTCGCAATGTAGACTCGCGCGTTGTCGACAATCATCGCCGACGCATTGTTCCGGCCCATCGTCGGGCGATCCGGCGGCGGCGCGGCTTTGATCGAGGCCACTTCAAACGTCGCCGGTTTGGCTTGCGCGGCGGCCAGGGAGGCTAGAGCCATTATTAAAGAGACGAGCAGTTTCCGCATGTCTGAATCCTATCGCCGAACGCACGTGCAGACGTTGTAGTATTTTGTCAATGAAACCGATAACTAGCCGGGTGTTGTCGATCGTTCTTTTCACGGCCTCGGTCGCCGTTCCAAACAGTGTGGCGCAATATCCCGTGGCGTGGGAACAGCCGGGCAAGATCGGTCCGGAATCGACGAATCGCAACGGAATCGCCTTCGACGTCGCGTCGCCGCCGGTGCCGTTGAAAGATCGCGAGCCGTTTAAGACGGTGGCGAATCAGGTTTTTGCGATTCTTCTGCGGATGCCGACCCTCGCGCAGCCGCGCGGCTTTGACGTGCTCACCTTCGGCAGCGCGGAATCCATTGACGCCGAAGGAGACACGCGCAGCTCGAGACCGCACCACATCAACGGATACATGCGCATTCGCATACCGGTTTACTTGAATACCGGAGGCCGGATCATCCAAAGCCAGGAAGCATTCGCTGCGGAGATCACCGTGGTGTCGAACGATCTCGTGCGGCTCGCCGGTCTCGACAAAAGCGTTCAATCGATCGAAGACGGCCAAGGGAAAATGTATTTTCCCGCGCCGCACCCGTCCGGTTCGTCGCCGCACGGAGCGCAGTGGGGAAATTGGACCGTGATGACCCATCGCGGCGCGCCGGTCTTCAAGCCGGTAACGCAGGAGCGCGTTCTCAACGCGATCATCGAGACGGCGCAACACACTCTCGAGGGATTCGAGAAGGGCATCAAGGAGAATCAAGCGACGCTCGAACAAGTGCACAAGTCGAACCCGGAAATGTGGAACAAAATGCACGAGACGCTCGAGAAAATGCAGAAGGGCTTCGAGGATCAAGCCGCGCCGTACCGCAAATTCATCACCGATACGCGCAGCCGCATGGCCGCGATGCCTTCGGCTGAGCGGCAAGCGCCGGCGCGCGTCAAGACCAACACCCAGCCGTGCTGCGGACCCCTGTTGTTGGCTGCCGCCGGCGAAGCCGGGGCGCAAGATCTGGTTGCGGTGAATCCCGATTTCTTCGATGCGTCGTTGCCGGCGACCGCGCCGCAAATCTTGGCTGTTATGATCAGCCAGCAAGTAAAGGGATGGCCGGGCGGCGCGCTTGACCGGAAAATTTCCGAGGAACTCGACTGGCGGGCGCTCGAGGCGCTATTGAAATAGCTACGTCCGTGGACGGCGTGCATCCACCGCCGTTTGCAGCGCGACTTCGCGCGTAAGACGAATGATCTTTTGTTCCTGCTCGATCACCTTTGCGTAGAGCAGCAGGATCATGAAGAGCAGTCCCGGCAGCGCGAGATAGAAAATCAGATCCGCGCCGCGGCTGATGCCGACTTTGTGCGCGATGGTGTTGGTCAACTCAGGATCGAGCACGAAGAAAACGCTGGCAGCGCAAAACACCAGCACGATCAGCCGATTCCTGAGCAGCGAACGGAAGCGGAGCATGTACGTTCCCAGCAGCGCCAGCAAAACCAGAATCAACAGCGGCTGAAATGCAATCATCGGAAAACCCTCCGCACAACCAAGTCGATCAGAATGTTGATGGCGTTCCACCCCGACTGTCCCTTTTGCCGCGAATAGTCGGTGTAACGAACGCTCGCGGGCACTTCCACCCAGCGCAGCTTCAACCTGTGAATTTCGGCGGGGATTTCCGACCCATGCGCGAAACCCGGCTCGCGAAGTCGGACTGCCTCGAAGCCGCGGCGCGAGAAGGCGCGAAATCCGATGTGCGCGTCGGTCAAAGGCAGCCGGGTGCTGAACGCGGAAAACAGGACGGCCGCGCGCAAGAGCAATCGGCGCGCCGGCGGGACTTTCCGGCGATCTTCTTCCCGCATGAAGCGCGAACCGAGCACCACGTCCGCGCGGCCCTCGCGCAGCGGCGCGAGCATCGCGGGAATCTGCTGGGCGTCGTGCTGGCCATCGGCGTCGAAGTGTACGACGAACTCGGCGCCATTGCGCCGCGCGTACTCGACGCCCGTTTCCGTGGCCGCGCCCGCTCCGAGATTCACGGCGTGGTGCAGCCGCACGATCGGCAATCCGTCGAGCGCCTCTGCCGTTCCGTCCGTCGATCCATCGTCGACGACCACCACCGTGTATCCCGCGGCGATCAGCGGTTCGACGGTCGCGCGAATCACCGACGCCTCGTTGTGCGCGGGGATCACGATGTATGTGGACGCGTTGTCCATGGGAGTCCGGTTTGAGTTTAGCTCACTGCACGGCGGGACACCCAGGAAATGGCGCGGCGGCGATGTTCACCATGGTAAACAGATGCGGTCCGCGTTCTTGGATCAGGAAGTAATAGGTGGGCGCGGGAGGATCATCCGGTTTCGAGTCCAGGTGCTCCATCGACCACGCGACTTGCACGTAGCGTCCGGAAGGGGCCTTGGGGCTGCACACTACTGGTTCGGAAGCTTCTTCAACATAGAAGGTTTTCGTCTTCAATCGCGAGTTATGCCACTCGGCGAGGCGCGGAGACCACTCCTTCTCCGAGACCGGCGCGGCCTCTTCCCACGGCAGATCGGACCATTCCTGCGTGAAATCCTTCGCCGAAAACGCGAACGGTTCCACTCTCTTCGCCCCCCGGCCGATGTCGTAGCGATAGACGCGACGGCGCGAGAATCCGGGCTCGAGTCCGTACGCGTCCATTTCCAGGATGAGCTCGCTTGGCGTCACGTGCATGTCGTAATCGTACCCATGGTTGTCGTGCTCGCTCGATAGCACGGCGCTGGCCGACGCGCCTTCTACGCGATACAGCGATGTATGTAGCACCGTCCAACTCGACCCGCACTGCACAGGAAATCGCGTGATGGCGAGCAGCGGATCGCCGTGGTCGTTGCGCCAGGAGAATCGAACTTCCGCGACGTGGCTTCCCCACATTGTGCTCCAACTCGCGACGTGGTAGTCGGCCAGGATCATTTGCCGTCCGCGTGCGGTGAAGTGATAAACATAAACGGAATCGTTCTCGCCGCAGGGCACGGATTCCCCGACGATCACCGCGACGTCGCTCTGGGGATTGGGCGCGCGTTGAATCTCCAGCCGTGAAATCCAGCCGAACTCATGCCCGCCCGCCTCGGGGCCGCCTGCGTTGCCGAGAATGCCGGCGCGATCCGCCCGTTGACGCATGTCCCATTGCAGACGGTCGGCTGATTTCTCGAACTCCGTCAAGGTTGCCGGCATTTGTTCATCGATCCAATCGCGCAATTGGTCGCGAAAAGATTTCGTGGCGACTTCGGCTTCGTCGGGACTATCCGGTAGTTCCCGCGCCCGCAGCGATCGAGCTTCTTCGGCGAGGCGATTGAGCCGTACATTGCTAGGCAGGGCCGGCGCGACATATTCGGTAGGATCGATGCGTCGCGCCGTGTCGCCGTCCACTTTGTATCGCCGGACTTGCGTCGCGTTCTTTCCCGGCTCCTTGTATTCGATGAGCAATTCGTGCGGGCTTACCTTTAGGTTTGGACTGAACGGCTCCGCGTTGTCCACCAAAACAGAACCGGAGAGAATCGGTTTGTCCTTGGCTGCGGCAAGGAACGGCACATGGAAGACCTTGTAGCTCAGCTCCTGCTCAGGTTGTGACCGAACCAAGACCAGGCGATCTCCATGCTCATCGGGGTCGGAAATCTGCATCTCGCCTTGTTGATTATTGAGAACGCGCTGATGGGAATCCGGATCGAAACGGTAGAGGGACAGATCGGACCAATTTACGGTGACAAGCACCCAATCAGGAGTCTCATCGGATCGCGTCAGGCGAAGATGCACAAAACCGAGGTCTTCGTATTTCACTGATTGATCGAGCTCGTCGTTTAGATCCCACTCGAGCCCTAGGAAATCGCGATCGAGAGCCGCGCGATTCTGAGGCAATCGCAGGTCCAGCCAATCAGCCAACGCGTTCTTGAATGAGACCGTAAGACGTGGCACGCCGCCCTTCGGTTTTTCCAACCGCCCGGCTTCCGCCTCCAGTTTTTCCCGGGCGTCCTTGAGCGTCTGCGCAGAGACCCTTTGCGCAGGGGGCGCCTGTGCTAGCCAGAAGCCCGCGAGGACAAGTACCAACAGAAAAATACTTTGCCGCTTCACTGCGTTACTCCGATTTCGTCCGGCCCTTCATTTCCTCAAACTCCGCGGCGAGCCGCCGCACGGTGCGCAAGATTTCCGGCAATCGCTCGTACGCCGCGGTCGCACGCAGCCACTGGCGATTGTCGAACGCCGGCGAGCCCGAGACCATCTTGCCGGCTTCTACGTCGTGCGACGTCGCGCTTTGCGCGGTGATCACCACGTCGTCGCCCACCGTGAGATGCCCCGCGAGCGCGGCTTGTCCCGCCATCACGACGCGCTTGCCGATGTGCGTCGATCCCGCGACGCCTACTTGCGCGCAGAGCAAAGCGTCTTGGCCCACGTCGCAGGAGTGTCCGATTTGCACCAGGTTGTCGATCTTCGCGCCGCGGCGCACGATCGTCTCACCGAAATTGGCGCGATCGATGCAGGCGTGCGCCTGCACTTCCACGTCGTCTTCGAGCACCACGATACCCGAGCCGGGGATTTTGTAGTGACTGCGGTCGGCGCGTTGCGCGAACGCGTATCCGTCGCCGCCGATAATCGCGCCGTTTTGCAAAATCGCGCGATCGCCGATTTTGCAGAATTCGCGCACCACCGCGTGGCTGTGCGCCAGAAAGTCGTGACCAATTTGCGCGCCGGGATAAATGCAAACGTGCGGATGCAGCACCGCGCGATCGCCGATTGTTGCGCCGTCGCCGATGGTCACGTAAGATCCGATGCTGGCCTCGGCGCCCACTCGCGCCGTCTCGGCGATGATCGCAGTGGGATGCACGCCGGCCGGCGGTCGCGGTGGCTGATAGAACAATTCGATGACCTTCGCGAACGTCAGGTATGGATTTTCCGAGCGCAACGCGGGAACGCCGGGATTATTCGCATTCGGACCGAGCACCACCGCGCCCGCGCCGGTTTTTTTCAAGTGCACGGCATAGCGCGGATTCGAAAGGAAGGTGATCGTGCCGGGCGGGGCGTGTTCGATGCCGGCGACGCCGGAGATTTCCACCGCGCCGTCGCCTTCCACTGTACCTCCCACGCGTGCGGCGATGTCGGAGAGCTTCATGAGACTGCCTTTATGAGAAAAGCCCCATCTGTTTGTCGGAAGGCTCGGCTGTTTTCTTCTTGCGGGTCGGCGCGGCCGCCGAGCCGATCACGCCCAGCACCGTCAAATCGGCGAGCGCCTCCTTGGGCACGAAAATCCTCTGGCTATTCGCGAACGGATCGGGCGGCGTGATCGTGAACCCTCGCGATTCCAGCAGCAGCAAGTTGTTCGGCAAGATTCCTTCGATCACTTCGTTGTCCTTGAAGCGCAGCCGCAGCCACAATCCTTCAAGCTTGGGACGCGACTGGAAGACCTTGCGTTCCTGCTGATCGTTTTTTTCCTCGAAATCGCGCACGAAGTGCACGGCTTTCACTTGCCCGTAGGGAAGCACGGCCACTTGGCTATCGATAGTCATGATTTCCACGCCTTGATCGTTCAAAAACGCCGCGGGATTCACCCATCCGCGCAGCGGTTCTTGTCCGTTGCGTTTGAGAATCACTTTTTTGTGCGTGGACGAACTCATCTCTTGTTTGGCCACAGGCGCTTGTGGTGGCCCGCGATGACGCCCGCAGGCCATGTGTTAGTATAGCTTCTTACAGGGTTGCGGGGAGCCTTCCTAGATTGTCCGAGAACAAGCGCGAAATCCTCAAGTCGGCCGGCTTGATCACTACTCTCAGTCTGCTGAGCCGCGTGTTCGGATACGTTCGCGACCAGCGCGTGGCCTTCTTATTGGGCACCACTCCCGTCGCTGACGCTTTCACGCTGGCCTACCGGATTCCCAACCTGCTCCGCCGCCTGGTGGCGGAAGGCTCGATGACCGCCGCGTTCATCCCGGTTTTCTCGAAGTACCTCACGGAAAAAGATCAGGACGAAGTTTGGGATTTCGCCAACCGTATGTTTTGGACGCTGTCGCTGATTCTCGCGTCGCTCGCGGTTCTCGGCGTGATTTTTTCACCGCTGTTAGTGCGTATGTTCACGCTCGATCCCGCGCTTTTTCCATCATTCGTCGTGCAGACGTTCCACATGTCGCCGTCGAAACTGCCGATGGACGAAACGGTGCTGCTGAACCGCCTGATGTTTCCCTACATTTTCTTCATCGGAATGTCGGCGCTGGCCATGGGCATTCTGAACAGCTACCGGATTTTCGGCGTGCCCGCGTTTACCCCCGTGGTGCTGAATCTCAGCATCATCGCGCTCTCGTTTTGCAGCCGATGGTTTGGACACCCCAGTTACGCGCTGGCCGTGGGCGTTGTCATCGGCGGCCTGCTGCAAATCGCCATCCAGGTTCCCCTGCTGTGGAAACAGGGAATGCATTTCAAACTGGGGATTTCCTTCTCGCATCCGGGAATTCGCCGCGTCGGCAAACTGATGTTGCCGGGGATCATCGGCATCGGCGTTCCGTACATCAACTTCACCGTCGACACCGTGTTCCTGACGCGGCCGATCATGCCGGACGGCTCGCTGCTCTCGCTCAGCGTCGCCGATCGCGTGATGGAATTGGTGCTCGGCGGCTACGCCATCGCGGTGGGCACGGCGATCCTTCCGATGATGTCGCGCCACGCCGCGGAGAAAAACATCGCCGAGCTGAAAAACACGTTGGCGTACTCGTTGAGAATCGTCTCGTTCATCACGATTCCCGCGATGGTGGGATTGATCTTGATGCGCCGGCCGATTATTCAAGTGCTCTTCCAGCACGGCAAGTTCAATGCGGCGTCCACCGAACTCACCGCCTGGGCGCTGATGTTCTATTCGATTGGCTTGCCTTGGTTCGCGCTAAGCAAAGTGCTGGTGCCGGCGTTTTACTCCACACACGACACGCGCACGCCGGTGAAAGTGGCCTTCGGAATCATGTTCGCGAATATCGTGATGAACCTGATGTTCCTGAAGCTGCTGTTGAACGGCGGACCGCCGCTGGCGACGTCGCTCGCGGGCGTGTTGAACAGCGTGATCCTCTACCAGATTTTCGAAACCCGTTACGGCGACATCGGATGGCGTCACGTGCGCGAGGCCCTGGGGCGGATCATGGTGGCGTCGTGCGGCATGGGCGTGGCGGTGTGGTTGCTGCTGCGCGTGGTGAGCTTTTCCACGAAACACGCCCTGTGGTATCGCGCCGGCTTGCTGACGCTCGTGCTGGCCTTCGCCACCAGCATTTATTTTGGCCTTTGCTGGCTGATGCACTGCGAAGAGCTCAGTGACATCTATGGTATCGCGCGGCGCAAACGCGCGGTCGGTCCCGACATTGCGGTGGAATAATGAGTACGTGGACCGCCTGATCGCCGAATTCCTGAACTATGTGCAGGTGGAGAAGCGCCTGTCGCTGAATACGGCGTCGAACTACAGGCGGGATCTCAAGCGATTCGCGGCGTGGTGTGCCGCGCGGAGTCTGGACGCGTCCGCGATCAAGCACGCGCATTTATCCGAATACCTGGGCGATCTCTACAAAGCCAAGCTTGATGCCCGAAGCGTGGCGCGACATATTTCAACGCTGCGCGGGTTTTTCCGGCAATTGCTCCTGGATCGCCGCATTGCTGAAGATCCAACCATCAATTTGGAATCGCCGAAAACGTGGAAGACGCTGCCCAAAGCGATCACCATGGCCGAAGTGGATCGCCTCCTCGCTCCGAGCGCGCCTCAGCCGCACAAGCATCAAGCCAGCGCGCAGCGCGACGACGCTATGATCCACTTGCTTTACGCCACGGGACTGCGCGTCTCCGAGCTCGTCAACCTGAAGGAAGAAAACTGGCATGAGGACGACGGCATCGCGATCCTCCAAGTAACCGGAAAAGGCGACAAGCAACGCCTCACGCCCGTCGGCCGGCAAGCCGCCGAGTTGGTCCGCGAGTATCGGCGGACTGCAAGGCGCCAGCTTCTGGGGTCCCGCAACTCGGGCTATGTTTTTGTGACCGCTCGCGGTAAGCCGATGTCCCGGCAGAGTTTCTGGCAGATAATCTCGCACCGCGGACGGCTTGTGGGAATCGACCGGCCCATCACGCCGCATTCGCTCCGCCACAGCTTCGCAACGCATCTGCTTGAAAATGGGGCGGATCTCCGTTCCGTGCAGCAACTCCTGGGACACGCCGACATTTCCACCACGCAGATCTACACGCACGTGGTCTCGAGTCGCCTGCAACAGATTGTAAATCAACATCATCCACGAGCCTAGAGTATCCCAATAGGTCCATGGCTATTGGCTATCTTGCCACCCTGCCTCAACCTTATTCTTGAACATTTTGCAAAAATGCCTTAATGTTCAACTGAATAGTTTTGCGAACATGCCGGACTTTCTCTTCCTGTTGGAAAGTCGTTTAAATCCGGACCAGTACCGGGTTGTGGAACAAGTGCAGGCGGCCGCTGCCGAGCACGAACTTCACCTGTACCTGGTGGGCGGAGCTCTGCGCGATCTGATTTACGGCTATCCCATTCGAGACATTGATTTTGCGGTGGAAGGCCAGGCCGTGAAAGTGGCCAAGAGCCTGCTGAAACGCGCGCCCGACGCGAAGAGTATTGTCGCCGACTTCGATGAGTCGATGCGCTCGGCTTACCTCACCTATCCCAGCGGTTTGACTGTGGAAATCAGCGCGTGCCGCACGGAACGTCGTGGGCGGCCGGGACAAAAGCCGCAAATCGAGTTCACGGGCATCTACGACGACCTGCGACGCCGCGACTTTTCGATGAACGCCATCGCGTTGTCGCTGAATCCCAATTCGCGCGGGCTGCTGCTCGATCCCAACAATGGCGTGGCCGACATCGAACGCCACGAAATCCGTACGTTGTCCAGTGCCGCGTTCACCGACGATCCGGTCCGGTTGATCCGGGCGATTCGTTTCAAGACGCGGCTGCGCTTCAACCTGGACGAACGCACCGAAGAGCAATTCCGTGCCGCGCTCGATTCGGGCGCCATCAAGAACGCCAGTCCCTCGGGATTGCACAACGAGTTTCGCGAGATGGGGCGCGAGGAAAATCCGGTGGAGATTTTGAAGGCACTCGAGAAAGAAGGACTCACCACCGCCTTCCATCCGCGCTTCGTGGGATCGAAGCTCAATCTCAACGGCTTGACCGTGGTGCAGAAGCTCGCGCGCAGCATCGAGGACGTGGGCATTCCGGTGCGCTTCCAAGGTCCGTTCTTCTACTTCTTGCAGGACAAACTGCCGGCGCGAGATCGCAACGATTTGCTGAAGCGCATGGCCATGAAGCGCAGCGATCAGGAGATTTGGACGTCGCTGGAGCCGCGCACCAAGAAACTGGTGCAGGAATTGTCGGGCAAAGCGGCGGCCACGCCGTCGAAAACGTACAAGCTCTTGGAAGAACAGCCGGGCGAGTTGCTGCTGTTCCTGCTGATGAAGTTCCCGCAGAAAAAAATTCAGGACAAAGTGAAGAATTACCTGCACCGCCATCGCAAGATGCGCCAGACGCTGCCGCGGATGGAACTGGAAACCTTGGGCGTCGCGCCGGGAACGCCGAAATTCCAGCAAGTGCTCGACGCGTATTTCTGGGCGCTGCTGGACGGCAAGGTGCGCTCGTCGAAGGAACCGATCAAGCCGCTGAAGAAGGCGATCGCCGAAGTGGAAGCGGGCGGGGAAAAGGCCGCCAAGGCGGCCTCGTAACTCCCCCACTGCGTTACAATCAAGTGAGAATGGAACGCTTGGAAATGCGTGCCAAGCACCCGCTGACGATTCGCTGGTGCCACTGGATCAATTTTCCGCTCCTCGCCTTGATGCTCTGGAGCGGCCTCTGGATTTATTGGGGCAACGACGTTTACTTCATCGGTTGGGGATCGCACAAGCTCTTTCCCTTCTTTCCCACGGCTTTCTACAACGCGCTCGGCTTGGCACAACATCTGGCCGACGGCTTGGCGTGGCACTTCTTCTTCGGATGGCTCTTCGCGATCAACGGTGTGATCTACGTGCTGTACACGATCGTGTCGGGCGAGTGGCGATACCTCGTTCCGGGCCGCGAGTCGTTTCGCGAAGCGATTCTCGTGATGCTGCACGACTTGCGCATCTACAAAGGTCCGCTGCCGGACAAAAAATTTAATGGCGCGCAGCAATTTGCCTACACGGGCGTGATCGTGATGGGCGCGCTCTCGGTGATCAGCGGACTTTCCATCTACAAGCCGACCCAGCTCGCCTGGCTCACAAGCTTGCTCGGCGGATACAAAGCTGCGCGCGTGGAGCATTTTCTTCTCACCATCGGGTACGTCGGATTTTTCATGATCCACATTTCGCAAGTGGTCCGCGCGGGATGGAATAATTTCCGCTCGATGGTTTCCGGATACGAGTTGGTGAAAAGCGATGAGTGAAGAGAACAAAACGCCGCTTCTTGCGCCGGAGCCGCCGCCCGATCCCGACGAGGCGGCAGCCGCACGCGAAGCGCTCGAACGTAAGATCACGGAAGGGAATCGCGAGGTCCTCGCGCGCATGAAAGCGAAAACGCGCCGCAGCTTTCTCACGGCGGGCGGCGCAGCCGTTGCGGGACTCGCGGCGTTCAAATGGCTCATGTCGCGGCGTCAGGAAGGCGGCGAGCCGTGGCCGTTGCGCCGCATGATGGGAATCAACGAAGAACTTTGGCACGATTATTTTTCCACCGGTCATCTCGCGCCCGATTTCACCGGGAAGAAGCCGCTCGAAAACAAAGTCAACTCCGACATCGGCCTGCAAGACGACCTCGACGCAGACGCCTGGAAATTGCAAGTCACGGGACTCGATGGCCGCGACGAGGCGCTCCTGCTCACGCTTGACGATCTGCGCCATTTGCCGCGCACCACCATGACCACCGAGTTCAAGTGCGTGGAAGGTTGGAGCGCGGTGATGCAATGGTCGGGCGTGCGGTTTTCCGACTTCATGAACGCGTTCGCGCCCGCCAAACCCGACACGGGTGGCCTTCGTCCGGAATACGCGTCGCTGGAAACGCCGGATCATTCCTATTACGTCGGTATGGAGATGGATTCGCTGCTGCATCCGCAAACGTTGTTGGCGTACGAGATCAACGGATCGCCGCTGCCTCCGGAGCACGGCGCGCCGCTGCGGCTGGTCACGCCGCTGAAGTACGGATTGAAGCAGATCAAGCGCATCGGTTCGATCAACTATCAAACGAATCGTCCCGCGGATTATTGGGCTGAGCGCGGATACGACTGGTACGACGGATTGTAAACCGAGGCCCGAGTAAGCGGCTCGTTTCGTCCAACGACTTGGGCCTCGGGCCTGGGGCCTCGGTTTTGATATCCTTTCCGCATGGCATCTTCCTCGGGTATCGAGTCCATTCTTCACGAAAATCGCATATTTCCTCCCGCGCCGGAGTTCAGCGCGGCGGCGCACGTCAAGACTATGGCGGAGTACGAAGCGCTGTGCCGCCGCGCCGACCAAGATCCTGAAGCCTTCTGGGAATCCGTGGCGCGCGAGTTGCATTGGTTCCAACCGTGGACGAAAGTGCTCGAGTGGAACGCGCCGTTCGCCAAATGGTTCAACGGCGGCAAAATCAATCTTTCCTACAATTGTTTGGATCGCCATTTGTCCACGGCGCGCCGTAACAAGGCCGCGATCATCTGGGAATCCGAGCCCGGCGAAGTCGTGACGCTGACGTATCAGCAACTCCACGGCGAAGTGTGCCGCTTCACCAACGTGCTGAAGAGCGCGGGCGTTAACACGGGCGATCGCGTGGCGATCTACATGGGCATGTCGCCCGCGCTGCCGATCGCGATGCTGGCATGCGCGCGATTGGGCGCGCCGCACACGGTGGTCTTCGGCGGATTTTCCGCTGTCGCGCTCGCCGATCGCATTCAGGATTGCCGGGCGTCGTGCGTCATTACGCAAGACGGTGCGATACGCCGCGGCGCTGAGTTGAAACTGAAAGCGATTGTCGACGAAGCGCTGCTTTCCTGTCCCACGGTCAAGCGCGCGATTGTCTATCGCCGCACGGGATCGCCGCAACAGATGCAACCAGGCCGCGATTTGTGGTGGCACGAAGAAATGTCGCGCGCTTCCGACGAGTGCGAAGCGCTGCCGCTCGACGCGGAACATCCTTTGTATTTGCTCTACACCTCGGGAACGACCGGCAAACCGAAAGGAATCCTGCACACCACGGGCGGATACTCCGTCGGCACGTACGCGACCACGAAATGGGTTTTCGACTTGAAAGAAACCGACGTCTACTGGTGTACCGCCGACATCGGATGGGTGACCGGTCACAGTTACTTGGTCTATGGTCCGCTGCAAAACGGCGCGACTGTGCTGATGTACGAAGGCGCGCCGTTCACGCCCACGCCTGATCGCTTCTGGATCATGATCGACAAGCACAAAGTGAACGTGTTTTACACCGCGCCCACGGCGATCCGCTCGTTCATGCGTTTGGGCGACGAGCATCCGCGCAAGTATGCAATGAAATCGCTGCGGTTGCTGGGCAGCGTCGGCGAGCCGATCAATCCGGAAGCGTGGATGTGGTATCGCGACGTGATCGGACGCAACCGCTGTCCGATTGTCGATACGTGGTGGCAAACCGAAACCGGCGCGATCATGATTTCGCCGCTGCCGGGCGCTACCCCCACGAAACCGGGATCGGCCACGCGTCCGCTGCCGGGAATCGCCGCCGACGTAGTGGATCGTGAAGGCAATCCGGTGCCGCCGGGATCGGGCGGCTTCCTCGTAGTGAAAAAACCGTGGCCGTCGATGCTGCGCACGATCTACGGCGATCCGGAACGATTCCGGCAAACATATTTTTCCCAAATCCCCGGAATCTATTTCACCGGCGACGGCGCGCGCAAAGATTCGGACGGTTACTTTTGGGTGATGGGCCGCATCGACGACGTACTGAACGTCTCGGGGCATCGCTTGAGCACGATGGAAGTGGAGAGTGCCCTGGTAGCACATCCAAAAGTCGCGGAAGCGGCTGTGGTTGGGCGTCCCGACGAGATCAAGGGGCAAGCACTGGCGGCGTTCGTCACGCTACAGGCAGGAGTTCCGGCGACGAACGAGCTGAAGGACGAGTTGCGCGCGTGGGTCGCGAAAGAAATCGGCGCGATGGCCAGGCCGGACGACATTCGTTTCAGCGAAGCGCTGCCGAAAACGCGCAGCGGAAAAATCATGCGGCGATTGCTGCGCGAGGTCGCGACGGGCGCGGAAGTGAAGGGCGACGTCACGACGCTCGAGGACTTCAACGTGATCTCGAAGCTGCGCGCGCAGGAAGAGGAGTAATGTTTCGGCGCCACACGCGGGCCGCTGATGCCTAGTGTGCTTCGGCCCTATCCCTTCTCTTCCGGCAGACTCGCTTCCCGCCACGACCTGATCCCGCCGGCCATCGACAACACATTCGTGTAGCCCATCTTTTGCAGCGCGTCGCCGGCCAGCGCGGAGCGAAATCCGCCGCCGCAGTAGATCACCAGCTTCGCCGATTTGTCCGGCACCGCTGCTTCGATGTCGCGCTCGATTATTCCTTTGCCCAAGTGTTTCGAGCCGGCCGCGCGTCCCGCCGCCCACTCGTTGTCCTCGCGGCAATCGATGAATTCGAATTTTTCGCTGGACTGCTGCATCGCGCGCACTTCGGCGACCGTCACTTCTTTCACACGCGACTTCGCGTCATCGACGATTTTCAAAAACTCCGGTGAATGCTTCACGTAGGCTCTCCTATTTCTTCTTGCTGGGTGGCGCCTTCAAGAAATGCCGCAGATACAAAACCAATCCCCAGCGTTCATTCTCCGAGTACTTTCCTTCAAACGCCGGCATCGGATTGCGTCCCTTGGAGATCTTGTAGAACAGCTCGCCATCGCTCATCGGGATCATCACCGCCGACGAAGTAAAATCCGCCGGCCGCGTTCCTAGCTGCTCTGCCTCGGGACCCCTGCCGTCGCCGCGATCGCCGTGACAAATGGCGCAGGAATCGTTGTACAGAAGGCGGGCCTTTTTCGCGAACGGCGACTCCGTAGTCAGCGGATTCACGCGTTCCGACGCTTCGCGTGGCACGGGCCAGTTATCGTCGAACGGACTCGCCGGCGCAATCGTGATGGCCGCCAGCAGAATCAACCCACCCACTGTAAATCTCATGCCGACAGTATACCTACAATTCCTTTGCCAGAAAGCGAGCCATTCCCACGCCGTCGATCCACTTGAACGGCGACACGCCCGTGGTGTAATGACCGCACGGCAGCACCATCTCGCGATAGCGCAGGCCGAGCCGCGCATAGCTCGCGACAAATTCCTGCGACAAGTCTGGCGGAAACGAGAGATCGTAGCGCGCCCAAACAATCAGCGTCGCGACATCGCGGCCGACGAAGCGATCGACGTACGTCACGGGACTGATCACTTCCCAGTGACGCTGCAAGTCTTCTAACGTGATGTTGCCGCGCAGGCTCGCTGCCACGTGCGTCGTGGATAGTCCGCGCCACACCACGTCGGCGAAGCGCGCCGATACGTGATTGCACGCTTGCGCTTTCACTCGCTTGTCATGGGCGGCCGCGATGAACGCGATGCACGAGCCGAGACTCGTGCCGAGTATGCCGATGCGCGTGAATTCGCGCGACTCCAGCCAATCAACGCACGACCGCGTGTCGATCACCGCTTGCCGATTCGCGTGCACGGTGCGCCCCACGTTCGCGGATACTGCGTAATCGGCGCGCGTGAGTCCGGCGGGCATGCGGCGATCGTGATACGGCATACTCATGCGCAGCGCGGATACGCCGAAAGCGTTCAGCAAGCGGCACAACCCCATGTGTCCGCTCTCGTCGGAGTTCCACTGCGGAAGCACCACCACCGCGGGACCGCGCTTGCCGGCCTTCGAAGGGAACCAGCGCGCGTAAACTGTGTTGTTCTCCGGATACGGTGTGTGCAGCGCGCTTGTGAACGTGAGCTGTCCGTCCGCTTCCAAGTGAAAATCGTGCGGACGCTCGTAACCAAAAAGTCTTTCGCTCAGCGATGAATCGAGAACCGGCGCCGTTTCTCCCGCGCGACCGCCCACCCACTCCGCGCCCCACTCAAACGGCCGGCACACACGCGCGGGACTTCCTGACTTGCTGGTGTCGTGCAGACGGCGCTCCCAGCGATGCATCCACTTTCCGTAAATTTTCAAACGCCGATGTCCTCGTTCCAAAGATGGGGATGCGCGGCAATGAATTCGCGCATCAACTGTATGCACTCTTCGTCTTGCGCCACCGTTACCGACACGCCTTGCGATCGCAGATAGTCCTCGGGACCGCAAAAGGTGCGGTTCTCGCCCGCCACCACGCGCGGAATCCCGTAGAGCAAAATCGCGCCGCTGCACATCGCGCACGGCGACAGCGTGGAGTACATCGTGCAATCGCGATACACGTCCGCGGAGTGGCGGCCGAGATTCTCCAGACAATCCATCTCGGCGTGGCGGATCGCGCTGCCCATCTGCACGCGCCGATTGTGTCCGCGGCTGATGATGCGCGGCGCGCTGCCCGGTGTTTCCAACACCAGCACCGCGCCGATGGGAATTCCTCCTTCGGAAAGTCCCTGGCGCGCCTCGGCGAGCGCGGCGCGAAGATACTCATCCATGCACAATCCATTCTATTATGAAGATGTGAAACGTGGGCTTCCGCGGGCGCGCTATCGCCCGTTTTTCGCGATCTTGTGCGCGATCTTCTCGTTCGGCGTCTCGGCCGCGGCGCAAGGTGCAGACAACGTGCTCGTGGTGATCAACGAGAACTCCGCGCCATCGCGCGAAGTGGGCGAATATTACCGTCAAAAACGCGGAATTCCCAACGCCAATGTCTGCAAGTTGTCGGTGCAGGCCGCCGAAACCATCGACGCCGCTACGTTCGAGCGGGCGATCAGCGCGCCCGTCGCCGCGTGTCTCGCGCAAGGTGGACGCCAGGACCGCATCCTTTATATTGTCCTCACGCGCGGCGTGCCGTTTCGCGTGGTCTCCAAGCAGACCGCGCCCGTCCCCAAAGGCGATACCGACAGCGTCGACTCCGTGCTCGCGCTACTCTACGAGAACATGCTCGGCGTGCCCACGCCGCCGGCGAAAATCGTGAATCCTTATTTCGCGCGCAACGAACGCGGCGGCGAGCCGGTTCGCTTCACTCATCGCGATTTTCCCATGTACTTGGTCACGCGCCTCGACGGCTACACTGTCGCCGACGCGAAGGCGCTGGTCGATCGTGCGATGGAATCGGATCGCGCGCGCCCGCCGAAATCCGGACGCTTCGTTTTCGACGAACGCGCCGAGGACCAAACGCCCGGTAACAAATGGCTGGCCGACGCCGCCACGGGTTTGCGTGCCGCCGGCCTACCCAGCGCGCGCATCGAACTCGAGTCCAGCGGAAAATTCCTCACCGATCAGGATCAAGTGATGGGCTACGCCAGTTGGGGATCGAACGATCCCAGCGATCATTCGCGCTATTTGAAGAATCACTGGCTGCCCGGTGCGATCATGACGGAGTTCGTTTCCAGCAACGCGCGCACGTTCGAGCGTCCGCCCGATAGCTGGAACATCGGATCGTGGAAAGATTCGCAGCGCACGTTCTATCACGAATCGCCGCAAACGCTGATCGGCGACGCGATCGCCGAAGGTGTCACGGGAATCGCGGGCAACGTGAGCGAACCGCTGCTCGATGGTTGCGTGCGTCCGCAAGTCTTGTTTCCGGCGTACGTGAAGGGCTTGAATCTCGCGGAAAGTTTTTACGCCGCGATGCCGTACCTCAACTGGCAAGGCGTAGTGCTTGGTGATCCGCTGGCCGCGCCCTTCGCTCCCGCGGCGAAGACGGTCGCCGCAGCCGAATTGAATCCGCCGATGAAGACGGGGCTTGGACTGCCGGCGTTCTACGCGCATCATCTTGTTGCCGCGCGCTCGCATGCGATCGGCGAGCGCGAGGACGTGACCGAGTTGCTGATGATCGTCGATCGCGCGCGTCGCCAACGCGATTTTCCGGCCGCGCGCTCGGCCGCCGAACGCGCCTACAAGCTCGCGCCCGATTCTCCACGCGTCATGGAGGTGATGGCAGAATGGGTGTCGCTCGATCAAGCGCTGCCATTGTTCCGCAAGGTCGTGGATATTTCACCGCAGAACGCTAACGCTCTCCACAATCTTGCGGCGTTGCTCGCGCGCCAGGGTCAAGCCAAACAAGCGTTGCCGTTCGCCGCGCGCGTCGCCGATTTGACGCAAGGCAAGAGCGGGCCGGCGCTGGACATCTACGGCTGGGTGCTGACGGAACTGGGACAATACGAGCAAGCGTGTCCGACTCTTGAGCGTGCCCAAAAACTTTCGCCATCGCAAGCGCAGGTTCTCTATCATCTCGGCGTTTGTTATACGAAGTCCGGCCGCGTGGCGGAGGGGAAAAGCGATTTGGAGCGCGCGCTGACGCTGCAGCCCGACCCCGAAACGGCGGCCGCGATCCGCCGTCTCATGTAGCGGCTTATGCCGGGGCTGACATTCACTCGGGCGGAAGTCGTCGTTCTCAAGAACAATCCCGACTACCCCGAAAAATGGGTGCGCGATCGTTTGGCGGAAGATCCCTCGCTCTTGGGTCTCGGCCCATTGCTGTTGCGCGACGTGGAACGCACGCAGCCGCGCACCGGACGGCTGGACTTGCTTTTTTCCGATCCGCTCGATCACAAACGTTTTGAAGTGGAGTTGATGCTCGGTGCGATGGACGAGAGTCACGTGATTCGCGCCATCGAGTATTGGGACTCCGAGCGCCGCCGCACGCCGCAATACGATCACTGCGCGGTGCTGGTGGCCGAACACATCAATGCGCGTTTCATGCACATTCTCGATTTGTTCTCGCCGCTCATTCCCATCATCGCCGTGCAGATGATCGCGCTGCGCGTGAACGAATACCTCACCTTGCAGTTTTATCGCGTTCACGGCGCGTCCGACCGCCTCGCCGAACCGGGATTGTCGCGCAAGGACGATCGCGTGATTTCGGATCCACCGCTGACGCGTGCGGAATCGCCCATATCGACACCGAGCTTCACGCCGAATCTGGCGCCCGTTCTGCTCGACGAATGCCTGAATATTTTGCGATCGATCGATGGCGCGCTGGCGCTCGATCATCGCCGCGACACCGTGACGCTTTCGCGCGGCGAGCGCCACACCGAATGCGTCAGTTTTTTTCCGCATCGCGATTTCCTCGGTGTGAAGGCGCGCGCCGCGCACAAGGAGGAATGGGTTCACCGTCTGGAGAGCGCGGGCATCGTGGTGCTCTCGGGCGGTCCGCTGCGCAAGCGCACCCATTTCCGCCTGACGCTCGAACAGGCCCGCGAACATCGCGAATTGCTGCGCGAATTGTTTGCGACTTGTTTGCGTGAGCACGGGTTTGTCTAGAGAGAAAGCTTTGTATAAGCGCAATCCGATACAATGACCGTAGGAGGTGTCGACGTGACAAAGGGAATCTTCCTTATAGTCTTGATGGCGGTTCCGCTCTCCGCGGAATTGCGCCGCGTGGAAATGCGCCTAACCGGACTCGACTGCAATACGTGTGGCGAGTCCGTCGACAAGGTCATGAAGCGTAATCGCGGCGTCGATACCGTGATCTTCGACTCCAAGTTCAACGTGGTCACCTTGACTCTCAAGCTCGACAATAAGACGCAGCTTTCCGCCATTCGCGATTCCGCCAAGAGCGTCGGATACACGCCCGGCGACGTGAAGGTGAAGGCGCGCGGCAGCCTCATGAAGGAAGGTGGCCAGTGGCAATTCGTCGTGAGCGGGCCGGAAACGAAATGGAAAGTGGAGATGCCCGAGGATTTGGCAAAGAGCGCCGGACCCGACGTGGTGGTGGACGGCACGCTTGCCGAAAAAACCCCCGACGTTTTGCAGATCCACTCGATTACGAAGGCTGAGTAGGTATGTCAACGCTGCTGAAACTCGTGGAAGAGCTGAACGCCGGACGCCTGCGCGTAGTCGATCTCACGCAGCCGCTGCACGCCGAGACACCGTTGTTGATGCTGCCTCCGCAGTGGAACAACACGCCGCCGTTTCGCATGTGGGAGCTTTCACGCTACGACGATCGCGGTCCCGCGTGGTATTGGAACGCGTTTGAAACGGGCGAGCACACCGGCACGCATCTCGACGCGCCGATCCACTGGATCAGCGGCAAGGATTTGCCGGACAATTCCGTCGACCGCTTGCCCACGCGCACGTTCATTGGTCCCGCGTGCGTGATCGATGTCACCGAAGCCGCCGCGAAGAATAACGATTTTCTACTGACGCCCGACGATGTGCAGCGATGGGAGAAGACGCACGGCAAAATTCCGCGCGGCGCTTGGGTGTTGCTGCGCGCCGGGTGGGCGGAACGCTGCGGCACGCCCGGTTATGCGAACGCCCGCGAAGATGGTCCGCACACGCCCGGATGGTCGACGGAATGCTCGAAGTTTCTGGCGCACGATCGCGACGTGCTCGGCGTGGGCGTGGAAACCATCGGCACGGACGCGGGTCAAGCGGCGCATTTCGATCCGCCGTTCTCAAATCACTACTTCATGCACGGCAGCGGCAAGCTGGGACTCGCGCATCTGTGCAACTTGGACCAACTGCCGCCGACAGGATCTGTGGTGATTGCCGCGCCGTTGAAAATCGTGAATGGATCGGGAAGCCCGGTGCGTGCGTTCGCGATTGCGCCGGCCTAATTCTTGCCGCCGACGGCGAACAAATGATGTTCCGCGCGGATGAACATCATGCCGTTCGAAATCGCCGGCGTGGACATCAGCAATTCGCCGAGTGAGTTTTTTCCCAGCAGTTCGAACTTCGCGCCCGAGCGGATTACGAAGACGTCGCCGTCCTCCGACGGCAGAAAAATGCGGCCGTCCGAGGCCACCGGCGATCCGCTGAAACCGCTGCCTTGATGCGGAATTCGCTCCTTGTATTTTTCCGCACCGGTCGCGAGATCGTAGCATGTGAGCACGCCGTTGTTCTCGAGCGCGTAGACCAATCCTTGATAGATCAGTGGCGACGGCATATACGGTCCCGATCCCTGGTGCGCCCAGACCACGTGATCGTTCGACGTTTCGCCGGGTTTCAGCGAAATGTCGCCGCGCGCGCCCGTGCGAATGGCGTAGAGCGGTTTTTCCGGACGCCGTCCGCTGCCGACAATGATTACGTCGCCGGAAAAAACCGGCGTCGGCGCGGTGATGTTGGAGCTGGGCTTCAAACTCCACAATTCTTTTCCGGTGGCTGGATCGTACCCGCGGATCGCCCGCGGAGCGTTGGTAACGAGTTCCACGCCGCTTTTCGCCGGAACGATCGCCGGCGTGGACCACGACGGCAACTCCGTGCGCGGTGTTTTCCAAACGGTTTCGCCATTCTTGATGTTCATCGCCATCACGTAGCATTCTTCCTGCGTGTCGACTTGGATGATGACCGTGTCCTTATAGATGATCGGCGAACTCGCCGTGCCCCACTCGTAGCTCTTGTCGTCGTACGCGCCGACGTTCAGCCGGCCGATGTCGCGCTTCCAGACGAGCGCGCCGTTCATGTCGTACGCATACACGCCCTGCGATCCGAACCACGCGACCACGTAGCGGCCGTCGGTGGCGGGCGTGGCGCTCGCGTACGTCGACTTCATGTGGCGTTTTTCGCGCGGCTCGCCCTCGAAGGCCGTGCGATCCCATACGATACGGCCCGTCTTGCTATCGAAAGCGTAGACTCTCCACTGATGCGACGAGCGATCGTCGGACGCGTCGCCTTCACCGTACAATCCCGGTTTGAATGTTTCTCTGCCGCGGCTCGAGATCGCCGTGGTCACAAAGACGCGATCGCCCCACACGATCGGGCTCGAGTGCGCCAGTCCCGGAATCTCGGTGCTCCAGCGGATGTTTTCTTTCGTCGCGACGTTCCACGCGGCGGGAATGTGCTGGTTGTCGGCGACGCCGGAGTGATCGGGTCCGCGGAACGTGGACCAATCCGTCAAGAGTAACAGGAAGAGTGTTGCGGGAATCATGCCGCTACACGCCGAAAGGATGTTTCAGTCGCGTGAACTCGTACGCCGCCGGATCGACTCCCGCGGCTTTCAGTTGCCGGATGCACTCTTCCGGCGAGTCGCCGATCGCTTCGATGCGCCGCAAGCGCACGGCGATTTCCGGCTTGCCGCCGGCTTCGCCCATGATGGTGGGCGTGTAGATTTCAGTGGCGATGTATTTTCCGGCGAGCGCGGCGCGCTCCGGCAGCGTGAGATCGTCGGGGGCCTTGCCCACAGCGGCGGAAACGGTTGAGGTCGGCATCAGGATTCCAGCTTATTCGCGGTGCGCGATACTGTCAACGCCGGCTTTTAGTGGTAGTGGCTCAATTTGAATTCGATCCAGGACTTGCGGAAATCGAACCCTTGCGCGTAGGTATGTTTTGTATCAGGGCACGGCTTCAGCCGTGCCGCCAGCAGGCCTTGTTCCTGGGGGCTTTAGCCCCTGCGGCTTTGCACTTGGCAAGATTGCGGATCAGCCGTTGTTTG
>JAJPHL010000070.1 GCA_021325275.1 Terriglobia bacterium | reverse complement strand
TTGTATCAGGGCACGGCTTCAGCCGTGCCGCCAGCAGGCCTTGTTCCTGGGGGCTTTAGCCCCTGCGGCTTTGCACTTGGCAAGATTGCGGATCAGCCGTTGTTTGCCGGGGGCTAAAGCCCACGATTTCCAAACATCTTGGGTTGGCACGGCTGAAGCCGTGCCCTGATACAAAGCGGCTGCGCGAACGATTGGCGCACAGTCGACACGGATCGAATTCAAATTGAGCCGCGACTGGGCGGCGACACCACTCGGGCGGCAGCTATTCATTGGACCGCTTTTTGAGATTGAAATGATCGCCCGCCGTCAGGAAATAGTACGAAAGCCCGTTGTGATCCTTGCCGTCGGTGATCGCCACTTTGCTTGGGCCGATCACTTGGAAGTGGTCGCCCTTCACGACGATCGCCGTTTTCTCATCAATGCCGATTCCCAGCACCTTCGGGTGCGCGTGGACCACTTCCGCCAAATCCTTTTCGCGGTGGCGCGCGATGATGTGTTGATCGACGGCGGTGTTCTTGAGGTACGCGAAGCCTTGCTCGTGTCCCGGCGACATCATTGCGGTGTTGCCTTCCACCGCGCCCCGCACCAAGTACGATCCTTGGATTGTCGCGCCCGCCGACGAACCGGCGATCACGCCGCCGCGTTTGAGTACGTTGCGCAATTCCTTCTCGGTGCGAGTGCCCAAACAGGAATCCGCCAGCCGCCACTGGCGTCCGCCGGGAATGTAGACGCCGCGCGCCTTCTTCAGCGGCTGGACGAACGCTTTCGAGTTGGCTTCCTCTTTCTTGCGCGTGTGCAGCAGCGTGACGTGCGTCATGCCGAAGCGTTTCTTGAAGTCGTCGACGTCCTTCTGGGTCGGCTCGGGATCGTTGGCTGTGGGGATCAGCACCACCGGCGCGTCAGGGCCTCCTGCCGCTGTTACAAAAGCCGCGATCACGTCAGCGCCGAAAGCTCCTCCGCCGATCACGATACACGTGCCGTGCTTGGGTCCATGGGAGGTTTGCGCGAAACTCGCGGTGGCGCAGGCGAACGCTAGGAAAAGAACGAGACAAATGCGTTTCATGCCGCTTATTGTATGCGAGGGCGGGTGCTTACTGCCATCCACGCGGCACGGAGATCCAGCCGCGCGTCATGTAGTCGCTGAGCGTGATGCCGATCATGATGATCAGGAACAGAACGCCGGCCACCACGTAAACCTTCACCATGTGCCCCGAGTACTTCACGTGCATGAAGAAGAGGATCACCAGCGTCGCTTTGGTGATCGCGATGGCCAGTGCCACGGGAAGGTTTAGCCAATCCAAGTTCACATAGGCCACGCAGACTGTGGTCGCGGTCAGGACCATCAGCGCGGCGAAGACGGCGAAGTACACCTTCAGCGGGACAATGTGCTGAGAACCGTGCGATTTCTCGTGGTGGGTGGGTTCGCTCATGCAGCATGCCGTCCTATCAAATAGAGTAGCGGGAACAGGAAGATCCACACGATGTCGACGAAGTGCCAGTAGAGGCCGAACAACTCGATGTGCGGATGATACTCGGGCGAAAACTTGTTGTTCATCGACATGCGGATCAAAATCAGCAAGCCCACCATGCCGATGATCATGTGCAAGGCGTGCATGCCGGTCATGGCGAAATAGAAACAATAGAAAAGCATTTCTTGATGCGCCCACGGCCCTTCGGCCTCGAAAGTCGTGCCGGGGATCAAGTGATGCTCGAACTTGTCATGATATTCCTTGGCTTTGATGCCGAGGAACACCAGGCCGAAGACGAGTGTCGCGATCAGGAACAGAATCAGAAGCTGTTTCTTGCCGGTCGCCGCCGAGCGAACCGCTAGCGCCATTGTCAAGCTGCTGAGGATTAACACGCCGGTGTTGATCGCGCCGAGTGCCACGTCCAAGTGATGTGACGCCAGACGCCACGCTTCGGGATAGCTGAAGCGGTAAATCGCATAACCGGTGAACAGCCCGCCGAAAAACATGATTTCGGTGAGCAGGAAAAGCCACATGCCCAGCCTCGCGGATTCCCGCTGCTGGTCCATGTCGACGAAATGGTGGCGCAGGCCGGGCGTGTGCGCGTGCGCGGCGGCGGCATGATCAGCCATTCTGCAGCTCTCCTTCATTGCGAAGCGCCGCCGCATCGCGGCGAGCCAAGGCCTCGAAATCGTAGGCCTCTTCCGTGACGACCGGAATCTCCTCGAAGTTTTCCGTCGGGGGCGGTGACGGCGTTCGCCACTCCAGACCCGTGGCGCCCCACGGATTCGGCGGCGCCGGCTTGCCGTAGCGCATCGACCAGATGAAATAAATCATCGGGATCAAGTAGCCGAGGCCCAGAATCGACGCGCCGGCGGTCGACATCACGTTCAACACCTGAAATTCCGCCGGATACGCGTGATAGCGGCGCGGCATGCCCAGGTATCCCAGCATGAATTGCGGGAAGAACGTCAGGTTGAAGCCGACAAAAATGATCACCGCCGCGAAGCGCGCCCAAATTTCCGGATACATGCGGCCGGTGATCTTCGGCCACCAGAAATGCATGCCGCCGAGGTATCCCATCACGGCGCCGCCGACCATGATGTAGTGAAAATGCGCGATCACGAAATACGTATCGTGCAGGTGCACGTCCACGGCGAGCGAGGCCAGCAGCAATCCCGTGACGCCGCCCATCGTGAACAGTCCGATGAAGCCGAAGCAGTACATCATCGGCGTGTCGTAGGAGATGGAGCCTCGATAGAACGTCGCGGTCCAGTTGAAAACTTTGATGGCCGACGGAATCGCGACCATGAAACTCAAAACGCTGAAGACCAGTCCCGCATAAATCGATTGCCCCGACACAAACAGGTGATGGCCCCACACCAGGAACGAAAGCATGGCGATCGCCACGCTCGAAAACGCCACGAGGTTGTAGCCGAAGATGCGCTTGCGTGAGAACGTCGCGACGAGCTCGGAGATCACACCCATCGCCGGCAAGATCATGATGTACACCGCCGGGTGCGAGTAAAACCAGAAGAAATGCTGGAACAGCACGGGATCGCCGCCGATGCGCGGATCGAAAATGCCCACGTGGAAGATGCGCTCGGCGGCCAACAGCAGCAAGGTGATCGCGATCACCGGCGTCCCCAGAATTTGGATCACGCTGGTGGCGTACATCGCCCACACGAAAAGCGGCAAGCGGAACCACGTGAGTCCCGGGCAGCGCATCTTGTGGATCGTGACGATGAAATTGAGTCCCGTGAGGATCGATGAGAAACCGGCGACAAACGCGCCGACGCCCATGATTACCACGTTGCCGTTCGAGTACGTGCTGGAGTACGGCGTATAGAAAGTCCACCCGGTGTCGACGCCGCCGAGCGCCGCCGCGCTCAACGCCATCACGCCGCCGATGATGTAGAGATACCAGCTCAGCAAATTCAGGCGCGGGAAGGCCAGATCCTTCGCGCCCACCATCATCGGTATGAGGAAATTCCCCAGCACCGCCGGGATCGAGGGAATCAGGAAGAAGAAGATCATCACCAGGCCGTGCATGGTGAAGAACTTGTTATACGTTTCCGCTTGCAGGAACGAGCCGTCGGGCGTGAGCAGGTTCATGCGGATCATCACCGCGAACGATCCGCCGATGAAAAAGAAAAACGTGATCGAGCCGAGATAGAGCAGCGCGATCCGCTTGTGATCCACGGTCAGCAACCAGGAACGGAGTCCATACGCGGCATTCAGGTAATGCTGGCGCCGGTCGTTCGGGGATGGGTTCGATGTGCTCATGGCTTTTTCCCCGCCGGGGGCGCTTTCATCTTCGGTGTCGCCTTGTCTTCCGAGGGATTTTCCACCACGTTCCCTTGATCCTTGGTCAACGACTTCACGTAGGCGATCAGTTGGAGGATTTGCTCCTCGGTCACTTGACCTTGGAACGTCGGCATCACCGGTTTGTATCCGGCCACGACTTTCGCCGCGGGATTCAAAATCGATTCGCGGATGTAGGCGTCGTCGGCCACGGCTTTGGTTCCATCTTCGAAGAGCACCGGTTTGCCGTAGATTCCCTGGAGTTGTGGTCCACGACCGCCGCCGCCCGGCACGTGACACGTGGCGCAACCGAGGCGCTGGAACAGGCGCTCACCGGACGACGCCATGTTGCCGCCACCTCCGCCCGAAAGCCAGTTTTCATAGTCGCGCGGCTGCATCACGTAGACCCATCCGATCATTTGGGAATGGTTCGTGCCGCAGTATTGCGTGCAGAACAAATGATATTGTCCCGGCTGATCGGCTTGGAACCACACAGTGGTGTACATGCCGGGCACCACATCTTTTTTCACGCGAAACGCCGGCACAAAAAAGCTGTGCACTACGTCCTCCGACGTCATCACCAGTTTCACGGGACGCCCCGCGGGCACGTGCAGCTCGTTGATCTCGCGTTGTCCCGCGGGATGCTGCAATTTCCACATCCACTGCTTGCCGACCACGTACACTTCCATCGCGCCTTCCGGCGGATTCGCGTTGCGGAAATACAAAATCGACGCCCACGCGAAAATAAACATGCAGATGATTCCGGGACCGATCGACCACGCTAGTTCCAGCGGCAGCGATCCGTGAATCGGCTTGGGCACTTCGCTTTCCACGCGACGGCGATAGCGCACCGAGAAGTAAAAGACCGAAGAAAAAATCACCGCCGAGAAGAAAATCGCCGTGGCCGAGAGGAAATAATAAAGATAGTCCACCTGCCGCGCGATGGAGGAGGCCTGCTCGGGTTGAATGGGAATTCCCTGGAACATGGCTACGCTAAGCTCCTCCGCTCATGCCAAACGCTCATCCCGATAAATCCGCCGACCAGCGCCAGCGTCAAGAGCGCGGCGAGGCGCATGATGTTCATGATCGCCACGCCGTACTTTCCCACCGTTGGATCGTAATGGAAGCAGTACAACAACACTTGATCCGCGAGGCCGCCGATCCTGCCGCTCGACGCGTCGATCAGTCCCAGGCGAATGTCGCGCGAGTCGTACTCGATTCCGTACAAGTAGCGCGAAATGCGACCTTCCGGGGTAAGGATGAGGATTCCGGAAGCATGCGCGAACTGTTCGCTTGATTGGTCCCAGTGATAATTGAATCCCGCGGCGCGCGTCAACGCGTGAATCGAAGGATCGTCGCCGGTGAGAAAGTGCCAGCCTTGCTGCGCGCTCGCCCGGCGATAGGAATTCAGATACATGCGCTTCTTCGATTCCGCCAGCGGCGCCTTTTCCCGGGGATCGAAACTCAGCGTCACGATTTCGAAATCGCTCGCGGGATTCAGTTTCAGCGGACGCAATCCGCGCACCAGCCCGTTGAGCTCCAAGCTGCAAAGCATCGGGCAATCGTAGTAGACGAACGACAAAATCACGGGACGCTTGCCGAAAAACTCTTTCAGTTGCACGCGCCGTCCTTCTTCGTCGGTGAAGAAGAGACTCAAGGGAATCTGCGTGTTCAGTTTCTGATCGATTCCCACGTCGCGCAGACCCGCGGGCAGTTGCGTGGGAATTACGCCGCTTGATTTTCCCGGCAGCGTGGGCAGCACCGATGGTTGGGCCCCGAGGGCGCCCGCGGCGAGACACATCGCGATGATGGAAGCTCGCGTCATGGTTTCACCGCTTTCGCGGGACCGCTTGCTTTGGCCGGGGTCTCCGGTTTGCCGGGCGGCAATCCGCGTTGCGCCAGAATGTCCATGGCGCGATCGATGGGGATGCGCACCACGCCCTTGTCGCGCTCCACCCAGCCGTAGCTCGAAAGCAACTGATGCTCCTGATCGCGAACATCCTTGAGATCGTTGGCCGGCGTGATTTGCAAGCGCGGTGACGGCGGTAGCGGACGCAACCCCGCGAGCGGCGATCCCCGCAGCGTGCCGGTGTCGTTGGTTTCATACGCCATTACGCGCCACATGATCGCCACCACCATCATGGCCAGCAGCGTCAAAACGCCCGTGCCGACTGCGAGCATCACGAGCGGGCGCACCTGGGCGTCACTGTGCTCGAAGCCTGCGGTGCGATCGGGCTCGCTGGATGGTGTCGGCTTGTGTTCGTCGTGACGCATCTAGAAAGACGGATCTCCTTGCGGGTTATACACCGGCATCATCGGGCGAACTTTCAACTGGCGCAGGAACATCCACAACCAAAGCCCGCCGATCGCGATCGGCGCGACCAAATCCATGGGACGCAGTGACGGCGCGCCGCCGGCTGCCGGCCGCACGGTCCAGTAGAGATCCAGCATGCGCATCAGAAACATGGCGGCTGCGAGCACGGCCAGGCTTTCCATCTTGCGCTTCACGTCGCGCGACAACAGAACGATGAACGGTACCGCGAAGTGGAACAGAACCAGGAAGGCGGCGATGGTTTGCCATCCTTGTCCCATGCGGTTGACGTACCAGGTGGTCTCTTCCGGCAAATTGCCCGACCAAATGATCAGAAATTGCGAGAACGACGTGTACGCCCACAGCATGGTGAACGCCAGCATCAAGTTTCCGAGATCGTGAAAATGCGCCGGTTGAAGAACCTTGTTCATCGGTTCGGCGAGCGCGAAGCGGCGCGCCACGAAGATCATGAAGGCGAGCGTCGTCAGCACCATGCCGACGATGTAGATTACGCCGTACATCGTCGAGGCCCAGTTCGCCTCGATCGACATCACCCAATCGACGATCGCAAACGTAACGGTGAAACCCAGCACGATGAGTCCCGGACCGCTCATGGCGAGTAAACGGCGCGCCGGCCGGGTGTCGTTGGTGTGATCCTGTTGCGCCGACCACCGCGTCAGCAGCCACGAGAGCGCGATCCAAACCAGGAAGTAGATCACCGCGCGCGCGATGAAGAACGGCGTGTTCAAGTACGGTTGCTTGTGTTTCAGCAACTCGTCAGCCGCGACTTTGGCCGGATCGGCCCACTGGTAAAGCTGTGTGGGATGGTAAAGCAGCGGCAGGAAGAGCGCGGCCATCAACGGCAGTGTCCGCGTGGAGGCCTCGAGCATGCGGCGAATCACGAATCCCCACTCGCCGCCGGTCAGGTGATACAGCATCAACAGCGCCGCCGATCCCAGCGGCAAACTCAGCCAGAACAGATACGCGATCAAGTATGATTGCGACAGATTCCCGCGCGTCAACGAAATCAGGCACAAAGCGAGGGCGATGCCGCCCACGGGCAGGGCGCGTTTTTCGATGCGTTCGGCGGCAGGAGGCAGGGTCATTACTTGCTCTCCTTCTGGGGTGCCTGCGACGCCGGCGGCACCGCGACGTGTCCCGCGGGCACGGACGCCGCGGCGGGCAGGCGATTCAATTTGTTGCGCTCGCCGGCCGGCACGTCGCTGACATTGGCGTGCTGGCTGTATTGCAGCGCGCGGATGTAGGCGGCGATCCGCCAGCGGTCCTCCGGGGTTACGCGATCGCTCATATCTTGCATCGCCCCGAAGCCGCGCGTCATCACGTCGTAGAAGTGTCCGAGCGGCGCGTCGATCAAGCGTTGAATGTGATACGACGGCGGATGACGGAATCCGCGCTGCGCCACCAAGCCGTTGCCGTAGCCGGTGCGATCATGGCACGGCGCGCAGTTGATGTTGAAGCGCTCTTGACCGCGCGCGAGATCGGCGCGCGTGATCGGGAAGGGCGGGGAATCGATCAACAGGCCGTTCGACATTCCGGTGTAGAGCTTGGCGTCGCTGCGCAACTCGCCGCGCGGCACCGTGCCCGGCACCAGCGGACGCGCCGAGCGGCGATCGCCGAAAAAATCCGACGCGCGCAACGGATTATAGCGTGGTTGCGTGGCCATGTCCTGCGTGCAACCGGCGAGCAACAACGCAGCAGCGCCAAGCGCAAGCGCAGCGAAGCTTCGCGCGAATGTGGCGGCGGTCCTCAAACCATGACCTCCGTCACTTCGCAGGCATGAAATTCTTCCATCTCCAGAAACTTGCGCGTGTCATCGCGGTTGAATTTCGGGTCGCGCGCCTCGATGCAGAGGAAAAAGCGGTCGCGCGAGGCACGTTCGAAGCGGTCGACGTTGAAGACCGGATGATATGGGTGCGGAAGTCCGTTGAGCGCCAGCATTCCGAAGACCGCCGAGAGCGCCGCAAACAACACCGTGCATTCGAACGTCACGGGAATGAACGACGGCCAACTGTTCATCGGCTTCCCGCCGATGATCACCGGATAATTCACCACCGAAACCCAGTATTGAAACGCGAATCCCACGAAGCAGCCGGTGAGACCGCCGATCAGCACCACTAGCGGCAGATACGTCTTGCGGAAACCCACGGCTTCGGCGAGTCCATGAATCGGCAGCGGCGAGTACGCGTCCATGCGGCGATATCCGGCGGCGTACGCGGTTTTCGCGGCGTGTAGAATGTGGTCGGGATTCTCGAATTCGGCCATCAATCCGTACAGAGGAAGATCCATTTAGTGGTGTCCTCCTTCCTTGTCCGTAGGCGACGACACCATGCCGCGCATTTCAGCGATCGAGATCACCGGCAGCAATCGCACGAACAAGAACAGCAGCGTGAGGAAAAGCCCGATCGATCCCAGGAACGTCATCACGTCCCATTTGGTGGGATAGTACATGCCCCACGACGACGGCAGGAAATCGCGATGCAAGCTCGTGACCACGATGATGAAGCGTTCCAGCCACATGCCCACGTTGATCACCAGCGACAAAACCCACAGGAACACCGCGTTCGCGCGCACGCGGCTCGACCACAGCAGCTGTGGGATCACGATGTTGCACGCGATCAGCGCCCAGTATCCCGGCGCGTACGGTCCGCGCATGCGGTTCAGCACCATGTACATGTCGTAGGGATGGCCGCCATACCACGCCATGAAAATTTCCATCATGTATCCGTACGCGACCACGAGTCCCGTGGCGAGCATGACTTTCGCCATGGCGTCGAGGTGCCGATCGGTGATGAAATCCTGCAAGCCGTAGATCGCGCGAATGGGAATGGTGAGCGTCAAGACCATCGCGAAGCCGGAGTAAATCGCGCCGGCCACAAAGTACGGTGGAAAAATCGTAGTGTGCCATCCGGGCACGATGCCCACCGCGAAGTCGAAGCTGACCACCGTGTGCACCGAGACCACCAGCGGCGTGGCCAGTCCCGCCAGCAGCAAGTACGCCGTTTCGTAGCGATACCAATGTTTCGCCGATCCGCGCCAGCCCATCGCGAAAATGCCGTACATCGTTTTCGCGAACTTCACCTTGGCGCGATCGCGCAGTGTGGCCAGGTCGGGAATGAGCCCCACGAACCAGAAGAGCAGTGAGACCGTCGCGTAGGTCGACACGGCGAAAACGTCCCAGATGAGCGGGCTGCGGAACTGTGGCCAGATGCGCATCGTGTTCGGCAGCGGCAGCAGCCAATACCCGAACCATTGACGGCCCACGTGCAGCAGCGGATACAAACCGGCGCAGGACACCGCGAACAGCGTCATCGCTTCGGCGAATCGATTGATCGACGTGCGCCATTCTTGGCGCACCAACAAAAGGATGGCGGAAATCAGCGTACCGGCGTGACCGATACCGATCCACCAGACGAAGTTAATGATCGCCCAGCCCCAGTATACCGGCGCGTTGATGCCCCAAATCCCGACGCCTTTGTAGAGCAGGTACCCGACGGCCACGAGCAAAAGTTGCATCAGCGCGAAGGAGAACAGGAATCCCAACACCCATCCTTTGCTGGTGCGTCGCGCCAGCGCAATCGCCGCGATCTTGTCGGTGACCGTGGCATAGGTGTGCTCTCCGCCGATGAACGGATTTTCACCTTCGCTCGCGGGGACGGGTTTGTGTTCGTCGCTCAACGTTTCTCCAACTACGCTTTTTCCAGTTCCGGATTCGGATTCCGCAGCCGCGCCAGGTACGTGGTGCGCGGACGCGTTTGCAAGTCGGCCAGCAATCCATAATTCAGCGGACTCTTCCGCAACTGCGACACGCCGCTCTTGGGATCGTGAATGTCGCCGAACGTGATGGCCTGCGCGGGACAAACCTGCTGGCAGGCGGTTTGAATTTCACCGTCGCGCACCGTGCGATCCTGTTTTTCCGCCGTGATCTTGGCTTCTTGAATGCGCTGCACGCAGTAGGTGCATTTTTCCATCACGCCGCGGCTGCGCGTTGTGACATTGGGATTGCGCATCAGCGCGAGACTCGGCGTGTCCCAATCCTGATACGCCAGGAAATTAAATCGCCGCACCTTGTAGGGACAATTGTTGGCGCAGTAGCGCGTCCCCACGCAGCGATTGTAGACCATGGCGTTCAAGCCTTCTTCGGTGTGCGACGTCGCGCCCACGGGGCACACCACTTCGCACGGGGCATTCTCGCATTGCTGGCACATCACCGGCTGGAAATGCGCGTCGGGATTCTCGATGTCGCCTTCGTAGTAGCGATCGATGCGAATCCATTGCATTTCGCGGCCATTGGCCACTTGATCCTTGCCGACGACCGGGATGTTGTTTTCCGACTGGCACGCAATGACGCACGCGTTGCATCCGACGCAGGAGCTCAGGTCGACGGCCATGCCCCAGTTGTAACCGTCGTGCTTGAATTCGGGATAGAGCGAAAGCGAGCGCGGCGGATCTTCGCCCATCTTGGCGGCGAATTCGTGGTCCTTTGCAAATTCCTCGGCGGTCCCGACGCGCACCGGATTGCGCCCGACCATGCTGTCGATTTTCGTGCCTGACGGGGTTGACTCGAGCGTGTGGTGCGAATGCGTCGCGGAGAGCGGATAGGTTTCGTCGAGCGAGGTAAAGGTGAGATCGGTCTCGAACCACGGCGAGGACGACGAGCGCAATTCATAGGCGTTGAATCCCACGCCCGTGCCGACGCGTCCCGCGCGCCAGCGCCCATAGCCCAGTGTCACGGTGATCGATCCCGCCGCTTGGCCCGGCGTTACCCACACGGGCGCGGTCGCGGTGCGGCCGTTCACCACAAGTTTGATCCGGCTGCCGTTCGTGAGTTTGGCCGCTTCGGCATCGGCGGGCGACACTTGCGCGACGGCGTCCCATACGACGCGGGTCATCGATTTCGGCAGTTCTTGCAGCCAGCCGTTGTTGGCCCAGCGCCCGTCGCCGATGGTCGAGTCGGCGCGGAAGACGAGTTCGAGTTTCGTCGCAGCGCGGCTTACGTCCGACGCCGGCAGTGGCTTGATGCCGGGCGTTTTCGCGGCCGCCGCGGTATTGGGAATCACGCCGTCGTGCAGGGCCTTTCTCCAGGCGGATTCGAAATCGCCCGATAGCTTTGGTTTCCAATACTCGCGCACGATGTCGTAACCCGAGCGTCCCGGCTTGCCGAGAAGCCCCGACAGGATTTCGATCGCGGACTTGCTGTCGTACAACGGCGCGATCAGCGGCTGCGCCAGCGACGCCGTGCCGTCGAACGCCCGCCCGTCGCCCCACGCTTCGAGATAGTGCGACAGCGGCAAATGCCAGTGGGCCCACTCCGCCGTTTCGTCTTGATACATACCGACGTGTACGATTTGCCTGGCTTTGCCGAAATTGTTGCGGAAATCGAGATCGCCCGGCGCCGAGTAGCGCGGATTCGCGCCGATCACGAAGAGGTAATCGACCGTGCCTGCTTTGAGCGCGTCATTCAACGTGTCCAGGGATTCTCCGGCGGGTTTCCCTGACGTCGCGGGAAGGCCTTCGACTTGCGCGATGTAGCGCACGGTTTTTCCGGCGTTGCCGAGCGCCTGATTCATCTGATGCGCCAGAGCGTGAACCATCGGCGGCTGCTCGTCGCCGGCGAGAACCAAGCACGCACCGGAGTTTTTCTTGAGGTCACGCGCCGCGGCTTCGATCCACTTTTGATTCTTGTCGGCCGGCACCGGCTTGCCTTCGATGCCCGCGGCGAGTCCCCGCGCGAATGCTTCCATTTCCGAGGCCCGCACCGGTAAGCGATGATCGGCGCACGCGCCCGTGGAGGTCGGCGTGGTTTCGGCGACGTACAGCCGCGTCATCGCCGGCTCTTTTTTGTTTTCGTCGATGGCCGCCGCGGCTTCGCGGCGTCGCGCGGCGTATTGACGGGCGTACACCACCGACCCCGCGCCAGCCGTGAGGAAATCCGCGCCGAGCGAGACAATCACCGCCGCTTTCTGGAAATCGTAAATCGGGCTGACCGCTTCGCCGAACGCCAGTTGGGCCCCGGCGCGGGCATTCTCGCGCCCCGCGGGGTCGAAAACGTGCCAGCGCATTTGCGGCCACTGCGCTTGCAATTTCGTAAATTGGTCGACCAGCGTGGGCGACGCGAACGATTCGGTGAGAATGTGCAGGCCTTGGCCTTTCTTCGCCGTGATCGTATCTTTCTGCTCGTTGAACCACGCCTGAAACGCTTCCCAACCGCTGATGTTGCCGAGATGTAGGACGGTTTGCGAGCGATCGGGATCGTACATTTGCAGAATCGACGCTTGCGTGAACACGTCGGTCGAGCCCAGACTCGCGGGATGCTCGGGATTGCCTTCGATTTTCGTCGGCCGCCCCATGTGGCTTTCCACCAACACGCCGGTGGCGAATCCGCCTTGCTCGAAACTCGAGGCGAAGAAGAGCGGCTTGCCCGGGATCATGTACTCGGGCGGCGTGACGTAAGGAACGATTTTGTCGGGCGGATTCGAACATCCGGTGAGTCCCGCCATCGCCAGCGACGCGCCCATCAGCGAAATCATTTGGCGGCGATTCACGGGACCGGCCAAGCCCAACGCCTCGGCCTGCTCGGAGTGCTGCGGAAACTCGTGCTCGAGAAACGCCTGAAACTCCGGCGTGCCGGCAAGTTCTTCGAGACTCCGCCAGTATTGCCGGCCGTTTCCAGCAGCCCGCTGCCGGATTTGTACGAGATCGAGTTTTGTATGCCCGCTCATGTTATCTGTGGCAAGTGGCGCACGCCGTCAAACTCTGCACCTTGTACTCTTCCATCAGGACCGCGCCCAACGCGGCTTGCCTCGTATAACTCTCGCCGCGATGCACCACCGGCGCGCTCGCCGACGGTTGCTCGTACGCCATGTTGAAAATCTCGGAACGCGGACGCAGGTTTTCTTCCGGATGTTGATGGCAGCCGATGCACCACTCCATCAACAGCGTGTTTTGCTTGCGCGTCAAGGGCATTTGATCGATGCGTCCGTGACACGTGGCGCAGCCGACGCCCTTGGTGATGTGAATACTGTGATCGAAATAGACGAAATCCGCGACTTTATGCACGCGATTCCATTCGATCGACTTGTCGCTGCGGAAACTGGCGCGCACCGGCTCTAGCGTGGGTGAATCGGCCCAAATCTGCGCGTGGCAGCTCATGCACGTTTTGGTCGGCGGGATTCCCGCGAACGACGAAGTTTCTACCGAGGTATGGCAATAGCGGCAATCGATGCCCAGGCCGCCGGCGTGATGTTTGTGGCTGAAGGGGATGGGCTGTTCGCGCGCGACGTAAATTTGAGTGTAGAATCCCGAGCGAATCACCAGGGACGCGATTCCTCCCAAACCGGCGAGGAAGAACACCGCTCCAAAAATACTCAGCTTGGAGAGAGTATTCGTGCTGCGATGGAAGATCTGAGCCATACCCCGTCTGACCCGAGCCCCTTAGGAAAATGAAGTCTCAGTATACTCGCGACCCGGACGCAAGGGAAAAAAAGAATCGACAAAATTCGTTATGGGACGGTGCAGGTTTCGGCCTCAGCCTTTGAACGCGCCGAAGGCCGCGTAGACGCTGTTCTTGTGGAGGATTTCGACGCCGCTGAAACCGGCGGCGCGCAATAGGTCCAGTTGGAACAGCAGGGGACGCGGCGAATCTTCCTTCGCGATGTAGGCGAAGACGTGGTCGCGGTACGCTTCGTCCTTCGCGCGCGCGAGATAGTCGCCATAGCGATCCCACATGAGAGCATGAATGCGCGGATCGGAGTGCTCGACGAGATCCGATATCCATAGCGATCCGCCGGGGCGGAGCGCGCGGTAGAATTTCGCGAATACGCCCTGCCACTCGCTTGCCTCACGCAAGTGATGCAGCACGGCGGCGGCGACAATCACGTCGCATGTCGATTCGCCGAGGTCGATGTCGCGGATATCGCCTTGGATCGCGCGGACGCGACTTTTTGTTGCGGGTACCAGCCGCTCCAGCGCGCGATCCAGCATGGGCCGGCTCAAGTCGATGAGCGTGACGTCCATGCCCGGCAATCGTTCGAGCAATTTCAGGGAATAATTTCCCGCGCCGCATCCCACGTCGACGAACGCCGTCGCGTGCGGCGTAACGCGCGCCGCCGCCGCGGCGATGAGCTCAAGCGCCAGCGGTGCGTCGATGGTTGCGGATTGTCCGGTCTCTAAGTTGGAGAAGCGTTCGACGTCGCGATCGAAGCGCTCACGGATTTCCTCGTCGGTGGATTTTGGGTGCGTGGACATATTTACTCGCCGGCTGCCGCGAGTACCTGTTTTTCCAGAGGCGCGTCGATGAAGAATTGGGCGATCGTTCTGAGGGATTCAAGTTCCGGCTTGACCAAAGGAATCTCGCCACGTTGCTTTGCGGCCAACAGGATTCCCAGGACGCCTATTACGTTAAGGCCATTGCGCACCGCACACTTGCGCCCATCTGTCTCATCTAGCAAGAGCCATTCGGCGCGCATCTCGAGAGTGCTGGCGGGTGCAGCTCGCTTCTTGAGCCATCCTTCCGCGTAGGCTTGTTCAATGGCGGCGCGCGCAGCCGGGCGCGGAAGCCGTTGCAACTCTTTCGCTACGGCGTATGGAATCCAAACGTGCTCAAACCGGCTTCGCAGAAGATCAAGGCGGCCAATTGTGGACAAGTGGGAAATCGGCGACGTGTTACTGACGACGGGCATACGCAAGGTCGAGCGCCAGATCCTCTTCGGTGTAATGACGTGGAATGCCGCGCTGACCCACCAGCTCGCCGAAACTGAACTTGTCCATTTCTGCTAGCTCAGCGCATCTTCCCAACGAAAGGATCTTTTGTGTGTACAGCGATACTGCCACTTCCCTACGTATCTGTTTGCGCAACTCCGGCTCCGGGAGATGCGACTCCTGCACCGCGGCATCCGGAATCTCTAGAGTGATGTCCATGGTCCAAAGGATACCACTTCAGCGGAACTTGCTACATTCCCACCGCAACCGGCAGGGCGGCCGTCTCGCTCACTTCTTCCCACAGCGTGCGATCGCGCATCAAGCGATTCACGAGCGCCACATGCATGTAGTGACCGGCGCGCTCCGCCACCACGCGTCCTTGGATCGGCAGGCCGAACAGCGCGAGATCCCCGATCAGGTCGAGCAGCTTGTGACGGCAAAACTCGTCGGGGAAGCGCAATCCGCCTTCGTTCATCAATCCTTTGTCGTCGAGCACCAGCGCGTTTTCGAGCGATCCGCCTCGGATCAAGCCCATGTTGCGAAGCGCGTCGAAGTCGCGCGTGAACCCGAAGGTGCGCGCCGGCGCAATCTCGCGGGCGTAGCGTTCCGGCGTCAGTTGAAGCGAGTAAGTCTGCCGGCCGATCAGCGGATGTGGGAAATCGATCGAGCAACTGATATGCGTTCCCGCATCCCCTTCGTTAGGGGGATACACACCGATGCGCTTTGACCCCTCGACCACTTCCACCGGCTCCAGGATCCGCGCCCACGACCGGCTGGCCCGCTGCCGCCGCAATCCCACCTGGCGCAACATCTCTATATAAGGTTGCGAGCTGCCGTCGAGAATCGGCAATTCCAGGGCGTCCAACTCCACGTAGGCGTTATCCACGCCCGTGCTGACCAATCCCGAGAGCAAGTGCTCGGTGGTCGAGATCAAAACGCCTTGTTTCATCAAGCTGGTGGCGTAACTGACTCGGGCCACGTGCCGCCAACAGGCCTCAATTTCGAAGTTGTCGAGATCGGTGCGCCGGAAGACGATCCCCACGCCGCTGGGCGCCGGCAGAATTCGCATCCGCACGGGTACAGCGCTGTGAAGGCCAATGCCTTTGAACTCAATGGCATCGGCAATAGTTTGTTGGCACGTCTGTTGATATGCCATCTAGGCCTGTAAACCCTGAGTATACATAAAGTTGCGGAGAATTATTGTGGTATTATCGACACACTTGTGTGTCTAGATGGCCAATCGGTTAGGCCATTCGATATCGGTAGTTTTACAGGTCCGCGAAGGTCGCGTTAGCGATCGACCCGCACTTGCAATGTGGACGGAACAAAGGAATAATGCTAGCCGTCTTGCACATATAAGGAGGCTTCCCTATGCGCTCTTCATACGCTTTGCTTGCATGCATGGCTCTTCTGCTGGCCGGTTGCGAAACGGTTCCAACCGGGCCGACGCAGCAGGAGTCCAAGTTTGTGGAGAAGGACAATTCCGAGAAGCTGCATACGCGCGTGGAAATGGGCGCGGGCAAACTGAACATCCGCGGTGGAGCATCGAAGTGGCTCCAAGGCGACTTCAAATACAACGTCCCGGATTGGAAGCCGGATGTCCACTACTCGTCGACCTCGGGAACCGGCGATTTGACCATTCAGCAGAGCAACACGAAGAACGCGACCAACGCTGTAAACGAGTGGGATCTGCAACTCAACAACAGTCCGCTGACCGATCTCACGGTGCACTTCGGCGCGGGCGAGGCCAACCTGAACCTGGGATCGCTGGCGCTGCGCAACATCGACTTGGAAATGGGCGCCGGCCAACTGAAACTGGACCTTCGCGGCCAGCCCACGCATAGCTTCGACGTGCGCGTGCGCGGCGGCGCGGGCGAAGCGACGATCTACGTGCCGTCGAGCGCCGGCATTTCCGCCAAAGCCACCGGCGGTCTCGGCGACATTTCAATGAAGGGCTTGCAGAAAGACGGCGACCGTTGGGTCAACGACGCGAACGGCAAGGCCAAGGTGCAAATCAACCTGGATATCGAGGGCGGCGTTGGTTCGATTCGCGTGATCGCGGAATAGCGCGACTTCGCCGGGCGAGTTCATCAGGAAAGTCCCGCCGTGATATCTTTCATGCTTGCATCGAGTACGTCGGGCCATGGCGAAAAAGCGAGTCCTCATAGCACACCCCAAAGTCACCGCCGCGGGTGGCGGAAACGCTGTCGCCGCGTGGACCTTGCAAGCGCTCCGCGACGATTTCGAAGTGGCGCTTGCTACGCTCCAGCCAATCGATTGCCAGGCGCTCAATCGTAGTTGGGGCACCTCGCTGCGTCCCGGCGACATCGACGTGCGCGTCGCGCCGCCGCATTATCAAACGCTGCTCGGGAATTTTCCCACCGCGGGGGCGCTGCTAAGCACTTCCCTCACGATGCGTTTGGCCCGGAACATTGACGCCCGCGAGAAATTCGACGTGGTGATGAGCACGCAGAACGAGGCCGACTTCGGGCGCCGCGGAATCCAGTATGTTCATCATCCGTGGCTTTACTTGCCGCGTCCCAAAGATGAGATGAGCTGGTTTCACTACATACCGGGCATCTTGTGGGCTTACCGGCGCATTTGCCAAGCGATTTCGATGGGAACGAACGCCGGTTTGGCGAGAAACCTGTCGCTGGCCAATTCCTCCTTCATCGCCGGCCGCATTCGCAGCGTTCACCACACCGGCTCGGTGATCGTGTTTCCTCCGGTCACCACCGGTTTTCCGAATGTTCCCTGGGACGAGCGGCGGAGCGCCGCCGTCGGCGTGGGAAGAATCCATAGCTGCAAGCGATGGGACATGGCTGTCGCCATCGTCGAAGAAGTGCGGCGGCGCGGCCACGACTTCGGACTGACGTTGATTGGCCATCCCGACCCCGACGAGCCCGAGTACTTGCAGCAGATCAAGGTTTTGGCGGCGGATCGCCCGTGGTTTCGTTTGCGCCTCGACCTGAGCCGCGACGAACTCGCCGCGGAAGTCGCGAGTCATCGCTATGGAATCCACGCGATGCGCGAAGAGCATTTCGGAATCGGGCCGGCGGAGATCCTGTGCGCGGGATGCGTTTTGTTTGCGCATAACTCCGGCGGGCCCATCGAAATTGTCGGCGGCGAGCCGCGCGTGCTCTTCGACGATGTCAACGATGCGGCCGCAAAAATCTCGCGCGTTTTGTCGGATCGCGGTCTGGAAAGCGAATTGCGCGAAAAAGCCGCCGGCCAATCGCACCTCTTCAGCACCGAGGCGTTTTGCCGTGCATTGCGGGAAATCGTCACGGACTTTGTCGCCGAAGAGCACACCGCAACCCCCAATCGATGACCTTATCTTCGCGACGCCGTCATCCGCGGCCTGCCACGGGAAGACGACAAAATGGATGTGCTCTTTTTGCCGCCGACGCTAAAGGCCGTGTGAAAAGTTTCACTCTGCGATCATGTATAGTTGAGATAGAGGTATTGCAATGAGCACTTGGCAAATCGAAGATGCTAGCCAACGACTGGACGAAGTCGTGGCTGCGAGCATTGAGGAAGGTCCTCAGACTCTGAGCGCCGGGGCCAAGGAAATCGCGGTGCTGCTTGGTATCCAGGAATGGCGCCGCCTCAAATCTTCATCGAACAGCCCGGTTGCCGAACCTGAGCCCAAGTACAGGAATGTCACCGACTGGCTGCTTGCGCCGGAACCGAGGTTTGACCTTGAGGATCTTCTTCAATCTCCCACTCGTCCGCAAGTAGCCTCCAGGCCGGTGAGGTTCGACGATTGAACGGGTACTTGCTCGACACCAACATAGTGTCGGAAGTTCGGAAACCCAAACCGAACCGGGCCGTGGTCGAGTGGCTGCAACGCGCCGATGCCAACTCGATCCACATTTCTGTTGTGACGTTAGGCGAACTTCAACAGGGAGTCGAAATTACTCGAACGCAAGATGTCGCCAAAGCTAGTGAGATCGAAAAGTGGATTGATGGTTTAGCTGCGACTATGCAAATCCTGCCGCTCGATGGTTCTTGCCTTCGGGAATGGGCACGATTGATGATCGGAAAGCCCGCTACGCTAAGCAACGATTGTTTGATCGCAGCGACCGCTCGCGTCCACAATCTGACGGTTGTGACGCGCAATACTCGAGATTTCGAACTCTTCGGTGTGGCGCTGATCAATCCGTTTGAGCCGCCCGTTTGACGGGATCCGAACTCAAATCCTTCTCGTTTGAGTTGTGCTTTAATGGTTTTCCATGAAGCCATCGCTCCTGCTCACCGATCTCGGCGGCGTGCTCCTGACCAACGGTTGGGACCGCAACACGCGCCGCGCCCTCGCCGAACACTTTTGCATCCCCGTGCCGGTGATGGAGGAATGCCATCGCCTCACCTACGACACCTACGAGGCGGGCAAGACCGACATCTGGACCTATCTCGATCGCGTGGTTTTCTTCGAGCCGCGTCCTTACACGCCGCAGGAAGTTTTCGAGTTCATCCTCGAACAGGCCAGCCCGATTCCGGAAATGATCGCGCTGGTGAAAGAACTAAAAGCCCGCCACGGATTCAAGATCGGCGTGGTGAGCAACGAGGGTCGCGAGATCGCCGAAGATCGCGTGCGGCGTTTCGCGCTCGGCGAGTTCATCGACTTTTTCGTGATTTCCGGATTCGTCGGCATGCGCAAGCCCGATCTCGGCATCTGGAAGCTCGCGCTCGACATCGCGCAAGTGGCGCCCGGCGAAGCCGCGTACCTCGAAGATCGCCGCATGTTCGCCGATGTGGCCGCGACCCTGGGATTGCGCTCTGTATGGCATCGCGATGCAGCGCACACCCGTGAGGCGCTGGCGGCTCTCGGGTGGGACTGATAAAATCGGTCTTCTATGAGTATGCGAGAAGCCGTGATTGTCGATAGTCTTCGTACAGGTTTAGCCAAATCGTTTCGCGGATCGTTGAATCGCACGCGTCCCGACGATCAAATGGCGCATTGCATTCGCACCGTCCTCGATCGCCATCCGGAATTGCCGCCACAAGAAGTGGAAGACGTGATCGTCGGCTGCGGACAGCCGCACGGCACGCAAGGGACCAACGTGGCGCGCATCGCCACGCTGCTCGCGGGGCTTCCGGTGACCACTGCCGCGGTCACCGTGAATCGCTTTTGCTCCTCGGGATTGCAATCGATCGCCATGGCCGCGCATCAAATCGCCGAAGGCGCGAATGCGGCGATCGGCGGCGGCGTGGAGAGCATCACCATGACGCCGCGTGACAATCATCCGAATCCCAAATTGCAGGAACATTTCCCGGGCGTCTACATGGTGATGGGCGACACCGCCGAAGTTGTCGCCAAGCGATACAAAGTGAGTCGCGAGTCGCAAGACGAGTATTCGCTGGAGAGCCAAAAGCGCACCGCCCGCGCGCAGCAGGAGAATTTCTTCAAAGACGAAATCGCGCCGATGAAAGTCACTCGCGCCGTGCTCAACAAAGAAGGCAACGTGGAGCGCGAGGAAGAGGCGGTGCTCGATCGCGACGAATGCAATCGCCCGGACACCACCATCGAGGGTCTCGCCAAGCTGAAGCCACACTTCGATCAAACCAGCGGCCAAGGATCGGTGACCGCCGGCAATTCCTCGCAGCTCTCCGACGGCGCTTCGGCGACGCTGGTGATGTCGCGGCTGCGCGCCGACGAGTTGGGGATCAAGTACAAATTGATTTTCCGCGGATTCGCCATCGCCGGCTGCGAGCCGGATGAAATGGGCATCGGTCCGGTGTTCGCAGTGCCGAAATTGCTGAAGCGCCATGGTCTGAGAGTGGACGACATCGACTTGTGGGAGCTGAACGAAGCGTTCGCCGTGCAAGTGATCTATTGCCGCGATCGCTTAGGGATCGATCCGGCGAAGTTGAACGTGAACGGCGGATCGGTGGCGATCGGTCATCCGTTCGGCATGACGGGATCGCGCTTGGTCGGCACCCTTGCCAACGAAATGCGGCGGCGCAAGGCGAAATTGGGCGTCGTGACCATGTGCATCGGCGGCGGCCAAGGGGCGGCAGGCTTGTTCGAGGCCTGCACGTAGTTCCGTAAGTTCAGTAGTCGGGAGGCGTGACATGAATCTTGCGAGCATCCGCGCGGTTTTCACCTGCGCTCTACTGGCTTGTACTCTGGCGGGCGCGCAAGCGCCGAAAAACGTGTCGCCGGCGGGCGGTGTGAACCCTACCAACATTCCTACATCCACCGGCGGCGCCGCGCTCTCCGGAAAGTTCGTTTTGGACGACGGAACCGCGCCGCCCGATCGCGTGCGCGTGGAATTGGTTTGTAATTCCATGCCGCGTCCGCAAGGCTTCAGCGACGACAAAGGGAATTTCACCATTCAGTTGGGAATCTCCAATCTCGATCCGCTCTCCGACTTGACGTATGGCACGCCCAACTCGCGCGCGGCCGGGGGCGCCGGATCGATCACCGCGCCCAGCGACATGGACACGCTCCCGAAAGACCTCACGGGATGCGAACTGCGCGGCGCGCTGCCGGGATTTCGCTCGGGCGTCACGCCGCTCACCGCGCATCGCCGCCTCGATTCCTCCGACGTCGGCACGATCGTGCTGCATCGCTTGTCGAACGTGCAAGGTCTCACAGTGAGCGCAACAACGACGATGGCTCCGGAGGCGGCGCGCAAGTCGTACGAGAAGGGTCTCGACGCGCTGAAGAAACACAATCCCGACGACGCGGCCAAGGAATTCAGGAAAGCAGTGGACGCCTATCCGAGTTACGCGGCGGCGTGGTATCAACTCGGCCGCGTGAACGAAGCCAAGAGTCGCTGGAAGGATGCGGCCGATGCGTACCGGAAGTCGATTGCGGCGGATGGAAAGTATCTTTATCCATACGAGCGTTTGTATCTGGTCACCGCGCACGACGAGTTGTGGCCCGAGGTGCGCGACGTGACCGCGAAAACGATCGCGCTCGATCCCGTGGATTATCCCAACGCGTATTACTTCAGCGCGCTCGCGAATTTGAACTTGAACGACATGGATGCCGGCGAAAAGAGCGCGCGCGAAGCGGTGCGCTTGAGTCTCGCCACGAATCCGCGCGCCGGTTATGTGCTCGGCGTAATTCTCGCGCGCAAGGGAAACTTGCCCGAAGCGTTGCAGTTGATTCGCGGGTATCTGCAAGCCGTGCCGAATTCCGTGGAAGTCGACATGGTGAAGCAGCAAGTCGTGGCGCTTGAGAAAATGACCACCGGGAAATAATTTTAGCGTGCGCCTATGGATCCGTCCGCCGCCGCAAGATCGGGCGGTCGGGATCGTTGTCCGCCGGCGTACTCGAGTTGCGCGTGCTCGCTTGCTGCACGCGCGACGGATCGACGGTGAACGTTACCGGGGCGCCCAGCCGGAAGATCAATTGCGTTTCCGGACCCAAGCGTAAATCTTTTCCCTTGCTCGTCAGCACGTCGATGGCACCGGCTCCCGCACCCGCGCCCGCGCCGATCGCCGCGCCTTTTCCGCCGCCCGCCACCGCGCCGATGATCGCGCCCAGCGCGCCGAGTCCGCCGACCTTGGCGGCGTCCTTTTTGGCTTCCGATCCCGCATCCTTCTTCACTTGATCGGTGGTGATCGACTGGTCGCCCGCGACGGTCGTAATGTGATCGATGGTCAACGTGAGCGATGCGCCGCCGGAGACGCGGCCGGATTGTTTGTCTTCGACCAAGCGCCCTACAACGTTCGAGCCACGATTTGCGACGGTCATTCCATCGACAATCAGGTTTTCGTCAAGTGAAGCGCGGAACGTGTCGCCGGTGTGCATGCGGTTCGCGTCGATGCGATCGATCAGACGAACGCGGAACGACGTGCCTTCGGGAATCGTGACCGTTTTCGGCGGACCCGCCGGCACGGACGCCGGCACCACTGGATCGTGCGGCGTTTTCAACGGTGGCGGTGGCTCGGGGATCGGAGGCGGCGCCAATGCCGCGGTGATCGTTGATCCATCGTTGGCGTAGGAAGTTCCGCTCGGATCTTTCGCCGGAGTCACGGCAGGCGCCGGATCGACGGGCGCGGAGCGCGGTGGGAGATCCGCGAAACGATCGGGCCGGCTCGCGGCCGAGGTGTCTTGCTTCACCGGCGAGGGTTTGTCTCTTGCCGGCTGTTGACGCGCCTCTTTCATCGCGCGGTCGGCCGCTTGAATCGCGGAAATCGGCGGGGCGGGCGGCACGCCGTCAACCGGAGGTGCCGGTGCGGCGTTTGGATCGGCAGACGGCTTGGCTTCTGTCGCCGGCACGGCCGCCGCCGCGGGCGCTGCCGTGTCATTCTTCTGCTGATCCAACTTGCGATTAATCGAAAAAAGTAGTCCGGCGATCGCGACGACGCCTGCGACAAACACCACTTGCAGGATAGTTTTGAAATCGCGCATATAGATAAGTGGACGGGCTACGCCCGCCCAAAGTTACCGCCTATAATGAGGATGTGTCCCGTTGGAAGCCCCCGCGCGCCAAGAAAAAAGCCGAATCCACCGCCTCGAACAGCCGCCTTTTGGGTTGCGGGTTCATCATTCTCATGGGACTGCTCTTGCTCTTCTTCCTCTTTAGAGGACTGCTGAAATAGCCCGCGGGTTTACACTCGCCATCTGAAATCCCACGAACGCCGGCAGACCCACGCCCTTGATTCCGTGCGCGCTGACAACCGGATCGCCGTAGAAATGCGCGGCCACGGTGTTGGGATGCGAGCTTTGCCATGCTTGGCGCAGGATCTCCCGAGAGTAATCGATTTCTTCCGCAGTGAGCGGAGCTAGCCCGCTCCAAAACGCCGCCAATTCGCCAAGCGTTCCGCGTGAACCGTACACGTTGACTGGGAGTCCGGCGGCTTGCGCCACGCCACAAACGCTCGCGAGTTCTTCAAGCGTCGCCGGCCACGCCGCGAGATCGCGCACCTTGCGATCAATCCACGACGACTCGCAAAACTCGTTCGCGATTCGCTCGCGTTCTATGAACGCACCCAGCGAAAGCGGCTGGACTGACGCGACATGCGCGTACATTCGCGCAATCACTTCAGGGAACGTCGCGATGTTGTGCTTGCTCGGCCAGATCGCCACGCGAATCTGTGCGCGATCGCCTTCCACTTGCGCGTACGCGCTGACACCCAAGTTGTGCATCATGAACGTGCGATTGGCGGCGTCGCCGGGAAGCAGGAACAGGTCCACGTCCATTTCCATCGGCCGCTTCTCCGCGCAACGATCCCACGCTTCTCGCGCGATTTTCGCCAAGTGGGCCTCGGCGTATTGCTCGAATTGCCAGACCGTCGCGGCCATGGATCGCGCGGGGTTGAAAAGTCCCCAAACTTGTTGCGCGGCGACCACGTCGTAGCCGTCTTGCAGCGCCGCCGACATCGCGGCGTATTCCGGCGCGTCATTCGCGCTCCACATCCGCGCCGCGACGCCCGAGGCGGGATCGAGAATCGCCCGCTGCGCCTTCGCAAACTTCTCCTTCGGCGACGCGGTTGAAAGGAACCACGGCGCCAGCTCCGCGATCAGGTCGTGAACAATCAGCCTCATTTCTTTGATGATATCGTAGTGCTCGCATGACCGCCAAACGCCGGCTTCTGGGGTTCGCCTGTCTTGTTGCGATATACATCATCACCCAGACGTTGATTCCGCGTCCCGCGATTGTGACGCCCGCGGGCTGGCGTCTTTTCGGAATTTTCGCCGCCACTATCGTCGGATTGATGCTGCAACCGTTGCCTGGCGGCGCGCTCGTTCTCACCGCCGTCACGCTGGCCGCCATGTTCGGAGGCCTGACCGTGGAACAAGCGCTGGCCGGTTGGGCGGATTCCAGCGTGTGGCTGGTGCTCGCTGCGTATCTCATCGCGCGCGCGCTCATCAAGACGGGACTTGCCCGCCGGATCGCGCTCGGATTCGTCCGCGCCTTCGGAAAAAGCTCGTTAGGCGTCGCGTACTCCTTGGCATTCAGCGACATGGTGCTGGCCGCGGCGATTCCCTCGAACGGCGCGCGATCGGGCGGCGTGATTCTGCCGATCATGCGATCGATCGCCGAGTTGTACGAATCGCATCCCGGAGAGACGGCCGCGCTACTCGGTACATTTTTGACGACGTCGGTTTACCAGAGCATCTGCGTCACGACGGCGATGTTTTTCACAGGACAAGCCAGCAATCCGCTGGCCGCCGCCATCGCCTTGAAGACATTTCACTACAACATCACTTGGACCAGTTGGCTGGTCGCCGGATCGCTGCCGGGATTGTGCTCGATCGCCGTGATTCCGTGGCTCGTGATGAAGCTTTCTCCGCCCAAAATTCGCCGCACGCCGGAAGCCGCGAGTTTTGCGTCGCGCGAACTCGCCGCGATGGGACCAATGCGCTGGCCGGAGTGGGCCACCACCGGCGTTTTCATCGCCGTCTGCTCGTTATGGATTACGTCGAAGTCCACGCATTTGGATATCGGATTGACCGCGCTGATGGGTGCGTGCGCTCTGCTGCTGGTCGGCGTGATCGATTGGGAGGATGTGAAGAACGAGCGCGCCGCCTGGGATCTTTTCGTCTGGTACGGCGGCTTGTTGCGACTCGGCAAGGCGCTTGGAGAAGCCAACGTCACCACCGCGTTTGCGCAAAACGTGGGCTCGCATTTCGGCGGCGCGGGATGGGTCGCACTCTTCGGCGGCGCGCTGCTCATCTACTTTTACGCGCACTATGGATTCGCCAGCATCACCGCGCACTTGCTCGCGATGTTCGCGCCGTTTGCCACCGTGCTATTAGCGAAGGGCGCGCCGATCGGGTTGGTGATGTATTCCTTCGCGATCTTCGCAAATTTCTCCGCGGGCCTCACGCACTACGGCACCACGCCGTCGCCGATGTTCTACGCCGCCGACTACGTTCCGTTCGGGAAGTGGTGGGGCATCGGACTCCTGATGTCGTTCGTAAACCTGCTGATCTGGACGACCGTGGGATTCGCCTGGTGGAAATTCCTCGGCATCTGGTAAACCCTGTAATGCGTGGCGGGCCTATCGGGCAACGTCAATGGTAGGCCCGCGCCACACCGTGTATTTGCCGAGACCCTTTTCAAAATAAAAGCGCAGGCGATAATTTCCCGGCGGCGCTTCGATGGCGGTTCCCGTTACTGGCGCGGGGCCAAAAACGGGCTTACCCAGTCCGTCCGACCACAGATCGAATTTCACCGCGACCGTTCCCGAAGGATTCGGCGCCGTGCGGAGATCGAGCACCGCGCCACGCCGGATCACGCGTGGCGCAGGCGTCGCAAGAAACGCTTCGACAATATCGAAATTCTGCGTCGCGCGAATCTCCGCGCCCTCCATGGCCGCGCCCACGCCCAAGTGGGTGTACTCCGCATTCAAAATATTGGCGCGATGTCCGGGGCTGTTCATCCAGTCGCCGACAATCTGCTCCGCCACGGCGTTGGCGTTGTATCCGCTGCCGGACCAAATGTTTTCGGCACCCTCACCGATCAGGATGCGATGCAAACGCGCCATGCGGTCGCCGGGACTCTCGCGATCGGGATTCGTATGGCTGAAAAAACCGCGCCGCAGCATATCTTCACTGTGTCCGCGCGCGATGGAGTCGAGCGCTTGATCGTTTCGCAGAGGAGGCAATCGATAACGCGCGCGCTCCTGATTGGTGAGCGCAAAGATGATCCGCTCCACTTCGGGCAAGGGTCGCGGTGGGGACGGCGGTGCGAGCGTGAGCCAAGCGCCCAACAAAAACAGCATAGCTTCACGTTAACGCCGCAAGATGCGTCGCGCAATAGTACCCGCGCATCATGCATGAAGTTGGAGTATCATGCAGGCAGAAGATGCCTACAAAGAGTCACATTCAGTATACAATCCGCGGGATTCCGCCGGAAGTGGACACCGCGCTGCGGCGCCGTGCACGCCAGCGTGGTGTGAGTTTGAATCAATTACTCGTTGAGGAATTGTCAGCGGCTGGAGGCGGCGCTCCGCGTCGCCGCCGCAACCTGAGCGAGCTTCCAGGCAAATGGCATGACGATCCAGAGTTTGAACGCGCTCTCGCCGAACAAAGAGTCATCGACGAGGATATGTGGAAGTGAGTCTTCTGCTCGATACGAATCGTTTGACCGACGCCCTACGCCCTGATCCGGCGATTACGTCTCTCGTTCAAGAAGCGGACGCCGTTTTTGTGCCGTTTGTAGCCCTCGGTGAAATCCAAGCCGGGTTCGACCGCGGCGATCCGCGCCACCGTGCGCAAAATGAGGCGCGCCTCGTCGTTTTCCTGAAAATGCCGCAAGTGACATGCCTGTACGCGGATCGCGAGACGACAAGGATTTACGCGCGCTTGTTTGCACAATTACGCCGCGCCGGGACGCCCGTCCCGACCAACGGTCTTTGGATCGCGAGCCTCGCGATTCAGCATCAACTCACCCTGGCAACGCGCGACGGTCACTTCGAGAAAACCCCGCAAGTGGCGCGCGTCTAGAACGCATAGTCCCCGAGCTAATAGCGACAATCAATATTAGTCATTCGCTTTCGCGGAAGGCAGAGCCTTACACTGCATGATATGAGTGAGGAAAGGTCTGCCCCCGTGTCGTCTAACGGCCTCCCCGCGCCTCAGGGCCTATATCGCCCCGAATTGGAGCGCGACGCCTGCGGCATCGGACTGGTCGCCAGCATCAAGGGCGAAAAATCGCACTCCATTATTCGCAAGGGCATTCAGGTTCTGGAAAACCTCACGCACCGCGGCGCGTGCGGATGCGATCCCGAAACCGGCGACGGCGCGGGCATCTCGATTCAAATTCCTCATCGATTTTTCGCGCGCGAATGCGCGCGCCTCGGTTTCACGCTTCCCGCCGAAGGCGAGTACGGCGTCGGCATGGTGTTTCTCCCGGTCGCGCGCCAGCCGCGCCTCGCCTGCGAAGGATGGCTGGAAGACATCGCCATACAAGAAGGACTCGCGGTGCTCGGATGGCGCGACACGCCGATCGCGTCGAATGCCATCGGCCGCATCGCGCGTGCATCGCAGCCCTACATTCAGCAAATTTTTCTGCGCGCCGGCGCGGGCATGGATCCAGAACAGCTGGAGCGCAAACTGTACGTGGTTCGCAAACGCGCCGAACGCGAAATCGCGCAGTCCGACATTGCGGACAAGGGATTCTTCTACGTTCCCTCGATGTCCTCGCGGCTGATCGTATATAAAGGACTGCTTCTCGCGCCGCAGATCACGCAATTCTACGGCGAACTGAGCGATCCCGACGTGGAGAGCGCGCTCTGTCTTGTCCACCAGCGATTTTCCACGAACACGTTTCCCACGTGGCAGCTCGCGCATCCCTATCGCTACATTTGCCATAACGGAGAAATCAACACGGTGCGCGGCAACGTCAGTTGGATGAACGCGCGCGAAAAAATCTTGGCTTCGCCCCTGTTTGGCGACGACATCAAAAAGATTTTTCCCGTCTGCGCGCCCGGCGGCAGCGACTCCGCGATGCTCGACAACGCCGTCGAACTGCTGATGATGGCCGGCCGCGACTTGCCGCACGCCATGGCCATGCTGATCCCCGAGGCGTGGGACGGCGATTCCACCATGGACCCGGAGCGCCGCGCGTTTTACGAGTATCACGCGTCATTGATGGAGCCGTGGGACGGTCCCGCGGCGATCGCGTTCACCGACGGCCGATGGATCGGCGCGACGCTCGACCGCAACGGTTTGCGTCCGGCGCGTTACTTGGTCACGCACGACGATCTGCTGGTGATGGCGTCGGAAACCGGCGTGCTTCCCGTGAAGCCGGAGGATGTGCGATCAAAGGGCCGCTTGCAGCCGGGACGCATGTTGCTCGTCGACACCAAGGAAGGCCGCCTCGTTCCGGATTCCGAAATCAAGTCGCGCTTCGCGATGCGCAAGCCGTACGCGACGTGGTTGCACGATCATCAGGTGACCATCGATCAGCTTCCCGATCCGCCGCGTTTTCACGCCACGGAATTCGAAACGCTGCTGGAGCGTCAACGGGCGTTTGGATACACCGATGAAGACTTGCGCCTGATTCTCGCGCCGATGGCGATGAACGGCGAAGAGCCGGTTGGGTCGATGGGAACGGATACTCCGCTGGCGTGCCTCTCCGATCAGCCACAACCGCTCTTCCATTACTTCAAGCAGCTCTTCGCGCAAGTCACGAATCCGGCGATCGATCCCATTCGCGAAGAACTGGTGATGTCGCTCACGAGCTACATCGGCACCGAGCGAAACATTCTCGAGGAGACGCCGCAGCACTGCCACACCTTGAAACTGCGCTCCCCGATCGTGACCAACTTCGATCTCGAAAAACTGCGCCGCGTCTCCCGCGGCGACTGGCTGGCGTCGACGCTGCCGATGCAATTCCTCGCCGAGGGCGGCGCGAAGGAACTGGAACGCTCCATCGACGGACTATGCCGCCGCGCGTCGCTGGCGATCAAGTCCGGCTATACGCTGCTGATTCTCTCGGATCGAGGTGCGGACCCAGATTATGCGGCGATCCCGAGCCTGCTCGCGCTGAGCGCCGTGCATCATCATTTGCTGCGTGAAGGGTCGCGCACGCAAGTCGCGCTGATTGTCGAGAGCGGCGAACCGCGCGAGGTGATGCATTATTCGCTGCTGATCGGCTACGGCGCGAGCGCGGTGAATCCTTATCTCGCGATCGAGACGCTTGAGGACATGTGCGCCAAGGGTCTCCTCGGCGATATGGAGTTCGAAACGGCGCTGAAGAATTACAAGAAGTCGGTGAATAAGGGATTGCTCAAGGTTTTTTCGAAGATGGGGATCTCCACGCTGCAAAGCTATCGCGGCGCGCAGTGTTTCGAAGCGATCGGATTGAATCGCGCGCTGGTCGACAAGTATTTCACCGGTACGGCATCGAGCATCGAGGGTGTTGGGCTGGAAGTATTGGCGGAAGAGGCGCGGCGCAAACACGAACATGCGTTCCGTTTCGTCACCGGCTCCGACACCGAACTGGCCGTGGGCGGAAATTATCAGTATCGCGTGCGCGGCGAGCACCATTTGCTGAATCCGCTTACGGTGAGCAAGCTTCAGCACGCCGTGCGTCAATCGAGCTTCGCGACGTTTCGCGAATACACGCAATTGGTCAACGATCAGAGCCGGAAGTTGTGTACCCTGCGCGGCCTGATGGAATTCAAGAAGACCGGCAAGAGCATTCCGCTCGATTCCGTCGAGAAAGCCGAGTCGATCGTGAAGCGTTTCGCGACGGGCGCGATGTCGTTCGGCTCGATCAGCAAGGAAGCGCATGAAACCTTGGCGATCGCGATGAATCGCATCGGCGGCAAGTCGAACACCGGCGAGGGCGGCGAAGACGAAGCGCGCTACCAAAAAGATCCCAACGGCGATTGGCGCCGCAGCGCGATCAAGCAAGTGGCGTCGGCGCGTTTCGGCGTGACCACGAACTATTTGGTGAACGCCGACGATTTGCAAATTAAGATCGCCCAGGGCGCGAAGCCCGGCGAAGGCGGCCAGCTTCCGGGACACAAAGTCGACGAAGAAATCGCCCGCGTGCGGCACTCCATTCCCGGCGTGGGTCTCATCTCGCCGCCGCCGCATCACGACATCTATTCCATCGAAGACCTCGCGCAGTTGATCTACGACCTGAAGAACGTCAATCCGCGGGCGCGGATTCACGTGAAGCTGGTGGCCGAAGTCGGTGTGGGGATTGTCGCGGCGGGCGTGGCCAAGGCGCACGCTGACGTGGTGCTGATCAGTGGACACGATGGCGGCACAGGAGCCTCGCCGCTTACGTCGATCAAGCACGCCGGCGTCCCGTGGGAGTTGGGACTCGCGGAGACGCAGCAAGTCTTGGTGATGAACGATCTGCGCAGCCGCATTCGCGTTCAGACCGACGGAAAATTGTCGACGGGCCGCGACGTGGCGATCGCGGCACTCTTGGGCGCCGAAGAGTTCGGCTTCTCCACCGCGCCGCTTGTGACGCAAGGCTGCATCATGATGCGCAAGTGCCATCTCAACACGTGTCCCGTGGGCATTGCCACGCAGGATCCTGTTTTGCGCGCCAAGTTCAGCGGCCAGCCTGAGTACGCCATCAACTTTTTCTTCTACATCGCCGAGGAACTGCGCGAAATCATGGCGGAACTGGGCTTCCGCACCGTCGACGACATGGTGGGCCGCGTGGATTTGCTCGAAATGAACGCTGCGGTCGATCATTGGAAAGCCAAAGGGCTAAACTTCAGCCAAATTCTCTATCAGCCGGAAGCGCCGCGCCGCGTGGGCCGCCGCCAGATGAAGCCGCAGGATCATGGACTCGAACAGGCGCTCGATCATCAGTTGATCGAGATGACCAAGGAAGCGCTCGAAACGAAAACGCCGGTGGAAATTCGCTTGCCGATTCGCAACGTCCATCGCACCGTCGGCACGATGCTCTCGGGCGAAATCGCGCGCCGCTACGGATCGGAAGGAATGCCGGACGACACGTTCCAGTTCCACTTCACGGGATCGGCGGGGCAAAGTTTCGGCGCGTTTTTGGCGAAAGGCGTGACGCTCGAACTGGAAGGCGACGCCAACGATTACTGCGGCAAGGGATTGAGCGGCGGCAAACTGATTGTCTATCCGCCCAAAGGCTCCACGTTCCAGCCCGAGGAAAATATTTTGATCGGCAACGTGTCGCTCTACGGCGCGACGTCCGGCGAGGCGTACTTCAACGGAATGGCGGGCGAACGTTTTGCAGTGCGCAACTCCGGCGCGACCGCGGTGGTCGAGAGCGTCGGCGATCACGGATGCGAGTACATGACCAGAGGCTTGGTCGTGGTGCTGGGGAGCACGGGCCGCAACTTCGCCGCGGGCATGACCGGCGGTGTCGCGTACGTGTTCGACGAAACCGGTGAGTTCTCGAACGTGATGTGCAATCGCCAGAGCGTCGATCTCGACTCGATGAGCGGCATCGCGGATTTCAAGATTCTCACCGAACTGATTTCGAAGCACGCCGAATATACCGGCAGTCCTCGCGCGCAGTGGATTCTGGAGAATTGCGCCACGCTGCTCGCGAAATTCGTGAAAGTGTTCCCGCACGAATACAAGCGCGTGTTGGGAATCGCTCGGAGCAAGCCGGAACCTGTCAACGCCGAGATGAGCATTCCGCTGCCTCCGTCACGCACCCGCGTGGCCAATCAGCCGGAGGTGATGCATGGGTAAGGTCACCGGCTTTCTGGAATACACGCGCGAGCTGCCGCAGCGGCGCGCGGTGCAGGAGCGCGTCAAGGATTACTTCGAAATCTACCAACCGTTCCCGGAAGAGAAAGTGCAAGCGCAAGGCGCGCGCTGCATGGATTGCGGCGTGCCGTTCTGCCACACCGGATGCCCGGTGAACAACATCATTCCCGACTGGAACGACATGGCGTTTCGCGGACAGTGGCGCAACGCCGTACGCACGCTGCACGCCACGAACAATTTTCCGGAGTTCACGGGACGTATTTGTCCGGCGCCGTGCGAAGCGTCGTGCGTGTTGGGAATCAACGAACCGCCGGTGGCGATCAAGCTTCTGGAAAAAACAATCATCGAGCACGCCTTCGAAGCCGGGTGGATTTTGCCCGAGCCGCCGCCGTCGCGAACCGGCAAGCGCGTGGCCGTGGTGGGATCGGGACCCGCGGGTCTGGCCGCCGCGCAGCAATTGAATCGCGCCGGACATTTAGTAACGGTGTTCGAGAAGAACGATCGCATCGGCGGATTGCTGCGTTACGGTATCCCCGATTTCAAATTGGAGAAGCGCATTGTGGATCGCCGGTTGGAACAAATGACCGCCGAGGGCATTGTCTTCAAGACGCGCATGCACGTCGGCGGAAATGTTCCGGTGGAAGATTTACGCAAGGAGTTCGACGCAATTCTGCTGGCGGGCGGCGCGGAACAAGCGCGCGACTTGCCGGTGCCGGGCCGCGAACTCGCAGGCGTCCACTTTGCGATGGAGTTTCTGCCGCAACAAAACCGTCGGGTTGCGGGCGACCGCGTAGAGAGAAACATCTTGGCGTCGGGCAAGCGTGTGGTGATTCTGGGCGGTGGCGACACCGGCGCCGATTGCCTCGGCACGTGCCATCGGCAGGGCGCGGCGAGCGTCCACCAGTTCGAGATCATGCCTCAACCGCCGGACATGCGCGCGGAATCCACGCCATGGCCGCTATGGCCGCTGCAAATGCGCACGGAAAGTTCGCATGAAGAGGGCGGCGTGCGCGACTGGGCCGTCTCGACGCTTCGATTTGAAGGCAACGGCAAGGTCGAACGCTTGGTGTGTACGCGCGTGAGTCCGCCGCCGAAGTTTGAGCCCGTGCCCGGCACGGAGTTCACGATCGAAGCCGACCTTGTGTTGTTCGCGTTGGGATTCACCGGTCCCGTGCGCAAGGGAATGCTCGAAAGTTTTGGTGTGGCGCTCGACGCGCGCGGCAACGTCGCAACCGACGACAACTCCATGACCTCAGTGCCGGGCGTTTTTGCGGCGGGCGACATGCGCCGCGGACAATCGCTCGTAGTGTGGGCGATCGCCGAGGGGCGTCGCGCGGCGGCAGGCGTGGATCGGTACCTGTCGCAGGCGCTCCTTACCGGCTCCGCCGCGCTTGGTTCGCCAGTTCCCGCTGATCGAGCACCTGCCGCAGGAAGACCTTGATCACCGCTTGCCGGCTCACGTTCAACTCCGACGCGGCTTGGTCTAACTCGCGCAGCATATCTCCGGCGAAATCCACATTGACGCGTTGAATCGGCTTCATCATCTTGCCGCGATTGGTAAAGAATCGCGACACGTCCACGCCGCGATCCGCCATTTTGGCGATCGATTCAGCCGAATGGACTCGCTTGGCCTTATTGGTTTGCTTCATACAAATGCCTCTCCTCTCGCGTCGCTTTCCAGAGCGTCACAAAATGGTAAAACTCGCCTTCGTTGTCTTCTCGAATCTCGAAAATCAGTGTGAACAGTGTGCCGCCAACCCAACCAATCGCACGGTACTGCTCGGGATCGTCCGAACGTTGGTCTTGATAGTAAGGATGCTCGAAAATCTCGCGAGCCTCTTCGAACCCGATTCCTCTTCTCGGGTTCCTCCGCACGGCCTCGCTCTTTGCCCGGCTGAAGTGAAATCGCATTCTGTATAACTGTTATACCACGATGTTGGGTGACATGCGCCGCGGACAATCGCTCGTCGTGTGGGCGATTGCCGAGGGGCGTCGCGCGGCGGCGGGCGTCGATCGCTACCTCGCGGCTTGATCTGCGGTACAATCCAATCAAGAATATGTCTTCCATCGCCAAGCCGCCCTTGCCTCCGATTCGCCGCGCGGAACATCCGATCGAGCGTGATCGGGAGATGCAGTGGATTAGCGATCACCGCCTTGAATACAAGGGCGAATGGATCGCTTTGGCCGGTGATCAGCTGGTTGCTCACGGGTTTGATGCCGACGCCGTTTATGCGGCCGCCCGTGCACACGGCGGTGTTCCATTCCTCTTCCACTGTCCGGATGATGACTCACCAACGATTGGCGGCTTTTGAGGAATGCCGTACGATCTGCGGTTCGAAAACCGCCACGTCTACAAAGACGATCCGCAGCAGGCCATTTTCGTTCCGATCGGACTCTCTGCCAACGGCAGCTATGTTGAGGTTGCTGCCAAGCTCGATACGGGAGCGGACTTTTGCGTGTTCGATCGACGTTGGGCAGAATGGTTGAATATCGAGCTCGAGTCGGGACCGCGTAGGACATTCCGTGGATTGGCTGGAAGGTTCGACGCATTCGAGCACGAGGTCACGATTACATGCTTCGGCGTGGACTTCACTAGCCTCGTCTATTTCACCGGAGAATTGAGCATGCCCCGCGATTTGCTCGGCCGCAACGGCTGGCTCGACCGCCTAAGGATCGCCATCGTCCACTACGATCGTGAGATTTTCCTAACCCCGTACGACTCCTGATCCCGAAATAGCATCAAAAACTCCTTTATAAGAATGGCCTGCTGCTTGCTACTCCTCCTTGCGGAGGATATGTGAATAGCGGATTCTACGCGGCGACGACCGGATTGATTGCCAAGATGCAGGCCCTTGACGTGGCCGCCAACAATCTGGCCAACAGCGGAGCCACCGGATTCAAGGCGCAGCGCGAGTTCTACTCCGCGATGCAGGCGCAACTTGCCACCGGCGCCCCGGGCGCCACGGCCACGCTGGCCGGCGGAGCACCGCATCACAGCGTGGTTTCCAACGCTATCAATCACGCCGTCAACAACTTTGTGGTTCTCGGCGGATCCACTACCGATTTCAGTTCCGGCAGTCTCGCACACACCGGCAGCGACACCGATATCGCCATCAACGGCCCCGGATTCATCGCCGTTTCTACGCCCTCGGGCACGGCCTACACGCGCAACGGATCGCTTTCACTTGGTCCTAATGGGGAATTACTTAGCGCGGGCGGCGGCGCCGTGCTTGGTAAGAATGGTCCAATCCAAGTTCCGCCGGGACAAATGTCAATCGGCTCGGACGGATCGATCACGGTGAACGGCACGGCTGTCGACCAAATTCAAATTGTGGAGTTCGATAAATCCACGCCGCCCGTCGCGCTCGGCGGATCGCTTTTTGCGGCCGCGCCCGGCGCCACAGCAACCGTCGCTACGAATTCCACGGTGCAGCAAGGATTTCTCGAGGAATCGAACATGAACGTCGTCAACGGCAGCGTCGGCTTGATCGAATTGCAACGCGGCGCGGAGATGCTTCAGAAGGCGCTCGCCATGTTCAACACGGATTTCAATAAGACGGCCATCGACCAAGTCGCCAAGAGTTAACAGGAGAAGAAAATGTTTCGCGCTCTCTACACAGCGGCCAGCGGCATGAACGCCCAGCAGATGAATCTCGATAACGTCGCCAACAATTTGGCGAACGCCTCCACGGCGGGATTCCGCAAACGCCGTTTGCAGTTTCAGGATTTGCTCTACCAAAACATGGTAGTGCCCGGATCGAACGCCACGCAGTCCACGCAAGTGAGCGCGGGATTGCAAATCGGCTTGGGTACGCAAAGCGCCGCTTCCGAAGTGATCCAGACGGAAGGCGATCTCACGACCACCGGCAATCCGCTCGATCTCACGATTCAAGGCGCGGGATTTTTCCAAGTGCGCCAGCCGAACGGCGGCATTGCCTACACGCGCTCGGGTACGTTTCAGCTCGACAACCAGGGAAACATGGTCACGTCGAACGGAAATCCGCTGCAACCGGCGATCACGATTCCCGTGAACGCCACCAACATCAGCATCGGACAAGACGGAACCGTCACCGTCACGCTGCCGGGACAAACCGCGTCGCAGCAAGTGGGACAAATTCAGCTCGCGACCTTTGCCAATCCCGGCGGATTGAATAGCGTGGGACAAAACTTGTTCCTGCCCACCAGTTCCTCCGGCGAGCCGATCACCGGCGCGCCTGGCGGATCGGAAGGTCTGGGCACATTGCAGCAGGGAATGATCGAATCGTCGAACGTCAGCGTGGTCGACGAGTTTGTGCAAATGATTTTGACGCAGCGCGCCTATGAGTCGAACCAGAAGGTCGTGCAAGCCGCCGACCAGATGATTCAAGGCGTGAATCAAATGGCTCGCTAAACATGAAGACACTCCTCAAACTCGCGCTTCTCATCGTGACCGCATCGCTGATCTGGGGCGGATTGCTTTCCGCGCAGCCCGGCCCACAATCCGGCGATGTCATGACCGTGATCAAACGCGAACTACAACGGCGCGGCGCGCGCTTCGGCGAACTGAAGCTCGACGTGATTGGCTCGGTCAGCGAGACTCTGGAAGTCGCGCGCATCGAGTACGATCCCGTGCACGCCAAGAATTATTTCCAACTCCGCGACTCCCACAAGCACGCGTTTGAAGTGGGCGTCAGCGGATCCATTCTGTTTCCCGCACTCGTCGCCGCACACGATATCGCGGCGAGCGAGGAGCTTTCCGCGAATGCCGCCGCCGTCGAGTATCGTCCTTTGACCGCGCTGGCTTCGCCTTCGATCGAGGAATTGGCTGGGCGCTACGCGCGCCGCAAGATCGCCGCCGGAGAAGTGCTGCGTCCCGAGATGTTTTCCCAAGCGCTTTCGCTGAGTGGGGCCGCAGCTTTCGCGACGGCGCTTGTGGTCGCCGGACGCCCGGCCACCCTCACCGTACAAGGCGTGGGATTTGTGTTATCACGCCAAGTCGCCCCGCTCGATTCCGGCGGCGAAGGCCAGGCTGTGCGAGTGCGCGCGCCGGACAGCAATCATATTTTCAAGGCGGTCGTGGTGGGCCGCGACCAACTCAAGGGAGAACAACAGTGAAAAGTTTTCGACTGGCGTGCCTGATCGCGGCCGCCCTGCCGTTGGCGGCAGGACCGCTGCCCATCGGCAAGAAGAAACCCGCCATCGTACAGAACGCTTCCGCCGACTATGTGACGAAGGCGAAACAGCAGATGTCGGAAGAACCGTTGTCGGAAGGCAGCTTGTTTCGCCCGGCCAACACGTTCTCCGCGCTCGCGCCCGACTACAAGGCGCGCAGCGTAAACGACCTGATGGTGATCCACATCGTGGTCGCCACCACGAGCCAGGCCGCGGGCACCGTCTCTTCGAAACGCACGCTCTCCGCGAGTTCCAGCCTGACGAACATTCCGATCGGGAAAATCGGCGCGACCAGCACCTTGCAAAACATGTTCTCGCCGAACTCGAACCAAGCGCTTTCCGGCGCGACGACGAATGGATCGAGCAGTTCTTTGAACACCGACCTCACGGCGCGTGTGATCGCGGTGCTGCCGAACGGCGTGATGGTTGTGGAAGCGGTCCGCGAAGTGGACATGAACAACGAGCGCCAAACGATCATTCTTCGCGGCATGGCGCGTCCCGGCGACGTGGCCTTCGACAATTCCATCGCTTCGAGCCAACTCGGCAACCTGGAAATCGAGCTGAAGGGTAAAGGTGTCATCAGCGACGGTGTGCGTCCGCCCAACAAAATCACCAGTTTCTTGCTGAAGATCTTTGGGTTTTAAGGTTGAGATTCTAAACTATGACACGCGCAAAGTTCTCCGCGACGTTCTTCCGGCTGGCCTTGGGGTGCGCCGTCCTCCTCGCACCCCGCCTTTTTGCCGGCGACAAATTGGAGTCGCGGCTGAAGGATATCGCCACGATCGAAGGCGTGCGCGACAATCCGTTGGTGGGATACGGAATTGTCGTGGGCCTGAAAGGCACCGGCGACTCGCAGCAAACTGTTTTTTCCATGCAGACGCTCGCGAACATCATGCAGCGCATGGGTCTGCAAGTTTCTCCGACCACGATTAAGGCGAATAACGTTGCGGCGGTGTTTGTCACGGCAACGTTGCCGCCGTTCGCGCATCCAGGTACGCACATCGACGTGACCGTGTCTTCCACCGGCGACGCGAAGAGTCTCGGCGGTGGATTGCTGCTGCTGACATCGCTCGCAGGCGGCGACGGTCAGGTGTACGCGGTGGCGCAAGGCGCGCTGACGCTCGGCGGATACTCGGCCGGCGCGGCGGGCAACACGGTTTCGGTGAATCACCCGACGGTCGCGCGCGTCCCGAGCGGCGCGATTGTAGAGCGCGAGACGTCGGTGGATCTCAACAAACTGCGCCGCCTGGCGTTCGAACTGCGCGACCCCGATTTCACCACGGCGCGCGACATCGCCGCGGCGATCAACAAGGAATTTGGCCGTGACGTTGCGAAAGTGATCGACGGCCGCGAAGTGGAAATCTTGCGCGGCGAAGTGGCCGAGACGCCGATCCCCGCGCTGCTCGCGCGCATCGAGAATCTCACGGTGGCGGTGGCCTCGCGCGCCAAGGTGATCGTCAACGAACGCACCGGAACCGTGGTGATGGGCAAAGACGTGAAGATTTCCGGCGTATCGATCATGCACGGCGCGCTCTCGATTGAAGTGTCGACGGAGTATCAAGTGTCGCAACCAAATGCGCTCTCGCAAGGGAAGACCGAAGTGATCCCGCAGGCGACGCTGAAGGCCAAGGACAACGCCGCCAAGCGCCTCGATCTACCGGGCGGCGCGACCGTGGAAGATTTTGTGCGCGGATTGCAAGCGATCGGCGCGACGGCGCGAGATATCGTGGCGATCTTGCAAGCGATCAAGGAAGCCGGCGGACTGCAAGCCGAGTTGGAGATTCTGTGATGTCCGGCATTGCCTCCATCTCGAATCCCGGCATTTCGACTCACGCGGCGGCGGCCACGAACATCTCCGGGCCGCAGCTTGAAAAGCTGCGCAAGGGCGCACGCGAATTCGAGTCGATGATGGTGGAGCAAATCTGGAAAGGCATGAAGACCGAGACCGGCGACGATTCCGGCTCGGGGAACTCGCTGAGCGACATGGCGTCGCATGCGTTCGCCGTGGGAGTGGCGGCGCGCGGCGGCTTCGGCATCGCGAAAATGATCTTGCACCAGTTGGCCCCGAATGCGGCAGCCGAATCGCCGCCGGATGCCGATTCATCTTTATCTGAGAAAACGCTAAAGGCTGGCGAGGGGTCTGCCGATCATCAAGGAGGAGACTAAGATGACGGTGAACGCCTACAATTCGATTACTTCAACTTCAGATTTGCATCTGGGTGAAACGCGCGGCTCGCGCGCCTCGAGATCGACAACGGTTTCGGACAAAACGAGTCTATCGTCCAGCGCGCAGACGCAGCAGTTACAAGACTCGCTGGACAGCCTGCCCGAGGTGCGCACCGGCCGCGTGGCCGCCGCACAGAGTACGCTTTCGAACGGCGGCTGGTCGAGCGGCCAGATTGCCGGAGCGATGTGGAGTGAATTGCGCGCGGCGGCCTAGTGGGCTTGTTGCGCAAAGGAAGTAGTCATGGAGTTACTTCGTCTCGACCGCGCGGTGCCCACCGATCCTTCGCCGGGATTGGAACGCCACGAGCCTGGGTCGGGTTGGAGGTCGCGTCGCCGCGTGGAGCGTCGCGATCCAGAAGAACCGGACGAAGAAGCTGAGGAAGAAGATTCCGGCGACGAAACGGAAAAACACACGTTCGATACGCGAGCTTGAAGTGATATGTCCTCCGATACCCCCCGTCGGACTCTGCTGGAGCGCCAAGTGCAAACCTTGCGCGCGATGGCTGACGTTTACAATCGCGGTCTCGCCGCCATGGCGGAGATGAACCTCGACCGCATTTTTCTCCACACACAAGAACTCGAGGCGCACTGCCACGATTTGGCGCTGCTGAATCGCCAGATGCCGGCGGCCGCGGCCTTGCCCGGCGACGCCGATTTCGAGCGCGCGGTCAACGTCGCGCGTTTGGAAGTTCGCCGGCTCAATCACATTTTCCGCAGTGTGGCGCGACGCTCCGCGCGCAACGTAAAAACTCTTCTCAACATCGTCGCTCCCGCAAATCAGTATGCGCCGGCGCCGGCCAACGGAGGCTTCCAAACATATGTCTAATCTCTTCGGCATCATGGATGTAGCCACCTCCGCGTTAGAAGCCCAGCAGCAGGCGCTGGAGGTGAGCGGCAACAACATCGCCAACGTCAACACGCCGGGTTACACGCGGCAAGTGGCCGTGTTGAAGGAAGTGCCCGGCGCCGATCAGAATTCCGCCGTGGGCGGCGGCGTGGAAGTGGCGCAAGTCCAGTCGGTGACGGACAACGTTCTGGAATTGCAACTGAATCAAGAGAACGCCAACCAGTCGTCGTTGACTTCGTACCTGTCGGCGTCGCAGCAAGCACAAACGCTCTTCAACGATTCGCAGGGCAGCGGTTTGCAATCCGCGATTTCCAGTTTCTTCAACTCGCTGCAACAGCTCTCCACGAATCCCAGCGATGCTCCGACACGGCAAAGCGTCCTGCTGGCCGCGCAGAATCTGGCGCAAGGATTCAACACCACGTCGCAGAGTTTGACCCAACAGCAGACTGCGCTGAGCGGAGAAATCGCGAACGACGTGAAGCAAGTGAACACGCTCACACAGCAAATCGCGACGCTCAATGTGCAAATCTCGCAAACGCAAAGCGGCGACACCAACGGCGCGCTGATCGATCAACGGACGCACGCGATTCGTTCGCTGTCGTCGCTGGTCGGCGTGTCGGTCACCGATGCCGGCGACGGCGAAGTCAGCGTCAGCACCGCGAACGGCGCGGCGCTGGTGGTCGGCAATACGGCGCAGGCCCTGGCGACGCAGTTGAGCGCCACCGACGGTCAGCAACACATTTTCGATCAAGGACAAGACCTCACGTCCGAGATTTCCGGCGGCAGTATCGGCGGAATGCTTCAGGCGCGCGACCAAACGATCACGGGATTGAAGCAGGGTCTCGACCAACTCGCCGCGGGCCTCTCGAATTCGGTGAACACTCAGAATCGCGCGGGCACGGATTTGAACGGAAATCCCGGCGGAAATATTTTCTCGCCGCCGCCCGCCGGCATTTCCGGTGCGGCCGCGCAAATGACCGTGCAGATCAACGATCCGTCGCTGATCGCCGCCAGCTCCGATGGTTCCGCCGGCAGCAACGGCAACGCGACGGCCATGGCCGGGTTGGTGAATCAAGGCGTGGTGAACGGGCAGAGTCCCGAAACCGCCTATACGACGATCGTGTCGCAAATCGCCGGACAGATTTCCAACGCCACCGCTGCGCAAACCGCGTCGAACCTGAACTTGCAGCAACTGCAATCGCAGCGCAGCTCGATTTCCGGCGTAAACATGGACGAAGAAGCCAGCAACTTGATCCAATTCGAACGCGCCTATCAGGGCGCGGCGCGGGTGGCCGAAGTGGTGGATCAAATGACGCAGACCGCGCTGACGCTTGGATCGCCGGCGTAAACTAAGGAGAATTTCCGTTGAGAGTAGCAGGCAGTCCGCTCGATCTTCTCGCCGCCGACCTGAATGACAATCAGGCGCAACAGGCCAAATTGTTGCAGGAACTCTCCAGCGGTTCGTCGATCAACGCGCCGTCGGACAATCCCACGGGCGCGACGCAGGTGTTGGAAGATACGTTTCAGAAAAGCGCCGACACGCAGTACGGCAACAATGTGGCGTCTCTGCAAGGGCAGCTTCAAACGGCGTCGTCGGCATTGAGTTCCATTTCCAATGTGCTCACCCAAGCGATCCAGCTTGGCACCGAAGGCGCGAACGGCACCATGTCGGATAGCGACCGCCAAGCGGTGGCCAATGAAATTGCGGGCATTCGCACGCAGTTGATGGGCCTGGCGAACACGCAATTTCAAGAGCAGTATCTGTTCGGCGGAACCGCGACGAGCGCGCCGCCGTACTCCGCGGACGCGAGCGGGAACGTCACGTATCAAGGGAACAGCGGCGTGAACAGCGCGCAAATCTCCGCGGGACAATACACGCCCACCAACGTGCCCGGAAGCAAGTTGTTCGCCGGGTCGGGCGCCGACATGTTTCAGTCGCTGGCGGATTTGGCAAGCGCGCTGCAATCAGGGCAGGGAATTGCCGGCGCCACTACCGAAGTGCAGAACGCGTTCCACTACGTGAACACCCAAACCACGTTTTACGGAAGCACGCTCTCGCGGCTGAACAGCACGTCGCAATTCCTCAGCACCGAAGAGACGCAGTTGACGCAGAACGTGTCGGCGGTCTCGGGCGCCGATCTCGCGAAATTGTCTTCGGAACTCGATCAGACCTCCACGTCGACGCAGGCGTTGACGGGCGCGGCGTATCAAGTGAATCAGATGGGACTGATTTCAATCCTGACGTAGCGGATCGTAAGCGATCAGGTTTTCGGCGAGACAAACTCGCGGTTTCGCAGGTCGCTCTCATCGAGGGCCTCGCAGATCAGTGTCACCCCGCTGTGTTACACTGACCGCTTGAAAGCCACTACCTACGAATCGGCCGGCGTAAACATCGCGCGCGCCGACCAAGCCAAACATCGCATCGCGGCGCTGGCGCGCGCCACTTTCAATCCGTCGGTGCTGGCGGAAATCGGCGGATTCGGCAGCTTGTTTGCGCTCGATCGCAACCGTTGGCGCGATCCGGTGTTGGTGGCAAGTTGCGACGGCGTCGGAACCAAGCTGAAAGTCGCATTTCTTTCGAATCGCCATCACACCATCGGACAAGATCTGGTCAATCACTGCGTGAACGACATCGCGGTGCAAGGCGCGACGCCGCTGTTCTTTCTCGACTACATCGCCACCGGAAAACTGCGGCCGAATGTCGCCGCGAGAATCGTCGAGGGCTTGGCGGTCGCGTGCAAACAGAATGGCATGGCGCTGGTCGGCGGCGAAACCGCCGAGATGCCCGGATTTTACGCGGACGGCGAGTACGATCTCGCCGGATTCATCGTCGGGGCCGTCGATCGCAAGCGAATTCTCACCGGTGCGCGCGTCGCGGCGGGCGATCTACTGATCGGATTGTCGTCGAGCGGACTGCACACTAACGGATACTCGCTGGCGCGGCGCTTGTTTTTCGAAATCGGCGGGTACACGGTCGAGAGCCAAGTGCCGGGGCTGAAGGGCAAACTCGGTGCCGCGCTATTGAGCGTTCACCGAAGTTACTTGCGGCCGATTCAAGAATTGCACCAACGCGAGTTGCTGCACGGAGCGGCGCACGTCACCGGAGGCGGCTTTCCCGGCAATCTCTTGCGCCAGGTTCCGAAAAACCTCGGATTGGAAATCAATGTCGGATCATGGCCCGTGCCGGCGATTTTTTCCGTCATGCGAAAGCTTGGCAACGTGGAGCGCGACGAAATGTTTCGCGCGTTCAACATGGGCATCGGCATGGTGCTGACAATTCCCCCGAAGAAATGGCCGGCGGCGCAAGCGGTTTTGAAGAAACGGCGCGAGAAGCACTACGTCATAGGCCGCGTGGCGCGCGGCGCGCACGAAGTGAAGTACTTGTGAAAAAACGCATCGCCATTTTGCTGAGTGGACGCGGATCGAACTTTGAGGCGATCGCTCGCAATGTCGCCTCGGGTGCGCTCGATGCGGAAATTGCGGTGGTGATCAGCAACCGTCCCGGCGCGGCCGGACTTGCAGCCGCTGAAAAGCTTGGGATTCCCGCCGTCACGATTCCCTCGCGCGGAATGGAGCGCGAAGCGTACGACGCGCTGCTGGTGGAGGAATTGCGCCGTCATCGCGCGGACCTGGTGTGTCTCGCGGGCTTCATGCGCTTCTTGAGTCCCGTGTTTGTGCGCGCGTTTCCCAATCGTGTGCTGAATATTCATCCGTCGCTCTTGCCGTCGTTTCCCGGATTAGAGGCGCAACGCCAAGCGCTCGAGCACGGCGTGAAGATCAGTGGATGCACCGTGCATTTTGTCGACGAGGATTTGGATCACGGCCCGATCATCCTGCAAGCCGCGGTGGCGGTAGAAGACGGCGACACGGAAGCGACGCTTTCGGCGCGCATTCTCAAGGAAGAGCATCGGATCTACAGCGAAGCGATCCGGCTGGTGTTGGCAGGCGCTGTGCGTGTGGAGAATCGGCGCGTGATTCAAAACCGAGGCGCCCGGGTGTGAACGCCGTTGTCTTGCTGAACGCCGCCGCGGGGCGAGGGCGATCCGCGCGATTCCACGAGATCGTTCGGAAAGAAGTCGCGGCGTCCCCCGGAGTCGAGATTCGCGAAACAACTTCCGCGGACGACACCGAGCGCGCGGCGCGCGACGCGGCAACGGCGGGCGTGGCGCGAGTGATCGCCGCGGGCGGCGACGGCACCGTCCATCGTGTATTGAATGGAATCGCCGCCGGATCAAAGGACGCAGTTCGGCTAGATGGCACCGGAACGGGCTCGGCCCTCGGAATTATTCCCTGCGGCAGCGGCAACGATCTCGCTATCAATTTAGGAATTCCGCTCGACATTCACGCGGCTTCGCAGGCCGCGTTCACGGGATCGATTCGCCGGATCGACTTGTGCCGCCTGGAATGCGCGCGTGCCACGCGACACTTCGCCTGCATCGCGAGCTTCGGCCTCGACTCCCACGCCAACGCCATCGCCAATCGCCATCGTGGACCATTTCGAGGCACGTCCCTTTATGTATGGTCGCTGGTGCGCGCGCTGGCCGAGTTCACGCCGGCCGAAGTGCGCATCACGCACGATGGCGGCGAGTACCGTGGGCCGATCGTGCTGCTGGCGGCGGCGAATGCGTCGAGCTACGGCGGAGGGATGCGCATTGCGCCCTCGGCCAAGCTTACCGATGGCCTGCTCGATCTCGTGGCAGTGCGCCGCATGACGCGACTCAAGCTTTTGTGGTGTTTTCCCGAAGTATTCAAGGGGACCCATGTGGCGCGGGAGGAAGTCACCTGCATGAGAACCGTCTCGGCCGCGATTGAGGCCGAACGTCCGCTTGAGATTTTCGCTGACGGCGAGTACGCCGGCACGACTCCCGCGAAAGTCACCGTCGCCGCTGCGGCACTGCCGGTGATTGCCCCTTAGTGTTTCCTCATGAATCGCGCTGTCACATCCCGGCGCTCCGCGCGGGCGGCGATTGTTTGTCTCGCCGCGGCACTGATCCTTTTTTCCGCGTGCAAAAAAGCAACATTCGAAGAAAACTATCGTGCCGGCGTCGCGAGCATGAAGGCCGGGCGCTACGATGATGCGCAGGAACAATTCGGGCGCGCCGCGATGCAGAGTCCCGACAATTTGGAAGCGCGCTATCAGCTTGCGCTGGCCGATTTGAAGGTGCGACAAATTCGGCCCGCGTATAACGTGCTGCGCGCGGCGGAGGAGCGCGATCGCTACGGAAGCTCGGTGAGTCTGCCGATCCGCATCGAACTGGCAAAGCTTTTCATCGGCGCGAAAAAATACGATCTTGCCGAAACGCGCTTGCTGCGCGTGCTCGAAAGAGATCCGCATCACAGCGAGGCGCGCGCACTGTTGGCCACCGTGCTAGCCGCGGAATCGAAGCCGGAGGCCGCGCGCCAGCAAGTGGACCTTCTGCTCTCCGACGATCCCGCGAATCTTACAGGGCGCGTACTCGATGCCACGCTCGATTTGTTCTCGCAGAAATCGGAAGAAGCGGAAGCGTCACTGGTCCGCGAGACCGAGCTCACCAACCGCTCGACCGATTCGCTGAAGGCTCTCGCCAATTTCTACCAACTGACGCGCCAAGGCGAGAAAGCCGCGGGACTCTTGAACGAGATTCTGGCGCGACAGCCACAAGATGTGGCCTTGCGCATGCAACTCGGCGCGCTCTACGGAAAGATGGGCGATCGCGCCGGCGCGGAGAAGAATCTCCGCGAAGCGGCGAAAATGGCGCCTGCCAATCGCGAGGCGGCGCGAGCACTTTCGGCCTACTACATCCGAATCGGCGATTGGCCGGCGGCGGCGGCCGAGCTGGAAGCGGATGCCAAGAAAAACTCCGGCGACACGCAGACGCGCAGCTTATTGGCCGCGGTTTACTATCGCGGCGGACGCCGCGACGACGCGAAGAGACTGACGGCGCAACTTCTCTCCACCAAGGATTCGGGCGCGCACCTGCTCAACGGCGTGTTGCATCTCGACGCCAAGGAATTCGACGAAGCGATCGCAGAGTTCGATTTCATCGTCCGCGATCACCGGGATTCCGTGCCCGCGACGTATCTGTTGGGACTGGCGCAACACGGCGCCGGCCGAGAGCAAGTCGCGGTGCAGCAGATGGAGCATGCCCTCTACCTGGAACCGGACATGCTGCCCGCGCGCTTGTGGTTGATCGACTACCACTTGAGGCGGGGATCGAACAACGCGGCGCTCGACATGGCGCACAACGCGCCGGAGAATCAGGCTGGAGCTCCGGAAATCGTGATCTTCCGCGCGCTCGCCGACGCGAATGTCTCTTTCTCGGTCGCTGAACAAACCGCGCTGCATCGGGCGCTGCTCGCGCGTCCCGATTTTATTCCGGCCTACGAAAACTACGGGATGACCACGCTGCTGCGCAAGTACGGCGCGCCGCTGCGCGACGATCTTGAGAAGTTGGTGAAGAAATCGCCGGAGTATCAGCCTGCACGTGCGTTGCTGATGGCTGTACTCGAGGCGCAAGGACAAACGGACCGCGCGATCGTCCACGCAGCGCTCGCAACGGCTGCGCATCCCGAGCGCCCCAGCGACTGGCTGACGCTGGCACGGCTGCAGATGGATCACGGAAGGCTTGACGCCGCGCGCACGTCGCTTGAGAAAGCCGCGGCCGCGCAGCCGGAGAGTCTTGCAGTCGGGCTGCGCCGCGCGCAGGTCGAATTCGAATCCGGACACTTCGACGAGGCGTCAAGACTCCTTGCCGAAGTCACGCAGCGCGATCCGCGCTCCTGCCTGGCGTGGACATTTCAGGGGATTCTCTTCGAGCAGCACGGCGATCTCGAGAAGGCTCGCGGTTTGTACGAAACGGCGCTCAAGTGCGACAGCCGCGATCCCGTCGCGGCGAACAATTTCGCACTGCTACTGGCGACGTCGTTCCACGATCTGCCGCGCGCGCTGGATTTGGCGAAGCGCGCGCATCAAATCGATCCCACGAAGCCCGAGTTCGCCGATACGTTCGGATGGATTACGCATTTGTCCGGCGACTCATATGCCGCGCTCGATTCGCTGTCGGAAGCCGTTCGCATGATGCCGAATGTCGCGGCGTTTCGCTATCACTTAGGCGTGGCGCAAAGCCGCGTCGATCGCATCAAGGAAGCGGTGCTCAATCTTGAGACAGCGCTGCGCCTCGATCCCCAAATGCCGGAGGCCGGCGAAGCCAAAACGGTGCTCGCGACGCTCGGCGTGCGCTGATCATAACGGTTCTGTCTCAAGAATGTACGGGAGTTAACTCTTCACTGATTCCTGCCGATAGTCTGGTTGAGGACGGAGGCGTTCTCTTCAGATGACTTCTCGCAATCAAACTTGGTGCTTGCTCGCGGCGGTATTTGTGCTATCGATTTCGGCTTCCGCGACGACGTTGACGTTGGGATCCGCGGCGAACTACGCGTTGTTCGTGGGTCCCTACATGAACTCCTTCAACATGGCCGGCAACACCACGATCTATGGAGACATCGCGATCGGACAGAACAGTTCTTACAACTGGGCGGGGACGTTTACCGACCACGGGAACCTCTTCGATGCGCCGGGCGTTACCGGACTAACGAGCGGCACCGTCTCGATCACCGGCACCACGACCACCAACGCTTCGCTGGGCACCGCCGTTTCGAATGCGCAAACCGCCGCGACCACCGCCGCGGGACTCGCGGCGACCACGTCGGTGTCCGGCAACATCATCAGCTTGAACAGTGCGAATCAGACGATTACCGCCACCGGCACACAAACCGTGCTCGACGTGTCGGCGATCGTAATCAACGACGGCAACCTGACATTGAGCGGCACATCGAACGATATCTTCGTGGTCAACATCACCGGATCGAACGGTATTGCGATGAGCGGCTCGGCGAACATTCTGCTCAGCGGGGGACTCACCGCGTCCGACGTTCTATTCAACGTGGAAGCCTCGGGAGGCAACGCGATTTCGATTGCCGGCGCCGAAGTGATCAACGGAACGATTCTGGCATTGAACACGAACGTGGAGCTCAGCGGCACGCAAACGCTGAACGGCGCGTTGATCTCCGGCTTCGGTTCGTCGTCAGTGCACGACGTGCTGCAAGAGTCCGGGGCGATGGTGATCAACTACGACGGTTTCGAAATGGGTGGCACGCCGGTGCCTGAACCCGGCACGATCACGTTGTTCGCGCTCGGCGCGGGTGCTCTCATCGCACGACGCCGCAAGATGGACTCGAAGCCCGAGTGAATCGCTTGGCATCAGAGTGAACCACAGAGACCACAGAGAAAAGCTAGAGAACACAGAGATCGCCCAGCCAAGGTGAATGTTCTCTGTGTCCTCTGTGTTTCTCTGCGATCTCTGTGCTGAGACCGCGGTGCTTCACCGATTGCCGGTGGTATCATCTTGAGGATGCCGAAAACTCCTCAAGCACTCGAAGCGCAACACCTTCTTCAAACCTACGCGCGTTATCCTTTGTTGCTGGAACGCGGCAAAGGTTGCTGGTTGTTTGACGAGCGCGGCAAGAAATATCTCGACTTGCTGGGCGGCATCGGCGTCAGCATGCTGGGACACGGGCATCCGCGGATTGTGAAGGCAGTTCGCGAGCAATCGGCGCGCGCGTTGCACGTTTCGAATCTTTACTACCATCCCTATCAAGGTCCGCTCGCCGCGCGACTCGCGAAGTTGAGCGGACTCGATCGCGTGTTCATCTGCAACAGCGGGACGGAAGCGTGGGAAGCCGCGTTGAAACTCGCGCGGCTCTATGGCGCCAAAACGTCGCCGGAAAAATATCGCTTTGTGTCGCTCGAAAATTCTTTCCACGGCCGCACCATGGGCGCCGTCGCCACCACTGGACAAACGAAGTATCGCCAACCCTACGAGCCGTCGATGCCCGGCGTCGATTTCGTGCCGTTCAACGACGTGGCCGCGCTGCGCGCCGCGGTGAACGACAACACCTGCGGGATTTGCCTGGAAGTGATCCAGGGCGAAGGCGGCATCAACGAAGTGCAAGCCGATTTCTTGACGGCCGCGCGCCAACTCGCCGATCGTCATGGCGCACTCTTGATCCTCGACGAAATCCAATGCGGCTTGGGACGCACCGGGCGCTGGTTCGGATACCAGAATCATGGCGTCATGCCCGACATCGTGACCACCGCGAAGCCGCTGGCCGCGGGATTTCCACTGGGCGCGATGATGGCGTCGGAAAAAGCCGCCCAGGCGATGACGCCCGGCATGCACGGGACCACCTTTGGCGGCGGTCCTCTTGGGTGCCGCCTGGCGTTGGAGTTTCTCGACGTGATGGAAAAGGATCGTCTGCTCGCTCACATAAAAAAAGTCGGCGGGCGTTTCCATCGCCATCTGGAAAAGCTGAAGAAAAAATATCCCGTGATCAAAGAGGTTCGCGGCCGCGGCTTGATGCTGGCCGCCGAGCTTTCCGTCAACGGACGCCCGTATGTCGACGCCGGGATGAAGGAAGGATTGCTGTTCAACTCCACGCACGACACAGTGTTGCGCTTCCTGCCGCCGTACATTATCAGCGAAGCGCAAGTGGATTTGGCGGCGGAGACGCTTGATCGCATCTTCGCGTCCGTCGTGTAGGTAGTTTCGGGAGGTTGTGCGGCAATCCTAGGGCTCAGGTGGTAACCTATCGGGCCTTTTCCCTATTGTTGCTTGCTGTAATTCCCGATATAAACACAGGATGGCAATTCGCAAGTACGTTGCCTGCATAAAATGTAACGGACGCGGAGTAATTCCGACTCGTCCCCGGTCGGAATGGACCAATGATATTCCCGCGAACTTTATGGTCTGCCCCACGTGTCACGGCTTAGGCCGCGTGCGCGAGGACTCTCTGCAGGAACCAATCATCGAGCCGCCGAAAGTCAATGGAGCGGCACAGTAGGCGAATGTTCGCCGATCGCGATTCTGGTAAAATGTCAGAATGATGTGCCGTTCGCACGGGCTCAAATGGCGAACGGGGGCGCTGGTCTGTTTGCTGTTGTCTTCGCTCCTCGTGTTTTCCGCCTGTAACAAAGCCACCTTTGAAGAGAATTACAGCAAAGGCGTGCAGGCCGCCAAAGAGGCCGCCGCCGATCCCGACAACTCCGGCAAATGGGAGCGCGCCGGCGTTTATTTCCTGCGCGCCTACCGGCAAAGTCCCTCGAGCGTCGAAGTGCGCTATCAACTGGCGCAGATTCACTTGCATGTCAACGACAAGCAGGGCGCTTATTCGCTGCTGCGCGAAGCCGAAGAGAAAGACGTCAAGGGTGGCGGCGAATTTAGCTTGCCTATCCGGATTGAACTGGCCCGGCTGTTTCTCGGTGCGCGCCAATATGAGTTGGCGCAGAAGCGATTGCAGTGGGTGATGGAACGGGATCCGCGCAGCAAAGACGCCCGCGCGCTGCTCGCCGCCACGCTGGCGCTGCAAACGCAGCCCGACGCCGCGAAGCAGCAAGTGGAAGCGCTGCTCAGCGACGATCCGGGAAATCTCACCGGCCGCGCGCTCGATGCGACGCTCGACATGGCGCGGCGCGACGCGCCGTCGGCCGAAGCCACGCTTCAGGAAGAAGTGAGAATCACCAACCGCTCGCCGGAATCGCTGGCCCTGCTGGCGAATTGCTACTTGCTCTTGCGTCAACCCGGGAAGGCGATTCCGCTATTCAACGAGGCGATCCAGCGCCATCCGCAGGACGTTCCGTATCACCTGCAACTGGGATGGGCGCAACTGGCCGCCGGAAGTCGCGCGGCGGCCGAGAAAACATTTCACGACGTGCATTGGCTGGCCCCGCGCGAGTCCACGGCGGTGACGGCCCTGGCGAATTATTACGTCGCGATCGGCGATTGGCCGAAAGCCGTCGCCGAGGCGGAGAACTTGGTGAAGAGCGGCGAGGGGGGCGCGGCCAGAGCGAGGCGAGGATGGTTGGCGCGCAAACTGGCATTTTTCCGCAAGGACTCCGAGGCGGAACAAGAAGTGGTTCCCCTCCGCGATCTCCGCGATCTTCTGGCGTCGGTGTACTATCGCGCGGGACGCCGCGGCGAAGCGCTGCGCTTGGACGAAACGCTGCTGCGCGAGGACGGCAACGACGAAACGGCGCACATGTTGCGCGGCATGTTGTATCTGGATTCGCGCGAATTCGAGCCGGCCATGCTGCAGTTCGATCACGTGTTGCACGCCGTTCCCGATTCCGCGCCGGCCGAGTATTTGTTGGCGCTCGCCGCGTTTGGCGCGGGGAAGGAGCAACTGGCGCTGCAACGCATGGAGCATTGCTTGCACACCAATCAAGCGATGATGCTGGCGCGCATGTGGCTGATGGACTACCACCTGCGCCGCGGATCGGACGGCGTCGTGTTGGATCTGGCGCGCACCGCGCCGAGCGTCCAATCGCAAGCGCCGGAGGTGGTGATCATGGCGGCGCTCAGCGACCCTGGCGCATCGCTCGGTCCCGAACAACAAGACGCGTTGCGTCAAGCATTGCTGGCGCGCCCTGAACTGATTCCGGCGTACGCGCGCTTCGGCATGTCGACGCTGATGACCAAATACGGCGGGCCGCTGCTGGCGGAAGTGGAATCGCGGGCCCGCAACAATCCCGACGATCCGCGCGCGCAGGCTTTGCTGCTAATGGTGCTGGAAGGCCAGGCCCATCTCGACGAATTCATGACCGCGCTGCAGAATCGCGTGGCCGCGAATCCCAAGTCGATCACCGACTTGATCATGCTGGCGCGTTTGCAGATTCGCCGTCGCGAGTTCAACGCCGCGCGCGCGACCATGGAGAAAGCGGCAGCTATCGCGCCCGACGATCCGCAAGTGATGGTGCGTTTGGCCGAGGCGCAAACCGACTTGGGCGATTGGGACGCCGCATTGAAAACGCTCGACGACATGACGCAGCGCTATCCCAAATCCGCGGAAGCGTGGGTGTTCAAGGGAATCGTCTATCAACAGAAGGGAGAGCCCAAGGACGCCCGGCTTTTTTACGAGGACGCGCTGAAACTCGATCCCAACAATGCGGTGGCGGCGAACAATTTGGCATTGCTGATGGCCGCCGCGCCGTTCAAGGACGCCAATCGCGCGGTCGAGTTGGCGCGCAAGGCGCACACCATCGACATAGCGAATCCGGAATTCGACGACACGCTCGGTTGGCTTCTCTATCAAGCCGGAAACTATGCCGAAGCCGTGCAAGCGCTTGACGACGCCGTGCGGATGCGCCCCGACGATCCAAGTTTTCTCTATCATCTCGGGATGGCGCAAAGTCGTTCACAGCGCGACAAGGAAGCGTTGGTAACTCTGCAAGCGGCCAAGCGGATCAATCCAAACTTGCCGGAGATCAGCGAGATCAATGCGGAAATAATCTCCTTGCAGGCAAGGGTTGCGCGATAGCGCGCAAGCCAAATGGGCACGAGTGTGACGACCAGCAACGCCAAAGACCGATTAAGGGCCACCGTTGCACCGGGTTGAGTTTCTGATTGCAGAGGAATTAGCCTCTGTTCGATAGTTAGGTTGTGGCATTATGGGTGCAACGGATAGCGATGGCACGTCGTCTAATTGGGTAAGCCATCGGGAGTAGCAACTTATGACGCGTCGCTTTTCTTTAGTGCTTCTATTTTTGGCGGCATCGCTTGCGCTGTCTCAAGCAGTTTCAGCCGGTGTGATCTCCCTCGGCACAGCGGCCAACTACGCCATCTACGCGGGACCTTCCATCAATACCTTCACCTACAACGGCCCCGGCAATGTCACCGGCAACGTGGCGATCGGCGCGAGCGGTGCGATCAATTGGGCGAGCCCCGCAACGATCAACGGCGCCGTCTATGAAGCGGCGGGAGTGACCGGAACAAACAGCGGCGTCACGGCCACCGGTGGGTTTTTTACGAATCAAGATTTGTCACAGGTTTACACGGACGCCACGAACGCGTCGATTGCGGCGGCGGCGCTGCCCGCGACCAATACGACGTGGGCCACGAGCGGTCTGTCTGATTCCGGATCGAGCAACGTGACGATCAACGCCACGGTGCCCGCCGGACAAACGGTAGTCGACATCGGCGGTAGCGGAATCAACTTCACCGGCAGCGGCGGACTGATCATCAACGGCACCGCGGCCGAAAGGGTGATCATCAACGTCACCGGAAACAACGGCGATGTCACGTTCACCAATTCCGGTGTCATGTTGACCGGCGGCATCACCGCTAACGATGTGTTGTTCAATATTCTCGGCACGGGCAACGCGCTCAACATTTCGAACACCAACCAGTTCAACGGAACGTTTCTGGTCATCACCGGCAACGTCAGCGTGCACGACTCGACGTTGAACGGCGCGCTGCTGGCTGTGAACAACGCGTCGCCGGGCGGGACCAATGCGCCGGGCAACGCATCGCTGCAAGACACTTCGGGCTTTTCGGTGAACTATCAACCGTTCACGCCGCTTTCTGCGACGCCGGAGCCCGCCACGATCACGCTGCTGGCGTTTGGGATCAGCGGACTCTTCGCGGCGCGGAAGCGTCGCCAGGCGTAATCAATCGCGCATTTCCTGGCCCGTGAGGGCGAGGAATACATCTTCCAACTTAGGCTGCTCGGTCCGCAGATCGCGGAATCGCACGCCTGCTTTCACCAGCGCCGTCACCACGTTCACCACCAGCATGTCGCCGTCGCCGCCGACGATGGTGCGTTCGGCGATTCTTTCCACCGCGCGCACGCCTTCACAATCGCGGATGAGCGCCGTGACGTCCGCGTCGGTGGAAAACACCACGCGGTTGCTTCCACCGAGGCTCGCGATGAGCTTGGCCGGTGTATCGAGCGCCACAACTTTGCCGTGATCGACGATCGCCACGCGATCGCAGAGGCGTTCGGCCTCTTCCATGAAATGCGTGGTGAGAAAAACCACCTTGCCGCGCGCGCGAACGTCGCGGACCAAATCCCACATGGCGTGGCGCGCGTGCGGATCCAGTCCCGTGGTGAGTTCATCGAGGAAAACCAGCTCCGGATCGCCAATCAACGCGAGCGCGATGAAGAGACGCTGCTTTTGACCGCCCGAAAGTTTCGAGAAATACGAATCGCGCTTCTCGGCGAGACCAAGTTGCTCGAGCAGAGGCTCCCATGGCACGGGTTTCGGGTATAAATCCGAGAAAAGATCCATCGCCTCCCACACCTTCATGCGATCGTGCAACGCCGATTGCTGCAATTGCACGCCGATGCGCTGGCGCAGGGCGCGTTCCTCGGTGGCGGGATCGAGGCCGAGGATACGAATCGCCCCGCCGTCGGCCTTGCGCATGCCTTCCATGCATTCGATGGTAGTGGTCTTGCCGGCCCCGTTGGGTCCCACCATGCCGAAGATCTCGCCGCGATGCACGTCGAAGGAAATGTCTTCGACGGCGGTCAGCGATCCGTAGGTTTTTTTCAGGTGAGAGACTTCGATGACGGCGTCGGGCACAAGGGAGATTTTAGCATTGATCTTTGAAGTGCCAAGCACAGGGAGTGCCAAACACAGCGTTTGCGGGTCGGACACCGGCAATCTCTATCGCTGAATCACAACTTCTCTCGCCCGACTGGCTTGTCGCGAAGCCAGGCCTTGTCTTCGCGGCCTCGACGATATCTGTTTCCGCATGAAATCTCTCCTCGCTATCCGAGCAACGCGTCGGCTTCCGGATATCCCGTCGGCAGCGTGACGCCTTTCTTCGACGCGCCGGCGGCCACGAGCGCCGCAATCGATTCCGTGCTTCGACGATGCGTCCAGTACGATTCGACGCATGCTTTGATCGCCATGTTCAGCGGTGTTCGCCCCTTGGTATCCAGTACGTCCAGCGGCGCGCCGCGCTCGATCAGCAATTTCACCGTGGAGTGCTGCGCGCGCCACCCCGCGTTGTGCAACGCGGTGGTGCCCTTGGTTACATCGAAGTAGCCGTCGCCCGCGCCGTGCGGTGCGCCGATCGCGACACTTAAATCGATTAGTCGCGCGACACCATCGGTATTCCCGACGCCCGCAAATTCCACGAGCGGCTGTCCGCCTGCCGCGACCACCTCGCGTACCACAGTTTGCGGCGCGCCTCCAATGGCGGCCAAATCGTTCCGCGCGCACGCCGCGATCAACGCTGCCGCCGGCGCGAGTTTCATCGACACGCCACGCTTCTCGAACAACTCGAGCACGTCGCGCCGGCCGCGACGCGCGGCAATCTCCACGGCCGTTGGTCCCGCGTGCATCGGAATCGTAGCGTCGGCGCCGTGGTCGAGCAATAACCCGATCATCGCGCGGCTATTGTCGCGCCTCACCGACTGATGCAGCGCGGTGACTCCCCAGATGGTCATCATGTTCGGATTGCCGCCGTGTTCCAGCACCAACTTCAAGCCGTCAAGGTCGTGCACGTCGGCCTTGCGCGCGAGCATCCACGAAAGACTCTGCGCGGTGAGCTTGCCGCTTTCCAGCAGTACTTTCATCGCGCCGTTGCCATAGTCTTCGGGCGCATGGTACGGCGTCTCGTTGTCGTTGGGTTCGCCGCCGCGTTCCAATAACACGCGCGTGACACCCGCGTGTCCGGCCACGCCCGCCGCGCCATAGAGCACGCTCTCAAACTCCGGCGTCGGCATATGGCTGTTGTCGAAGAATCCTGTGTTGGGATTCGCTCCGGCGTCGAGCAATGCCGTCGCCGCACGCACAAAACCTTCGGACCGCGAAGGATCGAGACGCAAGTATTTCGAGAAGCAAAGATACGTCAGCGCATCCCACCCGCGCGGACCGCCCTTCGCCGTGGCGCTCGCGGGATCGGCCGCGATGAACCGGCGGACGGCCGCATCGTCGCCGAGAATCGCCGCCGTGTAAATGTCGGCGGCGGCGATTTCCGGATGCGCCGCGAGAATCGCCGCGGGTTTGTCGAGCGAGCCGTGCCACAGGCACGAGTCGATGAATTCGTCACGCGGATCGGGCATGCGAATATCTTATCGCGCCGCGCTGCCTCATTTTCCTGCGTAGTGAACCTGTGGTTCGTATTCGATCCCGTAGGGATCGCAGCATGTAGCCGGTGGTTGAGCGTTTTTTGCGACACCACCGGTTGTCGAATGGAAATAGTTTTCGATCCCGGAGGGATCGCAGCGGGCAGGGTTGCTGCGATCCCTCCGGGATCGATTTTCTTGGTCGCATTGACCGGTGGTAATCGCAAAAGACGCTCAACCACCGGCTACAAGCTGGCATCCCTCCGGGATGCACACGCATTCGAACTGACGCACTACTGCTTCCGTCCGACGTTGAACTTCAACCCCAGGAAAAAATTGCGCCGCTCGGAGGGATAACCGAACACTTCCTCGTACCGCGCGTCGTTGAGATTGCGCACGCGTCCATAGATCGACACGTTGCTCCACACCGCGTACTCCGCCCCGGCGTCGGCGCGCGCGAATCCGGGATTGGTGAAGAGTCCGCCGCTGGCGCCGTAATTCGGCTCGATGTCGAGAACGCTGGCGCGGAAAAACGCCGTGGTGTCGAGCGTCAAGCGTCCATGCGTCCAGGTGATGTCGTACGCCGCGTTGTGCGCGGGACGCCGGATCAACGGTTGTCCCACCTTGAACGGCGGCGCCGCGAGACTCGATCCGCTGAGCGCCAAAGTGTCGGTGGCGTTGTAGGTGTAGTGCCCGGCGACGCGCAGCGAGCGCACCGGACGCACGGCGTAGGTGAACTCCACACCCTGTGAACGTGCGTTCGCCAAATTATCCGATTGCCACTTGCTCAAGTTCGCCTGCGACGGTCCCAGGGTCACGATCAAATCGTGAAAGTGATTGTAGAAATACGTCACGTCGAACGTGGCGCGCTTGTTCCACATGCTTTGTTCCACGCCAAGATCGAATCCCGTGGTTCGCTCGGGTTTCAAGTTTGGATTATTTGTGAAGGCCAGCTCAAAACCGTTCGGCGCGCGCAATCCCGTGCCGGCGCTGCCGTGAAGGCGTGTGTTGCTCGCGGGTTTCGGCAGCCACGCCGCCGACACTTTCGGATTCGGCGACAGCACCGTTGCCGCGGGACGCGCCGGTCCGCCGAATTCAACTGCCGGCATCGCGTCGGTGTGTACGTCCTCGAAGCGGAATCCCGTGTTCAGGAAGAAGCGGCCTTGATATTGATAGCGATTCTCCACGAAGAATCCGAACTCGTTCCGCAGCACCGGGAAAATGTTGCCGCCCGGGTCGGTGAGGAAACTGTTGGTCGTCGACTCGTGTTGATATTCCACACCGGCGACCAGCGCGTCGTGCGGATTCAGCGCGATTTCCGTGATGCTCGCGAAGTCGCCGCGGCGATTCGTGGTTCTCGACGGCCCATAGGGCGACACGAAATCGTAAATCTCGTCGTGCCAGCCGCCCGTGAATTGCTGATTCACGCGGCCCTTCTGAAACTCGTAGCGGAACGCGTGACCGTAGACGTTTTCCTTGCTGCGCGAAATCAAGTCGAGGCCTGGAAACGCTCCGATGGGATTCGATCCATACGGACCGGGCGCACCGCTTTCATTCCCGTCGGCGTTCATGCGATACGTGAATCGTGAGTTCGCGGAAACTTGATAGCTGGCGCTCAGCGACACATCTTCGTTGCGATAATCGCCGTTGGGCACCGCGCCGGCCGACGATTCGTGCGCCGCTTCAACGTCAAGGGACAGTTTTCCGGCGGTGAAGCCCGCACCGGCAGCGCCCTTGTAATATCCAAACGTCCCGCCTTCGAATGAGCCGTGCAATTGCACGCCGCCTTCGTTCTGCCGCGTGACAATCTGAATGATCGCGCCGATGGCGTTGGTTCCGTAGAGCGCGCTCTGCGGTCCACGGATCACTTCGATGCGCTCGATGTTGTTGGCCGGCAGGTTGGCCAAGTTGACTCCGCCGCCGAAGTCGTTTACCTGAACACCGTCGATCATCACCAGCGTCATGTTCGAATTCGCGCCGCGCGCGAAAACGGAACCGACGTTGCCGCGGTCGAGCGTTTGCGACACGACGAGGCCGGGCGCCAGGCGCAGCGCTTCCTCGGCATTCTCCGCGTGAATCGCCTCGATTTCTTGGCGCGTGATGATCGTGGATGAATCGGCAACCGACGAAGCCGCCACTTCGGTCCGCTGGGCCGTCACGTTGACCGTTTCCGCTTTCGCGACAACTTGAAGTTGAAAATCTTCTTTCGTATCGGTTCCGGAATAGTCGAGCGCCCGTGGCGCAGCGGCGAGTCCGGGGGCGTCGGCGAAAAGAGAGAAGTGTCCGTTGGGGACATTCTTCACTCGATATTCTCCTTTGGCATCGCTGAACGCGCCGAGGACCGCGGTGTGGCCCATCAAAACGATTTTCGCGCCGGCGACGGGCTTGCCATGGGGATCGCTGACGGCGCCGAAAACGTCGGCGTGTAAATGTGACGAGAGGAACAACAGGAAAACAGAGACAAATAGACGTGCAGATACGAGACGCATGGTCTCCTCCTATCCCGCGACAGGGGAATTGACATTGCGTTTCGGGCCGGTCTCCTGACTCGCGTCTCGCGGCGCCGCCCGCCTTCCCATCCCAAGAACGGAACAGTGGCTTCAGGGGCGATCACCGGCCGGCTCACTCGAAGCGAACCGGCGGACGTTTACAGTGGCGGGGCCGTGCTGGATTCTCACCAGCTTCCCTGAGCAACCCGAAGGGTGCTCGCCAGAAACGTGAACAGCCACGGAGTATATCACCGTGCTAACATCGACGCATGTCGGAGAACAAACTTTCACGGCGCGAGATTTTGCAAACCGCCACGGCCGGCGTGATCGCGGGAACCATGGCCGGCGCGACGCCGCGGGCCAATGGCGCCGCGACCATGCGCAACGTTCCATTCACCGCAAAAGACAAAGTGCGAATCGGCTTGATCGGCGTCGGCGCGCGCGGCTCCGAACACGTGCGGATCCTGCTGGCCATCGACAACGTGGAGTTGAAAGCGGTCTGCGATATCGACGCGCCGAAAGTGGCCGCCGCGCAGAAGCGCGCGCGCGATGCCGGCGCGCCCGAGCCCGCCGGATACACCAAAGGCGAACGCGATTTCGAAAACCTCTGCAAGCGCGACGATCTCGACCTGGTGATGATCGCGACGCCGTGGGATTGGCACGTGCCGATGGCTTTGAGTGCGATGGAAAACGGCAAGCACGCCGCCGTGGAAGTTCCGGCGTCGTTCACGATCGCCGATTGCTGGAAACTGGTCGACACGTCGGAAAAAACACGCCGCCACTGCATCCAGCTCGAGAATTGCTGCTATGGCTACAACGAGATGATGGTGTGGAACATGGTGCGCGCCGGATTATTCGGTGAACTCACGCACGGCGAGGCCGCTTATCTCCACGACTTGCGTACCATCCTCACCGAAGATCGCAGCGAAGGATTGTGGCGGCGCATTCCGCACACCAAACGCAACGGAAACTTGTACCCCACGCATGGACTCGGTCCCGTGGCGCATTACATGAACATCAATCGCGGCGACCGCTTCGATTCCATCGTGTCGGTCAGTTCGCGCGAGCGCAGCCTCACCGCCTACGTGAAGAAAACTTTTCCCGGCACGGCCAAGGCGCAAGAAAAATACGTTTGCGGCGACATGAACACGTCGATCATCAAGACCGCCGCCGGTCTCACGATTCTCCTGCAGCACAACGTTGTGAGCCCGCGCCCGTACGATCGCTTGAACATGATCTCAGGATCGCTCGGCGTCTTCCGCGATTATCCGCCGCGCATTTATTTCGACGGCATGAAGGAAGAGTCCTGGCACGAGATCACCGACTTCAAGGATCAGTACGAAGATCAGCTCTGGAAGCGCCAAGGTGAACTGGCGAAGAAACTGGGCGGCCACGGCGGCATGGATTTTCTGATGTCCTGGCGACTCATGCAGTGCATGCGCGAAGGACTGGCGCCCGACATGGACGTTTACGACGCTGCGTCGTGGAGCGCGCCGGGACCGTTGAGCGAGGCTTCAGTAGCAGCGGGCGGAGCACCTCAAAAGTTCCCCGATTTCATGCGTTCAAGCGCTTGAATCCAAGGGCTTTAACCCATCGGTAGGTTCGTTTTGTAATTTTCGTTTTTTGAGCGTTTTCGCGGCCTCTCGTAATTCGTAAAATATTCGCCTGCGTCAATCAGTCTACCATAGCTTGTCAATAGTGTGTCATTTCTTGCTATCATTCGCTTCATGGCCCGGCTCCCGCTGATTGCGAAGTACTGCGACGGCTACGTTCTCACCGGAGGACGCAGCTCCCGCATGGGTCGCGATAAAGCACTGCTGGAACTGGACGGCCGCACGTTGATCGAAGTAGTTGCGGCGCATGTCAAGCGTGCGCTCGGAGAAGTCACGTTGATCGGCAATCGCGACAAGTATTCGCCGTTGGGCCTCCCGGTGATCGACGACCTTCATCCGGGCCAGGGACCACTCGCGGGAATCGAAACGGCGCTTCGTCATTCGCGCAAACCGCTCGTGCTGGTGGTGGCGTGCGACATGCCGTTCTTGAACGCGCCGTTTCTCGACGCGCTCGTGCAAATTGCTTCCGTGGCCGACGCCGAAGTGACCGTGGCCGAGTCCGTCGATTACGCCTTCGAATCGCTGTGCGCCGTCTACAACCAAAGCACCCTGCCGTTTGTGGAAGCGGCGTTGGAACGCGGCGAGTTGAAAGTAACGTCGCTGTACGAAAAAGTTCGCGTGCGCAAACTGAGCGCCGAAGAATGCCGCCCGTACAATCCGCACGGCGTGCTTTTCTCGAACATCAACACGCCGCAGGATTTCGAATTGGCGCGGCGGCGATTTGAATCCAACGCCGCGGCCGCGGCCCGCTAGCTCCTCCGAGCCATGATCGAAGAATCCGCGCATTACATCGAATTTCGCGGTGTGTCGAAAGCGTTCGGCGACCACGTGGTGCTCAACGACGTGTCGCTGTGCGTGGAGCCGGGCGAAACTCTCGCCGTACTCGGACGCAGCGGCGTGGGCAAATCCGTCACGCTGAATTTGATCATGGGATTTCACCAGCCGGACTCGGGACGCGTCTTCGTGGCGCATCGCGACATCACGGGAATCCGCGAGCGCGAGTTGCTGGAGATTCACAAGAAAGTCACGATGGTGTTTCAATCCGGCGCGCTGTTCGATTCCCTGAGCGTCGGCGACAATGTGCGTTTTCCTCTGGAAGAACGCATGGAGCTGAGCGAAAGCGACCGCGAAGAAATTGTCGACGGCATGTTGGACCTTTTGGAAATCTCCAATCTCAAGGATCTGATGCCCGCCGACCTGAGCACCGGAATGAAGCGCGCCGTTTCCATCGCGCGCGCGCTGGCCGCGAAGCCCGAAGCGATCTTATACGACGAGCCGACCACCATGGTCGATCCTTTGATGTCGGCGCAAATCGGCGACTTGATGCGCAAACTCAAACAACAACTGAAACTCACGTCGGTGGTGGTGACGCACGACATGGCGTTGGCGCGCAAAGTCGCCGACCGCGCCGTATTCCTGCATGATGCGCGCGCGGCGTACTTCGGCCCCATCTCGCGGATCTATCAAGACGGCGCGCCGTTCATCCGGGAATTTTGGGATTTGGACGCGATGCCCGCCGCGGGGTCCCTGTGAGCGAGAAAGTCAGTGAACCCACCGCACCCACTGTACCCACCGCACTAAAACGCGAAGTGGGACTACGCGATCTTGTCCTGTTCAACGTCAGCGCCGTGCTGGGATTGCGTTGGCTTGGCACCGCCGCGCACACCGGTCCGCACTCGCTGACGCTGTGGGTGCTGGCGCTCCTGATGTTTTTCGTTCCGCAGAGTCTCACGGTTGTGGAACTGGCGCGGCGATTTCCCGACGAAGGCGGCATTTACGATTGGACCAAGCGGGCTTTCGGACCCTTCCATGGATTCATGTGCGGTTGGAGTTATTGGATCAGCAATCTGGCGTATTTTCCCACCGTGCTGATTTCCGGCGTCGTGCTGGGAAGCTACGCCGGCGGCGCGCGCGGCGTGGCGCTGGCGAAAAGCACAACGTACACCACGGCGTTGGCGCTCACGCTGATGGCCATCGCGACCATTTTGTGCGTCGCGGGCACGGCGAAAGGCAAGTGGCTCGCGAACATCGGCGGTCTCGCGATCTGGGTGCCGGGCGGATTGCTGTGCGTCTGCGGAATCATCGCGTGGCAGAAATTCGGCAGCGCCACGGCGATCACGTTGGCATCGCTGAAGCCGAAGTTCGAGCTGGACACCATGAACTTTTGGTCGCAGCAAGCGTTCGCCTTCGCGGGACTCGAGCTCGCGCCGATCATGGCGGGAGAAATCCGCGATCCCGAAAAAAATATTCCGCGCGGTGCGTTGCTCGCGGGTGTGAGCATTGCGCTGGTCTACCTGGCGGGAACGGCGGCGCTGATGGCCGTGATTCCGCCGGCGCAAGTCGATTTGATCGGCGGTCCCGTGCAAGCGATCGACGATGTCGCGCGACGCTACGGTTTTCCCGGCGTGAGCGGCGCGATCGGATTGCTGATGGCCGTGGGCGCGCTCGGCGGCGCGGCAGCGTGGCTGGCGGGATCGGCGCGTCTCGCCTTCGTCGCGGGACTCGATCGTTTCCTGCCTCCCGCGTTCGGCAAATTGCATCCGAAATGGGGAACGCCGTACGTGGCGATTTTGGCCCTGGCGATTCCCGCGCTGGCTCTATTGGCCCTGGGATTCTTCGGCGGAACGGTGGCCGAGACGTTCGTGCTGCTCGCCGACATGACGTTGTTGTTGTACTTCGTTCCGTTCCTCTACATGTTTGCGGCGTTGTTGAAACTGGGCGCGAGCCCGAAGATGTCGGGACTGGCGATACTCGGCGCGCTTACCACGCTCGCGGCCGTGGTGTTAGCGCTGATTCCGCCCGCGGAAGCGGCGAGCAAGCTCGTGTTCGCGGAAAAACTCGCCGGAGGAACGCTGGGATTCTTCGTAGTCGGCGGATGGCTCTACAGCCGCCGCCCCGCCGCTGTTACTTCACGTCTCCCATCATCCGGTTCACCGGCCTGATCAGCAGCGCCATCAAGACCGCCGCGGCCAGCGCGAACAATCCCACCGCGCCGAATAATTTCGGCAGCGCCAGCGATTCGTAGAGACCCGCCATGCGTCCGCCGAGGAAATTTCCCAGCGACGTGGCCAGGAACCACAAGCCCATCACCATTCCGCCGATGCGCACGGGCGCGAGCTTGGTCATGGCGCTCAATCCCACGGGACTCAAACACAGTTCGCCGATCGTATGCAGGAAATACGTGAGCGTCAGCCACAAGGGACTCACGCGTCCGTCTGACGCCGCTGCCGGCACGAGCACGAGGAAGCCGAGCGCCACAAACACCAAGCCAATCGTGAACTTCGTGGGACTCGAAGGGTCGTGTTTGCCGAGCTTGATCCACATCCACGCGAAAAATGCTGCCATGCCGAACACGATGAATATGGAGTTCAATGATTGAAACCAGCTCGCCGGAAATTCGAAATGATAGCCATTGGCCGTAGGAGACGCAAACTTGCTGAATGCGTTGTTCAACCACCCGAAGGAGGTTGCCGGGAAGTTAACCGCAGGCATCTGCGTTTTTCGATCCGCAAAGAGATTCAACGTGGAGCCAGCCTGTTCGAAAACCGACCAAAAAATCGCCGACGACCCCAGAAACGCAAAAACTGCGATCAAACGTCTGCGTTCCTCCGCGGTCCAATCGGCGGAGGCCATCAGCCACACGATCACGCCGACTACCGTAATTCCCAACAGGATCCCATATGCCAAATTGATCCGCTCGGCGGTGATCCCTATGATGCCGGTGTAGCCGAGCACTCCGACTAACGCGAGAACCCCGAACGTCGCGCCGACACCGATGAACAAGTGCTTGCGTTGCTCGGCGGCGCCTTCTGCGCTTTCTGGTTTCACCGGCTCGCGTCCAGCATCGCCGAAATGCTTGCGGCCGAATTGATACTGAATCAATCCGAGCGCCATTCCCACTGACGCCACAGCAAAACCGAGCCGCCAATTCACTTTTTCACCGAGGGTGCCGCAAATGAGGGGTGAAATCAGCGCGCCGAGGTTGATACCCATGTAAAAAATCGAGAATCCGGCGTCGCGGCGATTGTCGTTCGGTCCATACAGGTGTCCGACAATGGTGCTGACGTTCGGTTTCAAGAAGCCCGTGCCTATCGCGACCAATCCCAGGCCCAGGTAAAACGTGACGACGCTCGGCATTGCAAGTCCCGCGTTGCCTGCGGCGATCAGCAGACCGCCCCAAAACACGGCGCGCTGCTGGCCGAGGAAACGATCGGCCATCCATCCGCCAGGCAGCGCGAGCATGTAGGCGATTGACGTGTACAGGCCGTAGATTGCACTGGCCCTGGCAGCGTCGAAGCCGAGTCCACCTTTGGAAGCGGCGGCAGTCATAAACAGAATCAATATCGCGCGCGTGCCGTAGTAGCTGAAGCGCTCCCACATTTCCGTGAAGAAGAGCGTGGAAAGTCCTCGGGGATGGCCGAAGAACGATGTGTCAGTTGGCGCAGTCATGATCGTAGCTTCGATGAAAACACAAAGACCCAAAGAACACAAAGAAAAAGCAACCGCAGATAAACGCCGATGAACGCCGATGAAACCCGGCCCTATCTGCGTTTATCTGCGTTCATCTGCGGCTAAAGGTTTTTCCCGTTTCCCAAAGATCGCCGTGCCGACGCGCACCAGCGTCGAGCCCTCTTCGATGGCCGTTTCGAAATCGTTGGTCATGCCCATGGAGAATTCGCTCACACCCACGCGCTCGCCGATCGCGCGCAGGCGGCGGAAATACGGCCGCGCGACCTCGGGATCGGTCGACCACGGCGGCATGGTCATGAGTCCGCGGAGATGCAAATGGTCGAGGGTGCGAATCTCCTTGGCGAGCGATTCAACTTCGGTTTCCGCGGCCCCGGTCTTGGCCGCTTCTTCGCTGAGTTTCACTTCGATGAACACGTCGAGCGGCGATTTCCCGCTGCGCGCGCGCTGCTCGTGCAGACGTCGCGCGAGCGAGGCGGAGTCAACAGTGTGCACAACGTCAAAGAGTTGGGCGGCGCGCGCGGCTTTGTTCGATTGCACGTGGCCAATCATGTGCCACGCTGCGCCGGGCCATTGCATTTGCGGACTCTTGCCTTCAAATTCCTGAATGCGATTCTCGCCGAAGTGGCGCTGACCCGCGTCGTAAGCCTCGCGTATCGGCGGCGGTGGAAAAGTCTTGCTCACGGCGACCAACTCCACCGATCCCGCGGCGCGGCCGGCGCGCGATTCCGCCGCGGCGATGCGTTGCCGGATCTCGCTGAGGTGGCCTGCGATATCGCCCATGCTATGATTTTGTCACATCGTGCGTGGACTCTTCATCACCTTCGAAGGCTTAGACGGCAGCGGGAAAACCACTCAAATCGAAATGGCTGCGCGACGTTTGCGCCGTCAAGGTTTTTCCGTGCTCCTCGCGCGAGAGCCGGGTGGCACGCGCTCGGGCGACGAGATTCGCAAGATCGTCCTGAGCTCGCGGACGAAACGCCTGGATCCACGCGCGGAAGTCCTGCTGTACTTCGCGTCGCGTGCGCAGAATGTCGCCGAAGTGATTCTGCCGGCGCTCGATCGCGGCGCGATTATCCTTTGCGATCGCTTCACCGATTCCTCGCGCGCGTATCAGGGCGGTGGCCGTCAGCTTCCGCCGCACGCTGTCGAGGATCTCGACCGCATCGCCTGTCAGGGGCTCGTGCCCGATCGCACCATACTTATCGACATCGCGCAGCGGCAAAGTGTCGTCCGCGCGCGCAAGCGCAACACGCGCACCGGCCGCGACGAGAGCCGCTTCGAGAAGGAGAACGCCGCGTTTTTCGCGCGCGTCCGCAAGGCGTTTCTCACCATTGCGAAGAAAGACCCGCGACGGGTGCACGTTATCGACGGCAATCGCACGCCGGAAGAGATTCACGAAGATATTTGGAACGACTTATGGGATTTGATTCATTCATCGGGAATGCGCCCGCGGTAGCGTCGCTGCGGCGCATGCTGACCGCCGGCCGCTGGCCGAACAGCTTGATCCTCGCCGGACCGCTGGGCATTGGCAAACACACACTCGCGTCGATGGCGGCGCGCGCGCTGAATTGTCTCGACGACGAAGCGCTCGCCGCCGGCGACTTTTGTGGAATGTGCGCGAATTGCCGGCGCATCGCGCCAGTGGAATCGCCGGAATCCGACGAGGAATTCGCGAAGCTGCTCTCCGCGCGCGCCAAAATGCGCGCCGAAGACCGCCGCGAGCGTCCGCTGATGTTTAGCACGCATCCGGACGTGATCGCGTTTCTCCCCGATGGTCCGCTGCGCCAAATCTCCATCGACCAAGCGCGATTGCTGAAGGAACACGCGCAATTCCTGCCGGCCTCGGCGCGCCGCCGCGTGATGATTGTCGACGAAGCCGAGCGCATGGACGCGGCGGCGGCCAATTCCATGCTGAAGATTCTGGAAGAGCCGCCGGAGACCACCGCGCTGATCCTTACGGCGGGGAATTACTACGAATTGCTTCCCACGATTCGCTCGCGCGGTATCCCGCTGCATCTTTCTCCTGCCGCGGAAAGCGACGTGGAGAGATTTCTCGCCGCGCGCTCGGAAATGTCCGCCGCGGATCGCAAGCTCGCCGCGCATCTCTCTGAAGGATGTCCGGGGCGGGCGCTGGGTCTCGATTTAGAAGTCGCGCGCAAGCAACGGCGTGACGCCGCGGAATGGCTGGTTTCGCTCGCGGCGCGCGCGGGCGCCAAACCGAATTACGAAGACGTGATGGCGCGCACCGAAGGTCTGGCGCGTGGCGAGGACAATCTGGAAACGGTCGTCGCGATCCTTTACTCGATCGTTGAGGATCTGCTGCATCTTCGCGCCGGCCGCCCTCCGCTGCGCAACGTGGAGTTGGAATCGACGCTCAAGCCGCTCGCCGCGCGCGTCGATTGGGCGTGGCTGGAACGCGCATCGCAACGTCTTGATCAGTTGCAGCGCAACTTGCGCCGCAATGCGAATCGGCAGCTAGCCCTCGAAGGACTAGCCGCGATCCTGGCCGGGTAAAAAAGCAACCGCCGATAAACGCCCAAGAACGCCAATTTGAGCTCGATCCCCATCGGCGTTCATCAGCGTTCATCGGCGGTTGCATTTCATTTGTTCGATAGGGAAAAATCGCGATTGTGATTCGTCGCCGCCCTGTGATATCTTTTCGTTAACTGCCAGACCACCTAGCCCACTGGTTTCAAAAGGCCGCGGTTAAAAGGCCGTTTCCGGCTGGGGTGAGCAGCAACTAAACGGAGCTCATACAAACAAAATGTTTACCGCACAGAGGGGACCGGGCCCGAGGACTCCCGACAAGCCCAACGCCGAAGTCAACCGCCGCCTGATTCGACCGTCGCTGAACGAGGTGAAGGAACAAATGCAGAGCCGGCCGCCGCGCAAAAAGCCGACTCCGCCGGAACAGACCAACGCGGAAAACTTTTACTACGTCAAACAGATGCAGTCGCGCACCCCGATGGTGGTGGTGTTGCAAGACGGCGAGAACATTCACGGCATCATCGAGTGGTACGACAAGTATTGCATCAAGGTGAACCGCATCGGCGCGGCGAACCTGCTGATCTACAAGTCGAACATCAAGTATCTGTACAAGGAAAGTGAAGCCCGCGGGATTAAGGAAGAGTAGCGACGCGTTTGAGCGTCGCTGCGACCAAAGACGTTGCGGCGCACCACTTACATCCTCCTGCTCCTGGCCACGTGCCTGGTGACGCGCGTCTTCTACTTCGGCTTCGTGTGGGCCGATGAAGGACTGTGGTTCACCGTGGCGCAGGAAATGCTGCGCGGCAAGACGCTGTACCGCGAAATCTGGTTCGACAAGCCGCCGGCCCTGGCGGCGATCTTCGAAGGACTTTTTTCACTGCCCATCAACCAACTGCTCGCCGTGCGATGGTTCACGGTGCTCTACGCATTTGCCGTGGCGCTGATGCTTTGGCGGATGGCCGCGTACTTTTGGCCGGCGCCGGAAAGTGGCGGGCCGCGCATCACACGATGGTCGGAAGGACGCATGGCCGCGCTTTTCTACGCGTTTTACAACGCCACCTACATTCACTCGCAGGTGCAGCCCCTGGCCGGCGATCACTTGGTCTTGATCCCTTACCTCGGATCGGTGTGGCTTTACCTGATGGACCGTTGCGTTTGGGGCGGCGTTGCGGCTTCGTTGGCGTTCCAGATTAATCCGAAGGTCGCGGTGATCGCCTTGGTGTTTGTGTTCATCGAAGCGCTTCGCCTCGATCCGCGCGGCTGGTTCCAGCGCATGGCGCGTTTTACCGCGGGATTTATGGCAGGATCGCTGCCGTGGCTGTGGTACCTGACGTCGAACGGCAAGTGGGACGCATACGTTGAAGATTTCTGGGGCTGGGGATTTCGCTACGTCGGCGTCTACTCGGTAGGGGAGTGGTTTTCGCGCGGCGGGCTTCGGACGCTGAATTACTTGGGATTTCACGCCGCGCTGGCGATGGGCGTGATCCTCCTCTTCCGTTACGCTGGCTCGGGCGAAACCCGTGAACGCTTTCACTCGCATGTTCTGCTTGCCTGGCTCGGCGCATCGTATCTCGGCGTGGCCGGCGGCGGACGCTTCTATCCGCGATACTTCTACCTGGTCCTCCCGCTGATTTGCTTGCTCGCCGCGCGTGGATTCCGCCTGGCGCTGGACGCTCCGGCGTCACGCGCGTGGCGCACGGCCGCGGCCATCGTGGTCGCGGCCAGCCTGTGCGTGTCGCTCATCCGCTTTCACTCGCGGACCGTCGTGCTCGCATTTCAAGCGGTCACCGGACGCCAAACGTCGTACATCTCCAACTGGGACGACACCGCGCTCGACCGCGACAGTCGCGCGCTTGCATCAAACATCGTCGCGCATGGCGATCCGCACGCCACCTTGTTTGTGTGGGGATATCGCCCCGAGATTTACTTTTATTGTGGATGCCGGCCTGTGTCGGAGTTCTTGAGCTCGCAGCCGCTCACCGGCGTCCCCGCCGACATTCAGTTGACGCAGTCCAGGTCCGCCGCGCCGATCGAAGCGGCTCGGAATCGCATGAAACTAGCGTTGGAGCTTCACGCGTTTCGCCCTGAGTTCATCGTGGATGGACTCGGGGCCTACAATCCCGCTCTGGCGATGGAGCAATATCCGGAATTACTCGAAGTGTTGGCGCGATTCTACCGTCGCGATCGCTTGGAAATTGGTCACGGATGGATTTATCGCCGATTGAGCCCGGCGGAAACTCTGCCTCCGATTATCGCGAGCTTATCGATGACGACGCGGCATGGAAGCGTACACCGGTTCGGTCCGGAAGAACGCTTTCAACACCTGCCAAACCTTACGAATGGCGCTGGGCATAACAACCTCCCTGTTTCTGCGATTATAGACGCTGTCATGCCCTAAAACGTTTCAATGACTCACTTTTGCCACTACTTTTTTGTGATGGCGTCGATAACTCGGGTCTCGAAATGGGCCGCGACAGTGACTACCAGCCCAGCTTTTCTTGCAGCGTCGAGCGATATCGCCGGCTGATTTCGATGGACGCGCCCGATTGCAGGCGCGCCATCGCGCCGCCGCTCGCCAGCGGTTCGATCTCGGCGATCGAGGAAAGATTCACGATGGTCTGCTTGTGGACGCGCGCGAATTTTTCGGGATCGAGCTTTGCTTCGAGATCGCGCAGGGTGTAATTCACGAGCATCCGGCCGTCGCCAATGAGGGCGAAAACTAACTCATCTTCTGCCACGAAGCCGTGAACTTGGCGCAGCGGCAGGACATGCAGGCGAGTTCCTCGACGGCCCACCACCCGCTCGAGAAACGTGCGCGGTTGAGCCAGCGCCGAGGCGAGTTTTTCGAGATTCTCGAGTGTCGTGCGCGGTCCCTGCCGCGCCGCGAGCAGGGTGCGCGCTTTTTCCAGCGCCTTGTCCAGGCGATCCGCTTCCACCGGCTTCAGCAGGTAGTCCACGGCGCTCACTTCAAATGCGCGCAGCGCATATTGGTCGTAAGACGTCGCGAAGATCACCAGTGGCACGTTGGGCGTGCGCAACTCGCGGACCACTTCAAAGCCGTTGGGCGGCGGCATCTGCACGTCGAGGAAAACGATGTCCGGTTTTTCGCGCTCGATCATTTCCAGCGCGGCCAAACCGGTGTTCGCTTCGCCGGCGATCTCAACGTTCCCGGAGTTTTCGAGCAATCGCCGTAAGCGATTGCGCGCCGGACGTTCGTCGTCGACGATCAAGACACGCATACTTTCACCTCGACGGCGACCGGTAAATCGAAACTTACACGCGCGCCCGCGCCGGGCGACGATTCCACGCGCCAATGCCCCGGTCCCGCGAGGCGCTCGACGCGCGCGGCGACGTTGGCCATTCCAATGCCTTCCGTGGCTCTCGGCGACGGCTCGAAGCCGACGCCGTCGTCTTCAATACTGATGCTCAATTCCTTCTCGCGAAGTTTGGCGCGCACTGTCACGCGTCCAGGGCCCTGCTTGGGCGAAATCCCGTGACGCACCGCGTTCTCCACAAGCGGCTGCACCAGCATCGGCGGCACCGGAAGATCGGCGAGTTCATCGGGCACGTCGATCGCGTACTCGAGCTTTTCTTCGAAACGCGCCTTCTCGATTTCCAGATACGACCGCACGAAGGCGACCTCGCGGCCGAGCGTCACCGTCTCCTGGCGGCTGGCTTCCAGCGCAAATTGAAAAATGCGCGCGAGGTTCAAGATGGTCTTTTCGGCCGCCGCGGGATTCGATTGCGTGAGATCGGCCACCGTGTTCAAGGCGTTGAAGAAAAAATGCGGATTGATTTGCGCCTTCAAGGCCTTCAACTCCGCGCGCACCGCGAGTTCGCGCAGTTCGTGCTCGCGCCGCGCTTGCTCGATGTGATCGAGTGTGGCGCCCAACTGCGCGGCGATCGCGCTAAGAACTTTCAAATCCTCGCTTTGATACGGTTCTTGGCGCGGGCGCTCCCCGAATTGCAGCCAGCCGTGGGTACGTTGCCCGTTCGATCCGTACATCGGCACGCTCAGCGTGCCCTCGGCGCGCGCCTGATCGCCGGTGGCGGTGAATCGCACTTCCGCCAAGCGCAATGCTTTCGCCAGCGACTGGCATACGTGCGCGATTGCCGCGTTGGCGTCATCGAATTGCCGCAATTCCTCGCCGATCTCGCGTTGCAGCGTTTCGTAATTCGGGCGATGGAATAAGTAGCGATCGATCGCCCGGTCCATCCGCGGCCGCATGGCGCTGAACGCCATCGCCAGCACCCACGCGACGGCCCAAATCACCACTTGGTTGGTGTGCTCCGGAATGGCCAACATCAAGACCGCCAAGCCGCTCAGCAGAATCAACGCCAGGAGACCGCGTTTGATGAGCGCGTCGAAGAAGAGGAATCGCGTCTTGTAATACGTCAACGGCAACAGGACCGCCAGCGGCAGCAGCTCGATCGCCAGCGTCCACAGCGCGAATTCGTCGGCGCCATGCAAGCGGTAGAAATGTTCGAAATTCGCGAGCAGCATTCCGCCGATCGTGCCGATCAGCAAAACCAAAAACGCGTGCCACTCGTCGGGACGATAGAGCGTGTCGTTCAGGCGTTCGTCGCTCGGACGTTTCGTCAGCGCGAAACCAACGACGTATTTGTTGTTGACGCGTCCGGCGCCGCTGGTCAGCCGCCAGCTTCCGAAGAACGACGGCTTGCCGTCGTTTGAGCCGCGGACTTGCGCCGCGAGATTGCTCAGGATCTGAAGCTGAATCGTGAAACAGATGCCGCCAAAAACACCGAAGAGAAAACTAGTCAGCGATCCATGCGGCGGCAGCGGCGCGGCAACGGTCCAATTCGTATACGTGGCCAGCGTCGTGAAAAACGCGCGTGCCGTGAGGCCAATGACCGCCACGCCGAGAGCGTAGGTGAGCGCGATCCAAATGGCGGGCAGGTGTTTTTCTTGCAGGCCGCTGGAGAATACCGGCGGCTCGCGAGGACGATCGGGATCTTCGATCGTTGCGCGATGCGTGAGCGCCAAGAAGTGTCCGCCGAAAACGTAGAACAGCAGGCGCAGGATTTCGGCGCTACCGCGCAGGATATATGCGTGGCGATGCGCATCGGCGCCGGTGGTGGGCAGCGCGTCGGCTCCGGCCAGGGCCAGAAAATACGCGGTGATCGATCCGAGCATGAGCTCGAGCACCACAATGTCCTTGCTCTGTTTCGCGCGGCTGAGGATCGAGCTCAGCAGCGCGGCGCAAGCCAGCGCCGCGACGGCGAGGAACGCGGACGAGTGGCTGGTGATCAGCGGCATGGATGGACCGAGTCCGTCTATTGCATGATACCCCGTCAGAATTGTTCGGGTGAGCGCGGCCGCGTGGCCGATGGTCCCGGCCGACGGGCGGATCGCCCAAAGGAGCGGACCCGCGGTCATCAACATCGAGTGCAAGGCGTGAATCATTGTGAGTAGCATCGGTGTTGCCTCCGACGCTTTCAGTTTCAGCCGGGGCGGCCGGGGAATCGAGTGCGGGATGGGTAAGCGGCGGAAAAAACCGGGTGAGCGGCGGGATTCGCCCCATGCGTCTAGTGAAAATCGCGAGACGCCGAGGCTGCGGCGTGCAGCGGCAGCGCCTCCACGCGCCGCGCTTTTACGGAAATCGCGCCATCTTGCTTTTGCAGCGCGCCTTCCACCAGCAAAAACGGCTGCCCGGTGAGCGCGGAGCGGAATCGCTCGTACAATTTCGGCGTCACGATCACGTTGGAGATTCCCGTTTCGTCTTCGAGGCTCAGGAACAAAAATCCTTTCGCCGTGCCGGGACGCTGCCGCACGATCACGTTTCCCGCGACGCGCACGCGCGCGCCATTCGGAACGCCGGCCAAGTCGTTCGAGCGCCGGACTCCTCTCCGCGCCATTTCCTCGCGGCGAAACGACATGGGATGGCGGCCGATGGTGAGTCCCGTGCCGTGAAAATCGGCGGAGAGCCGTTCGAGCGGCGACATCGGCGCGAGCGGACACGCTTGTTCTTCCGGCGGCAATGTTTCAAACAATTCGCCGGGGCGCCGCGCGGCGCGCGCCGCTTGCCAGAGCGTGTTGCGGCGATGCGTGGTTTCAGTAATCCAGTTGAACGCGCCCGCCGCCGCCAGTTGCGTCAATTCATCCTTGTGCAACTCCGGTGCGCGATGCGCTAAATCCTCCACGCTCGTAAAGGCGCGGGTCTTTCTGGCACGCAAAATCGCTTCGCCCGATTCCCGGCGAAGTCCGCGAACGTAACAGAGTCCCAATCTCATGTCGGGGCCCATGTCCGGAAGTTTTTCGCCTGGTTGCAATGTGCAAAACCAATCGGAGCACGTGACGTCCACGGGACGCACGCGCAATCCATGACGCTGCGCGTCTTTCACGATGGTCGCCGGTTGATAAAATCCCATTGGCTGATTGTTTAGAAGCGCCGCGGTGAACGCCGCCAAGTAATGCGTTTTCAGATACGCGCTGGCGTAAGCGATCAGCGCAAAGCTCGCCGCGTGCGATTCGGGAAATCCATAGAGCGCGAACGACGCGATCGCTTGCACGAGCTGGTCCTGCACGGCGCCCGTAAATCCGTTGCGTTCCATGCCGGCGCGCAGGCGCACTTCAATTTCCTTCATCTTCATTTCCGATCGCTTGTGACTGAAAGCTCGCCGAAGTTCTTCCGCTTCACCGCCCGAAAATCCCGCGGCGGACATCGCCAGTTTTATCAATTGTTCTTGAAATAGCGGGACTCCCAGTGTGCGTTTCAACACCGGTTCGAACGACGGATGAATGCAGTCGGGAGGCTCGCGTCCCAAGCGCCGTTGGATATAGGGATGCACCAGTTTTCCGACAATCGGGCCGGGGCGAATGATGCCCACTTGCACCACGATGTCGTAGAAATGTTCGGGATGAATGCGCGGCAGGCACGCCATTTGCGCGCGGCTTTCCACTTGGAACAAGCCCACGGTGTCGGCGGTTTGCAGCGCGTGGTACACCAACGGATCGCCGGCAGGAAGATGCGCCAGGTCCACTTCTTCACGATAAGCCTCGCGGATCAGCACCAGCGCTTCTTCGAGCAGCGCCATCATGCCGAGGCCGAGCAAATCCACTTTCACGATGTGCATGTCGGCGCAATCGTCTTTGTCCCACTGCACGATGACGCGCCCGGGCATCGACGCCGGTTCGAGCGGCACCACCGAATCGAGCGCGCCTTGTGCGATGACCATGCCGCCGGAATGTTGGCCGAGGTGCCGCGGCATGTTTTGCACGGCGAGGTACAACTCGAAAAACTTGCGGATGCGCGGATCGTTTTTTACGTCGAGTCCCGCGGTCTCGAATTGCCGTTGCGGCGTGTCGTGCGGATCGCGCCATTCCCATGATTGCGAAAGCGCGGCCAGGCGCGCGGTGGTTTCCTCTTCGAAGCCGAGCACCTTGCCGACTTCTCTCGCCGCCGATCGCGAGCGATAGGTGATGACGTTGGCGGTCATCGCGGCGCCCAATTTCCCGTAACGCTCGTAGACGTATTGGATCACGCGCTCGCGGCGGTCGCCCGACGGCAGGTCGAGATCGATGTCCGGCCATTCGCCGCGTTCTTCGGAAAGAAATCGCTCGAAAAGCAATTCCATCGCGATGGGATCCACCGCGGTGATTCCCAGCGCGTAACAAACCGCGCTGTTGGCCGCCGATCCGCGCCCTTGCGCCAAAATTCCTTGCTCGCGACAGAAGCGCACGATGTCCCACACGATCAAGAAATATCCTGCTAAGCCGAGTTTTTCGATGAGCCGCAATTCATGCTCGATTTGCCGCCGCGCACGCTCGTGATACGGACGGAATCGCGCCTGCGCGCCGGCGTCGGTGAGCGCACGCAAAAACTGGGGCATCGATTCGCCGTGCGGCGTGGGATAGCGCGGGAACTCGTAACCCAAATCGTCGAGCGTGAAGGCGAGGCGGGAGGAAACTTCGCCCGTGCGCGCGACCGCGTCGGGAAGATCGGAGAAGAGTCGCGACATTTCCGCCGCGGATTTAAGATGACGTTCTGAGTTTGCTTCAAGGAGCCGTCCGGCCGTTTCCAGGCGGACATGATTTCGGATGCACGTGAAGACGTCGAGCAATTCGCGCTGCGCGGCGTGCGCGTATCGCGCGCCGTTGGTGGCGACCACGGGAATATGCAGCGACTCGGCCAGCGCGATGGTCGCTTGATTGCGCGAAGCTTCTTGGCGTGAATAATGGCGTTGAATCTCCGCGTAAACCTGGCGAGGTCCAAAGATGCGCACGGCGAGCGGCGCGGTGTCGAGGTTCGCCAGGGCGATGAGTCCTTCGGAAAATTCCTCGAGGTCTTGCGAGGTTGCCGCGCCCTCGCCCTTTTTGCCGGCGCGCAGCTTCATTCGCGTGACCATTTGGCAAAGATTCCGGTATCCCGTGCGATTTTCGACCAGAAGCGGCAGGCGATGGCCCGTAGCAAGCGACAATTCCGCGCCGATATGCGCGCGCACTCCCGCCTTTTGCGCGGCCATGTGAAAGCGCGCCGCGCCGTACACACCGTCGCGATCGAGCAACGCGGCGGCGGGCAATCCCAACTCGGCGGCGCGATCGACAATGTCCTCGGGCAGCGCTGCGCCTTCGAGAAAGCTGAAAGCGGAACTCGCGTGAAGCTCGACGTAATTCATTTGGAGTGCGGCGACTTGTCGCCGCTTTCGACGCGCGAGGCTTGACTCGCGCGCCCGTTTGTAACGACGTGAAGCGCGGCCCGCGTCAAGCCGCGGGCATCCAAAGCGGCGACAAGTCGCCGCACTCCAAATTAGTCGTACATTCCATCGATGTACCAAGCGTTCGTATCAAGGTTCACGAAAATGCGATACATTCCGTCCACGAGCGCGACATCCCATTCATCGCGCGACCACTTGGCGGCGTTCCACCAATCGCCGGAACTGCGCCATGGTCCCGCGGACGCCTCGACGCGTCCCTGAATTCCTTGTGCCGCGACAAACGCAGGTGGCACGCCGCGCACGCGCGCCGGGAGCGGTGGACGAAATCGGCGGAGCGCCAACTTTGTTTCGTGAATTTCCGGCGCTTCGGGCAATTGCGCCGGCGGTTGAAAATGCGCTAAGCGAAATGCATCGCGGCGATGGGTGTCGAGTAATTCCGGCGACCCCAAACGGTCTTCGCCGATGAGCCGGGCCAGCCTGGCCAGCGTGATCTCAAGTTTTTCCGGCTCCGGCGCGGCCGGGGTGAAGAGTCCCCGCTGCAAGCGTTGCGGCGGCGCGGGGGTTGCGCGCAATTCCAGCGCCACCACCTCCGCCGGCGGCGGATGTTTTTCTAAATCGAGTTGCAGCAGTTTCAGCAGCGACTTTTGATCGCGCATCGGGCAGGGAAGACGCAAGGACCGCTCCCAGATGGCTTCTTTTGTTTCTTGGCGCGATTTTTCCGTAAGCAATTTTGCGCTGTAGTGCAATTCGTCCGCCGCGAGTCCGCGGGAATCGAGTTCCGCGCAAAGCTCGCCGAGCATGCCGGAAAAAAGAAAAAGCAGCGGTTCGCTTTCGGCGACGGGAAACTCAAGTTCTTGGCAGCGCACATATTCCGGCGCGGCGATCTCCGGCAGGAGCGGGCGCTCCAGCGCGCCGCGCGCGCGCCGCTGCCATTCAATGCCCGCTGCTCCCAAGCGCACCGCGAGTTCTTCGCGCGGCAGCGCCGCGAGATCGCGGAACGTATGCAGACCCCAAAGATGCCACGCGGTGAGAATGTCCTCCGGCGGATCGAGCAATTCGAGCGGCAATTCACCGAGCAAGCGCATCTCGCGACCCGGCCGAATCACCGTGACGCCAGGGTACGCGCGCGCCGCGCAGATGGCCGCGTCGGGATTGGCGGCCACGGCCACGCGCGCGCCGCTCGCTCGCTGCGCAATGCGCTGCGCGATTTCCTCCGGCGGCCCGAGCAGCCGCGCCAGCCCCGTAAGGTCGAGAATCAAACCGTGGGCCACGGTCTGCACGCGCGGCGACCATTCGCGCGCCAGTTCGAGCAAAGCCGGCGCGGGCGCGTCGCTGATTATGCAAGCAAACATGATTGCGCCTCAAAAGCGGTTTGACGCGAAACCGGTTTGCGGGGGATAGCCGCCATCGCCGTGCCATGCAGTAACGAACCATTTATTGAGCCGCGCCAAATCGCGCCACGCGGCGACATTTCCAGTTGCCATGCCGCCGCCGATCCTGTGCAATGTTCCGCGGCGATCGCGAGAAGCACGGTGGGCTTGTGCTCCACCGCGCGTCGAAAACGAAACCAAATGTTCAGTGGAATATTGCGCACGTCGCGCGACGCGAGATTCGCCATGTCCAGCGCCACCACGCCGAATCCGCCGGCTTGCAGTAACCAATCGGCGGCTTGCAGCGCATATTTTTTTCGAGCGGCGCAGCGCACCCACAACAGGAATCGCAGATCGGCGCCGGCCGCCTCGGCGGACGCCGGATCGAACGTGTCGGCGGTGTCGATGACCGCGCAAGACTCCCGGCGTCGCGTGGCTGCGGCCAGCACGCTACATAGAAAGGTTGTGCGACCCGAAGATGCGAGGCCCGAAACCTCGGTAATGGCGCCTCGCGGCAACGCTAAGCCGGGAATCCCCGTGGACATTGCAAGTTGTTCATTCTGGATGCTTAATGAACGTGCGGAGGCAAAGCGACTACGTAATAGGGCCAGCGGGGCGGTCATCTCTCAATACCTTCTCTCTCGTGTATTTCGCTTTAGTTTCGCTCTTGTGGATGCGCTTGTCAAGACCCAAAAGGATTTCTGCTAAACTTCCAACCGCGATGCAGCGCCATCGATTCCCCGAATATCGGCAAGCCGTGCGTGAACTTTGTGCCCGCTTCGACGGCGCGTATTGGCGCGCCATCGACGAACGCGCCGGCTATCCAACGGAATTCATCGATGCGCTCACCGCAGCCGGATGGCTCGCCGCGCTGATCCCCGCCGAATACGGCGGCGGCGGACTGGGCGTCACCGAAGCGTCGGTGATCCTCGAGGAAATCAATCGCTCGGGGGCGAATTCCGGGACGTGTCACGCGCAGATGTACATCATGGGCACGCTGCTGCGTCACGGATCCGACGATCAGAAGCGCCGCTACTTGCCGAAGATCGCCAAAGGCGAGTTGCGCCTGCAATCGTTCGCCGTCACCGAGCCGACCACCGGCGCGGACACCACGCGCATCCAAACGTTCGCGCGGCGCCAAGGCGATCGCTACGTGGTGAATGGTCAAAAAGTTTGGATCTCGCGCGTGCAGCATTCCGACTTGATGTTGCTCCTCGCGCGCACAACGCCTTTGGCAGAGGTCAAAAAGAAAACGGAAGGCCTAAGCGTTTTTCTCGTCGACCTGCGCGGCGGCGAAAGGCGCGGCATGACGCTGCGGCCGATTCGCAACATGGTGAATCACGAAACGAACGAAGTGTTCTTCGAGGATTTTTCAGTGCCCGCCGAAAATTTGATCGGCGAGGAAGGGCGCGGCTTCCGCTACATTCTGGACGGCATGAACGCCGAGCGCATCCTGATTGCCGCCGAATGCGTCGGCGACGGCTACTGGTTCGTGGAAAAAGCTCGCGACTACGCGAACGGCCGCATTGTCTTCGATCGCCCCATCGGAAAAAATCAAGGCGTGCAGTTTCCCATCGCGCAAGCCTACGCGCGGGTGCGCGCCGCCGATTTGATGCGCTGGGAAGCGGCGCGGCTTTTTGACGCAGGGGAAGTTTGCGGGGAAGAAGCGAATCTCGCGAAATTACTGGCCGCCGACGCGTCCTGGGAAGCGGCCAACGTTTGTCTTCAGACACACGGCGGATTCGGTTTCGCCGCCGAATACGATGTCGAGCGAAAATTTCGCGAGACGCGCTTGTATCAGGTCGCGCCGGTGTCGACAAATATGATTTTGTCCTACATCGGCGAACACGTTTTGGGAATGCCGCGCTCGTTTTAGTCCACCGATTTTAAAAATCAATCCACAGATTACACAGATTACACAGATTCATACCCTCGCGTTCTTAATCTGTGCAATCTGTGCAATCTGTGGACGGTTTTGATCTGTGGTAACCTGCCGACCATGGATCGTTTCTACGAGGACTTCGAGGTGGGATCGGTGGTCCGCCATCCCCACGGGCGCACCGTCACAACCGCGGACAATCAGTGGTTCACGCTGATGACCATGAACACGAATCCCATTCACCTGGACGCGCACTACGCCGCGCAAACGGAATTTAAGCGGCCGCTCGTGAACTCCACGTTCACCTTGGCGCTGGTCGTGGGAATTTCGGTTACAGACATTTCGCAGCACGCCGTGAATCTCGGCTGGGACGAAGTGCGCATGCCCGCGCCGGTGTTTGAAGGCGACACGATTTACGCGCAGACCGAGATTCTAGCCAAGCGCGAATCGCAGTCGCGCCCGCACATGGGACTGGTGGAAGTGAAGACCAGCGGATTCAATCAAGACGGTAAGATCGTGATCACGTTCCGCCGGAACATTTTGGTCTACAAGCGCGGACAGGGTCCGAAAATCGCTGAAGTGAAACTCGCTTAGTTCAACGCCGCGTACGCGAAGCGCTCGAACTGATCGGCGAACGAGAAATCGCCGGGTAAGTTTTGGATCAGGAAAATTCCGATCATGTGTTCCTTCGGATCGATCCAGAATGTCGTTCCCGCCGCGCCTCCCCAACGATACGTGCCCGCCGATTCCTGATGCGGCGACTTCCGTCGCGCTACGCCGATGGCGGCGGAAGAAATTCCATTCCGTACTTGACGGCGGTGGTAAGCAATCGACCCATGAACTCGTCGCTCATGGGCGGCGCGGGCGATGCGGGATCTTCAACGGGATAAAACGCTTCTTCAAAGAAGTGTTCCAGGCCCGCCGGCGTCACCACGAGCAGAAACTTAGCCTCCACGTTTCCCGTATTCTGGAAGCAATGCGCCACACCGCGGGGAAGACAAACGAAATCTCCCGGCCTTGCGTTGAGCGTCTTCCCGCCGACTTGAACCGTAAGCGTCCCTTGCTGCAAGTAAAAGGATTCTTCTTCGCGCGCGTGAATGTGCGGCGGATTTCCTCCACCGGGCGCGACGGATACTTCCGCCATGAAAAACGCGCCGCCGCTTTGTTCGCCGGTAATGAGAAACGTGATTTTGTCGATGGGGCTCCGATACGCCTTGCCCGTTCCGGCGGCTACAAATGTTTCTCGGTTGGCGGCACGCGCCGCGGACGCTCCCGTTCCGATTGAATCGCTACTCATCTGGCTTCTCCTCCGAGACCCGGGTGGAGTGTATCACGGCGGACTGACTCGCTTAGTTTCCGAGTGGCCCGTGATTCAGGAGCCATATAGCGTTAAAATACTCGATGGGGAGAATCGAATCGTGGGCAAGGTGCGCTTGATTTCCTCTGCTGGGCACGAACCATACCTTTTGGCGCAAACGTTCGACGACTACTTCGGCAGGCAGCCCGATCATGAGGCCCTGGCTCATGCAATGTCCGCAACCCCTGGTGCGAAACTCGGTGAACTATGCAACGAGGCTTCCAACGATAGCAGCACATGCGACGGATGGACGGTGGCGATCACCCTAGAGAACATACGCGCCCTCTGGAGAAGTGGTTACCAATGGGATCTGCAGGCAACGGAAGAGGCCGTCCGCTATTTGACCAAACTTCGGGCGCATGAAATCTATGAGCGGAGGGGCAGATCACACGGCTTTGCTCTGGACGATTGGTTAGAGGCTGAGCAAGAGGTCGAGAGGCTTGTAGCCGAATGGAGGACTCGTTGGTCAGCCGAAGAACGTGGCAGATGAACGACGTTACGCCAAGTGTCATTCATGAACAATGGTGAAGTTCGGCTCCGATAGCTCCGAATCGGTAATTCGGAAGTTGTCCGCGACTCCTCGTAAGGACCTATGAGGACGCCAACAGTCGCGCCAGAACACGCGAATCGAGATTGCCGCCGCTCATCACGCACATCACTTTTTTCCCACGCAATTGACCGCGCATTTTGCGCGCCCCCATGATGGCCGCCGCGCCGGCGCCTTCCGCCAAGTTGTGTGTTGTGCGCACGGCGAGGCGCACGCCTTCCGCGAGCTCGTCTTCGGTTAGCGTGATTACGTCATGCAGCTCGCGCTTCAAAATGTCAAATGTCAGATCGAAGGTCACGCGCGTGGCAAGACCTTCGGCAAATGTGTCGGCGCGCTCGCCGGTCACGCGCGCGGGGCCGTGCCACGATCGCGCGAACGCGTCGGCGCGCTCGGCTTGCACGCCAATCACACGCGCGCTGCGCCCCAGCGCCGTTCGCACAATCGCGCATCCACAGGCGCCACTGCCGCCGCCGATGGGAACGAAAATGAAGTCGGGATCGGGGAATTCTTCGAATGCTTCAAGGGCATACGTCGCGACGCCCGAGATCAAGTGTGGCTCATTCGCGGAATGGATGTAACGCAATCCCCGCTCGCGGCACAAGCGCTCGACCTCCACGCGTGCTTCGTCGAAATCGCGTCCATGCTCGATGACGTTCGCGCCCATCGCGCGCATTGCCGCGTTTTTCTCGGGATTATTTCCCTCGGGCACGAGCACCGTGCAGGGAATCGAGAAGCGCCGGCTGGCGAATGCAATCGACTGTCCGTGATTTCCCGTCGACGCCGTGATGACGCCGTCGCATCCGCCTTGTTCGGCGATATGCGAGAGCAGATTCATTCCGCCGCGCACTTTAAACGCGCCAGTGGGATTGTGATTCTCGTGTTTCACTCGCACGTCGCAGCCGAGTTCTTCACTTAGCAGTGGGTGCTCAAGTAGAGGTGTGGGACGCAACGCGCCTTGAATGCGGCGTCGCGCTTCGCGAACGTCATTTAGCGAAATCTCCATGGATTATCCAATCATTGTAGTCAGGCGATGGCGGTACGTGTTTCCGCCTCCCGTGATTTTCGCATGAGCCGCGGCGGAAAGGCGTTCGCGCAATGACGCGTCGCCGAGCAACCGGTGCGCCTTCTCGATCATTTCAGCGTGATGACAAAAATACAGCACGCACTCGCCTTCTTCACCGAAAATCTCGCGATGCTCGAACGTGTCTTCCGTCAGTAGACAGGCGTGCATCGCCGGCGCTTCAAACGTTCGCATCGAATGGCCGTCGCGATTCGCACGGCGGATCAGCCCGAGCACTACTTTCGACGCTCCGGTGACCCATCGCAATTCGCGCGGTCCCACGAATCCGCGTGCGAACGGTCGCGTGCGCGGATCGCGATCCCAGTATCCGCCATAGAGCGCGACGCGAATGCCGGCGTCGATGAGCGCCCGCACCGGCTTCTGGCGGTCGGGATCGCCGCCGCCGATGAACACGACGTCGTGATCCACGAGCGGCTGCGGCGGCGCTTCCGGAAAATGCACTTCCGGCGAATACGCGAACGGCAGATAGTCGACGCGGCGGCAGCCATGCGCTTGCAGATCGCCGATCACGTCGCGGCGCGGCGAGAACACGGTGTCGTAGTGCGTCAGCGCTTCGAAGAACCAAGGCGCCAGATGCGCGCGATTCCACGGGTCGTCGGTGAGGAAATTCACCAGTCGCGCGGGCTCTCCACTCACTGCGCCCCGGATTTCGTCGAGGGCGGCGGCGGAAATCGGCGCAATGCCCGTCGTGATCACGTGGGTGGGACGAAAATCGCGGGACGCTTCAACGATCTCCTGGCTGAAATCTTTTAGCCGCGACGGCAAGCGTCCGCGCAGCCACCAATTGAAGCTGCGGATGAATCGCGGCGCGCGATATGCGTTCTCCATGTTGTGCATGCGCACGTCCAAGCCCATCTCGCGCGCGGCGCTCAGCAAATGCGCGCCGACATGCTCGGCCCCGGGATTGGCCACGAGGAGGATTCGTCGGTTCATAGAGAGAAATCAGGCGGGGCTACGTGACCGCGCGATATGCTTCGGCGATTCCCGCGGCGGCTCGTTCCATCGTATATTGCGCGGCGCGTTCACGGCAAGCCCGCGCGGTGGCCGCGTCACCACCTGGATCAAACGCACCGGCGTGCTCGATTCTGCCGACGCGCGGCCAAATGCGCTCGATGGCGCGCGCCAATTCTTCCGCCGATCCGTTAGCGAACACTTCACCCGTGGCGCCGGGCGTCACGAGATCGTCGGCGCAACCCACGCGATCGGAAACCACGCACGGCAGTCCGTGAAACAATCCTTCATTGACCACCAGTCCCCAGGTGTCCCACGAACTCGGCAGACAGAGAAAATCGGCGGCGTGATAGAACGCGCTGACTTGGGTTTGATTCTGGAATCCCGCGAAATGCGCGTGGACCAAAGGCGGCGCCGCGGCCGTTTGCATGAGAGCGTCGCGCAGCACGCCGTCGCCGAGAAAAAGAATGGCCAGATTCTCGCGAATCGCATCGGGCAAGCGTCGCGCGGCCGCGACCATCAGATCGGGCCGCTTCACTTCGCTGAGCTTTCCGGAAAAAATCATCACCTTGCGATCGGGTGGAATGTTGAAACGCGCGCGGACTTCGCGTCGCGCCGCGCCGCCGGGATCTTCCGCCTGAAACGGCTCGGTGTTGACGAAGTACGGCGAAAAAATCAGCTTGTTCTCCGGCACGCCGCGCGCGCGATAGTGGCGCCGCGCGCTTTCGCCTATATAAAGGATGCGCGCACATCGTGCGTACATCCAAGAGATCGCGGCATCGCGCGCGGAATCCTTGATGGAACGTGGGAAACGCTGCATGTCCGTTGCTTCCCCTCGGAAGAGCACGGGACGACCGCTGCGCCACGCGTGCCAAAACGCTGCGCGATGAAAGTGCGGACTATACCCTGAGGTCAGCACGGCGCGCGGCGCAACGCGATCAAGCGCCTGGCGCATTCCCGCGGTCGACGCGGCATCGGCGTCGCGCGCGCCGCCCGATTCCACGCGCGAGAGAAACACCGACGTGTAGCCGGAGAGCAAGTCGACGTCCCAGGAAAAGGTCGCGCCGAAATTCTTGTCGCGATATCCGTGCACGGAAAAATCGGATGCGTAGATCGCCGTCACCGGCACGCCGAAATCGCGTTGCAACATCCGGTAGAGTGGTCCGCGATACTGAATGGGATGCGTCTCGATGACAGCGAGCATCAGGATTGAAGATACAATAACAAATTGAGGGCTATTCCGTCTTGAAACATGAATTGGCGAAGTGGGGCGCGTGGTTTCAACACGTGTTTCTGCCGTATGGTGCGTTTGGACTGATTGGATTATCGTTCGTGGATTCCGGTTTGATGCCGCTGCCCGAGGCGATTGACGCGTTGGTCGTCGCGATGGGACTGACCTATCCGAACAAGATTCCTGAATATGTGATGGCCGCCGCGTTGGGTTCGGTGCTGGGTTGCGTGTTTCTGTATTTCATCGCGGCGCGCGGAGGTCACGCGTTTTTGGAGCGCCGCTTGGGCGCGAAGCGCGCACAACAAATTCGTGTGCGCTTCGAGAAATACGAATTCATCACGCTGCTCGTGACGTCGATGCTGCCGCCACCGACGCCGTTCAAAGCGTTTATCCTGACGGCGGGCGTGGTGGAAGTGAATCCCTGGAAATTCGCGGGCGCTATCGGCTTGGGCCGGCTTTTTCGCTACACCGTGGAAGCGTACCTGGCGCTGCGCTACGGTCAAGCGGCGCTCACGTGGACGGGCGCGCACGGATTGCAGATTGGAATGGGCGTGATGGGCGCAATGGCCGCGGTGATCGTGGCGATTTGGTTGAAGGCGCGCCGCGAGAGCCACGCGTCAGCTTGATTTTTTACGCGGCTGGAGAGTTTTGCCGCGCTTGCGGGTGCGCGCCGATTTCGCCGGCCTGAGACGCTCCTCAAGCCTCTGAATGATTTCCGGAATATTGCTCAGCGTTCAAGGTACGCCTTTTGCAGTCGGGACCAAACCGTATGTCCCGCCGCGTCTTCCTCGGCCAACTGTTGCTTCCAATCCAGGAGATCGGCGGACGCGAACAACGCGCAGAGCTGGCGGAAATTTTCCTGGGGAGTGGCGCTTCGCAACGCAACTCGCTCGCGCCGATTCGCGGCCTCCCAGCCGCGCACGTAAGCCCGCGCTTGCGCCTTCGTCATGCGTTTGGCCGGCATGACCCAATCATAGCAGAGCGCGCTATCGCGCAACCCATCGGGCGATTTCCGCCGGCGTCAGCGCGTTCTCGTGCAATTCACCGGGTGATTTGAACACGCCGCCGGTGTTGTGGATCAATACGCCTTCGTTCGGCAGACTCGCGAATCCGCCGGCGCGCAAGATTCCCGGAATATTCAGGCGTTCGAGATACGCCGATTCGTCGGCGGTGGGAAAACGTCCGGCGTCGGCGGCAGTGTGGCGGATGCGGATTGCATTTGTTGCGCCGGCAACTTCGCGAGCCACCAGGACCCATAATCCGCCGGGCCCCGCGCCGACCAAATCCACGGCGCCGTACTGTTTTTCCGCGATCGCTGCCGCGGCCAGCACGTCGGACACGCGAAGCTGATCGGCGGTGCGATTGTACGTCGAGAAGTAGCGCGATTTCACGTCGCGCGTTTCTTCGAACGGCTCCACAAAGATCACCACGCGGCCGATGCGGTTCAGTTCCGCGATCAGCGCGGAGTCTTCGACGCCCGCGAGCACCACGGCTCCGGTTGGTTTCGCGAGCGACGGCGAATGCACACGCATATTCGGCGCGACGCCGGTTTCCGGCGCTACCGCCAACGCGATTGCCGCAGGATCGACAGGCAATTTGCGCCAGTAGTCGAGCAATCCCGCGGCGTCAAGTCCCGCGGGGCGTTCGCGCCCGGTCCACACCAGAAGATTCGCGGGCGTTTCAATGTGCGCGCCGGTTTCCTTCACCGGCGAGGCGGCGCCGGGCGTTTCGCGCAGCCATTTCGCGAAGAACTCGTAGCTTGCTTCGCGGCCGGGGCGGCTGAAATTGTGCGGGGCTTGAAATTGCACGTGCTGCACGCGATCCTCCGCGCCCATCAGCTTGTAGATCTCGCGGATCGCCGGATATTCCACGCGTTGGTTGTCGCGCGTCCAGTCACCGGTGGCGGAGACCATCAGCATGGGGCGGGGAGCCGCGGCCGCGGCGAACTCCACGTTGAAATAATCCTGGCGGAGTCCCGCGGCGTTCTCACAGTTGTCGCCGCCTTGCATATACGCCGAAATCATGTTCGCCGGCACCGCCACCTTGATGCGATCGTCGACGGCGGTGAGAAGAAACGTTTGTGTGCCGCCGCCCGACGCTCCCGATACGGCCAAGCGATTCGCGTCAACGTCCGGCAACGACGCGAGAAAATCGAGCGCGCGGATGCTGTTCCACAATTGCAGCCCGAGGACGGAAAAACTCCACAGCGACCCGGCGGGCGACGAGTAATCGTGCGGGACTTGAAAGCTGTCGTTGTAGCCCACCATGTCGTAGGTGAACGTGACGTATCCCTGTCGCGCGAGATTCGCGGCGCGCAGCGGCTCATTGAAGATTTCGTCCGAGGCGAGACGTCCGTAGGCGTGATGTCCATGAGGCGCAAGAATCGCCGGGTGCGGTCCCGGTGTCGTTGCCTGATTAGCCGGTCGATAGAGATTGCCGGTGACAAAAAATCCCGGGACGCTTTCGAAATAAACTTTTTCCATGGCGACGCCGTTGCGTTCCATGCGTCCGAATATGTGCGCGTTCAGTGGCGTGCGTTCGGGCATCGGCAGGAGTCCCGCGCGAAACAGGATCGTCCGGCGGATTTGTGCGGCGCGCGATTCCCACTCGGCTTTGCTGGCGATGTGCGGAAACTCGCGTGGCGAGTCGGTGGTGACGACAGTCGTGCGGGTGGGCGGCGAAATTAGCAGCGCAGCAAGCCAGGGAAGAAAAAACTGGAAGGACATGCGGCGTCAGTATAGCAGATCGGATAATTGTTGGGACTATTGGCGTACCTTCGCGAGCATAGATCCGACGATTTCGCGAATACGGTCGTTGTGTTGTTTCAGGACCGTGGAATAAGCCTTGTCGCCAAGTCGACGAGTGGGTGCTGACGAATCGACAATGTCCGTGAACATGAGCGTTTTGGTCGCGGGCATCGGAGCCTCGGTCGTCGAGGTATGATAACACGCGCTAAAATCGCGCTATTCGAAGGGATTTATGATTTGCAAAGTTTCGAATTTGTGAACACTTGGAAGATCTTCAGTGTAGAGCGTAGTGATATTTGCTTCAAGGCATGCGCCGACAATCATCGCATCCCAGAAGGAAAGCTTATGGACGCGCACGAGCGTTTCCGCTCTCGATAGGGTGGAGGACGACGGAAGAATCAGCGGAAGCACGTTGCGGAAGTCTTTCAGTCGATTCCAGGCATCCTCTTGCGTGAAACGTTGCTGCGCCAGTTTTCTCGAAGCTGCCAGAAACTCGCACGCGACCTGCCACAAGAGCACGCCGTCTGTGCGGCTCTCAATTAAGTCCATAGCCTTTCGCTGACGGACAAGATCCGAGGAGTCGCAGCAGTAAATGAGAATGTTCGTGTCGTAGCCCGTCATGGACGCTCATGCAATTCGTCGCGCTTGGGAAGCGGACCCGTCAAGGAGAATTGCATGCCGGCGATTCCGGCCTTCAGTCGTGCGACAGCCGTTTGCCGGTCCAGGCGAGGTTCCAGGGGTTCGACGATGATGCGGACGTGTTCCTGCTCGCGGAGGTGCAATTCCTCCGTTGGCTTCAGCACGCCGTTTTCGTAAACCGCCTCGGTAATCTGGACCATATATGCTTAGCCTACTCCGCTTCGGGCTTCTCCGGCCACAACAATTCCAATGACTGTTGACTCACTTCCGCGTTGCGAGTTCTCACGTCGACTTCGTCGAGTGGCGCGATCTCCGCGGCGGGCGTCGTTTCGAGTTCCCGGAATTTGCGAGCCGTTACCAACACGCGCGAGTTGTACGACCCCACCGCTTTGTTGTACGCCTGCGCGGCGCGCTCGAGCGAGTCGCCGACGTCGCGCAAGTGCCCCGTCAGGTTCATCAGGCGTTCGTACAAAACTGCTCCCATCTCTCCAATGCGCCGCGCGTTGTCCGCCACTTGCTCCTGGCGCCAGGAGTACGCCACCGCCTTCAGCACGGCGATCAACGTGGTGGGCGTGGCGAGAATCACGCGGCGTTCGATGCCCATTTCGATCAGGCCGCGATCTTGTTCCAGCGCGGCGCTGAAAAACGATTCGCCGGGAAGAAATAACACCACAAATTCGGGCGAGTGTTCCAAGCGGCTCCAATATTCCTTGCCGCTCAGCTCTTCCATTTGCTTGCGGACTTGCGACGCGTGGCGTTCGAGCGCCGCGGTGCGTAATTGCTCGGTATCGGCATTCACGGCGTCGAGATAGGCGTCGAGCGGCGTTTTCGAATCCACCACAATGTCGCGATTGCCCGGCAGATGCACGATCAAGTCGGGGCGATAGCGGCGGCCGTCTTGGTCCTCAATGGTTGTTTGTTCGGAGAAATCGCAGTGGGCCGACATGCCGGCCGCTTCCACTACGCGGCGCAGCGTGATTTCACCCCACGCGCCGCGCGTTTGGGGACGCTTCAGCGCCGTCGTCAGGTTGCCGGTTTCGCGCTGCAGCCGCGCGATTTCGCTTTGCAAGCCAAGAAACGCCGTCTCGCGCTGTCCTTCGATCCTGCGGATTTCGCCTTGCAACTCGCCGAGGGCTTGCTGCACCGGCTTGACTAAACCCTCGATCGATTCGCGACGTTGGTCGAGGTCGCCGCGCGATTGCCGCGCCGATTCCGCCGCCGCACTATCGAGAACGCGCCGCGCTTGATCGAGAAACTGCGCGTTGTTCTCGCGCAAGGCTTGCGCGGCCATGGCTTGAAAAGCGTCGCGAAGGGCTTGCTGTTGTAAGGCCGGATCGGGCGGCGGCGTCGATCGCACAGGAGGCGGCGGTTCGCGACGGACGCCCCAAACAATCCACACCAATAGCGCGCCGATCGCAGCGCCGGCTAGGAGCAAGACGATACCTGTGGTTGGATTCACCTGACCAATATGAAGCGTTTACCAGTATGAAGCTGTCGGGGGACTCGGTGCGGCACGATCCTCTTCCAGTCCCATGTGATCGAGAAAATCGTGGGCCGCTTGCGCCACGGGGCATCCGGGCGAGCTTTCCATCTGCCGGATCACCGCGTAGAGTTGTTCTTGCGATTTCGCTCCCGACTGATCGTAGACGCGATGCACGGCCGCCATACCGATGTAGTCGGTCACCGGCTCCTGCGGCCAAAAACGATACGCCACGCGCAGCAGTCGCCACACGCCCACTTCCATCAGGGTCCGCGAGCTGGATCGCGCTAGTTCTCGAGCCAGAAACATGTAGCCCAATTTGCGCAACGGCCGCAATACGTACGCCACAAACAGTCCGGCAGCGATTCCTATGAGAATCCAGGAAAAGGGAACCGGCAGAGAAATATGAAATCGCTCTTCCTCGGCCCAGTACGTGGCGCCGATCCATCCTCCGAACCAGAGCAGATACCAAAGGAAGTCGAGGAAATTGTTTAACGCTGTAGCTACGGCAGAAATCGGACGCATATAAATCGGCGCGCACCTTCACCGCGTCGATTGAAAGATTATCATACATGAAGGCTGGTATGCGCTGCGGCGGCTGCAGTAGCGGTGTCCTAATTTGCGCTACTGCCTGCCACCTCATCCCGCAACGGCGCATCAACCTCACGCAGGAATTCGCGCGACGGTTTGGCGATGTGCGGACGCCCCACGGCGTCGCAGCGCCACAGGATTTGGCAGATTCGCTTGCGGATGGCCGTCTTGTGTCCGCGATACGCTTTGGAGAACGCGGCCATGCCTTCGTAAAGCGGCATGTCGCTCGACCAATAGCGGTCGTTAACCAGCAGGAGTTTCCACACGCCGAGCTCCTCGAGCCATTTGATGGACGAACAAACCATCAAGTAGTAGGCCGTCATGTTGAACCATTTTCGGATGGGGCGAAGAATCCACATGATGCTCCACACACCTAATCCCGCGATGGGCAGCGCGAGCTCCGGAGCAATTCGCAGGCGGGCCTCCAACTGCCAGAACCCGAGGCCGAGGAGGCTCACCCAAATCAGCAGAGGAACGCCGTCCCAAATCAAGCGCAGAAAATAGGCTGGAATCGAAAAAGGACGCATGATTTTCGGTCAAAAGGCCGCGCCATGAACCGCCGGCCGAATCGAAGAGAAGCCGCAGCGTAGCGACAAGCCTTCTTTCAATCGTAACAGAGCGGCCGAACGCAGCGTGCTATCATTTTTCTACATGTCCGAAGACGGGTACCCTTTTACCGAAACCATCGAAGCCGAAGGCCACCTCATCGATTCGCACCTGCTCGAGCGGATCATGGACAAAGTGATTTCCCACGGCGCGAAATTCGAAATTCAATCCTTTGAGATCGGCCGCACCAACGAGCAGTTTTCGCACCTCACAATGAAGGTGCTGGCCGCGCAATCGGCGGCGCTGGAGGAATTGCTGGTGGAGTTGCTGGAACTCGGCTGTCATCGCGCCGAGCAGATCCACGACGCCTTGCTGCGCGCCGCCGACTCGGACGGCTGCGCGCCCGAGGATTTTTACTCCACCACGAATCACCGCACGCAAGTGCGCCTGGGCGGCCGCTGGCTTGACGTGACGCGTCAACGCATGGACGCGGCCATTGTGATCGCCGCCACGGCCGAGGCTGCGCCGCGCGTGCCGGAATGCCGCAAACTCCGCGACATTCGCGTGGGCGATCTGGTGGTGTGCGGCGCGGCCGGATTGCGCGTGGTGCCTGGATTCAAGGAGCGCGAGCGCGGCGCATTTTCCTTCATGTCGGGCGAAGTATCGTCGGAGCGCCGCGTGGAGTTGGCGGCGCGGCGCGCGGCCGCGCGCATGTTGCAAGTAAAAAAGGAAGGCGGGCGCACCGTGGTGGTCGCCGGACCGGTTGTCGTTCACACCGGCGCGGCGGAGGCGCTGGCGTCGCTGATCCGCGGCGGATTGGTGCACGCCTTGCTCTCGGGGAACGCGCTCGCCGTGCACGATTGCGAGCGCGCGATGTTTGGCACTTCACTGGGTCTCGACTTGGAGAAAGGCGTCGCGGTCGAGCATGGTCATCGCCATCACATGCGCGCGATCAACAGGGTGCGCCGTAGCGGAAGTCTGCGCGAGGCGGTGGAGCAAGGCGTGCTCACTAGCGGCATTGTGTATGAGTCGGTGCGCGCGGGCATTCCCATGGTGTTTGCGGGAAGCATTCGCGACGACGGTCCCATGCCCGATACGATCACCGACATGAATCGCGCGCAGGATTCCTACGCGCAACATCTGGAAGGCGCGTCGCTGGTGTTGTGTTTAGGAACCATGCTGCACTCCATCGGCGTTGCCAACATGCTGCCGGCGAGCGTGCCGTTGGTGGCGGTCGACATCAATCCCGCCGTGATCACGAAGATCGCCGACCGCGGATCGTCTCAGACGATCGGCTTGGTGACCGACGTTGGATTGTTCCTGCATTTGCTGGCGCGCGTTTGCACCGAAGCGATATGAGCGAGACCACATGAGCGCGCCGTCTTCCGGACACAAATTCGAATTTTGGATGGCCTGGCGATACTTGCGCGCGCGGCGCGGCGGTCCGGTGTCGGTGATCACGGCGATTTCGGTGATCGGCGTGGCGGCGGGCGTGGCGTCGCTGGTGATCGCGTTGGCGGTGACGAGCGGATTCCGTCAGGTGCTGGAATCGACGCTGTTGGGCGCGACGCCGCACGTGATGTTGCAGCGCTCGAGCGGCGACGGCATCGCCAAATGGCGCGAACTGGCCGCGGAATGCGAGCGCCAGCCGGGCGTGATCGCGGCGGCGCCGGGCGTCTACACCGAATTGCTGATCACCGCGGGTCCGTTGTCGAAGGGAATCGTGCTGAAGGGCGTGGTGCCCTCGATGGAGCGTCGCATGGGCGGATTGCTCGATCATTTGCGCGAGGGCTCGGCTGCGCCCCTTGAGAAAACGCTTGCGCCGGACGACATGCCGCCGCTGCTTCTCGGCAAAGATCTGGCGGAAACGCTGCGCGCGCACGCGGGCGACGTGGTCACGATCACCTCGCCGCGCGGGCACTTGTCGCCGATCGGCCCGATGGCGCGGGCCCGTCCGTTCAAGGTCGCGGGAGTGTTCGAAAGCGGATTCTACGAATTCGACGGTCAGTGGGCGCTGACTTCGCTTGCCGTCGCGCAGCAGATTCTCTTGCTCAACGATGTCGCGTCGGCGGTGGGCGTCCGCTTGGCCGATCCCGATCGCGCGCCTGAGGCGGCCGTGGATCTCAAGCGCGTCGCGGGCCCGGGATTTGTCGCGACAACTTGGATGGAGCAGAACCACGCGTTGTTCAACGCGCTGCGACTCGAGCGTACGGTGACCGTTCTGACGCTGGGGCTGATCGTGTTCGTCGCGGCGCTGGGAATTTTCAATCGCTTGTATGTGCTGGTGCTCGAGAAGAGCAAGGACATCGCCGTGCTGATGTCGCTCGGCGCCAAGCGGCGGCAGGTGGGCTGGATTTTCCGCTTGCAAGGTTTGCTGATCGGCGTGTTTGGGATCGCGCTGGGATTGGCGGCCGGATATTCTTTCTCTTGGGCGGCGGGGCACTATCGATGGATCCACCTCGAGGCCGACGTGTATGCCGTGAACTACGTGCCGTTCGATTTGCGCGCAACGGACGCGTTGTGGATCACCGGTGCTGTGTTGCTGATCAGCCTGATCGCAACGCTGTACCCGGCGCATCGCGCGTCGAGCGTGATGCCGGCCGAGGGATTGCGTTACGAGTAGCGCTATTTCGCTCGCACAATCTGCACCGGCCCCAGAAGGCCTGACGGCAGCAGCGGCGAATCCGCTTTGTAAAACGCTTGCGTCGTGTAGGTGTACTTCTTCTTCACGTCAGGTTGCTGATCGCCGATCAACCGGTTGACCCACAGGTTGGTCACTTTGATCGAAAGCGTATTCGGGCCGGGCTTGAAGGCGTCGGTTACGTCGACGCGGAACGGCGTCTTCCAAACGATTCCCAGCGGCTTGCCATTCACCGATATTTCCGCGAGGTTCTTCACGTCGCCGAGATCGAGCCAAAGGCGAGCGCTGGGTTGGAACCAATCGCCGGGAGCGTCAATCGTCTTGGAATAAACGGCCGTGCCCGAAAAGTATTTCACGCCGCCATCGTCCGAATCAGACCACGACGAGAGTTTGTCGAGCGACATCTTTTCAGGCGCGCCGCGATCCGCCTGAAATGCGACACTCCATGCGCCGTCGATCGTAGCCACGCTCGTCTCCACCGGCCGCCAAATCGTGCGCGACGACGCGGCGGCCGGCCGGCGAAACACTACGAAGACGGCGTCCCACGGATCGAGATGCAACGGGACGCTTGTGCGATCTCCCGAAATCGCATAGGCCGCCGCTTCCGTTGCGCCCGTGTCGGCGTGCCAGATTTCGGGCGCCTTTCCGGTCACGCGAAACGCAGCGTCAACCGCCAGTGCGCGATTGCTGCGGTTGTTCACCCAATAGATGTCGCCGTCGATCAGCTTGCGATGCACAAACAGCAAGTTGGCAGGCGCCTCGAAATCGGGAGCCGCTCCGAGCGACGCCGCTAAGTCGGCCTTGATTTTTCCGCTCCATAGTTCATCCGCGATCCTGTGGAACTCCGCTTGGTCATCGCTCAAACTGGGACTCTCCACCGGCTTCGGTCCCGCGACCGTCGCGCCGGCGTTGACCAGATCGCGAATCTTCCGCAAAACGGCCAGCGCCATGTGCTGACTGTTGGGATCAAGCGCCAGCACGCGATAGCTCATCCCAGTCTTCGTGACGATGCGGCCGTCTTTTGCGGACAATTCGTGAATCAACGCATCGGCGTTTACGAAATCGAAGTTGTAGCCGGCGGGAACATCCGGCGATTTCGCGCTGAACAGCGACGTGACGTTGTTATCTTCGCCGTAGTAGTACGCGATGTCGGCGACGAACTTGCCTTGTTGCAGCAGGTAGCAACTGCGCGCCAAGTAGGTGACCCAAGGCTTGGCGGATTCCGCCCACGTTTCGTGTCGCGTGAACCACTGGCCATAAGGACCCAGTCCAAGGCCGGGAATCTTGTCCGACACCGGCTGATGCACCGACGTGTGAATCACGAAGCGATTCAATCCCATCGCGAGCTCTTTATCGGCGGTGGGCTTCAGCGTCTCCGGCGACCACGCCCACGCTGCCAGGTTCGTGCTAGTCAGCGATTCGGCCGCCACCAAGTTTTGTCCGTAGATGTGTGCCACCGACGCCGACTCGCGAATGTCGGCGTTGTATCCGTACAGTTCTTCGTTCACGCCGGGACGTTGCGTCCACATCGCGCTCATCGGGATATCCGCCTTGCGCTTTACTTCCATGCCGTCGGCGATTAGCGCGCGTCCGGATTCATGCGACTCCGAATAGCGCCCCATGCCGCGCGCGTGCAGTGTTTCACCGATTTGGTCGTAGTGATACTCGGCCATCAGATCCGCCAGTGTTTTACGGAAATCCCACAGGAAGCGGTCGGTGGCCTCGGCGCTCTCCACTACGCGTCCGGCGAGCGCGGGCATCCAAGGATGCATGTCGTATCCACGGCGTTTGGAGAACTCGTCGGGAAGTTTGTCGGTCCAGTTCTGCGGACCCGCTTCGTAGCTATCGGTGATCACGTAGCGGAGTCCGCGCTGGCCCATCAAGCCGCCCGTGGCATCCTTGTATTGATCGAGATATTTGTCGAGATACGCCTTCACATAATCTCGATTCAACTTGTCCACTTCCAGTCCCGTGGCTTCCTGTGACGCGGGATGGTTCATGATGCCGAGCAACGAATAGCCCATGCGCAGCACCACCCATCGGCCGGGCGGCGGCGTCCAGTCGAGCGAGCCGTCGGGGCGCATCTTTATGGTGAGATCCACGACGTCGGTCTTGCGGATCGCGCCGCTCGGATTCGACGGAGTCGCCATCGAATAGAGCGTCGGTGCGAGGGCGAAGGCGGCTTTCTCTTCGAAGCGATTCACGCGCGCGTCCGAGTGCAGCACGAGTTCGGTGACCTGATAGGGCAGTTGCGTTGCCGGCGCGGGTCGACGCTCGAAGCGCACACGGAAGAATCTTGCCGTCACCGGGGCAAAGGAAATGGTGCGCTGTTGCGCGTTGGTGCGCGCCGGAAGGTCGGAGACCTTCGTAAACTGGCGGCCCTCGTCGCTTGATTCGAGCGATTGTCCCGCTTCCACACGCGGACGCAACGCAATCGTCAGGCCGCGCACCGTGCGCGGCGCGGCAAACTCGAACTGGATCCACGCGTCTTCTTTTTCCGGCGCGTTCAACGCCTGCGCCTTCATGAGATCGCCGTCGGTGAGCGCGGACAAATCGAAGGCGCCGCCGCTTGACGTAATTTTCGGATGCGACTCGGTGATGGGAACGTCGCCGTCCGGCGCGCGATACGCGATCACGGCCGCGTCGGCGTAGAAATCGGGGCGGCGCGACTAGTCCGGCGTTGCCGCCGAAATTCCTACCGCCACCGGGAATGTTCTGGAATGGTCCCGAAACGATGGGCGGCTTGGGCAGCGAGCCCGAGAACGCGCGTCCGCCTTCCACGCGGGTCTCGCTCCACACGAGTTTCTTCATTCCTTGCGACGGCGGCACCCACGGTCCGCCGCTTTCACTCCAGCCGGGGGAACCGGCGATGGCCATCTCGAGACCCATCTGGTCGGCGAGCGTCGTGGCGTAGCGGAACGCGTCTTTCCACTCGGGCGTCATGTAGATCAGCCGTTTCTCGACCACCTGCGGCGTGTTTAACGACGCGTCGAAATTTTGGAAGCCGCCGATTCCCACGCGCTTCATCCACTCGAAGTCGGCTTTGATGCCCTGTTTGGTGATGTTGCCGTTCATCCAATGCCACCAAACGCGCGGCTTGGCGCTGTCCGGCGGATTCCGGAAGTTCTGCAGGAGCGAATCGCCCGGCGGCGGAGCGGCCGGCCGCTGTGCGGCCAGAAACAGCGTGAACAAGACGAGCGATGCGACTCTTCGAGGCGTCATCATGGCGCGATGATAGCACGGCCATTGCGGCGCGGCGCGCGTCGAGCGTGGTGGCGGCCCGAAGGATTGCGCTACGAGTGAGGGCGGCTGACCGTTTCAATACGTACGCTGTCGCTAGTTCGGAATCTCACCGGAGAGGAATTGCCGAGCTTTGGCTTTGGCCATCCTTAAGATGTGTTCGAGCTCCAGAAAATGATCGAGCTCAGCTTTTTCGCTGGCGGTGAGGGATGCTGCTTTTTCGCGCTCCACCAATTCCAGTACTCGCTCTTGAGCTTCCGGTGAAGGACGATAGGCGACAATCGCTTCGGGAGTTGTGCCCGACGCAATGAATTCGATGATCTCTTCGTAAGCGGGGCTGGCGGCGTTCATCTTAGAAACGATCATACACGAGCGGATGCACAGTGGTCGCGGAATCTGCGTTAGACTGACCTCTCAGCCGGCTGTGCCGCCATCATGGATCCTCTCCTTCGCGCCGTCCAACTCGCCAAGCGATTTCCTTCCGCGGGCGACGCGTCCGCGCCGCTGACGATTTTCGAAAATCTCAACCTGGCGATTGCGCCCGGCGAGCTGGTGGCGATCATCGGAGAGTCGGGCGCCGGCAAGAGTACGCTGTTACAGATCCTTGGTACGCTGGACAGTCCGAGCGACGGTGCGTTATACTTGAAAGGAAATTTGATCTCTGCGTTGCGCGACGATGAACGCGCCGAGTTGCGGAATCGCGAGATCGGTTTTGTCTGGCAATTCCACAGACTGCTGCCGGAATTCACGGCGCTGGAAAACGCTTCCCTCCCGCTGCGGCTTCGCGGCGTGGACCCGAGCGAAGCGGAAGAGGCTGCCGCGGAACGGTTGAAGGAAGTGGGATTAGCCGGGAGATTGCGCCACCGTCCGGGTGAGTTGTCGGGCGGAGAACAGCAACGCGTCGCTTTGGCAAGGGCTCTGGTGGGGAGACCAAGTTTGTTACTGGCCGATGAGCCGACAGGCAATCTCGACCAGAAAACGGGCGAGACGGTGTTCCACCTCATCGAAGAATTGCACGCGCGGCACGGGCTGACTTCGGCGATCGTGACGCACAATCCGGCGTTCGCCGCGCGATGCCCGCGAGTGTGGGAGATGGTGAACGGCGAGCTGCGATCGAGAACGTAAAGCTCGCAGCAAGAAGTTCGGAGTCAGGAGGCAGTCCCTAATGTTCGAACGATATACGGAGAAGGCCCGCCGGGTCATCTTCTTTGCACGTTACGAAGCGAGCCAGTTTGGTAGTCCCTATATTGAAAGCGAGCACCTTTTACTCGGGCTGTTGCGTGAAGATAAGGCCCTGACGAATCGCTTCCTCCGTTCCTACTCTTCGGTCGAATCCATCCGCAAGCAAATCGAAGGCCACGTGCAGATTCGCGAGAAGGTTTCCACCTCCGTCGATCTCCCGTTGTCGCACGAGTGCAAACGCGTGCTGGCGTACGCGGCCGAGGAAGCCGAGCGGCTCTCGCACAAGCACATCGGCACGGAGCATCTGTTGCTCGGATTGCTGCGCGAGGAAAAATGTTTCGCCGCGGAAATTCTCCACGAGCGCGGCCTGCGGCTCTCCAACATTCGCGAAGAACTGGCGCGCCAGCAGAGCGAGAAAGTTTCCAGTTCGCGCAACAAGGAAAGCTCGCTGCTCGCGGAATTCTCGCGCGACCTGACGCAATCGGCCATGGACAATTTGCTCGATCCGCTGATCGGGCGCGATCGCGAAGTGGAGCGCGTCACGCAAATCCTGTGCCGCCGCACCAAGAACAATCCTGTGCTGATCGGCGAACCGGGCGTCGGCAAGACCGCCATCGTCGAGGGACTCGCGCAGCGCATCGCCGACGGCGACGTCCCGAGTTTCCTGGCGGACAAGCGCATTCTGGCGCTCGACCTGTCGTTGATCGTCGCGGGAACCAAGTATCGCGGACAATTCGAAGAGCGCTTGAAGACCATCATGAAGGAGTTGATGGAGAATCAAAATGCCATCATCTTCATCGACGAGCTGCACACGCTGGTCGGCGCGGGATCGGCCGAAGGATCGCTCGATGCCGCCAACATCTTGAAGCCGGCGCTCACCCGCGGCGAGATGCAATGCATTGGCGCGACCACGCCGTCGGAGTATCGCAAGTCGATTGAGCGCGACCGCTCGCTCGAGCGCCGCTTCCAAGCGGTGAAAGTCGCGCCGCCCAACGAATCGGACGCCACCAAGATTCTCTTCGGCATCAAGGACCGCTACGAGAAGTTCCACGCCGTGTCCTACACCGACGAAGCGATCAACGCGTCGGTGTCGCACTCGAATCGCTACATTCCGGATCGTTTCCTGCCCGACAAGGCGATCGATTTGGTCGACGAAGCCGGGGCCCGCGTGAAACTGCGCCAGACAACCTTGCCGGAAGAACTGGCCGACATTCAGAAGCGCATCAAGTTCATCGTGCATCGCATGGAAAACGCGATTGCGAATCACGAGTTCGAGAAGGCGCGCTTCTACTCCGACGAGGAACGCAAGGAGCGGGAGCATTTGCGCACGTTGCGCGAGAAGTATCACTTGGACGAAACGTCTACGGGCGTCGTCACGAAGGAAGACATCGAAGACGTGGTGGCGCGCTGGACGGGCATCCCCGTCAACTCGATCAAAGAAGAGGAAATGCAGAAACTCCTGCGCATCGAGGAAGAACTGCATGGGCGCATCATCAGCCAGGACAAATCGATTTCCGCGTTGGCGCGCGCGATTCGCCGCAGCCGCGCGGGATTAAAGAGTCCGGCGCGGCCGGTGGGCAGCTTTTTGTTCCTGGGTCCCACGGGCGTGGGCAAGACCGAAGTGGCGCGCTCGCTGGCGCAATTCCTGTTCGGCTCGGAGAAATCGCTGATCCGCTTCGACATGAGCGAATTCATGGAGAAGCACTCGGTTTCCAAACTCATCGGATCGCCTCCCGGCTACGTGGGTTACGAGGAAGGCGGACAACTCACCGAGCGCGTGAAGCGCGCGCCGTACTCCGTGATCCTTCTCGACGAAATCGAGAAGGCTCATCCCGACGTCTTCAACATCCTGTTGCAAGTTTTCGAGGATGGACAATTAACTGACGGTTTAGGAAACACGGTCGACTTCAAGAACGTCATTCTGATCATGACCTCGAACATCGGCGCGCGGTTCTTGCAGAAGCGCACCGGTTTGGGCTTCCAGGCGCCGGGCGAAGACGCTTCCCAGTCGAAGGTGGAAGACATGGTGAAGCAAGAGGTCAAGCGGGTGTTCAATCCGGAGTTCTTGAACCGCTTGGACGAGATCATTATCTTCAATCCGCTCAGCGACGAGGATTTGTTGAAGATCGTCAACCTGATGGTCGGCCAGTTGAACAAGAACCTGGAGCATCGCGAGATTACCGTGAAGCTCACCGATCAAGCCGGCAAGTGGATCGTGGAGAAAACGTGCTCCGATCGCAGTTACGGAGCGCGTCCTTTGCGGCGGGCTTTACAGAAGTACATCGAGGATCCGCTGTCGGAAGCATTGATTCAAGGGACCATCCCCAAACCCGCGGAATTGGAAGTGATTTTGGAAGGAGATGGGTTATACTACCGTCCAGCAGGTTCCCAAACCGAAGGCGAGCCTTTGGGTGAACCAGTGCTTCTGTACAGGTAGCGAGCAGTTTTTCTGCGAGAACGTACGGGCCGTGACAAAAGTGTGCGCGCGAGCGAGACGGCGTACCTTTGGTGTGCAGTAGAAGCGTGCGAAAAAGAAATGATGCGCGGCCGGTGCGGTCAAAAAGCAATTCAGGCAGGTTCAGGCCGAGAAAATCGTGAACGTGGCATGACAATCCCATCGTTGTGTGGCATTCTGCGCGCTGCTTCGTCGAGTTTGCGCGCACTCAGCGCCAGAACGAATGGAGAAACTGAACGAGTGACGCGTAAAAGCTGGGGTTTTGCGGTTGGGTTGCTAGCGGTTTGGGTCGCGGGCGTGGGTGTGCCCGCTTCCGCGCAAGCACCCGCTGCTACTCCTCCCGCTTCTCAACGCATCGTGCTGTTCTCGATGCACGGCTACGATCCCCTGAACGAACCGCCCGAACTTCAGTATCAAGACGAAAAGTCCGCTGCGCCCGATCCACAGCAAGCGACGCCGCAGGGCACGCCTCTTATGCAGGCGCCCGCTCCCGGACAGCAGCCGGTGCCTCCGCGACTCCCGATGCCGTTGGCCGGCGTTCCCAACGTCGTCGCCGAAGATCCTACGTTTGCCGGCAATCGCCGTTACACGCGCGACATGCTGCGCACGCGCTTGTTCACGCACAAAGGCGATCCTTTCGATCCTGCGTCGCTGCAACGCGACTTCATGAATTTGTGGAACACCGGATACTTCGAGGATTTGCGCCTGGAAGACGAGCCCGGTCCCAAGGGTCACGTCCTCACGTTCTACGTTCGCGAAAAACCGCAGATCCGCACGATTGACTACGGCAAGGGCATGAAGTCGGTGTCGCAATCCGACGTGCTCGATCGCTTCAAGGAACGCAAGGTGGGGCTGGTTGTGGAAACGCCGTACGATCCCACCAAGGTCCGCCACGCCGAAGTGGTTTTGCAGGAATTTCTCGCGGAGAAGGGCCATCAATTCGCGAAAGTGGAAGCCAAGGCCACGCGCACGCCACCGAACTCGATCAAGCTGGTCTTCGACGTGGACGAAGGACCCACGGTCAAAGTCGGCGACATCACGTTCAGCGGCAATCAAGCGATCGGCGACAAACAACTGATCCGCGCGATGAAGTTCACCAAGCCCATCGGAATCCCCAAGAGTATTTACCTGGAGAATTTGTTCCGCCGCACCTATGACCAGTCGAAGCTCTCCTACGACTTGGAAATGGTCCGCGGACAATTTCAGGACATCGGGTATTTCGAAACGTTGGTGCTCGATCCCAAGCTGAATATCTACGACGTCCAGAACAACGGTTTCCTGCGCAAAATCGCCATGGCTCCCGTGGAAGTGTGGGATGGCTTCCGCCACAAGAAGCCGGGTCCGCCCAAGCCCGGCAAGCGCGTGGACATCGCCATCGCCATCGAGCAGGGCGATCTCTATCACATGGGCAAGATGGAGTTCACCGGCGTCAAGTTGTTCCGCCGGCCCGACCAGATTTTGAAGCCGCAGTTCAAGATGAACGAAGGGGACATCTTCAACGTCTCGAAGATCCGCAAGGGCATCGAGGCGGTGAAGGATATCTATAAAGAGTTCGGATACATCAACGAGGTCACCGAGCCGGGTCAGGACATCGACAAGCAGGCTCACGTGATCAACATGAACTTCAACATCGACGAGGACAAGCAATTCTTCGTCAAGCGCATCGACTTTTCGGGCAACACCACCACGCGCGACAAAGTGATCCGCCGCGAAATCCTGCTCGACGAAGGCGACATGTTCAATCACCGCCTGTGGTCGATCAGTATTCTGCGCCTGAATCAACTTGGTTTCTTCGAGCCGATCAAGAAGGAAAACGAAGACGACGGCGTGAAGCCGAACAATCGCGACGGCACGGTCGACATCAATCTGAAGGTCAAGGAAAAGGGCAAGAACACCATTGGATTGACCGGCGGCGTCAGCGGCATCGCCGGAACGTTCCTCGGGCTGCAGTATCAGACGCACAACTTCCTGGGACTGGGCGAGACGCTGACCTTCGACGTGCAGTTGGGAACCATCGAGCGCAACATTCTCCTCGGATTCACCGAACCGCACTTGTTCGACAAGCGCTACGCCGTGGGATTTACGGTTTACGATCGCCGTTACAGTTACGATCAGGCGCGCCAAGCGTCGATTCTCGCCGGACAGAACTTGATCGGCTACTACGATCAGTTCGGCCAGCAAAACTTGCTGAATTATCGCCAGAATTCCAAGGGCGCCACGGTGTTCGTGAGCTATCCGGTCGGCCGGGGATTCTCGCGCGTCGGCATCACCTACGGTTACGACAAGTCCAACATCACCACGTTCAGCAACGCGGCGGCGGCGTACTTCGACTACCTGAATTACAACACCATCTCGGGACCAAACTCGCTGAGCGGTATCACCACCAGCAAGATCACGCCGAGCTACAGCTACAACACGGTGAACAGCCCGCTGAATCCCACGTCGGGCAAGAGCATTTTCCTGGGCGGGGAATTTGCGGGCGCCGGCGGGACGGTGCGCCTGGTGCGGCCCACTGGATCGTTCACCTACTATCACCCGACGTATCACAAGCGCAACACTATCGGCCTCCGCGTGCTGGGATCGTATATGACCGGCTACGGCGGACGCGTCGCGCCGCCTTACGAGCGCTTCTATATCGGCGGCGAGCAGGACATTCGCGGCTTCGACATTCGCACCGTTTCGCCGATCGGCTACGTGCCGAACACGGTGAACATCAACGTGCTCGATTCGGATGGATCGCCGCGGTCGTCTCCGGTATTGGTCAACGGCGTGGTGCAATCGGCGCCGCAGACCATGACGATTCCGATCAACCAGATCACGTTCCCGGGCGGCGATTTCCAGATGGTCGGCAATTTCGAGTACCGCATTCCGATTGCCGGACCGGTGACGTTGGCGGCGTTCTACGATTTGGGCGCCAACGCCGCGCTGCGCGCCAGCCAGTTGCAGATCGGCGAGACGCGCTTTCAACAGTTGTTGAGTTTGTATCCGAATACGAACTTCACGCAGAACCTGCAGTTGGTGCCGGGCACTAACGGCGCCCTGCACGGGTCCACGGGCCTGGAGTTGCAAGTGGTTCTGCCGGTGGTCCAAGCGCCCTTCCGTTTGTACTACGCGTACAATGTGCAGCGCGTGGAAACGAACGTGGTGCCGGGCTTGGTCGTGGATCGCAGCCAGTTTCCGAACAATGCCACCTACCAGCAAGCCTTGGCTTACGGTATGGCGACGTCGTACGCGGAACCGGCGCACGTGTTCCGATTCACGATTTCGCGAACGTTCTAGCAAAGTTCGCGAAGTCGCGAACTTCTAGGAAGTCTTTGTGGGGCGTGGCCGCGGGCTGGTGACCGCGGCTACCGAGGCCGGAAAGTGCACTATAATGGTGGGATCGAATTTAACCGCCTGCGAGCGGACCGCTTCTAGGCGGACTGCCTTAAGCGGAATGGAGACATAGCATGAATCAACGAGTTTTTGTATGGGCCATGGCCACCCTTTTGGCCTTTAGTGTGGCGGTTGGCGCTCAGGCGACCGCACAACCTCCGGCGTCGAAGCCGGCCACTCCGGCCGCGCCACCGCCGTCGAATCCGGCAAACGCCACGGGAAACTTGGCCGCCGGTGGAGCGATGTCCCCGTCGGGCGCGGGCAAAGTCGCCACGGTGCACATTCAGCAAGCCATCGCGAATTGCGCGGAAGGCAAAAAGGCCACCGACGATCTTCAGAAGCGCTTCCAACCGAAGAAAGATCAATTGGAAGCCATGACCAAGTCGATCCAGGATAAGCAGCAGCGGCTGCAAGCGGGCGATAAGGTGCTGAGCGAAGACCAGAAAAACCAGCTCATTCGCGAAGTGGATCGCGAAACCAAGAACTTCAATCACGAGAACGAAGACGCCACCGCCGACTATCAGCAAGCGGTCGACGGCGTGTTCAACGCCATCGGCAACAAGATGCTGCAAGTCATCGCCGTGTACGCGCAAAAGAACGGCTTCGATTTGGTGCTGAACTCGGCGCAACCGGGCGAAGTGCTGTGGCAGAACGATCGCGTGGACATCACGCAGGAAGTGATCGGCGCGTACAACATGTCGTTCCCGGCCAGCGCCAGTGGTCTTTCCGCGCCGCCGGCGGCGCCGGGCGCGAAGCCCGCCGCGCCTCCTGCCACCGCGCCGAAGAAGCCGTAACGCTCGAACGGTCTGCGTATGACCTTGCGGCCGGTGAGACGCCGGTTCTTCCGGCTGCTGACGATCTTGATTCTGTGCGCGGGCGCGGCCATCGATGCTCGCGCGCAGGATCGCGATCTCGCTCTCATCGTCAACGAATACTTGCCGGGCTATTGGGCCTTCCGCCCGGTGTCGGCCGCTACTCCGGCCGGCGTTCATTCACAAGACAAATCGCTGGAAGATTGGTCGTCCACTGCGGTGCAGGCGGAGATCGCGCGGAATCGAGCGGCGCTCTCGCGGATCGAGAAGCTGGACTCGAAACAGCTCTCTGCGGCCGCCCGCGCCGACCGCGAAAACCTCGCGGCGCGCATTCGCTTGGTGATAGCCGATCTCGACGAGCGCAAGCAAGCGTCCACGCGTCCCGACTTGTACGCGCTCTTGCTCGGCGACGCCGCGTGGAGTCTCACGAACCGCCAGTTTGCGCCGGCCACCACGCGCTTCGACGCGCTCGACGAACGGCTGAAGCTCTATCCCAAAGTCTTGAAGCTGGCGCGCGCCAATTTCGAGAATCCACCGGAGATCGACACGCGCAAGGCTCTGGAGATTCTCGCCGGTGTGGCCGATTATCTCGATAAAGGCGTGCCGAACGCCGCGGTCACGCAAGGTCTCGAGAAAAAAGCGCTGTCGCGCGTGCAGAAAGACGCGCACGTCGCGGCGGCTGCGGTGCGCGACTTTCGCGCGTGGATGGAAGCGCAGCTTTTGCCGCACTCGAAGGGTAATCCCGTGACGCCGGAGGCCGCGTATCGCCGGATTTTCCGCGATCGCCTGGGAACGGCGATGACACCGGAGGCCGTGCTGGCCGAAGCGGAGAAAGAATTGGGAACCGCGCCCTTGCCCGTTGCGCCGCCGGCCGCCGATACGCTCGACGCGCTGCAGGTTTTGCAAGCGCTGCGCCAGGGCGAACGCGATCCGCGTTTGTTCACGGATCAAAAGCGCATTGCGCCGATCCCGATGCCCGATCGTTTGCAATTTGAAAATGCGCCGCCCTATTCTCCGCGTCTCAGTGCGTGGCTTGATCCGGCGGGTGCGTTCGAGCCGGACTTGGCCTTTTTCATCTACGTGCCGGCGTCGCTGGCGCTGACGCGCTCGGGCGCGCAAGCGGCCATCATACGCTTGGGTCACCCGGGCGCCTACTTGCAGCGTGAGGCGATGAATCACACCGACACGATCATCCGGAAAGTTTTTCCCAACCTCGCATTTATCGCGGGATGGGAAGAGTACGCGGCGGTGCTGATGCGCGAGGCCGGATACTCGGCGCCCGGCGTGAAAGATGCCGTCCACGACGCCGCGCACGATCGCGCCGTTTGGCTCGATGCAATTTTCGACATTCGCCTGCATCTGGGAAAAGTCACGCCTGAGGAAGCCGAGAAGCAGCTGGCCACGCAGTTCGCGTGTTCGCCCGCCGAGGCGCACGATCGCGTGTGGCGGTCTCTCTCGTCGCCCGCTGCGCCGAGCGCCGCATTTGTGGGTAAACTGGAACTCGTGCGCCTGCGCGACCAGATCCACAAGGAAATGGGCGCGGCTTTCATTCTAGGCGAGTATCACACGCGCCTCTTGTCATTGGGCGCGCCGACATTCGCGGCGGCTCACGAACTGCTGCAATAGCACATGAGATTTTTCTTCACCGGACGAGGCCCGGCGGTCGACCGCATTTTATTGGTCGAAAGCGGATCGCGCTACGTGATGGAGCGCGCCATCGCCGGCATGCAGCGCGGATTTCCCGGCGCGTCGCTGGAGTTGTGCACGTGCTTCCCGGGCTTGCCGGCCGCCACCACGTTTGAGCGGGTGTGGCGCGTCACGGATGCGCCGTCGCTTGGCGAGAAATGGAGAATGGCGCGCGCCATCGCCGCGACACGGCCTCCTGTGGCCGCGATGCTTTTCTCCGGCGAGCCGATTCTGTTCAACTGGAAAGCCGCGCTGCTTCTTCTGCTGCCTTCGAAAATCCTCCTGATCAACGAAAACGGCGATTTCTTCTGGCTCGACCGCCCGAACCTGCCGACGCTGCGCCAATTCGTCGGCGCGCGTTTGGGAATGAACGGCGAAGGAATGCTGCGCGGCGTCTGTCGCGTAGTGGCGTTTCCGTTTGTGCTGATTTTTTTGATTCTAGCGGCGTGCGTCACGTACACGATGCGTTGGTCGCGGCTATTGTGGTGGAAACTCATGGGATAGCGTCCTTTGGCGCTGGAGGCGGGCGGTTGCAAGAACCGTTCCGCGCGGTGCAGGATCGCGAGAAGCGCATCCGCGAGTTGATCGGCCGATCACTCCGACCGCAAGGTAATCGCGGGATCCAATCGTAGCAACCTCCGCGCGGGAATCGCGCTCGCCACGCACGCTACAACAACCAGCGCCGCCGAGACCATCAGGAACGTTCGCGGATCGCCTTCCTTCACGCCGAAAAGCAAATCCTTCACCACCGTCGTCGACCATCGCGCGAGAATCGCGCCGGCCGCCACGCCGGCGAGCGTGAGCCAGAGCGCGGGACGCACGACGGTCCACATGGCGCGCGCGGTCGTGGATCCGAGCGCCATGCGAATGCCCATTTCGCGCGTGCGCTCCGCCACCGAATGGGAAATCAGCCCGTACAATCCGATCGCCGCGAGGAACATCGCGAGCATCGCGACGGTTGAGAATACCGCCGCTTGATAGCGCTGCGACTGGAACGCCGTGTACTGCACTTCCTCGAGACTTTGGAATTTCGCGAACGGTAATTGTGGATCGATCGCGCCGACGGCCGCTTCGATCGCGTGCTGCAACGGCGCGCCTGGCGTTGCGCGCGTGCGCACCACCCACTGCGGCGCGAACCAAGTGTGGATCAATTGGAAAAACTTGTCGGACTCCTGTGCCGCCGGATGGTAGGTCGTCGGGGTCGCACTCATCAGCCCGTACGAGCCCACGCCCGAATGCTGTTGCGTGTCGCCCACCACGCCGACGATGCGCCGCGTGACGCCTCCTTCACGCAAATGACTGCCAACGGGATCTTGATCCTTCAGGAATCGGCGCGCAAACGCCTCGTTGATCACGACCACCGGCTCGGTATCGGCGCGATCGGCGTCGGTGATGGCGCGGCCCTCGACCACCGGAATGCGCAACGCTTCCAAGTATCCCGGTGTCACGTAAATGTCGTCCATGGGAAATCCCTTGTCGCTTGCGTTGACACCGTCGGCGATGCGAAATCCCATGTTCAATGGACGCTGATACGGCAGCGTCAATCCCACGCCCGCCGCTTCCACGTCCGGCGACTCGCGAATGCGGCGCAGGCTTTCGTCGTACAAGCGATTTACCGCGGCGCTGGTTGAATACCGCGCGTCTTGCAGCGAAAGGGACGCACTGATCACATTGTGCGGATCGAAGCCGGGCGTCAATCCTTCCAATCGCTGGAGCGTGCGCACCAGCAATCCTGCGTCGATCAAGAGCATCAAACTGAGCGCGACCTCTGCCACGATCAACGCGCGTCGCGACCAATGACGAGATCCGCCGGCCGCGCCGCGCGCGCCTTCCGCCAGCATCGACCGCAGATCGACGCGGCTGGCCGCGAACGCCGGCGCGAGTCCAAAGAGCAAACTCGCCAGCAACGAGACGCCGAGCATCGCCAGCATCACGCGCCAGTTTAGAGTCACGGGATGCCAGTAGTCGAAGCCCGCCGCGCCGAGCCCTTCCAGGGCCTGAATTCCCGCGTAACCGGTGAGCACACCCAGCGCGCCGCCGCCGAGCGCGAGCAATAAACTTTCCGCGAGCAACTGGCGAATAATCGCAGCGCGATTCGCGCCCACCGCCATGCGCGTGGCGACCTCGCGCGCGCGTCCGGACGACCGCGCGAGCAGCAATCCCGCGATGTTGACGCATCCGATCAGCAGCACGACGCCGACCGCGGTCCACGCGCCGTAGAGTCCCGTTTGTAGATCGCTCGTGAGTCCTTGCTGAAGCGGCACGAGGCGCGCGTGCATAAGAGTATCCTTCGCCTTGTTGCGCATCATCGCCGGCCCCGCGACCACGTTTAGTTGCGACTCCGCCGCCGCCCACGTGACGCCCGGCTTCAGCCGCGCGATCACCGTGTAGTTCGTACCTTGGCCTTCGCCGGAATTCGACGGCCGCCGCGGCGTATACAGGTCGGCGGGCGTTTGCGTTCGGAATCCCTCGGGCATCACGCCGATCACCGTGTACGGCTCGCCGCGCAGCAGAATCGTCTTGCCGATTGCGTTCGGGTCGCCCGCGAACAAACGCTGCCACATCGGATACGCAAGCACCACCACGGCCGCGCCGCCGGGAACGTCCTCAGAGCGCGTGAATTCACGGCCGATCATCGGTGGCACGCCCATCACGTGAAAGAATCCCGCCGACACGCGCGACTGCATGATGTATTCGCCGCGCCCATCCTTCGAGAGATTCACGCCTTGCGATCCTCCGCCGAGCGCCACGTCGAGGAGATCGGCGTGATCGCGCACCGCTTCCCACGTAGGGCCGTCTTGCGAGTCGCTGGTATAGCTGCCCTTCGCGGTCTGCTGGTCGAAGACCATCAACGCCAGTCGCTCGGGCGCGGGATACGGCAGCGGCCGCAGCAAAACGGCGTCGACCACCGAGTAGATCGCGGTGTTCGCGCCGATACAAAGCGCCAGCGTGCAAAGCACGGCGGCGGCGAACCCCGGTGACTTGCGAAGTTGACGTGCGGCGTAGCGGATGTCGCGAATCATAACTAATGAGACGCGCGAGTCCGGCTTCGGTTCGGGAAAAATTACTTGCGGGGAGCGGGCGGAAGGCCTTCGATTACATCCACTGTCTCGCCATGCGTTTCGATGCGCGTCTCTTCGCCGGCAAATGCCTTCTTGGCGATCACCCGGCGGTACGCTTCGGCGAACGCCGCGGCCGAGTTCGCATCTTTCCACTGCGAGCGGTGTGCGAGCAACACCTTGCCGGACGCGTTTTCGTAGACGTCATAGCGGAACGCGCGCCACAGCGGCGCAACGGCGTGCGCGACATCTTCGCTCAACGTGATTTTCAGCAGCGTGAACACGTCGAACTCGCCGAGCACGTTGGAATCGAGCTTCTTGTAGCCGGCGCGCTGCGCAGCGGGAATCTCCGGCGCTTCGATGGATGGAGGCGCGACGGCCGGCGCGTCGGGATGCATGATCTCGTGCGTGGAATGCGGAGGATGGTCGAGCAACTCGCCATACACTTTGTCCGCGCCGACGGCTTTCTGTTTCGCTTGCGCGTAGGTGAGCCCATACATGTAGGGGAAGAGCAGGCCTTCCTTCAAGTACGGCGGCGCCGCGCTGAACACGGGAAACTTGGCGTCTTCCGACTTGGCCGCGTCTTCCACCATTGAGCCGAGATTCGGCAGGTCGGCGGCCTTCAGGCCCGACGGCGCCATCATGTAATCCATCATCGCGAGTACGCCTTCGCCTTCCACCACCGATTGCCGCGCGGCCTGCTCGTCCTGCGACATTTTCTTGTCTTCCATGAACGCGGTGAGGCTGGTGTGCTGGTCCTGAAGCGCGTGCGTCAGTTCATGCGCGATCGCCGGTTGCTGCAAGTTGAGCGGCGCCCAGTCGGAGAGATAGATTTTTTTCGACTTAGGATCGTAGAACGCCGTGGCTTGCTCGGAAAGCAGGTCGAGCACGAACGACTCCAGTTTGAATCCAGCGGGCAGCAAACCGAACTTGATGAGCGCCGCTTCCTGCGCGTGCATGTCCTCGTGCGTCGTCGACTCCTTCATGCGCTCGGTGATGTATCCGCGGATTTGCTCGCGCGAAACCACCTCGCCTTGAACGGGCGCCTTGATGGGTAGGTTGGTGAGCTTCGAAACTTGCTTGAGGATTTCCGGTACGGAGGCGAGCGCCTGCTGGGCCTCCGCTTGATTGGGTTTGTCTTGCGCCGCCGCGAACGCGGCCGCGGCCAGCAGCGCGATGACGGGGGCCAGGAAGCGGCGTAAGAATGCCATAGTGAATTGACGTTGGCCCCCGCCTGCGATGTTACAGGGTCTTCAGGTACGCGATCAGGTTATCGAGTTCCTTGGGCGTGAGCTGATCTTCGAAGCCGGTCATTTTGCCGCCGCCCTTTAGGATCATGTCGCGAACGTTGGCTTCGGTGAGCGGGCGATCGTCCCACATTTTCTTGTGCGTGAACAGGCCCTTCAGCCCGGGACCGATGCGCTTGGTTTCCTTATCCGGCCAGTGGCACACCGTGCAGTTTTTGTCTTTGAAAACTGCTTCGCCCTTAGTGGCGTCGCCGCCCGACTTCTTGTCGTCCTTCTTCTGCGCCGGTACCGCGAGCGTCAGCGACAGGATACAAACCGTAGTGAACAATACCAAACCCAGTTTCTTCATGCCCTCTCCTTATGAAGCGTACTTTTCGATTATACGACAGGATTGAATTGGCTAATCGTCCTCGTGCGGATAGCGATCGTACTCAGAGTCCTCTTGATTTCGCCGGGCGTAATCCTGTTCGGCGCGCTGTGCGGCGTAGAAAATCTCCTTGGTGCGGACGATGTTCTCGACGTACTTCTTCATGTTTTCGCCGCGCAACGTTTCATCGCTCAGGTAGGACAGCTTGCGTTCGATGTCCTGGGCCGTTTCCTCGCGCTTGGTGGCGTCCCAGTCGAGCGGACAGCACTCCAGGGCCCAGGCGCGCAGCTCCGCCACGCGACGCGCGCGAATCTTCTGCGGGTCTTCGGCCAGGTGCGCGATTCGGGTAAAGAATCCTCGGCGATTCATGTTTTTACACTAGCATGATACGATTTCCCCATGCGCCTTGGAATCTTTACCGCTTTGTTTGGACAATTGACCCTCGACCAAGTGATTCCCAAGCTCCAGAAGCTCAATATTTCTACCGTCGAGCTGGGAACCGGCAACTATCCCGGCGATCCGCATTGCAAGCTCGAATACCTCGACAACGCGACGGCGCTGGCCGAGTTCCGCAAGAAGATGGACGGCGCGGGTCTCTCGATCAGCGCGCTCAGTTGTCACGGAAATCCGCTGCATCCGGTGAAGGAAATCCGCGAGAAGTTCGTGGCCATCTCGCGGCGCACGATTTTGTTGGCGGAAAAACTCGGCGTGAAGACGGTCATCGACTTTTCCGGCTGTCCCGGCGATTCCGACAACGCGCGTTTCCCCAACTGGGTGACATGCCCGTGGCCGCCGGATTTTCTCGAGGTGCTGAAGTGGCAGTGGGAAGAAAAGGCGCTGCCGTTTTGGAGCGAGCACGCCAAATTCGCGCGCGATCACGGCGTGCGCGTCGCCATCGAGATGCATCCAGGGTTCCTCGTGTACTCGCCTGAGAATATGATGCGCCTGCGCGCCGCGGCCGGCGACAACATCGGCTGCAATTTCGACCCAAGTCATTTGTTCTGGCAGGGAATCGATCCGCTGGCGGCCGTCCGCCAACTGGGCGCGGCGGTTTTCCACGTTCACGCCAAAGACACCATGCTGTGGCAGGACAACATCAACAAAACCGGCGTACTCGACACCAAGAACTACACCGACGAAATCAACCGCGCGTGGATTTTCCGCACCGTGGGATACGGTCACGGCGTGGAATGGTGGAACAATCTCGTGAGCACGCTGCGCATGGCCGGATATGACGACACGTTGTCGATCGAGCACGAAGACAGCTTGATGTCGATCGAAGAAGGTCTCACCAAAGCCGCGTCGTTTTTGCACGGCGTGTTGCTGAAAGAGAAGCCGGCGCAAGCGTGGTGGGCGTAACTTATATATGAAACGAAATCTCGCCATCGCATTGGCGCTGGTCACGATCGCGTCGGCCGCGCAAGAAAAGAAGACCGAGCAGAAGTCTGAGCCGAAGCCCGGCAAAGTGATCACCACGCCGTCCGGTTTGAAGTATCAGGATTTGGTGGAAGGCACGGGAATGTCGCCCAAGGACGGCGATACGGTGGTGGTTCACTACACCGGATGGCTCTTGAGTCTAAGGAAATTTGATAGCTCGGTGGGCGGTGAGCCGTTTCATTTTCAACTCGGCAAGGGTCAGGTGATCAAAGGTTGGGACGAAGGCGTGGCCACGATGAAAGTCGGAGGCAAGCGCAAACTGGTGGTCCCGCCGGACCTTGCGTATGGCGATCGCGCGAATGGGATGATTCCGGCGAACTCCACGCTGGTCTTTGAGGTTGAGTTGCTGGAAATCAAGAAATAACTGGACGCCAGCCTAACCCGTCCGCTCCCACTTTCCACTCGCCGCCGATTTCTCCACCGCATCCAGGATCATATTGTTGCGATAGCCGTCGTGGAAGTTCGGCTCCGGCGGCTCACCTTTCGCGACCGCCTTCAGAAATTCGTAGATCGTGTGGGTCTGCGTGTGCTCCCAGCCGATCATGTGTCCCGGCGGCCACCAGTTATCGACGTAGGCGTGCTGTCCGCCTTCGGTGGCGAAAATCGTGCGGAAGCCGCGCGCGTCCGGTGCGTCGTCTTGACTGTAGTATTGCAATTCGTTGAGGCGCTCGAGATCGAAAACCAGCGATCCTTTGCTGCCGTTGATCTCCAGCGTGTTGTGATTCTTCCGTCCCAGCGCGAAGCGCGTCACTTCAAACGATCCCACGGCGCCGCCGTCGAGCTTGCCGAGGAAGAGCGCGCAGTCGTCGACGGTAACGGGCGCCATTCCGCCGCCCGTCGTGCTGCCCCACGCACCTTGATCGGCAGCCGGCAGCGGGCGCTCTTTGATGAACGTCTCGAGCAGTGCCGTTACCTCATTTACTTCGCCGACGAGATACCGGCATAGATCGACGATGTGCGCGCCCAAGTCGCCGAGCGTTCCCGAGCCGGCCTGCGATTTGTCGAGCCGCCACACGCGGGGAAACTGCGGGTCGACAATCCAATCCTGCAAGTAGCGCGCGCGGAAATGGTAGATTTTTCCGAGGCGACCATCTTCGATCATGCGTTTCGCCAGCATGATCGCCGGGACGCGGCGATAGTTGAACACAACGCCGTGCACGATCTTCGCGCGGATCGCCGCTTCGAGCATTTCTTTAGCTTCGTCGCCGGTGTTGCCGAGCGGCTTTTCACACAACACGTGTTTGCCCGCCTTTGCCGCGGCCACGGCAATCGTTTTGTGGAGATGCCCGGGCGTGGAAATGTCGACGGCGTCGACATCCTTGCGCTCGAGCACGCGCTCCCAACTGGTTTCCACCGACTCCCAACCGAAACGCGACGCCATCGCTTCGGCGCCGGCGCGATCGCGTCCGCAAATCACCTTCATGCGCGGCGTAGGACAATCGGAAAAAATCTTGCCCACCGTGGAGTAGGCGTAGCTGTGCGCCTTGCCCATGAACTTGTAGCCGATCAGTGCAACGTTGATGTCCTTCATTGTTTTTTCCGCGTTCTTCCGTGTGTTGTTTTCCGTGCCTTCCGTGTTCCAATCCGCCACGCTTCGCGTTATCTCACCAAACGGAACCACGTCAACTTACCGACCTTCACCATGCCATCACCGTTCCACTCCACCGGCGACTTTTCGCTCGCGATCTTCTCGCCGTCGAGACGCACGGCGCCCTGCTGCACCAAACGTCGCAATTCGCTAGCAGAGCGATCCGGCAGTTCGCGGCGCAGCAACTCGATCCAGGTCATGCCTGGCGTCACTTTTACTTCGCGCGCATCGGTCGGCGCGGTCTTCTTCGAGAACGTGCTGGTGAACCACTCTTCCTCTTGCGCGCCGATTTGCTCGCCGTGATAGCGCGCGACAATCTCGCGCGCCAGCCGTTTTTTCCAACTCATGGGATCGTCGATGCGCGCGGCGCGCAATGGCTCGAGCTCCGCTAAGTCCACGAGCGTGTACACCTCGTAGTAGCTGAGCATCAAGGCGTCCGGAATGCTCATGATCTTGCCAAACTTGTCGCGCGGCGTATCGGCCAGTGCGATGTAATTGCCCAGGCTCTTCGATTGCTTCTCGATGCCGTCGGTGCCCGGCGTGATGCGCGTGGTTATCACCACTTGCGGCGGCTGGCCGAAGCGTTCCTGAAAGAATCGCCCCATCAGTTCGTTGAAAAGCTGATCCGTTCCGACGATCGTGAGGTCCGATTCGAGCATCTTCGAATCGTAGCCCTGCAGCACGGGATAGAGCATTTCGTGCAGATAAATCTCGTCGCCGGCGGAGATGCGGCGCTGGAACATGTCGCGGGCGATGAGTTTCGAATGCGTCACCATCGAGAGCAGCTTCAGGAATTCTTCCGCCGGCATCTTGCCGAACCAATCGGAATTGCGGCGCACTTCGAACACCGCGGGATCGGTGAGCAAAACCGCGGAAACCTGACGGATGAACTCCTGCGCGTTGTGTTCGATCTGCTCGGGTGGAATCACCGGGCGCACTTTCGATTTTCCCGTGGGATCCCCGATGCGCGTGGTGAAATCGCCGATCAGGAATTGCACCACGTGGCCGTGCTCCTGCATTTCGCGCTGCATCCACAAATTCACGGCGTGTCCAATGTGCAAGAACGGCGCGGTGACGTCCACACCGTACTTCACCTTCAGCGGGCGTCCCGTCTCCAGGCGGTCGCGGAACTCGTCGAGGTTGTACACTTCCTCCGTGGTGCGAGCGAAGCGGTTCAGGATCTGTTGTGTGGCGGCTTTCATTGGATCGTTGAATGTTTCAGTCTATCCTAAGCGCGTGCGATAGACTACCGCCATGGCTTGGGATGAGGTTCTCTACGATGTATCGGATCAGGTCGCGACGATCACGCTGAATCGCCCGGAAAAGCTCAATGCCTGGACTGTGAAAATGGACCAGGAATCGAGTGAAGCGTTTCGCGACGCCGCGCGCGACGAGCGTGTCCGCGCGATCGTACTTACCGGCGCGGGCCGCGGATTCTGCGCCGGCGCGGACATGAGTCTGCTGAGCGCGCTCACACAAGGCCGTCGCGCCGACATCATGGGGCACGTGGAGCTTGACGCCGGCGTCCGCGAGGATTTTCACCGCAAACTCGCGTGGCTCTTCTCGATTCCCAAGCCGATCATCGCGGCGGTGAATGGTCCCGCAGTGGGATTTGGTTTTGTGCTGCCGCTTTACTGCGACATTCGCATCGCCAGCGAGAAAGCGCTCTTCTCGACGATCTTTTCGAAGCGCGGACTGGTGGCCGAATATGGTTTGGCATGGATCTTGCCAAAGATTATCGGCATGCCGGCGACGATTGATTGGTCTTTCACGGCGCGGAATGTCGATGCGGCCGAGGCGCTGCTCGCGGGACTCGTGTCGCGCGTGTTGCCGGAGGAAAATTTTCTCGGCGCGGTGCAGGCTTGGGCCGCGGAACTCGCCGCGACCACGTCGCCGCGATCGCTGGCGGTGATGAAGCGGCAAATCTACGAAGCGAATTTCCAGAATCTCGGTGACGCGATCGATTTGAGTTTCCGCGAAATGCTCGCGAGCTTCCAAAGCGACGACTTCAAGGAAGGCGTCACGCATTTCCGCGAAAAGCGCGCTCCGCGATTCACAGGAAAATAAGCCATGAAGCTCGCGGGCAAAGTTGCGGTAGTTACCGGCGGCGCGAGCGGCATTGGCGCGGCTCTTTCGCGGCGATTCGCGGCGGAAGGCGCGCGCGCTGTGGTGGTCGCGGATTTCAACGGCGATGGCGCCGCGGCTGTCGCACGTGAGATTGGCGCGGTCGCCCTCGCGGCGCGCGTCGACGTCCGCGATGAATCGCAAGTCGCGCAACTCGTGAACGAGAACATCGAGCGTTTCGGACCAATCGATTTGTTCTGCTCGAACGCCGGCATCGCGATCGGGGGCGGGGAAGAGGCGAGCAACGAAGATTGGCAGCGCATCTGGGAAGTGAACTTGATGGCCCACGTGTACGCGGCGCGCGCCGCGCTGCCCTCGATGTTGGCGCGCGGCGGAGGATACTTGCTGAATACGGCGTCGGCGGCGGGCCTTTTAACGCAAGCGGACTCCGCGCCGTACTCGGTCACGAAGCACGCGGCCGTGTCGTTCGCCGAATGGCTGGCGATTACGTACGGCGATCGCGGCATTCGCGTGTCGTGCTTGTGTCCGCAAGGCGTGCGCACGCCGATGTTGATGCGCGAGGGGACCCGCTCCAGTGTCGGCGGATTTTTGCAGGATGGCTCGATCTCGCCGGAGGAATTGGCCGACGCGGTCATCGCGGGATTGGCGGAAGAAAGATTCTTGATCCTGCCGCATCCTGAGGTTGCGGAGTATTTCCGTAGAAAGGCCACGGATTATGACAGGTGGCTCCGTGGAATGAGGAAATTCCGATCCCGATAGGGTTTTTTCACCGCAGAGACGCAGAGACGCAGAGAAAACCAAGCATACGCGAGAATCAGGTTCTCTCTGCGCTTCTGCGTCTCTGCGGTAAAGAAAACCGTTTGTCTTAAACTATAACTTCGCGGACACGATTTTCCGCTGATCCTGATATTTCCCCGCGCGATCCGCGTAACTGGTCGAGCAAATCTCGCTTCCTTCCAGGAAGATCACTTGCGACACGCCTTCCTCGGCGTAAATCCGCACCGACGTCGCACTGGAGTTGGAAAACTCGAGCACCAGGTGTCCCACCCATTCCGGTTCCAGCGGCGTCGTGTTGACGATCACGCCGCAGCGCGCGTAGGTGCTTTTGCCGTGACACAATCCCAGGACCTCGCGCGGAATGCGGAAGTATTCCATTGTCAGCCCGAGCGCGTAACTGTGCGGCGGCATCAGGAAATATTTGCTGCCGTCGTCGTCCTTGTACATCGGCGCGTCGAGCAGCGTGCGTTCGTCGAATCGCTTCGGATCGACGATGCCGGCGTACACCGGCGAGAAAATCTTGAAGCCATGTTCCGCCGACAGCCGGATGTCGTAGCCGTAGCTGGACGCGCCCGCGCTGATGATCCGCCGCCCCTCGACGGTGCGCAGCAACTCGGGAAGGAACGGCTCGATCATGCCGCGCTCGCGGCACATTTTGATAATCCAGGCGTCCGATTTGACAGGCATGCGCTAGATGATACCCATAACGGTACAGCTTTCCAACGCCCGTTTTGCAGCAGGCGATTTTGGGGTATTCTGAAGTTATGCGGTCCTGGCTAAAGGTGTGCGTGGCCGCTGGGGTTTTTTGCGCTACTGCCTGGGCAGCTCCTGAAATCCACAATTTGGAGCTGGTGGGGCAACTGCCGCTTGGTCCCGGCTTCAACGCTGGGGTGTGGGTGGAGCGCAACACCGCGTACGTCGGCACGTGGGGAACGCCAACAGCGTGTCCTGGACTCGGCGTGAAAGTGGTCGATCTCACAGCGCCCTCGACTCCACGATTGATCCAGCGTCTTGCCGCATATCCCAACACCAGCACCGAAGATGTTGTGGTGCGTCCCGTCGATCGCGGGGCGTTTCGCGGCGATCTTCTGGCCGTAGGACTCGAAAGCTGCCGGGGAACGCAGACGGCTGCGCGTCGCGGCGCGGAATTGTACGACGTAAGCGATCCGCGCAATCCGCATTTGCTTTCATTTTTCGATACGGGATCGGAAAGCCGCGGCGTTCATGAGCTTGATCTTGTTACAGGACGCTCCGACGGGCGCGTCCTAATGCTGCTCGCGACCATGACGCGCGTGCGGATCGTCGATGCCACCGATCCGACCCACCCGCGCCAACTCTCCGACTGGACCTTACCGGAAGCCCCGTCGTCCTCAAAATTTGCGCCAAGCGTGCGCGGATCTTCCGACGGACAACTCGCCTACGTTTCCTACTGGAATGCGGGCGTGATACTGCTCGACATTTCCGATCCCACGAATCCGCGGATCGTTGGACGCACCGACGCGGCGGCGGCCGGGGAATCGCCGGCGCACAGCGTCGCGGTGTCGCGCGACAATCGGTTGATGCTCGAAGCAAGTGAGCAGCTCGATCCAGGATCGGGCAGCGAAGGTTACGGCGACTGGGGATACTTGCGTGTTTACGACGTGGCCGATCCCGCGCGACCGCGCCAAGTTAGCGCGTTTCTCACGGCGAACGCGCACACCGATCGCACCAATGGCCCGGCCGATTCGGGCGTCTACAGCATTCGCGACGCGCGCCTCGATGGCGCCTATGGCTATCTTTCCTGGTACAGCGATGGCGTCCGCGTGGTGGATCTCGGCGACCCACGCGCACCGCGAGAAGTGGCGTCGTATGTGCCGCCCGATACGCCCGATCCATACGGCGTCTTCGGAAACAAGGCGCAAGTTTGGAGCGTGGTGACACAGCCGGAACGGAATTTGGTGGTGGCGAGCGACATCAATTTCGGTTTGTACGTGCTGCGTCCGCTCGAGCCGAAACCGGACCGCCGCGGCGTGATGAACGCGGCGTCGCTCGGAGAAAATGAGGCGATCGCGCCGGGATCGGTGGTCACGGTGCTCGGCTCGCAACTCGCGGGTGATGCGGCGGCCGCGACAGGATCGCTCACGACCTTGGCCGGCGCGCAAGTGATGGTGAACGGGGTCGCCGCGCGAATCCTCTACGCGTCGCCGGAACAAGTGAATTTCCTGATTCCCAACGACACGCCGCTGGGTCCCGCGCAAATTACGGTGGAGAATTTGGGACGCCCCGGCGTCGCAATCACCGCCCAAGTTGTGGCGACCGCGCCGGGATTGTTCACGCTGTCCGAAGATGGCCGCGGAACGGTGGTCGCCGAGCGGGCGTCGGACCAATCGGTGGTCGGCGGCGGGAATCCCGCGCATTCCGGCGATCTGTTGCGCTTGCATCTTTCGGGACTCGGTGTGAATCCGCAAACGTCGGACGTTGAAGTTTCCATTGGCGGAGTTGGGGCGCAGGTCATTGCGGTGAGCGCGCCGCAAGACGGCGTCAGCGCGATTGTGGTGCGTGTGCCCGCGGGCGTGCGCGGTGAGGTCCCGGTGGTGGTGGGTTCAGGAAGTCGCGTGAGTAACACGGGGTCTTTGCCGGTTGAGTAGCGCATGTTTCCTCTTGCTGCTGTTGTTTGCCTGGCAGCAGGTCCAACTCCAATTCACTCCTCTTGAAAGACCGGTGATCCAGGCGCGTTTGCGTCAACGCGGCGACGATGACGCCAAGCGCGAAGCGGCGCTCAAAGTATTGTTCAGGGAATCCGGCTGCAAGGACTTGTCTGAGCAGCCGGTGAAACGCCAGAAGGTGCCCAACTTAGTTTGTGTGCTGCCGGGCGAGGTTCCCGAGCAAATTGTCGTCGGCTCGCACTTCGATTTCTCGTCGAGGGGTCATGTGCTGGACAACTGGAGTGGCGCCTCATTGTTGCCGAGTCTTTACGAAAGCCTGAACTCGGGCCAGCGCCATCACACGTTCGTGTTCGTGGGATTTACCGACGAAGAGAGCCGCCAGATTGGCTCGGAGTCTTACGTCAAGAACCTCACTAGCCAGCAGGCAGGCGCAGTTCGCGCAATGGTCAATTTGGACACGCTGGGTCTTGCACCGACCAAGGTTTGGGCGGGCCACGCTGATCCCCGGTTGCTTCAGTTGCTAACGTCAGCGGCGAACTCCACTGGCTCACCGCTACAAGGCGTAAACACAGACAGTGCAGGCCGCACGGATTCCGAGCCGTTTCGTAATGCGCACATTCCTGCGATCACGATTCACTCGCTGACGGCTGACACCTGGCGCGTAGTGCACCGGACTGACGACACCATGAAGGTGCTGCGTTTCGACGACTACTACGCCACATATCGCTTGGTTGCTGTGTACCTGGCCTTGCTCGATGCGAAATTGGAATAGCCTGTGCACCGCTGCTGGACGCGGAACGCCCCGCGTCGTCGAGTGCTACTTCCTGCTACAATAGCTCCATGGCCGATCGATTCTTCAGCTACGACGAAGCCGAGGAAATGCTGCCGCGCGTGGAGCAAATGCTGCGCGCAATCCAGGATTCCCGGCAAGCCGCCATGGACGCCGAAGAGTTCATCAGCCAAGCGCGGACGAAAGTCATGATGTCCGGCGGTATGATTCCCGATCACGCCGCGCTATCCCGCCACAAATCGGAAAAAGACAAATCGCTGGCCTCACTGGAAGCTGGCTTAAAGAAATTTCAAGAGAGCGGCGTGTTGCTGAAGGACCTCGACACGGGCTTGGTGGATTTTCCCTGCCTGGTAGAGGATCACGAAGTGTATCTTTGCTGGAAAATCGGCGAGCCGCGCATCGGTTTCTGGCACGACATCGAAGAAGGATTCGCCGGGCGCAAGCCGGTGGACGCCAAGTTGCTCGAAAACATACGGCGGCAGCGGCCGAACTAAGATCTGAGAGACGAGGAGCGCGACGCAATGAGAAGCGAATGGGTAGCCAAACGGCGGGGCCAGGAATGCGTGACGCAGATTCACTATGCGCGTCAAGGCGTGATCACCGAGGAAATGGAGTACGTTGCGCGCAAGGAAAAACTGCCCGCTGAAACCATCCGCGCGGAAGTGGCGCGCGGCCGCATGATCATTCCCGCCAACATCAATCACGCGAACCTCGAGCCGATGTGCATCGGCGTGGAAGCGAAGTGTAAGATCAACTCGAACATCGGTAATTCCGCCGTGACGTCGAATATCGACGAGGAACTGGAAAAGCTGCACACTTCCGTTCACTTCGGCGCGGATACCGTGATGGATCTCTCCACCGGCGGCGACATTCCGCGCATCCGCCAGGCGATCATCGAGCGGTCGCCGGTGCCGATCGGTACCGTGCCGATCTACGAAGCGCTGACGCGCGTGAAGCGCGTCGAGGACTTGAACGCCGAAGTGATGCTCGAAGTGATCGAAGAGCAAGCCGAGCAGGGCGTCGACTACATGACGATCCACGCCGGCGTGCTCGCGGAATACATTCCGCTGACGCGCAAGCGCATTACCGGCATTGTCAGCCGCGGCGGCGCGATTCTCGGTCAATGGATGGCCGCCAATAAGAAAGAAAATTTCCTTTACGAGCGATTCACCGACATCTGCAAGATTTTCCGCAAGCACGATGTGAGTTTTTCGCTCGGCGACGGATTGCGTCCCGGCTGCTTGGCGGACGCCAGTGACCAAGCGCAATTCGCGGAACTGAAAACCCTGGGCGATCTCACGAAAATCGCCTGGGAGCACGACGTGCAGGTGATGATCGAGGGTCCGGGGCACATTCCCATGGACCAGATCAAGATGCAAGTCGACAAGGAAAAGGAACTTTGCTTCGAAGCGCCTTTCTACACGCTCGGACCGTTGGTCACCGACATTGCGCCGGGCTACGATCACATCACCTCGGCGATCGGCGCGGCGATGATCGGATGGCACGGCGCGGCGATGCTCTGCTACGTCACGCCGAAAGAGCACCTGGGACTGCCGAACAAAGACGATGTCCGGCAGGGAATCATCGCCTACAAGATCGCCGCGCACGCGGCCGACGTGGCCCGCCATCGCCCCGGCGCGCGCGATCGCGACGACGCGCTGAGTCACGCGCGCTTTTTGTTCGACTGGAACAAGCAGTTCGAGTTGTCACTCGATCCCGACACCGCGCGAACCATGCACGATGAGACGCTGCCCGACGATTACTACAAAGACGCGAAATTCTGCGCCATGTGCGGGCCGAAATTCTGCTCGATGAACACCACGCAGATCATGGATAAGCACTTTGGCTTGGATCAGAGCGATCGACAGGAGAAGTTCGCGGAGCTGCTTGTTAAGGTTCAGGGGAATTGAGCCACCCGAATTGAACCCACCCGAATTTGAACCACCCGAATTGAACCACCCGAATTGAACCACCCGAATTGAACCACCCGAATTGAACCACAAAGACACAAAGGACACAAAGAAAACCAGTTAGGTCGGCTAACGAGGTTTTCTTTGTGTCCTTTGTGTCTTTTGTGGTTTCAGACTGGTGTCCGACGTAGAAAACCTTTCTTTCAGCAAAATTTCAACGTTCTTACGGTTGTTTTCCCTTACTTCGCGGGGCCGAATCGGCCATTCTCAATGCCGTCCCCGCAACTTGCGGTGGACTATGTTGGAAGTCTTACCTTGGAGGTCGATAACATGACGGCTTTTAGATTGCGCTATGGGTTTCTGGTCCTGGGGCTGGTTGCTATCGCCGCCCCGATGACGTTCGCTGAATCCTTCACATTCACGGCGATTGCCACGTGTGGCCCCGTCGCCGCCGAGTGCCTTCTTGGGCAGCGGCCGGCCATCAACAATTCCGGCACGGTTGCCTATTGGGTTCAAGGCAACGGCTCGAATTCGATCATTGCTTCGAATGGCGTTACTTCGACGACCATTGCCACCAGCAGTGGGAACGGCTTAGGCAACCCGGATATCAACAACAACGGACTGGTCGCCTATCCGGTTCTAAACGGAGGCGGAAATGCCAGCGTTCTCGCTGGAGACGGTACCACGACCACCGTGATTTCCGGGCCTTCACAGCGCACGCTCGGCGATGGGTTGTCGATCAACGACGCAGGGGTTGTGGCCTTTTTCCAATCGCTGGCCGGCAACGTCAGTTCCGTCATTGCGAGTGACGGCACCACCACGACAACCATCGCCTCAAACTCCAGCGCCGGAGGGATCTCGTTCGACCAAGGAGTCGCGATCGATAGTAGTGGGCTGGTGGCGTTTCAAGCTTCGTTGAACGGCGGAGGAGAGTCGGTTTTCACTGGGAATGGCGGCGCACTGACGACCGTGGCCACCACTTCTGGCAACCCTACTTTTTCCGGTGTGGGAGGCGCTTCGATCAGCGATACGGGTAGCGTGATCGGCTGGGCCGGCCAGGATTACAACAACGTTAGCGACGGTGTTTTCACGAACGCCGGCGGTTTGTCCACGGTGGCTGATATCGGCAACTTCCCTGGGTACAGCTCGGCGCTCGACGGTAATGTAAATGACAACGGGGACGCCGCATTCCTGCTGACTGGTAACGCCGGCAGCGCGCTGTTCTTCGATCCGAACGGCGGGCCGGCCAGCTTGTCTGATTTTGTCGTTGGCACAGGCGACAGCTTGTTCGGTTTAACCGTCTCGGACGTGTTGTTCTTCAACAACGGTTTGAACGACAATGGCCAGCTCGTTTTCTGGGCGTCTCTCGGTTCCCCGGACATCGGCGGCCAAAGCGAAACGGCCATCATCGTTGCAACACCTGCGGCGCAGGAAACCAGCGTTCCTGAACCGGCGACGCTCCTGCTGCTAGGATCGGGACTCTTGTTTGGATGGCGGCGCCGGCGGAGTCGCTAGCCGTTCCGGTGAAATCCGCACGCCGGGAAGGTTTCTTCTTGTGAGCGTGGGGGCGGTTGTGATTGAAATGGTTCAGATGGATCTCACCGCCCTCTCGCTGTCTCCCCACGATCGTGTGCTTCACTATCCGTGCGGCAACGGTGTTCTTGTCGGTGAGCTCGCCGCAAAAGTGCCCCTCGGCATCGTTGTCGGTCTCGACTCATCGGACGATCATGTTCGCGCGGCGCGCGCGGCGCATCGCGATCTCGATAACGCAATGTTCGTCACCAGCGACCGCGGCGAGATTCCCTGGAAGGAAGATTTTTTCTCCCACGTGATCCTCGGGAATCGCGACTTGCCGATGAAGGAAGTGGAGCGCGTGCTGGCGGAAGGTGGTTGCGCGATGCTCGAGTCCGGTGAAGTGATCGCGGTGAAAGAGCGCCCCACTACGCCCGCAGGCTTCCACGTCTTGAACTAGGGCTGCTGCGGTTTTTCGGGCGGTGGTTCCTTGATCTTTTCCCCAGCGTCCACGCTGAACAGCACGAAATTTCCGAAATCGTGTTGCTGGCGGAAGAAACGTCCGCGGAAGCGCGAGAAAACCTCGGCGTACGACGGCAGCCACAGTTCCTTTCCATTCGACGCCGTCACGCGCGTGTACTCGATCGTCATGTGATGCAGTTCGAGGCGCAATTCGGGAATTGGTTTCACCAAATCCGTCTCCACGCGCAGCACGTGGTATGACCCGGAGGCGATCCAAGCGCGTCCCTTCAAGATGGTCGGATAGATTTGCCCTTTCTCCGACCAATCGTGGATCCGCGCGGGACGATCCATGCGCTGCTCGAAGCGCACTTGCCACGCGGGCTGTCCGCGCCAGTGTCCCAAGCCTTCGCACGTGAAATTGAAATTCTTGGCGTGGGCTTCGTGAAAGATGAGTCCGATCGAAGGCAGTCCTTCGGTGACAAACGGCACCGGCATGCTGGTTGGCGGCGTCGCGCCGCTGCGCACTTCGTTTACGACCATCAGGTCGGGGCGCGGCCATTTCAGGGCTGCCAGATATTGAAACGTACCGGTGTAGGATTTCCGCACCGCGCCGTTCTGATCGAGATCGTCGTGGACAAATTCCTCGTTGGCTGAAAAACGCTGAAGTGCGTCGGTAAACTCGGCGGAGCGCTGCGCGGCTCCGCGGAGAACCTCCGGCAGCGAGCACGCGACACCGGGCTCGACCGGCGGAACGAGCGCATCGATCAAGGCCGGCATCCGGCGGATCGGTCCCGTGGGAACGTCCGCGACCAGCGCGGCGGCCGGTGGAGGAGCGAGAGCGGCGACCGGCTGCGCGGCGGGGCGCACGGCGTCGGCGGCGAACGGCGGCCCGGCGGCCAGCTTGCGCGCGCGGTCGGCGTCGGGATGCGAGGGATGATCGTGTGCGAACGCTTCCAGCACTTTGCGTCCGTCCTCTCGGTTTCCGGCGGCGGCTTCTGCCCAGGCCAGCACTAATTCCGTTCCCGTGGCTTTGTCCTTCCCCAATTCCAGCGCGCGCTGCGCGTGAAATTTCGATTTGTCCAAATCGTGATTCGCGCGCAGATACGCTTCACTCAAGAAACGATGAGCGCGCCACAAATTCGGTTCCACGGCGACCGCTTTCTGCAAATGCGGGATCGCGTCCTCCACCTTTCCCTGTTGCAGCAGGATTCCCGCGAGCACGGTCTGGGCCGCGGCGTAGTCGGGGAAGAGCGTCACGGCGGCGTCGAGATACGTCTTCGCGCCGTTTTGATCGTTGACGGCGAGGGCATAGAGCGCGGCGGTGTACTGCACCTCGGGATTGTCTTTCGCGTGCTTGAGCGCGTAGTCGAGATGCTTTTGCGCCTCGGCCATTTGATTCGCGCGTATCGCCGCCATTGCTTTGTCGAGCTCCTGGCGCGATTTGCCTTTCACTTCCGGCATGCGCGGCTTGTCGGATGCCTTTTGCGGTGACGAGCCGTCGTCGCGGCGCATCTCGACATAACAATGCGTCGTGCCGCTGCCCATCACTAGCACATCCTCTTGCGCCAGGCGGTAACTCGCGGCGCGAACTTCGATCTTGTAGTTGCCTTCCAGCGTGATGAATGTGGTCGATCCACCGACGCCGATCGTCTGGGCCAAGCCACCCGGTTGATAGACGGAAAACAGCTTCACTTCCGCTTGACCGATCGGTCCGCCGCCTGCTTCGGCGACGTGTACTTCGAGCGTAGCTTGGCTGGGGGGCGGGCCTGGGCCGCGCGGGGCGCCTTGACCTGCGAGCGACGGCTCAAGCAACGAGGCGCTCGTCAACACGGCGCTCACGAGAAGAATTCGGCGCAACGTCATTGGTATTCCTAGAGTACTCTTCCTCGCTCGATAAAAAAAGAGCCGCCGATCTTCCGGCGGCCCTTTTTGTTGAATTCGCTTCAGCCTAGAACTTGAAGCGCAGTGCGAACTGGATCACGCGCGGACTGCCGAGCGTGTTGCTCAGCTTGCCGAAGCCGGTCGGCGAAGTGAGGCTGGTGCCTGCCGACGCCGGATCGAAGTGCACGGAGTTGGTGATGTTGTAGGTCTCCCAACGGAACTGCAGCGATTCCTTTTCCGACCACGGCATGAGGAACGTCTTGTTCACGCCGGTGTCGATGTTGAACAACCCCGCCCCGCGAAGCTGCGTGCGTCCGCCAGACTCGCCCGCGAACGCTTCGCGGAATCCGCAGATGGCCTGCGCGGGATTCTGCCACAGGTTCGGACCGCCGTTGGTGGCGATCGTGGATCCGTTAAACGCGGGATTGCCGCTGCAACTTGCCACGGCTTGTGTGCCGTTGCCGACGCTGCCCACTGCCGGGATCGGGTTGCTGGGGCCGATCGGCACCGCGAACGAGCTGAGTTCCCAGTTGGTGGCCCAACGCGAACCGTCCGACACGCTGAAAGGCAAGCCGGAAGTTTGGCGATACAGCCCCGTGACTTCCCATCCGCCCACGATCGCGTTGACGGCCTTGTTCGAGCTGTTCAGGAAACGCTGGCCGCGACCGAACGGCAACAAATAGATCACGCTGGCGTTGATCTGATGCGTGGTGTCGTAGTTCGAAACGCCGCGCATCAAGCTCGGATTGAACGTGTTGATGACGAAGCCGCTGTAACTCCCGCCTTCCGTCGTGGACGCGAGATCGACCGACTTCGACCACGTGTAGTTCAAATCCATGACCATGCCCTTCATGTTCTTGCGGATGGTCCACTGCATCGCGTGATAGTCGCTCTTACCGAGCGAGCTATTTGCGGACAGTGCCGAGAACTGCGGGTTGAAGATCATCCAAGGACCGTAGATGCCGCAGGCCATTTGCGACACGCGTCCGCTGGAACTGAGCACCGTCGACTTCCCGCAATTGGCGGCGTTGTCGGCGTTGTTCAAGGTATTGGTGAAGTCGCCGGCATTGCTGTTGGCCTTGATGCTCCTGGTGGGATCGCCGTGATAATCGAGGCCCCAGATCTGCGTGGCGGTGAATCCGCCGGTGGCGGCTGTCGACCACATGTCCTCGAAGAACGGAATCTTCGGCAGGTTGGCGATGGTGACGCCTTGATAGTCGAGCAGGCTGCCCAACTGCGACATCGCGGTGAAGTAGTCCTGGCCCGATTTCGGATCCACCAGATCGACAGGCTCCGCCAAATCGCGCTGGATCAGCGAATGGCGCGAGAGCCGGCCGACGTAGGCGCCCTGAACGAACCAGCCGTGACCGAAATCGCGGCTGACGCTGAAGTCCAGGTTCATCGTATACGGCGCTTTCAACTGATCGTCGATGCTGTTGGTAATCGCGAACGATCCGCTGCCGCTGGAGGGATACGTCACGGGCAGTCCGCCCTTGGGAGTCGGGGGCACCAGCACGCCCGGCACGGTGTAGAACGTGGTGTAGCGCGGCGCGGCCGACAGCGTCGTGACGTTGGCCGGGTTGCTCAAACTGCTCGACAGACCGAACTGCGTGTTGCTGAAGGTCTGCGCGAGCGGCTGTCCGATCATGTCGTAGTAGAAGCCGGCGCCCACGCGAATCGAGGTTTTGCCGGGACCGCCGAAGAGCAGTTTCGAAATGCCGTCGGACGCCGTGGGCGAATACGCGAGTCCGATGCGCGGTTGCCAGTTGTAGTGATTTGGATAGATTCCGCGGCCACCCGACGAGTTCGCCGGAATGAATGTGATCGGCGACACGCTGTTCTGCGACAACCCCTGATTCGCCAGATTCACGCGCTGGGAGAGCCAATCGCCGAAGGCGATGTTGGTGGAGGCTTGCTGACCATTGGCTTCATACACCGCCGGCTGCAGCGCATACCGCAACCCGTAGGTCATGGTCAGGTTGTGCGTGACCTTCCAGGTATCTTGCACGTAGAGCTCGCCTTCGTGATTGGTGAAGTTGCGAAGCACCGGAGCTCCGGGAGGAATGACCGTCCCATCAACCATGTAGTTGTAAGCGCCCGTGCCTTGCGCCTCCACGCCGATCAGCGCGGCGGCCGCGTACTCGAAGTTGACCTGGTCGCCCGACGCGATGTTGAGCGCGCCGGTGAGGTCCGATCCCGAGCCGGCCAGCCAAGAAGGATTGGAACTCGCGCTGCTATAGGAGTTCGAGAGGCTCGCGGACTGGTTGGAAATCAGCAACGCCGTGCCGCCGAAGCGGAGGCTATGCGCGCCCTTGATCCAGGCGAGATCCTCGCTGATGTTGTGAACCGGAATGATGCGCGTAGTGCCGGTGGAGACGGCGTTCGGTGTCGAAATGCCGCGGAACCACTCATAGTTGCTGGTCAACACGCCCGTGGTCTGATTGCCCACGCGGGTGAAGCCATAGCGGAACGTGCTCACCAGGTTGGGACCAAACACATCGGTCGATCCGGCGGCCAATCCTTTATTGTTTGCCAGCGTGACCGACGCGGCCGGCTCCCCGGGGAATTGCGGCAGTCCGTTGGCGGAATCGTTCTGCAGGTTGCCGCGCACGAAGATGGCGTGATTGCCGGCGTTGTCGAACTTATAGTCCAACTTCACGATGTAGGTGTTCTGATCGGAGGCCACCGGCGCGTTGAAGCGGTAGCCTTCGGTGTTGAGTCCGTCGCCGAACGTCAGATCGTTGCCGACGGGCATAGCGGCCAAGTCCTTGATCGCCGCCGCGCTGATGCCCACTCCCAGCGGATCGAGCAGTTTGATCTGCGCCGCGCCAATTGTGTTCAATGCGCCTGTGGTTTTATCGTGATAATTCAGCATTCCCGCCTGCATGGTGGGCCGAGGAACGGTGCGTTCCACCGACGACGCGCTGCGATCGCGGCGTCCTTCGTAATTCATGAAGAAGAAAAGCTTGTTCTTCTTGATCGGGCCGCCGACCGACGCTCCGAACACGTTGGTCAACAGCGCGGCGATGGGTACGCCTGTGCGATTGTTGAAAAACGAATTGGAGGCCGTCTCGGTACCGCGGCGATATTCATACAGCGTTCCATGAAATTCGTTCGAGCCGGCCTTGGTCACCATCGCCACGCTCGCGCCCGAACCGCGACCGCCCGAGGCGTCCTGATTCGTGGTGGTCGAGCGGAATTCCTCGACCGAATCGGGCGTTACGCGCAACACCGACGTAAACGCCGCGCGGGTGTTCTGATCGTCCACGTTGACGCCGTCCAGCGTCACGCTGCCTTGGTCGGACTTGCCGCCGTTCACCGATCCGGAGCGATAGTCGAGATTGTTCGTGCCGTTGGCGCCCTGTCCCGCGGAGCCGAAGATCGTCACGCCGGGCTGGTTCGCCAGCAGTGCGACGATGTTGCGCGCGTAGGTGGGCAACTCGGTGATCTGCGTCTGATCCACCACGTTGCCGAGCGAGGCGTCGGTGGTGTTCAACTGCACGGCATTGGCTTCCACCGTGACGGTGGTGGAAGTCGCGCCGACGCGCAGCGTCACCGGAATCGTGGCCGGCTGATTCACCAGCAACTCAACGTTGCTGATCACTTCCTCGGCGAATCCCGGCGCCTTCACCGTGAGCATGTAGGTGCCGGGCGTCACTTGCAGGAAGTTGTAGCGGCCTTGCGAGTCGCTCTTCGTTTCGCGCGCCACGCCGGTGGCGGCGCTGGCGAGAGTGATCGAGGCGTTCGGGACCACCGCGCTCTGCGGGTCCTTGATCACGCCTGATAGAGAAGTTGATTGAGCCGCCAGCGAAGCGGCGACCAGCAGAACAGAAAATACCACCAAACCCAACCGAGCCGTTGCCCTCATGGGAATTCCTCCGTTAGTTGTTAGGCCCCAAGGACCAAAAACCCCGCGCGCCAGACCGTCGCGCACCCTACTTTCAAAAAACCTTAATGGATTGCATTTATAAGCGCCCGAACACGGCAATGTCAAGAACAAACGAGTGTGTTCCCGACCGCTGGAACAGCGCGCGTGCGAATGCTGCGCATTGCAGCAGTGTCAGCATTCCTTTTTTGAATGGCTGGTCATCAGATTTCCCAATGCGCACGTGGGAAGTTCTTGCCTATACTAATCCCCTGGAGGAATCAAACGACCATGAGTTCTTGTAAGACCGCCAAGGATGTCTTAGCGTTCGCGAAGTCGAATCACGTGCAGATTCTCGACTTGCGCTTCACCGATCTCCCGGGATTGTGGCATCACATCAGTTTTCCGATCGGCCAGTTGGAAGAAGGCTCGTTTGAGAACGGCTTCGGCATCGACGGATCGAGTATCCGCGGCTGGGCGGCGATTCACGAGAGCGACATGCTGCTGATCCCCGATCCCACGACGGCGATGCTCGATCCCTTCACGAAAGTGCCCACGCTGGTGATGATCGGCGACATCCGCGATCCGTTGACCAAGCAGCGTTACGAGCGCGATCCGCGCTACGTGGCCATCAAGGCGCAGGATTATTTGAAGTACACCAAGCTCGCCGACACGGCGTATTTCGGCGCGGAAGCCGAGTTTTTCATTTTCGACAACGTGCGCTTCGATCAGAATGCGCACTCCGGCTACTACTTCATCGACGCCGAGGAAGGACGCTGGAATTCCGGCCGGCCGTTCGATCACGAGCATCACAACCTCGGTTATCGCCCGCGCTTCAAGGAAGGATACTTCCCCGTAGCGCCGACCGATCACTACATGGATCTGCGCAGTGAAATGACGTTGACGATGATCCAGGCGGGAATCGACATCGAGTGCCATCACCACGAAGTAGCCACCGCGGGACAAACCGAAATCGATCAGCGCTTCAACGAACTGGTGGTTTCAGCCGACAACATGATGCTCTACAAGTATTGTTGCAAGCAGGTGGCCGCGAAGCACGGCAAGACGGTCACGTTCATGCCGAAGCCGTTGTTCCAGGACAACGGATCGGGCATGCACACGCATCAAAGCTTGTGGAAAGACGGCAAACCGCTGTTCGGCGGCGACGGCTATGCGGGACTGAGTCAGATGGCGCTGTGGTACATCGGCGGATTACTGAAACACGCGCCGGCGATCGTGGCGTTCGCCGCGCCGACCACGAATTCCTACAAGCGTTTGGTCCCGGGTTTCGAAGCGCCCGTGAATCTGGCGTATTCGCGCCGGAATCGCAGCGCGGCGTGCCGCATCCCGATGTACTCGGCGAGCCCCAAGGCCAAGCGCGTGGAGTTTCGGCCGCCCGATCCGTCGTGCAATCCGTACTTGGCGTTCGCGGCGATGCTGATGGCGGGTTTGGACGGCGTGAAGAACAAGATCGATCCGGGCGAACCGCTCGACAAGGACATTTACGACTTGTCGCCGGAGGAATTGCGCGAAGTTCCGTCGCTACCGGGATCGCTCGAGAAGTCGCTGGAGGCGCTGGAGAACGATCACCAGTTCCTGCTGGAAGGCGATGTCTTCACTGAGGAGTTGGTCCAGACGTGGATCGAGTACAAGAACAAGCAGGAAGTGAACGCGATCAGATTGCGTCCGCATCCGTATGAGTTTTCCTTGTACTACGACATTTAGGGACAAGTTCCGAGGTCCGAGTTCCGCGGCCCGAGTAAAAGCGAGTCTTGCTTTTGCTCGGGCCTCGGAGCGTTTTTGTTGGGGTATCATAACGGCATGAGGAAAGTAGAGTTCCTGCTCGACGATCAAACCGACGAGTTGCTGACCTCTCTCGCGGAATCTCACGATGGCGACTTGAACGAGGCTCTCCGCGAGTTGGTCCGTACTCACGGCAAGACTGAGGCGCTGTTGGATGACTTCGAAAAGGACAATCGGAATGAAATTGTCCGCCAACTCGAACGTTCCGAAAGCGATTTTCGTGAAGGCCGCTTCAAAACCTGGGACGAGGTAAAGAGGAACGCTGGGCTGTGATTGTTTTCTTCGGCAGTGGTGTCGAAGAGATCTTCCTAGCGCTGCCTCGGAGAGTTCAAGTAAGGCGGCGAAGATCTTTCCGCTCATCGCCCGATTCCCCAGGATGTTCTCGGAACGGAGCCGGGGATTGTTCAAAGGCTATCGCTACTTTGCGGTCGAAGGCTATCTCTTTTTCTATTTGATCAGTTCCTCGGAAATCAAAATCACGGCGATTCTGCCCGGCTGGATGCGCGACGCCTAACGGCGACGGGTGCGCTATCATTCGGAAGTGCCTCGGAAGATTTCACCGGCGAACCGCCAAGCAACCGATTTCGCCATGCCGGATTGGTGGATCGCGCTTGGCTTGGCCGCCGCCGTTTTCGCGGTCTACGCGCAGACTCGCGGCTTTCCCTTCATCGGATTCGATGATCCCGAGTTCGTTGTCAACAATCTGAACATTCGCTCGGGATTGACTCTCGCGTCTCTCAAGTGGGCTTTCACCACCGGGTACGCTGCTAACTGGTTCCCACTCACATGGATCTCGTACATGTTGGGGATCAAACTGTACGGATTCGAGAGCGGCTGGCATCATTTCACCAACGTGTTGCTGCATGCCGCGAACGCTATGCTCTTGTTCGCGGTCTTGCGCAGGGCCACAAACGCGCGATGGCGGAGCGCATTCGTCGCGCTACTCTTCGCGATCCATCCGTTGCACGTGGAAGCCGTGGCATGGATTTCGGAACGCCGGGAAGTCCTCAGCGGTTTGTTTTGGCTGATCGCGATTTGGTTTTATTTCGATTACGTCAAGAACCGCCGAACCTTTATATATGTACTGCTGCTGGCGGCGTTCGCCGGCGGGCTGATGTCCAAGCCGATGATCGTGACGCTGCCGTTCGCGCTTTTCCTTCTCGACTACTGGCCGCTCAGGCGCTTGTCGCCCGCGACCATCGTCGAAAAGATTCCGCTGTTTGCGCTCGCGTTGGCAGGATCGGTGGTGACGTTCATTGTCCAACGCCACGGAGGAGCGACCGCATCGCTGGGAGACTTTCCGTTTCCGATTCGCGTGGAGAACGCGATCGTCTCTTACGGCGCGTACGCGATCCAATTCCTGTGGCCCGCCAACCTCGCCGTTCTTTATCCTTATTCAGGTGAGATCGCGGGAAGGGCCGCGCTCGCCGCCGTGATGCTCCTGGCGATCACCGCGTGGGTGATTGCGCAACGAAGGGCGCGGCCGTATCTTTTCACCGGATGGTTTTGGTTTGGCGGCACGTTGATTCCCGTGATCGGCCTGGTGCAGGTGGGCGTGCAGTCGCGCGCCGACCGTTACATGTACATTCCCTTGATCGGGCTTGGGATCATGCTCGCTTGGGGATTGGCGGAATTCGCGGGGCGTGCGGCGCCGATCCTGGCCATTGCCGCGTGCTGCGCATACGCGATCGTCGCTTGGCAGACAACGGGATATTGGTCGAGCACCGTGACTCTGTTTCGTCACGCGGTGGAAGTGACAACGGACAACTGGGCAGCGCTCAATGTGCTCAGCGACGCGTTGCTCAACGAGAATCGTCCGCGGGACGCGATGCCCTATATCGCCGAAACGCTTCGCTTGCGGCCGAATCTCCCGGAAGCGCGCGTGAACTTCGCCGCGGCGCTCAGCAAACAAGGCGATTTCGACGGCGCTGCGGCGCAGTATCGCGCGGCCCTGAAGCTGGAGCCGGATAATCCGGACGCGCAGGAGGGACTCGGCGTGGTTCTCACCGAACAGGGTCAATACGCAGAGGCGTTGACCAACTTGGTTGCGGCGGCCAAGCTTCAACCCGCCGACGCGGATGCGCATTACAACCTCGGCCGTCTGTATGGACTCTCCGGCCGGCCGGATTTGGCGGCCGGCGAATTCATCGAGTCGGTTCGCTTGCAGCCGAAGAACGCCGCGGCGCACTTTAACCTGGGTGCTTCTTACGCGGCGCAGGAGAAGTTCGAGCCGGCCATCGGCGAATTCAACGAGGCGCTGCGCTTGAAGCCCGATTACATCGCGGCGCGCTTCAATCTCGGTTCGTCGCTGGCGAGTTTGCAACGTTACGACGACGCGATCGCCCAGTTCCAAGAGATCTTGCGAGTGCAGCCGGATTTCGAGCCGGCCTCGGAATCGCTGAAGAAGTGCATGGCGTTAAAGCGGCAATCGAAGTAAGTAAGCCTGCTTTCTCCCGGGACCTTTTGCGCGCTTCGTTCGTCTAAACTAGGACGGTGCGCGTTCTCCATGTCATTCCATCGCTCGATCAAAGCGACGGCGGCCCCAGCCGCGCCGTCGTGGAGATCTGCCGCGCCCTGCGCGATGCCGGCGAGGAAGTGGAGATCGCGTCCACCGCCTCCGGTCAAGGCGCGACGGTGGAGACGCCCGGCATTCCCGCGCACATTTTTCCACGGCGTCCGTTGTTCGCATTCGGCGCGGAATACAAATACTCGCCGGAACTCCGCAAGTGGCTCGACGAGAACATTCGCCACTACGATGTCGCGCATATTCACGCCGTCTTCAACTATTCCACGCACGCCGCGGCGCGCGCGGCCCTTCGGCGGGGCACGCCGTACATCGTTCGTCCGCTCGGGACGTTGAACGAATCGTATTCGCTGCGGCAGGGCGCGTCGAAGAAGAAAGTCTACCTGCGCTGGATCGCGCGCACCGAACTCGACGGTGCACAGGCGCTGCACTGCACGTCCGGGGCGGAAGCCGAAGACTTGCGCCGCTTGAATTTGCGTCCACCGAAGGTGGTGATCCCGCACGGACTGCGTTTGGAAGAATTCGACGCTGTGTTTGCGGCGCGCGCGCAACGCGTGTCGCCGCCGAGCAAGCGCCTGCTTTTTTTCGGACGCGTTCATCCGAAAAAAGGCTTTGATCTGTTGCTGCCGGCCGTGCAAAAGCTCGCGCCGCGCTACGACTTCCGCTTGATCGTTGCGGGCCCCGGCGACGATTCCTACATCGCTACGCTCAAGGCTGACGCGCAACGCCGCGGCATCGCGTCGCGCGTCGAGTGGGCCGGCATGTTCTCGGGCCCCAAGCGGTTGGAGCCTTTCGCGGACGCCGACATCTTTGTGTTGCCGTCGTACAACGAGAATTTTGGGATCGCCGTGGCCGAAGCGATGGCCTGCGGAATCCCCGTGGTGGTGAGCGATCAAGTGGATCTCTGCATCGCCGTGCACGACGCGCACGCCGGTCTGGTGACCACCTGCGACGCCGGCGAACTGGCCACAGGCATCGCTAAATTACTCGACGATGCAGAGCTGCGCGCAACAATGGGAGCGAACGGGCGTCGCCTGGTGGCCGAAGAATTTCGCTGGGACCGCGTGGCCGCGCGGCTGCATCATTTGTACGAAGGGGCGCGGCGCGGACGCGTCACGGCCCAGGAGTAGACACTGGCGCATCGAGTCGCGATGGTAAGATAGATTTCCGTGACTCCTGTGTCCGTTTTCGTTCCCGTTAAGAACGAGGAACAAAATCTTCCCGCGTGCCTGGAAAGCCTCTCGTGGGCCGACGAAATTTTCGTCGTGGATTCCCAAAGCACCGACCGCACCATCGAAATCGCCGAAAGTCGCGGCGCCAAAGTCGTCCAATTTCATTTCAACGGAACGTGGCCGAAGAAGAAAAATTGGGCGCTTGAAAATCTTCCCTTTCGCAACGAATGGGTGCTGATCGTCGACGCGGATGAGCGCTGCACGCCGGAATTGATCGAGGAAATCCGTCAAACGATCGGCGCCGGCGGCCAAGCGTCCACGGGACACGACGGCTTCTACGTGAATCGCAAGTTGATTTTCCTCGGCCGGTGGATCAAGCACGCCGGCTGGTATCCCAGTTGGAACATGCGCTTGTTCAAGCATCGCCTGGGACGCTACGAAAATCTCGGCACGCAGACCGCGCAGAACACCGGCGACAACGAAGTTCACGAGCACGTTTTGCTGAACGGAAACGCCGGATACTTGAAACACGATCTGTTGCACGAAGATTGCCGCGACATCTACCGCTTGATCCATCGATTGAACGGTTATTCGAATTGGGAGGCGCTGGCGTACGAGAACCTGGCGGCGGGCGCATCGGGCTCGCGCGACGATCAAGCGATGCGCGCGTCGTTCTTCGGAGGACCGCTGGAGCGCAAGCGTTTTCTCAAGCGCTGGTGGGTGCGGATGCCGTTTCGTCCGCTGCTGAAGTTCATCATCATTTATATATTGCGTCTGGGATTCCTCGACGGACGCGCCGGCTACATCTGGTGCCGGCTGATGTGCCAGTACGAGTTTCAGATTTCCGCCAAACTCTACGAATTGGAGTGGCGCAAGCGCACGGGGGGCGCGGGCGGCTGGCGCCCCTAAGAGGGTGCTGAAACGGCGGAACGATGAAAATCCTCTTCGTCAATCAATTTTTCTATCCCGATCACTCTGCGGTGTCGCAGCAACTCACCGATCTCGCGGAGGACTTGGTCGCGGCCGGCGATCGGGTGGACGCGATCTGCGGACGCGGCGGATATTCCGGCGGTGTGGGCTTGGCGGCCCACGAAACGTATCGCGGCATCGAGATTTATCGCGTGCGCTCCACCGGATTCGGGCGCCAGACGATGTTCGGGCGAATCACAGACATGCTGGCGTTTTACATTTCCGCGACGTGGGCGATGTTTCGGCATACTTCCGGAGATCAACGCCCCGACCTCTTGTATCCCGTCTCGACGCCGCCGCTGCTTTTTCTCGGCGGATGGCTGGTCGCCAAGCTGCGCGGAATTCCGGTGATCTACAGCGTTCACGATTTGTACCCGGACATCGCCGTCGCGCTCGGCGTGTTGAAGCGCGGCAGTTGGATCACGCGATTCATCGACGCCGTTTCGATGTTCGGCATGCGCCGCATGGATCGCATCATCGTGCTGGGGCGATACGCGAAGGAATTGATCGTCGCCAAGGGGATTCCCGAGCGGCAAGTCGTCGTGTTGGAAAACTGGGCCGATCCGAAGCTGACGCATCCGGTGCCGCACGAAGAGAATTGGTTTCGCCGCGAGCGCGCACTCGACGGCAAGTTCGTGGTGCTGTATTCCGGCAACATGGGATTGGCTCACGACTTTCAAACGATCCTGGAATGCGCGCGCCGGCTGCGCGATCGCGACGACATTGTTTTTCTCTTTGTCGGCGACGGCGCGCGACGCCGCGAGATCGAGCAATATCGCGACGCGCATTCGCTCTCGAACGTCGTGCTGGAAGGCTATCAGGATCGCGGCGACTTATCCTACAGCCTCAGTTCCGGCGACGCGTTTTTGGTCACGCTGCGGCCGGGCGGGGAAGGTTTGGTGCTGCCGTGCAAAGTCTATGCCGGCATGGCGGTTTCGCGCCCGCTTCTCTTTGTCGGACCAAGGCTGTGCGACACCGCCGAAGCGATCGAACGCGCCGATTGCGGATTTATCTTTTCACCCGGCGACGTCGAAGGCCTGGCGTCAAAAATTGTCGAGCTGCGCGAGCATCCGGAACAGGCGTCGGCGCGCGGCCAAAGCGGACGCTCGGCGCTGGAGCGGTGGAATTATCGTGGTCACGCGACGGCCGGGTATCGGCGTACGTTTCAGGAAGCCGTAGAGGAGCATCGCCGGCGCCGGTGAGCTAGGTATTCGACTGGAGCGGCGGAGCGTACTTCACGTGCCAGCGAAACTTGAAGAATTTCTTTCCGCACTTTCGGCATTGATACGCGGGAAATCCCAGGGCTCGTGCCAGAGCGCGCCGGACGGTTCCGCGCAGGGTTCGCGGATTGATGCGGACTACTTCGCGCGAGCGGCAATTCGGACACGCCGCCGAGAAAACCAGCAGGAAGCGAAGGAGCTTTTGGCGCATCGCGGCGGTGAGAGCTCCCTTGCGCCGCCAACTCACGAAGCGGTAAAGGCATTCGCGACACCCGTAGGGACGAAAAGGCGTAAACCTCAGCCACTCATGGTTACCCTTGTAGCTGTCGCGAAAAATCCGGGAACTACCGCACTTGGGACAAAGCATCGCGCCGAATGTTAGAATGGTTCTCTTGGCCCGTTACTGGCGGTCCCTGGGACCATTGCTTTCAGCGTTGTATCATCAAATCCAAGGTTGACGCAACAAAGCTTTGTAAGTGTATAATAAAAAGACATATCGAGGTTGGCCGGAGTGTACGATTTGGGCTTGACACATATGGTACCTGCGGCTAAGATGTAGGCTGGTTGAGGGTGCCATCGTCAGATAAACAGCAACGCCCCCCAGTGGATCTGACCGCATTTGGTGGCTATCGCAATAAAAGCGGTACGGCACGCATGAAAAAGTTTTTTGCCCGAGAGCAAATTCTAAGGGAGCGATCATGACAGTTCAGAACAAACGGTACTTCGGATTGGCAGCGGCTGTAGTGTTGGGCGTGACGACAGTCGCGATTGCCGGCTTAGCACCGATTGCAACTTTCAGCGGCGACGCGGTCGTCACCGTGAATGGAAAACCGATCACGCAGTCGCAGCCCGCGTTTGCCGGCGATACCATCGAAGCGCCAGGCTCTTCGCTGGCGGTGATTCATTTCCCCGAGCAGGGCATGGCCAGTTTGTCCGCCGCCGCGCGGGCCTCGGTGGAGCAATCGGGTAAACAGCTTTGGGTTGGATTACAGCGCGGCTTCGTCGGCGTTCATGAAGGCGGCCAGGCGATCAGCGTGCGCGCGCACGGTGGAAAAATCACCGCGGATTCCGGCTCGGTCTTCCAAGTGGCGCAAGTAAAAGATGCCACCTATGTGACCGTGGTGAAGGGTTCGGCGGTGCTTTCCGAAGGCGGACTCGATGAGCCGCAGGTTGTGCAGCAGGGCCAGTCGTACAAAGTCGCGTTCCTCGAGCCGGGCCCGGCGTTGCCGATGGCCGGCGGTTCGGGTGCTCCGCAGGCGACGGGCGGCAAAGACACCACCTGCTCGGACATGAAGGCGAATTGCTCGAAAGATGCCTCCACCTGCAAAGCGTACGCGGCACGTTGCAACGTTTGCAACAATCCTTGCAAGAGCGGCAGTTCGCAAGCTTGCACCGATTTCAAAGCGCTCGAAGCGAAGTGCACTCCGATGCGCAAGGCTTGCGCGAAGGATCAGACCAAGTGCGCCGAGTACGGCACCTCGTGCCAAGCGTTGGCCGGTTGCAAAGGATACGGCGGCGTTCTTGAAATGAGCTCCGGCGCGGCAGCAGGCGGCGCGGCGGCCAGCGGCGCGGCAGCGGCGGCCAGTGCCGGCGCGGCGGCCGGTGCGGCTAGCGCAACAGCGGTGACGGCGGCGGTGGCTGCGGCTTCCGCGGGCGCGGCGGTTGCAGGCGCGGCGGCGTCCGGTTCGTTCAGCAACAACAGCACACCCTGCGTCAGTCCGAACGTTCCTACGGGTTGCACTCCGTAATTTTTTTCGGAGCGTCGAGAAAATTGAAAAGGCCGTCCTTCCGGACGGCCTTTTTGTTTGACGCCTTCGCTAAATTCTGCTACGGTCATCTTTCTGCAGTTTAGCGGCAGATTTCAACACAAGGAGATTTCCTCGAGACGATGGTTTTCACGGCCAAGAAAATTTTTCTAACCAAAGGCGTCGGCGTGCATCGCGAACGCCTGACCAGTTTCGAGATGGCCTTGCGTTCCGCTGGAATCGCCGCCTACAACTTGGTGCGCGTCTCCAGCATTTTTCCGCCGCGCTGCCAGTTGATTTCGCGCGCCGCCGGACAGAAGTATTTGCATCCCGGCCAAGTGCGTTTCGCGGTGATCAGTGAAAACGCCACGCGCGAGCCGCACCGTTTGATCGCCGCGGCCATCGGCTTGGCGCTGCCCGCCGATCGCAACACCTATGGATACTTGAGCGAGCACCATTCCTTTGGTGAAACGGAAAAAATGGCCGGCGAATATGCCGAAGAGCTGGCCGCCGAGATGCTCGCCACCACGCTGAACGTCGACTTCGATCCCGACCGCAGTTGGGACGAGAAGAAAGAGATTTACCGCATCTCCAACAAGATCGTGCGCACCATGAACATCACGCAGTCCGCGGTGGGCGATAAGCGCGCTCGCTGGACCACCGTGTTGGGCGCGGCGATTCTGATCGGCGACGAGTAAGTAGGACAGGCGTCCTCGCCTGTCCCGCGGTTCTTCAACCCGCAGCTAGCGTCGCTGTAGAGAGATTTCCGGAAAATACTCACCGCGCGGCGTTCGTACCCACCAATCGCCCGATTGCGCCCGTTCCTGCGTTGTGGTGAATCGATATTCGTACAACCGCGCTCGCACCGCAACGGGTGGACGATCCTGAAACGGATTTCGCGAGAAGAACTCCTTCACCTCGGGCTTTCCTTCGAGCAAGCGAATCATTAGCCGCCCGAACCAAGCGTCATTCTGCGGACTCCACGGCGCGGCGAGCGCCGCGAACCACATTTGCCAATCGAGACGCGGCTGATACGGCGCGACGAACGGTGGCGCGCGATGGAGGTCACCGGGCTTGTAGCGGAATTCATACGGTAACCACGTGTGGCCGTCGGCGGTACCTTCGATGACGATCTCAGGACGTTCGGTGGTCATCGCCGCGAAGAGTCCGTACGTGTTCACCAGATGAAACGGCGCTTGCCATTCGATCGCCGATCCGCCGGCGTCGTAACCGAATCGCCCCAGCATTTCGGTGATGCTCACCGGCACAACAAAAAACGCCAGCGCCACGCACGCCCACTTCTGCACGGCATGCGTTTGCGGCTTTTCGCCGCCGCGCTCGATCAGCGGTAGGCACAGCACAATCGTCAGCCAGTTGAAGTACGCGTAGTTGCCCGTGAGGATCAGTAACACTTGAAAGAGAATCAGGAACGCCGCCGCCACGTAGCGAATCCGCCGCGGCGCGAAGATGAAAAACGGCGCGACCAGTTCCACGAACCACATGAAGCAGAGTGAGACCACTTGGAACCAGTGCGGCGCTTGCTGCATGTACCACGCGATCGGATTCGGGATCGGTTGCGTTTGATAGTGATACGCCAGGGCGGTCCAGTTGCGCCATGTTTCGTCTTTGCTCAGCAGTTTCACGCTGCCCGAGAGAAACATCAAGCGGAACAACAGCCATCGCACCAACCATACGGCGACTCGCGGCGGCGACGTCGGCGCGCGGCGCCAGAAGCGCCAGTCCCATTCCACGTAGAAGATCGCCAGGAATCCCGCTTCCAACAGCAGAATGTCCCACTGAAACGCCATGAAGTCTTGCCCCGCGCCGACCAGCGCGAGATACAGGGCCCACAGCGCGGCCATCGCCAAACACGAACCGAATCCCGCGGCGGCCAGGAGGGAAATCGCCATGCCGGCCGCGGCCAGTAGTTTCAGAAATGCAGCCGTGGGATGGATCCAGGCGAGCGATGGAAGGAGCCAGTATCCGCGCGAACCCAACTGTTTGTAGACCGCCTCGAAGAACGGGCGCATCGGCGTCAGACCATTCGCACCGACGAGGGCATCGATTTGCGGATAGAACGACGCGAAGGCGATGAAGTAGACGACGGCGAGCGCGCGCGGAAAAATCGCCACGGCGTTGGTTTCGAGCCATCGCCATGTGCTCCTGAGACTCACTGCGTGACGGGTTGCAATCCCGCGGCGCGCGCGGCGATCGCCAGTTCAATGTTGTAAGTGTAGAGCTCGACCTTTTGCTGAAGCGTCTCTTGCACGCGCAGTGCGCTCGCCAAATGGATCGCGTCGAGCGACCCGAGAGGCGCATTCATGGGATCTCCGGCGCGGTCGAAGATCGCTTGATCGCACGGCACAATTTTGATTTTTTCGAGAAGCGCATCCAGCGCCGCGAGCAATCGCGTCAACTCGGCATCGTCGAATTTGCCCTTGCCCTGCAAACGATAGAGCATCCGCCGGCCTTCGACCCGTGTCAGCACACTGGTGTACCAATCACCCTCGGCAGGCAACGTCATCGCGCCCGTGTGGCCCATCAACACGCGCAGGTAGACCGAACTATCGACGTAACGAGACACCTCTACGATCCTTTCGCCAGCGCCACCAGTTCGGGCTCATCGCGCGTGACGGCGAGATAGTTCGCGAACCGGAAGCGTTCGTGAGTCCAATCGTAATCTCGGAAATCGACGTATTCAGGGTGCAGCTTGCCGATCCGGTAGCGCGAGCCAAGCAAGTCGTAATAATCCTGGAGAAGGAAACGCGTGGCGAGAGAGAAGGCGCCGTACTCGAATTGAATGCAGCGCACGCGTCCCGCGGCGATGGCGCCGGCGAAGCCGCGAAGCACTTTGTATTCGCAACCTTCGACGTCCACTTTCAGGAAATCCACCTGTTCGATACCGTGCTGTTCGAGATAACGGTCGCCGTCCATCATGTGCATCTGGAAAGCTTGCGCCTCGTGCGCGTGAACGTGCAGTGAGCTCGTCAGTTCGCTGCTACTCGGATAAAAATACATCGTTTCTTCGCGCTCGGAATCGGAAAGCGCCAGGTGTTCGCAGACCACGCGCGACGGCCACTCCCGGGCAGACAGTTGCGCGAACGTTTCCGGCGCTGGTTCGAACGAATAAAAGCGGCATTCCTTCCAGGCACTCGATGCGGCGGCCGTCCAGTTGCCGACGTTGGCCCCCACGTCCAGCGCCGTTTGGAAGCGGCGCGGCGCCAAGCGTTCCAGCAATGGAGTTTCGTTTTCTAGAGGAGGACCGTAGATGCTGTCGCTTTCCACCAGCGCGTCGAGTTCAAGGGCCTGGCGGTGCAACGATTGAATCCATGGAGTGCGACTGTTGCGGGAGACCCATCGACGGAGGGAACTGCGGATGCCGAAACCCATGGATATCTCATCATATTACAAAATATCCACGAGTCCTTCGGCGCGCACCGGCCAATCTTTGGGAAATGCATTTTGCGCGCTCATCACCGCGGCCGCCGCAAGCAATCCGCCGTTCGCCGGTAAATATAGCGGAAGATTAGCGCGCTGGTACACGTGACCATTCGGGAGCCACGTGTTTTTCGGAGATTCCATGAACAGTGCGCGGATCGCGAAGTCCGGCTCGCCGAGACGTGCCGCGGTCATCGCGGCCATGGGAAAATCCCAGCCCCATGTTTCAGCCCAGCGCCATTTTTCGAAAACGCGTTGCAACGTCGCACGCATGATCGCCGGATCGACACGCGATCCCGCCCGGGGCAACACGCCCAACGCCGCGAGCATCGACGGATGGTCGCGATTCCGTTCCGTAAATGTTTGCGGACAATTCTCGTGCGCCAAGTAGACTCCGCCCGCCAACGGCAGCGCCGCAAGCTTCGCGCGCACGCCGTCCCATCGCGGCTCGCGGGGCATCCCGAGTCGCGCGCGCCACTGTTGCGCGATCTCCAAACCGCGCCGCCAGTATTCCAATTCAAACGTGGGATTCCACGTTTCGCGCGGCGGATGATTCTCCTGCGCGGGAATCACCGGCGGTCCTAAAACGTAACGATCGTGCGCGCCGTCTTCCCACGCATACGACGCCATGAATTCCGCCGACTCCATCACGATGTCGCGGTAGCGATCGAGCACCGCGCGCTCCGGCTTCGCGCGATACATCAAATCGGCCATCGCGATTGGATGAGGTTGCTGCCAAATCAGCAGCGGACCGATCGGCGAAGGGCTATCGCGTCCGTCGGGCGCGGTCATTTTCGGCCAGCGGCATCCGGCGTAACCTTGTTGCCGTGCGCGATCGCGCGCCGACGGCAAGATTTTTCCGTACCATGCGAGACTGCGTTCCAGTTTCTCCGCGCGCCCCCACAGCGTGAAGTGCGCGGCGTGCCACCAATGCATTTCCAAATGAAACTTGCCGTACCAACTGTTGCACGTGAGTCCCGTTTCTTGCGGCGGCAGCGACCCGGCGCATTGGATCGCGGTGAGATACTGCGACAACACCACGCGGCGCTCCAGTTCCGCGGCGCGCGGATCGCGGCACTCGGATAAATCGAGCGCGCCACCCGAAGTCCAATGGCGCTGCCAAGCTTCGCGGCTCGCCGCGAATACGGCGTCCGGTGCGAGTGGGGAGTTGGTGAAGGGATGCGACGAGAATTCGCAGGTGAATGCGAGCGGTTGTTGCGATGCGCCACGCAGTGTAAAGCGATGTGCGGCAACTTGCTTGAACTCGGCCGCGCCCTGCCATGCCACGCGGCAAAAGTATTGCGTGTCGTCCAGCGTCCGGCGCAACACGCATCCACTCGGTTCCAGCCCAAGGATTTCCGACCGATGGCGCTCGATTGACTTCCAATCCGCGGCATTCATCTCCGGCGAGGCAGCGGGAAATTCCCACACCACCGCAACGCCCGGCGACACGTTCGCACCAATGCAATCGCGATCCGGATGGCAGCACGTGGCAACCGTCACAGCAGCCGCACGGTGCAGGAAACTGCTTTCAATCGCGCCGGTCCAAAGATCGAGACGCTGGCGAATTCCGCGAATCTCGCTGGCATCTGCGATGTCCAAACCGATTCGCCCGAGATGCAAGCGATGCGGATTCTCCCGGAGCCATCGAAACAACTCTGGCTGATTCCCGGCGCGCGTGGCGTATCCTACGTTGCGGCCGTGCGTATCGAAATTCTCCAGCGCCAATTCTCCCGGCGGACGTCCCGGAGATGCGTGCCATCCCCACTGCGACTGTGTACAGAGCGGGACGTTCTTTTCGTACAGCGCCGGGAACGTCTGCAATCCCGTCGCGTCGACCGTGAACGCGAATTCTCCGTTGCCCACCGAGAGCGGCGACCGCGGGTCGAAGCCATCGAGCACCACCGCGTGACGATTTACGAGGGCTTGGCGATCGATTCGCGGCCGGCGCACTGGGGGCTGCGCGAGCACACTCGCCGCCGCGATCGTTTTGAGAAACTGTCGTCGATTTGCTTCGAGGGTTGGCAAGTACTGAGACTTCCGGTACCAAATGACTATCGTTAATTTCCAGAACGGCGGAGGAATCCCGCTGAGGCGTACTGTATAACAGAACTATGGCGGGAGGGAGCTGGTCCTTCCGGGTAACGGCGGCCGCCGTGCTTCTCTGCGCGTGCGCGCTGGCGGCGCTCGACCCACGGAAGGCGATTACGCAATACACGCTGGATACGTGGCAAGCCGACAATGGTTTGCCGCAGAATTCCGTGATGTCGGTGATGCAAGGCCGCGACGGCTACTTGTGGCTGGGCACGGAAGAAGGATTGGTTCGTTTCGACGGCGTGCAGTTCACCGTCTTCGACACCAGCAACACGGCGTTTTTGATTCATCCGCGCATTCGCACCGCGTATCAGGATCATCACGGCGACATTTGGATCGGCACGCTGGGCGGCGGCATTTCGATCTTGCGAAACGGCGTGGGCGTCGCCGCGCCGAGCGACGGTTGGTCGAGCGATCAAGCGTATTTTTTCCGCGAAGACAAACAAGGCAATCTGCTGGCCGGGACGTCGCAAGGTTTGTTTCGCCTGCGCAACGGCAAGTGGCAAGTTTTCTCGCGCGACAAAGGATTCGTCGACGACACCGCGTCCGCGGATCCTTCCGAAGACGTCGTCAACATATTGGAAGAGGCCGACGGCACGCTGTGGCTTTGCACGTCGTCGGGCCTGGTACGTTTTCGCGACGGCCATGCCACGACCTTCGGGAAACGCGACGGGCTGGCCGACGTGAACGTCCACGCCGTGCTGCGCGATCGCGACGGCACGCTGTGGGTGGGAACCGAGGCCGGACTCGCGCGCATGAACGGCGAGCGCTTCACGATGAACGCCGGCCGCTATGGCTCGCCTACCGCGCCCGCCGGCAAAACCGTTTACTCGCTGTTGCAGGATCGCGACGGCAACCTTTGGATGGCCACCTCCAGCGGACTGAGCAGCTATCGCGACGGCCGCTTCGAGCACTTGACCACGCAAAACGGCTTGCCCGACGAGATCGTGCTGACGCTGTTTGAAGATCGCGAAGGCATTTTGTGGGCGGGCATGAATTCCGGCGGCTTGTTGCGCATTCGCGACGCGCGATTCACTTCTTACACGCCGGCTGAAGGACTTTCGCACAACACTGCGTGGAGCGTCACGGAAGATTCAACCCATGCCATCTGGATCGGCACGCACAAGGGACTGAATCGTCTGGCCGACGGGAAAATTCGCGTGTACATGCGCGCCGACGGATTAGCCGACGACGCCGTCGGCGCGGTGCTCGGCGACAGTCACGGCGATCTTTGGGCCGGCACCTCGTACGGTCTCAGCCGCTTGCGCAACGGAGCGTGGCACACGTTCACAAAGTCCGATGGCCTGGCCGCCGATTCCGTGTTGGCGTTGTATGAAGATTCCCACGGCGTGATTTGGATTGGCACGCACGGCGGCGTTTCACGTTTTGCCGAAGGGCGCTTTCTTCCCGCGATCACCACCGCCGACGGATTGGCCGATAATCTGGTACGCACCATTCTCGAGGACCGCTCGGGACAAATGTGGCTCGGCACCAAGGACGGACTTTGCGAACAACGCGGCAGCCGCTACGTTTGTCACACGGCGGCCGAAGGACTCGCGGGATCGTTGATCCTGTCGGCGTTTCAAGATTCGAGCGGGGTACTGTGGTTTGGCGCCGCCAGCGGATTGTTGCGCTATAAGAATCACCGCTTCGCCACGTTCACGCAGCGCGACGGTTTGCTGAGCGATGCGATCCTCGGCATTCAAGAAGATCGCCGCGGACGCTTGTGGTTGAGCTCCAACAAAGGCATTTTCTTCGTGGAAGAGCGGCAATTCGAAGAAATGCAGGAAGGGAAGCGCTCGATCCTCGAGCCCGTCGGCTTCGGAAAACCGGACGGCATGAAAATCGCCGAATGTGACGGCGGATTTCAGCCCTCGGTGTGGAAGGCCAGCGACGGACGCTTATGGTTTCCCACGATTCGCGGCGCCGTCGCCGGCGATCCGGAGCGCGATTCCGCCGCGCCTCGCGTGCTCATCACCGGTGTCGATGTGAATCATCGGCCGCTGGCCGAAGACGGAATCGCGGGACTGGGCGGCGGCGACCTGGAATTTCACTATGCCGCGCTGACGTTTCAAACGCCCGAGCAAACGCGCTATCGCTACATGCTGGAAGGCGTCGATCACGAGTGGCAACAACCCGGGAAACGCCGCGACGCGTTTTACACACTCGTTCCGCCCGGCGACTATCGATTCCGGGTGGAAGCCGCGAGTCACGAAGGCGTTTGGAGTCCCAACGCCGCGGAAATCCGCGTGCGTTTGCGCCCGCATTTTTATCAAACACGCGCCGCGGAAATCCTGGCCGGATTGTCGGTGGTGATTCTGTTGCCGGCGATCTACTATTTGCGTGTGCGCTCGCTGAAGCGGCGGCAACGGGAGCTGGAACGCCTGGTGGAAGAGCGCACGGCCGAAGTTCGCGCCGCCAATCAGGAATTGCGGCGGCTCTCGGCAACCGACGATCTTACAGGCATCGCCAATCACCGCCAGTTCGCGGAGTTTCTCGATCAGGAATGGCGGCGTGCTTATCGTGGAGAATTTCCCATTTCCTTGATGATGCTGGACGTGGATCAATTCAAGAAATACAACGACACGCACGGCCACCTTGTAGGCGATCGGTGTCTTCAAAGAGTGGCGCGGGTGTTGCACGAGAGCGCGCACCGTCCTACCGATCTGGCGGCGCGCTACGGCGGCGAGGAATTTGCGATTATTTTGAGCGACACGCCGGCGGAAGGCGCGTTGATGATGGCGGAACGCGTGCGCGAGCAAGTCGCGGCGTTGGGCGATCCGAAAGTCACGATCAGTATCGGCCTCGCGACCATCCAGCCCTGCGACAATAACACCACGTCCACCCTGATCGCCGCCGCTGACGCGTGTTTGTATCGCGCCAAGCAGGCGGGGCGGAATTGTGTGGTCGGACCCGCGAAGGAATAGCTACGCTTCCACCCAGTGTCTTCGTTCGATGAACATGACACCACCCTAATTTAGGGTGGTGTCTCAGTTTGAATTCTAGCGGCTTCGCCGCTACTTTGTGCGGAAGGACGACGTCCTTCCGCTGTAGTTTGGACATTTCTCGTGCTACGTTGGCGAGCGTTTGGTTACATTCTGTCCCCGAGGCTGCGTGGCAGGCGGTATTTCCGTCGACCACATCTCTATCGGTTG
>JAJPHL010000048.1 GCA_021325275.1 Terriglobia bacterium | reverse complement strand
GGTATTTCCGTCGATCACATCGCTATCGGTTGGAGTTGATGCGAGCGAGCCTGCGCAGCAGGCGGTACAACGTTAGCCCCAGGCGTCAGCCTGGGGAAACCCCAGCAGCAACAATGAGCCTGCGGAGCGGGCGGCACAAAACGCTTCCCCATTTTGGCCGTTAGGTCCACACGTGTTTCTCTTCGGATTCGATTCCCTGCGCGCGCCATAACTTTCGGAACTTGTCCTCGAAGGCCATCCTTCGATGGTGCTGCGGATGTACTTTCGCACGATCTCAACCTGCGATTTTGGGATGCGCTGGCGTTTGGCAGGTGTTTGTGCCGCCAGCTTCGCAGGCTCGGTTTTTTGGTCCGTCTTCCCCAGGCTGACGCCTGGAGCTAACATTGTATCGCCTGCGATGCAGGCTTAGGGGACGCCGTCTTCCACCGCAAATTCGGCTGCTATGCGGGCGTCGCCAGCTATGCAGGCTCGGAAGGACGTTTGTCCTTCCGCACAAAGCAGCGGCGGAGCCGCTGGAATTCAAACTGAGACGCCCAAAAATCGAAACCGAGCCACGGCTAGAAATCATTCCGCGGGCCTTCAGTCTTCCTTCAGGCTGGCATTCCATACTGGTGGCCGGAGGGGTCTATGAAATCACTTGTTGTAGCGATCGCATGTGGCGCCACTTTGTTGCTTGTCGCGCAAGCCGCCACCACTTACCAGGTCACGCACACTTTCGCCCTGGGCGGCGAAGGGAGTTGGGACTACGTGGTGCCCGATCCGCCGAGTCATCGCGTTTACATCGCGCGTCAGGATCGCGTGATGGTAATGGACGCGAACGACGGCAAGTTGCTTGGCGAAGTCGCGGGGATCCAGGGCGCGCACGGCACGGCGATCGGCGAAGGTCATGGATTCGCCACCGAGGGCCAAGGAAAATCGGTGGCCATGTTTGATCTGCAAACATTCAAGGTGCTCAACCGCATTCCCGCCGCCGAAGACGCCGACGCGATTGTCTTCGATCCTCCGTCGAAGCGCGTCTTCACGCTGAACGGCGACGCACACTCCTCCACCGTAATCGACGCCAAGGCCGGTACGCTCGTCACCAACATCGACTTGGGCGGAAAACCGGAGTACGGCGCTTCCGCGGGCGACGGCAAAGTGTACGCCAACCTCGTCGACACGGCGGAAGTGGTGGAAATCGACGCGAAGACCGCGAAGGTGACGCGACGCTGGCCGACGTCCCCGTGTAAGCAACCCGTGTCGATGGCCATCGACACCAAGAATCATCGCTTGTTCAGCGGATGCCGCAGCGGCGTGATGGCGGTGTCCGATTACACGGCGGGCAAGCTGATCACCACGCTGCCGATCGGTCAAGGCGTGGATGGCGCGGGCTACGACCCGGCGTCGGGCAACGCGTTCGCGTCCAACGCCGACGGCACGCTCACCGTGATTCATCAGGATTCGGCGGACACGTACCACGTGCTGGAAAACGTGGTGACGCCGGCGGGATCGCGCAACATGGGCGTGGATCCCACCACGCATCGCCTCTTCGTGGCGTCGGCGAAATTTGGTCCCGTGCCGGCGGGCGGACGGCGCGGTCCGCTGGTGCCGGGATCATTCGCGATTTTGGTAATCGAACGCGGGAAATAACCCCGCGACAAGAGTACAAAGTGTGCTAATTTAGCGCGCGTGAAGCGCGACGCCGGCGTCGGGTGTCTGATTGTCGTTGGCGTTGGAATTTTTGCCGCTAGCGCGTCGTTGCAAGAGGCGCAGTACGGCGCGCTTGTGGTGGCGGCCATCGCCGTTTGGATCGCACTTTCCCGGCGCGGCGTGGCGAATTCCCAACTCGAAGAAACAAATCACCGCATCGATGCGCTGCACAAGATCCTGTTTGAACTCAAGGATCAGGTTGCAGACCTGAAACGCCGCGGGCCGGTGGTTGTCGCGGCAGCGCCGCCACCAGCCGCGCCGGCACCGGCGGCTCCGCCACCGGAGTCCGCCCCGGACAGACAAGAGCCTGCGCCCGAGACGACAGCGGTGGCGCCGCCTCCTCCGCCGGAGCCGGAGCCCACGACACCGGAACCTCCGCCTACTCCCCAACAACCGCTGGAGCCGAGGCCTGCGCCTCCACTCCCGCCGGTCTTCGCGGCGTCCGCCGCGGAACAAACGCCGCCGCGCAATTGGCTCGACTTCGAAGAAGTGTTCGGCGCCAATTGGCTGAACAAACTCGGCGTGGTGATTTTTGTCACCGGCATCGCGCTCTTTCTCGCTTACGAAATGCGCTCGCTGGGAGCGGCGGGCAAGATTCTCATCGGCTATGGCGTCAGCGCGTCGCTACTCGGCGTGGGCGTTTTCTTCGAGCGCAACGACCGCTGGAGAATTCTGGCGCGGGCCGGCATCGCCGGCGGTTGGGCCCTCACGTTTTTCACGACCTACGCCATGTATCACGTGCCCGCCGCGCGCGTGATTCAGTCGCAAGCGGCGGACTTGGTATTGCTGCTCGGCGTGGCCGCGGTGATGGTGGCGCACTCGCTCCGTTATCGTTCGCAAATCACCACCGGCTTGGCGTTTGCGATGGCGTTCTCCACGCTGATCGTCAGCCAAGTGAACGTCTACAGTTTGTGGGCCGGCGCGATTCTCGTGGCGGGACTGGCGATCGTGGTCGCGCGATTCGCGTGGTACGAGATGGAAGTGTTCGGCATCCTTGCCGCGTACCTCAATCATTGGTATTGGCTCAGCAAGATCATCGAGCCGATGCGCGGCCACAAACACGCGTTTCCGGAATTCTACGCCAGCGCCGCGCTGCTGATTTTCTACTGGGCGGTTTTCCGTGCGACCTACGTGCTGCGCAGTCCCGGGTTACGCGACAATCCCACGGCCATCGACGGCGAGCAAGTTTCCACCGTCGCCGCGCTGCTGAATTCGTTTTTCTTGCTGGGGATTCTCAAGTATCAGTCGGTGCATCCGGAATGGGCGTTTTGGGCGCTGCTCGCCCTCGGCGCGGCCGAGTTGGCGCTGGCGCAAATCCCGCGGCTGCGCGATCGACGCACGGCGTTCTTGATTCTCTCGACCATCGGCGTCGTGTTGATGATGGCGGCGATTCCCTTCCGCTACTCCGGCAATCGCCTCTCGGTGATTTGGATTTTCGAAGCGGAAGCGTTCCTCGTCGCCGGCATGATCTCGGGCGAAGTGCTCTTCCGTTATCTCGGCGCGATCGGTGGATTGGCCGCGGCGGCCCAGATGATCGCGATCGACGCGTCGGGGGTGATGGGACGCCGTTGGGACGGCGCGGACACCACGCCCGATTGGCACGCCGCGCTCAGTTTCCTCATCGCCGCCGCGGTTTTCTACATGAACGCGCACGTGCTGCCCGAGCGGCATCCCGAAAAATTCGGGCAAACGTGGGAGAAAGAAACCGCGCTGCGCGTCTCGTATCTCGCTTCGATCATGTTGTGGATCGCCGCGTGGATCGTTTTCCCCGAGCAGTGGACCGCCGTGGCGTGGGCCGTGCTCGCGTGCGTGCTGGTGACGGTGCCGCGCGTCATCAGCGCGGAGAACGTGCATGTGCCGCTGCGCGTGCAAGGCAATCTGATCGCCGCGGCGGTGCTGGTGCGCCTTGTGTCGGTCAACATTTGGGATCCGCATCATCGCGCCATCAGCGTGGCATTCGCCGCGATCGCGCTTTATTTCTTGGCGCGCTGGAGCGGACTGACCGATCTCGTGGAGTTGGGATTCGAGACGCGCCTCGATGTATCGCAGGTCTACGCGTGGGCAGCGTCGCTGGCGCTGGCCGATCTGGCGTGGCTCGAGTTGAACTCCGCGGCCGTGGTTCTGGCGTGGATTGTCTTGGCCCTGGTCCTTGCGGAATGGGGATTTGCCGCCCGTCAATTCTCGCTGCGTCTCCAAGCGATGCTGGCGTTCGCGGCGGCGTTTTTCCGCCTGTTCTTCGTGAATCTCAACGTCGCGTCGACGCCCGGCGAGTTGAGTCCGCTGGTGTACACCGTCGTGCCGGTGGCGCTCGCGTTCTGGTACGCGTACTGGCGATGGGACGATGCCGTGGGTGAAGATTTCTCACTCGACGCCAAACTCCACGTGCAGAGAATCCTCGGATTCCTCGGGACCATGACGCTCGTCGCGCTGATTCGCTTTGAAATCGCGCCGGATTGGGTGGCGGCATTCTGGATGCTGCTGGTGGTGGCGCTGCTGCTGACCGCCCTGGCCACCGGCCGGCGGTATTTCGTCAATCAAGCGTTGCTCGTCGCGCTGTTCGTGTTTTCGCGAGCTGCATTCTACAACCTCTACGAACGCAGTTTCTTCCCCGCGAGTTTCTGGTATAGCCGTTGGGTGAGCGTGGGCGCGTGTTTGGTGCTGTTCGGCGTGGCGCTGGCCCTGGGATTCCGTTTGCGGATTCGCGAAGCGCCCGAAACGCCGGCGGCCTTGGCCGTTTTCCGCTGGCTCGCCGCGGTGGGCCGGCGTCCGGAGCAAGTTTTCTTCTTCCTCCTGCTGGTGCTCTTGACGGCGCTGCTCGAAGCGGAATCGTCGCGCGGCATGGTGACTCTCGCCTGGGGCGTGGAAGCGGTGGCGGTCTTTCTCTTCGCGCTGCGCGTGCGCGAGCGTAGTTTCCGCCTCGCGGGACTGGCGTTGTTGCTGATGGCCGTCGGCAAAATCGTATTCTTCGACGTCTGGGGCTTGAACCCGCGCGATCGCTATCTGACCTTCATCGCGCTCGGCGCCGCGTTGCTGCTCGTGTCGTGGCTGTACACACGATTCCGCGAGACTGTGAGGCAATATCTATGAGGTTGCGTCACATCGCGCTCGCCGCCGTGCTGATCCTCGCGGGGATCGCGCTCTACTTCACCGAGCATCGCAAGGTGGAAGCGCCCGTCGGTCCCCAAGCGGTGACCGATTTGATCGCCAGTTCCGAGCGCGAGTTGAGCCGCTTGCCGGTGCGCTTCACGCGCTCGACCGACGAACAGGAAATTCACATCGGCGAGCAGTTGGCGCGTGGTCTGCCGTCGAGCAACGCGCCCGTCGTGGAGCGATACATTCAAGAGGTCGGCGCGAAAGTTGCGAAAAACGCGCGCCGCAAGCTGCCCTACCGTTTCCACTTCTACGACGAGCGATCGTTCGTGAACGCCTTCGCGCTGCCGGGAGGAAATATCGTTATCGGGCGCGGCATGCTCGAGTTGATGGACAGCGAGGACGAGTTAGCGGCGGTGCTCGGCCACGAAATCGAGCACGTTGATTTGTATCATTGCGCCGATCGCGTGCAAGTGGAGGCCGCGATTCGCAAAGTGCCGCTGGCCGGCGTCTTCGCGCTGCCGGTTTATCTGTTCCAGGCCGGATACAGCAAGGATCAGGAGTTGGAAGCGGACCGCGAAGGTCTCGATCTGGCGGTGAAAGCCGGATATTCTCCCGCGGGCGCGCTGCGCTTCAACGAGAAAATGATGCGGCTGTACCAACGGTATCAACTGAAACAGAAAAAATCGGCTAATCCGCTTGATGAAATCGCCGAGACCGGCGTCGGCGTGCTGATCGATTATTTCCGCACGCATCCGCTGCCCGCCGAGCGGCTGGCGCAAGTGAGGAAGCAGATCGAAGGAAACCACTGGGACGCCAATCGTCCGGAAACCGATTTGCGGATTGGCTGGTTTTTCTGGAGTGCGCGCGCGCAGGATCTTCTGAAAGCCCGGCGCTACGATCTCGCCGTCAACATGGCGGAGCGCGCCCTGAAAACGGAGCCGCGCCAACCCGACGCTCTACAAGTGGTCGCGGAATCACGCATGGCCCTGGCGCAATTCGATCAAGCGGCCGCCGCGTGGCGCGCGATCCTGGAAGTGAATCCGCAGAATGAACGTGCGATGCGCCAGTTTGCCGACGCTCTCGGGGCTTCCGCGATCAACGGCATGAAACAACCGCGCGAGGCCGAACAGGAATTCCGGGCGTGGGCATCCTCGCACAAAGACGTATTGGAGCAGGCGCGCGTGGAGGAGGCGGGCTTGGCGGCGATGGCCGGTAATCTCGAGCCGTCGTCCGAGACGATCTGGCGCAACTGGGATCCTTCCTGGACGCTGCGTCTCGCCGAATGGCACTATCGCGCGGGACAGTTGGCCTTCGCGATGCACCTTTTCGAATTTGTGCATCCGCCGCGTTCCCGTGTGCCGGCGTCGAATCTTCTCGGCTGGATTCTGCTCGAAACAGGAACCACGGATCGCGCGCGCGCCGCATTCGAAGCGAACACCGAAGGCGGAATCGGCGACGCGATCATCGATTGGCGCGACCTGGAACTGGAGGACGCGTTGAACCGGTACGCGCGGTTGTCGGCTGAAGAACCGCTGTGGGCCAACACAAAGTGGATCGCCGGGTTCTATTCTCCGCTCGTCGTCGACACGATCACCCAGATGCAACGGGCGCGCAACAACGTGGCGCGCAAGGATCCCAAGTCCGCGGGATTGCCGGAAGTCGTGACCATGGTCGGCCAAGCGCGCGAGGCCTTCGGTCGCGGCGAATTCGTCCCGGTGATCATGCAGGCCGAAGTCGCGTTGCGGCTCGATCCGCACTCGGGTCCGGCGTGGTACATCCATGGACTCGCGGCCGCGCGACTGAACCGGATTCCGCGCGCCGAGAAGGATTTTGAGAACTCGATCCGCTGGGATCCGAAGCGGCGCGACGCCTACACGGCGCTCGACGTCTTGTGGCAGCGCAACGGACAATTCGCGCGGCTGGTCAATTTGTGGTCGGGCTATATCCAGCTCGTGCCGCAGGACGGCGAAGGGTGGCTGGCCCGCTCGAAGAATTACGCGCGCCAGGGAAATCTGCCGGCGGCGCTCAAGGACGCCGAGGAAGCGTGCAAGCGCGGATCGAACGATGGCTGCAAGGATCGCGATCAGTATCGCGCCAACATCGCGCGCTGACCTGCGGCACAGTCCGCGACTGATCGGTCGTGATGCGCAAGCCAACGAGGTGGGCGAGCCGGCCACGGGCGCCGCGGCTCCGGCGAATCCCACGGCACAAGCGAATCTGCCGGTCACGGCGACCATCGGCGGCAAGCCCGCGAACGTCCAGTACGCGGGACTGGCGCAGGATTTGTCGGATTGCTGCAAGTGAACATCGCGACGCCCACGGGACTCGCGGCCGGAGATTATCCGTTGGTGATCACGATCGGCGGCGCGGCCAGCAATTCCGCGCTGCTATCGATGATGCCGTAGGCGCGCGGATTCCAGTGTTTCGAGCAACATGTTCGCCAAAACCTGGGCTTCCGGCGCGCGCGTCCATGTACCGTGCCCAACTCCTGAGATAACCAATTCGTTGAATTCACCGCCGATCCACGCCTGATAGGCGCGGCGCCGCGCTTGGTTTTCGTTGCTGACGTTCTCTCCGGCCAGCATCACCGTGATTGGTCCCGGGTACGGGACCGGCTGATACTTCGCAAGGATCTTGTCACGCAGCGCGCTTTCCGCGTCGCCGCCATAGTACGCGATCGTCTGTTCTTGTGTCAGGTGGTGTAAGAGCTTGGGGCGACGCCGCACCCGAACGAGTCCCAGCGATCCGCGCACTTTGCGTTCCGCGTCGCGAAACAGGCCGTAAAGCAATTTAATCTTGCGGCTCAATGGAACGGAGGGAATTTCTTCCCATCGATGGTGCATGTCCTCGTCAAGCGCGCGCGCGAAGCCAATCGGGAAGGGATCCGGATCTAGCAAAACGAGGGTGCGCACTTCATCGCCCGCGGCTCGCAACTGCTGCGCCATTTCAAGCGCCACCAACGTCCCCCAACAGACTCCGCCAATGTCGTAGGGTCCCTGAGGCTGGCGTTGCTTCAATTCGCTCGCGTAAGCGGCGGCGAGCAACGGGATCGAGTGCGTCTCCACGTCTACCTCCTCGGCGCTCGGTGCGTCGAAGGCGCAAAAAGGCATGCGGTCCTTGAAGCAAATCGCGAGTTCGCGCAAACCCAGCGCCTGGCCGCCCCAACCCGGCACGCAGAAAAACGGCGTGGACGTTCCTGTCTGCAGTTCGATCAACCGTTTGCCCTGGAAAGCGGATTCTTGTGTCACGCACGCTGCCAATTCTTCGATCGTGGGATGCAGAATCAACGCGGCGAGCGGCAATTTCCGCCCGAAAGCGCGCTCGATCCGTGCCGTTACATCCGCAGCGAGAAGGGAATTGCCTCCAACGTCGAAAAAATTGTCGTGGACGCCGCGCGCAGGACCGCGCAACACTTCCTGCCAAATCGCGGAGACCTTGCGCTCCGCCATGTTGCGCGGCGCCATGTTGCGCGGCGCCGCAGATGCCGGACTCTCCGGCGCGGTCTGTTCGGTCGCGCGTGCGGACTCCAACGTTTCCAGCAGTGCGTTTGCCAGGTGTTGAACACCGGGCGCATGCGTCCAGGCTCCGCGCTCGGCTCCCGGGACGATCACTTCGCGAAATTCGCCGGCGGCCCACTGACGGCACACCTGCGACCGCGCTTCATTTTCACGAGGGATGTTTTGTGCGTCGAGCATCACCGTCATGGCTCCAGCGTACGGCACCGGCTGGTATTGCGCCGCTATCCTGGTGTGCATGTCGCGGACAGCGTCGTTGCCGTAGTACGCAATTTCTTCTTCTTCTGTCAGGGGCGCGGGCTGGCGGCGCACACGAACCAGTCCCAAGGGCGCGCGGACCTTACGCTCGAAGTCGCGGAACAAGCTGTAGAGCAGCTTCACCTTCCGGCCAAGCGGCGCGCGCGGCAGTTCTTCCTTGCGGCGGCGGATCTCTTGCTCCAACGCTCCCGCCAAACCCACCTTCCCCGGAATCACGGTATCGAGCAGGATAAGCGTGCGCACTTCATCGCCCGCGGCGCGCAGTTGTTGCGCCATTTCCAACGCCACCAGCGCGCCCCAGCAGAATCCGCCCAAATCGTAAGGGCCTGCGGGCCGTTGCCGCTTCAATGCGGCAACTAAATCCGCAGCGAACAACGGAATCGTGTACGTCTCCGCGTCCACTTCCTCGGCTCGTGGCGTTTCAAATGCGCAAAAGGGCATGCGTCCTTTGAAGTACGTCGCCAGTTCGCGCAGACTCATTGCGAGTCCGCCCGCGCCCGGCACGCAGAAGAATGGTGCGGACGTTCCTGACTGCAGTTCGATCACCCGTATGTGCTGGAAGGTGACTTCTTGCGTCACACATGCGACGAGTTTTTCAATCGTGGGATTCTGGATCAGCGCGACGAGCGGTAATTTCCGGCCGAATCCTTTCTGAATTCGTACTGTGAGGTCGACGGCCAGTAGAGAATTCCCCCCAATCTCAAAAAAATCATCGTGAATGCCGGGCGTGACACCGGGCAAAACCTCCTGCCAGATCGCGGCCATCCGGCGTTCCGCTTCGTTGCGCGGCGCGACAAATCCCGGCCGCTCGGCGCCTTTTTCCGCCGCCGCGAAGCGCGCCGAGAGTTCGCGCCGCATCACTTTGCCGCCGGCGTTGCGCGGCAGCGTGTCGAGGAAATAAATCCGCGCGGGCGTCGCGAAATCCGACTTGCGCCCGGCCACAAACCGCCGCAAGTCGCGTTCGGATACCTCACAACCGGCGCGCAAAACCACCGCGGCGGCGATTTCTTCTCCGAGCCGCGCGTCGGGAACGGCGAAACACGCGGCGTCGGCCACCGCGTCGTGGGCGCGCAACGCTTCTTCCACTTCCAGCGGGGAAATCTTCTCGCCGCCGCGATTGATCGTTTCCTTCTTGCGGCCGGTGATGAACAAATATCCGTCGGCGTCGAGATATCCCAGGTCGCCCGTGCGAAACCAGCCGTTCGAGAACACTTCGCGATCGGCGTCCGGCGAGTCCTCGTAACCGCTCATCACGCTCTCGCCGCGCAACAGCACTTCGCCGGTTTGCCCGGGCGGCAACGGGTCGCCGTGCTCGTCGGCGATCGTGTCTCCCGCGATCATGATCTCCGCGCCGAGCGATTTTCCCACCGATCGCGCCTTGCGCGCCTGCGGCGGCTGCGGATTGCAGAACGTGTGCGTCGCGGTTTCGGTGAGTCCATAGCCTTCCACCACCGCCGCGCCCAATGCGTCTTCGAGCTCGCGCATCAATTCGGCCGGAAGGCTGGCCGCACCCGAGTAGATCCAGCGCAGCCGGCCCGGCGGCAGCCTCCCGCCGTCGCGAATTCCCGCCAAAATCGCGCGATGCACGGCGGGAACGGCGGAGTAGCACACCGGATCGAACGTCGCCATCCACTCGCGGAAAAGCGCGGGCTGAAAACCCGCAGTGCAGACGGCCGCCGCGCCCGCCCACCACGACACCAGCGGTCCGCCGAGAAATCCGCCTTGATGGGATAACGCGCGCAGCGACAGGTTGCGATCGCCGGGCCGCAAGCCCCAGGAATGCGCCAGATTGCGCGCGCTTGCAAGAACGTTACGATGCGTCAGTGGAACTTTTTTCGGCTCCGACGTGGTGCCGGACGTTCGGAAAACGAATGCGACGTCGCCGGGTTGCGGATCACCCGCGGCGGGCGCGGGATGCCCGGCGGTTTTTCCGGCGAGACGGAAGATTCCCGCTTCCCCACCCTGGGGAGCCAATTCGAAAACGAAAAGTCTTAGCGCGGCCGCCGCTTCGCGCGCCGGCGACGGATCACCAGCCGGCACCATCACGGCGACGACCCGAAGACTCGCGAGGAGACTCTCGTATTCCGGCTGGTGGAGCAGCGGATGCAGCGGGCAGGCGATGAAATAACACGACACCGCCGCTTGCGCCGCGGCGGCGTGCGATCCATCCGGCAGCACGATGGCGATGCGCGCGCCGCGCGGCACGCCGAAGCCGCGCAAACTTGCGTCAATCGACTGTACTTGTTCCCAAAGGTGCGCGTAGGTCAGCGGCTGGAGTCCCGGGGCGAGCAGTGCTTCCGCCTGCGGACGCCGCGCCGCCTGCGCGCGCAGCAACTCGGCCATGGTGAGCCGGCTGATGTCGGAGTCCGGCATGTGAAGGCCATCGTAGCACACGGCCGCGATGCTCCGGCGCCGCGCCGAAAGTCGGTGCTGTCTCAGTCTGAATTTCTAGCCGCTCCGCCGCTACTTCGTGCGGAAAGGCTCTTGCCTTTCCGAATGGAGTTTGGACATTGTCTCGTTCCACGTTGGCGAGTGTTCGGTTACATTCTGTCCCCGAGCCTGCGCAGCAGGCGGTATTTCCGTCGATCACATCGCTATCGGTTGGAGTTGATGCGAGCGAGCCTGCGCAGCAGGCGGTACAACGTTAGCCCCAGGCGTCAG
>JAJPHL010000071.1 GCA_021325275.1 Terriglobia bacterium | reverse complement strand
GCACAGGTTCCGGCGGGCACGCCGGCGGGCAACTCGGTGCCGGTGCAGTTGACCGCGGCGGGAGTCGCGAGCAACACGGTGACGATCTGCGTAAAGGCGGCTCCGGAGGTAGCGCAGCAATAGATGAGCGCTAAAGGGACGGGCTACGGGCCTGCGCAAGAGTGCAGGCCCGGGTTTTCCGGGGTGGATTCAGTAGTTTTCCTGTTCAACAGTGAAACGACATTTTTCCCGCGCGATTCCATCGTGGAAGTATGCGCAATTTTTCGCGCCGTCTCCTCCTATCGGCGGCCGTCGCCGCGATCGCGGCATCCCCGTGCGCCCAAGTAACCCGCATCGAGCAAACCGATCCACACATCACCTACACCGGCACGTGGTACAACAACACCGCCACAGGCAACAGCGGCGGCACGGCGACGCTGGCGATAGATACGCTCTCCGCGGCGGCGATCACGTTCACCGGCACGGGAATCGCGTGGATCGGCGTGCGCGATCCCGGCGCAGGCCGCGCGTGGGTGAACCTGGACGGCGTCGGCACTGTCGTGGATACCTATGCGGCGGCCACGCAATATCAACAAACGCTTTTTTCCGCGCAAGGTTTGCCGGACGGTCCGCACACGCTTTTTGTCAATGTGAGCGGCCAAGCCAGCCTGCTAGCCACCCAACCAGCCAGCCAATGGGTGTGGATCGACGCGTTCGATATCACGAATGGTGGGCCGGCTCCGAGCAGCACGACCGCCGCGGGCAGTTTGATCGACCTGAGTTTTTCCTCCGTGGTGCAGTCGCCTCCTCCGATGTTCGGTCCCACGAACGGCTTTTCCAATATCGCCGGCACAAAGTGGACGGTCACGTTCAGCGGCACGGCTGTGGTGTGGTTTGGGGGCCAGAATAACAACTACGGCATTGCCAACGTGTATGTCGATGGAACGAAGGTCGGGACCGTCGACGCGTACAGCGCCGTGGGTCTCAATGTTCAACCGCTGTTTGGCAGCGGCTTGCTGGCGGCGGGCACGCATACGATGACGGTGGAGGTCACCGGAACGCACGACTCAAGCTCCAAGGACAACTTCATCGACGTCGGAGGTTTTCAGATCATCGGTGTGCCGCAGTTCTCCGGCCCTCCGGTGGTGAATAACGGAGGAGTCGTGAACGGCGCGAGTTTCGTGCCCGCGCCGAATAATCAGGTGGCAGCCGGGCAAATCATTTCCATTTTCGGATCGCAATTTCTGCTTTCCGGGCAAGTCAGTGCCGGCACGGTTCCGCTGCCGACGCAAATGGGCGCGAACAATACGACTGTGACGGCTTGCGGCCAGAATCTTCCGCTGTTCTACGTCTCGCCGCGGCAAATCAACGCGCAACTTCCCTGGGAATGTCCGCAAGCCGGCACCACACCGCTGACCGTCACCGTAAACGGGCAGACCAGCGCGCCCCAGCCGATCAACCTGGTGGCGGCCGCGCCTGGAACCTTCCGAGTGTCTGTAGTGAACCCCTATGAAGACAACGTTTTTTTGGCGGCAATCCTCCACGGCAACAACACCATTGTCGGGAACCCCAATTCGGCGTCCACAGGGGAGGAAGTCGCGATCTACTGCACGGGCCTGGGCCCGACGTCTCCATCGTTTGCCACCGGCACGGCGGCGACTTCGTTCAATCAGACGGTGAATCCGGTGACAGTGACGATCGACGGAAACAACGCGCCCGTTGTTTACGCGGGCCTCACACAAGGATTTGTGGGCTTGTATCAAGTGAACGTGATCGTTCCCAAATCCCATGTACTTTTTCCGTTGGTTGTGATCACCGCGAACGGAATCTCGAGCACGGGGGCGGCCACCATGGTGTCTCCGAGCACTTCCTCGCCGCAGTAGCCGGCCATCCGGCAACAAGATGGCCCCGGCGACCTCAGAAAGTCGCTTACTCGGATAAGTGAAGCGCTCGCCCTGAGAACGAGCGCGATTCGGAACGGCCACTGAACGGGCCGCGGGCCGGTGCGCATGCGCCGGCCCGATTCGTTTCTTCGGCGAGAAATCGCCCGCCCGTTCTGTTGCAACGAGACTCGAGACGAGGAGGAACCCATGCCAGTCACCAAAGCACATTGCGGAACCAACACGGAAGAACACGGCATTGCCGGAGGCGAAGGCATCGCGCAGGACCCAATCACGGCAATCATGCTGGCGGTTGTGCTTTTTGCCGACGCGCTTGTTACCGCGGACCGATCGTTACACGCGTACGCCGCGCAGGCGTGCCCGTCAAATTGTCCGGACAAGAATCCCAAGAATCCGAACCCTGTGTACGCCCCACCCAATATGACGCTGCGCTGGGATCCCGGTGCTCCCGCTGTTCCGGCGCAGCCGGCACAACCGGCGGCCGGCGGGAAAAAGGCAGTTCCCGCGAAGCCCGCGATTCCGGCGCGCGCGGCCGCTTGGATCTGCGTGATCTCGACCAAGGGCACGGTTACGTTCGAATGCACCGGCGACGTGCAAGAATAAGCCGCCAGGATGACCCACCAAACGGGCACGTCGAGGAAACGCGCCCGTTTGGTGGTCTCATTGGAATTCGTTTGGGTCGCCGCGATTAACGGGCTGCTCGCTGACCTGGAAAGGAGATTCCTTCCGGCTGGACGGCGATTCGGAACTAATCCGGACGGTCTGCAGCTTCCGGATGGCCCGTGACACGGGAACGATCCGAACGGAAGCGTATCTCCGAGTGGCGAATATACGGCCCGGTTGATGGTGTCGGAGTCAGCGCACTCGCCGAAAATGTGGCAGCGCCGACACGCGGGCGTGGTATGCGCGATACTCATCGCCGAACTGTTCCTCCAGGGCCCGTTCTTCACCCCTGACTAGCCAACGAGAACCGGCGAGCATCAGGCAGGCAAACACTGCGGCCGCCACAGGGCTGCCGAGCAGGACGATCATACCCACCCAAAGACAGCCTTCGGCGACGTAGATGGGGTGGCGCATCCAGGCGTATGGCCCGGTTTGCACGAGGCGGGCCGGCCGGAGTCCGAGGCGAATCCTCAACGGCAGTGTCGGTACAACAGTGAGCATGGTGGTCAGAATCCAACCGAGGAGGAAGAAACCCAGCATGACAGGCAATAGTCCCAACAGATTCAGGAGAGTGGGGTGGCCGCCTCTCCAGCCCCAACCCGGTCCCGCGAAGGCCAACAGCAATGGACAACCCAAATGGACCAGCGGTATTACAATGACGATTGTTGCCACCAGCAACGGCCTGACTCTCTCTCGCGAGATTGTGGGCGGGAAATCCATGGACGTCTTCTACCAATTCTAGCGCCTGGAGGAGGCTGGCTGCAATCAGAACGGCGACAGGCACATTCGCCTGTTCTGCCCTGTACGCGGAGCTGGCCGGCGGCTCCCGAGGGCATTGTCGGCCGTCCGGAAGCAATTCCCCGCTTCCGCGTCGCGCTTTAGAACAACTAAAAGTTAAAGCTTCCTGAAATGGTGTAACGTTTCCAGGGCCCGTTGCCCTGTTTTTCGACACTCACCAGTACTACTGGTTTGCCCTTGAAAACCAAACGTTTGTACGCCTTGACAAGGCTCTGCTAAGTATGGCAACGTCCTACTCTACGGCTTAATCTGTCCTGGGATGGGTGTGGGTTCTGAATGCGCCGGGATCTTTGCGGTTTCCCGTCGACGGCGGAGTTCTCGCTTCCCAAAATGAACGCCTCGGCGGCTGGACCGCCAAGGCCCGGCGGTTGATTCCGCTGGAAACGGACGAACGGCGCAATCGGGCTGCGAAAACGCCGTGGAGTGGAGAAAGAAGAATGCCTGTAAGATCGGCCCTCGCGGGCCCGTTGCTCTTGATTGTCTCCGTGTGTGTCTGCGTGGCCGGACTTGCCGCGCAAGCCCCGACGTTGCCGAGCGCGCCCGCGCCCAACACGCAATCTCCGGGATCGGCGTTCCCGTCAACGCAAGGCGCGACCGGGGCCACCGGCAACACCGGAAGCCAGAACAACGCCGCCGGAACGCGCGCGCCGGGGTCGGCCGTGCCCACCGGCACCGGTAACGATCAGTTGTTTTTCGAGTTCAAAGACACCTACGCGTACACGCAAGTGAATCCCAATACCAAGGGACCCGATGGACTCCCGCTGTATTCCTTCCTGATTCCCGGCAACGATTCGGAAACCGATCTCACGCTGTATCAGGATCACGCCTGGGGCACGAATCGCCTGCAGTACCTGGGGATTTTCCGCGAAACCAACGACGTCCGCTGGGATCCTGAGCATTCCAGCTTGCAGCGCGGATACTTCCGCTTCTACAACAAGCAAACGGAAGCGAATTTCGGCGATTACCTCGTCAACTACTCGCGCTTCACCTACAACCAGAACATCAAGGGCGTCAGTTTCGTCCACAAGTTCGATCAGAACTGGAAGTTTTCCGCCAACCTCGGCGTTTTCACCGACCGTTGGGGATCGATTTTCAAGGACTACATCGTCGGCCAGCCGTTTACGCGCTTCGTGGGCGGATTCCGCGGGGAATACAAGATCCAGCCGAATAAAACGATCGGCGTGAATTTCTCGGAAGGCCACGATCTCGTCGGATCGATCCGGCCCGATCTCGTCAACGGACTGATCGGCGTGAACAACCAGGTGTTGAGCGTCGACACCAAAATGGATTTCGGGCGCAAGTTCTCGCTCGACGGCGAGGCGGCCTACAGCTTGACGAATCCCAACATCCAGCAGGAACACGTGGAGTTGGGCGATTGGGCCGTGCGTCTCGACTCGCGCTACAAGAACGGCTGGTTCACCGCGCGCGAAACGTACACGCGCATGGAACCGAATTTCTTCTCCGTGAACGCGCGCCAACTCGCCGACTTGCAGGACGCCGGCATCACCTTGACCGAAGACGCGGGCCAGCATCTCACCATCGACGAATCGTATCGCTACACGGAAAACGATTTGCGTCACGAGCAGCCGCTCGGCGCGACCATCTTCAAGGTTCCCGAAGTCCGCTTCAGTTTCCGCCGCATTCCGCACCTGGGACGCACGTTGTTCGACTTCGGATATCGCGAACGCCGCGAGACGGGACCGTTCGATCTAGCCACCAACAACGGCACCAAGATCGTCGCGCGAATTCCTTACGCCGACGTTTCGATCCCCATGGGCACCACGCTGTTCACGGTCGGCTACGAGCACCGCGCCTACGATTCGGTGAACGATCCCACGCAGTCGACGGGCGTGAATCGCGTGTCGCTGGCGTTGCGCAGCATTTTGGACCTGGGCGGCTGGACGTTCTCGCCGAACTTCCGCTATGAAATCGAACGCGAATTGTTCTTCACCGCGTTCGGCGCCAACGACAATCGCAACATCGCCGCGATCATGTATATCGACGCGCCGAAGTATTTCCAAGCGGAATTGATCTATCGCCAAGTGGGCGCGTCGCTGTTCACGCAGTGCGCCACCACCGCGACGTCGCAGTGCGGAACGTTTACCAGTCTACCCGCGAACGTGAACGTGCTGCTGCCCAACGGCTTTGGACGCCCGCAGTATCACGCCGCGCTTACCTACAAGTTCAAGAACAGCGACAGCAAGGAAATCATTTTCGCCTTCGACCGCAATAGCAATTACTTCGCGACGCAGGGACAATCGTTCGACGAACGCGTCTTCTCCGTCACGGTGCTGTGGCGGTACAAGAAGCAAGGGGAAAACAAGTGAACCCGCAGCGGTGGATCGCCGACCTAAAGAAAAACCTGACGCCCGCGGGTATCCTGCAATTCTTCAAGTCCCATAAGTACACGCTGGCGATCAGCGGCACGTTCGCGCTGATCGGCTTGGCGTTGTTCGTGCGCGTGGATATCACCGATGCTCGCGATCCCATCAGCCGGTTGGTGCGCGGCTACGAGCTGCGTACTCTCGACCTTCGCTTCAGCTTGCGCGGCAAGCGCCCGGTGGATCCGCGAATCGCGATCGTGGCCATCGATCAACCGACGATCAACCGGTATGGCTGGCCGTTCCCGCGCTATCTGCACGCGCGTTTGCTCGACCGCTTGTGCTCGGGCGGCGCGCGTTCGATCGGCTTGGATATTTTCTTCCCCTACCACGATCCCACCGCGGCCTCAACCGTGTTGAAGCAGATGAAGGAGCAACTGGAGGCCAAGGGGCAATCTTTCGACGAAGCGGCGTTTGGCAAACTCTCCGACGTGGCGGCGCAAACCGATAGTGATGCGGCCTTCGCGGAGTCTTTGAAGAAGTGCGGCAATGTCACGCTGGGTCACGAATTCTTCGACAACGAAGAGCAACAGGCGGGCCTCGATCCGAAGACCATCTCCGAATACAACGACGTGTTGGCGTATCAGGCGTATCCGCAAATCCGCAAGCTGAACGGCATGGGGCGCTATCGCTTTTTTGTGGAGCATCCCGAACATCCGTTGCAGCAGTTCGATGTGAAAGGCATCCTGCCGAACCTGCGCATATTCGCGGACGCCGCCAAATACGCCGGCTTCATCAACGCCTGGGCCGACGACGACGGCGTCTACCGGCGCATGCCGCTGATCGTGCGCTATCCGCAAAAGACCAAGACGCAGCTGGAAGAAGATTTTTTTCCGTCGCTGGCGGTGCAAACCACGCGCCAGTATTTGCAGGCAGGCCCGGATTCCACGATTTTCTTTTTCAATCCGCTCGGCCCCGACTATTTGCAGATGAACCAGTACAACGTCCGGCCGGATCGCTCGGGCGAAGTGCTGGTGAATTACGCCGGCGACGCGCAAACCTATCCCACGTATACGTACAGCGACGTGACGGAAGGCAAAATCCCGGCCGACACGTTCAAGGACAAGATTGTCTACGTCGGCGTCACCGCCACCGGCGTGATTTCCGACTTGCGGCCCACGCCGTACCAGAAGTCCAGCTATCCCGGCGTGGAAATCCACGCCAACATCACCGACAACATCCTGAACAACAACTTCCTGAAGCGCGGCGCGCTGGAAGAAACCACCAACATGGCCATGATGATTTTCGCGGGCATCGTCATGGGATTGGTTTTCGTGATCATGCCGGCGACGATCTCCTGGGCGGCGTTGTTGTTGGCGTTATTCGGCATGCTCGCTTACGTCGACCAGCAGTTCGTGTCGCACGGCCGCTGGCTCGACATGGTGATTCCGACTTCCACGCTGCTGGCGAACTTCGTGGGCATCGTTTCCTATCGCGTCATCTTCGAGGAGCGTGAAAAGCGCAAGGTCCGCGGCGCGTTCGGCATGTACGTGCACCCCGGATTGATCGGGCAAATGCTGAAGGATCCCGGATTGCTGCAGTTGGGCGGCGAAGAAGTGGAAATGACCGTGATGTTCTCCGACGTGCGCGGCTTCACCTCGATTTCCGAAAAGCTCACGCCGCAGCAGCTCGTCGAATTGCTCAACGAGTACTTGACCTTGATGTCCGACATCATCATGGAGACCTGGGGCACGGTGGACAAATACGAAGGCGACGCGATCATGGCCTTCTGGGGACGCCCGTATCCGCAAACGGATCATGCGGAGCGCGCTTGCCGGGCTTGCTTGAATCAGGCGGCGGCACTCAAGGATCTCAACGCGAAGCTGAAGTCCGAGGGCAAGCCGGAGTTGAACATCGGCATCGGCCTGAATACCGGCCCGATGGTGGTGGGCAACATGGGATCGCGAAAGCGTTTCAATTACACCGTGATGGGCGACGCCGTTAACTTGGGAGCGCGCCTGGAGGGCCAGAACAAAGAGTACGGCACGCGCATCATCATCAGCGAAAACACCTACGCCCACGTGAAGGATCAGTTCGTCTGCCGCGAACTCGATTTGATCCGCGTGAAGGGCAAGAACAAGCCCGTGGCGATCTTCGAGTTGATGTCGACCATCGACGACGGCGCGAAGTGGAAGCCGCTGGTGGAAGTTTTCGCCGACGGCCTGAAGGCGTATCGGCGCGGAAAGTTTGAGCAGGCGCTGGAAATCTTCGAGGACATCCTGTCGGCGTTTCCCGGCGATGGTCCCGCGAAGCTGATGGCGCGGCGCAGCAAGATGTACGTGGAAGAGCCTCCAGTCGGGGTTTGGGACGGGGTCTATACAGCCACAAGTAAGTAACTGCATTGGAAGCAGTTAGAGCAAGGGCGTAGGAGATTACAAAACGAACCTACGGCGTCGTTAAGGCCCGTTATTTCTGGCGTTGGCGCTAGTCATAGTGAGGCTTTCGCTGTCTGACGCATTACGTTGGTTTGTGCGATTGGTAATACGGTTCGAGCGACCAGATAGGGCTCAGATGGGAAGACTTGAGCACGCGCCCCCCCGGTGGCGAGCACGTTCCCATTAATAAGGGGAGTTATGCGTCTAAGGCCATTTGTTGCAACCCTCATTTGCCTGGGTGTTTTATTCTGTGCCGCGCTTCCCGCCGAAGCGCAGCAAGCCGGCAAAGTCACCAAACACTTCGGATCCACGTTCATCGTCGCGGCGCCGCGCAGCGGCGTGAAAGCCGCCGAGACACCCATCACCACCGACGGCACCGCGTTCCACTGGAACGACACGCTGAAGACCGGCGATAGTTCGCGCCTCCGCGCGCAGTTGACCGACGGTTCCATCTTGAGCCTCGGCCAGAAAGCGCAACTGAAGGTCCTGCAGCACGACGCCCGCTCGCAACAATCTTCGTTTGAATTGCTCGAAGGAAAAGTGCGCGCCGACGTCGTCCACTTGTCGCAGCCGAATTCCAATTTCGACATTCGCACCAACACCGCGGTGTGCGGCGTGCTCGGCACCGACGAAGTTGTCGACGCGGATAGTCCCACAGCCACGGTGGTCATCTCGATTTCCGGCGTGGTCACGGTGAGGAGCAGCGATCCCAACGTGGTCGGCAGCGTGCAACTTTCTCCGGGGCAAACCACAACGGTCCGCCCGGGCCAGGCGCCCACGGGAGCGACGACCGTCACGTTCGGACAATTGCAAAACGCCGTCAACGGCACGACCGGCACGAGCAATCCCGATCCCGTGGTGCTTCCGCCCGGCACGGTGCCCGAAGGTGGCACGGTGACGCTCGACGGACGCTCGTCCACCGGCGGTCTCGGCTCGATCACCGCCTATCAGTGGAGCATCACGAATCCGCAAGGCCAGCAAGTTTATACGTCGACACAGCCGGTATTGTCGGTCGCGACGACTGGTTGGAATCCTGGCATCTACAACGGCTCGCTGACCGTCACCAACTCGAATAACAACACCAGCTCGGTAACGTTCCAGATCACCGTGGTAGCGCCGCTCGTACCGATACCACAAGCGAGCGCCACGATCACCGCGCTCGCGGCGGCGTATCAAGGGCTACAGGTGCGCAATTTCATGAACCTGTTCGACCCGACGCAATACACCGGGTACGCGGCGCTGGAACAAGGCGTCACGCAATCGTTCAAGAATATTCAGAGCATCACCGTCAACATTTTGACGGCCACCGTCACCACGCAAGGCAATACCGCGATCGCGCAGGTGACGTTCCAGACCAAGTTCACGCCGTCGAACACGGCGCTGCCGTCGAATCCCACGCCCACTTCCTTCTCACCAAATCCGCCGCAGCGCGCCCAATCGACGCGCGGCGCGGGTGTGAGCGGCCAAGGCTCGATCTCGGGATCGGCGGGCGCGGTGGCGACCTTCGTGTTACTGAGCGGCACAACCACCGCGAACGTTCCGGTGTCGACCGCCACGGAATCCGGCACGAACTCGCTGAACTACAGTTTCACGAATCTCGCGGACGGCAACTACACCGTGACGCCCGTGCGCAACGGCTTCACGTTCTCGCCGGCCAGCATGCAGGTGACGATCACCAACGGCTCGGCGAGCACGGTGAACTTCACGGCACAGCCGCAGACGATCACCATCAACGAAGCGGCCACGCTGCGCATGACGTTCGAGAACAACAATCAGTGGATGATCACCGACATTCAAGGCGCGCTGGGATCGGCGGGCTTGGTCGGCATTCCCGGAACGAACGCGCCGGCGAATCTTCTGAATCCGACCTCGGCCGTGGGCGGACAAGCCGGCTTGAGCACCAGCGGAAACACCAGCACCACGCCGGGATTCACCGTGGCCTCCGCAAACGTAGCGCAAGCGTTTACAGGCGGAACAACCGCCCCGCAGACGCTGACGGTGACGCCGCAAAATGGATTCACCGGCCCCGTGTCGATCGCGTTTACGCCAACCACGGGAGTCACGCCGAGCGGCCCATCGTCAATCACGGTGGGATCGGGCGCGGCGACCGGCAACTACACGTTTGCTGTCGGACCAACGGCAGGCACCGGCTTGGTCGCCGTTCCCTACACCGCGTCGTCCACGTTCAACGGCCAAGCGATCGCGCAGAGCGGATTTTTCACCCTGAACGTTTCGCAATTGACCTTCGCCGTCACGGGCGCCGGACAATCCTCCGGATTACCGCTGACGATTTTCGCGGGCGGGTCAACCGCGACGTCCCAAGTGACCGTGGGATCGCTGCCCGCGGGATTCACAGGACCCGCGACGCTCGCGGCGAGCGGCAATGGCGTGACCGGAACGTTCGGTACGCTGAACAACGGCGTCGCTTCGTTGACGCTGACCACGACCACCGCGCAACCCGGCCCCGTTTCCGTCACACTGACCGCAACGCCGACAGCCGGCGGTCCGACCGCGACCACCACACTCTTCGTGAACGTGATGGCGCCCTTCGGCACGCTCACGCCGAGCGTCCCGTCGCTGACTTTACAGCCCAGCGCGCAGGGTGGCATTGGCATCAGTGTTCCTTTCACCAATGGATTTACCGGATCGGTCGTCGTGACTCCGCCGGCGTTGAGCGGCGTGTCGTTCTCACCGTCGTCGGTGACGCTGACGGCTTCCGGAACTGCGAACTTCACGGCGACAGCGGGCGCCTCGCCCGTGACCGCATCGAACATCACGTTCACCGCGAAGGCCGGAACGTTCACGGGTACGGCGCAACTTTCTTTGGGAGTGACGAATCCGTTTAATTTCTCGCTCGCGCCAGGATCGCTGACCATCGTGCAAGGCGGCTCGGGATCGGTGTCGATCGCCGTTACGCAGACGGCGGGCGTGGCGGTCAGCGTCACGGTTTCCGCCGGCACAATTCCCTCGGGCTCGGGACTCACGGTCACGGGCGGCGGATCGGTGAACGGCAGTGGATCCGTCTCGTTCCAAGTTTCGGCGGCGCTCAGTGCCACCGTGACAACGGTCACGATTCCGATCACGGCTTCAGGAGGAGGGGTCACACAATCATCGAGCATCACGGTTGTGATCACTTCGGTCGGTGGATTCAACTTGAGCGTGAATCCGAGCTCGCTGAGTGTGTTCGACGGCCAAGCCACGGGTAGCGTGACGCTTTCGGTCGCGGCGATCGCGCCATTTTCCGGCGCGGTAGCGATTCAAACGTCCGGCACGGGCGCAACCGCCTCGGGCTCGGCAAGCATCAACGCGGGATCGTCGGCCACTTACAACGTTTCGCTCGCAGGCTCCACGGGATCGGTGACGTTCACTGGTACGAACACTTCCATCGGTCAAACGCAGACCGCGACCGCAACATTGACGCTCGTTCCGGGATTCACACTGACCGTCGCGCCGGTAACCACGTTCAGCGGAGCGTCGGCGCCCGTTAACGTCACGGTGAATTGCCTCACGGGATTCACCGGCAGAGTGAATATCGCGCCGGGCAGCGCGCCCAGCGGCGTGTCGCTTTCGCCCTCGTCGCAAAGCGTGTCGTGCGGCGCAAGCGGAGCATTCACCGCGACACTGACGGCCAATGCGCAATCGGGCAACGTAAGTTTTTCGGGCATCGCGCAAGGCGGATCGCTCTCCGTCGCGGGATCGGGACCGCTGGCGCTCAACGCACCGTTCGCGGTCAGCAACGCCACAGCCAGCGGCTTTAACGGTTTCACCACTCCCGTGGCCATTCCGGTGAGCATGGCCGCCGGATTTCCGGGCAACGTTGTAGTGACGCCCGCGGGAGGCACCAGCACCGCCACGGTGTCGCCCTCCAGCGTGACACTGCAGGCGGGGCAAACTTCGGCTAATTTCGTCTTGACGTTTTCCGAGCACGCCGTCGGCGGGACGATCTTGTTCAACGTGACCAGCCCCGGCACTTCCTACACTCAAGGCTCGACCGTGACGGTGACAGTAGCCGCACCGTTCACGCTGGGTCCGGGCGCCAATTTCCCGGTGGCGTTCCCCGGCGGATCGGCGACTGTTCCGGTCCAAGTTACCTTGGCTCCCGGCTTTACCGGCTCCGTTGCGCTCTCGGCGGCGTCGAATAATACCCTGGTGAACGCGCAGGTGGCGAGTTCGGTCAGTTCTTCAGGTCCAGTCACCCTGACGGCCATTTCGCAACCCACGATCTCGCCGAGCACCGTCGTGGTGGCTCTCACCGCCTCGGCCGGCGGATACTCGGTGCAATCCAATTTTCCCTTGAACGTGGCATTGCCGTTCACGGCGCAACTCGCGTCGAATCCCAACATCTCCATTTTCCGCGGATTCTCGGGCACTGTTACGGCTTCGGTGACCGCCAACCCGGCCTTCGCGGGAGGCATAGTCGGTACGCTTTCCGGTTTGCCCGCGGGAGTCAACGTCGTGGCGGGAAACGGTGCGACCTCCTTCCGTCGCCCGGAAGATTCGGCAAGAACCGGCGCAAGCCCATCGTCGTCGCAGGCTTCGCTGAACGGCAGCGGAACGATGACGTTCCAGTTGTTCGCGCAGCAATCGGTGGGCGCGGGGCCATTTAGCGTCACGCTCACGATCACCGGCGGCGGGATTACCAACACGTTCACGGTTACGGTGAGTTTCTCCGATCCGTATTCCGTGAATTTCGTCACCGTGCCCAGTTCGCTGCCCAATAACTCTCCGGGTACCTATGTCGTCCAAGTGGTTCCCAATAGCGGCTTCACCGGCAGCGTTTCGGTGACGCCTACGGTTTCTCCCGCCGGTTCGGCCGTGTTCAGTCCCGCAGGACCCGTAACGGTATCGGCCAATTCGCAAGCCACTTTCACGGTGACCGTCAACGGCGGTGTCACCGGCAGCGTTACGTTGGGTGTGAATACCTCCGCCACGGGAGGCAGCTTCGTTCTGAATCGCAGCGCCAACAGTTCCACCGGCGTGACCGTGCCGTTCAGCATCACAGTGCAGCCGCAAACGATCAACATCTACGATTCACTCACCAGCAGTGCCACGGTGACGGTGAATTTCGCCGCCGGCTATGCGGGAACGGTGACGGTTGCCGTGGGGAACAGCCTGGGCCGCATCCAGCCCGACAGCACAGGCAATCGGCGCGTCGCGAGCTTTACACCTGGTAATGGCATTTCGCAGATCAGTGTGAGCGGCGGCAATCCAGTGACGTCTACGGGCGGACAAGTTACGTTCAATATCCTGGGTAGCGGATCGGGTACCGGCAGCCTGACGTTCACCGCCACCGACGCGAACAACAATTCCGCCGCGGCCAATGCATCGTATTCGGCCTCGCTGCCGTTTACCGTCAGCACACCGGTGGCCGGCGGCACGATTCGCGCATTTGATACCGGCAACACCTCGATATCGGTTCAGGTAACGCCGCTGAATAATTTCGCAGGCACGGTTGTGGTCTCGGGTCCCGGTGCGGGCGGCGCGGCAGGATCTCTGCCTGCCGGCCTGACCTTCGACGCCAGCACGGCCGGCCAGCAGTCGCTCAACTTCAACGGTTCTACCAGCGGCACGCCGGTCACGGTGAACTTCCAATACGACGCCAGCGCGAACGCGGCGGCAGCGGCGACCACCGGCGCGTTTACGTTTGTTACCGGAAACTACTCCACCAGCGTTTCGCAAAGTTTGTCGGTGGCTCCGCCGTTTACCGCTACGCAGACGGTGCCGTCGCAGGCCATCGATTCCGTCAACGTGCCTTACGTCGTCACGGTGACACCGGCCGCCGGTTTCGGTGGCTCCATCAAGATTACGCCGGCGGTCACGGCCACGCCTTCCGCATCGGTCACGGGAAGTATCGGCACGCCGCAAACAGTTTCCGTTTCCAGCCAGAACGACGTGGCGTTCACGGTGAGCTTTACGGCTACGCCCTCTGCGGCGACCACGGCGATGAGTTTGGGGTCCACCGTACAGTGGGTCGGCCAGTCCTTCAATGTGCCGCTGGCTTCCACCGCGCTCAACGTGGTGGCGCCGTTCACCATTGTTTCTGTTACGCCGAATCCGCTGCGCGTTTATACAAACCTGACTACGCAAACCACCGTTACAGTGAGGTTCGCAGCCGGCTATCAGGGAACGGTGACGGTAGGATGCTCGGTGGGAGGCGGCCCCTCCAATTCGCCCGCGAGACGAGCACCCGCCGCGCGGCGAGGAGCGGCCGTGTCAGGCTGCAGCGGCGGCGGGATTTCATCGGTCGCCGTCAATTCCGGATCGAACGGCGGTTCCAATTCGATCACTTCCGACGGCACCGGAAGTTCGGTGTCCTTGATCTTCGACGTGATCGGTTCCGGCGCGGGCGGCAGCAGTTTGAATTTCACGGCCACCGACACGGCCGCCAACTCGGCCAGCAACGGCACGACGTTTACCGCCGGCGTGCCGTTCACGATCAGCACGCCGCCCCTGGCAGTGACCGGCTACGACGGCTTCACCGTTTCCTCGCAGATCACGGTAACGGCGAATAATTTCTTCACGGGATCGGTGATGATCTCCGCGCCGGGTTCCGGATCCACCGCCGGAAGTTTGCCCACCGGCTTGACCTTCGACGCCTCCAGCCAAAGCACCAAATCCGGCAGCTTGTCGAGCGGCCCCCTCAGCATGACAGTGGTCTACGACGCCAACGCCACCGCCGTGGCGGCAACGTCCAGCGGCACGCAGTTCGTGGTGTCCACGGTTGGCGCGGGCGGCACATACAGCGCGACAGCCCCCGAGTCGCTGAGCATCTCGCCGCCATTTTCGATCAGCGCGCCGGCCAGCGGCGGGACGATTCGCGTTTTCGATTCCAGCAGCACCAGCGTTTCGGTACAGGTAACGCCGTTGAGTGGTTTCGCCGGAACCGTTATGGTTTCCGGTCCGGGCGCGGGGAGTACGGCCGGTTCGCTACCGACGGGCCTGACCTTCGATGCCAGCACCGCCGGTACGCAGTCACTCACGTTTAACGGAACCACCAGCGGAACGCCGGTGACGGTAAATTTCCAGTACGATGCCGGACCCAGCGCCGCCGCAGGCACTTCCAGCGGCAACTTCACATTCGTCTCTGGGAATTATTCCAAGAGCGTGCCGCAAACTTTGTCCGTGGGGCCCGCCTACACGATGGCCTGGGTGGGCAGCACGTCGGTGAGCGTGTTCAGTTCCTTGACGAACACGGTAAGCGTGACGGTGAACTACGGCGCCGGTTTCACCAACGCCGTCACTGTCACTCCGCCCTCCTTGCCTTCGGGGATTGCTTCGATTTCCTCGGCGCAAATCGCCACTCCGGCCCATCCCACGGTGACGTTTACGCTCACCGGCACGTCCTCGAATCCGACGGCCGCCACCGGATCGCTGACCTTTACCGGCAGCGACGGACAAGGTAACACGGGATCGGCGTCCGGCACTTCCTCGGTCATCGATCCATACTCACTGATCATCGTCTCCGCGCCCACCTTCATCCCCTATGGTACGCAGGGCCACTTCGTGCTCGGCATCAGGCCCAACGGATTCACAGGATCTTTGAACATCGCGCCGCAGGTTTCACCAACGAATGTCGCGGCGTTCGGCACGACGCCCCCCGTTTCGGTTTCCGGAAGCACGCAAGTAAACGTCACTGTGCCGGTAACCTTTAGCACCTCATTCACGGGCACCGCGACGCTCTCCGCGGCCACCACCACCGGCAACTTCAGCCTAGTGTCGCCGAATGCGGCGCCCACAACGGTGGCGGTTCCTTTCACGTTGAGCGCGCCATCCAACTCGCTCAGCGTTTGGGATGGTTTCACCACGACCACGACCGTGACTCTGACGGTCGCGAACGGCTACAGTGGAACAATCACGGTTTCCTGTTCCGCCCTCACCGGTGGCGGACCTCCCGGCACCGCACCGGCTGCTCGCTCCGGACTCCGGCCGTCGGTGGTTCGCGGTCCCGCGAATTCCCGGCGCGGAGCCGGCGATCCGTCATGCGGCGGCAACGGGATCTCCACGGTCACGGTGGACGCCGGCAGCAACGCTTCTCTTACCGCCAGCGGAACGGTTGTTTTCGATGTGATTGGAAATGGCACGGGATCGGGATCGCTGACTTTCTCCGCGACCGACGGCGCGAATACCGCGACGTCCAACACCGAGCCGTTTACGGCATCCGAAGCGGTTTCGCTGTCGCTGGTGTCGTCGGCTACCGCCCATGTCTTCACATCGATCAATACGAACATCAAGGTACAGGTGACTTATCTGAACGGCTTCACGGGATCGGTGCCAGTATCGGCGATCAGCATCCCTTCCGCACTCTCCCTGCAACACTCTTCACTGACGGCCACTTCTTCCGGAGCCACGCTGACCTTCCAGGCGACAGGAAGCGCGTCATCCAATCCGCCTCCGGTGCAAACAGGATTATCGCTGACCTTCCAAGCCGGCAACAGTTCGCAGACGCAACTCACCGTGCCCGCCACGCTGGTGGATCCTTACTCGGTGAGCATTACGCCGCTCGGCCAATACGCTCCTGGAACGCAGGGCAACTTCACCGTCAACGTCACGACCAACGACGGTTTCGCGCAATCCACTACCGTCACGGCTGCCGCCACCAGCGACATTGGCACGCCGACGGTCAGTTCTGCGCAATCCAGCGTGGTGAGGACCGGCACCAACAGTTTCACGTTCATGGTGACGCCTCCTGCCGGGGCCACGACGTTGCAACTGAACGCTTCGGCGACCACCGGCGGGTTCACGGCCACGGCCCAGCCAAGCCAACTGACACTGGGCAGCACTCCTTTCCTGATTTCCTTCACCACGCAGCCCTTGACTTTGTTTAGCGGACAGAGCGGAAGCATCGGCGTGGCCGCCAATTATCAAAGCGGCTGGGTAGGAACGGTGACGATCAACGCCAACTACAGCGATCCGCCGTTGTGCTCAGTGTTTCTCAATACCACCAGCGCTCAGGCTCCGATGACGCCTCCTTATACCGCGAATTTCTCGGTAACGGCGTCTGGTTCGTGTCCCAACGCTAGCTACCCCACCGGGTTTGCCAACGGACTCAACTTCACGGGTACCGATGGAACCAACACATCCACTCAGATCAACCAGAACGTCAACGTGATGGATCCATATACCGTCAGCAATACGCCGCCGACGTTGACAAACGGAGTCACCTCGGCGCCCTATACGATCACGATCACGCCCGTGAACGGTTTCACGGGAAGAGTTCTCGTGACGCCCACTTCAAACGCAAACGGCAACGCCCTCGCCGTCAGCCCGGATCGAAACGGTGGACGAAGCCGCGTGCAACAGGGCGGGCGAACCACGGCCTCGGCAAATTTGTCCGGATTTGTGTCCTTCAATCCGCCCAGCATGTCCGTGGCGGTTTCCGGCACCACCACTGTTACGTTTACGGTGACGGTGTCGTCGGAAGGCGCTCCCTCCGGTACCTTCCAGATCGGCGGCACTACTACTACAACGTATACCGGGACGGGGCGTTTCTCGCTGGCGGTCCCGAACACCCAAGTAACCGTGACGCCCGCTCCCATGTTTACGGCAACTTCTTCGCCCGCCAATTTGGCCGTGTGGGACACCCTGACTACGCAGGCCACCGTGACGGTACACTTCCCGCTCGGCTACGTCGGTAACGTGCAGGTTGCCTGCGCCTACCAGACCGGCGGCCCAAGCGCCGCACCGCAAAGCCGGCGCACGCAAGCGATCATCCACGGGCGATCCGACCCCACGTCGACGACCTACCCGAGTTGCACCGGCAACGGCATCGGGAGTGTGGCGCTTGATTCTTCGAGTCCGGCCAATGGAATTGTCAGTTCCTCGGGCACCGGCGGAACAGCTACCGTTGTTTTCGATGTGACCGGTAACGGTTCGGGCAGCGCGCAACTCGCTTTCACCGCTACCGACATCAGCAATTCGAACTCGGTCACGACCAACGAGAACTTCTCGGCCGGCGAGCCCTTTACCGTCAGACCGGCGGTGTCGAGTCCGCAGTTCTATAGCAGTCTACCCGGCACCCTGTCGCTGAACGTCACCGGCACACACGGGTTCTCGGGCTCAGTGACGGTGAGCGCTCCCTCGGTGCCGTCGGGAATCGCCTCGATCTCGCCGTCGCAAGTTACGGTCGCAACCGGCGGCACGGCTAATTTCACGGTTACACCAACGAGCTCCAACCCCGCGACCGTTTCCGGTTCAATGATTTTTGCCGGGAACATCGGTGGCAGCGATGTGGACGCGTCGCAAAACTATGCGGTGATCGATCCCTACGCGGTCTCGCTGAGTTTGTCCACGGCCAACGCGGGAACGCTGGCATCGGCGGGAACGTTGACGGTTTCGCTCACACCCAATTCCGGCTTTACGGGCACGGTGAGTGTTACGCCGGGAATCGCGCCGCCCGGCACTGTGAGTTTCAGTGTTTCGGGGAGCCCGTCGAGCGGTCCGGTGTTGGTCAGTGTCGGATCGGGCGTCGCCACACAGCCCTTCGGACTGACCACCACTTACAACGGGAGCGTTACGCTCAGTGCGGCCACCAGTACAACGTCGGGCGGAGGGACCTTCACACCCGCGGTCGCGCAACTCCCAGCGACGCTGGTGAACCAAAATGAACCGTTCACACTGACGATGGCGCCGTCCTCTGTTAGCGTCTTCGATGGATTGCCAACCACGGTGACCGCAACCGTGAACTTTACGAGCTCCTACACGGGAAGCGTAACGGTAAGTTGCCTTTCCGGCTGCAGCGGCTCCGGCATCGGCGCAGTCACGGCCACATCGCCCGCCAATGCCAGGGTTGGCCATACGGCCGGCGTAGCCAGTAGCGCCACGGTGACCTTCAAGGTGGCCGGCAGCGGATCGGGGAGCGGTACGCTCGTCTTCCAAGCGGTGGATGCCAACATAGCCAACTATGCGCCACAAAGCTTCACGTCTTACGTTGCGGCCCTCCCGTTCTCGATCGATACATCGGCGTGGCCTGGATCCGTTGCGTTCAGCGGCAAGTCGGCGTTTCCTGTCACGGTGACGGCAGCGAATGGATTCAACGGCACTGTGGTGGTGACTTTGGTAACCACCGGTTCCGCGCCCGCTGACGGCGCCACATTCACACCGGCCAGCATGTCCGTTCCCGTGTCGAGCGCTTCCAGCGTGGCGGTAACCTTCCAGGTTACCGTCGGCGCGGACGCCACCACCGTTCTGGTAGGTACCAGCGCGCATGCTCAAGGACAAACATCCTGTGCCTCGGGATGCCCCTACACTACGGCGCAAACGCAGTTCTTCCCGCAGGCGCCTTTCAGCATGAGTATGCCCAACACGACGGCGCATGTGTTCAGCAGCCTGCCGACGACGTTGCGCGTGTCCGTCGCGCGGGCCACCGGTTTCGCGGGAACCATGACGGTGACTGTCTCCGGCACGCCCGCGGGAATTACCGTGTCGCCGAGTTCGGCGATGGCGACCACCGACACCGTGTTGCTCTTCACCGCAACCGGGACATCGTCGAATGCCCCACCGGCGCAAACCAACTCCATTACGTTCACCGGTTCCTCTATAGGACCCGGAGGCGCGTATCCGCCGCCTTCCGGCACGGCCCCGAGCGCGTCGCAGAACTACACGATCGTCGATCCGTTTTCCATCACGGCCATTTCGCCGCCCAGTCAATTGGTAGCCAACTCTTCCGGTAGCTTCACGGTAAACGTGAAGGGCTACGATTCCTTCAGCGGCACGGTTACGGTGAACTATTCCTCCACCTTTGCCGGCACCGGCGGAATGGTGAGCGGATCGCAATCGCTCCCGGTGACGGGCGGCTCCACTACGCCTTTCACAATTGCGGTTACGCCACCGGTGGGAGCAACCGGTCTCACCTTCTCGGCAACCGCAACCTACACGGTCAGTCCCGGCACGTTCACATCATCGACTGTGAGCACGAACCAGTTGGCGGTTTCCGGGATGCCCACCATCAACATCTCTTCAACGCCGTTGGCTCTGTTCAGCGGGCAAAACGGCAACTTGGTTGTGACCGGCAACTCCCAGATTGGTTGGGCCGGACCGATTACCGCGTCGCCGCCGGTGTCGTTGCCGTCCAACGTGTCGCAGATCAGCCCGGCGAGTCTGGTGCTTCCAACCTCCTCGCCGTTCTCCGGGACTTTCGCCGTTACCGCTTCGTCGTCGAACGTGACTCAAACCACGGGAACGTTGACCTTCTCCGGCACCGATGGGACCAACACGGAGTCGACGCAGACGCAAAACGTCACGGTGGTGGACCCCTACTCGGTATCGGCCACGCTGCCGACGATTTTCACCGGCGGGAGCACCGGCACGTATGCGGTGACCATCACGCCGAACGGTAACTTCGCGGGCCGGGTGACAGTAACGCCGCACAGCGGCAACGGGAACATCTCCTTTAGCGGGTCGCAGACGGTGTCAGTGGCCGGAACCACCACGGTTTCGTTCTCGGTCACGGTTCCTTCCGGAATCAGGCAATTCAATATCAGTGCGAGCACATCCACCGGTTACACAGGTACGGGCAGTTTCTCACTGCCGATACCCGCCACTCAGGTGATCACCACCGACCCGTACACGATTTCAGTGCTTCCCAACGCTTTGACGATTCCCGGCAGTGGCAGCACGACAACCACCGTTCAGTTGGCGTTCGTCGCCGGATACACCGGAACGGTTTTCGTTAGTTGCGGGAACATAGCCTTCGCGGCTTCGCCCGCACGAGTGAATCCTGGGCTCCGTGTGCAAGCCCGGCGCGGCGCCGAGGGAACCACCGTGGCCTGCAGCTCGGGCGCGGGAATCACCGTGAATCCGGATGGTTCCACTAACCCGACTGTCACCGCCACTGGTGTGGCCACCACGGCGAATGTGGTGTTTGACGTGTCGGGCAACGGTGTCGCGAACAGCGGCACGCTGAATTTCGTGGCTACCGACACCGCTACAACGTTTGCCCAATTCGCCCATCAGTCCTATACGGAACAAAGCGGACCAACTGGTCCAACAGGTTCAACCGGAGCAACTGGTCCAACAGGTTCAACGGGAGCAACTGGTGCAACCGGCGCAACTGGGGCAACTGGGGCAACCGGAGCAACCGGTGCTACCGGCGCGACCGGGGCTACCGGCGCAACCGGGGCAACTGGGGCAACCGGAGCAACTGGTGCAACTGGTGCAACCGGAGCAACTGGTGCAACCGGAGCAACCGGTCCGACCGGAGCAACCGGGGCAACTGGGGCAACTGGACCAATAGGCAGCCAGAGTCCGCAATCTGTCATCAGGAACGGGGCCGCCGGAATGCACGAGCGCCTGACCGTGACGGCCCGGAACGAAGCTTGCACCGGCGTGCGTTTCTCGGCCGGTTCGCAATCTTCCTGCGGCGGCCGGTCCGACTTCGAGGTCGAGCCGGCGATCAGCGCCAGCGGAACATTGAGCGTCACGATGAGCGCGCCGAACGGCGGACTGATGGATATGGGTTCCGCGAGTTCGTTGCCCGATCCTTCAGTGCTGCCCGGCGGAACGCTGTCGCCGCAAGGCTCTTTCCAGCAGGGGCACGTTTACTTGTTGAAGTCCGGCGCGAATCTTGCCTTGATCCGCGTCATTCGCATCAACTCGAACATCAATCCCAAGCTGGGGGCGACGCTCTCCGGCCAGCATTCTGGATCGGGGACGCGCGCACCGGCGGTCCGCAACAGCGGATCAATGGCCGGCATGATGGCCGACATGCGCGATCAACAAACCGCCGATCAGGTCATGAAGAGTGCCCGCATCACGATTGACCTGGAATGGATCTCGGTGCAGAATCAAGGAATGGGGGCGGGCGGAACGAATTAGCACCTCAACCGGACACGGAAGGAGATTTATGAAATCGAGAATCGCAATGCTGTTCGCTCTGGCGCTGGCCGTGGTGTTGGCCGCGCCCGCCCCGAAGTCGCTGGCCGGCCAAAAGAAGAAACAGGAAGAACACGCGCCCGACCCGGATGAAGCGAAGAAGCAACTCACCAAGCTCATGCGCGAAATCGGCTTCGACCTGGAAGGCGGATCGTCGCGCTCCTTCCTGCAACGCATCAATCAGTCGAAGTTCGACGACTACCCGCACTTCGAGGACAGTGTCGAGCGGCTGATGCGGGAAGATTCCATCCGCATCAACCTGCGCACCGCGTTTACGGCTCCGCCGACGCCCGAGGGTCTGGCGCAAGTCGCCGTGGACGCCGACATGGAATTGGCGAAGAAAGATTCCAACGCCAAGCCGGAGCACCGGCAAAAGCAACTCACGTTCGATTTTGAGTGGACCAGTCGCGGGTGGATGATCAACAACATTAGTCCGAGATCGTTTTTTAACCCGTAAGAATTAGCCACCGAGACACGGAGAACACCGAGAACACAACATCAAGCTCAATGTGTTTCTCGGTGTTCTCCGTGTCTCGGTGGCTAATTCCTATCTCAAGGGCAAGCCCGCGGACTTCAAGCGATCTGTGGCCTTCCTTGCTTCATCCGTGCGCGGATACTTGCGGATCACCAGACGTAATTCCTTCGCGCCGGCGTCCTTTTGGCGCATTTCGAGCATCGCCATACCAAGTCTTAAATGCGCGGCGGCCGTCTTATTGCCGTCCGGGTAGCGATCGATCACGTCGTGATAGGAATCGGCGGCGCGTTGGTAGTCGCCGTTGGTGTAATAGATTTCGCCGATGTAGAACTGGCAGTTCTCCGCGCGTTCACCGGTCGGATAATACTTCAAGTAGTCCTGAAATTCCTGCATGGCCTTCTTGGGATCGGGACCGACGTCGCTGAGCGCTTGCTGATACAGCGCCGGCGCGGGCGGAAGGGTGGGCGCTTGCGGCACGGCTTGCACGGGCGCGGCTTGCTGCACCGGCGCGGGCGGCTGGATCGACTCGATCAACTGGCGAATTTGCGTCAACTGGTCGCTGATCTTGTTTTGCCGCGACTTCAATTCGTCGACCGAATCGTTGATCAACTGCAAACGATTCTGCTGGCTGTCCAAGCGCTGATTCGTCGAGGTGATCTGCGATCCCATCGACGTTTGCAGCGTCTTCTGCAAATTGTCGATGGCCGCTTGCAGCTTGTTGGTGTTGTCGGCGGAGCGCTCCACAAGCTGCGTCATCACGGCGTTCTTTTCCAAGAATGCCTTTTGCAGCGCGGCCACTTGATCGGTGAGCGTCTGCACCATTTGCTGCAACTGCACGATTTCCTTGCTCACGCCGTACACCGGCGTGGGCCGCGCCATGATCATCAATCCGACCAGCGCACCTAGCGCGAATGTGGAAAGGTTGCGTTTCATCGTAGCCTCCAGAAAAGCGGGCCGAGGGAATGAGCAGACTCTCGTTCGCCCCGGCACTGTCAAATCACAACGTTCGTTGGTAGCGGCGCATTTTGATTCGATCCCGGAGGGATCGCAGCATGTCAGCGTGGCTGCTGCGATCCCTCCGGGATCGAAAAACTCATAACCAACGAACCGGTGGTGTCGCAAAGAACGCTCAACCACCGGCTACAGGCTGGCATCCCTCCGGGATGCATCAGAATCGAAAACCACTACGAGTCGCGCTTACCGATCGAGTTGGAACTGCCCGCGGCGATTCCGCTGCCAGCACTCTTCGTTTTCATCGGTGCAGACGGGCCGTTCCTTGCCGTAGCTCAGAGTGCGAATGCGATCGCCGCTGATGCCCAACGCTCCGAGCGCTTCCTTCACCGCATTCGCGCGGCGATCCCCGAGACCCAGGTTGTATTCTTCCGAGCCGCGCTCGTCGCAATGTCCCTCGATGACGACTTTCATGTTCGGATGAGCGCGCAGGAAGTCGGCGTTGCCTTGCAGAATCGCCTTTTGATCGTCGCGCACATCGTATTTGTCGTAGTCGAAGTAGATGGTCCGAACGTTCTGCACAAACAAGTCGTCCTCCGACGGATTGCGCGTCGGCGGGACGTTGGTGGTGGGCCCTTGCGGATTCGTGACGGTCACGCGCGCCGTCGCCGACTCCGTTCCGCCGGGACCGGTGGCCGTCAAGCGATACGTGGTCGATTGCGTAGGACGCACTTGCTGCGTGCCCGACACGGCGACGTTGCCCAACGTCTCAATGGTCACCGAGGTCGCGCCCGTGGTCGACCACTCAAGCGTGGACGCCTGTCCGCGCTCGATCGATGGCGGATTCGCCGACAATCGGGCCGTCGGTTTGGCCGGCGCTTCTTGTGGCTGAGTCACCGGCGGCGGAGTGGTATCGACCTTTGGCTTGGGCTTCGGCTTACAAGCCGCGGCAAAAAAAGCGACCATCAATCCCAACAGACAGGTGGCGAACAATCGTGCATAGCGACTACGCATATGGTTCCTTTCTCCTCGGACCTAGACGTAGAGCAAAATCAGCGCACGCTCCACACCGGTGTGAAATTTTCGCCGGCCGACGTGAGAGCCTTCACTTGCGTGCCGTCGGCCAGCATGGTGTAAACTTGGCGGTTTTTCCGTCCGCCGCGATTGGATTCAAAAACAAGGTGGCGGCCATCCGGCGACCACGAAGGATGCTCATTGGCCCCGGCGCCATAGGTCAATTGGACAAGGTTGCCACGAGTAATGTCCATGACAAAGATATTATAATTCCCCGGCGCATATCCGCGCGTCCACGCAAAAGCCAGCAACTGGCCATTCGGCGACCATGCCGGCGTGACGGCCTCGCCGCCGCCCCCGCTGACGCGGTGCACGTTGCCGCCGTTCGAGTCCATCACATAGACCTGCGCGTTTCCGCTGCGGCTCGAGACAAAGGCGATTCGATTATCTTTCGGATTGATCGACGGCGAAATGTTCACGCCGCGCTCACGCGTCAGTTGTACAGGATTCGCTCCGGTGGAATCGCCGAGATAGATTTCCGAATCCGGGCCGCGCGACGCGGAAAAGGCAATGTGATTGCCGTCAGGCGAGAAATACGGCGCGGTGTTCAGGTGCGGCCCAAGATTATGAAACGTCAACTGACGTCCGCTTTCGAGGGACAGCACGTAGATTTCCGTGTTGCCCGAGAAATAGCTCGTATAAGCAAGTTTGCTGCCGTCGGCCGAGACCGCCGGTCCGAGCGTCAGATTGTTGTAGCGCGTTATGCGATGTTGGTTCGCGCCGTCGTAATCCATCACCCAAACTTCCTTGTTGCCGGTGCGGTTGCTGACGAAATAAATCCGCGATTCGCCGATTCCCTGAACGCCGCCGCCGAGCAATCCGATAATTTCGTTGGCGAAACGATGCGCGATCACGCGCGACGCTTCCGGCAGCGCTTCGTCGGCGTAGTGTTTCCCGAGTTGCTGCGGTTGCGTGCTGTGTCCGGTCACGTCGAAGAGAAATCCGCTGACTTCCATGCGATCGCCCTTCGTGGACACCGTGCCGAAGACCAACGCTTCCGCCGACGCCGGCGGCTGAGCCCAGGCGGCCATCGCCGGCACGGGCAATTCTTCCGCGCGTCCAGGAACCGCCTTCGGATAGAAACTCTTGCTGACCATGTTGAAAACCCCGGAGCTCGCTAAATCAGCCCAGAGCGTGTCATTGAACACCTTCGTCAGCGCCTCGGGCGAAGCGGAGTCCTTCTCCTGAAATTGCTTGAAATCAGCGACCGCCATCTTGATCGGGTCCAATGGAAGAAGGATGGGGATGTCGATGTCGTGACGATTGAGTCGCGGCAAATCCTGCGGCGGTTGCTGCTGCACAGGCAGGCTCGTCAAAAGCAGCGCGGCGCACAAACACAGTGCTACGCAACAGGCGATCTTGCTATTTCGGTGGTTCAAACGAGACCTCCACGGAAATACTGCTGCCCTCGAAGTCGCGCGGCAACGGCGGCAAGTGAGCTTCGGACCCGGCGCGGCCTGAACACGCCTGAATGGAGCGAATGGCCTCCCGGTCGACCGATGGGACGCCACTGCCAGTAATGACGCGCTCTCCGCTGATCGTGCCATCGCGGAGAATACTGAAGTCAACGAACGCCTTGGGCGCGGTGCGGATCACGGCGTCGATACGTGTGCGATCCCAATGATGGCTGATGCAATCGTGCACTGAGCGCACGTAGAATCCGTAGCGCGATCCGAAATCGCCGCCAAAACTCATGTTCGTGCCCGATCCCGTGGCGGATGGCGGCTGTCCGTACAACACAGTCGACGCGCCGCCGCCGGAACCGGGGATCGCGTTCGATGCTTGCTTTTGATCCAGCTTCAGCTCCGCGAGCAACTCTTTTTTGGCTTGCTCCTGGCGGGTCTTCTTCGAGGGAATCGTATAGTCGTCGGGATGCGGCGGCGGTTCCGGAGCTTTCGCTTTGGGCGCGGTCTTCTCGATTTTTTCCGGCAAGTTCGACGGTTTCGTGTCGGTGGCTATTTTGTTCTCGATCGGCGCGCGTGGCAGCGGAATACTGCCTTCGAGAGTAACCGGCACGGCCCCGCGACCGTCCGGCCCGGGATCGCCAAAATGTGGCCTGCTCGCGTGCATGAAACCCATCGGAACAATGGCCAACACTACGACCGCCGCATGCATAGCGACCGACACCATGGCGGCTTTGCTCAGGCCTTCCTTGCGCGCGGGCACTACGGGTTCCGTGCTCACTGTTGACCCTTCTCGTACGGCTTGGTCACGACGTCGATCTTCGTGATGTGATTCACGTGCAATTCGTCGAGCACGTGAGCGACTTGCTCCCATGACGCGTTCTTGTCCGCGCGCAAGTACACATCTTGCCGCGCTGGATCGCGCATCAGCCTGTGGAGCTTTGGGCCGAGATCGTGAATGTTGGTCGCTTCGGCGCCAACGAAGAGCTCGCCCTTACGGTTGATCGTCACCGTGGTGCGCTCTTCCGTGCTGTTGGCAACCGTGCGTGTCTGAGGAACGTTTACGTCAATGCCCGACTCGATCACCGGCACCGTGACCATCAGCACGATCAGCAACACCAACACCACGTCGACGAACGGGGTTACGTTGATCTCCGCCAGCGATGCCTGCGTGCGTCCGTTGGAGGTTTGGAAGGCCATGGCGCCTCTAGAACCGTCTAGCTATAGTGTCTCTCCGCTAGATTCTGAAATTCCAGCGCAAAATTTTCCATGCGCTGTCCAAAATCGCGGATGGAGTGAACAAAACTGTTGTAGAAGATCACCGCCGGGATCGCCGTGGCCAGTCCCGCGGCGGTGGTGATCAGCGCTTCCGCGATGCCCGGCGCGACCGCGCGCGCGCTGGCCGCTTGCGCCAAGCCTTGAAACGCGTCCATGATGCCCCACACGGTGCCGAACAATCCGATGAACGGCGTCACCGACGCGGTGGTGGCGAGCCAGCCGAGATTTCCCTCGAGGCGTGTCGATTCTTCGCTCGCGGCGATTCGCAAGGAACGCTCGATCGCCACAGAGTTCTTGATTTTTCCGCCGCCGCCTGCTTGCTGGCTCAGTTCGTGCAATCCGTACTCGAAAACTTTGGTCAAAGGGCTGGGATAAAACTGCTCCAGCACGGAACCAAGCTCAAACGCCCGCGGACCCTTGCGGAAGGCCGACAAAAAGCGGTCGCTTTGGGTGCGCGCTTTGCGGAAATGATTCCACTTGGCCAGAATCAGCGTCCAGGAGAAAAGCGAAAAGCAGAAGAGCACGAACAACACGCCCTGTGCCACGGCCCCGGAATCTTTCACCAGGTCGACCACGTTGGTCACAAAGAAGAGCGGGACGCCCATCAAATGCAGCATGAAAGTTCAAGATATCATAGGGGCTATTGCCAAAACAAGATCGCGGGAAAATGTTTTGGACAAGCGTACCAGGACGGAAACATAGCCACCGAGGCACCGAGAACACCGAGAAGACAAAAGCTGAAGGCAAAAGGCAAAAGTCAAAAGGCAAAAGGCAAAAGTGAAGTGCTAATCGACTGCCGGCAACCGGCGTCCGGCAACCCGTTCTTGTTTTCCTCGGTGTTCTCCGTGTCTCGGTGGCTAACTCTCCCGGGTTAGCTGTGCCGACAAATCACAAAAGAGTGTGAAAAATCTGATTGACCTGGGAGGCCGGGCCTACTATGATGGCCGAAATTGTTCCAGGGGCATGGAACTGGACGATTATGGGAGGGTTGGATGAAGAAAACCGTTGTAACCGCATTGCTGTTCCTGTCTCTTGGCGCATTCCTTTTCGCACAAACCACGGCCACGGGCACGCTCGAAGGCACCGTGACCGACGCATCCGGCGCAGTCGTGCCGGGCGCTCCGATTAAGGTGATCAATTCGGCGACCGGCCAAACTTTTGAGATCTCGTCGAACGAGCACGGCTATTGGGTGATCCCCTCGCTGGCGACGGCGACCTATCGCATCACCATCAACCACCCCGGCTTCAAGTCGGCGGAGGTGAAAGACGTGAAGGTCGACGCCGCCACGCCGGCCAAGGTGAACATCGTGCTGCAAGTCGGCGCGGTCACCGAAACGGTGGAAGTGCAGGGCGGCGCGGAGGTCTTGCAGACGACCACCGCCACCGTCACGTCCACGATGGTCGGCCAGCAGCTTCACGAAGTGCCGTTCGCCAGCCGCAATTTGAGCGAACTGATCGTAACCCAGCCGGGCAGCGCCACGCAGGGCGTGCCGCGCTCCACGTCGGTTTATGGATTGCCGCAGAGCGCGTTGAACGTCACGATGGACGGAATCAACATCCAGGACAACAGCAACCGGTCGAGCGATGGATTCTTCAACGCCATCTTCCCGCGCGCCGATCTGGTCGAGGAAATGACGGTGAGCAGCGCCGCGTCGGGCGCCGACAGCAATTCCGACGGCGCGGTGCAGATGAAGATGGTTACGAAATCCGGCACCAACCAGTGGCACGGTTTGCTCTTTGAGCAACATCGCAATCAGGATCTCGACGCCAACTACTATTACAACAACGATCTCGGCCTGGCGAAAGATCACATCGTGTTCAATCAGTTCGGCGGATCGCTGGGCGGTCCGATCCTCAAGAACAAGTTGTTCTTCTTCGTCTACATGGAAGCGCTGCAGTTGCCGCAGACTTACACCGAGCCGACCGGCCAGGTTTTCACGCCCGGCGCGCTGGCCGGCAATTTCACGTACAAGGGAACCGACGGTGTGGTCCGCACCACAAATCTTCTCACGCTGGCGGGCAGCAAGGGCTTCAACTCGACGATCGATCCGCTGATCGGAAAGACGCTGGGACAAATTGCCACGCTGACCAACGGAAACGTCGGCGTGACGAGCCGGATCGCCACCGCCAACGATTACAATCGCAACGACCTCAACTTCTTGAGCAAGGGCGGCAACTATCGCCGCTTCCCGAGCGCGCGTTTCGACTACAACATCACCTCCAAGCATCACCTGGAGTATGTGTACAACTACCAGACCAATCTGCGCCGTCCCGACGGCGTGAACATCACCACCGCCAGCCCGTCGTTCCCCGGCACCGGCAACGTGATCAACGGCACCGAGCCCGGCAATCAAGGCGGCATTGCGTTTCTCACGGTGGCGGCCTTGCGCTCCACGCTCACTTCGCACCTGACCAGCGAAATCCGCTTCGGTCTCCAGGGTGGCACGGTGATTTTCAATAACGGCATTGGACCGGCGGACTTCGCGCAGTGGAACGGCTATGCGCCGAACTTCAATTATGTGGAGAGTCCTTATCGCGTCGCCGGACAGTCGCGCCGGAATACGCCGTTGAAGCAAGGCAACCTGAACATGAGCTGGTCGCACGCCACGCACTTGGTGAGTTGGGGCGGCAGCTTCACGCAAGTGAACTCCTGGACGACATCGTCCAGCGGCACACAGATCATTCCCAGCGTCACGCTGGGATCACTGGTCAGCGGCGATCCGGTCGCCAACGTTTTCACGACGGCGAATATGCCGGGCTTGTCGACCACGGACCAAACCAACGCCGATAACATGTATGCGTTGCTCACCGGACGCGTGGCCGCCGTCAATCGCAGCGTGGTTGCGAACGAAGGACTCACGCAGTACGGCAATTTCCAGCCGATCGTGAAGAATCAGCAGCGGGAGATTTCGTTCTTCGGCCAAGATTCCTGGCGCGTGAAGCCGAACCTGACGGTGAACCTCGGTCTGCGCTTCGACGATCAACGCCCGCCGATCAATCTCGACGGCGTGTACACGCGGCCCACGTATGCGGGTCTGTGGGGTGTCTCGGGCGTTGGCAATTTGTTCGCACCGGGCACGCTTACCGGATCGGCGCCGATCTACCAACCGGTGGTTCCGGGAACGCCCGGGTTCAACTCGAATACTTTGTATTCGCCGTCGATCGGTATCGCGTACAACATCCCGAAATTCGACTTCGCGCCGTTGCGCGTGCTGTTCGGGGCAAATGGACAGTCGGTGTTCCGCGCGGGCTACTCGATCTCGAGCATCCGTGAAGACGCCGGCCAGTTCGCCGTTTGGGGAACGAATCAGGGGCGCACGATCACGCTCAACGTCGATCCCGCGAACTTCCCAGCCAACTTCGGGCCAATTGGATCGGTGTCTTTCAGCCAAGCAGTTCTGCCGTCGCGTCCCGCGCCGACTACGCCTACGTTCCCGCTGGCCACGGCCAACGGAAACAGCGTGGCCGATTTCGATCCGAATCTGCACGTCGGTTACGTGCAGAGCTGGGATGTCAGCGTGCAGCGGCAGCTTGATCGCGACACGGTGCTAGACGTCCGCTACGTGGGTAATCACGGCACGGGCCTGTGGCGCCAGATCAATTTGAATGAAGTAAACATCTTCGAAAACGGATTCCTCAGCGAGTTCAAGATCGCGCAAGCGAATCTGGCTCTGGCGCGCGCCACCACTCCGACGAGCAATCAGTACGCCGGACTGGCCGGGCAACAAGCGTTGCCGATCATCTCCACCGCGCTCGGCACCAACACCGATGCGACCAGCGCCACGCTGATCGCGCAGGGTCAGGCCGGCGCCCTGGCGAACAATATCGCCACCAACGCCACGCGCATGACCAACCTGACGAAAGCCGGCCGTCCGGCCAACTTCTTCCAGGTGAATCCGCTGGCAGGCGGCGGCGCTTTCGACACAGTGAACGCCGGCAAATCGTTCTACGACGGTTTGCAGTTGGAACTGCGCCGCCGCATGGCGCACGGTCTGCTCTTCCAAGGCAGCTACGTTTGGAGTCACTCGGAATCCAACGAAACGGCCGCGGGCGTCGGTGGAACCTTCACCACGCTGCGCAACGAAGGACTCGATATGGGGCCGTCGCCGTACGATATCCGTCAGGCGATCAAGATGAACTGGATCTACCAACTGCCTTTCGGACAGGGACGTCATTTCCTGGGTAGCGTTCAAAACCACTTCTTCAGCCAAGTGGTCAGCGGTTGGGAGATTGCTTCCGTCACGCGCGTGCAGAGCGGCGCTCCGATTCGCTTGACCAGCGGCCGCCTGACTTTCGACCAGAATGACTCGGGCGTCGTGCTGCACAACATCACGGCCAAGCAGCTTCAGGGCGACATGAGCATCAACAAGATCACCAACTCGGCGGGTCAAGGTGTGGTGCTCTACTTACCGCAATCGCTCATCGACAACAGCTTGCTGGCGTTCGGCAACAGCCCGGCGTTCAACAAGACCGCGACGTTCGACCCCAACGCGCCGTACGTGGGACCGCCCACCACGCCGGGACAACTCGGCGATCGCGTTTTCCTGTATGGTCCCTGGCAGAGACGCTACGACTTCAGCGTGGTGAAGAACACGAAGATCGGCGAGCGCATGAACGTGCAACTGCGCATGCAGATGCTGGACGCGTTCAACCTGACGAACTTCTTGTTGTTCGTTCCGGGCAGCGGCATCACGACGACGACGGGCGCCAACTCGACGCAGTTCGGTCAGTTGGCGGCGAATTCGGCGTATCGCGACTTGAGCAACACGAACGATACGGGCAACCGCATCATCGAGTTCTCGCTGCGCTTTACGTTCTAGAAATCAAGAAAAAGCAACCGCCGATAAACGCAGATAAACGCCGATAGAACCGGGACTCGGTTTTCATCGGCGTTCATCTGCGTTCATCGGCGGTTGCTTTTTTAGTTCGCGAAGAATCCGGTTACCGCAATCGCGGTTCCCGCCGCCGCCAGCCCCAAACTCAAAATCCAGTAGCTGTTCTTGCGCGTCATCAGCGTGACCGACGAGAGCACCAGCGAAATCTCCAGCAGCACTTCGCCGGTGTCGTAACGGTCCGCGCGATGCTCTTGCGTGTCGCGCTCGTGCTCGAGCTCGGTGGCTTTCTTATTGATCTCCGCCACGTCGTCTTTGTACTTTTCCGATTGCTTGGTGTAAGCCTCGCGTTTGGCCTGGCGTTTTTCGCCGTCGGCGCCCGCAGGCGCGGCCATGTCCAGCAAATCGGCGAACAGGGCGTAGGTGTGCATGCGAATGTTCTTCGCTTGCATGTACGACCACTGGTCGGACGCCTCGGCTTGCTTCAGGATCGCGGCGGTGTGCGCGCGATGGCTCAGCAATCCCACGGCGGCCACCAGCACGGCGATCAACGCCATGCTCAGCGATACGCGGCGTACTTGCGGGTCTTCCCGGCCCGCCTCGGCATGCTCGTGAAGTTCGGAAAGTTCATCGGACATTGGGAAATCATAGCAGACTGACAGACATGTTTTCTCTGCGTCTCTGCGTCTCTGCGGTGAAAAAACCGTCAACTAAAACAGGAGATTCCATCTTCCCTTGCGGCTTTTTCACCGCAGAGACGCAGAGAAAACCTGGGCAGCGTGGCGGTCAGCGCTCTAACGTATCGTACAAGCTCGAAACCGCGCGCACCGCGCCCGACTCGTCCGACGTCGTGACGGCCACAATGCGAATCTTGTCGTTCACGGGCAGCGTCAGTTTCTTCGCGTCCGCACCCACGTCGATCGTGTAGACGAACAAGCACGCGTATTCGTAGATCAAGTTCGCGCCGCTCGCGTCGTGATGATGCGACGCGAACCAGCCAAGCGGAGTTGGCCGCACGAACCCAGGCGTGATGCCGGTCATTTCGCCAAAAAGTTCAGTGCGCACGCGCGGCGGCGTGCCCGGAGGCGCACCAGGAAACGGCGGCTGCTCGACATCTTTCGGTTTCCACTGGCGTGTATCCCACACGCTGATCTTGCCGGTCCAATTGTCGATGGTCAGCGGAAACGGTTTGTTGTCGACGGAAAATGTAGCCGGTTGGTCGCCGTCGGCGGCGGCGAGAATGTAGATGCGCCGCGAATGCTTCGGCAACTCGATCTGTTGGCCGTTCGGCACCAGGGCCGAGGGAATTCCGCTGCCCGCCGGCGGCACCGCGAAGTGAACGCCGTTGTAGAAAATCTCGTACGGCAGAGTTTCGGCGGCAATCGCCGAACCCTTTTCGTCAAATCCCGGCGACGATTTGAAGCCGTCAGCCGATCCCACCGCACGATCAAGCCGCAAAATCACCGGCGAGGATTCAGGCGTCAGCGAGTGCGTGCCAAAACTGGTTTTCACCGTCGCCGCGTGCAACGGCCGCTTCAACGCGAGTTCCACCGTGCGCACTTGATACGGCTTGAAGTCCAATTTCAGCGCGCCGTCCACCGATCGCAGTGGTCGAATGGATTCTTCCTGGCCATTCACTTCAACGGCCGAGACGATTCCTTCGCCCGCGTTCAGCACAACGTTCGACTGCGCGCGTCCGTCCATCTCCACCATGCGGACGACGACTCTTTGAATGCGCTCGGCCATCTTCACGGCGAGAATGCGCACGCGGTCGCTCGACAATTTCAGCAACGAAAACTGCTTTCCGAGCGCGCCTGCGTGAGACGGCGCTTGAAATGCCAGCAACGGCTGATTCAGACGATAGGCTTGCCAATCCGTTTGCCCCGCGCGCCAATCGTTCGCGTGCCCCGCGATGCCGAAGACAAAATTGTGATGCCCCCAATCGTTCGATGCCTGATAGGTGTAGTTGGTACGCACACCCGGCGAGTAGACAAGCGTGAGTCGCAGCGTATGGTCGTCCGGCTTGTCGGAACCGTTCTTGCAATCGGTAAGAATGGTCGCGCCGAACGCTCCGGATTTGTCGGTGAGATCGATCCACTGATGCGACGCCACCTCGAACTGGCGTTCTTCGTCGTTGTGCCGCTGAATCGTGCCGACATCCCAGTTATAGGTGGCCAGCGGATTTTCGGCAGCCAACGGGAAAACCGCCTTCAGCGCGGCCTCGCCAGTGTGCCAATCGATGGAGTTCAGGAATTCCACGCGATCGCCCGCGCCGCCGGCGGCGAGCCGAATCGTCTGCACGAATTTCGAGCCTTCCGATTCACGCGTGATTTCCAGCGCCACGCGCGCCGCGCCGTTCTCGACAATGCGAATTTGCGGCTTGCCGCTCACATATGCGCGCGGTGGCTTGCGCTGATCTTCCCAGTCCATGTTCCACGCCGGCCACTGCTGCGGCTTCTCATACTGGAACGCCAAACGGATCGGCGCAGAGAGCAATTCCTGGTTTAACTTTCTGTCGAAGATGCTCGAGACATCGCCGTTCGCGTCGATTTGCAGGCGATAGCGCGCGTTCTCGAGCGACGATTCGGTCACGCGCACCGAACCCGGCGTAGCCGCGCCGGCGCCGGGCTGCACGTCGTACACGGCGAATCCATTCGGCGGCACGGACGCAAGAAACAGAACTTTCCCGTTGCTGATCTGCGAGGGAGTCTCCACGCCGTCGGGACCGAAGACGCGCACGCCCTCGGGCGTACGAAATGGAAAATCAATTTTCGCTTCCACCACATCTTCGCGCGCGATCTGCAAGGAGTTGAACACAACCACGGGAATTCCCTTCCCTTGCGTGTCCATCCCCAGCGACACGCCTTCCACCGCGTTCGTCACCACGCCCGAGAATTGATTCAGCGCGATCGCTTCGTCGTTTTGCGCGTACTCGTAAGCCTTGGGAATGCCCGTGCCCGCCATGGTGTCGTGAAAATGCCCGCCCATCACCAGCGTCCACGCGTCCGTCAACCGATTGATCGGATACGGCCGTGCTCCCAACCAGAACGCCGCCACCGAGGCGCGCTCTGCCGCGTCCGCGAGCACTTCGTTCTGCCGATTCCACCGTTTGATGTAGGCCTGCGACGTGAGCGATCCAGCGGAATGATTGATCAACTCGAGGTCGCCTTGATAGGTGGGCAATTTGTCGGTGTGCCCGGTCTTCAGCATGTCCAAAAACATTTGGTCCGCGCGACCCACGCGCACGGCGACCGGACCATCGCCCACTTTCACGGGCGGGCCCGCGGGCGGTGGCGGTTCCGCAGGAGCTCCACCGCGGCCACCGCGTCCGCCGCGTCCCGCGCCCGGTGGAGGAATCACGCCCATCCCTCTCGTAACGATTGCTTCCAGCAACTTCACCGAATCCTCGTCGACCGCGCCGCCGGTGTCGCCGGTGCCGATGTAATGGTAATCGGCGTAAAGTCCGGTGACGTCGCCGTCGATGGCGATGCGTTTGGGCCAATCGGTAAGCGGAGCTTGTCCGCCGCGCCCGGGCGTTGCATTCGCGGGCGGCGGCGGTGGCGGTGGGGGCGTTTTGCTGAAGTCGTACGTCACGCGGCTGCCGTAGCTTTCCGGATTCAACGCAGCGATCACGCTCGATCCATCAGGACCAATCCAGCGGCCGACGTTAAAGGGAATTCCCGGCGGCGTTTTCTCCGGCGAGTCGGGACCACCGACGCGCGCGGCCGGCTGCCACGCGGCCGAAAGTTTCTGCGTGGAAAATCCCTTAACGCCGGCGTGCGCAAGAATCGTGGGCAGCGACGCGGGAAATCCAAAGCAATCCGGCAGCATGTATTCGGCGCTCGTGACCTTGTCTCCGGGACGCGGAGCCAGCTCGCGCTGGAACCAATCGTTCCCGTACAGGACTTGGCGAAAGATCGCTTCGGCGCTCGGCGAGTTCACGTCGCCTTCTTCCATCGACGATCCGGCCGCGACCCAGCGTCCCTCGGCGACGTACTTTTTGATCTTCGCGAAGTCGGCGGGATAGTACTCCTTGATCAAGCGATAGCGGTTCGCGCCGGTAAAGTTAAAAATGTAGTGCGGGTACTTCTCGAAGAAGTCGAAGTTGGTGCGAGTGGTCTTGGGCAGGTATTCGCCGATAGTGCGGACGAAGTCCCAATTCCATTGCGTATCGAGATGCGCGTACGGCACAACGTACAACACCGGATCGCGCGTGATATCCGGTGCGGGCGTCGTTTCACGCGGCGCGGGCGCCTGCGCGGGAATCACAGTCGTCAACAGGAGGGTCACGAAGAGCAGGCGCGTCATCATCTTCATCGCAACAGTCTAGTGCCGTTCCAATTTCTTTGCCAGTCTTGCCGCTTCTCCGCGCCATGAAAACGTTTTTCACAGGGCAAAATGAAGCGGCGCGCGCTCTGTCTGCAAGCGCACTGTCCGGTTCCGGACGCGGTTCGGGTACTGGCTCGCCCCGCCTAGGCCGAGTCTTTTAAAACGATTTATCAAATTGGCACTTGACTCCCTAACGGAGCCAGCCTCACAATGTTCGTAACTTGCGGTTAAGGGGTCGCGTTTTGGGGACTGGCATGCTGCGAATCCTTAATTGAGTGCGAAATCAAAAACTTCAGGAGGTTTTTAGCAATGCGCTTTCAGCGTTTGGCGGGTTTCTTCCTTCTGGTCGCAGCACTTTTGCTCCCGTTGCTGGTCTCCGCGCAGTCCGACACCGGTTCGATCACCGGCTTCGTGCGCGATCCCTCGGGCGCCGTGGTTCCTCGTGCGAAAGTCCTCATCCGCAATGAAGGAACGAAGGACGAGCGCACGGTGGACACCAACGAAGGCGGATATTACGTAATGACGAATCTCTTGCCGGGCTTCTACACCGTCCAGGTCGAAGCCGGCGGATTCAAGAAGACGGAGAGCGTCCACAATAAGCTGGACGCCAACACAACCTTGTCGGTGGAAATCGCGCTGCAGATCGGCGCCACGTCGGAGAGCGTGGAAGTCACCGCTACCGGCGTGAACATGCAGACCGAGTCGGCGGCGGTGGAGAAACTGGTGACCCGCAGCGAAATCGATGCCCTGGAGTTGAACGGGCGCGATCCGTTGTTCCTAGCTTCGTTGAAGCCCGGCATGCGCTCGGGCACCACGCTCGGCGACTTCACGTTCAGCTTGACCAGCGGCGGCTACGCCGTAAACGGCGCACGCTCGCAGGATACTACGATCACGTTTGACGGCGCGCCCGCGGTCCGCACCCGCGCCAACGGCACCAGCATCGGCGTCGCCGACGTCGATTCGACGCAGGAAGTGCAGATTCTCACCGCCGATTACGACGCCGAGTACGGACGCGCGTCGGGCGGCCAGATCCGCATCGTCACCAAGGGCGGCACCAACGATTTTCACGGCGGCGCCTACGAGTACTTCCGCAACTCCGTGTTGAATGCCAACACGTGGTCGCGCAATCAGTCGACCACCACGAATTTTCAATCGCCGTTCCGCTACAACCAGTTCGGTTTCAACCTCGGCGGTCCCGTGATCATCCCGCACATCATCAAGCGCGGCAAGATGTTCTTCTTCGTCGGACAGGAATGGGCGCGCTACCGCAACGCTCAGACCCAGACGCAGGAAGTTCCCAGCTTGCTGATGCGCTCCGGAAATTTCAGTGAATTGCTGGGACCGAACATTTACTACTCGAAGCCGGTGCAGTTGTACGATCCGGCGACCTGCCCGTCAGTAGGCGCGGCGAGTTGCGTACCGTTTGCCGGCAACATTATCCCGTCTGGGCGCTTGAGCAAGAACGGCCTGGGCATCCTCAGCATGTATCCCACGCCGACCGCCGGCTACTTGAGCGGCAACCAGAACTGGATCGCGGCCGCATCGCAGCCTGAGAATCAACGCAAGGAAACGATCAACTCCGACATCGTTCCCAGCGACAAGGATCGCATCGAGTTCCGCCGCACGGCGCTGGCGTACTATGAACTCGATCCCTTCGATCAGGGCACCAACCTGACGCCGAAAGCGTTCAACCGCCCGAATCAGGCCGGATCGGTGAGCTATGTTCACATCTTCAGCCCGACTCTGGTGAACGAAGCGCGCGCCACGGTGAGCTTGGACGACGTTTACATCCCGGTGATCACCACGGCCGCGGGCTTCAATCGGTCGAACTTCGGAATCAACTATCCGTTCATTTTCCCGGTGGGCAAGGATCTGCCGGGCAAAGTTCCCTCGATCAACATTCCGAACATGTACCAGTTCAGCGCCGGTCCGTATCCTTCGCACTCCACCGGCCCGATCTACACCGTTTCCGACACCGTCACCAAGATCTGGCACAACCACACGTTCAAGGCCGGATATTACTGGGAACGCTCCGGTGAAAACGACGGCGACCAGATTAACGTTTCGAGCGTGCCCGGCGGCAGCAACAATCAGAACGGCACGTTCACGTTCACCGACGCGCGTGCCGGTCTCGGCGCGACGTCCGGTGCCGGCGTGGCAAACCTCGCGTTGGGCTTGGCAGACAGCTATACGGAAATCGGTCCGCGCGCCTACACCATCTACCGCGGATTCCTGAACGAATGGTTCGTGCAGGACGCCTGGAAGGTCAGCAAGAACCTGACCGTCACCATGGGCGTGCGGCAGACGATCAACATTCCGTACAAGGCATTGTGGGGCAACCAGATTTTCTTCGACCCCAAACTGTACAGCGCCAGCTCCGCGCCGAAGGTCGATCCCAAGACGGGCAATGTGATCATCGGCACGGGCAATCCGTACGACGGCATGGTGATTCCCGGCGGCGGATGGCCGTCGAACGCTTGCGGTCACGGCGTGACGGCGGCGTGCGGCACAACGTACAACAACCTGTTCCAGAATTATCCGGACGGGTACGTCAACAACACGTATCAATTCCAGCCGCGTCTCGGCGTCGCGTACTCGGTGAATTCCAAGACCGTGGTTCGCGCGGGAATCGGCCGGTATCTCACGCGCTTTGGATTGCTCGACAACATCTTCCCGGGCGCAAACTCGCCGTTCCAGCCGTTCGTGACCGTGGCCAACGTCTCGGTGGATAATCCCACCGCGGCGCTCGGCTCAAACGAGCAAGCGGCGATCACCGTGACGACGTTGGCCCGCAATCTCAAGCCGCCGTCAGCGTGGAATTACAACTTGACGGTGCAGCGCCAGTTCCTCTGGAAGTCGGTGGTGGAGGTGGCCTACGTTGGACATCGCGGCTTGAACGTGCCGACGGTGCTCGACATCAACCAACCGCAAGCCGGCGCGGTGGTCAGCGGCGTCAACGCCAACGCAGTGCGTCCGTATCAAGGATTCGCCGCAATCCAGTTTGAACAGTCGTCGGCTTCCTCCACGTACAATTCGCTGCAGATGAACTGGAACCGCCGCTTCGATAACGGTTTCAGCTTCGGCGCCTCCTACACGCTCTCCAAGAGCTGGGACAACTCGTCGAACTACCGCGATATCGCGCCGGACACCTACAACACGTCCAACATGTGGGGACCGTCCGAGTACGATGCGCGCCACATCGTGGTATTCAACTACGTCTACACGCTACCGTTCTTCAAGGGCAATTCGAGCATGGCCGGCCGGCTGCTTGGCGGCTGGCAGATATCGGGCGTGAACCAATTCCAGACGGGCGTGCCGTGCGGCGTATTCGTGTCCAACGACGTCGCGCAAGTAGGCGAAGTCGGCAGCCTCGGCTGCGGACAGACCTCCGGCGAATTCGCTCAGGTGAACGGAACGCCGACGATCCTCGGTCAGTTCGCGGGCGGCGCGGGTGCTTCCAGCCCGAATCAATACTTCGCCACAACCAACGGCGGCACGCCGATCTTTACGTCGCCGGCCGCCGGAACGTTCAACCTGCAGAAGGGCATCCGCAATTCGATCTATCAGCCCGGCTTCCAGGATTGGAACCTCGGTTTGTACAAGAAGTTCGCGTTCAACGAGCGCCACGGCTTGGAATTCCGCTCCGAAGCGTTCGACGTGAACAATCACCCGAACTGGAGTAACGTCTCGAGCTTCAACCCGACTTCGTCGACGTTCGGCAAGGTCACCAGTAAGACGGGACTCTCGCGCAACATGCAACTCTCGCTGCGTTATTACTTCTAACGCACGCGTCAGCACCAAACGCAGTGGACAAGGCCGCCGGGAAACTGGCGGCCTTTTTCTTTTCCCTTGACAAGAACAACGAGTAACCGATAAGTTACATATCTATGCGTAACCGTGCGGTTACACACAGGGCTCCCACACCCGACGCCTTTACCGCTCTGGCCGATCCCACGCGGCGCGCCGTGCTCGACCTGCTGCGCCTCCACCGTCGCTTGCCGGCGGGTGAGATCGCCGGGCGTTTCACGATGTCGCGGCCCGCCGTGTCGAAGCACCTCCGAGTCTTGCGAAAGGCAAGCTTGGTTCGCCAGTGCAGCGAAGGACGGCAACGCGTCTATGAATTGAATCCGGCTCCTTTGCGCCAAGTGGACTCGTGGATCGGCGCGTATCGAGGCTTCTGGGTCAACAAGCTGGCAAACCTGAAAGACTTTCTGGAAGGAGATTTCCATGTCCGACAACAAAGCACCAACCGGCGACGACGCCGTCACCGTAGAAATTGAAATTGCCGCGCCGCCGGAACGCGTGTTTCAAGCCCTGGTCGACCAGAAGCAACTCATCGCGTGGTGGGGCAGCGAACCGTCCACGAACTTGGTGGCCTTCGATATGGACGCACGCAAGGGCGGCCAATACCGCTACGCGTGCGTGGCGCGCACCGGCCACGATCACAGCGAAGTGGGCGAGCAGATGAAGAAAACGGGCGCGAACACCTTTGAGTGTCACGGCGAAGTCCTGGAACTCGATCCGCCGCGACTCGCGGTGTGGAGTTGGATCGCCAACTGGCACGACGATGCCGCGCGCCGCACCATCGTGCGCTGGGAGTTGGAGCCGACGAAAACCGGCACGCGCGTGCGCGTGACGCACAGCGGCCTGGCCGGGATGCCGGTGTCGCGCAAGGATTACAGCAAAGGCTGGGTGGGCGTACTCGACCTCTTGCACAAATTCATCACCGGACTACACGAAGAAGCGCACGGCCATTCGCAGCACAGCGTTTAGTCCGGCTTCTCGGCAATATCCCGCTCGAAGCCCGCGATCACGCGCACCGTCTCGTAGCCGGCTTCGTTCTTCACTTTCGCCGATGCCGTGGCCGACTCGAGAAATTCGAAGCGCGCGCGTTTCACGCGATCGATCAAGCGATCGACCAGCGTGACGCGCAGCCACAAACCGATGTGACGGCTGCGATACTCAGGCGGCACGATCCACGCCGGCGCGTGGAGCACGCCGTCGGTGACTTGCGCCAGCAGCACGCCGGCGACCTTGCCGTCGATCGTCAGAACCAGGGAATCGCGGAAGCGCTGCAAGTTCCACAGGCGGCGCTGCCCGGGCATGTACGGCACGTGCGCGATGTGCTCGGCGTAGAGACGCACGATTTCGTTCATCGTCGCGTCGTCGATGCCCCCGATTTCCACGAATCGCGCCGACTCGGGCAGCGCGTCTTCCGGGCGAAGTTTCTGGCGTGCAGCTTGCCACGATGCCCGAAGCTTACCGATCTCGCAGTCGACCACCGTGAGGCGTGAAATGCGGCGGAATCCACGCGCTTCGAGAAACGGCTCGGCGTCCGCTTCATTGTGAATGTCGGCGTGGGCGGTCAATTTTTCGCGTCCAAGAGCGCGCGCGGTTTCGTCGATGTTTGCCAGTAATAGCGACGCGATACCCTGGCGCCGGTGCGGAGGGATCACGTGAAAGCGGACGCCACCGATCGTCGCGCCATCGTCGTGAAAGGCGCTCGCGCCTATGATGTGGCCGTCATCCACAGCCAAGCGAAATTGCGCGGCGTGCGGAGCCAAGCGCGCTTCCGGCAGCAACAGGCGGCACGCCGCCGCTTCACTCGCGCGCGGTTCGCGGATCGCGATCATTCTTGCGCCTCCGGATCGCCCGACTCCACACGCCGGAAGCGAAGCTTCTCAGCCCACTCGCGCGACTCCGCCGGTCCCGCGTCCGAATCGGCGGCACGCTCGAACGCCTGCAACGCCAGCGATTCCTCGCCCGATGCCACCAGCGTCATTGCCAAGGTGAATTGCGCGAATGCCGATCCCGTATCGATCTGCAAGGCCGCTTCCGCCGCGCGGCGCGCGTCTTCGGTGTTACCGCGAACCAACAGGAGCCGCGCCAGCAAGTCGTGCGCCGGACGAAATAACGGATTGATCGCGATCGCGCGGCGCAGCGGCGCTTCCGCTTCGTCCCAGCGCTTCAAGCGCATGCACAACATGCCGCAAAGAAACTGCACGAACGAAATCTCCGCGCCAAGTTTCTGCGCACGGCGCGCGGCTTCGAGGATTTTCACTGGATCGGTTTCCATCTGCGCTTCGATCAGCATGGCGATCGCGCCGAGAGGGCCAGCGCGACCGGCCTTCGTCAGGATCTTGCGGCAGCCCGCGTGGTCGCGCGCCAGGAGCGCGCAGTGGGCGGCCCACAGCGTGAACCGCCTCGTTTCGGGCGAACCTGCCGCTGCGGTCCCGGCCAGTTCTTCGAAGCCGATTTGCGCTTCCGCGTAACGGCCGCGCGCAAGGTGTACGAGCGTCAGATTGGTGGTTTTCTCGCGGTCTACGCCGAGGCGGTTCGCGAGATAGTGTTCCGGCTCGCGATAACCGAGCGCTTCCAGTTCCGCGACCGCCGCTGCGCCCGCACGATGCTCGGCATCGTCTTCGAAACGATGCATGCCGCTGTCGCCTGCAACTTTCTCCCAACTGGCGACGCGGGCTTTTTGAACGATTCCCTCAAACGCCTCGGTGAGCACGCGGCCAGGCATGTCTTCGGCCGCCGGCAAACCGAGCAGCGCGAGAATCGTGGGCGCGATGTCCAAAACGCTCGCGCCGTGGATCGATTCGTCGCGACGCAAGCCGGGACCGGAAAAACAGAACATCCCCGAAGGCCGAATCCATGCGCCGGGTTTCTGACGCCAACGTTCGTGCAGCGGCCGCTCGCCGCCCACGCGAAATCCACTGGGAGAAACAATCGCGATCACCGCGTCGGGTCCCGCGAGTTGCACGATGCGGCCCAGCATCATGTCATGAAACGAGTACATGCCGTTCACCACGGCGCTGTATTTCGCGAAATCGTCTTCACTGACGAACGGGAGTCGCGGCGCGGTGTACGGCACGAAGCGGAAGCACGCGCGTTCGAGCGCGCTCCAGCCGATACAGGCAAGATCCCACGGATGATGCTCCAACAAATGTGTCGCAACGGCATGTACGCCGATCGCGCGCGCCAAAGTGTCGGCCACCGCGATCACGCGATCGTCCTGCTGTTGATCGATTTCCGCGAGTTTCGGGATGAACGGCCTGAGATCCACGCCGGAAAGCTCGCCGCCATGAAATCGCAGCGGCGCGAGTTCCGGGATCAGCGACTCGGGCGACACCGACTGCGGCGGCACCGGCCAAGGACGGCCGGGCGGTGCTTGGGGAACGCAAAACTCCTCCGCCACACATGCGCCGGAAAGAGGCTCCACTGGGTGCCCGGCGCACCATGCGACCACTTGCGGCGTCAGGCCACTTCGCTGAGCACTGCCTTGCATGGCAATGTTCCACACCGCTTTCACGCGACGCGCCGTGCTGGAGGCGGGACGCACGACGCCCGTGCAAGGATCGACGGTGAGTCCGCTCAACACTCCGTGGTCGTCGGCGTGGCGTCCGGTGATCAGAGATGTCCAAGCGATGGCGGGAACGGCGGAACCGGCGGGTCGCAGATTGCCGATGACGCCGCGTTCGATCAGTCGACGCAGGTGCGGCATGACACCCGCGTCGACCAAAGGATGGATGTACTTCCAATCGGCTCCGTGCCAGCCGATGACGACAACTTTCCGTCTTGCCTTGCTCACTTCTTGATAGGTCGTTATGCCGCGCGACGGCGGCGTGCGGCGGCGAGTCCCGCGGCGCCGAGCGCCAACAAGCTCAGCGTGGCCGGCTCCGGCACCGTGCCCGTGTCGCCCGCGAGGATGCCTACGTTCGAGTCGCTTTGGTAGCCATACTCGATGATGTCGAGCGAGGCGCCGTTGAATTCGAGTGGTGCGTTCGTATCGATACCAAAGCCGGCAATCGTCTGCGCGGTAAGGTCGACCCAACCGAAATATGGGTTGCCGCCGATATCGAACTGCACGCCCAAGTAGGCGGCGGAATCATTAGTCGGCCATGGACCGACGTCTCCCGTGAAATCCTTCTTGCCGGTGATCGATTGTTGCAGAATGCCATCGCCCGACGCTGCCGCCGTGGCCGTGGTGGAATCGATGGAATCACCGGCGGACATCGCCGTTGCGGGTCCACCGCTCGTGCCGGCAAAGAGCCACGAGGAATCGCCGTGAATGAAGATCTGCGATTGGTCGCCGGTAATGTTGAACGAGAGCGGCGAATCCGCGATGCCGCCAAAGGTGAAGTCGTAAACATCGCCGGAGCCCGTGAGTGTACCAGGGCCCGCGCCGGTAACGATCGGGCCGGCGTGAGCGGCCATCGGCACAACTAAGCTGGCGCCCGCCAATGTAGCACAGCGCAAGAGAAGAGAGTTGGAATTACCACTGGACTGCTGACTTTCCGTTCGCATCATAAGGCGTGCTCCCGAACCCAGATTTAGGACGTACAACTACACAGATCGCATCATCATAAGAACACGCGGGCGACGGTGTCAAGAGTGTCGTTACGAAAGGCCCCTGACGGAAAAACGGGCGGTTTCGTGAGACGATGTGGCTTCCGGAGACACATGAACGCCACGCAAGCCGTCAAAGCAATCACCGCCGCCGGATCCTTGTGCGGCGTGCTCGATGGACTCAGCGCCATCGCCTTGACGCTGGCGCTCGGCGGCAAAGTGGCGCGCATGTTCCAGGGAATCGCGGCAGGCGTGCTGGGCCGCGACTCGGCACAAGGCGGCGCGAAAACCGTCGCGATGGGCGTGGCGCTGCATTTTGTCATCGCGTTCGGCGCGGCCACCGTATACTTCGCCGCGAGCCGCGTGCTTCCGTTCATGATCGACTCGGCGCTTTGGTGCGGCGTGATCTACGGAGTTCTCGTGCATCTTTTCATGAGCTTTGTCGTGGTTCCGATGTCGGCGATCGGCCCGCGGCCCTTTGTTGCGCGCACATTTTTCATCTTGCTGGCGATCCACATGATCGTGGTCGGTCCGTCGATTGCACTGACGATCGGCGCTTATTCGAGATAACATGACGCACATGAAACGCCGCGAAATTTCTGGCGCTGGCTGCATCGTATGGCGCGACGCCGCCGCGCTGCGTTTCTGCTTTGTGTTCTGGGCTGCGTAGTGGGTTCGGGCGCCCAAGCAAGCGTCCAGCCGCAGCATTTCCTGCAGGGAAAGATCGATCAAGTGCCAAGTGCATAAAACCTTTGAAAGTAATTAGAGTTGGGCCCAACATCCGTACGTTTCCGATAATCCGATGCCAACAAGGTTTCCCAGCGGTGAAAGTTCATTTACTCGCGGATCGTCCACGACCTCCGTCGAATGAGCGCCACGACTCCCGTCACGAACAAGAGCAGCGACGCAGGCTCCGGGACGCTCTCCCTTTCGCTTGCCACGACCAAGATCGAGGCCGGCGCCAAAGCCTCCTGGTCGGTCAGGATCAGGCTGCCGCTGCTAAGAGGATCTCCATCGTAGACGTCGTAATAGAGCACCAACTCTCCACTCGTGGTATCGCCGATGTTCGCCGTCACGTTGATTGTGGCGCTGCCGAAGCCGGATGGAATCGACGAATCGAAATCCTGCGTGACTGACTCTTCCGGTCCGATATCGAAAACGCTGCCGCTGATAATGTCGGAATAGACACCGACGCTTGGATGACCAATTGCCGGGCATGGGGAAGCGATCAATCCATCTGGGCAGAAGTCTGAATTGGTCGGGACGACAAAATCGCTTGAACTTAGGTCTGTCAGGGTGAACCCCCAACCGACTGTCGATCCGGGTGCGCCTGAGATAGCGCCGCCGGCAGGGTTCAATGTCAAGGTTACGATGCTGTCTCCATGAGCCGCAGCGGCGCTGAAGACGACCGCCAAACAAGCGAACACGACAAAGCTCTTTACTGGCGCCATGATGATCTCCTATTGGACCTGCTTCGTTCGAGAAATGTATCCGTTCGTCGCGCCGGCGTTCGACGAGAACGGAATGTTTACGGTGAACATCGCCGTAGGAGCGCATCCGGTGAAATCAATAGAAACAGCCGCGCTCGACATGCCGGATGGAACAATGTCTCCCAGCAGAATCGGGAACGAGGAGGAGACCACGGGACTACAGTGGACTCCCAGCGTCTGCGTCAAGGTGAGGCCCGTGAGTTGCGCGACGGTGGCGGTTCCCGTGCCGTTGTTGGTCAGTTGAATGGTCCAAGAACGGTCGTTGGCGGGGCCGTTCTTGCCGGTGATGTTGCCCGCCAGGATCGGTTGCCCTCCGCCGTTGGCATTGCTCAGAAGCCAGACGTCATTAGTGGGGTTCCCGTTGGAATCGCCTCCGCCAAAAACCATCATCGTACCTGTCGATGGGTCATACGCCGAGGAGAGCAGATACTTCGCGGGCGCGGGGTTGCCGACGGGATTCAATTGCGTCCAGGCAGGCGTCCCGCCCAAGCCGTTTGCATTGCTCAGCACCCATGTATCGTTGAGGGGACCGGTAATGCCATTGGACCCGCCAAAAATCGTCATCTGATTTGTAGCGGCGTCGTAAACCGCCCCACCGGCGTATCGACCGGCGGGAAGGGGCCCGGACGGAGAAAGTTGTGTCCAAGCGGGACTGCCTCCCATGCCATTGGCGTGGCTGAGAACCCACACATTGTTAGTCGGAATGTCGTTGTCGTTATTTTGTGTGCCGCCAAAAACCATCAGGGTGTTACTAGTTGGGTCGTAAACACCATTCGCCTGGGAAGTGGGTGGTGGCAGCGTTCCCGAGGGGCTCAGTTGCACCCAGGCCGGCGTGCCACCTTGTCCATTCGCATTGGTGAGCACCCAAACCTCGTTATAGAGGTTGCTTGGAAAGCAATCGTCGCCGCCAAAAATCATCATACGATTGTTGGCGTCGTCATAGACAGCGACGAAACTGCCACGCACGCTGGGTACCGGGCCGGTTGGATGAAGCTGATTCCATGCGGGCGACCCGCTCACTCCGGTTGCGTTCGTCAATATCCAAGTGTCATTAACACAAGGAGAAGTGCTGCCGAGTCCACCGCCAAAAACGATCATGGTGCTGGTGGATGCCGAATAGACGGCCCCTTGAACCTCACGGGCCGCGGGAGATGGGGAGAGAAATAGTTGAGTCCAGACTGGTGTTCCACCGGTTCCATTGGCATTACTCAAGCGCCAGAGATCGCCGGTTTCCGGATAGCCTCCACCAAAGAGAATCGCTTGATTCGTGGATCCGTCATAAACCAAGCTGGCGGCCGCACGCGGCGGCGGCAGAGTCCCTGCGGGGACGAGTTCGGTCCAAGCCGGATTTTGCGCGTTCAATGAAGAAGCAAGAAGCACCGAGACGAAGAACGTCGACGCCAACGAGCGAATCATGGAGATCCTCCTTGAGACCCCTGGCCCTTTTCGACAGGCCACCAGACTGAACAGGCCTGATTGCCGGAATTCCACAAGGAGCACAGAATTTCGTAAAACCCGTCAGTGTTGTCCGGTTAGGATGAACGGAGCCCAGAAATAAGGATGCCGGTAAGCCGGAGACGAGGAGTGAATCATCGCCAGCTTAGCCGCGCGAAGCGCCGCCGCCGGGGACGCGTTTCTCATATTGGCGTAGAACGATTTCATAAAGTCGGCCGTAGCCACGTCGTTTACCTCCCAAAGGCTCACGACAACCCGCTGGGACCCTGCGTATAGGAACGCCCGCGTCAGGCCGACCATACCTTCGCCCCGGATTAGCTGACCGAGGCCCGTTTGACAAGCCGAGAGCACCACGAGATCCGCATTAAGCTCCAGATTGAAGATTTCCGGCATCCGCAGAACGCCGTCTTCCTGGCCTGTGTCAATCAGGGATAACACGACGCCGGAGCGCGCCGGAGTTCGATCATCCACGACGGCATGCGTGGCGAAGTGGATCCGCTTGTAGTTCATCAGGTCCTCTCTCTTGACGGCCGCCTCCGTTGCCGCTGGGCCAAGATAAATCTTTTGCTGGCTAGCCGGATAGAGCGCCGCGATTGCTTCGACCTCCCGGCGAGTGTTAGGCAACGGTGAGAGCCGCCATCCGTTTCGCTCGTAGACACCACGCACGACATCGCCAGATGCTTGAACCGCGTTCTTTCCGAAGGGCGGGTCGCCGAAAGCCAGCAGTTCTCGTCGGACTTGTCTGGAGGTGGTGTTGACAAGGCTGCCATAAGCCGAAGCCGAAGGAGCATACGCGATGGCGAAGTCCTCGACCACATAGCGGTCTGTCGTGCCACAGAGCAACGCTTCGAACGGCAGGTAATAGAGGATTCCGTCCGGAATTATCAGCACTCTGGTGCCAGGCCGCAGAAATGTATCCGCCGGACGGAGTAGCGTTTCATACAACTTGCCGGCGAGGGCTTGATCGGCTTTGAGAGTGGCCTGCCCCCGCGGCGCACGGGCGATGGCTCTGCGGTATGCGTTCACCTGGGTTTCGATAACACCGCGGCCAGGCAACGGGATCATTCTCAACCGCTGGCCGGTGAACGCCCAGAGGAACGAGCGCTTCTCACCCAGTGCGTATTCCAGGATCGCGATGTCGGATTTGACGATTTCCGACTGGACCTTGCGCCAAGAGTAAGGTTGTGGATATTGGAGCTTCTGATATTCGGGATTGGCAGCTCGAATGTCTTCGACCCACGCGGACAGTCTCATCTCCGCATTTTTCAGCGCTTGCCGATTCGGCTCATTTTGCGCCGTCTGTAACGTCTTTGACGCCATCGAAATCGCGGCTAAGAGATGCTCTCGCTGGTGACTCTGTTCCGGGCTCAGACCCTTGTTGACATGCGCACGCGATTCCCAAAGAGATTCGAGAAATGATCGCGCCCGGCCTCGTTCTGCATAGTCGAACGCCAAACGATCATAGGCCTTGGCGCCATCCCGGAGATGTAGCGCATACAGCGACTCGATCATTTCTTCATAAAGCTGAGCATGTTGCTGAACCAAGCCTATGCGCAATTCCGGGTCGGGAACTTCGTTGCGCACGGATTCAAGGCTCTCAATCGCGGTTTCAAACTCCCGGCGTGCTTCCGCGTACTTCCCCAGCCGGAGCGCCGTTTCCCCAAGTCCCTGCCGCGCCGCGACGATCATGCTGGCAATACCGGACTTCTCCGCGATGTCGAGACTGTCTTGAAAAAACCGTTCTGCCTCATCGAGTTTTTGGAGATGCAGATCGGTCTCTCCCAGCGCGCACAGCGCTTCCGCCTCGTAACGCTTGTGTCCAAGGGCTTGAGCTTGGCGAAGAGCTTCATTCAGGCGCTGAAGCGCCTCGGAAGGGCGGCCCATCCGCAGATAGGCGCGGCCCAGATTCAAGAGCGTCTTTGCAACGAACCACGGATTGCTATTCAGCAGGGTACGGGCGTCTTCCAGAGCCTTTAGCGCTTCCCGCGGTCGTCCCATCCGCAGGTACATATCTCCTAGGTTGTAAAGATTTCTCGATACCTCACTGGGATCATTGAAGTGGCGGGCAGATTCGAGCGATTTCTCATAGTAATCGATCGCCATACCGTAATCGCCGAGAGAGGTGTAGTGCATGGCGAGCATTCCCAGGCCAGCCCCCGCCGGCCAGTCCAGGCCTAGGCTTTGAAAGGCGGCAATCGACTGCTTCTCAGCTTCGATCGCCTTAAAGTATTCGCCCTGGTCTGCAAGGACGGCGCCTTTATCGGTGAGGAGAAGCGCTTCGTAACGCCGGTCACGTCCGGCGGCCCTTGGCAACAAATCGTCCAACAAGTCCAGCGCTTCTTTCAAACGGCCTTGTTCGCGATAAATCTGTTGGATACGATACTGCGCGTCGTCCGCGCCTTCGGTGTATCCGATTTCCGCATCGAGCCGTTCGCGCTGGGAATACGATTCGATAGCGGCATCGAGATCGCCACGGTAACGGTAAAGTTCACCCATTTGCCTTAAGCAGGCCTCTTCCGCGAGGCGGTTTTCGATGTTTCTTGCGAAGCTCAAATTTCGTTGTAGGAATGCCTGGGCCTCATCAAACGCGCCCCTTGCATAATCGAAGCGCGTTAGCACGCTCGCTGCGTCGAGCGCCCCCTCCCAATCCCCAAGACCTTCCATAATCCCGTAAGCCTCTTGTAGGTGACCCAAGCACTCGCCGTCCAGGTTCCACTCACAGTTCGCCGCCAGCCGAACATGAAACGCCGCCTCTAGCTCTGGCTGCCCTTGAGACTTCGCAAGTCCCTCTTTGGCGTTCGCGAGAGCGTCTTCCTTCCTGCCTTGGCTCGCGAAGAGATCGGAAAGACCGAGAAACCGATAAGGATCGTTTGGTTCTCGCGGTATGGCCCGCTCGAACCTAGTCGCCGCGGATGCGGCCATGGCACGGTACCAATGCCCGGACGGATAGCAAACGGCAGCGCGCGGTTCCCTGCCGATGCACTCAAGGAAAGCTTGAATCGCTGCCTCATGGTTACCTTCGGCTTCCAAGGCTTCGGCTAGTCCATAATGGGCGAAGGCATTGCTTGCGTCCTTGTCGATCAGCAAGCGGAAGAAGTCTGCTGCTTTGTCGAGAGCTTTCTTCTGTGCGTAAGCTCGCACAAGCCCGTGATAGGCGCGATGGAACGTGCTGTCCTTGGCAATGATCCTCTTCAGAATCGGGATCGCCTCGTCGGGCTTCAATTGGCCGGTTAGGACCCATGCGTGGTTATATTCCGCCATCAATGGAGAGGGTTGCGCTGGAAGAGGCGGGCTGCAAGGCAAAAAGCAAGAGGCAAGAGGCAAAAGCCAAAAGTGTCGGCGCATGGCTACAACTCGAAGGGAAAATCCCAGTGACGATCCGGCGACTCGCGGTCCGCGACTGCCAGCTTATAACTGCCGTGCGGAAGGTTGGTGCGATCCAAAACCAGAGCAAAATTGCCGATGTCGTCATAGCTAGTAATTTCGGCCGCGGGCAGAGTCTTCGGACCGGTGATCGTGGCCGTGTAGTGGTGGCCGGGCTCGATCGGCACGAGGAACTGCAGTTCCAATAAGCGCGCCACGCCGGTCGATGGCGGCGGGCTTGCGCCGCGAGCGGTGCGCAAGTCCAAGACTTGCGCCGACCGGATTGCCAGGGTCGGAGGCGGCGCCATCATACCGGGCGCGGGCCGGTACTGCAATCCCAGATATGCGGGATAGGCCAACGACAATAACGCCGCCACCGAAACCGCCGGAACGAGCCATCCCCATCGGGAGTGCATTTCTTTCTGCAGTGCTTGCTCGAAGGTGCGGATGCGGTCCACGGCCAGATCACAGTGACCGCACCCCTCGATGTGCCGTTCCACCTCTCGCGCGACCTCGCGCGCCAACTCTCCACGAACGAATTGCGCCTGCGTGTTCATGTCGGGACACGCACCTTCCCGCAACTGCGAAAGGTTCTGGCGCAGCCACTGGTCGAATTGGCTGTTGTCGTTCATCTCTTGAGGCCGGTCCTCTTTTCCCACAGAATCTCGAAACGCCGGCCGCCGTTTTGGATGTGGCTCTTTACTTCTTTCTCGCTATAGCTGGTGGCAGTCACGATTTCTCGATAGCTTAAGCCTTGAATATAAAACAGCTTTAGACAAACCCGCTGAGGGACGGTCATCTCCGCCAAAACGGCCCTCACGTCCGCCTTGGTCAAGAGATCGCGCACGAAATCCTCCGAGTGACTCAACAATTCGGGACTCTCCAGCGCGGACGTTTGCGGGCCTGATGATTTGCTGCGATTGAGGGAAACCGTGAAGGCGATGCGGTACAGCCAAGCCTTGAAGTTGCCGCCTTGATACTGGTGGAAATGCGTGAAGGCCCGCAGAAAAGTCTCCTGGGCGAGATCCTCGGCCAGCGCGGCGTCGGGGACAAATCGTCGACAATAGCGTTGAATCGCGCTACCGTGTCGCCGCACCAATTCGGCGAAATACGCTTGTCCGCCCGAGCTTCTAAAACGCTCGGCCAGCGTGTCGTCCCCGAGGTTCTCGAATCCGTCGCCGTCACTCATTGGCAAAAACAACCGCCCCCCGGCGGATTCCACAAGCCGGAAGGATTATAGTCCATGTGGAGGCGAGCTAACCGGATCCAGTTCAGAGCGAAGGTCGCTTTTGCACGCATATTCGAGATAACATGACGCACATGAAACGCCGCGATTTTTTGGCGCTGGCTGCTTCGTATGGCGCGTCGTTGGCCTGGCCGCGCCGCGTCGCCGCTGCGCCGTGGAAGGAACGCCGTGACCTTTATCCCCATGGCGTCGCGTCCGGTGATCCCCATCCCGATAGCGTGATCTTGTGGACGCGCAGGACGGCCGACAAACCTTGCAAGCTGACTGTCGACGTCGCGGAAGATCGCGATTTCCACAACATTGTGTCGAGTGCCGAAGCCACTGTCTCGGCCGAAACGGATTGGACTTGCCGCGTACTCGCCACGGGTCTCGCGCCGTCGCGCGTCTATTATTATCGCTTCACCGACGAGCAGGGTTTCGGCAGCCGCATTGGACGCACCATCACCGCGCCCATCGCCGCCGATCCACATCCAGTGCGATTCGCTTTCGTGAGCTGCCAGAATAATCAGGCGGGCGCGTGCTCCGCGTATCGACGCATGATTTACGAAGATCAGCGCCGCCCCGCCGCCGAACAACTCGGCTTCGTCATGCATCTCGGCGATTTCGTTTACGAGATCATGTGGTATCCGGAGGATCGCCCGATGTACTACGCGCGGAAGATTCGCGATATCGTGCGCTACAAGTCCGGCGAGAAGCATCGCGATTTCCACGTGCCCACCACCGTCGACGACTATCGCGCGCTTTACCGCGCGTATCTGCTCGATCCCGATTTGCAAGAGGCGCGCGCGCACCTGCCGTTCGTTTATATGTGGGACAACCACGAGTTCTCGTGGAAATGCTGGCAATCGCAGCAGAATTTCGGGGAGGGCGCGATTCCCGCGCAGACCCGCAAAGTCGCGGCGTGCCAGGCGTGGTTCGAAAATCAACCGGCGCGCGTTGTCGTTAATGGATCAAAGCCGGGCGGCGTACCCAAGGCGGATCGTTACGCGGCCGCGCCGGTGAAGGATGTCCCGCTCACGAACTTCGACGAGGGCGGCCTCGGCGAAGAACCCAACAATCTCGCGGCGATCCACAGCATGACGTTGTATCGATCGCTGCGCTACGGCCGCAACGTCGACTTGATTCTCACCGACAATCGCTCGTTTCGCGCGGAACCGATCACGGACCGCGCCGAGTTTGCGCCATTCAAACCGTCGGGTTTCCCGCAAGGCATTCCCGCCGACATTTTGGAAACGCTCGATGCCGGACGCACCGCGAACAACGGCCACGCGCCGGAAAAAATCGCGTTCAACGGCGCCATGATTGCGAATCCACGCAAAGACGGGACGCCGCTTTCGATGCTTGGGAAGATTCAGAAAGGGTGGTTTCTGAATTCCCTGCGCACCTCAACCGCGCCGTGGAAATTGTGGGGCAATTCGGTTGGCATGGTCGATTGGCGTCTCGATTTTCACAACTTGCCCGCCAATTTTCCCGCGAAGTGGCCCGGCTCGGGCTACGCCACGATGATCGACGACGATTGGTCGGGCTATCGCAGCGAGCGCGCTGAAATTCTCGACTACGTGCGCGAGCACGGCATCGCGGGATTCGCGACACTCGCGGGCGATCGTCACGCGTTCTCGGCGGGCGTCGTATCGCCGTCGCTGCCGCCCGAGAAATTCGAGCCTGTCGGCGTCGAGTTCATTACGGCGTCGATTTCGGCGCCGGGATTGTTTGAAGCTCTCGAGTACGGCTTGCCGAAAGATCATCCGCAACGTCCGATTTTTGTGCATGAACCTGTAGGAGGCGGCGCCGCGCAGCCGGCGGTAAATTTCACCTTGATGCACGGGGTGCGCGCGAGTCTGGCGTTGCAACGCACGGGGAGTCGCCAAGCGGCGTTGAAGGAATCGAACGCCGAAGCCGCACCGCACCTTTCGTTCGTCGATGTCGGCGCGCACGGCTACACGACGGTTCGCGCGACGGCCACGGAACTGGAAGTGGAATTTGTCTGTATTCCCCGCCCGCTTGAGCGCAGCCCGCGCGAAGACGGCGCGCCGCTCGCCTATCGCCTGACGCATCGCGTTCCGCTGTGGAAACCGGGCGCCCGCCCGCGCATTGAGCGAGCGAAGCAAGAGGGAACATTGCCGCTCTCCGTTTGACACAACTCAGTTAGAGTAGACGTGTCATGAAACGGGTGATCCTTCTCTCACTGGGGTCCGCGCTGATCTGCGTGGCGTGCTCAATTTCAGTGCTGGCGACACAAACAAGCAAACCGGCTGCTTCGCCGCGACCGCAAGGTCCCTGCGACATTTACGCCGGGGCGAACACGCCATGCGTCGCGGCGCACAGCACGACGCGCGCGCTCTACGCTTCGTACAAGGGTCCGCTGTATCAGGTATTGCGCCAATCAGACGGCAAGACGCTGAACATCGGCGTCGTACCTGGCGGCGGATACGCCGACGCGGCGGCGCAAGACGCCTTCTGCGCCAACACGTACTGCTGGATCACCAAGATCTTCGATCAATCCGCGAAGCATAACGATCTCACCCAAGCGCCGCGCGGAGGATTCGCCGGTCCCGCGATGGGCGGATTCAACAATTTGCCACTGGCGGACATGGCGCCGATCACGATCATGGGACACAAAGTCTACGGCGTCTTCATCGCGCCGGGCATGGGTCTTCGCATCGACGATCCGAGGGGCACGGCCGTCGACGATCAGGACGAGGGCCAGTATTGGGTGATCAACGGACAGCACTACAATTCCGGATGCTGTTTCGATTACGGCAACGCCGAGATCGACAGCCGCGACGACGACAACGGCACGATGGAAACCACGTATTACGGCAACGCCGGCGCGTGGTATCACGGACCTGCGCCGGGTCCGTGGGTGATGACGGATCAGGAAAACAATCTCGTCGGCTGCGTCACGGATGGAACGAAGAATTGCCCAACGCTGCCAAGCATCACGTGGCGATTCGTCACGGCGATGGCCAAAGGCGAGCCGCACCATTGGACGTCGATGGGCGGCGACGCGCAACGCGGCCCCTTGCAAGTGATGTTCGATGGACCGCGCGTGGATGTCAGCTACGATCCGATGCGCAAACAAGGCGCGATCCTGCTCGGCAATGGCGGGGACAACAGTGTTGGTTCGCAAGGAACGTTTTATGAAGGCGCGATGACGGCCGCGGGAACTTTTCCGTCGGACGCGACGGATCAGCTTGTTCAGGCCAACGTTGTCGCCGCGAAATATGACGTCGCGCGCGTGAGTCTTGGCGCGAAGCCCACTGGAGTCCAAACGTTTTCGCCGGGATCGTCGCACGACGTTACGGTCACGTTCACGAACACGACCGGTGCGGCCGTGGGGGACGTCATGTTGAACATGGTCGTTCCGAAACAGTGGACGGCGGCACCCAAGCCGTCCGAGCAACGCCCCAACTCCATCGCGCCTGGCGAAAGCGTCAGCACGACGTTCACAATCACCTCGGGCCCCGTGCCCTTCAACGGCGACATCGCCGGCCGTGCCGAATGGATCGATCAAACGTCTCGACAAAAACACTCCGAGACGTCCGTCGAAAAGGTCCGGAATATTCCTCCAGTGAAGATCAACGAATTTCGCGTGACCAATCCGTTCATCGAGTTGTACAACGCCGGAACAAAAGAAGTGGACATCTCGAATTGGTCGCTTACCGAACACGCGACGCAGATGCCCGCATTTTCCGAAGTGAAAATTCCGACGGGAACGAAAATCGCCGCCGGCGGATTCTATTTACTGGGACTCTCAAATTCCGGGCTCGTTGCACCGGCGCACAAGGGCGACACCACCATCAGCGTGCGCAGCACGACAGGAATGAACGTGGGCGATACGGTCACGATCGATAACGAAACTCGCAAGATCGTAAGCATCGGCACGGCGGCCACGCCGAGCACGACGCTTTGGCAGCCGCTGCCCGACGGTCCGGTGATCACGATCCCCGCGGGATCGACGAGCGTGCCGGTGACAAACGCGACCGGCTTCGTCGTCGGCGAGAAAATCGCGATTGGTTATGGCGCGACGTATCCGGCGGTCGCGAGAGGCATGGAAAAATACGAAGTCGCGACGGTGACCGCAGTGGGCAAACAAGGCACGCAAGCTTTTCTTGGCGCGGACGCTCTGCCCGGTGCAACCAACATCAGGGTTACGTCGGTCGCGAATATTTCCGTGGGCGACAAGATTCGCCTGGATATCGCGAGCGTGGGCCATGGCATCGAAACGGTTACGGTGACGCGCGTTGGCACGCAATCGTACCGCACCGCGCTGGCGGCGAACGCTGATTCCAGCACGACGTCCATCCGGGTGCGCACCGCGAACGGATTTACCATCGGCGACAAGATGACCGTCGGCACGCCGGCGAATCACGAAGTGGTAACAATCACCGCAATAAGCCCGGCGAGTAACACAGGCACGACCGTGGATTTCACGCCGGCGTTGGCGAAACCGCATGTCAACCGCGAGTTCGTGGTCGCACAAGGAACAGGACTGGAACTCGCCACGCCGATCAAGTTCAAGCATGCGGCGAATCTGCCCTTCAGCGCGCCAGGAACAGGGATCACTTTCCGCCCGGCGACGTCGTTTGCGCATTCGAGTAATGAGCCGGTGCAGGCGCTCGGCACGGGAATCGCGCTTGACGCTCCGCTGGCGCGCGATCATGACGTGGATGCCGTTGTGCGCGATGGCGCTGTGACAACCGTGGGATATCCGGGAACACCCGCGCCTAACCAGTGGTTCGGCGGTCCCGCGCTTTCCAACGCCGGCGCGATGGTGCTGCGCGACGCCGCGGGACTGGTGGTCGACAGCTTGAACTACGGATTGCTCGTCGATCCCTGGGCGTCGAAGGGCTATCAAGCGGAATCGGGAGCGGGACGAGCCGGATGCCGCGTGGCATCACCTGGAGGATTTGGATTCGGTCCGAACGGACCCGCCGTTCCGCAGCCGAATCGCAGCGCGGGACGCTTCCCGGATGGTTTTGACAGCGACAGCGACTGCACCGACTTCGTGGTTCCTCCGCTGACGATGCTGCCGACAGGAGCCGCAGCCGGCGCGACGAATCTCAAAGTATCGAGCGTCACGGATTTTTCCGCCGGCCAAACAATTGCGATCGACGCCGATGCCAACTTTGAGACGGCCGTGATCGCGTCGGTCGGCACTGCCGGCGCAACTACCGTGGGTACTGCGACCGCGGTCGGCGCTACCGCGATTCCGGTGGGCGCGGCAATCGGCTTTAGCAACGGCCAGACGATCACCATCGACAGCGGCGCGAATCAAGAAACGGCGGTCATCGCAACGATGGGCGGAGGAAGAGGCGGTTTCATGATCACGGTCGCCGCGCCGCTGAAGTTTGCGCATGCTTCGGGTGCGCCGGTCTCCGGCAGCGGCATCACGCTCACAACCGCGTTGACCAAGACACATGCGAGCGGTGCGTCCATCACGACGGACATTCCCACGCCGGGCGCGCCCAACAAATATTCGCGGAAGCGCAATTAGCCGTCTGTTGACGGCGGCGTTTTTTCTCTTCCGCGAATCAGCACGTAACCGGCCAACAGGAACACCAGAAACGCACCGATGGGGACCTCGTGGAGACGAATCTCGCGGACCAGCCGCCGGATCTCGTAGGTTCCCGCAAAGCCAATGTAGGCGAACACCAACGTCCACACAATGGCTCCGGACGCGTTGAAAAAGAAAAAGCGCGCAGCCGGCATCCCCGACACTGCGCACGCCGCGGGAATCGCAGTGCGAAAGCCGATGATGAATCGCGACAGAAAGAGCAACAGCCCGCCTCTCTTCCGCACCCATTCTTCGGCGCGCGCGAAACGGCGATCCTTCGCGGCCAACCGATCCGCGAAGGCATGCCCGCGGCCGTTGAAGATCCAGAACACAACTTCGTTGCCGAACGTCGCGGCGACCATCGCCGTGGCGATCACATACGCCAGCGAAAACTCCCCGCGATGCGCGAGAAAAGCCGCCGTCGCCAATGTGGCATCGCCCTCCAACGCCACGCCCGCGAAGATCAGCAGATACCCGTGTCGCAGAATCAACCGTGCCAGCATAGGTCACGCCTGCATTGGGTTCCACAACGTTCAGTATGTTTCGTTGGGGAGACTCGGGATTTTTTCGGGATCGCCCAGCAGGAAAGCGGGATCGATGCGAGCGTCGTGCCAGCGGATTCCGAAGAACAAGTGCGGACCTGTTGCGCGTCCCGTGGACCCAACGCGCCCGAGCGTGTGCCCCTTGCGCACCTTTTGTCCCACTTGAACGTCGATCCGCGAGAGGTGAAAATACTCGCTCATCAGGCCGTCGCCGTGGTCGACGATGACCGCGTTCCCTTCGAAAAACAAGTCGCGCGCTACCACCACCGTTCCATCGGCCACCGCCAGCACCGGCGACTCGATCGGCACCGGAAAGTCGATCCCCATGTGCGGACTCGGCGCCGGTTTGCCGTTGAAGATTCTCTTCACGCCGAACGACTTTCCTTCCGGCAGCGGTTTGGCGGGATTTCCCAGCGGCAGCGTGAACTCCGCGGGACCTTCGCGGTGCGTAAACACCCGGCTGAGCAGCAGGCGATCGCGAGCATCGCGCCGCAAGTCGGCGGCGGATGGATGCGCTTGCGGAATATCCGGCAATTCAATTTCCTGCGTTCCGTAGTCGTACGGCTCCACGGAAATGTCGGCCAGTTCGCGGTGAGAAGCGCGCCAGCGCGCCACGAGAATCTTGGCGGTCCTGTGCTCGATATCCACCGGGTAGTAGCAGGTTTCTCCGAGCGCGGGCCACGTGCGCCCGGCCATCTGGCAGCGCGTTGTACCGGGCGCGGTCCAGCGGACGAGTCCGCCGGGAGGTGCGGTGATTGTCGGACGAGTCTGCGCAAAGGAGAAAACCGCACCGGCAAGAAGCAAACATCCGCAAAGCATTTTCATCGGCGATTCTCGCGATCTGGGGGGCTTATGACCAGGATCGCAGAATGCCAGACGTTATGCTGTCCAAGAGTGAACAGTCATGTCCTGGCGATCAACTCAAAGTGACGCTGACCACTGGTCGGAAAGATCGCGGTGTCGCGGTGCGCGCCGCCGATGGTCGCGGGTTTGCCGTTAACGAGAATCTCGCGCGGCTGAAGGCCGCGGAATTTTACGTGCAATTCTTTTGGCGGCGCTTTCGCGGCGGCGAGTTCAACCGTCGCTTTTTCTCCGGCGATCCGGAAATTCACGCGACCCCAACGCGTGGGCGCTTGCTCGATTCTGTTTTCTTGGCCGCCGGCGATCCACTCGCGCGGCAATCCTTTGCCGAGGTACAAGCGATCTTCGTCGGAATCTTCCAGCACCAGCATCCAACGCACCAACATCGGAATCGTTTGTTGCGCCGGAATGCAAAAGATCGCCGTGCCACCGGTGATACCGGACACTTCTCCAGCGGTCCAACTTCCCGGCGTGTGATCGTGGAAGCGATGCGCGTAAAGAAACAGCAAGTATTCCTCGATACGATCGAGACGCAACAACTGTTGCGCGTATCCATACGAGATGAACCCGAGAATCGCACGGCCATTCGGGTTCGCGCGACCAACGTTCGCGACCACGCCCATCGTCGTCGCGCCATACGCGCGCATGCAATCGATCACCGTGTTGGCAAGCACCGGTGGCAAGATATCGGCTTGCAACAATTCCGCGTAAGGCCGGTGCGGCCACTGCTGCGGACTCGGCCGCTCCGTCGCCATCGACTCGCGGAATGTAAGCTTCGCGCCCGGCAGCGGACCGATATATGGCGGTGTCATGTCGCGGCGGACATTTTGTTCGATCGATTCGATCGTGCGTTTCTGCAGGACGGCGGCACGATCGCGCCAGGCCCTCGCCTGCGACGGATTCGTCCACACGCGTGAAATATCGCGCAATCCGCGGGCGGAAAACGCGCTGTTGGCGAAGTACGGCTGCCACCAAGTCTCGGGAGTCGCGGCGAGACACGCGTCCGACTCGGACCATCCATGAATCAATCCATGACCCGGCGCGTCCATGGGCAGTCGCAAGCTTTCGTCGTGCATCGCGACGAGCATTTGCGCCGTCGCGGCGATTTTGCTGCGATGTTTTTCGATCAAGGCCGCGTCGCCGGTGTAATTCAGATACCGAGCCAAGAGCGATAGCGTCAGTCCGAACTGCGCCGTCTCCGGCCCACGCATGTTGATCATGCCTTTGTCGTCGGTGAAATCGGTGAGGTAGTTGTCGATGATCGCGCGCGCCGGTTGAAAGCGTCCCCATTCGAGATTCGTGTAGACGGAGCTCGTGAAAACGTCTTGAAATCCGTCGTACTCCGATCCGTAGTAATCGCGGTCCACCGCGCCGTACTTCGGGTAGACGCCGCCGGGGCGCACCATGATCTCCTTGGCGATCGCATGCTTCGCCATGTCGATCCACACGGGATGCGGCAGCGTGGCGGGCGCGACGTCGTGCAGTTGGCGATCCCAGTATTCGGCAAAACGAAGGAGCGCCCGATAGAACGCCTCGGGCGGCGGATCCTTTCTGGCAGGCGGGTACGCGGGATAGCTGTATCCGTAGACAACTTTCGTGATTTTGCCGTCTTCGATGCGCGCCGTTCGATGCCACGTTTGCACGATGAATCGATCCTTCGCATCGACGTCGCCGAAAATGATCGCCTCGATGTAGGAGTTCGCGGAAATCGGAAACACTTTTCGCACTGCGGGCATCCATCCGCCCACAAGTCCTTCGTGACGATCGTAGGAAATGTTCTGCTGGCGCAATTCCTCGAAGTATTGATTCGGGTGATAGGTCCGCGTGTTGGCCTGCGGAAATACCGGCATCGTGTCGGAGCACTCTTTCGTTCCGACAAACGTGTTCCACGAAAGCCTCGGCGCGAACGCTCCTTGCTGCGCCGGCCGATTCGACGCCAACGGCGGCGCGGCCGCGCGCACGAGCTCCGGATCAGGGTCGCCCGACTTCAGCAGCTCGTCCGCCAGCAAATCCGGCCCGGACATTCCGATGTCGGCAATCTTCAGTCCGAGAAACGGTGGATCGGCGGTGGGGAACGTCGGCTCGGCGCTCTTGTGAAGTTCGCGGTGTTCGCCGTGCGCCGATAGAAATGCAATAACGCCGTCGCGCGTCGCAAAGTCTTCGAAAACTTTCCATGTGACGTGATTGTCTGTAAAGGTGGCGATGAGCGGCGCGGGCACGTTACCGGCGGCTGTTCCAGTGGGGGTAACAGTTGCGGCCCCCGCAACAGCTGCTACTTGCAAAAACTCTCGGCGATCCATATGCTCGAATTATCATGCGATCCCCAGCACTTTCAATATTGTTTTTCGCGCTCGCCGCCGGAGCACAGGCGAAGCACGACTATCCGGTAAAGCCCGTTCCCTTCACTGCGGTCCACGTGAACGACGTTTTCTGGGCGCCGAAGATCGAGACGAATCGCAAGGTCACCATTCCGTTCGCGTTTCAAAAGGACGTGGAAACAGGGCGCTTCGATAATTTTGAGCGCGCCGCCAAGCAACTGCGCGGCGAGCCGTTCGAAAACAAGAAAGCGCCGCCGTATCCCTTCGACGACACCGATGTGTACAAAGTTTTGGAAGGCGCGTCGTACACGTTGAGCGTGCATCCCGACCCCGCGCTCGACGCGCAACTCGACAGGTACATCGCGATCATCGCCGCCGCGCAGGAACCGGACGGTTATCTCTACACCGCGCGCACGATGATGCCGCAGCCGCCGCATCCGTGGGCCGGCGCGAAACGCTGGGAACTGGAATCGGTGGATAGCCACGAGCTCTACGATCTCGGACACTTGTATGAAGCGGCCATCGCGCATTATCAAGCGACCGGCAAACGCACGTTGCTCGATGTCGCGATCAAGACAGCGGATCTGCTCGATCGCACGTTTGGTCCCGGCAAGGAATCGATTTGGCCGGGACATCAGATCACCGAGATGGGGCTCGCGAAGTTGTATCGCGTCACCGGCAACGAAGATTACATCAACCTGGCGAAGTTTATGCTCGACGTGCGCGGCACCAATCCCAAACGCCGCGACAACACCTACAATCAGGCGCACATGAAAGTGGTCGATCAGACCGAAGCGGTGGGACACGCCGTACGCGCAACCTACATGTACTCGGGAATGGCCGACGTCGCCGCGCTCACCGGCGACACCGCGTACGTCAACGCGATCCAGAAGATTTGGGACAATGTCGCCGGAAAAAAGTTGTACATCACCGGAGGGATCGGCGCGCGCGCGGCGGGCGAGGCGTTTGGGGCCAACTACGAACTACCCAATATGACCGCGTACAACGAAACGTGCGCAGCGGTCGGCAACGATTTCTGGAATCATCGCCTCTTTCTGCTCGATCCCGACGCCAAGTACATCGACGTGATGGAGCGCACGCTGTACAACGGACTGATCTCCGGCGTTTCGCTCGACGGCACAAAGTTTTTCTACGACAATCCCGTGGAGTCGAAGGGACAGCATTCGCGCAAGCCGTGGTTCGGCGTAGCGTGCTGCCCCGGAAACATCACACGCTTCATGGCGTCGGTGCCGGGCTACGTGTACGCGCAAAAGGGCCATGCGATTTGGGTGAATTTGTATATGGCGTCGAAGGCGGAAATCAAATTGGACAACGATCGCGTCTTCGGAATCACGCAGGAGACGCGTTATCCGTGGAACGGCGCGGTCACCATGACCGTGACGCCCGACAAGGCCGCAGGGCCTGTCGCGATTCACGTGCGCATTCCCGGATGGGCCCGCAATGAACCGGTGGCGACGGACCTTTATCGATTCGTCGACGAGGCCGCACCCACAGCAACCGTGAAAGTGAACGGAGCGGCTGTTCCCATGAAGCTCGATCGCGGATACGTGGTGATCGACCGCACGTGGAAAGCGGGCGACAAGATCGAGTTGAACCTACCGATGCCGGTTCGCCGCGTCGCCGCGAACTCGGAGGTTGCCGCGGACAAAGGACGCATCGCCTTGCAGCGTGGACCACTCGTGTACGCCGCGGAGTGGGTCGACAATCCCAACGGCAAAGTCCGCAACCTGATGCTTCCCGACAACGAGAAACTCACAGCGGAGTGGCGCCCTGATTTGTTGAACGGCGTGGAAGTGGTGAAGTCGCGCGCCACGGCGTTTTCCCTCGACGCCGACGGCAAGGTGCAGCGCACGCCAGAGGAGTTCACCGCGATTCCTTACTACGCGTGGGCGAATCGAGGATCGGGCGAGATGATGGTGTGGTTCCCGGATCACGAATCGGATGTGACGCCCGCGCCGTATCCCACGCTCGCGATGTCGGCGAAAGTGAGCGCGTCGAACGCGGGATCGAAGTGGATCGACGCGGTGCACGACGGCGAGGAACCAAAAGCGTCGAACGCCCGCGGCTCCTACTTCGACTGGTGGCCGCGCAAAGGACAAACCGAGTGGATCGAGTACGACTTCGCGAAACCGTCGCGCGTTTCGGAAGCGCAACTCTACTGGTTCGACGACACGGGCCGCGGCGAAGTTCGCGTACCGGCGTCGTGGCGATTGCTGTACAAAGACGGCGACACGTGGAAGCCAGTGGAAGGCGCGTCGGCGTACGGCGTCGCGAAAGATCAATTCAACGCCGTGACGTTCACGCCGGTCACAACGGGGGCGATGCGTTTGGAAGTGGTGATGCAACCGACGTGGTCGGCGGGCGTACAGGAATGGAAACTGAAGTAGCGGCCTGCGCCGCTCTCAGTCTCCCCATTTACTTTAGTTCTTTGCAGACGTCGCGAGTTTGCGGCGAGTGAAACGTCCGAGAGCCAGCATTCCGCTACCGAGCAACAGCAAGGTTCCCGGTTCAGGCGTGCCCGCCGTGAAGGGGTCGCCGCCTGTGACACCAAGGCCCTGCGTCTCGATGGACAAGGAAAGCTCCGCACCCACCGGCTCGCGATCCGTATAGAAGAGTACGAGGGAATGGTCGCCGACGCCCAACTGGCTGGTGGTGTAAGACGTCGAACTATCGCCATGAATTCCCGGAATCGCCGCGACCAGCGACCCGTCGACGTAGAGGAATGAGTCGTCGTCCGATCCCAGATCGAAGGTAACTTGCTCGGGGGATGTCACGCTGAAATTGCCGGTGAGAACCGCCGCCTGAAAGCCGTTCGTTCCGCCATCGCTGCTGCCCGTGCCGTTCGGCGTGTACATCGACACATCGAAGGGAACCGTTAACGAACCGGTGCCGGTTGCGGTGATGAACGAGTCGAAACTCGGAGCCCACCATTCGATCTCGTTAGACCCATTCAGATCATTTAACTGTTGTCCGCCCGTCCAAACCGGCAAACCGTTCGGTCCCAACGTCGTCGCAACGGTGTAGTCCCCACCGTTGCCCACGTCGGGGTCGCTTGAGTTCATCGTAAAATAGGAAACCGTTAAAGCGTCGGCCGAACAGGGCGCCGCGGCGATTAACATCGATCCCGCGATTGTCAGAATGGTCAGAACAGTCAGTTTTTTCACGAGTCGTTTCCTCTATAGTCCAGCGTCTAGTCACACTTTATTTGGCTACACCGTTGAATCCACCAAAGCTGAAAGCACGTTTCATACCAAAAATGAGAGAGTTCGCCGTCGTCCGAGATCCTCTGCATACTGTTGTAAACAAAATATTTAGATTCCTGTAGAGACCTGCGGGAACCGGAGCATTCGGCTCGGTGTGCAAGAAAATTCACTTTTCGGCCACTGTCGGTCGATTTCATGGGCCGCCAAGCTCCTTGAGAGCTCTCCAGGCTGCCATTCGATGAACCCTCGGTAAAAGGATGTTCGCGCACCGTTCGGGCGTTGGGGGATGAGATAAAATGACCGGTGGAAAGGGGATTCTCTCAATGGCCAAAAAAGCAGATCCACTCAACAAGAAAAACTACACCGCTCTTACCGCTATGCTCTGCGTCGGCGACGTGAAAGCAGCAGCGGCTTTTTATCAGAAAGCGCTGGGATTCACGAAGCGCGGCATCATGAACGGTCCTGATGGCCGGCCGATGCACGCCGAATTGAAGCATCGCGACACCACGCTGATGCTCGGGCCGGAAATGCCCTCGATGGGCGCGCGGAGCGCCAAGAGTGTCGGCGCATCTCCCACCACACTGTATCTGCTCGTGCCGAACGTGGACAAAGTGGTGGCCAAGGCCGTGAAGTTGGGCGCGACACCGCAAGGTCCCGTGGCCGACATGTTCTGGGGCGATCGCTGCGGCCGCTTGATCGATCCGGACGGCTATAGCTGGTACATCGCAACGCACATCGCCGATCCCACGCCGGCGCAGATGAAGAAGCAGATGGCCGAGGACATGAAGAAGTTCCGCGCCATGCAGGAAAGCGCCGCCGCGGCGGCATAGTTAACGCGAGATTTCCGGGACCGCGATCTTGTAGAGATCCCAAGTGTGATCGCGGTCTCGCGCGAACACGATCCAGAGTCCGTCCGGCGACCACGACGGTTGATTGTCGAATTCCCGGCGCGCGGTCACGCGAACAGGCTGCGCGCCATTGCTTTTCATCACAAAAATTCCGAATCCATAGCCGTCGCTGTTGCTGTTGAAGGCGATCCACGCGCCATCGCGACTCCACGCCGGAACGCCGTTGCCGTGACCATTGCCGGTGAGCGCCACGAGATCTCCCCCGCGCGGATTCATCGCATAAATCTCGATGGCGCCGGGCGCATTGCGCGCAAATACGATTTGCCGATTGTCGGGACGCCACGTGCATTGCGTGCCCGACGCCAAGTGTCGCGACGGTGTGCCTGCAATCCAGATTTCCCCGCCGCGATCGAAACAGATTTGGCCATCCGCCGACCACGCGGGATTTCGATCGTCTTCTCCTTCGCTGACCTTGCGGACGCCCGAGCCGTCGGCGTTCATCGTGTAAATCGCACGCTTCCCGTCGCGATCGCTCGAAAATGCGATGCGCGTTCCATCCCACGACCACCGCGGTTCGTAATTCCCTGCCGGGCTGTGCGTCAGGTTTTTCGCTTGCCGGCCGTCGCTGTCCATCACGAAAATGTTGGGCTTGCCTTCGCGCGTACTCTCGAACGCGATCCACCGGCCGTCGGGCGACCACGCTGGACTCTGGTTGGTGGCCAAGCCGCTGGTCAGGCGAATCGCGCCGTCAGGAGTGTCGGGCAGGCGCATCCGATAAATCTCCGGATTGCCGCTGCGATCGCTCTCGAAGATCAAACTGCGTCCATCGGGCCACCACGCCGCTTCGGCATCGTCGAATTTGCCGTCGCTAACGCGATGTTGCAGCGCGCCGTCGGACTCCATCACATAGAGCGCGTCATGGCCGTCGCGCGTGCTGTTGAACGCGATCCGGCCGTCGCGCCACCACACCGGCAGCCGGTCGTCGCCACGGCTCGCCGATAAAACGACGCGGCCGGTTCCGTCGGCGCGCATCGAGTGAACTTCCAAGTGTTGCGCGCCTTCGCTAGTGAACGCAATTCGCGATCCATCGGGCGACCACGTGGGATCGGCGCAGAAGTGATGATCGTGCGTCAGTTGGCGCGGTTGCGCTCCGGGCTGATCTGCGCGAATGACAAAGATCTCGTTGTGGCCGTCGATCGACCGCACGTAAGCAAGCATCGTCCCGTCGGGAGACCACGCGGCGCGCGCGCCCGGCGTGACCGGTGTCGCGTGACCGCCGTCGGCGTCCATGATGGAAAGCTCGGTGGCGCCTCGGCGATTGCTTTGGAAAGCGATTCGGCGTCCGTCCGGCGACCACGCCGGCGAGTCGTCGTGAATTCTGGGATCGCCGGTGAGATTGCGCGGATGGCCTCCGTCGGAATCCATCACGTAGATCTGGCCGTGACCGCCATCGCGGTTGCTCACGAAGACTACGCGCCGTCCATCCGGCGAAACATCGGGTTGGCTATTGCTGCCGGCGTGAATCGTCAACTGGATCAATGCGGGCAGCGGAACATTGGTCGCTGCCGCTGCGGAATCGCCGACGGCGCGCGAGCGCCGGGACGCGATCAAGGCAAAAACGACGATCGCCGCGAGCGCGGCTAAGAGTACGAGAGTCCGCGGCGATTGGGAAGCGGCTTGCGGCATCGGCGCAGGCTCGGGCGAGCGCGGCGCAGCCTCGACCGGCGTAACGTCCTGTGCCGGTCGCACCTCGGCGACGAATCGATATCCGCGTTTCGAAAGCGTCTCGATGAACGGCTGGTCCTCGCGAGCGTTCAGCGCCTTGCGAATCAGGTGAATGTTAAAGGTGAGATTGCCCTCTTCCACGAACGTGTCGGGCCAAATGGCCTTCATCAACTCGTCTTTGGTGACCACCTCGCCCGGACGTTCGGCCAGAAAAATCAGCGTTTGGATGGCCTTGGGGGGCAGCGAAACGATGGTCCCTAGGCGGTAGAGTACGCCCTGCTCGCAGTCCAAGCGAAACTCGGCGAATTCCAATAAACATCTGTGCTGGTTCGACATGCGGTCCAAATTTTTTTCTAAGAAAAAACCGCGCAGTGCTAAGGACTCTCCCTACGCGATTATGCCAAAGTTCACGCTGGTTGGCATCCCCCACTCATCTGGGAAAACGGAGGATGTATGAAGATAAAGTTACTGTCGGTAATACTCGCTGCGTTCGCTTTGACGCAAGCTGTTCACGCCGATTCCATCGGAGGCATTTTCAGCACTCCGTATTACACCTATGGGTTGGGCCTCAATATACGCTGCGGAAGCAACTGCTCCCCGCCTGGAAATATATCGGAGCTCCCTGGATCCGTTCCGATCTCGACTTCGGGCTCAGGTGGCTACACAATATCGGACGGATCGGGCGTCAGTTCGTCGTACTCGGCATCCGCCGGCATAGGGCAATTGGACGCTTCCGGAGCAGTATCCGCTTGGGACACCACCTTCCCGTGGAGTGGCAATCAGTTCATCGACCACCCGTACGGAGCGCCGTACTTGTCTGGCTTCCAAGACACGCTGGCAATCACATCGGATACGTTGGCGTCCGGCTCACCGGTGGAGGTCGATTTGACGGAACAGTCGCTGCTAAGCCTCTTGATCGGCACGACGGGCGACGGGGCTGCGGGAACCGGCGACCCCTTCCAAGTCGGCCTGCAAGTGAGCGACAACGAACCTGGTGCATGCGGAACAATGCCCACCAGCTTCATTCTGGGTGTCGGCGACAGCACGCAGATGCTGGCGGTGGACACCGAGGTGGGTTGCTCGCTGACGCTCAACGTCTCGATCTTCGGAAGCTTTTGGGCACACCCCACGCAAGACCCATATTTTGTGTCCTCCAACCCCCAACTCGGATCGTCATCGCTAACGTTCAGCGCCGATGCGACCACGTGCGTGGACATCGCAACGCCCAACGCCAGTTACACGGCCGCCAGTGGAACTACCTATTGCGGCGCAGCGTCTCTGGCGCCATCGGGCGCTACGCCGGAACCGTCCACGCTATTTTTGCTCGGCGGCGGACTGTTGGCGCTGGCCAAGACCCGCAGGAAACGCTAGCAATCGGTAAGGTTCGCCTTACGGGGTCGCGAGGGCTCGTGTAAAGTAACTGAGAGGCCCTCCGACCGCCCGGGTGGCGAAATTGGCAGACGCAAGGGACTTAAAATCCCTCGGTCCGAAAGGGCTTTGCGGGTTCGATTCCCGCCCCGGGCACTCAATTCACTGGACTTGAGGAATTTGCCTCGTCTGAGGATTTGCACTCGTTTGGGCAATTGTGCCCAAACTGAAGAAACTCGTCAAGTTTCCGCGCCGCGTCCTTCACGTCACGATCTGGGCCAGTCCTCCAAATAAGCCTATCTAGATCTGCAAAATCTGCACCGAGAGTGCGGCATTTGCTTTGAGCGGTCTTCTCGCCGCAGGTGCATTGCCTTACGCACACGAGAGTTGTGAGCTACCGGGCGTGGTGCGACACGTGCACCGTAAGTTGACGGCGACATATCGCCAAGGGAGATCAAGTTGAAAAAGATTCTCGTGTTATCTGTTCTGATTTGCGCGATTGCCGCTTTTGGCCAGGAAAGGGCGCGCGGCGCACAGCAACGCCCCGCGGCAAGACCGGAAGTTGGCGGCGGACACGTCCCGGCCCATGGTCCGGCTCCGGTACGGAATGCGCGGCCCACGCCGGTGCATGCATCATCAGGAGCGCCGCTTCGCTCCGAGCCTGCGACCGAAAACCACGTTGCGGTCGACCGCAAGGCGCATCCGGATCTTCCGCACGTTCACGCCGCGAACGATCAATGGGTAGGACACGCCACCGGCAAGAACGACCCGCATTACGCCATGGCCCAGCCCTGGTCCCATGGACGTTTCACCGGCGGCTTTGGACGAGGACATCAATGGGTACTCTCGGGCGGAAACAGAGAACGCTTCGGATTCGACAACTTCTTCTGGGACGTCGCCGCATTCGACTACAACATCGTCTCGGACTGGAATTGGACCGCCGATGAGATCGTGGTCTATGAAGATCCCGATCATGTCGGCTGGTATCTCGGATACAACTCGCGGCTCGGCACGTACGCGCACATCGAGTATCTAGGACGCTAACGCCGCGACGGCGCCGAGAGCGTTTCAAGCAATCAATCGAGGATGTTCAATGGAGAAGATTCAAATGGAGAAAACTGAAATGGAAAAGACAATGAAACAACGACTCACGATCGCAGTTCTGGCAGCGTTTCTGTCTCTCACGGCGTTCAGCGCCATGGCTCAGGATCGCGATCATCGCGATCACGACAAGTTCGATGACAACGATCGCCGCGTGGCGCACGAGTGGTATGAGGCGCACCACGACCATCCGCCGGCAGGATTCCGGGATCGCGATCGCCTGGAGGCGGAACACGAAGAGCGACTCAAGGAAGGTTATGTGCTCGACCAGGATTTCCGAGGCCGGATCCATCCGGTGCCTTCGGGCTTGCGCTTGCCGCGGCCGCCGCGCAACCAACGCTATGTCGTCATCGGCGGACACGTCGTGTTGATCGACAACGGATATCGTGTTCACGACGTGATTCACCTCGAAGTTAAATTCTAATCACTCGCAGCGAAATGAGGCCCGAATCGGTGAACCGGTCGGGCCTCATCGGCTGTGAAAAGCGATACAGGAGAGACGATGGCACTACCGAGAACGGCACAAGTCACGACCGTGGTCCTGGTCTTCATCTTTCTGGCGATGGCGGGAAGTATGCCCGTTTGGGCCTACTCGGTCTTGACGCATGAAGAAATCGTCGACTTGCTGTGGACCGATTCTATCAAGCCTCTGCTGTTGAAACGCTTTCCGGATTCCACCGCCGACCAAATCACCGCCGCGCATGCCTACGCTTATGGCGGCGCGGTGATCCAGGATCTGGGCTACTATCCGTTCGGCAGCGTGGAATTCAGCAATCTGGCGCACTACGTTCGCAGCGGCGATTTCGTCATCGCGCTGCTCGACCAGAGCCAGGACCTCAACGAGTTCGCGTTCGCGCTCGGTGCGCTCTCGCACTATGCCGCCGACATCACCGGTCATCCCTCGGTGAATCGGGCCGTGGCCATCGAGTATCCCAAACTGCGCGCGAAGTTCGGCAACTCGGTCCGTTATGCGGACAACAAGAATGCCCACTTGCGGATCGAGTTCGGATTCGACACGACGCAGGTGGCAAAGAATCGCTATGCCTCGGAGCAGTATCATCAGTTCATCGGGTTTCAAGTGTCGAAGCCCCTCCTGGAACGCGTCTTTCCATCCGTCTACGGCTTGGAATTGACAGACGTGTTGGCGCACGAAGATCTGGCCATCGGTTCCTATCGATGGGCCGTCAGCCGCATGATTCCGGAGATGACCAAGGTTGCGTTGCAAACCCACAAGAAGGAAATTCTCGCGGAGAAGTCCACCGTCAATAAGCGGAAGTTTCTTTTCCGCCTGTCGCGCTCCGACTACGAGAAAAAGTGGGGCAAGGACTACGTGAAGCCCGGCTTCGGTACGCGCGTGCTATCCACACTCCTGCGTGAAATGCCCAAAATCGGACCGTTCAAGGCGATGGCTTTCAACTATCCCACGCCTCAGACGGAAGACCTGTACTTCAAAAGCATCCTGGCGACCGTGGATCGATACAAGCTGTTCATCGCGGAAGTCGGTTCGTCGACGCTGCGCCTTCCGAACTGCGACTTCGATACCGGCCAGCCGACCAAAGCCGCGGAATACGAGTTGACCGACGATGCTTACGCCAAACTCTTGGGTCAACTGGCGAAGAATAACTTCAGCCAGGTCTCGCCGGAGTTACGCGCCGATATTCTGCGCTTCTATGCCGACCCTGCGGCAGCGAACGCGACGAAAAAGGATGCCGCCCGCTGGCAGCAAGCGCTGGCGCAACTGGATCAGTTGAAACAAGCGGTCCCCGCTTCACCGACACGCGACGAATGAGGGGGAAAACGCAAATCAAAAATCAAAAATCAAAAGGCAAAAATCAAAAGTGAAGAACGGGGCATTGTTTTGTTCCCCATTTTTGATTTTTGATCTTTGATTGTTGATTTTTGATTTGCGTTTTTCCCCTTCCTGCATTTCTTGCACTTAGTTCTGCAATTCCCGCAGACTCCCGCTACACGCAAGCGTGCATCCTCATAGACTTGGCGGTGGTGCTCCGCCTGCCCTTAGTAAAGATGACCGGAACAGTTGCCGGCAATCAGAACAAGGAGCACTCTATCCAAATGAAGTTTCTATCTAGTCTTGTGCTAACAGCAATCGCCGGCCTTCTGCTGGTGCCCAGCGTCCACGCGGACGAATGGAACAAGAAAACCACGCTGACCATTACGGAGCCGATCCGGATGCCGTCCTGCTGCGATCCCGACCACAGCGTCACGCTGCAGCCCGGAACGTACGTCATGGTGCTCGTCGATTCCTCCGCGGACCGCCACATTGTCCGCGTTTTCGCCGAGGATGGGAAGACCGTGATCACCACGATTCTGGCGATTCCCAACTATCGCTTGACCGTCACCGGCAAGTCGGCGTTCACTTTCTGGGAAGTTCCGGCCGGACAGACCAAGGCCATGCGCGCTTGGTTCTACCCAGGCGATAATTTCGGCCAAGAGTTTGCGTATCCCAAGGATGTGGCCGTGGGTATCGCTGCATTCGGGAAAGCTCCCGTCCCGGTGGTCGAAGTGGCCACGGACGCGGAGTTGAAAACTGCCAAGGTAGCCGTCGCGCAACCGACCGGCGTCGTCGTGGAGCCGGTTGAAGTTCCGGCTTACGTCGCGCCAGTCGCAACTGTTGAAGCGGCTCCGACGCCGGCTGCGGATCCGATGCCCGTCGCCGCAGCGCCGGTAACGCCTGCGCTCCCGGCGACCGCCAGCCCGATGCCGTTGATCGGCTTGATCGGTCTGCTTTCGTCCGCGAGCGGGATGCTGTTCTTCAGCAAGCGCAAGCGCTCCGCGTAGCATGTTTCTGTCGGCCGGCCAGCGGAATCGCTGGTCGAGCCGGCGGAGAAATTCGGGATTGTGTGAAGCGTATCTCTGCCACTCTCGCGTTGCTGGTTTTTCTGACGGCCGCCGCCGCGCAGGATGTCAAGTTCTCTTCGACCTCCAATTTTGTGCTGCTGGATGTGAGCGTCAAAAACTCCAAAGGCGGATACGCCCCCGATCTTTCCAAGGACAACTTCCAGGTCTTCGAAAACGGCAAGCTTCAAACCATTACGCACTTCTCCCGCGAAGACGTTCCCGTCACCATTGGCTTGGTCATCGATACCAGCGGGAGCATGCAGACGAAGTACAACGAAGTGGTCACCGCGGCGATGGCCTTTATCTCGGCGAGCAATCCTCGCGATGAAATATTCATCGTGAACTTCAACGATGCGGTCTCCATGGGTCTGCCCGCCGAACTGCCTTTCAGCGACAACGTCAATCAACTGCGCGCGGCGCTCTCGATGGCCAGGCCCGAAGGCCGGACGGCGCTCTACGACGCGATTACCATCGCCTTGAAGCATCTTCAGCTAGGTCAGCGCGACAAAAAAACGCTGGTTCTGGTCAGCGACGGCGGCGACAACCACAGTACCCACACCCTTGACGAAGTCAGGCGCATGGTTCAGGAATCGCGCGCGACCATCTATACCATCGGGCTGTTCGACGAGAGCGATGAGGATCGGAATCCCGGTCTGCTGCGTCAACTGTCCGGCGTGAGCGGCGGCGAAACGTATCTACCGCAAGAGACTTCCCAAGTCACCGAGATTTGCCGGCGCGTGGCCAGCGATATGCGCGCCCGCTACACGATCGGCTACGTCCCGGTGGGCGACCAAGCCAAGGGATCGCTGCGCAAGATTAAAGTGGCTGCGCAACGCGACGGGCAGAAGCTGACCGTGCGGACGCGCACCAGCTATTTGGTGCCATGAGAGCGCTCTCGCCGATTCGCGGCTTGCTATTGATTGTCGGAGTGGGTTGCTTGGCGACTTACGGGTTTGTCTTCGGCGAACGCGCGGCATCGCAAGCCTACGCGGCCTGGACGTTCGATCGCGACTTACAACAGGTTGCGCCGTTGCGTCTTGAAGGGGCCCAGGCCCGGCGCTTGCCGGCCGATTCTCCCCATCATTCCATTGTCGGGCGGATCTGGATTCCCAAGCTGCGCCTGTCGGCCATGGTCAGCGAGGGCGATGACGCGAAAACGCTGCGGACCGCCGTGGGGCACATTCCGTCGACACCGTTTCCGGGTCAACGGGGGAACGTCGGCGTAGCGGCGCATCGCGACACGTTTTTCCGGCGGCTGGGCGACTTGCATACGGGCGACAGCATCGGATTCTCGACCATGGACGGCGAGTTCACCTATGAAGTGGAATCCTTGCGCGTCGTCGCGCCGGAAGACATTGAGGTGTTGGCGCCGTCGCAGGAAAATGTGCTGACCATGGTCACCTGCTATCCATTTTTCTACATCGGCAACGCCCCCAAGCGGTTCATCGTGCGGGCCAAACAGACTTCGGGCCCCGGCCAGTAGTGCAATCGGGCAGTGCAAGCGCGCGATGCAAGCCCTGTGCAATCCGAACGTTCCAGCGATGCAATTCCCGATTGACGAATCTGTAAATCATTGCAACGAAAACCGCAAGATTTGGCAAGTCCCGTGCATCAAACCAGAGCGTTCGAGCCCAACAAGCGACCTCGATTACCGGAAAGTGAGTTAAAATGGCCATAAGAGCGAGTATTGGAGGAAGAAGCGTGAAACTGTCGGCCACGAGCCGTCCGTATTCCATTGTGATCGTCGAGGACAACGGATCGGACGTCTTCCTTCTGCAACGCGCCTTGAACCGCCAAAAGATCAATTTCGAACTGACCCACCTGCGGGATGGCGGCGCGGCTCTGGCTTTCATTCGCCGCGAGGGCGAGTACGCCAACAGTCCGCGCCCGGACTTGATTCTGGTGGATTTGAATCTGCCCAAGATTGGCGGAGAAGATGTGATTCGCGCGGTGCGAAGCGCGAGGCATTTAGATGGAGTTCCGGCCTGCGTGTGGAGCTCCTCGGAATCGGCGCGCGACCGGGAGTCTCTGGTCCGCTTGGGCGTGGACAAGTTCATCTTTAAGCCTTCCGGCCTCGAACAGTTCATGCAAATCGGGAAGACCGTCGAGGGTTTGCTACGAGCTGGTTTCGGCACTGGGTTAACGGCGACGACTCCGGCTGTCTCCTGAAAGGTGATCGCATGAAAGGCGATTCCACGAAAAAAGTTTTGCGCTCGCGCCCGCCGCCCAAGGCAGCGGGTGCACGTGGCGTTGTTCCCGTTGTTGCCATCGGAGCCTCCGCCGGCGGTTTGCACGCCTTTAAGGAATTGCTCGGGAGCCTTTCCGCCTCTACCGGCAAAGCGTTCGTCCTGATTCAACACCTTGATCCCGCGCACAAGAGCCACCTGCCCGAATTGCTTTCGCCGTCCACCAAGATGCCGGTAGCGGAAGTTCGAGCGAAGACTCGCATCGAAGCCAATCACGTATACGTGATCGCGCCGGATTGTAACCTGACGCTTTCCGATGGCAGTTTGCTGCCCACTCCGCGGTCGAAATCAGGCCGGAGCGAGCCGATCGACGCGTTTCTGATCACTCTGGCCAGGGAACGCCGTAAAGGGGCGGTCGGAGTCGTTTTGTCAGGTACGGGAAACGGTGGGACGCTGGGCCTGAAGGCCATCCGCGCGGGCGGCGGTACGACTTTCGCGCAAGATTTGGAATCCACGAAATTCCAGGAGATGCCTAAGAGCGCCATCGATCTGGGCGTGGTGGACTTCGTTCTATCGCCCGCCGCGATTGCCCGTCATCTGGGCGAGGCGCCTGGTGCAAACGGCGGCACGGCATCCGAAGCGGAGAGAATCAGAAACGTGCGGGCGGCCCAGGTGGAAAGCGCACTCGAAGCGGAGTTGCAGACCGAGAACCCGCCCCCGCCGGAGGCCGAGCCGGACCTGGTTAAGATCTTTGACATCCTTCGGAAAGACTGCGGCGTCGATTTCACATACTACAAGCACAGCACCATTCGCCGGCGTTTGCTGCGCCGCATGGCCCTACGCGGCTTTTCGAGCCTGCCCGAATACACGGCTGAAGTGGCCCGCAACCAGGATGAAGCCAACGCCCTGTGCCAGGACTTCTTCATCACGGTCACGGCGTTCTTTCGCGATCCCGGCATCTTCGTGGACCTCAAGAAGACGGTCTTTCCCGCTCTGCTGGCCAAGCGAAAACACCATCGCCTGCCCATCAGAATCTGGGTGCCTGGTTGCTCCACCGGGGAAGAAGCGTATTCCATCGCGATGTGTTTGACCGAGTTTCTGGAAGCCGCCAAGGTCCGCGTGCCGTTCCAGGTCTTTGCCACCGACGCGAATGAGGCCGTCATCGACAAGGCGCGCGCCGGTATCTATTCGGAAGTGGCCCTGGCGGCCGTTTCGCCCAAGCGGCGCGCTCGTTTCTTCGCGCCGGCGGAGCAAGGCTTCCGGATTGCGAAGCACCTTCGCGATGTCTGCGTTTTCGCCCGCCAGAATCTGGCCAAAGATCCGCCGTTTTCCCGCATCGATCTGATCAGTTGTTGCAATGTGCTCATCTATCTCGGCTCCTGGCTGCAGCGGCGGATCGTGCCCGTCTTTCACTATGCACTCCAGCGAGACGGCTTCCTGGTGCTGGGATCGTCCGAGAGCATCGGCGCGTTTTCCGATTTGTTCCGGCCGGTGAGCAAGAAGAACAAGCTGTATCGCCGTCAAGCGACGCAAGACCATGAAGGATCCGGCGTCGATTCGCCACTGGACCGCGAAATCGAGCTGGCCGGACGGTGGAACCTTGCGGCGAGGGCCCCGCTTCTGCTTGCGCGGCGAAAAACCAAACCGCCCGTGCCGGAACAGGAGCCCGCGCACCACGACAGACGAACCGTCGCGGAGTTGACCAAAGATCTGGCTTCCACGACTGAGTATCTGCGGTCGCTCGTCGCCAGCAAGGACGCCGCCTTGCAGGAACTCAAATCGGTCAGCGAAGAGGCCCAGGCGGGCAATGAGGAATTGGAAACGGCGCAAGAAGAATTACAAGCGGGAAACGAAGAACTGCACACCCTCAACGAAGATCTGCGAAATCGCAACGCGCAATTGGTCCAACTCAATCTGGACCTCGCGAATCTTCAGGAGAGCATCAGCATTCCCTTGGTCATGGTCGGCAAGGATCTGCGCATCCGCCGCTTCACGAAGGCCATGATGCCGCTGTTGAATCTGGCTCCCTCCGATGTGGGAAGACCGGTGACCGATCTGCGGCCGGAAATCGAACTGCCCGGCTTCCGGCAAGATTTGTTGACCGCGATGACCGGCCAGACGATCAAACGCCTCGACCTCCGGGATCTCAACGGGCGCTGGTATTCGCGGCGCATCCGGCCGACGGTGGGACCGAACGGCCAATGTGACGGTGCGGTCTTCATGTTGATCGACATTGACGCCGAGAAGCGCGGCCGCGATTTTGCCGAAGCGATCGTCGAAGCGGTGCATGAGCCGCTCCTGGTCTTGCACAAGAATCTGGTCGTGGTGGCCGCCAACCAGGCCTTCTACAAAGTTTTTCAGGTTTCCCCCCAGGAGACCGAAGGGCGGTTGATCTTCGAATTGGGCGACGGCCAATGGAACATTCCGCGCCTGCGCGAACTGCTGCACCAAATTCTGCCCGCGCACTCCAGTATTCGCGATTTCGAAGTGGAGCACAACTTTGAACACGTCGGCCGGAAAGTAATGTTGTTGAACGCCAGTGAAGTCTTCGACGCCAACGCCAAGGAGCCGACGATTCTGCTGGCGATCGAAGACATCACCGGCCGCAAACGCTCCGAAGAATCGCTCAAGGCCATGAACGTGGAGCTGCAACACTTCGCCTACGCCCTGACGCACGATTTACGCGAGCCTCTGCGCATGGTGGTGAACTTCACCGAACTACTGGCGCAGGAGTATCGCGGCAAACTGGGCCTGGAAGCAGATCAATACATCGAGTATTCCGTGGAAGGCGCGCAGCGCATGGAAGCCTTGATGAAGGCGCTGCTGGCCTACTGGGAGACGACCGCGGGCGACCACGCCGAGACTTCCATCGATTGCAACGTGGCGCTGGAGCAGGCCCTGAAGAATCTGGAAGTGGGCATCAAGGAAAGCCGGGCCTCCATCACTTACGATCCTCTGCCGACAGTGATGGCGGAAGAAGCCATGCTCGTGCAGCTTTTCCAGAACCTGATCGGCAATGCCATCAAGTATCGAAGCGCGGAACCCTTGCGCATTCATGTGTCGGCGCAAAATGGCGGACCGGCCTGGCTGTTCGAAGTTCGCGACAACGGAATCGGCATCGATCCCCAGCACGCCGAGCGGATCTTCGGGATCCTGAAGCGGCTGCATGGCAAAGAAATCCCCGGAACGGGGATCGGGTTGGCTCTCTGCAAGAAGATCGTAGAGCGCCGCGGCGGCAGGATTTGGGTGGAATCGGAAATCGGCGGCGGCGCCACATTCAAGTTTACGATCCCTCTGGCAACCGCGCGCCCTCAGTCGAAAGCTTCGCATGGATAAGATCACGTCCGCGCCGGTCGAACAATCCGATCGGGAGTTCGAGCAGTTCATCTGCGCCGCCTGCCACGATCTGCGCGAATCGCTGCGGGAAATCCGGCTGCGCGCCGAACTGGGGCCGGGTGGCGACATCGAAGATCAGATCCGCGCCATGGAATTGCTGCTCGACGGCATGATGGAATACTCCTCCGTGTGCGCCGTCGAGAATTCGCACGCCCGGGTGGAGATGGAGGGCGTGCTGAGCCAAGTCCTGGTGCAACTCGACATGCAGATTCAAGAATCGGCGGCCGTGGTCACGCACGACCCATTGCCGGCGGTCATGGGGGATTCGAGCGAACTCGCCACGGTCTTGCGGCATCTTCTGATGAACGCTCTCAAGTTTCATGGCGGCGATTCTCCCCGAATTCACGTCTCTGCAAGAGCAATGAGAGATCAATGGGAATTCTCCGTCCGCGACAATGGACCGGGCATCGAAGCGGCTTACCACGAGAGAGTTTTTCTCCCGTTCAGGCGCCTTCATGGACGCAGCCACGCCGGCAACGGACTGGGATTGGCCATCTGCAGGAGGGCGATCGAAAGGCATCGCGGCGAGATCTGGGTGGCGCCGGAACCTGAGAGCGGTACGACGGTGTCGTTCACGTTGCCCGCCGCCCATTGAGTGCACGTTTTGCATTTCCCTCCTCCTTTTGTGCGCCAGTTTCACTCCGGAAATAACTCTCAACGTTGACAATCCACACTTCGCGTTTGGCGCGTCGCTTGCATTAAGTGTTCATGTGTGTTGTCCAGTCCAGGGACCTCTGGCGCGGGGTACTCGGAGCAAAAGGCAACACACACTTTCCTGCTTGCGTGCCCTGGGAGGCCTAAGTGACTAAGAGGAGTCGTATGACAAAAATGAAAACATGCCTGATGTTTCTTGTGGTGCTGGCATTCGGAATCTTCTCCGGGTGCTCGACAAACTCCGGGCAAGCGCCCGATATCACCGCCAACCTGCGCAAAGCCTTGGACCAGGCCGGTCTGCAAGACGTCTCGACAAGTCAAGACCGCCAGAATCATGTGGTGACCCTCGGCGGTCACGTGGCCGCGGATGGCGATAAGCAACAAGCGCAAGCGATTGCCACGCAACTTGCCGGGCTCGACGTGGTGCGGAACCAGATCGCGATTCTGCCCATCGGCAGCGTGAAGGACGCCAAGGCGATCAATGCGGATCTCGACAAGGGTATCGAGCAGAATCTGGATGCCGTGCTGATCGAGAACAAGCTTCATGACGACGTAAAGTTCGAAGTCAAGAGCTCCGTCATCACCTTGACGGGCGCAGTCAACAGCCAGGCCTTGCGCGCGCAGGCCGAACAGATCGCCGGCACGGTTCCCAACGTGCAACAAGTAGTCAATGAACTGCAAGTGAAGAAGCAGGTCGCCACTTCGTCGAAATAAATAAGGAGCCCCATGACCGAGAGTAGATTCCCGAAACGCCGGCAGGACCCGAATGAAGCACGCCCCGACGAACAAGGCGCCGATCCCGGGCAAGTAGGCCCGGATAGCGGCGGTCAGTCCGGCGACACGCAGGGTCTCTCCGGCACGGCCAGCGTCACCGACGAGAGTATCGAAGAACTCGCCACCGGCGATCAAGCGATGGAAGCTTCGTTTGCGGACGGCGTGACGGAGGCCGGCAATCATCCCGAGCAACCGGTCCGGAGTCACGAGAGAAAACAGGTCGCGCGATGAGAGTCAAAACCTACCAACGAGCCACGGAACTACACAATCTGGCGGCGCACGCGCATCTGGCTGCCGCGGTCCATCACGGCTCTGGGGATCACCAGACGGGCAGCGAACATTCTCGGCAAGCCATGGAACATTCCGCGAAGGCTTTCCTGCAATCCCTGGCCGCGGATCGGGATTGCGCAAAGCTCGCGCGCAAAAAGTAGAGAGACGCAATAGCGTCGCATTGCAAGGTTAGTTCGAAAAGAGGTCGTCATGCCGTCAACAGTATTGGAAGGTGTCAGTTCGTTCGGTCAAGTGTATTGCACATCATGCACTCACAAGGTGAGCGCCGCCGTCACGGCGCAGACAGCCCCGGGCTCCAGGACTAAGGGTTGGCGAGCGGTGCCTGGACAGAAGTGCCAGCGATGTTCTTCCTCGCTGGACGCCGCCTTTGTTGTGTCGGATTTAGCGGGGCGCGCGGCATGAGCGCCGCCAGGGCCCCCGCCAGATGGAGCAATCGGATCGACCGTGGCGCGGTGAGACGGAGCTCATCGATGAGGCCATGCGTGGCGAGATATTTGAAGGATCTTGTCTCGCTACATTACCGGACCGCCGGCCATGGCACAGCGTCTCCATACCATGATCCGTCAGACCGGCGTCGCTGAGGCGAGAGCTGGAACGGCGTCGGCTAACGGTAAGCCCGCGCACTTGCGGCGCATTTCGCACCAGGAACAAGAAGAGAGGCTTTCATGGCGAACACAGTTGTATTCGGAATCTATATGACGAGGGATGCGGTGGAGCACGCGGTGGAAGACATGAAAACCGCGGGCTTTCGCAATGAGGACATTTCCCTCCTTTTCACCGCCAGCGTGGGTGCTCAGAATCTCGTTTCGGAGAGGAAAACCAAAGCTCAGAAAGGTGCGGCGGCCGGCGCTGCCTCCGGGGCCGTTGTGGGCGGGACACTGGGGTGGCTCGCCGGCATCGGTAGCTTGGTAATTCCGGGAGTCGGACCGTTTATTGCGGCTGGCCCTCTCATGGGCGCCTTGGCCGGCGCTGGCGCGGGGGGAACCGTCGGCGGGTTGGCGGGTGCTCTGATCGGTCTTGGAATGCCGGAATACGAAGCCAAACGGTGCCACGCCAGCATCAAAGAAGGCGCGATATTGGTCTCCGTACACTCTGGCGACAGTGCATGTATCAACAAGGCCGAAGAGATTATGGAGGCCACTGGCGCTCAGGCCATCTCCTCCACGGCAGAAGTCAGCTACTATGGCGCCAGCGACGAAACGATGCCCGCCCACCGCTCCGTAGCTTAGCTACCAGGGTATCGTGCTGCGCGGACCTGGGTTGTCGATGGCTTATTTCAACGTCGAATTGCAGCCGGCATGATCGCACTGGCAGGTCAGTTCGGTGATGTCCCCGGCGTCCTTGCAGCTTCCCGAGCAGTATTTCTCGCCCGTTGGAGGCACACAGTTACACGCCGGATGTTGGCATTTATTTTCGTTGGTCATTTGATTTGTTTGGATCCTCATGAATGATTGTGGGCGTTCGCACCAACCCTGTCTGTTCAAAATCGACCGGACACGCGAACGTGCGTGGTGATTTCAGGACGCAACTTTTCCGAAACAACAACCAACCGGTTATTCTCAGCGCGTCAGACTCCCCAACGGCGGCGCAGCCTGCTATGGTTTTGCGCCGTACGTAAGCGACGCAGACCAGCTGCACTTGAGTTGATCACGCGTCCTTCCTCCATTCGGTTCGCCGGATGCAAAACTTGCCGTTGCCAGTTGGACTAATCGCGTAACTCTCTGTAAGGGCGTTACTGTCGTGTGGCCGTTTTCGTGCAGTGACTTACCTGGAGGAAGAAGACACATGAACCCTAGCACGAAGGATCAGATTGCAGGAAGCGTTAATGAGGCCAAAGGCAAGGTCAAAGAGACGGCGGGACACCTCGCTGGAAATACACGTTTGGAAAACGAGGGCCGGTCACAGAAGTTGGGCGGCAAGGTCCAAAAGAAGGTCGGACAGATTGAGAAAGTGCTCGAGAAGTAGGTGACCCCGGGTGCTCCGGTGCAAGAATCGCCGCGCGGGCTTTGAATCGCACCGGAGCCGCCCGTAACAAACGGTCCCCGAGAGGACATTCACACTTCAAAAATCATTGAGGAATCATCCAAGCTACGGTAGCTTCAGGCCGTGCCAATGAGGCCATCAGGAAGATAAATGCGCCGCAACCAAATAGCACACAAGTCGAAAAATGGACATGACTGCTGAACTCTAGGTATTGCCAACCGGGTTTGATCAGGGGACGGTTCAGTCGGCGACTTAACACTGGCACCGAACTCTTGGCGATTCATCTGCGCGAGAGCGCCGGCAGCCGCAACGGCGCCACCCGGTTCAGGACGATTGCGGCTGCCGTTTGCTACTAGTTCATTTTTCCGCCGGACATCTCGATCTTGGACACGTGGATCGTGTCGCCGGTTTTCGCACCAGTCAATTTGACGGAATGCCCGGCGTGAACCGGAAGGCCGGCAAAATCCTGGTTGTCCACGTCGTAAACCTTGCCGTCGCCACTCACGAAAACGTACTTCGCGCCGCCTTTGACGCACGCCGCGGTGCATTGCCGGTCGCTCAGCTTCTTGCCGTCGTGCTCCGTGGAGCCGTGGCTGGCGCCGCACTTGCTATCGCTGATCTTACCGGCCCAGGTTTCGTCGGCTCCCAAGGCCCAACTAGCCACACTCAGAACCAACACTGCGAACATCAACAGTCTTTTAGTCATTGCATACTCCCCATTTTGTGGATTCAGCGGTTCCGGGCGGAATTCGCTGTCACTTTCGAGATTATCGTTGCGGCCGTCGAGGTGTCTGTTTCCAATTGACCGCTCGGTTGTTTGTCGTGAAAGTCAACCTCCGGCGTCGATGTTGTGGGGAATCAATTTGTCGCCGTTGTTGGGCGGCAAGGTGCAGGAGAAGGTTGGTCAGGAGAACCTATGATCCTTCACGCGCCAGGAACGAGGCAAGAAGCTTGGCCTCGACAAGACCTACCACAAGCAGCAGGCACCCGACCAGGAACAGTTCACGGGGTTCAGTATTCCGGACCGCTGAAGCAATGAGGATGACGGTGGCCAACAACAGCAAGGTAAGCGAGATTCCTCGATGAAATCGTCGCAACTCCGACTCCAGCCAGGAATCCATGCGCGTCTTCAACAGGCGTCCGTCGTCGGAATCGGTGCAGTTGCTCTTGAGAGCGCAGGCATTGCATATGTCGGCCGGAGCGCGATAGTGAAGCACGCGACGCTGGTAGTCTGCGTTCGCTCGTGTCAACTGCCGTCCGGCAGGGCATTCCCATTTGTCCATGCCCTGGATGTACACAAATCCCGAGCTCTGGTAGCGCTCCGAGCGCTCGTGAGAATGGCGTGCCACCAACTCCAGGACGAACGCCACAGCAACGAGCACAAGCGCATAGCTAGCGGCCAGAACAACCTCGACGCTCACGCCGGAAATCATTCACCGGACCCTTTCGTGTCAACCAATTCACTAAATAACACCTCGCGCGGCTCCTCCAGTGTGACGCGAGGTTTCATGCGGCGCACCCCAAGCCACGCCAGATAGACGACAGGCAAGGTCCCCCCGGCAATGAACAGCGAATCTCCGGGGAGCCGCAGCCATTCCAGCAACGCATTGGTGCGATTCGAGAGAAACGCGAGAGATCTCGCCTCGAAATACCCGGCGCTAACGGAGTGATAGAGCTGCAAGATGCCCAAGGGGAAGAGGGTGGCAAATACCATCCACGCCAAGCCGATATTCAGCGACCAGAAGCTGACCTTCGCCGCGCGGTCGCTCCAGCGAGCTTCAGGAATCATGTAACGCAGACAAAAAAGCGCCAACCCCACCGCGAGCATCCCGTAGACTCCCATCATTGCGGCGTGCGCGTGGTTTGCCGTAAGCGCCGTGCCGATCTCGTAGTAGGAGACGATCGGCAGGTTCACCAAGAAACCGAAGACTCCTGCGCCGAGAAAGTTCCAAAATCCCACGGACGCCAGAAACATCACGGCCCAGAAGTGAGGGAACGGCGCAGACGACTTTGAACCTTGTTGCGCGCCAAGTTGGAGAAAGCTCCACGCTTCGAGAGTGAGGAAGGTCAGGGGAATCACTTCCGCGGCCGAGAAGAAGGCTCCGAGCGCCATATGAATGGACGGTTCACCGGAAAAATAGACATGGTGCATCGTCCCGACCACTCCGCCGGCTGAGTATAGCAAGATATCCAGATAAATCACCTTCAGAGCTACCCGCTCATGCACCACGCCGAGCAGCACAAAGATGTAGGCGACCATGATGGTCGTGAATAGTTCGAGGAAATCCTCCACCCACAAGTGGACCACCCAGAAACGCCAAAAATCCGTCGTGGTGAAGTGCGCGTTTGTCCGTGCCAGCAAACCAACGGCATAGAATGCAGGAATCGAAAGCGCCGAGAAGAAAAATAGCCACGGCATGTTGCCCAAGTGGTCCGACGCCAGCCGGCCGCGGAGGCCGCGGAACAGAATGACGGTCCAAAACACGAGACCGACAGTTAGCAGAATCTGCCAAAAGCGGCCCAGGTCAAGGTACTCGAAGCCCTGCGCTCCGAACCACGACCATCCGTGCTGGATCCAACCACGGATCCCTGCATATTCGCCAGCCAGACTTCCGAAAACGACGATGGCCAAGGCCACGAGGAGCGCATAAGAGAGCCAATTCTGTCGCCGTGGCTCTCGTCCGGTAATCATCGGTGCGAGGAAGATACCGGCCGCCAGAAAGGATGTGGACACCCAGAAAATCGCAAGCTGAAGATGCCAAGTGCGTGCGATGTTAAAGGGCAGGATCCGCGCCAGATCGAAACCGAAAAAGTTGGCAAGTTCGGCCCGATAGTGCTGAGTCGCTCCTCCCAGGAGCGCCTGCAAGGAGAACAGCAATGCCATCACGAAGAAGAACCAAGCGCAGGATCGCTGCGCCGGCGTCAGGGCCACGTCGTCGGGCGGACGGAACGAGACGCGCTGGTCTTCCCGTCCGTGCCAACCGAGAAAATTCCAGCGGCCAAATGCCGCGAGCAAGAGACCGACTCCGCCCAGCAACGCGATCAGAGAAAGGACGCTCCAAACAATCGCGTCGGCGGTGGCGTGATTGCCGACCAATGGCTCAGGGGGCCAGTTGTTGGTATATGAGTAAGTAAGGTTCGGACGCAAGGTCGAACCAGCCCAAGCGGACCAGCTAAAGAAAGCGGTCAACTGCCTGATCTGGGTAGGATCGGTAATGGCCGACGGACGCAATCCGAACTTCGTGGTTGGAGTGCCAAAGAAATTGGTGTAATAGAAATCCAGTTTCTCGAACGCTTCGGCCTGTGCGGCTGAATACCCAAGCACTCCCGTGCTGCTGTTGTAGCGGTTGGTCTTGAAATCGGTAATCGTTTGCTGTCTTGCCGCATCCGACAATGAGCCGCCATAATGATCAATCGCAACAAGGGCAGCGCGATGGAGATAGTCGGCGGTGAAATCCGGGCCCAGATAAGCGCCATGGCCAAAAATCGAGCCATATTCCATGAGTCCGTTGCGCAGAAACACTTCTTGACCGGCGATGACATCCGCTCCCGTGAAGAGAACTCGTCCGGCTGGATCGACAACGCGCGAGGGGATCGGCGGCTCGTCGGTGTAGGTTCGATAGGCGAGCATACCGAGGATCAGAAAACCACAAACGACCACAATCACGATCGCCTGAATCCAGCCGTTCGAGATCAGCAACGCACGGCTTGCCGGCCCATTCATGATGGCCCCTTCCTTGCTTCCCCAGACGAATTGTATCGCATTCCGATATACAATGCGGAATGGAGCATTCTCAGGTTATAAACATGGCGGATCTCGTCGCCTATCAAGCGGACAGCGTGATCAGCCGGCAGGTACTTGGAAAGGCCACGGGTACCGTCACGCTCTTTGCCTTCGCCGCCGGCCAGGGACTCAGCGAACATACTGCACCGTTCGACGCACTCGTTTCGATCCTCGACGGCGTAGCGGAAGTGACAATCGCGGGCCGGCCTTTTCATCTTACGCACGGAGAGATGATCCTTATGCCTGCCAACCAACCTCACGCGCTCAGCGCAAAGCAGAAGTTCAAGATGATGTTGATCATGATTCGGAGTTAGCCCATGAATGCAGCATCCGATCTTTTGCGTCAGGAACATCGCCAGATCGAAAGCCAGCTCGACGGTCTTCGCGATGCGTTGGTCAACCTTCCGGCGCCGCGGATGGCTGAGGTCCGCACTCATTTTGCGGCCATTCGGACTCTGGCCGCCCTGCACTTTCGGAAGGAAGAGGAGATCTTTTATCCCTCCGTGCGTGGATTCGATCCGAAGTTACTGGCGGAGATGGACGAACAACACGAAGAATCGCGCGTCGCCGAACGCGACTTAGAAGCATTGCTCGCCCGTTTGTCAGATGCCCCCAGCGAACGCGATCTGACCGAACTCCATCGTCTTGGCCTGATGTTCGAAGACCTAGTGCAAACCCACATCCTGGCCGAAGAAGACCGCCTCTTGCCGTGGGCGGATCGGACCCTCCGCAGCGAGGAGCAGCAGACGTTGGCCATCCGAATGGACCGTCTGAAGACATAGCCTACGCCGGCATGAAAGCATCTACACCGATGACGAAGCAGAACAGTCGGCCGCCGGAGACTCCCGAGGTGACCGCAGCGAGAGAAAACCAGCTCTCCCGCATGCTGATCGTGTACATCACAACAGGGCTGGCGTTCCTGCTCCTTCCTGGCACCTTCCTGGGAGTATGGAATCTGGTCGTGATCAGCAGCCAGCGGGCGCCGGGATCGGTTTCCGATGCCTGGGTGCAGGCGCACGGTCACGCTCAAATCTTCGGTTGGATCGGCACGTTCATCCTTGGCATCGGTTTCCATTCCATCCCCAAGATGCGCCGGCTGAACCGCCTTGCGTTGTGGGCCCCATGGACATCCTGGGCGTTGTGGACTTCCGGCGTGGCCCTTCGCTGGCTGACCGGCGTCTACCAATGGCAATGGCGGATCATGCTGCCGGTTTCGGCAGGTCTCGAGTTGCTTGCCTTTCTCATCTTCTTCCGCATCGTTTCCGCCCACCGGCCTCAAGACTCTGGAAAAACAGAATCCGGCAAACTGGAAGAGTGGGTCTTCGCTGTGATCGCCGGTTGTGTCGGCCTCTTGCTCACCTTGGTCGTCAACCTCGGCGCTACGTTATTCCTGGCCTTTCGCGGCGCATCGCCCGACTTGCCTTTTGATTTCGATCAGCGCTTTCTCGTGCTTCAAACGTGGGGATTCCTGGTCCCGTTTGTCTGGGGCTTCAGCGCCAAGTGGCTGTCGGTATTTTTGGGATTGCCGCCATTGCGCGGGCGGATACTGCTAACGGCGATAAGCGTCAACTCCGCGGGCGTAATCCTGGCCCTGTCGGGGTGGCCGACTGCGGCAGGGCTGCTATTGCTGGGAGGAATGATCGCCGCTACAGGTGCGCTCCGACTGTTTGAACGGCCCCAGCGTGCCGCAAAAACCAAGGGAGTTCACACCAGCTTTCCTTTTTTCGTTCGTCTGGCCTACGTGTGGCTGTCAGTGGCAGCCACCCTAGGGATTTGGGCCGCCCTGGCGGTGGAGGCTCGCGGCATCCTGGGCGCGTCGCGCCACGCTCTGACGGTCGGCTTCTTGGCCACAATGGTTTTTTCGGTCGGTCAGCGAATCTTGCCGGCCTTCGGTGGAATGCGAATCTTGTTCAGCAACAAACTGATGTTCCTGGCGTTGCTCCTGCTCACAATTGGATGTTTCCTTCGCGTCAGTTCCGAAGTCCTCGCTTATCAGGATATTTTCCGCGCAGCCTGGGCGTGGCTACCCGTTTCGGCAGTCTGCGAAATGGCGGCGGTGACACTTTTTGCATTGAATTTACTCGTGACATTTGCGCGTCCTCGGCAAGCCGAACCGATGTAGGCCGAAAGAATGATCGCGCGGATGGGGAGTGCTTGGAAAAAGCATGCCAAAGAAAAAGCCGCCGCCGCTGGTCTTGACCATTGGCCACTCGACGCACGCGCTCGACGAATTCATTCGCCTGGTTCAGGCACATGGGGCCACTTGCGTCGTGGATGTACGCACGGTGCCGCGCTCCCGGCACAATCCTCAGTTCAACAAGGCTTCCTTGCCACGATCGTTGAGCAAAGCCGGCCTGGGATATGTTCACGCGCCGGGTCTCGGCGGGCTGCGTCATACGAGTCGCGATTCAGACAATGTGGGCTGGCGAAATGCTTCTTTTCGAGGTTACGCCGACTACATGCAGACGCCCGAATTCGTACAGAGCCTTGAGGAACTGATCCGCTTGGCGAATCGAGGCCGAGTCGTCTTGATGTGCGCTGAAGCGGTGCCGTGGCGCTGCCACCGTTCACTCATCGCAGACGCTTTGCTGGTTCGCGGAATTCGGACCGAGGACATCATGAGTGCAACGTACCGTCGGGTTCACACTCTCACGCCGTTTGCCAAAGTCCGGGGCACCGTGATCACGTATCCCGCCGAGGCTTCAGGGAGCGGGCAAAGCAAACCGTCGATCAAACGCTCCGCTCCCCAGTCCAGCGCGAAGACCACACCAAAGAAAAGCTGAGCAACGAGAAAAAAATGCTCTTTCGGGTTGCTCTGCAAGCATAGATACCTGCTCGGTACAGTCGGCGAAGAAGAATTCGCAGGCCAGCAAACATTTTGGCGGATCGATGCGTGCGGCCGGCTTTGTGCCGTTTGAGCGCTATGGCTCTCGACGGCGAGCCGTCCGGGATAGAAGTCACCGGACCCAGCCCGATATAACGGTTGAGTGAGCATTCGTCTCCATCATGCGAGACGGAAGAAACGGGTTAACGTCTGTGAATCGCATCCTGACTGCTATCTTCTCCATTCTTGGTACTTCGTTTCTGAGTACTTCGTTACTGGCCGCGCCATCGCCGGCGATGTCGCCAGCGGTGTCTTCGCCAGCGCCTCTTGCGTTGACCTGTCCCACCCGTGTGGGTCAGGTGGGCGTGGCCTACGCTTCCTCGGCTTCGGCAAGCGGCGGAGTGATGCCGTATGTCTTCGCAGCGGGAGCCGGCGCTTTACCCACCGGCCTGACTCTGAACACGGCGACCGGTGCGATCACCGGTACGCCGACCGTCGCGGGCACCTTTAACTTCAGCATCAAGGTCACCGATGCATCGGGGTCGTCTGTGATTTCGAATTGCTTGCAATCCTGCCTCAACACGGGGGCGAGTTGGAACTTGAGCATCCCTGCCGGGCCCCTCGGCACGTCGCAGGGCTACACGGCGAACGGCATCACGATTACCGCATACGGTTTTCTGAACTCGGGCGCGCCTAAACTGCTCTACGGAAAAAACGACGGGCCGGATGAAAACGGTCTCGGTTTTGCTGGAACCGTAGACAATGAAATCGATAACACCGACTTCATTCAGCTCGACTTGACGGGCGCCATCGATAGCGGGGCGCACAATGCCCAAATGATCGTCGCCAGCGTGCAAACGGGCGAGAGCTTCGACGTCTACGGCTCCAACACGCTAGGGACGATCGGCGTGCTGCTGGCCGGCCATGTCACGTTGGACGGCACGCCTTTCTCGATTCCAGGTTATCCGAATTACAAGTATGTTGCCGTGCGCGGGTCCACCGGCAACGTCGCGATCGCCTCTGTCAGTTTCACACTCGGCAATTGCACGATCACCGTTGCCCCGGCGGCCACGCAAGTGCCAGACGTGACCATCAGTAAGAACCACATGGGGAATTTTCGACAAGGAGATACCGGGGATGTCTATACCTTGGTGGTTACCAGTCTCGGGCCCGCCCCCACCATGGGTTCGGTGATGGTCGTCGATACCCTTCCCGCCGGGCTGATTGGATCGGCGATCGGCGGCGCCGGTTGGACTTGCACGTTAGGCACGTTGACTTGCACACGCAGCGACACGCTCGCCGCGGGCGCCAGCTACCCGGCCATTGTCGTGACCGTTAATGTTGCCTCCAATGCCGGGGCGGTTCTCACCAATCTCGCGACGGTTTCGGGCGGCGGAGAAGTGAACCTGTCGAACGATACGGCTACTGACACTACACCGATCATTCAAACAACGATTCCACCCACCCAGCCCGACCTGACCGTCGGCAAGAGTCACGCAGGCACCTTCCGCGAGGGTGACGTGGGCGATATCTTCACGATCACCGTCTTCAACATCGGCCCGGCTCCTACAGTTGGCGTGGTCTCGGTCACAGACACCTTCCCCGCAGGATTAGCGGCGACGGCAATTAGTGGGTCGGGCTGGACCTGTGTGTTCGGAACGCTAACTTGCACGCGAAGCGATGTTCTCGCGGCGGGCGGCGCTTATCCGCCCATTATTGTCACCGTCGACGTTGCAGCGGCAGCAGCCGGAACGTTCGTAAATGTGGCGACGGTCTCGGGCGGGGGCGAAGTGAATCTGACCAATGACACCGCCATGGATAGCGTTACCGTTACCCCTCAACCGGCTCAGCTCACGATCACCAAGAGTCACTTTGGTGATTTCCACCTGGGCGATACCGGAGTCACGTTTACTCTGACGGTCGCCAACACGGGGACCGGACCCACCAGCGGCGTCATTTTGGTATCGGACCAGTTGCCGGTTGGCATGACCGCGACCGCGATTAGTGGAGCGGGATGGGCCTGCACTCTGATGACTCCCTTTGATCCCCTCGGCTGTATGCGCAGCGATTCGCTGGCGGCGGGAGCGAGCTTTCCCATTATTACCCTGACGGTTGACATCGCCGCGAACGCGCAGGTTTGCAGCGATGTTCAGGATCCCAACGGCTTCCAACCGGGAGATCTGTTTCTTTCCATGGCCGACGGCACGGTTCAATGGCGGCATCGCGATTGGTCGCTGGCCAAAGTGCTGACCGGTATTACCGATGGTCAAGCCAAAGGCATGGCTTTTGCGGCTTCCGGCGAATTGTTGGTCACGAACTGGTACGGCAGCAACTATACAGGCAACAGTGTCGTGCGGTTCGATCACGACGGCAACCTCATTGGCTTGCTGGGGAACAACTTTGATTGCAATCCCACGTCGATTGCGCTCGACAAGCAAGGAAATGCCTTTGTCGGCAATTCGGATTGCAGCGCCGGTGTCGTGCAACTCGACTCATTAGGCAATCCGCTGGCGAAGTTCAATGTCGCCGTGGAAAATCGCGGCGCCAGCCACGTGGCGTTCGGCTCCGACCCGTGCACGTTGTTCTATACCTCGGAAGGACCGGACGTCAAACGCTTCAACGTCTGCACCAACACTCAGATGGCGAACTTCAACGTCGTCCCACTACCTGATCCTGCCGCGCAGCAGTTTTCGTTGCTCGCAGACGGAGGAATGTTGGTGGCGAATTTTTCGCTGATCACTCAATTGGACTCCGCCGGTAATCTGGTGGGCACCTTTAACAACGCCGTGAGCGGCGACCACTGTTGGTTGGGCATGGCTCTGGACCCGGATGGCATTTCGTTTTGGGCCAGCAATTGGTGCGACTCCTCGGTCACTCGCTTCGATCGGACCACGGGAGCCGTGTTGGAAAGTCATGTTGCCAGTGACCAGCGCTTCATGGTCAAACAAATCGCGGTGCCGCCCGGTATCTGCAGCACTTCGCTAACGAATACCGCGACCGTCACGGGTGCCAGTGCCTCTGACGTAACCACAATTCTGCCGCCACCACCGGCGCCCCTTCCGACCGGTTCAGTTTGCGGGCGCTTTACCGGGGGCGGCAGCATCTTCGTTCAGGGAGCGCGAGTTACACACGGCTTCGAGCTGCATTGCGATCCCAGCCAGAAACCGAACAACCTGGAGATCAACATTGGTGGAAGTCAATTCCACCTGTCGGATCTGACTACCGCGTCGTGTACTTTCGATCCCAACGTCGGGTCTCCGGCGCCGCCTGCCGCTCCGTTCAATACTTTGACGGCAACGGGCCAGGGGCAATTCACCGGGCAAAGTGGTCCGGTCAGCATCGCTTTTGTGATCACCGATGCAGGTGAGCCAGGCCGAAACGACACGTTCGGCTTCACGATTCGGGATGCGAACGGGAACGTGCTCTTCTTCGCGCCGTCCACGAACCTTACTTTCGGGAATCAGCAAGCCCATGATTGTCCGTAGGGAGTTGGAGTGTTGTAAACGGTCCGCGGCCCTGATCGAAAGGCATCGCGGCAAAACTTTGGTGGCGCCGAACGCTGAGAGCGGCGCCACCATCTTATTTGCCCGGCTAGCTGGTGATTCACGGCGGGACAACTTTGAAAACTAAATCGCCGCCGGCGGAATCGGCAAAGAGCGAGCCGGCAACAAAAAGGACCGCGTTCTTCCGCGCGTTCCAGAAACTCGGCCCCGGCTTGGTGACCGGCGCGTCGGACGACGATCCCAGCGGCATTGCCACATATTCTCAGGTCGGCGCGCAATTCGGCTTCGGCCTGCTGTGGACGATGCTCTTTTCCTATCCGCTGATGGCGGCGATTCAGACGATCAGCGCGCGAATGGGGCGCGTCACGGGTTTGGGAATCGCCGGCAGCATTCGCAGCCGCTACCGTCGCCCGTTGGTCTACGGCATCGTCACATTGCTGGTGGCGGCCAATGTGTTCAACCTGGGCGCGGATATTGGCGCGATGGCCTCGGCGGCGCGGTTGCTGGTTCCTGGGCCGTGGCCGATGTACGTGCTGGGATTTGGCGCGCTCTGTCTCTGTTTGCAGGTGTGGGTTCCATACAAGACGTATGTGAAATACCTCAAGTGGCTAACGCTGGCGCTGTTCGCCTATGTCGCCACGGCCTTCAGCATCCACGTGCCGTGGGGAGAAGCGCTGCGCGCCACGGTTCTGCCGCCGCTTCATTTCGGAAAAGGATACTTCACGGCTCTGATCGCGGTTCTCGGCACAACCATTAGCCCCTACCTGTTTTTCTGGCAAGCTTCCCAGGAAGTGGAAGAGATTGGCGTCCACGCATTGGACCAACCGCTTCTGAAAGCCCACGGCCAAGCTCGCGAGAACTTCGAGCGCATCGGCGTGGACACCTACGCCGGAATGGCCTTTTCCAATCTCGTGGCGTTTTTCATTATCCTGACCGCGGCGGTCACGCTGCACGCGCACGGACTCACCGATATCCAGACCGCCGATCAAGCGGCCAGCGCGTTGCGGCCGCTCGCCGGACATTTCGCGTTTCTGCTGTTTGCGGCAGGCATTGTCGGCACGGGTTTGTTAGCCGTTCCGGTGCTGGCCGGTTCGGCCGCCTATGGGATCTGCGATGCGCTGAACTGGAAGGCCAGCCTGGAGAAGAAACCGCTGCAAAGGCGCGGCTTCTATGCCGCTTTAGCGCTAGTCACCGGAGCCGGTGTGGCGCTGAATTTCGCGGGACTCAACCCGATCAAGGCGCTGTTCTGGTCCGCGGTGTTCAACGGAATCGCGGCCACGCCGGTGATGGTCGTAGTGATGCTCATGGCGTCCAATCGCAAGGTGATGGGGCCGTTTGTTCTCGGCCAGCCGCTGCGGATCGCCGGTTGGATTGCAACCGGGGTGATGTGCGTGGCGTCAATTGGGATGTTCCTCTCCCTCACGGGCCGACGGTAGTAACTTGCCTTGGCAGATGCAAGAGTTGCCGATTCGGGGCGGCCCTGTGCGCGTAACTCCAACTAACGGAGCGGATCTCATGTGGCACTCTTCGTGCCCTTAACAGCATTGAGTAGAAGAGGATTGCTATGAATCGAACCCTTGGAATCATTCTGTGCGTCGTTGGTCTACTCATCCTTGCGTGGGGCGGAGCCACGTACACGACTCGCGAAAAGGTCCTCGACATCGGACCGATTCACGCGACTCGCGATCAGACCCACACTGTGCCATTCATGCCGATTGCGGGCGCCTTGGTGCTTTTGGGTGGCGTGGTGCTGCTGGTAACCAACAAGAGATAGCAAAGAAAACAGGAGGAAAGTCACATGATTCTGATACTCATTATCGTTTTGGTCCTGGTGTTTGGTGGCGGCGGAGGATACTACGGACACCAACGTTGGGGCGGCGGTGGCGGCGCGGGCATTGGGCTCGGCACCATCCTGCTGATCCTTCTGATCGCTTACTTCTTGGGCGCTTTCCGATAGAGACACGCACCGCCGGTGCGAAGACTAAAGTGTGTCACCTTGGCAGGGCTCCTGCCAAAGATGGAGTTTGTTCATGTTTCACAAGCTAGGAAAAACCGTTCTCAGCAGCACAAATCCCCGCGTGACCGATTGGGATAGCCTTCTCTCGGGGATGTCTGAGGGCAACACCGCTATTGAATCCAGTCCGGATCGCAACATCTTCGCCCAAGGATCGGTCGCTGATTCGCTCTACTACCTGCGTGCCGGCAAGGTGAAACTCGTCGTCAAGTCGGCTCACAACAAAGACGCGATCACGGCAGTCATCAACGCCGGCGAGTTCTTCGGCGAGGGTTGCCTGGCGGGCCAGCCGTCGCGCGTGGCGTCCGCCGTGTCGTTATCGGACTGCACACTCGCGCGGATTGACAAGGCCGCGATGGTCCGCATGCTTCACGAAGAGCACGACGTCGCCGAACTCTTCGTTCGGCACCTGTTGACTCGCAATATTCGATACGAAGGGGATCTGGTCGACCAGCTCTTCAACAATAGTGAACGGCGCCTCGCCAGGATTCTTCTTTTGCTGGCTCATTTCGGCAAGGAGAGCAAGGCCGAGCGTGTGACGCCCAGCATAAGCCAGGAAAGCTTGGCTCAGATGGTCGGCACGACGCGCTCGCGGGTCAGTCACTTCATGAATAAATTCCGGAAACAAGGTTTCATCGACTACCAAGGCGACAACTTGACGGTCAACAGCGGTCTCCTCGATGTCGTCCTGCACGACTGAGGTCATGCGAGCACCCGCGCGTGCCTTTATCCCCAACTTTTTGTGCAACTATTGCACTCCGCTGCAGTCCGCACACGGACCACGGCGCGCATCTGCCATGTAACCCGGGCGCGGGGACTTCGGACGTTCAAGGCAACAGCCCGAACTTATCACCCCGATCCCCAAACGGCTCTCTCAGCGCGAAGACACAACATAAAAAAGTAAAGGGCACGAAGAGGTTCCATCTCTCCGTGCCCTTCTTTCGTGCCTTCGCGGTAAAGGAGAACAGTCCCTCACCGCAGCCCTACTGTACGGCGATCGTCACCGTGTTGGACGTCGTGCTTCCCATCATGATGATCACCGGCACCACGCTTCCTGGAGCTACGCCCAGCGGCACCAAGGCATTCACCTGGTAGAGGCCTACGAAGCCGGGCGCCAATCCGGAGTAGTTCACCGCCGCCGTGAGGCCGCCGATGGTAACGGTCGGCTGCGTGTTGGTGAGCGAGTAGGGACTGGCCAAAGCGGCGCTCCCCGTGGGCGGTGGATTGCTGACCGCTCCCAGCCCTGTGCAGAAGATCGAAATGTATCCACCGCGCGGGACGGCATTGCCAGTCGCGGCCAATTGTCCTGTAGGCGCAATCAAAACCGCTCCCTGGCCTGCCCCCGTCATGTCGGTAGAAAAGATGCCGGGTGCGAAGGGCGCAAGAACTACGTTTTGCGCACTGGACACCACGCCGTTCACCGTCCCCACGATTGAGGACTGAGTCTGGCCGGCCAGTTCCCACGGAATCTGCATATTCACCTGTGTGGACATGGCGAAAAACAGCGGTGCGGTGCGGCCGCCGATCACAAAGCTGCTCTGTGCCAGAGTCGTGGGCAGAGGAGTGGGACTGGTGGAAGACGCTTGCCCAATGGCCAGGCCGCTCCCGAAGACGCCCGCAATGCTACCGGCGACTACCGGTGCAACATAACTGGCATCGTTGACAATGCCGGACACATTGAAGACGGGCGGAACCACGGCAATGGACGCGCTGCTACCACCGCCGGTATCGATAGAGACTGCGCCGCTCATCGCTAACGCTCTGCCTGACAGCGTGGAACCGGTGAGCATGGAGATGGACACGGCAGCCAGGATATTTCCCTGAAAGACCGAAGTGGTTCCCAAAGTTGCCGAAGTACCGACTTGCCAAAAAATGTTCGCGGCATTTGCACCATTGGCCAGGATCACCTTTAGGCCCGAGGTCGTGGTGAGCGTGGAAGCAATCTGGAAGATCCACACCGCGTTGGCGTTGCCGCCGCCGTCGAGAGTGAGGTTGCCCGAGGAGATCGCCAGCGACGAGGTCGACTTATAAAGACCTGGAGCGAGAGTCTGTCCGCCGATATTTCCCGCCACGGTGATGGGCGCTACGGAACGGCCGGCGGCGTCGTTGAAAGCCGTGGTCAGGTCCGCCTCGGCTTGAGACGCAATCGAACCGCCGGGATACACGGTCCCACTTACAGTCACGGCCGGATTGCCGGGCACATAAGCGCTGCCAGGAAATATCCCGACGTTTCCGCCAATCGTACCGCCACCGGTTACCGTCACGGTCGTGCCGGCCAGCACCGCAAAGCTGGAGTTTGATTTTAAGTTCACGGTCGCTTGCTGCGCCGTGGCCGCGGCCGCCAAGCCCAGAACCAATGCCAGAGAGAGAAAGAACACGTTGAACCTCTTCATCTATTCACCTTTTCCGCCGGCCGGTCAACCTCGCAGGGTCTTGGGCGACATTGATGACATTGCACGCGTCCCGCCAACCGTCGCATAGATTGCCGCGGCTACTAAAGGTTTGCTGTGTCCTATGCTTGTGCGCTTTTCCGGCCCGCGAGCATTCCTCCCACAAGTGGCGGAAGTGCAAGACCTACCGTGAAGACGTGCAGAGCCTGCATAACGGCCGAATTTGAAGAACCAGAACGTGTTTGTGCAAGTCTTGCATTCCGCCACGTCCTCGTGGCGCGCATCTGCATGTAAAGACAGGGCAGCGTTTTGGTTCCAAGGATGCTTTATTCCCGGCAGGAGCCCTGGCGCAGTCCAGGGAAGCTCCAGAAGGCGGAAGGAAATGCTATTTACAATCGCTGTCATTCTGATCGTGCTGTGGGCGCTGGGGATGGTTACGGCTTACACAGTGGGCGGTTTGCTCCACATCTTACTGGTTCTCGCGGTGGCCGTCATATTGATTCGCCTCATCCAAGGCCGAAGCGCAATCTAGCACGTTCCGCCATGAGAATACTCGACACCGCGCTGCTGCGAATTGGCTTTGTGACGGGCGGCTTTTTCGCCTTCTTGCTCGCCGTTGAGGCCGGCTTGCTTTCGGCCCGCTTCCGGGGCGAGGGTGTGGTGTTTCGCTGGCAACTCTGGTTGCTGGCCGGAATCTTCGTGGCGACGTTGCGAGACCAACTGGCTTCCATGAATTGCAGCAAGTGTCGTCAATGGAAACCGGCCTCCTTCAAGGATTTGTTCGGCACGGAAAAAATCGTTTGCCGCGCGTGTCGCGGCGAGCTGGAAGCGGTGTCCTTGAGTCACCGCAGCGAACAGGTTTTGCTATGACGCCGCGAATTTTGATCGCCGATGATAGCCCGTCCGTTCTGGATGCCATCGCCGCCATTTTGGACTCCAGTGGATATGTGGTCTTCGCCGCCCAGGACGGCCTTGAGGCTTGGGAGGCGATCAGCCGCGTCAAGCCGAACATGGTAGTTTTGGATATCGAGATGCCGGGACTCGATGGCTGCGAGGTTTGCCGGCGAATCAAGAGCTTTCCGGAAACGCGCGACATTCCGGTGCTTTTGGTGAGCGGTTGCGGACGAACCGCCGACCTGGCGCAGAGCGCCGGAGCAGATGGCTTCCTGAACAAGCCGTTCCAATTGACCGATCTGCTCGGGCAAGTGGGCGCCTTGCTCGCCCGGAGCATGCCGCGGCAAGTCGCCGCAGCGATAAACTAAATGAAGAGAGTCGTTATGACCATGACATCGAAGAAGACAGCGAAAAACGTCGTTATCAATCGAGCTGGCGAACCCCACGCCAACGGTGGCGCATCTAAATCCGTCGCGGCCACGGCCGTCGCAACCACAGCCGCCGCAACCACAGCCTCCGGCAGGAGAGCCGCGAGAGCTAAGCAAACGGAATTGCAACGGCAAGCCGCGACGCTGAAAAGCATGCTGAGCACCGGGGCGGCGTCGGTGGTGGCGTATCAACAAACCTCCGGCGACTACGGCGATATGTCGCAGCAGAGCGAGCAGGAATGGCTCTTCTTGAATCGCAACAAAGCCAACGCCAAGGCCCTGACCCTGATCGAAGCAGCGCTGCGGCGCATCAAAGACGGCACCTACGGAATCTGCTTGCGCTGCGGGCAAGCAATCTCTCCGCGGCGCCTGCAAGCGGTCCCCTGGGCGGAGTGCTGTTTGGAGTGCCAAGATGAGAACAACGGACCGTTGGGCCTCACCGCCTAACGAACATGCTACGATGAAGCTATTGAAACCATTGCCCGAAGTCTCGGGGCGAGTCTTACTTGTCGACGACGACAAGCGCCAGCTTGCGGTCCTGCAGGCCATTCTAGCCGAGGGCGATATCGAGACCCGCGTGGCCGAGGACGGCCGTCAGGCGCTGGACAAACTCAACACCTTCACACCCGATGTCATCGTCACCGATTTGGTGATGCCGGGTATGGACGGCTTCGAGTTACTCCAATTGTTGAAGGAACGCGGTGATACAACGCCGACGATCGTGCTGACCGGCTACGGCAGCATGGACAAAGCGCTGCGCGTGGTCCACGACTTGAGCGCCTTTTGGTTTCTGGAAAAGCCCGTGGAACCGCAGGCCTTCGAAATCCTCATCGAGCGAGCCATTCTTCACACGCGCGCCTTGCGGGAAGCCGAAGAAATGAAGCACACCTTGACGCTTCACGGCGTTCTCGGCGACCTCGTCGGAAAATCCGCGGCGATGCAGGAAGTATATGCCGTGATCCGGCAAGCCGGGCCGACCTCGGCGCCCGTACTCATCTGTGGAGAGAGCGGCACGGGCAAGGAACTGGTGGCCAGAGAGATCCACAAGCTCAGTCCTCGCAGGAACGGTCCCTTTGTAGCGGTGAATGCCGCGGCGTTGCCGGAAACTTTGATCGAAAGCGAGTTATTCGGTCACGAACGCGGCGCGTTTACGGGAGCCACCGAGCGCCGCGCGGGATGCTTCGAGCGGGCTCATGGCGGCACGCTGCTTCTGGATGAAATCGGCGAGATGGCTCCGGCGATGCAAGCGAAGTTGTTGCGCGTCCTGGAAGATTCCAAGGTGCAGCGACTGGGTGGCAAGGGAGAGATTGATGTGAACGTGCGCATTTTGGCTGCGACGAATCAGGCGCCGGGAGCCAACCTGCGCGAGGATCTCTATTATCGCTTGAACGTCTTTCAGATCGTGCTGCCTCCGCTCCGCGAGCACCAGGAAGATATTCCGTTGATCGCCGAAGTCATGCTTCAGGCGCTGAACAAGAAGCACGGCACTCGCGTAAGCAATCTCGACCCCGAGGTGTTGGCGCTTTTTAGCACCTACAACTGGCCTGGCAATGCTCGCGAGTTACGCAACGTGATTGAGCGCGCCGCGATCGTGGCGGCGGTGGGAGACATTCGCTTGACGCATCTTCCGCCTCAGTTTTTCTCCGCGAAGTCTGCGGGCGAGGCCTCGCCGGCCGGTAACGGTGAAGTTTTGATGCATCCCGGTCACCGCATCAGTGAATCGGATGAAGCCTTCATCAAGGCTACGCTGAAGCACGCCGGGAACAACCGCAAGCTCGCCGCGGAAATGCTGGGCATCAGCCTGCGGACACTTCAGACGCGCCTCAAGGAGTTCCGCGGGACCGACAGCAATTCGTAATCTTAGTAGGGATGTGCCAGCCCACGAAAAGTGGCCGGTAGCATGGAGCCCAGGCGTGGAGTCCGAGCGTTTTTTGCTTGGGCAAAACCTTGGGTCTCGGTTGGAAGAAGCAAGCTCACGAATTGGACGACAGAGCGACAAATCCTGCCAACTGCCGCGCTCTAAACGTCGTCACCGCGTTCGTTCAAATCCCGGATTTTTCCTTAGCCCCGACCGCCGCGTGGGCGGGGGTAGCCGGCACAGACGGCTTCACCGCCATTGCCTGCCGCATGATCCGGCTTTTCTCGCGCTTCTCAAAACGCTCCTTGCGTTGACGTCCCGCACGGCTCTTATCCCCATTGATTAACGACATGAGTTCCTCTTTCGTAGTTTGTTTTATCAAGCTCGTGCGAAGAATTCGCCTTGGTGCAGTTGGTGGTCCATCGCGGCTGCAGCAACGTAGCGCCTTCCTGGATTTGTCGCGCGTGCGCGGTTAGCGTCACGAACGGCATACCCAGAATTCGGATGGTTTTCCAACTGACGATTTCCATGCTATTGAAATTCTCCAACTCCTTGCCTGTCAGGATCCGGCCGATCGCCCGCCGCACGGCGTTCTCGTTTTGCCCGAAGGCCGTCCGTTTGATTTCGCCTGCCAGGTAGAAGAAAGTCCACCTCGCATCCTGGATCTGGCGATCCAACTCGTAATGATCCGCGGCAGCCACCCGTCTCCAGCCTGGCGTAAACGCTTGACTCTCCAGTTGCATCGAGCGCGGAAGAAGAGCATCGCTCCGGATTAGGACGTCTCCTCGGAAAGCTCCCTGAGAAATAGGCTCAGACACGGATGGGTCTCCTTACGATCAACAACATCATTATGGAAATGAGCAGGTGCAGGGCCAGTCGAAAATGTCGCGAGAGGCCGATGAATCGAGGCGTGCAAAAGAGCTGGCTTTCTGCAAGCGTTGCGCTCCGTCCTGCAATAGCTGCACGTTACCTGGGCCGCGACGGTGGACGCGGCGTGCAAGCAATCGTCCTTCGCGTTTTCTCATTGGCCAGCCCCGTGCATTCACCAGTGTGTCGCTGCTAGGCCCCCGACGGGTCAGTTCTGCCGACAGGAGAAAATCATGTACTCAACGAAATTGATCTGTGTATCTGCCTTGGCCCTGGCCCTCGCGCCGCTCACGACGCTCGCCGCCAGTGACAAGGACAAGCAAGACGAACGCATGGAACAGGCCACTGCGGTCTTTTCCGAAGTGATGGCCACGCCGGATTCAGCCATTCCCCGGGAATTGCTCGAGAAATCGGAATGCATCGTGGTGGTGCCGGGAGTGAAGAAAGCCGCTTTCGTCTTCGGCGCGAAGTTCGGAACCGGATACTTGTTCTGCCGCAGGAACGGTGGAACGGGCTGGTCCGCTCCGGGAACGGTGCGCATGGAAGGCGGCAGCTTCGGCTTCCAAATCGGCGCTTCGGAAACCGACGTCGTCATGCTGGTGATGAATCACAGCGGGCGTAATCATTTGCTGTCCAGCCAATTTACGCTGGGTGGCGATGCCTCGATCGCGGCGGGCCCCATCGGACGCACCTCCTCCGCCGAGACCGACGCTCAGATGAGCGCTGAGATTCTCAGTTGGTCGCGGTCGAAGGGCCTGTTTGCCGGCATCTCGCTGACCGGAGCGACGCTCCGCCAAGAGATGGATGACAACGCGGCGTTGTACGGCCGTCGCCTCGACAACAAAGAGATCGTCAAGGACGGCGCCATTCATGGTCCCGCATCATCCAAGAGACTTCTTGGCTTGTTGAACGAGTACTCGGATACTCGTGAACACAAGAACGACAACAATTAATCCGTCCTGGAAAACTACAGAGCGCCTTCGGCAACGAGGGCGCTCCTTTTTATTTGTGCAAAAATTGCACCCTCCGGCGGGCTTCTGCGCCTGTCGATTCCGCTAAGTGTGTGCAGCGGAGCGCTTAGCGATTGGTCTACTTCTTGCAATAGCAGTATTGGAGTCTGTTGAGGAGGTCTCTATGAAAACCGATGCAGCCGCCGACCCTGAATTCAAACCCGGCGACAACGTGATTTTGGCGGAAGGCCCGTACCAAGGCACTCCGGGAGTCTTTCTCGGCCCGATGAAGATCGACGCTCGATGGGCGGACATCAAGGAACGGAACGACGTCGTTCGCCAACATCCCTTAGTCTGGCTGCGGCATTTCGAGTTCTTCCCGGGCGACCCGCTCGGCCCGCAAGTTCAACAAGCCCTTGAACACGCCCACGAACATGCCAATTCGTGAGCTACGGCCCATCTGTCCCTCGTGCTGCGGCGTGCATCGCGTCATCGTGCCGCCGGCGGCGCGGACTTCTGTTCGAGAGATCAATTGCCTGCAGTGCGGCCGGCCGTTCCAGACGGAACTCCCACGCAGCGGTAAATGGGAAATGAAGCCCAGCAGTCAACTGCTATTCGGCCGTTGAGGTGGGACAGGCATCTTGCCTGTCCGAATTTTCGTGAGACACCTGTGACGAAATCCACGAAGCGCATCGCCATTCTCTCGCCCGTCGCGTGGCGCACTCCGCCCCGGCAATACGGCGCTTGGGAAACCGTGGCCGCCAACATCACCGAGGGTCTGGTCGCTCGCGGGTGGGACGTTACGCTGTTCGCCACGGGCGATTCCGTCACTCGCGCACGCCTGCACGCGGTCGTGGAGCGCGGCTACGAAGAAGACCGCGCCGCTGACCCCAAGGTCGCCGAGTATCTGCACATTTCCGAAGTATTCGAGCACGCCGCCGAGTTCGATCTGATCCACAGCCACTACGACTTCATGGCGTTGACCTACACACGGCTGATCAAAACGCCGGTCCTCACGACGATCCACGGATTCTCGTCGCCGCGAATCATGCCCGTCTACGAAAAATATCGTGACGGATATTTTGTCTCCATCAGCGACTCCGACCGCGCTCCGGGATTGAATTATTTGGCGACGGTCTACAATGGGATTGACCTGGCGCTGTATCCGTTCCAGTCACACAGCGGCGACGATCTGATTTTTCTGGGCCGCATCCATCCGGACAAAGGCGTACACCTGGCCATCGAAGTCGCGCGTCAAAGCGGGTTGCCTCTGACGATCGCCGGAATCATCCAAGACCAAGCGTATTTTAACGAGCATGTCAAACCGCACCTAAATGATCGCATTCGCTACATCGGTCCCGTCGACGTTGCCGGCAAGAACGAGTTGTTCGCGCGGGCCCGCGGGCTTCTCCACTTGAATACGATCCCGGAGCGATTCGGGCTCGTCCTGGCGGAGGCGAATGCCGCCGGTGTTCCGGTCATCGCGATGAACCTGGGCTCGTGCCGCGAAGTGATTTCCCATGGCTGTACCGGTTTCTTGGTGAACAACGTGGCGGAAGCGGTCGGCATGCTCGGGCGGCTTTCAGGAATTGATCGCCAGACGTGCCGCAACCGCGTGGAAAAGTTATTTACGATTTCCACGATGGTCGAAGCCTACGAACGCGTTTACTCAACAATCTTTGAAAAGGAGGCGCGCAAATCATGCAATCCGATATTGTCCGGCGATACCACCGCAATCCGATCCTCACGAAGGCGCAGATTCCGTATGCGGTGGAAACAGTCCACAATGCGGCCGTCGTAAAGCATGGAGACGAATACATCATGCTTTTCCGTTCGCACCTGCGCACAGGACGATCGATTATTGGTTTGGCGCGCAGCCACAACGGATTTGATTTCACGGCCGATCCCGCGCCGTTTCTGACTCCCGCGGCCGAAGGACCATTCGCCGCCTACGAAGAGTTTGGCGTGGAAGACCCGCGCGTGACACTCCTCGACGACGAGTATCTCATCACCTACAGCGCGTACTCGCGAAATGGCGTGAGGATCGCGCTGGCCAAGACGACAGATTTTTGCAAGTCGGAAAAAGTATCGTTGATCACCGAGGCCGATTACCGCAACGTTGTGATCTTTCCGGAAAAATTCAACGGGCGCTATGCGCGGCTCGACCGTCCGCATTCGGAAATCGCGCCGTGGTCCATTTGGATTTCCTACTCACCTGATTTGATTTACTGGGGCGACGCCGAACTGGTTATGCGACCGGTGCCATATCATTGGGACGAAATGAAGATCGGCCCCGGAGCGCCGCCGATCCGAACGCCACAAGGTTGGCTCTCGATCTATCACGGCGTCTTCAAGACGATGGACGGCTCCGTATATCGCTTGGGCGTCGCGCTGCATGATTTGGCCGATCCGGCGAAGATCATCGGCGTCGGCGACTCGTGGATCCTACAACCTACCGATCCGTGGGAGATCAGCGGATACGTCCACAACGTTGTTTTCACGTGCGGCGCCGTTGCGGAGCCCGACGGCACGGTGAAAATCTACTGGGGCGGCGCGGACACGGTCATGTGCGTTGGTGAAGCAGCGGTTGCGGATCTAGTGGCGCTCTGTTTGGATCATGGCCGGCCTGCATTGTAAGCAAATCAACGTAGCGCAATGGAGGCCAACCGAGAAAATTGGCGAAAGAAGCTAGGCGCGCTGTCCCTTCGCCAACCCCCTTCGCAGCTGCGACGCCTCCTTCTCCATTTCCAATTGAAGCGGCTAAACAGGATTAAGATGAACGAGCCAACCCGCGAAGCTCTTTCAGGATGCGTAAGGCATCCTGCCAATCGAAAACATTCTGATTGTAACTTGTCTTTTTATCTTCGCCAAAACTATATCCACTTGACGATTATTCGGACGGCGTTGTAAATGATTTCATCTCCAAGAGATCGTCGCAAATTTTAATGAAGGCTCTCCAATCAGAGTTTGGTATGCTCCACTCTCGGTGAGCGATGGCCCCAAACCATTGTTCGGGCCGGCCCCGTTGGGCAGTTTGGTGCGAAAAAGGGGCTAGATCCGCCTGTATGCGTCCTTCGTTGTCTTCGCTTCGACGCCTGCGGTGTGCGTCTGCACGCCGGTTGCTGTTGTGTGCCCTGTTGACGGCCGGAAGTTTCTCGCTCTTCGCGCAAACCCAAACGGTCACGAACACCAACGACAGTGGGGCTGGATCGCTGCGTCAAGCGATCATCAATGCGAATGCGTTCAGTGGCACTACGGCGATCACGTTTCAGAGCGGCCTCTTCGGCACGATCACTCTGCAAAGCCCGCTGCCGCAAATCACGCAAAGCATGAGCATCACGGGACCGGGTTCGGTCAGTCTCACGATTAGCGGCGCGAATTTGTACCGACCGTTTTCGATCGCCAGCGGAGCCACGGTATCGATTTCCGCTGTGACCATCGAGTCCGGCGTCAGCACCACAGGCGGCGGCGCGATTTTCAACCAGGGAACCCTGACCCTGAGCAGCGACGCGATCCTTAGCAATATCGATGGAGAGACCAATGCCATGGGCGGCGCAATCCTCAACGCCGGGACCCTGACCATCGACCAGTGCATTATCAGCGGCGGCACCGCCAGTACCAGCAGCGGTTCTACAAGCGGCGGCGGATTGGCGAACCAAGGCACGGCGACGATTTCCAACAGCTCGTTTACGTTTAATGCTTCTCTAGGCGGACCTTCAGCCGGTGGCCGCGGCGGTGCGATTTACAACGCCAGCGGCGCCACGTTGACGATGGTGAATACCATATTCTCCGGTAACGAGGCGGCGGATTCGCACAGCGCCGGAGGGGGCGGCGGCGGCGCCATCTACAACGCCAGCAGTATACCGGTCACGATCCAAAACAGCACGATCGTCAACAACTCTCAGATTGGCGCAAGCGCTTCGGATTCCGGCGGCGGAATCTTCACAACAACCGGCTCCGTCACGCTGACGAATACCATCGTCGCGCTGAACACCGATTCCAGCGGCAATGCGCCTGACCTCGCGGGCGCCTACGCGGGAACCTTCAACTTCATCGGCAACCAAACGGGAATGACCGGCCTGACCAACGCGGCGAACGGCAATCAAGTGGGAACAGCGGTTGCGCCGCTCGATCCTTTGCTGGCCGGGTTAAGCGCAAACCTGCGGCCGAACGGCAATAGTCCCGTGCTGGGCGCTGGGAGCACGGCGGCCACGACGGTCACCACCGACCAACGCGGATTTCCGCGCGTGGTTAACGGCAAAGTCGACATCGGTGCGGTGCAATTACAAGGCCTCACGGTGAACATCGGCTCTGTCACGCCGGAATCGGCGGGAACCGGAACCGCATTTACCTACCCGTTGACGGTGTACGTGACCGAGTCGTGCGCCTCGTGCTTTGCAACGTGGATCCCCGGCGTATCGGTGACATTTACAGCGCCGTCGACCGGTGCGAGCAGCATCTTCTCGAATTCCTCAAACGTGATTACCGGCGTGACGACGTCGGCCGGCACAATCTCGGAAGCAATCATTGCGAACAGCACGGCGGGCGGGGCTTATACCGTGACCGCCAGCGCCACGAGCCCGGATCAGGCCGCTGCGTCGAGCGTGAGTTTCTCGTTGACCAATGTGGCGGACTCGGCGACCCGCTTCCAAGCGATTTTGACGAACGGAACCTCGATCACGGCCGGCATTCCGTTCAGCACAACCATATCTGCGCGCGATGCATCGGGCGCGCTGGTTACGAATTACGTAGGGACGGTCCACTTTACGAAAACCGATGCCGGCGCGGGCAGCGCCGTACCCGCGGACTACACCTTCCAGCCAAGCGACGGCGGTTCGCACGTCTTCACTTTTACTCTCGTGACGGTCGGAAGCACCATGACGGTAACCGACACCGTCAACAGTGCGATTACCACCACGTTTACGCCGGCGATCACGGCGGCGGCTGCGACGCACTTCTCCATGATCCCGCAGTCGAGCGCGGCGCAGGGCACCGCATTCAACGTCGTAGTGCAGCCGCGCGATCAGTACAACAACGACGCCCTGAGTTACACCGGCACGGTGCATTTCGCTTCGGGCGATATCAAGGCCGTGCTGCCCGCCGATTCCACGTTGATCAGCAACGTGACGTTTCCATTCACCTTGAACACCGTCGGATCGGATACGATTACCGCGACCGACACGGTGAACTCGTCGATCACGAGCCAAGCCACGATCGTGGTGCCGGCGCCCAACGACTACGTCGTGTCGAACACGAACGCGTCGGGCGCGGGATCGCTGGCTGCGGCGGTCGCGGCGGCGAACGGCGATCCCGACGGTGGCACGATCTTCATGACGATTCCGATCGGGTCGACCATCACCCTGACTCAGGGTCTGGAACTCACGCAGAGCATGAGCATCACGGGACCCGGTGTGCCGCTTGACGCGTCGAACCTTACGATTAAGACCGCCGACGGTAGCTATGCTTTTCGAATCCACGGCGGAATTACCGTCGCGATCGCCGGACTTACGGTTCAAGGCGGCTGGCAGGGGATCTCGAGTACTGGAGCATTGGCGCTCAGCTACTGCGCGATCACCGGAGCGACCTCGGGCGGCGGTCTGAGTCTCTTTCAGGGAAACGCGACGATCGCCAACTGCGCGATCACCGGAAACACGGGAACTGAAGGCGGCGGCGTGGCGATCGGGCAAAATGTCACCGTCACGATCAGCGATTCGACGATCAGCAACAATTCTTCCAGCCAGGAAGGCGGTGGCATCAACAGCCAGGGAACGCTGACCATTATTCGCTCGACCGTCTCGAACAACTCCTCGGGCGCTGGTGGAACGATCAACATCGGAGGCGGAGGCGGAATTTTCAGCGCGGGCTGGGCGCTCACGATTACAAACAGCACTCTTTCGGGGAACTCAGTGTCGAGCGGCGAGGGAGGCGGCATTTTACTCCTCGAAAGCTCCTTCACGATGATCGGGTCTACGGTTACCGGGAACACCGTATCGGGCGCCGGGTACACCAACGGCGCCGGAATCTATTTGTACGCAGGGTCGCCGGTCATCATCCAGAACAGCACGATTGCCGGCAATCGTCAGTTGGGTACGAACACGAGCATTGCCGGCGATTTCGGCGGTGGCATAGTGAACAGCGCTGGTTCCGTCACTCTTGCCAACACGATTCTCGCGGGCAATACCGACGCGACGGGCACAAGTCCCGATGGCAATGGAACTTTCGTTGACGGCGGAAACAATCTGATCGGCAATTCCGCCGGAATGTCGGGAATCACGAACGGCGTGAACGGAAATATCGTGGGATCGAACGCGTCGCCGGTCAATCCGCAGCTTGGACCGCTCCGAAATAATGGCGGACCTACGCAGACCGTGCGGCCGAACGCCAACAGTCCCGCTCTCGGCGCGGGCAGCACGACGAATGCCCCGTCGACGGATCAACGCGGATTCCCGCGAATCGTAAACGGCAAGATCGACATTGGCGCGACGCAGTTCCAGGGTCTGTTTTTCCTCCCCAACGGCGACACGATCCAGACAACCACCGTCGGCACTCCATTCTTCGCCCCGTTCATGCTCAACGTGGCCGAAGAATGCTCGTGCACCAATGAAGTTCCCGGCCTTACGGTGACGTTCACCATGCCGTCGACCGGCGCCAGCGGCACGTTTTCGAACGGAACGACCACGATCACCGGCGTCACGGATTCGCAGGGCAGTGTCGCGGTTACGGCCACCGCCAACACGATTGCGGGATCGTACGCCATCGCGGCCAAAGGCACGACGCCCGATCAGCCGTTGCCGACGACCACGGGGTTTTCGTTGACCAATCAGTCGAGCGCGCCCACGCACCTCACCGTCAGCGCGCCGTCGACCGCGACGACGGGCGTTCCCTTCAACGTCACGGTGAACGCGCTCGATCAGTTCAATAACATCGCCATCATTTACAACGGCACGGTACATTTCGCTTCCAGCGATGTTGTCGCGACGCTTCCGGCCGACTCCACGCTACCCGGCAACGGTACGGGAACGTTCAGCGTGACGCTCAACAATACGGGGACGCAGACGATCACGGTCACCGACACGCTGAACGCGTCCCTCACGGCGCAAGCGAGTGTCAGCGTGTCCGCGGGAACCTCGTTCCAGGTGACCAACAGCAATGACAGCGGCACCGGATCGCTGCGTGCCGCGATTACGAGTGCGAACGCCAACCCGGGCTTCGCGTTGATCACTTTCGCCCTGGGATCGGGCGCCACGATCACGCTGCAAAGTCCGTTGCCGCAGATCACCGGAGGCATGAGTATCACCGGCGGCGCGTCCAGCATCACGATTGACGGCGCGAATTTGTATCAACCCTTCTCGGTCGCACACGGAGCGGTGTTGGAGATTACCGGGATCACGATCCAGCACGGCATGAGTGCCGGACCCTTCGGCGGCGGCGCAATTTTAAACTTCGATGGAACCGTGGCTCTGGCCAACTGTGTGATCACTGGGAATCAAGTCACGGTGGGCGCCGGCGGAGCGATCAACAACCAGTCGGGCGGAACGTTGACGGTAAACAACTGCACGATTTCCGGGAACACCGTGAGCAACAGTCCGAATCTCGGCGCCGGCGGCGCGATCGCCAACGACGGCACCGCGACGATCACCAATTCCACTGTGTCGGGAAATACCGCCGTTGGGGCCGCATTCGGCGGCTGGGGCGGAGCAATTTCCACCAACATCGGGAACATGACGATTGTCGGCTCGACGATTGCCGGCAATCAAGCGACCGATCCGCAAAACAACGGATCGGCCGGCGGCGGCGCGATCTTCGTTGGGCAACAGGGATCGCTGACAGTTCAGAACAGCACCATCAGCGGCAATACATACGCCGGCACCGCGTCCAGCGACAACGGCGGAGGCATTTTCTGCAATGGCACTTGCGCGTTGACCAACACGATCCTGGCGGGGAACACCGCAGGGAACGGCGTCGCTCCCGACGGATACGCGACCAACTCGAATTCCTTCAGTGGAAGCAACAACCTGATCGGCAACGGCGCGAACGTGAGCGGATTGACGAATGGAGCGAGCGGCAACATCGTGGGAAGCAGCGCTTCGCCGATCCCACCGGCGTTAAGCGTACTGGGAAGGTATGGCGGACCCACGCTGACGATGCTGCCCTACGGGAACAGTCCGGCGCTGGGTGCGGGCAGCGCGACGAATGCGCCGTCTACCGATCAACGCGGATACGCGCGCGTGGTCAACGGCAAGATCGACATCGGCGCGGTGCAATTCCAAGGCCTGACGGTCGATGCCCGGGTTGGCACGCCGCAATCGAGGGCGGTCAATAAGGCCTTCGGTACGCAACTGACGGCCTTCGCAGCGGAGAATAATTCCGGCGCGGATGTCGGCTTTGTGACGATGACGTTCACCGCGCCGTCGACGGGACCAAGCGCCACGTTTTCGAATGGGACCAACACAATTACGGAAACCACGAACGACGTTGGTGGGATCTCGGAGACAGTCACGGCTAACTCGATTGTCGGTGGGCCTTACAACGTCACCGCGAGCGCCACCACGCCGGATCAAGCGTCACCTTCCAGCGCGAATTTCGTTCTGACCAACGTATCCGGCGCCACGACGCATTTCGGTGTCAGCGCACCGTCTACGACAACGGTGGGCGCGCCGTTCTTTTTCACCGTTACGGCGCTCGACGCGTCCAATAGCGTCGTGACCGATTACAGCGGCAGCTTGGGCGGCGCTTCGACATTTCCGGCGAAATTGATCAACGGAGTGGGAACGTTCAGCGCCACATCGTACACACCCGGCACCGGGACGATTCAGGTTTACGACTATAACAACCCCGCAATCTTCGGTAACTCAAATCCCATCAACGTACTCGCGTTGACCGCTCTGGTCGTCACGAATACAAACGACAGCGGAACGGGCTCGCTGCGTCAGGCGATCATCACGGGCAACTCCTCGGGAGGGGCCACGATTTCGTTCAGCGTGAACGGTACGATTACGCTCTTGAGCCCGTTGCCGACCATCACGCAGACGATGACGATCAGCGGGTCCTCCGCGCAGATTATTGATGGGGCAGGCTTGTGTCAGCCTTTCTCGGTTGCCAGCGGCGCGACCGTCTCCATCGTCGGCGTGACGATTCAGCACGGCCTGAACGCGACGGCCGGCGGCGCCATTTCCAACTCGGGGAACTTGAGCCTAGCCTCTTGCACGCTGACCGGCAATCAGGCTGCGGTAGGCGGCGCTGTCTACAACAATTCCACAGGGACCCTGAGCGTCTATCAGTGCACGATTTCCAACAACACGTCCCAAGGCAACGGCGGCGGAATCGAAAACACCGGCGCGGCTTCAATCATCGCCAGTACATTCGCCGACAATAGCGCAGTGGGAGGCAGCGGAGGCGCCATCGCAAACCTTAGCGCCGGCGCGGCCACCCTTACGATCCTCAATTCCACCTTCAATGGCAACCAAGCGACCGATCCATCGAGCGCCGGACCCGCGATGGGTGGCGCAATCTTCAGCAACAACGGCGGTTCGTGCACGATTCAAAACAGCACGATTGTCGGCAACTCTCAGAGCGGCACGAACGTGCTTGATTCCGGCGGTGGCATCGGCCTGACGAATGGCACTTGCACCCTGACCGATACGATTCTCGCGTCGAACAGCGACGCGACTGGAAATGCACCTGACGGCGCCGGCGCATTCGCAGGAAGCTACAACCTGATTGGCAACGGAACAGGCCTCACTGGTTTGACCAATGGAGCAAGCGGGAATCAGGTAGGAACCGGCGCGTCGCCGATCGTTCCGGCGCTCAGCCCACTGGGAGACTACAGCGGACCGACGCAGACAATGCGCCCGAACGGGAACAGTCCCGTCTTGGCCGCGGGAACCGCAATCTCCGGGACCGTCTTTGATCAACGCGGAATGGCGCGGACCCAGAACGCCAAGATCGACATCGGGGCGGTGCAACTCCAGGCCGTGTGGATCAATTTGCTGTCCGGCGACGGGCAGTCGGGTGCGATTGGTGCGCCTTTCGCCAACCCCCTTGCGGCCCTGGTGGGCGAAGTGAACGGGACAGGCTTTGTGCCGGGCGTGCCGGTGACGTTTACGGCTCCGACGTCAGGACCAAGCGGCTTGTTCTCCAATTCCTCCACTACTATTACCGGCCTCACCGATTCCAACGGATTCGCCACCGAAGTCTTTACCGCGAACTCAGCTCTGGGTGGCCCTTACACGGTAACGGCCAGCGCCACGACACCCGACCAGGCCACACCCAACGTCGATAGCTTTTTCCAGTTGAGGAATGTCGCCGCCACCACCGTCACGCAGCTCAACGTGGCCGCCAACTCCAGCACGTTTGGAGGCGTCCCGTTCAATGTCACTGTGACGGCGCTCGACCAAAACGGCAACGTTGTCACCACGTATGGCGGCACGGTCCATTTCGCGACCACCGATCCCAGCTCGAGTGCGGTGGTTCCAGCGAATTACACTTTCGTAGCCGGCGACCGCGGTGTGCACACATTTACCAACGGCGTTACGCTGGCGACGAGCGGCAGGTTCACGGTCACGGCCACTGACACGAACAATAGTGCGATCACGGCGGGAACGGCTTCCGTCTCTGTGAGCCCGTCTCCGGCTACCCATTTCACCGTGAGCGCACCGGCGACCGTGACGCAAGGCCAGACGTTCAGCGTGACAGTCACGGCGTTAACCGCCAACAACTTCGTCGCGACAGGCTACAGCGGAACCGTCCATTTCACGAAGAGCGATAGCGGCGCCCGCAGCTTTGTTCCGTCGGACTATACGTTCCAGCCCAATGATAACGGCGTCCACACGTTTACCAACGCGTTCGTGTTGGCGACTACCGGCAATCAAACGATCAGCGTGAATGATATTGTCGCGACCGCGATCACCGGTACATCGACGATTGCGGTGAACGCCGCCGCCACGCCGACGCATTTTTCAGTGAGCACGCCCACGGCATCGGCATCGGGGACCCGCTTCAGCTTTACGGTTACGTCGTTGGACTCGAATAACAACACCACAACCGGATATTTCGGCACGATTCACTTCACATCGTCCGACGGAACGGCGACGCTGTCCGCCGATGGGACGCTGACCAGCGGCACAGGAACGTTCACCGCGACGCTAAATGCGCTAGGGAGCCAGACGATCACGGCGACCAATACGGTCAATTCGTCCATCAGCGGGCAAGCGAGCGTCAATGTTCCCACGCCGACGTCTTACGTCGTTACGAATACCAACAACTCGGGGGCCGGCTCGCTGGCCGACGCTGTTGCTGCCGCGAGCATCGATCCCAACGGCGGCGCAATCACCTTTAGCTTGCCGAATCCGTCGACCATTAGGGTCAGCGGCACGCTGTATCTCGGGCAGAGCATGAGCGTCACAGGACCTGGTGCGGGAGCCTTGACCATCGACGGAGCGCACGTGCACACGGTCTTCGTTGTGAATAGCGGGTTCACCGTATCGATGTCTGGGATCGCCATTCAGAACGGAAGCGGCACCGGTCTGAGTGCGGGAGGAATCCTCAACAGCGGGACGTTGACCCTGAACTCTTGCCTGCTTCAGGGCAATGTGAATACCTCGACACTCGGCGCAGGCGGAATCAAAAACACCGGCTCGTTGACGGTGAATCAGTGCCTGATTGCGGCCAATGTCACCAACACCGGTCGAAGCGTCACGGCGGCCGGCGGGTTGTTTAACACCGGCGTAGCAACCCTCACGGACACCACTTTCTATCAGAACTTGGCTCCCACCGTGATTGCCGCGGGTAGCGCGATCTACAACTTCGGCGGAACCCTCACGGTGTCGAACTGCACGATCGTTGCAAATTCATCCTCGCTTGGTGGCGGTATTTTGAGTTCCGGCGGTAGCGCAACGCTAACCAATACGATTGCCTCCAACAATTTCGCCAGTGTGGAATCCGATCTTTCAGGGGCGTTTTCGGGGAACAACAACCTGATCGGCGCTGCCGCTTCTCTCACGGGCATTACCGACGGTCTGAACGGCAATCGAGTGGGAACGGGCGCGTCTCCTGTCGATCCGTTGCTGGGACCGTTGGCAAACAATGGCGGACCGACGCGCACGGCGTTGCCGAGCGTCAATAGTCCCGCGCTCGCGGCGGGCACCACCGCGAACGCACCCGCGACCGATCAACGCGGATTCGCGCGCGTGGTGAACGGCACAATCGACATCGGTGCCGTGCAATTCCAAGGCGTCACGCTCGCCGCCAGCGCGGGCACGCCGCAATCAACCGCGGCCGGCACGGCGTTCGCGACTCCGCTGACGGCGACGGCGACGGAAAACACGTCGGGCGTTGCGGTTTCTGGCGTTTCGATGACCTTCACCGCGCCGTCCACCGGCCCAAGCGGCACATTCTCCAACTCGACAAACACGATCACCGCAACCACCAACGCAAGCGGCGCGATCGCGGAATCGTTCACCGCCAATGCGACGGCCGGCGGACCGTACAATGTCACGGCCGGCGCCACGACGCCCGATCAAGCATCGGCGTCCACCGTGAATTTCGCGCTGACCAACGTGTCCGCCGCGGCTACGCACTTCGCGGTGAGCGCTCCTTCGACGATCGCCAAGGGAACGCAGTTCAGTTTCACGGTCACGGCACTCAATGCGTCGAACGCCACGGTCACCGGCTACACGGGAACCGTGCACTTCACCTCTAGCGGCGGCGCGGCGATGCTCCCGTCGGACTCCACGCTCACCAACGGCACCGGTACGTTCACCGCGACGCTCAACACCATCGGATCGCAGAGCATCACCGCGATTGATACCGTCAATTCGTCACTCAGCGGGCAAGCCGCCGTCAACGTGCCCGCGCCGACCTCCTACGTCGTGACGAATACGAATGCGTCCGGCGCCGGTTCGCTGGCCGCGCAAGTCGCCGCGGCGAATGCCGATCCGGCGGGCGGCGCGATCACGTTCAATTTGCCGAATCCTTCGACGATCACGCTGGGCGCGACGCTCGCCCTGACGCAGAGCATAACGATCGCCGGGCCCACTGGGTCGAGTGTCGCGATCAGTGGAAATAACGCCGTCCAAGTGTTCTCGGTCGCGAGCGAAGTGACGGCGTCGATTTCCGGCGTGACGATCCAGAACGGTCTCGCTGGAAATCTCGGCGGTGGCGTTGGCAACAGCGGCACGCTGACGTTGAGCTCGTGCACGATCACCGGAAACGTCGCGGCGAACGCCGGCGGGGGGATCTCTAACGATCCCGGCGCAACATTGAGTGTGGATCAGTGCACGATTTCCAATAATCAATCTCACGGCATCGGCGGCGGAGGCGTCTACAGCCACGGCGCCGCCGTCATCACCAACAGCACGATCTCCGGAAATACGGCGGTGGGCGGCCCCACCCAGGGGGCATTGGGCGGGGGCATCGCGAATAACGGCGGAGTCATGACAATCGGTGGATCGACCATCGCCGGAAATCAGGTGAGCGATCCCCAAAGCGCCGGCCGCGCGTTCGGCGGCGGAATCTACAGCAGCAGCGGCGGCTTGGTCGTGTCAAACAGCACGATTTACGGAAACAGTAATACGGGAACCCGCACCGATAGCTCCGGGGATTTCGGCGGCGGAATCTACGGGTTGAATATCACGCTTTCCAACATGATCGTGGCCGGGAATACCGCGCCGGCCGGTCCGGACGCCTACTCGCTGCTCTCGTTCACCGACGGCGGGAACAATTTGATCGGCGACGGCACGGCCCTCACAGGCATTGCGAACGGAGTGAACGGCAACATCGTGGGTACCTCCGCCTCGCCGATTTCTCCCTTGTTAGCACCCCTGCTCAATAACGCTGGATTCACACTGACGATGCTGCCGAATGGAAATAGTCCCGTGCTCGGCGCGGGCAGCACTGCGAACGCGCCCGCGACCGATCAACGCGGATTCCCGCGCGTGGTCAACGGCAAGATCGACATCGGCGCAGTGCAATTCCAAGGTGTGACGCTTTCCGCGACCAGCGGCCCGACGCAATCGACGGAAGTCGGCACAGCGTTCGAGCTCATCGTCACGGCCCTCGAAAACATGTCGGGACAGGAGGTGCCGGGCATTTCAGTGAGCTTGACCGCGCCGTCAACCGGTCCGAGCGGAACGTTCTCGAACTCCACCACGACGATTACGGCGACAACGAACGCCAGCAAGGTGGTTGTGGAGGAGTTCACGGCGAACATGACGCCCGGTGGACCGTACAACGTCACCGCCAGCGCCACGTCGGTGGATCAAGCTGCGCCCGCCAGCGTGAATTTCGCGCTGACCAACATCGGACCAGTCACGCACTTCTCGGTCAGCGCGCCCTCGATCGTCCCGGTCGGCAGCGTGTTTAGTTTCACTGTCACGGCGCTCGATCAATTCAATCGCACCGTAAGCACGTACTCGGGAACCGCGCATTTCACGTCCACCGATGGGTCTGCGAAGCTGCCGGTCAATGCAACGCTCTTGGGCGGCATGGGTACATTCTCCGCCACGCTGAACACCATCGGCAATCAGACGATCACGGCGACTGATACCGTGACCACATCGAGCACCGGCACGTCCGGTACGATCAACGTGCCTGTGCCGACGGCTCTCGTGGTGACCAACACCAACGACAGCGGGACCGGCTCCCTGCGTCAAGCGATCATCGCCGGCAACGCCTCTAGCGCCGGCGCCGCGATCACTTTCGCCAACGGAGTAACCGGCACCATCACCTTGCAAAGCGCTTTGCCACAGATCTCGCAGACCATGGCGATCACGGGACCGGGCGCGTCGAATCTCATCATCGACGGCGCGAATCTGTACCAACCCTTCTCGATCAGTCAAGCGACGGTGTCCATTTCCGGTGTGACGATTCAGCACGGCTTTAGTAACCTCGGCGGCGCCATCGTCAATACCAATGGAACCCTGACCTTAAGTTCTTGCGTCTTCAACTCCAATCAGGCGTCGGCTCCTAGCGGGTCGGTCGGCGGTGGCGCCGTTTACAACACCTCCACGCTGATCGTGGACCGGTGTAGTTTTACAAGCAACACCGCAGGGCCAAACGGCTACGGCGGCGCGATTTGGAACAACAACACAGGCACAGCCACGGTCACGAACAGCACTTTCTCCGGCAATACCGCGACGGGTGGCACCGTCATGAGTGGAAATGGCGGCGCGATCGCCAGCAGATATACCTCAACCGTTATCACTATCGTCAACTCGACATTCACGGGCAATCAGATCACGGATCCCTTTAATTCGGAATCCGGCGTCGGCGGGGCCATCATGGTCCTCGGCACAGGCACGATTCAGAACAGCACGATCGTCGGCAATAGTCAGACCGGTACGGCCGTCTTTGACTGGACCGGCGGACTCTACTGCTATTGCACCGTGACCAATACGATCTTGGCCGGAAACACCGCCGCGAGCGGCGTCATGCCTGACATTGGCGGTACCTTCACCGGAACCCACAACTTGATCGGCAACGGAGCGGACCTCTCCCCAAGCAACTTGAACGGCAACATCGTGGGAACGTCGGGTAACCCGATCAATCCTCAATTGGGCCCGCTGGCCAATAACGGTGGACCGACGCCAACGATGCTGCCGGGCGGCAATAGTCCCGCACTCGCGGCGGGCTCCACCAGTGGCGCGTCGGCCACGGATCAACGCGGATTCCCTCGCGTCGTCAACGGCCAAGTCGATATCGGCGCGGTGCAATTGCAAGGCGTCGCGATTTCCGCGACGAGCGGCACGCCGCAATCGACGGCCCTGGACACGGCTTTTGCGGCTGCACTTACCGCTAGCGCGACGGAAAATACGTCGGGCGCAGCGATTCCGGGCGTCGCGGTGACGTTCACCGCGCCGTCCACCGGCGCGAGCGGCACGTTCTCGAACTCGACCAACACGATCACGGCAGCGACGGGCGTGAATGGACAGATTTCCGAGTCGTTTACGGCGAACTCGATCGTCGGCGGACCTTACAACGTGACGGCGAGTGGCACGACTGGCGATCAGGCCTCGGCGTCCAGCGTGAATTTCGCGCTGACCAACGTCGCTGGAACGGCCACGCACTTCACGGCGAGCGCGCCGTCAACGGCCACGGCCGGCGCGGCGTTCAACGTCACGGTGACGGCGTTCGATGCATTCAACAACGTCGCGACAGGCTACACGGGCACGGTGCACTTCACTTCCACCGACGCGTCGGCGACGCTTCCGGCGAATGCCATGCTGACCGGCGGCACCGGCACGTTCTCCGCCACGCTGGCGACCTCAGGCAGCCGCACGATTACGGCGACCGACACGGTCACCGGTGCGATCACCGGTACGTCGAGCGCGATCGCGGTCAGCGCCGCTGCGGCGACGCACTTCGCCGTGAGCGCGCCGTCGACGGTGACTGAGACCGCCCCGTTCAATGTGACGGTCACCGCGCTCGATCAGTTCAACAACACGGCCGTCGGATACGCGGGTACGGTGCATTTCACTTCCACCGACGGCGTGGCGACGTTGCCGGTCAACTCGAGGTTGACCAATGGCAGTGGTACGTTCTCCGTTACGCTGAGGAGCGCGGGATCGTTTACGATCACCGCCACCGACACCGTTACGTCGACGATCACCGGGACTTCGTCCGCGATTGCGGCGGCCGGCGGAGCCGCCACGCACTTCGTCACGAGTGCGCCGGCCGCGGCAACCGCCGGCGTCGCGTTTGGGGTCGCGGTAAGCGCACTCGACGCGCTCAACAACAACGCGACGACCTACGCGGGGACGATCCACTTCACTTCCACCGATGGCGCGGCGACGCTGCCGGCGAACGCGACGCTCACCAATGGCACGGGAACTTTCGTCATCACGCTGAGAACCGCGGGATCGCAAACGTTTACCGCCACCGACACCGTCACGTCGTCGATCACCGGGAGTTCGAATGCGATTGCGGTAGCCTCCGCGCCTGCCACGCATTTCGTAGTGAGCGCACCGTCGACGGCGGCGCCCAACAGTAATTTCAGTGTCACGGTCACCGCGCTCGACGCTTCCAACAACACCGCCACGAGCTACGCGGGCGCGATCCACTTCACGTCCACCGATGGCGCGGCGACGCTGCCCGCGAACTCGACGCTGACCAATGGCACGGGAACGTTCTCCGTCACACTGAATACCGCGGGATCGCAAACGATTTCCGTGACCGATACGGTCACCTCGACGATCACCGGCACTTCCGGGACGATCAACGTGCCCGGGACGACGGCTCTCGTGGTGACCAACACCAACGACAGCGGGACCGGCTCCCTGCGTCAAGCGATCCTGGCCGGCAACACCTCCAGTGGCGGCGCGACGATCACTTTCGCCAGCGGAGTCACGGGCACCATCACCTTGCAAAGCGCGTTCCCGCAGATCTCGCGAAGCCTGACGATTACGGGGCCGGGCGCGTCGAATCTGATCATCGATGGCGCGAATCTGTACCAACCCTTTTCGATCGCTCAGGCGACGGTATCCATTTCCGGCGTGACGATTCAGCACAGCCTCGGCGGCGCCATCATCAACATCCTGGGAACTCTGAACTTGAGTTCCTGTGTCCTCAACGCCAATCAGTCGATCGCTTCCGGCAACTTCACAGCCTCCGGCGGCGCCGTCTATAACAATGCCACGCTGAACGTGGATAAGTGCACTTTCACTAACAACACCGCGGGGTCAAACGGCTACGGCGGCGCCATTGCAAATCTCGGTACAGCTACGATCACGAACAGTACGTTCTCCGGCAACACCGCGACGGGCGGCACTTACATCGGTGGCGATGGCGGCGCGATCGCCAGTGACAGTGCCGGAGCCCTCATCGTCGTCAACTCGACATTCACGGGCAATCAGATTACCGATCCCTTCAATATGCAATCCAGCCACGGAGGGGCCATCTATTGCACCGATACATGCACGTTCCAGAACAGCACGATCACCGGCAATAGTCAGACCGGTACGGCCAACTTTGACGCGGCCGGCGGACTCTACTGCTTCGACACCTGCACCGTAACGAATACGATTCTGGCCGGAAACACTGCCGCGAACGGCCTCTGGCCCGACGCCGGCGGTTCCTTCACCGGAACCTATAACTTGATCGGCAACGGAGCGGGCACTTCTCTAACCAACGGCGTGAATGGCAACATCGTGGGATCGGCCGCGTCGCCGGTGAATCCGCTACTGGGCCCGTTGGCCAACAACGGTGGACCCACGCAAACGATGCTGCCGGGCGGCAACAGTCCCGCGCTCGCGGCGGGAAGCACGTCCGGCGCACCGGCGACGGATCAACGCGGATTCCCGCGCGTGGTTCACGGAGTCATGGACATCGGCGCGGTGCAATTGCAAGGCGTCGCCGTCGCCGCCACAAGCGGCACGCCACAGACGGCGGGGATCAACACGACCTTCGCGACAGCGTTGATGGCGACGGCAACGGAATACACGTCCAACGTTGCCGTACCCGGTGTCGCGGTGACGTTTACGGCGCCGTCCACGGGCGCGAGCGGCACATTCTCGAATTCCACCAATACGATCACCGCGTCGACAGGCGCGAATGGACAAGTTTCCGAAACGTTTGCGGCAAACTCCACCACCGGAGGTCCGTACAACGTCACGGCCAGCGCCACCACGCCCGATAACGCCTCCGCATCGAACGTGAATTTCGCGCTGACCAACACGGGCAATTCCAACGCGGCCAACCATCTTTCCATTAGCGCGCCATCGACGGCGACGGCAGGCACGTCTTTCAGCGTCACGGTGACGGCGCTCGATCAGAACAACAACGTAGCCACCGGCTACCGCGGCACGGTGACCTTTACAACAGTCGATAGCGGCGTGGGGCATGTGATCCCCGGCAACTACACGTTCCAGGCGAGCGACGCCGGCGTCCACACGTTCACCAACGGCGTGACGCTCGTGAGCATCGGAAACAAAACGGTCACGGCGACCGATACGGTGACGTCTTCGATCACCGGCACATCCAGCGCGATCAACGTGGTTGCGGTGCAGATCGTGGTGACGAACACGAACGATAGCGGGACCGGTTCGCTGCGCCAGGCGATCATTTCGAGCAACAGCGGCGCGGGTAGCGCGGCGATTACGTTCGTCAACGGAGTCACCGGCACGATCACGCTGGCCAGTGCCTACCCGGAGATCACGCAAAACGTGACGATCACGGGACCAGGCGCCTCGAGCCTGGCCATCGACGGTGCGAATTTGTATCAGCCGTTCACCATCAACCAAGGGACGACGGTGGCGATTTCCGGCTTGACGATCCAGCATGGTCTCGACACCGTGGCTGGAGGCGGCGCCATCTTAAACTTCGGAAACTTGACGCTGAGCTCCTGCGTGCTCAACGCGAACCAATCCTCCGACGGCGGCGCCATCTTGAGTGAATCAACGGGCACGCTCGCCGTCAGCCAGTGCACGATTTCCAACAACACGGCGGCTTCCGGCGGAGGGATCGAGAGCTTCGGCCCCACCACCATCACCAACAGCACGTTCGCCGGCAATGTTGCGGCGGGCTCCGCGAAAGGGTCCGGCGAGGGGGGCGCGATCTTTTTTGCCGGCGCGTTCCAGACACCGACTCCGCTGACCATTATCAATTCAACATTCTCCGGCAACCAAGCGGCCGATCCCAACAACTTCGGAGTCGCCTCGGGTGGGGCCATCGCGGCGGTCGTCAATACCACGCTCACGATTCAGAACAGCACCATCAGCGGCAATTCCCAGACGGGCGTATTCAACCAGGACTCGGGCGGCGGAATCTACTGCGCGTCGCAGAATGTCACCTGCACGTTGACCAATACCATCCTGGCCGGCAATAGCGATGCGCACTCCCTCGCGCCGGATGGCAGCGGGGCGATTAACGGCAGCAACAACTTGATCGGCAACAGCACGGGAATATTCGGTCTGTCCAACGGCGTCAACGGAAACATCGTGGGGTTCAACGGATCGCCGGTCTCTGCCGCGTTAAGCCCGCTCGCGAACAATGGCGGACCCTTCCAGACGATGTTGCCGAACGGCAACAGTCCCGCTCTCGGCGCCGGCACGACGGCTGGCGCGCCGGCGACCGATCAGCGCGGATTCGCGCGCGTGACGAACGGCAAGATCGACATCGGCGCGGTGCAAATGCAAGGCGTGACCATTTCCGCCACGGGCGGGACACCGCAATCTGCCAGCGCCGGCACGATTTTCGCAACTCCGCTCACCGCGACGGCAACCGAATCGTGCGGATCGTGCTCGGCGACGGTGCCGGGAGTTTCTGTAACATTCACCGCGCCGTCCACGGGCGCCAGCGGCACATTTTCGAACTCCACCAACACGATTACCGCGGCGACTGCTGCGAATGGACAAGTTTCCGAGACGTTCACTGCGAACACGACGGTCGGCGGACCGTACAACGTCGCCGCCAGCGGCACGACGCCCGATCAAGCGTCGGCGGCCACCGCGAATTTTGCGCTGAGCAATACGGCAGTCCCGATCCTTCATTTCACCGTGACCGCGCCGTCGACGGCGACGGCCGGCGCAGCGTTCAACATCACGGTGACGGCGCTCGATGGATCGAACAACGTGGCCACCGGCTACTCGGGCACGGTACATTTCACGTCCACCGACGTGTCGGCGTCGCTGCCCGCCAACGCTACGTTGACCAACGGCGCAGGAACGTTTTCCGCCACCCTCTCAACCGCCGGCAGCCGTACGATCACCGCGACCGACACGGTAAACACCACGATCACCGGCGCGTCGAGCTCGATCTTAGTGGTGGCGGGCACGGCCACGCACCTCACTGTGACCGGGCCGGCGGCCGCAACGGCAGGCGCGGCCGTCAGCATCACCGTAACGGCGCTCGATACATTCAACAATGTCGCGACCGGATATCGCGGCACGGTGCGCTTCACGAAGTCCGAGCCCATTCTCCTCGGCACGGTCCCCGGCAATTACACGTTCCAGGTGAGCGACAACGGCGTGCATACTTTTTCGAACGGCGTGACATTCGACGCCAGCGGCACGCAAACCGTCACAGCGACCGACACCGTGACGAGCACGATCACGGGAACATCGAATACGATCACGGTCAGTGCCGGAGCCGCCGGGCGCTTGCAGGTAACCGCGCCGTCGACGGCAAGTCCCGGCACGGCGTTCAACGTCACGGTCACGGCCCTCGATGCATTCAACAACGTCGCGACTAGCTACACGGGCACGGTGCGCTTCACGTCGTCCGACGTTGCGGCCACTCTGCCAAGCAATTCCACGCTGAATAGCGGCGCGGGAACCTTCCCGGTCACACTGAAGTTCGCTGGATCGCAAACGATCACGGCGACCGACACGGTCACATCGTCGATTACCGGCACATCAAGTGCAGTCGCGGTGAACGCCGGGGCGGCGACGCACTTCTCGCTGAGCACACCGGCGATCGCAACGGCCGGCGCGGCGTTTAGCGTGACGGTCACGGCGCTCGATCAGTTCAACAACACGGCCATCGGCTACACCGGCACGGTGCATTTCACATCGACGGACGGCGCGGCGTCACTGCCAAGCAACTCGACGCTCAGCCACGGCGTGGGAACGTTCTCCGTCACACTGAACACCAGCGGATCGAGGACCATTACCGCGGGCGACACGGTCAGCGGCTTGATCACCGGCACATCGAGCACGATCGCCGTTAGCGCTGCATCCGGCGTGCACTTGCAGGTGAGCGCGGTATCGACGGCCACGGCCGGCACGCCGTTCAACATCACCGTCGCGGCCTTCGATCAATTCGGCAACACGGCGGCGAATTACACCGGCACGGTGCACTTCACGTCATCCGACGGCGCGGCGTCGCTGCCGGGCAACTCGACGCTCACAAACGGCGTGGGAACGTTCTCCGTCATACTGAAGACCGCCGGCCTCCAGACCGTCGGCGCCAACGATACCGTCACGAGCGCGATCACGGGTACATCGAGCTCGATCGCAGTCAGTGCGGCATCCTTTGCGAATTTACAAGTGACCGCGCCGTCGACGGCGGCGGCCGGCGTGGCATTCAACATCACGGTGACGGCGGTCGATCCATTCGGAAACACGGTGACGAGCTACACCGGCACCGTGCATTTCACTTCGTCGGACGCGTCGGCAACGCTTGTGTCCAATTCCACGCTGAGCAGTGGCGCCGGAATATTCCCCGTGACCCTGAGGAGCAGCGGATCGCAGACGATCACGGCCACCGATACGGTCACGAGCAGCATCACCGGCAAATCGAACGCGATCACCGTTACGCAGACGAACCTGCCGCCCACGATCAATCTCGTTTCGCCGTCGACGATCGCCGCTGGTTCGGCGGCCTTCACGTTGAGAGTTTACGGCAGTAACTTCGCACCTAACTCCGTCGTGCAATGGGGCGGCAGCGCGCGAGTCACTACTTTCGGCAGCCCGCAACAACTTTCCGCGACCATCAACGCCGCCGACATTGCCGCGGCCGGCCCCGTGGCCGTCACGGTGTTTACTCCGGCGCCGGGCGGCGGCACATCTTCGCCCATCACTTTCACGGTGGGAAGTTCGGTCCAAGGAACGTTGACGGCGCAGTCGGTCAACGGATCGCCCGGCGCGCCGGCGGCAATTCCGGTGGTGCTGAATTTGAACAGCGGAGCAACGGTCGGCGCATTGAGCTTCGGCGTGCAATTGACGCCGGTGAACATGGCCCCCGCCATTGCTGCCAGCACGGCGTTTCGATCGGACGCCGCGCTTCCCGTTGCGAGCGGTTCGCCCACAATCACCGCCACGAACGCCAACGTGGGAGTATTTTACGGATCGTTCACCGCATCGCTCACCGGCCAGGTTGCCATCGGCGTGATTCAGGTAGTGATCCCGCCGGCCGCGACGGTTGGACAAACCTATAACGTGCACATAACGGCAGCCGACGCGGCGCAAAGCGGCACGGCGGTTCCACTCTCGGCCGGCGCGGACGCCACGGTCACGCTGGTGGTCGGCTACTTGGTCGGTGACAGTTATCCGCACACCGCCGATACGGCCGGATCGTTCGGGGACGGGTTGCTCAACACGCTTGATTTGATCGATGTGCTGCGGGCGGTCACCAATATTTCCACTCCCGCGACGTGCAGCGATCGTTTCGACGCCATGGATGCCTCTCCCGTCGACACAACGATGCAGCGCGGCGGCGACGGCCGCCTCAATACTCTGGACTTGATCGAAACGCTGCGCCGCGTCACCGTGCTCGACGCGTCGCGTCCGCAGCGCGCACCGCGCGGTTTGACGTGTTCGCAAATCGAAGCGGAGAGCCGGCGTCCACCAGTGGAGGGCGCTGCTGACGGAAGTATCGAAGTGCAAGGCAATGCCATTTACTTGGTGGCGCACCGCGACTTGAATCTGAAGGGCCTGGCGGTGTCGTTCCGATTGCCGGAAGGGCAGCAAGCCAATTTCACGCCCGGCGAGACTCCCGCCAGCATCGTGGATGTGGGACAACCCGGAAAAATCGCGCTGGCGTGGTTGAGTGGGAAGTCGAATGGCACGTCGAACGACATTACGTTGTCGAGTGGCCAACGTCTGTTGCTCGGCTCGGTGGACGGCTTGGATCGCGGCGCGCTGCTGGGCGTTTCCGCCAACGACCTGGGCGGCGAGGAAGTGCGAATCGTCGGCGGCGCCGTGCGGGTGCGTTAACGCATCCTCCAGTCCAACCTACGAGACTACTTCGGCACGCGCGGCGTCTGGAATCCGCCGACCCGCGATACAATTGAAAGAATGGCTGTTTTCGCTACGCTGCTGCTCGCACTGGCATCCGCCGCAGGACTTGCCGGATTCGAAGCGGCCACACCCGCGCACACCGAACGCGGCGCGGATGGCAAACTGCGCATTGTGCAATTCGGTGACTCTCATACGGCCGCCGATTCCCTGCAAATCGCGTTGCGCCAGCATTTCCAAGAAACGCTCGGCGACGGCGGCTTCGGATCGTTTCTTCCGTGCGCGGCGCGCGGATCGAAATGCTCGAAGGGCTGGACGATTCAAACGCGGCCTGCGCCCAATTCGCACGACGAATTTCTGGGACTCCCCGGGATGTTGCTTGAAACGTCGCGCGCCGGAGAAACCATCGAGGTCTCGGGCGATTTCACCACCGTTCGCGCATTTTTCTTGAAGCAGCCTGGCGGCGGCCGTGTACGTTTCTACTCGAACGGCGCTCCGCTCGGCGACATGGACCTGAACGGCGCGTGGCCGCAAGCCGCGCCGCATAATATTCGCTTGCCGCGACGCGACGCGCAGCGACTGACGATCCAAACGCTCGGCGGCGCGGTCCGCCTACTGAGCTTGCATCTTGAAAACGACACGCCCGGCGTGGTCTACAGTCCGCTGGGCGTGGTCGGTGCGCGCGCCGAGAATTTGCTGCACATCAACGAAGCGGCGTTTGAATCTCAACTCGAGTGGGAGCAGGCCAACGTCGTGATTCTGGCGTACGGTACAAACGAATCGAGCGGCGCGGGCGTGGACGAAACGGCCAACGCCGCGCGGCTGGGCGAAATTGTCGACCGCATTTATCGCGCGGCGCCCGGCGCGGCCGTGCTGTTGGTCGGGCCGCCCGATCGCGGCAATACGGGCGGCTGGGGCACGCTGCCGACGCTCGCCGGCGTGATCCGCAGCATCGAAGCGGCGGCCCGCGCCAAAGGCGTTGGATTCCTCAATCTCGAAGCGGCCATGGGAGGACCGGGGACGGCGGCGCGATGGGCCGCTGCCGACCCACCGCTCGCGCAACCCGATCGCACGCACTTCACGCCGCTCGGATACCAGCGGCTCGCCGCGTACATTGCCGCCGCCGTGCCGGGCGCGGCGTCTGCCGGGCCAGCGATGGTCATCGACGTGAGTCAGAAAACGTTTCGCATTCGCACGCCCGACGGCCGCGTCACTCTTACCAACGATCCTGCCACGATCCGCCGCTTGCTCGACCAAGGCGGCACGGAAGTAAGGAACTAATCCCTTGCTTCTCGGTGTGATTCTGGCCTTCGCAACGGTTGTAAGCGCGCAAAGCGCACCGAAAAAGCCCGCCGCCAAGAAGCCTGCGGCTCACCGGACGACCAAGAAGACGCCGGCCAAGAAACCGGCGGCCTCAGCTAAGAACGCCAAGTCCACCAATACCAAAACCACCGCCCATCGCCGCTCCGTCAGGCGGACTCCCGTGAAGCCGCTGCCGCCGCCCGAACCGGTCGCCGTGGAAATTGCGAATCGCGACGACTCGCTCGCGCCGTTTTACAAGGCGCTGGCTGACAAAACCGCGCCGGTCCGCATTGTCCATTTCGGCGACTCCCATGTCGCCGCGGACATCTGGACACGCTACCTGCGCACCGCCTTCCAAGACCGCTTCGGCGACGCCGGCCCCGGACTCGTGCTGCCGGGCTCGGTTTTCCGGGGATACCGGCGCGCCGGCGTGGCGATTCACGCGCCGGCAAGAAGTTGGCAAGGCGTGACGCTGCGCAAACCGCCGTCGGACGGACTCCTCGGATTGCCCGGCGCGGCGCTGGTTGGTCACGCCGAAGCCCCGGCCGCCACAGCCACGGCGCGCTTCTCGAGCTTCGAGCTCGAGTTGGCAGCGCGACCGGGTGAGACGGCGTGCGCCGAAGTTAACGTGGAAGATGACGCCGGACAAAAAGAAAACGTCGAGTTGGAACGCGAATCGCTCGAGGCACGTCAGTATGGATCACTACTTCTTATGCGCAATCGCGATCCGCTGCCGTTGGCTACACACACCATCGCCGTGGCGGGCTGCGACGGCGCGGCGGGACCGACGGTGGTCGGCCTGGATTTACGAGGGCAGGATCCGCGCGGCGGCAGCGGCCCTGGCGTGATCTACGATTCCTTCGGCATCAACGGCGTGACCTTCGCGGAACTCGACGACATCCCGGCGCAACTTCGCCAAGACTTGCTGGCGCGCCTGAATCCCACGCTGATCATCGTGAGCTATGGCACGAACGACATGGGCGCGCGCGACTTCTCGAAGCCGGCCTACCAGGAACGATGCATCCGCCTGTTGAAGGCGCTTCGCGAAGAAGCCCCGGGCGCGGCGGTGCTCGTTACCGGACCGATCGACCGCCCCGGCCGCACTACTAAAACGCGCGACTACTTCCACGAACGTTCCGACATGACCATCGACGCGCTGGCGGCGGCGGCGCGCGAAACCGGCTGCGCCTTTTGGGATGCGCGCGCGGCCATGGGCGGCTTCGGGGCACTCTTGCGTTGGCGGAAATCGTCGCTGGCGCAAACGGATCTCGTTCACCTCACCGATTCCGGTTATCAGATGCTCGCGAAAATGCTCGCGGGCGCGCTGATGCCCGCCGAAGTTCCTGCAGGAACCCCCTAAGCCGCCATGTCTCTCAGCGAAACGTCGTATCTCGTCTTTCTAGCTGCGGCGGCGGTGCTCTACTGGGCGTTCGCGGCAACGGGACGCCGTGTCGCGGGGGTGTTGGTTCTGCTGAGCCTGGTTTTCTACGGGACATGGAATGTGCTTTACTGCATTCCCCTGCTGATCACGGCGGCCACGGACTTTCTCGTAGCCATCGCGCTGGAATATACTTTTGATCTTCCGCGCCGACGGTTGCTCGTGGGCGTTTCGCTCGCGGTCGACCTCGGAATCCTGGCGTTCTTCAAGTACCTGGGATTCTTCGGTGTCCATTCCCTGCCCTTCCGCATCGTGATGATGGCGGGAATATCGTTCTACACGTTCCAATCGTTGAGCTACGTGCTCGACGTTTATCAGCGCAACCAAGCCGCCACGCATTCCTTCGTCGAGTATCTGGCGTTCGTCTCGTTCTTCCCCACGCTGCTGGCAGGACCGATCACGCGCGCCGAAACACTCTTTCCGCAACTGCGCCGGCAGGCGCAATCCATCGATCCCGACCTCATGGCGGAAGGGTTTTTCCTGATCGCGCTGGGATTCGTGAAGAAGTGCGTGATCGCCGATTACCTCGCGGAATCGATCGTCAACCGCGTCTTCGATCAGCCGTTGTTTTTTTCGTCCGCCGAAGTGCTCACCGGCGTTTACGCCTACGCCGCGCAAATCTATTGCGATTTCTCCGGTTACTCGGACATCGCCATCGGCTCGGCGCTGCTGCTCGGCATTCGTCTGAAGGACAATTTCAAATCGCCGTACCGCGCGTCCGATCTCGCGGAGTTTTGGAAGCGTTGGCACATCAGCCTCTCCACGTGGCTTCAGGATTATCTTTATTTCTCGCTGCCCGGGAAACGCGTTCCGGCGATGCGCTACGTGAACGTGATCGTGACGTTCGCGCTCGCGGGACTGTGGCACGGCGCGTCGTGGACCTTTGTGATTTGGGGATGCTTGCACGGTGCGGGTCAAGCGATTCATCGTGGGTTCTCGGCGCTTTGGCCCGCGGGACGCACGCCGGCACGCTGGCGCGTGATCGCTGGGACGTTCGTGACGTTTCACTTTGTCGTATTCGCGTGGATTTTCTTCCGCTGCGACACTCTTGCGCAGGCTCGCGACGTGCTCGGCAAGCTCGGCGACCTCTCGACGGGCGCGGCAAACATTTCGCTGCCGGTGATCGCCGCGACTTTGGCGGCGATCGTGTTGCAGTTTGCGCCGGACAACTGGCTCACGCGGGTGCGTTGTGCCTTCGTGATGCAGCCGGCTGTGGCGCAAGCCATGCTGCTGGTGCTTTGCGCGATGGTCGTGCGTTGGATCGGCGGCGCACAGGTGTCGCCGTTCATTTACCAAAGATTCTGAACCCGCCAACATGAAAACGCGCAAGCCGCTTATGACAATCGCAATCTTCGCGCTGGCTTGCGCGGTTCCCTACTTTGTTTCGTCGCTCGAGCGATTCCGTTTCGTAAACGCCGATCGCTTGCGGCAAGCATTCATCGCCCCATGGAGCGACGACATGCTCTCGCGCATGTTCCCGCCACGGATCAAACCAACGCCTGTGCCCGTCGTCGCGGCCAACAAGCCTGCTGCGCCCGTCGCGCCACCGCCGAAATTCGACGACGACTACACCGGCGAGGAAATCGGCGAACCGGCGCCCGTGCCCATCGAAAACGCCGACGCGCTCGCGCCGTTTTACGCGGCGCTCGAAAGCACGCGCTCCAATCGCACCGACGCCGATCCGCACTCCATTACGCGCATCTTGCACATCGGCGATAGTCCGCTGGCCGCCGATCTCATCAGCAGCGAGGCGCGCGACCGGTTGCAAAAACAATTCGGCGACGCGGGACCCGGATGGCATCTCGCCGGACGTCCGTGGGAGTTTTATTTGCACGACGGCATCACGCTGAAGTCGAAGGGTTGGAAAAATCTCTCGCCGCTTTTGCAATCGCCGGGCAACAAGGGCGACTACGGATTGCAGGGTATCGCGTTTTCCGCATCGTCGCGCGACGCATACTCTACGTTCACCGGATGGCGCAAGAATCGCCTGCGCTTTTCACGCCTGGAAGTTCACTATCAAGCGAAGCCCGCGGGCGGATCGCTTCAAGTGCTCGTGGACGGTGACATGAAAAAGGAAATCTCCACCGCGTCGGCGGCGCGCGAGTTGAAGATGGACGCGATCGAAGTGGACGACACGCCGCATGAAGTCACGCTGCGTCCCAAAGGCGACGGCGACGTGACGCTGTTCGGCGTGGCGATGGAACGCGAGCAACCGGGCGTGATCTACGACAGCCTCGGCTCGGTGGGCGCGTCGATTCATTGGATGACGCTGCCAAATCTCGATGAATGGTCGGAGAGTCTGCGCCTGCGTCGTCCGCACTTGGTGATTTTGGGATTGGGCACCAACGAAAGCGGCTACGGTTATCTTCCCACGGCGCAGTACGAGGGAGATTACCGCAAGATCATCGAGAGCATTCGTGGCGCGCTGCCGCAGGCAGCGATTCTGATCATGGCCCCGATGGATCGCGGCACGCGCTCGGACCAAGGCGAAATCATCACGATGCCGGCCATTCCCAAGCTTGTCGCGGCGCAACAGCGCGTGGCACAAGACAATCATTGTGCGTTCTTCAACACGTATGAAGCGATGGGCGGTGAAGGAACCATGGCGCGCTGGTATCACGGCAAGCCGCGACTCGTCGGCGGCGACTTTACGCATCCCACGGCGAACGGCGCGGGACGCGTGGGCAAGTGGCTGGTGCGTGCGCTGCTGGCCGGCGCTAACCCCGCACCCGCAGAAGCATCGACCCCCAACTCATCCCGGAGCCAAATGCAGCCATCACCGCCAGCCCCGAAGGAAACGATGATTTTAGGCGAGCTTCAGCGGCCGCGATTAGCACGGAAGCCGCAGAAGTGTTGCCGTAGCGGTCTCCATTCACATAAACGCGTTCGCGTGGGATCTTAAGCGACTTCGCCACTTGATTCAGTAAAACCAAATTGGCTTGATGGAAAATCCACAAGCCCACGTCGTCGACGGTGATGCCGTTGCGCTGCAACAACGCGTTCGACGCTTCCGTTAGCTTGCGGTGGGCTTGCAAAATCACGGTGCGACCGTTCATGCGCAGCGTTTCGCCGAACGCCAGCGATAAGTCGTCGGCGTGCGTGGCGTCGGAATGAATCCGCGCATCGACAATCTCGACCACGCCGTCGCCGGACGCGGCACTCGGTGCGACAATCATCGCGGCCGCACCGTCGCCGAACAGGATCGCGGTTTCCTTGGTGCGCGGCGCGCGCGCCATCACGTCGCTCATGCGCTCGGACGCCGCCACGAGCACCGGCCCATACGCCGCGCACATCTCTTTCGCGACCGCCAGCGCGAACAATCCGCCGGCACTCGCCAAGTGAATATCGAAGGCCGGGATTCCCGGCGCGTCCAAGCGTTTTTGCAGCGCCGCCGACACACCGGGGAACTGGCGATCGGGCGTGCCCGTGCCCACGATGATGGCTCCGAGGTCATGCGCGTTCATTCCCGCGTGCGCCAGTGCCGAAACGCCGGCGTGAAACGCCATTTCGCCGGCAGTTTCTTCCGGCGACGCAATGCGGCGCGTCACGATCCCGCAGGAATCGAGAATCCATTGCGGATCGACGCCGAATTCCGCCGCCAGTTCGGCGTTCCCGAGCTCACGCGAGGGAAGATAGAGTCCGAAACCAGCTAGATGTGCCATTATCCGCCGGCGCGTTTCTGCTTGCCGGGCACTTGATCGAAGTACGCCGTGATTTTCGAAACGCTCGAAAAACGCCGCGGAGTCAAATCGGCGTCGGGCACCTTGACGCCGAACTCGCCTTCGAGAGCGGCGATCAAGTCGAGCAAGCCGAACGAATCGATGGCTCCGCATTCGAACAGCGACGCGTCGTCGTCCGAGGGAATCGGTTCCTTGGCGGTGGAGTTGAGAGCTTTGAGAACGGTTTCGCGGGTGCCCATTTACCGCGATTATATCAGGCGGCCCCGAGAGCGATCCATGGCAACGGCCGATCATAACCCGTGGCAGAAATGGCAACGTCGCATGGCAGCAGCCGCGTACCGGCGCTGCCAAAGACGGCTCGGCGTCAGTACGGGCCAGGGTGTTTCAGTGTTGGTCCGAATCGCTCGCTTGCTCGCGCGGCAAGATCTCTTTCTCCCAAAGCTTGGCATACGCACAAAAGGCGCCCGCCGCCGTCAAGGTGCATAAGACCAATCCATGCCAGCCTTCCAGGAAGCCCATTCGCCGGATATACATGCGGAAAAATTCTTGGAACGGCGCGGCCAGCAGATGGTATTTCCAAAGCTTGCGCTTTTCCAGCGGTATGGCCAGCATCGACAAGGTGGTATACCGATTCGATTTCTCCAGAAACTGCTCAAGGGAGTTGTAGCTGTAATGATTCATGGCCTCATTCAATTTGACTGTTCTGCCCGTAACAGCCAAGCCTTCGTGGATCGGCATCTCGGTACATTCGCCCGAACCTCTCCGAATAAGGCGTAAATGAAAGCCAGGCCACCAACCACAGTGCCTGATCCACTTGCCAAGGAAGAACGTACGTCCCTTGATGTGGTAGCCATCCACGTCTGCCTCGGCGCGCGAAAGTGTCGTTTCGATTTCCGCGATCAAGGCGGGGGTTAGTTCTTCATCGGCATCGAGCATCAGAATCCAATCGCTTGTGCACCGCTCCAACGCCCAGTTCCTCTGAGCGCCATAGCCAGGCCACGCCCGGACGAAGACGCTTGCTCCCCATTGGTGGGCGAGCGTCGCTGTGTTGTCCTGACTCTCAGCATCCACCACGACGACGTCTTCCCTTCGCAAGACGCTTGGTGAAAACCTAAGACTATCGAGACAGCGGCATATGTTGCGCTCCTCGTTCCAGGTGATGACGATTATGGACAGAGTCGGGCCGGCGATCCGGCGCATAGCACCAGATACTACTGCGGTCTTTGGCCGAAAACCAGGTTTTCGGCCCAACCGGTTACTGATATGATAGATAGCTCAAGAACAAAGAAGTAAGGAGACCTTGTAACTTGGCAGGCATTTCACGCAAAGAATTGAAGCAGAACGATTTCGTAGCAGAGCTTAGCAGCAGCTTCGACTTCGTACAGCAGAACAAGACCGCCCTGATCATCGGAGCCCTCCTCGTGCTGGTGCTGGCCGGCGGTGGATGGGGCGGATACACGTGGTACAATAATCGCGCCGATGGCGCGGCCGAAGCGCTCGGCAAGGCGCTGCAAACTTACCACGCGCCGGTGCGACCGGTGTCGCTGGCCGACGCGCCCAACGAAATCACGTTTACCACCGACAAGCTGCGCGCCGACGCGTCGCTGAAGCTGTTTCAAGAAGTGGCGGACAAGTACGGCATGATGCGCTCCGGCAAGCTCGCGCATTACTACATGGGTTTGTGCCAAGTGGACCTCGGCAATCTGCCCGCCGCCGAAAAGGAATTGACCGACGTAATGAACGGCGGCGATACCTTCGCGGCGCCGCTCGCGCGCTTGGCGCTCGCCGGCGTGGACATTCGTGCAACCAAACCGGCCGACGCCGAGCAGAATCTGCGCTACCTAGTGGACCATCCGAGCGAGGCGGTCCCCAAGTTGACCGCGCAGTTGGCGCTCGCCGCTTACCTCGGCCCGCGGAAACCGGCGGAAGCCGAACAGATCTACAAGGATATCGAAGCGTCCAAGCCCGGCATGGAAATCATGCAGTTGATCCAAAAGCAACGCGCGGAAATTGCCAAGTGAACCCAAGCTGACGCGTCTCGCCTTCGCCGTCTCCGAAAGCCGGGGACGGCGCTACCCGGAACCTCCTCATCCCTATCGCAACGATTTTCAGCGTGACCGCGATCGCGTGATTCACGCGCGCGCGTTTCGCCGCTTGGAAGACAAGACGCAGGTTTTTTCCACACGCTACTCCGATCATTTCCGGAATCGCCTGACACACACCATCGAAGTAACGCAGATTGCGCGGACCGTCGCGCAGGCGATGGGCCTGAACGGCGATTTCGCGGAGGCGCTCGCCTTGGTGCACGACGTCGGCCATCCGCCTTTCGGCCATACCGGCGAAAAATGCTTGGACGAGGCTATGCGTGCCTACGGCGAGCGTTTCGATCACAACGTCCACGCGCTGCGGATTGTCGAGCGTTTCGAACAGCGCTACGCCGGCTTCCCCGGATTGAATCTCACGTTTGAAGTGCGCGAAGGAATCCTCAAACATTCGCGCGACTACAAGCCGGGCGAGCTGCCGCCGGTTTACGACGAGTACCTGCTCGACCAGCGGCCGCCGCTCGAAGCGCAAATCATCGACCTGTGCGACGAAATCGCCTACAACACCGCCGATCTCGACGACGGCTGCGAAGCGCGCCTGATCACTCCCGCGGAAATCGCCGGGGAAGTACCGGTGTTCCGCGAGCATTTCGCGCGCGTCGAAGCCACGTGGCCCGACGCCGCGGAAAAACTGAAATTCAACGAGGCGCTGAAAAGTTTGCTCGATTCGCTCGCCGGCGACTTGATCGAAAACTCGCTCGCGGTGATCCGAGCGAGCGGTGTCGAGACAATCGAAGACGTGCGCCGCTATCCCCAACGCTTGATCGCCTTCAGCTCGGAGATGGGTGCGCGCAACGCGCAGATCAAGAAGATGCTCACGCGCACGCTGTACCGCAATCCCGTGCTGAATCCCGAGCGGGAGCGCGGCGCGGCCATGGTTAGTGAATTGTTCCGCCTGTACATGGAAGATCCCGAGCGCCTGCCACCGTCGCATCGCGACCGCGCGAAAACCGAAACGCTGTGTCATGTGGTCTGCGATTACATCGCCGGCATGACCGATTCGTTCGTCGGCAAGACGCTGGCCGAAATCGCGCCCGCGATACAATAACCAAATGGTGCACGTGTTCTTTTCCCTTCTTCTGATGTTGGCTTCCCCGCAAGACGATCCCGCAGCGACGAAGGGACGACAAATTCTCAATCAAGCAATCCAAGCGTTGGGTGGACCCGCGTACCTGAGTCTGCGCGATTTTCACTGGGAAGGCCGCGGATTCTCTTTCGATCATTGGGAAGAAATTACCGGGATGTCGCCGATCGTGGAATGGGATCGCTTGCCGGACAAGTATCGCCAAGCGCAGGGAAAAAATCGCGATTACATCGTGGTGGTGAACGGGGATCGTGGATGGGATTCGACGTATCGAGGAGTTGCGCCCATGGCCGCCGCGGATGTGGAGCGCGCCCGGCTGAGCCGCCGCCTGTCCTTCGATGTGCTCCTGCGATTCCGCTTGAATGAGGCGGGCGTGGACATCCGTTCGACGGGCACAGACTTCGTGGACGGTCAGCCGGTGGACGTGGTGGAGTTTTCCGACGCCGATAGCAACGTGGAAAAACTGGGAATCGCGCACGAAACGCATTTGCCGATCCGCCGCGAGTGGGTGCGCAAGCTGCCGAATCGCGAGCGCGAACAGTACATCGAAACATTGAGCAAATATCACACCGCGAAAAACAGCACGGTACAATTTCCCTTCTACATCAGCCGCGAACGCAACGGGATCAAGACGACGGAGTTCTTCCTCGAAGAAATCGACGTGAACCATCATTTCGACGACTCCATGTTCGAGCGTCCCGCCGGCAAGGAACGCGTCGACGTGCCGTCGCGCAAGCCGCGCAAGTGAGGCCAGTCGGGGGAAACTGACGTCATCCAGCGGTTGCGACAGGCCAGCAGGCAAGCGCGAGGCTGTGTGCTATCCTCATCAAGCGGTCGAAATGTGAAGGCGGAGTGCGGATGAGTTCGACTCTATCGACGAGGAAAACGCGTCAGGATTTTCAGCGGCTGACAAACCTGAGAGCGGGAGAGGCGGCAACGCTGGCTAGAACACGCCACGATCACGGGGCGTATTACCTTGCGGGATTCGCGATAGAGTGCGCATTGAAGGCGTGTATTGCCAAGAAAACGAGACGCCATAATTTCCCCCTCGACGTCAAGCAAGCAGGCAAAGTCTACTCTCACGACCTGACGGAGTTGCTGAAGTTAGCGGGCCTCGATACTCAGTTGGATCAGGACATGAAGGCGAATCGGCAGCTCGCAGAGGATTGGGGAATTGTGAAAGAATGGAGAGTAGACTCGCGTTATCAGACCGATGGGCTCAACGGCACGGCTATGGCTGCCTCGCTCCAAGGAGTACTCGCATGGATCAAGCTGCGTTGGTGAAGAACGATCGCGCTATCGAAGCACAGGTTTTAGATGCCCTCGACCGGGCGCGACTTCCGGTGTCGCTATGCGAGTGGAACTACGTTCCCCAGGTCGAAGAGTGGCAACTGATCATCGCGACGCCATGGCTCGACAGCAAGGGACCGAGGACTGCTTGGAGGGCCCTGACCACGGCTCTTGAAAAGGCCGGTATCTATGCACAAGTCCCAATGCGGCGGGTATTCCTCAAGAGTCCAACGGATCCACTCGTCAAAACACTTCAACAGGAATCTAGAGATCAATGGGACGGATTCATCTACATCCAACAGCACCCAGCTAACGGGCGCGGAAGTGCGTACTCCTGCGTTTTCGCGCCGGTTACGCACGCTGACAGCGGAAGCGTACGGCGCTTCTCCCGTCTGGACGACTTGAAAGGATTCCTGCTTGAGGAACTTGGGTTGACTTCAGTCGCCGTCCATTCGGCAGTTGACGAGATAGGGCGTAGAGGTGCTACGGAGATTTATCCCGTCTCGCTAACCACGCGTCAGATGAAAAAGCTTGGACTTGCGGCTGGTAGTATGCTTCTGCCGCGGCAAAATCGAAACTAGCTTGGCTCACGGCAGAATCGACGTGCCGTCGCGCAAGCCGCGCAAATAACTGTTCACATTTCGCGGCGTGGCTCGTTGTAGCAGTCATGAACCGGCTTGTTCTCGCCACCGCCTTCCTAACCTGTGCCGCATTTTCGCAAGCGCCTGCGCCTGAGGCCGCGCCGCGATTCGAGGTCGCCGAAATCAAGCCGACGCAGTATACGGGTAAAGACGCCGGCAAGGGCCGCATCTCCGGCAGTCGCATCGACGTGCCGTCGGTGACGTTGAAGTCGATGATCGTCAACGCCTACAACGTGCACGAGAGCATGGTGGTCGGTGGGCCGAGTTGGCTCGATTCCGATCGCTTCGATATCGTCGCGAAGGCCGCGCCCGACACACCGCCCTCGCAACTTCAAAAAATGCTTCGGCCGTTGATCGAAGAGAGGTTCCATCTCGTGATGCATCGCGAAGAGCGCCCGATCACGGTTCTCGAAATGACCGTGCTCAAGAACCACAAGCTGCAACCAGCATCCGGTGGACGCCCCGGGTGCGAATACCGCGACGGCTCGAGCAACGGAGTCCATCGGGTATGCCACAACATGAGCATGGAAGAACTCGCCAACTCGCTGCCTCGCTGGGGAGGTGTCCAGGGCGTCATCGATATTCCAGTTGTCGACGCCACGGGTTTGTCCGGCCCGTTCGATTTTGAATTGGAGTGGAATCCGCCAGAGCCCGGGCCAGGCGGCAAGGGTGAAGGCGCCGCTGTGAGCGCGCCCGAACCCGGCTCGACGATTTTCGACGCGCTTTTGAAAGTGGGATTGAAGCTGGAGCGCCGCAAACGCCCGATGCAAGTGATCGTCATCGACCGCGCGGATCGCCCCACGCAAAACTAGAACTCAATGCGCGCTTGAAACGCGATCATACGTGTGGAACTGTCGCCGCCCAGGCCCACGCCCAGCAGGCCAGTGGGTGGGGACGTGGTGTAAGTGAATGCGCCGAAGCCTGTTTGGGTGGAACGATTGCCGGGAATGCCGGCGGTCACGACGGATGGCAGACCGAAGTTGGGGTGATTCAAGACGTTAAAAAACTGCGCGTCAATCCGCAGCTTGACGCGCTCGCTCAGCGGAAACCATTTTGTCAAATAGAAATCGCTCCACACGAAATCCGGCCCGCGCAGAGCGTTGCGACCAAGGTTGCCGAACTGGCAATGTTTCGGACTATCGCCACCCGCGCACGCGCCAGTACTCGGATCGACGGCCGACACGAAAGCGTCGGGATTCAGCCACTGAACCGTGCCCGCCTGCGTGACGCCGGAGATCGCATCGTGGGAATACAGTGGAACGCCGGAGACAACGCCGGCAAACTGAGGGCCGCTGCCGTTGACAATGCCGTTCCCGTTAGCCGAATAAGGAGTGCTCAACACGGAGAACGGAGTCCCGCTGTGATAGAAGGCCGTTCCGGAAATCTGCCAGCCGTTCACCGCCAAGCCGAGCGCGCGGGAACGCACTTTCAACGGAATTTGATAGACGTAGTTGGCGGTGAGGTTCTCACGGATGTCGTAGTCGCAGGGCCCGCGATCCCGTTGCAAATCGCCCGGGATTGGGGAAAGAATTCCGCCCGATGCGAATTGCAGGAATCCGCCGTTGGAGACCGTGTCGATGCAGTGGCTCCACGTGTAGTTGAACTGCGCCTGCAAGCCATGACTGAGGCGCTTCTCTGCGGCTAGCTGCAATCCATTGTAGTGGCTGTTGGCTCCGGTATTCAATTGCGTGACCGCGCCGAATCGCGGATCGCCGGGCGACGCAAACGGGAAGGGCGCGAAGCAGCCGTCGCACACCGTTTGGTATCCATTCACTTGGGTGAGATACGGCTGATTCACCGCGCGAGTCCCGACGTATTGCGCGCGAAACACCGTAGCTGTTCCGAGTTGATGCTCCAAAGCAAAGCTCCATTGCATGAAATAGGGAGCGTGCAACTCCCCGGATGGTACGGCGGTAATCGAGACGGGCGGCAAACAAGCGGCGGGGTTCGCCAGCGGCGAAGCGCACGAGAGTTGGCCCTGCGCGAAACCGGCTAGAAAATTGCGGTTGGCCTGCGCCGTTGCGTCCACCGCACTGTTCGACACGCCCGGAGCGATTCCGATTCCGCCCACCGTTCCGAGCAAGCCGCCTTGAAACGTATTTACATATGGCGGGTTTGCGCCGGCGAGGTCGACCACGCTTCCCGGCAACAGATCGCTGAACAAGCCGAATCCGGTTCGCAAGACAGTGTCACGGCGGATTTGCCATGCGATGGCCGTGCGCGGCTGAAAGATCGACAAAGGCGTGGAATGGAAGACGTTGCCCTGGTGCGTCTGGATCAGCGCATTCAGCGGCTGATTTACGTCGTGAGAAATCGCGTCGAAGGCGGCCGGAAGCCGCGCCAGATCGTTATGAGGATTCACCGGATTGGAATTGTAGGCCGTGCGCAGTCCAAACGTCCAAGTCAGAGTTGAAGTTATCTTCCAGGCATCTTGCGCATACAAATCCAGGTTCAAAAAATTGAAGGGCTGCGAAGCGGCGAGTGGATAGGTTGTCGTGGCGGTTGAAGCGATGCCGTAGATCAATTGCGGAAGATCCGTGTAGGTTACCGTGGGAACCGTTCCCTCGCCGAAATCGTAATCGTTGAGCCGGAAAATGCGAGTGTTCGTCCCAAAGCGAAACTGATGCGCGCCGAAATTCCACGCCAGATTGTCGTTCAGGAAAATTCGGGTAGCACGTCGGCCTTGAACCCAGGTATTGTCCAGACCGCCGATGGTTGTGAAGGGCGCGCCCGCGCCCCAACCTTGCAGAACAATCGGAAAGGCCGCCAGCGTCTTCCGCAAATCGGCTGGACCAAACAGGCTTTCATACCAAGAAAAAGCCGGGTTGAAGTAATTCACCACGTTTGATGAAAAAACGTGCGTGTAACCGGAAGCGAAGGAATAGAGCGGTTGCGGAGAGATGGCGTTGAACAGCGGATTGATGGGATCGGTCCAGGCGGCCTGCAAGCCTCCGTCATACTGAAAACGGAACCAAGTCATATTCCGCTCGCTGATGTTGTAATCCACGCGAGCCGTCTGCACCTGCTCGTGGTCGTCGCTGGAGTGAGAGATGCTTTGGCGGGTGGCGCAGCCATTCCCGTTCGCTACGGCTTGACCGTTGCTATCGATGGGGCAACCGAGAACGGCTAACGGCGTGCCGAGGCCCGACTTGAGAGAAGATCCGAACAGGGAAAAGAGATTTCGATAGAACGGCACGAGACCTGGCTGTGCCGGGTGCACCGCTCCAGTGAGCACGTCGGTCCCACCTACCGGCAACTGCTTCAGGACGTAGCTCTCCAGGCCGGGCGTGGGCACGGTCGCGGCGTTTACGATCGGCAAGGCGATCCGCACCCATTCGGAATCGAAAAAGAAGAACAGCTTGTCGCGCCGAATAGGCCCGCCAAAGCTGCCCCCAAAATGGTTCACCGTGGAGCGTGGCTTGAGATTTCCCGGCGTTGCGTTGGTGAAGAAATCGGCCGCGTTGAAGCGGGCTCCGTTCCAAAGCTCGTAAAGGTTGCCGTGGAGCTGATTGGTCCCCGATTTGGTGATGTAGTTCACCTGCGACGCGCCGTAGCGTCCCAAGTCTACGGAGTACGACAGCGTGTTGACGGTTACTTCGGCAATCGAGTTGAGACCAAGCACGAGGTTGGTGGATAGGCCGCTATTCAAGTTGGTGAGAGGGTCGTTGGTCTCCAGGCCGTCTACGATATAGCCGTTGGCTAGCGCGGGTAGTCCATTGAACTCCACATTGCCGTAGCCGCTGCTGGAACCGACGAAATCGTTGCCGCTGCCGGCAGTATTAATCAAAGCGCCCGCCGCGAACTGCAACGGATAGGTCATGTCACCGCCGGGGTTGGGAAGATCCTCGATGGCGCGCGCCTTGATCGTCGCGGCGGTGTTGGCAATCTGCGGATTGAGCATCACCGCCCCCTCGCTGACGGTCACTTCCTCTCGGACCACTTGCAACTTCAGAACAAGATTTACGGTTTCCGTGCGGCCTAGGCCGGCTTCCACTGCGCGGTTTTGCGTGGGTGCGAAACCCGGAGCGGATGCTTCCAACTTATAGGTCCCTGGCTTCAATTGGGGGAAATCGAAACGGCCGGCGACGTCGGTGCGAGTAGTTCGTTTCTGGCCATCGTCATTGCCGGTGACTGTCACGCTCGCATCGGCGACTGGGGCGCCGCTCGTGTCGGCGATGCGCCCGGAGATCGCGCTGGTCGTCTCACCCTGGCCGTAGGCTGGCCGCGGCCCGAGTGCGAGAAAGAAGAAGATCTGGATAAATATAAGTGAACTACGGATATTCACCACGGTTAATAGTATGATGATAGCGAGGTTCACTGTCAAGAAGAACGCCGTCCATGCGCTCGTAACGGGCGATCTTTCAGGAAGGATAGAAAAGTTGGAACGCCGGTCGCGCGCTCACAAACGCACGAGCACGCCGCGTGCCGGTTGTCCCGTGGCCGCGGCCACGGCCGAGGCATACATCGACACTTGGCGGCGATAGTGGTCGAGGCGGTCTTCGATTTCGCGATCGGTTTTGAAATCCGCGACAATCCACGCGCCGTCTTCCTCGAACGCGATGTCCACTACGCCTTCCAGCATCACGCCGTCTTCTCGAGCGTGCGTCACTGGAGTTTCGCGGCGAATCTTCGGCGACCGCCGCACGCGCGCGAAGAACGAATGGCGCAGCGCCGCCTCCACCACGCGCGCCGCGGCGTCCGCTTCTTCCGGCGTACAGGCGAGCACGCGCGCTTGCACGGCGGCGATGCGGTCGACCGGCGGCGCGCCGCCATCGAGAGCCGCCGCGAGCACCGCGTGGACCAATGCGCCAAATCCGCGTCCCGAAGGCGCGGTAGTGCCGGCGCGGGGAATTGCGATCATCTCGACGCCTTCACCGGCCGTCGCGCTCGCGTCCGCCGCAGCCGCGGTGATTCGCTGCACACGCAGGGACGGCTCGCTTCCACCGCGAATCGCGGCCTGGTGCGCTTCGGCCCACTCGCGATGATTCACAAGATCGCGCGCCACCATCGCGGGATCGGCGTCGCGACTCAGCAAATCGCTTTGCCGCAAGCCGGATTGCTCGCGCGCGTTGCGCGGAAGCACGCGCGGATCCCACCAGGTGACGGAATGGGATCCCGGCCACACGTGCATACCCGGCGCGATGTTGGTGTTGTCGCGCTCGTGCTCGTCGGGGCGCGATTCCACGCTGTCGTCACCGAATGCGGGACAGCCCGGCGCGAGCGACGGCGCGCGCCGATGCAGGGGCGAAGGATACAGTGCGTCATGCAGCGGCGCGATCCACCAACGCGTCCAGTTGTCCCACTTTTGCGCGCGCGGATCGTCGCCGACCGTGGGAACCACCAGCAAATCGCGCGCCCGCGTCGCCGCGACGTAAGCGAGACGCACACCTTCCGCGTTGTCCCGCGACAATTCCGTTTGCTCGTGATCCAGTAACTCCGCGGGCGACCATCCAGCGATCCGCACGGCACAAACGCCGCGCTGTTTATCGAGGAATCGCGAGGCCACGTTGCGCGCCGCCTTCGTCGTGGCGTCGGCGAGAATCACCACGGGGAATTCCAAGCCTTTCGCTTTGTGCACGGTCATCATGCGCACGCCGTCCGAGCCTTCTTCGAGAATCGGCGCTTCGGCGGCTTCACCGCGATCGGCCTCTTCGTCGAGACGTTCCACGAATCCGCGAAACGAAATGCCGCCGCGCTCTTCGTACTGTCGCGCCAGTTCCGCCACTTGCAGCACGTTGGCCAGCACCTGCTCGCCGCCGGGACGCAGGATCAGCGCGGCGTGCGCGCGCGCCGTGCATAGCAACCGATCGACGGTGGCCGCCACGGGAATCCGGTTGCGCGTGCGATGCAGCGTGCGCAATAGCTCGAGCACTTCGCGCACCGGCTGCAAGCGCTCGGGCAGATCCACTTTCGGCAAGCGAAACGGATGCAGGCGGCCGTGCGCGTCGCGATACTCGAGCAACACGTCGTCGGAAATGGCGAAGAGTCCGCCGCGCAGCACGGCGTAAACGGAGAGTTCGTCGTCCGGCCACTCGATCGCTGCCAGCGCCGCGCGCAACGCCTCGATTTCCTCGCGCTCGTGAAACGTCTTGCCTCCCACCAGCAAATGCGGAATGCCGCGCGTTTCCAGCGACTGAGTGTAGGCGCGCGTAATATCGCCATCGTAAAAACCGGAAGTCTTGCGAAACAGCAAGCAAACGTGCCGCGCCGCGACCGGCACGCGCGCGCCTTCTTCCTCCACCGTCCAGCCGCTCGAGCGAATCAGCCACTCGATGAATCCTGCGATGGTTTCCGGCAAGCACGCTTCCACCGACGCCGCGGAGAGTCGCGCTTTTCCGTACGGGCGCGGAATCGGCAGCGCCACCACCGACGGCTGGTTCTCAGGATCTTCACGATGATGCGAGAGCGGAACGTATCCTGCTTGCAACGTGTCGTTGTTGCCGTCCATCAGCGGCGCAAACGCGAAGTTCACGGCGTTCTGAATCCCCGGGACGGCGCGAAAACTGGTGGTGAGCGCCAGATGCACCACGCCGCGTTCGCAGAGCGCGGCTTTGACGTCCTGATATACGCCGACGTCGGCGCGCCGAAAGCGATAGATCGCTTGCTTGGGATCGCCGACGAGAAACAATTTGCCGGGAACGGGCGTGATTCTGTGCCAGTCGCGCTCCTGTGGATCGTTGGCGGCGAGCAACAGCAGGATTTCGGCCTGCAAGGGATCGGTGTCCTGAAATTCGTCGACGAAAAGATGCGTGAAGCGCTGCTGAAATCCCTCGCGGACCGCGTCTTTATCGCGGATCAAGTTGCGCGCCAGCAAGAGCAAATCCAAAAAGTCCAGGCGGCCGCGTTCGGCTTTTAGGCGATCGTAGGATTCGAGCGTTTCCCAAATTTCCTCTCGCAACAACGCGGCGAGGTCGGCGTCGGCGGCACGCGCGAATGTGTGCAGCGCCGTCATCAACTCCTCATGCGTCCCGCCGGCGTCGCCCTTCTTCAGCTTGATGAACTTCGGCGTGTTCATCAACGCGCGGTCGCGCGACAGATCGACGAGGCGTGCTTCCAGGTTGTCGTAGTGCGCCAGTGTTCCGGCACTCCGCGACGATTCGGCTGCCAGCACCGCATCGCGAAACAGCCGCACCGGCAGCGGACATCCGCGCCCGGTGAGCGCGGCGTATTCCTTTACTCGCGCGGCCAACAAGTCGACGCTGCGGGCGCGATCGAACGCATCGCGCCGCCACGATCCGGGCAGGTCGCGCCATTGCAGCAGTTCCCAGCCGGCTTGCCGCAAGCGGTCCGCCGGCGCCGACTCCTTTTCGATCGCGCCAAAGCTCTTGCGGCGCAGCGCGCGGCGAACGCCTTCGCGTGGATGATCGAGCTCGCGCTGCATCCACGCGTCGAACGCTTCGCCGTAAAGGCGCTCGGACTCGCCTTCGTCCATCGGCTGAAATCCGGGATCGACGCCGGCTTCCACCGGACGCTCGCGCAGCAAGTCGAGACAGAATCCGTGAATGGTGTTGAGTTGCGCTTCTTCGAGATGTTCGAGCGCTTCGCTGAGATTCTCCCGTTGCTCGCGTTCTTCGGTGCGGGCGCGCGCGCGCTCCAACTCCGCGCGCAGGCGCAGTTTCAACTCGCCGGCCGCTTTTTCAGTGAACGTAACCGCGGCGAGTTGATTGACCTTCGCGCGACCCTCCGCGAGAACGCGGATCATGCGCGCGACAAGCTCGGTGGTTTTTCCGGTGCCCGCCGCGGCTTCCACGATCAGCGACGTATCGAGATCGGTGCGAATGCGCAACCGTTGCGCGTCGTCCGTGAGAACTGCGAACGGCGTCATGAAATGATTCTACTGGAAAGTGACGGCGACGCCCTTGCGGTCGAGCTCGTCCTCGACGCTCTCGTCGAGACGCACCACGCGGCTCTTCAGCGCGACTTCGCCGAGCGGTCCGCCCATTTCGGGGCTGATCCGCAGTTGCACGTTGATTTCGTCGCGCGGATCGGGATCGTGCTTCAGCATGAAGTAGCCGCCCTTCAAGGAAATGTTTTCGAGAGTGGTGTGCTCCTCGAAGTGCAAACCCTCGCGGGTGCGGCCGTAAACAACCAGCGGCAAATTCACCGGATGGCGCGAGTCCAGGCGGCGCTCGCCGGGGAAACGCCCGATGTGGATGCCGGTGGGAAGCAGGCTCAACTCCATGCCTTCCCCCGCCGCCGTGACATTCGGGAAATAGCGGGAGGCCTCGTGCACAATGGAGTCGATGAACGGATCGTTGTGATCGGGGTCGTGGTGGAACAGCACCAAATTCTTCACGCCCGCGTCCTTCGCGACGTTCACGGCTTCGCGCCACGTCGAGTGGCCCCAGCCTTTTTTCGAATTCACGTATTCCAACGGCGTGTACTGCGCGTCGTAGATCAAAACGTCCGCGCCTTCGGCGAGATCGCGCACGCGGCGATCGCAATCCGGCTCGCCCGGCTCGTTATCGGTGGCGTAGACCAGCGTGTGTCCGTTGCACTCCAGGCGATATCCCAGGGATCCTTGCGGATGATTCAATTGCGCGGTGCGCAGCGTGGAGGCGCCGTAGGAAAGCGCGTCGTTGCACAAATTGTAAAAATGCCGGTGCGCCGCCATCGCCTCCATGTTCACCGGAAAGTAGGGATCGCTCATTTGTTCTTCCAACGCGGCTTGCACCGATTGCGCGTGACTCGGGAAGCTGTGGAAGAAAAAATAATTTTCCGGATTGTAAAGCGGCTCAAAAAACGGAATCCCGTGAATGTGGTCCCAATGATAATGCGAAAGAAAAATGAAGGCGTGGATGCTGCGGTGCCCGAATTCTTCCACTAAAGACTTGCCGAGTTGGCGCAAGCCGGTGCCGCAATCGAAAATGAAAAGTTCGTTGTCCGGTGTGCGGACCTCCACGCAGGACGTGTTGCCGCCGTAGCGCAGGTTCTCGCGAAACGGCGTCGGCGTGGAACCCCGGACTCCCCAGAAGCGCACCTTCATGGCGGCAATCCCCAAAATACAGGGGGATCAGTCGAGTATATGGGAGTCCAGGGCTCCGAACGCCGTTTTTCAGCCGGTACTTAAGTACCAAAGATGTACTATTCTGATGACTCCCGGCGAATTACTTCGCCGGATTACATCCCAAACGCTTTGCGCATTTTGTCGATGCCATCGAAATGGGCGCAAGGCACGTCCCAATTCAAATTCTTGAAGAACGCATCGATGTACGCGCCGCGCGCCGTGGCGTGATCGAGATAATACGCGTGCTCGTAGACGTCGAGACCGATCAACGGCGAAGCGTTCCACACCGGAAACGTGTTCTGCGCGTCGCCGGCGTAGTTGAACAGATACTGATAATCCCAGTCCCACGCCAGCCACGCCCATCCCCGCGAGGCCATGCCGGCAGCCTTCAGGTCGGCGCGCCAGTTGTCGACGGATCCGAACCACTTTTCGATTTCGGCCTTCAGGGCGCCTTTCGGATCGCCACCCTTGCCGCCCAGATGTCCGAAATAGAGTTCGTGATTTTTCACGCCGCCGATGGCGAAGGTCAAATCCACTTTCAGCGAACGCACGTCACTGAAGACTTGGTTGGCCTTGCTCTTGTCGGCGCCTTCCAACTTCTCCATCACTTCGTTGTACTTGTTGATGTAACCCTGATAGAGCTTGTAGTGCTCTTCCATTGTTTTGGTGGAAATTCCATCGTGCGTCGCGGTGATCGACGCGAATGTCTTCGCAGTTAGTTTAGGATAGGCCATTTGAAGGCTCCTTTCGGTTTGGGAAACCGCTTTGAGTTGGAGAAACCCTTGAGTCTTTTTTATATCACAGGTGCCGCGAGCCAGTCTGCTGTGGAGGACACGGGCGGCGCTGCGCAAACATACCGAGCGGATTCGATTTGTCGATTCGCCTAGGTATTCTCGGCGACCACATACGTGGTCGCGAGCACGAACCCGGCGGCGGTGTATTTCCAACCGCTCGGCTTGAGCCGTTCCGCCAGCGACATCGGGAAGACGCGGCGCTCGCGGTGCGATCGCACCACGCGAAACGTGCGGGCGACACGATCGAGGAATCCTGAGTGTGTCCAGTGATGCGGGTGCAGGCGGTCGATCGCAAGTAAAGGCATGGTCCACGCGGGAAACGTGTGAATCATCAACAAAAGTGTCCCGCCGGGGCGCAGCACGCGCGCGATTTCCGAGAGCGCCGCCGCGGGATCGCGCATGTGGTCGAGCGCGTTGAAGCAGATCGTAATATCGGAGAGGTTCGAGACCAACGGAAGCTGCTCGCCCGCGCCCGCCACGGAGAATCCCGGCGACGGCAGTTTATTTTGGTACTCGTGCAGAAGAGGATCAAAGCGAATTCGACGAGACGCCTGCGGAAGAAAATGGATCAAGCCGACAGGACCGCAACCGACGTCGAGCACCGTGCGGCCGGCGAAAAACTCCGGCGTCAAACCGAACTTGGGGATTTCTCCGCGCCAGTAGGCATCGAGATCGACGTCGCGATAAGGCGCGAGATCGCGCCAATTCCGCCAGAAGTCGAGTTCGTGCGCTTGAGCCTCGCGCCATCGTGATGGCGAAACGGAACGCATTACGCCGGCAAGACCCACGGCTTGCGATACGGGCGATTCAACAACGCTTTCGCCTCCGACGTCGCCGAATGCAGAGTTTCCGTCGCGCCGTCCCACACGATCCGCTGCTGTGAGCGGAGCGCCACGTTGCCTAGATGCGACGCCGATGTCGAGCGGTGGCCGATCTCAATGTCGGAAACCGGTCTTTTCCGCGACTGCATGCACTCGAGGAAATTTTTCACATGATTCACGTTGTGCTCATTCTGCGGGCCGCCGTGAAAATTCATATACGCGGTGCGCCACGTGAATTCGCCTTCCTTCACGCCGGCTGTTTCCGGATACACCTCGAAGCCATCGCGATCCAGGAACATGGTGCCGTCGGTGCCGAAGAACTCGATGCCGTAGTTGCGACTCTCGATGGGACGCGCATTCAACTCGCGCGACGAATACGCAAGGAAGAATCCCGGGTACTCGAAAACCACTTCGAGCGTGTCCGGCGTTTCGCGATTATCGCGCAGCAGGATCTTGGCGCCGTGCGCGGAAACGACTTTCGGCGCGGCGATCGCGTCGTCGGGAATCAGCGCCCAATGCACGATGTCGATCAAGTGCGTGCCCCAGTCAGTGATTTTTCCACCCGAGTAGTCCCAAAACCATCTAAATGTCCGCTCGCTGCGATTCGGATTCCACGCGGCCTTCGGCGCGGGACCGAGCCACATGTCCCAATCGAGTTCCGGCGGCGGATCGCTATCCGGCGGATTGCCGATGCCGTTCGGATAATTGTTTTCGTACGTCCAGCAGCGCGCGAACGTGACCTTGCCGAGCTTGCCGTTGCGAATCAATTCAACCGCCCGCCTAAAATGCGGACCGGAGCGCTGCTGCGTTCCCACTTGCACCACACGATTGGTGGAGCGCGCGACGTCCACCATGCGGCGTCCTTCGGCGATGGTGAGCGAGAGCGGCTTCTCCACGTAAACGTCTTTTCCGGCTTGGCAGGCGTTGATACACGTGAGCGCGTGCCAGTGATCGGGCGTCCCAATGATCACCGCGTCGATATCTTTCATCTCGAGCAAGCGGCGGTAGTCGCCGAAGGTTTGCGGTTGCGTCCCCGCCTGATTCGCCTGCGCGCGATCAACCGTTTCCTTCAAATGGCCGCTGTGCACGTCGCAGATCGCGGCGACTTCCACGTTTTTGTTGCGTTGAAAGACGCTCATGTCGTAGCGTCCTTGGCCGCCTGCGCCGATCACGCCGATGCGAATGCGGTCGTTGGCGCCGGCCGGACGCAATGTCGCCGGTAGCGACGAAGCCGCGGCCGCGCCCGCACTCGAAGCCAAGAATTGACGCCGTGTTTGTCCCATGCGCTGAGCATAGCACGCGTTTTCATTGGTGTTATACTGCGAAAATCTTGGGCGTCCTCGCGGCCATCTCGCTGATTTTTGTTGCCCTAGCTCCCGCGCAGGACCCGGTAGCCGCGGCCATCCAGCGGTCCCTGCCGGATTTGTATCACGACGAAAAGTACGGCGACGCGCCGTATCTTTCTGAACCTGGCTGGCGGCCCTTGTTGAACGGGCGCGATCTCTCCGGTTGGCACGCGGTGAATCAATCGACGCACGAGTGGTTTACCTCGGCGGCCGTGAATTGGAAGCGCGTTTTCAATCCCACCCATCTCACGGCCCAGGCCGCACCGGGCGATCGCATCGTGAACGGCAAGGATGGCAAGACGGCAAACCTCGTCACTGACGAAAAGTTCGGAAGCTTCGAGTTGTATTTGGAATTCATGCTGGCGAAGGGATCGAATTCCGGCGTCTATTTGCACGGGCTCTATGAAGTACAGATTTTCGATAGCTTTGGTTTCACGGGACCGCTCACCGTCGGCGATTGCGGCGGAATTTACGAGTTGGAAAAGGGCGGCGGCGGTTCGCCGCCTGCGCGCAATGCGGCGCGGGCGCCGGGCGAATGGCAATCTCTCAGGATCTGGTTCCAAGCTCCGCAGTTCGATGCGGCGGGCCAGAAGATCGCCAACGGAAAAGTTTGGCGCGTGATGCTGAACGATGTTCCGGTGCAGGAGAATTTTTCGCTCGCGGGGCCGACGGTGAGCCACATGGACACGCCGGAGGCCGCGCGCAATCCCATCATGCTGCAAGGCGATCACGGGCCGGTGGCGTTCCGCCACATCTACATCAAGAGCTTCGAATGAGCGCGACTTAGAATTTGCGCAAGCGCAGCGAATTCGTTACGACGCTCACCGACGACAACGCCATCGCGCCTGCCGCAAACATCGGATTCAAGTATCCGAGCGCGGCCAGCGGAATTCCGATCACGTTATAGACGAACGCCCAGAAAAGATTTTGGCGGATGATGCGAGTGGTCGCGCGACCCAAACGCAGGGCTTCGGGCAGCGATTGCAAATTGCGTCCGAGCAGCACCAAGTCCGCCGTTTCCACCGCGACATTTCCCGCGGCGCTCGCGCCGCGCGCCGCCACCGCGACGCCGAGATCGGCGGCGGCGAGCGCCGGCGCGTCGTTCACACCATCGCCGGCCATGGCGACGACTTCGCCGCGCGATTGCAGGTCGCGCACGCGCAGCGCTTTTTCTCCCGGCAGGCATTCCGCGACCACGTCGGCGATTCCCGCTTCCTTCGCGACGGCTTCGGCGGTGCGGCGGTTGTCGCCGGTGATCATGCTGATCTTCAGTCCCATCGATTGCAATTCGCGCACGGCGTCTACCGCGCCTGCAGCCAGCCGATCGGCGACAGCGATGATTCCGAGCGGCCGCGACGCTTCGGCCACGATGATGGCGGTCTTTCCCTGCTCTTCTAACCTGGATAACTGCGATTTCAGCGCCGCGGAATCGCCGCCGTGACGGCGAAACAGTTTTCGCGTGCCAACGATGATCGTGCGCCCATCGACCGTCGCGATGGCGCCTTCGCCCGGCACGGCTTGAAAATTTTCGGCGTGATGATTGGCGCCGGGCGCGCGGTAACGCACCACGGCTTGCGCCAAGGGATGCTCCGAGCGCGACTCGACTGCCGCAGCCAACATGAGCCAGTCGGAATCCGCCGCGAGCGCGATCGCATCGGTGACCTCCGGATGCCCTTCGGTGAGCGTACCGGTTTTATCGAGCACAACCGTAGTGACGCGCGCGGCCTTCTCGAGACTCGCGCCGCCTTTCGCCAAGATGCCGCGCTGCGCCGCGCGTCCGGCCGCGACCATAATGGCGGTGGGCGTGGCGAGTCCCATAGCGCAGGGACACGCGATGACAAGTACGGCAACGGCACGAATCAGCGCAACCGACAATCCCGCACTCAGGACCATCCATGCGCCAAACGTCAGCAACGCAATCGCAATCACAATTGGAACAAACACGCCGGCGAAGCGATCGGCCAGCGCTTGCAACGGCGCTTTCGATCCTTGCGCCTCTTCCACCAGGCGGATGATTTGTTGCAGCGTCCCGTCGGCTCCTGTGCGCGTGACGCAATAGCGCATCCAACCATTGCCGTTGACCGTGCCCCCGGTGACCGGCGATCCAACGTTTTTCTCCACCGGCATGCTTTCGCCGGTGAGCATCGATTCGTCGGCGGACGACGCGCCCTCGACGACTTCACCGTCGAGCGGGATCTTTTCTCCCGGACGCACTTCCACCAGATCACCGGCGCGCACCTCTTCAAGGGCGACTTCCTCACCACTGGACAAGCGAGCCCTCGCTGGTTGCAGCGCGACCAGCGCGCGGATCGCCGCGCCGGTGCGCGCGCGAGCGCGACCTTCCAGGAAGCGTCCCACCAGGATCAACGTGATGATGACGGCCGCGGTGTCGAAGTAAACTTCCGCGCCTTGCGTGTCCCAACCGTGCGTGAACGTCACGAAAGCGCTGTAGAAAAATGCCGACGACGTTCCGAGCGACACAAGCGTGTCCATCGTCGGCGCGCGACGCGCCGCCACCGCGCCGGCGTGGAATTGCCATCCGCAGTACGCCCACACGGGAAGCGTCAACGCGAACAATATCCAATTCTTAGAGGGAAACTCCGGCGCAAGCATGCTCAGCACTACGACGGGCGTGCTGAGCGCGACGCTTAGAATCGTCAAGCGGCGCAATTCGGCGGCGCGGCGTTCGCGTTCTTCCACCAGTTCGCGGCCGGCTGTGGAGGAATCGCTCCCGGCAAGTTTCGCGGAGTATCCGGCTTCTTTAACCGCGTTGAAAAGTTGTTCAGGCGCGGCGGCGAGCGGATCGTACTCCACTCGCGCGCGCTCGGTCACCAAGTTCACTTCCGCCGTGCGCACGCCGGGGACGCTCTTCAGTGCTTTCTCCACCGTCGCCACACACCCGGCGCAGTGCATACCACCAATCTGCAGTTGCGCGGATGTTTCCACGGCCATGTTTATGAGATGCGGCGAGAGATCAAGAAGATGCGCCGGGACGCAAGCGATAAGCCACAAACGCCGCACAGACTCCCAGCACAATCGGGGCCGCCGGATTACCGCCGAGGCGCGTCAGGACGGCGGTGGTGGCGCCGCACATTGTCACGAACAACATCATCGCACCGACAAATCCCGTGGCCGGAATGACAATGAGGATCGCCCCGCCCACTTCCATGCAACCCGTAAAGTAGCGGAACCACTGTCCGAATCCAATCTTGCCGAAGCCTTCGATCATCTGCGGATTGTTCATGAATTTCGGCGCACCCGCGGCGAGGAACGCCAACGCGAGTAAGACTCGCAACACCCAGGTGAAGATTTTCATGGAGCGATGATATCGCAGCGAACGGATTACTTACGAAGCGCCTTACGCTCTTCGAAAAACTGCGCGAGCCGCTTGACGACCTCGGGCTGCTTCACGATCACCGCGACCTCGCGGCGGTTGTCGAGGCTGGGCGGCGAGAGCGACAAACTGCCGAGTACCGCCACGCTCTCGTCGATCAGCATCATCTTGCCGTGCGCGCGCAATCCGCCGAGCTCGCGATCGTCGACCACTTCCACCTGCACTCCGTCCTTGCGTCGATCGCGCAAGAGCGCCAGCATGTCGGGGTCGGCGATGCGGTGGTCCATGATGTGGATGCTGCGCTTCGCGCCTTGAATTAGCGCCTCGATGCGGCGGCGCGCCTGCTCCGGTCCCACGATCAAGCGGTCGCTCAAATTGCGCGGAAACGGCGAACCGGCCGCGCGGCAATCGGCCTTGAACAGGCGGCGAAGGCTGGAGATCAGTTGCGGATCGTGCGAGACCAACAGGAAGTCGCACGTTTCGCGAAAACACTTCTGCGTGAAATTGAGCGACGCGACCACCGCCGTGGAATCGTCGGCCACCATGTACTTGGCGTGATACTTGGCGTTGCCGCCGTCGTAGCGATGGACTTCCGCGCCGAGGTCGGCGAGCAGTCCACGCAAGTCTTTCAGGCGTTTCTCCCAACCCTTCGCGGAGGGTGTCACGAGAGCTTCCACGAGCACACCACGGTCGCGCGCCTCGCCCAGTGCATCGAGGACCTTGCGATCGTCACAACGAAAAAGGGAAAAGGTCAGGCGGCGCCGCGCGCCTCGAATCACGTGCAGCAGCGTATCCCGCCGCTCCACTGGCGAAAGTATCACTAACTCGCGACCCATAGGGCTCCCTGCCTCTTGCCAACAGTATAGCGAGAAATGTATTAAACACAATATTAAGGTTTTGTTATTTACACTTGCGCCACCCTCCGTGATAAAACTGCAACCGGACTATGAAGGCGCGCTGGACAATTTTCGGGTTGCTTGGCTGCGCACTGGCGGCCGCGCAGGCCAAGCCCATTGTCCTCGGCGCGATTGTCGAGCTGACCGGCAAATCGGCGTTGGCGGGCGAGCAAGAACGCCGAGGCGTCGCGTTGGCACTCGAGGAAATGAACGAGCGCGGTGGATTGCGCCCACCCGGCTCTGCGCAGCGGCGCCCGGCGGAAGCCGTGTTCGAAGACAATGCCAGCGGCAATGCCGGCAGCGTGAACGCGTTGAACAAACTCGCGGGACGCGGCGACGTCGTGGGACTGTTGGCGCCGCTGCGCAGCACGCAAGTTCTCGCGATTCTTGGGCGCATCAACGAAATTGGAATCCCGGCCGTCACCGGCGCCACCAACGAAACCATTACGAAACAAGGCAGCCGCTGGATCTTCCGCATTCGCACCGACGATGGGCTGGCCTCGCGGCTGGCGGTGCGCTGTGCCGTCGGCGACATGGGCGCGCGAAGAATCGCCATCCTGCACGATAGCGACGCGTTCGGCTCGGGCGGCGCGCGCGCGTTTCGCAACGCGATGCAGGAAATGTACGGAATCGCACCGGTGCTCGAGGATCAGTTTCACGCCGGCGATCGCGATTTCACCGGGCAACTTGTCGCCGCGCGCAGTGCCGGCGCCGATCTGCTGGTGGTCTACGGAACGCGCGAAGCCGACGCGGGATTGATCATGCGGCGTTATCGGCAACTCGGCATGCCGTATCAGTTGCTCGGATCGCCGTCGTTTGGAACGAGCATTGTTCTTACGCTTGCGGGACGCGAGGCCGAAGGCGTGCGCATCTTTACCGATTTCACGCCGGAAGCGCCCAACGCCGTCACCCAGGCGTATCGCGAGAAGTATCGGAGCCGCTACGGCGAGGAACCGGACCTGGTCGCGACGCAGGCGTACGACGGTTTCCGGCTACTCGGACAGGCCATCGAAGCGGGCGGCACTGACCCCGAGTCGCTGCGGCGTGCGCTCTCACGACTGCGCACCGCGGGCGCGTCCGGCGAATTCCGCTTCGACGCCGAGGGAAATGGCCGTCACGACATCGACATCGTGACGATTCACGACGGACGCCATCGCGTTCTGGAAGTGCTCGACGCCGCGTCGCTGGCTGGCGTAGTGAAGCTGCCACCGGGCAGCGTCCCACCCTCCGGCGCGACGGCGCGCGTGGCGGGAGCGTTCCAGCTCTTAACCGAGGGCCTCGCGCTGGGCGCCGTGTACGCGCTCGTCGCGCTGGGATTCGTGATGCTCTACAACTGCGCGTCGCTCGTGAATTTCGCGCAAGGCGATCTGGTGATGATCGGCGGATATCTGCTCGCGGCGTGCGCGCCGCGGATCGGCGTGTGGCCGGCGATGGGCGCAACCATCTTGGCGATGGCGGGACTCTCTGTGGTGTTCAGGCGCGTCTGCTACGATCCCATCGCCGAAGAATCGAAGCATGACTTCACACCGTTTGTCGTCACGACGATCGGCGCGTCGATTTTTCTCACCAACGCCGCGCGATTGATTTGGGGCGCGCATCCCGCGATGCCGGAATCCGGTTTTGGCCGAGGGTCCGCGAAAATCGCCGGCGTTTTCGTGCCGTATCACGAGGCGGGCATCGCCGGCGTGACCATCGCCGTTCTCGCACTCCTCTACTTCGTGTTTCAGAAAACCATGCTCGGCGTGCGACTGCGCGCCGTGGCGCAAGATCGCGACACCGCCATGCTGATGGGTATTCCCGCGCGCACCATGATCGCGGTGACCTTCGCGGGCGCGTGTATGCTTGCGGGATTGGGCGGCGCGTTGCTCGCGCCCGTCTACTTTGTACAGCCGGAAATGGGCAGCATGTTTTCCACAAAAGCGTTTGCCGCGGCGATCGCGGGAGGATTCGGCAGCATTCCCGGCGCGATCGTCGGCGGATTGCTCTTAGGGGTAATGGAAACGCTCGCCGGCGCATACGTGTCGCAAGCGTTGCGCGATGGAATCGCGTTTGTATTATTGATCGGCGTGCTGATTTTTCGGCCGTCGGGACTGTTCGGTGAAAAGTCCGGCGAACGTGGGTAGTAGATTCTTTGTATCTTTTCGTTGGCGTTCTGATTAGGGGCGAACGATAATCACTGGCTGGGAGCAATCGCCGATGTCCAACATTCAGCTTGGCGTCATCGTTGGGATGGTTGCCGGTGCGGTGTCCGTTGGTATGATGATCCCTCTCAGGTTCCCGGACAAGCGCGCCGCGCTGATGGCAGCGTTTTGTAGTCGCTTCTTGATTGGCCTTTTCACTTGTACAGTAGCGCTTCCTTTGCCTCCCTTAGCGCGGGGCACGCTCGTCGGATTCCTCGTCAGTGTGCCTGACGCCATCATTACAAAAAAGTACGCGCCCATCCTTCTGGTAGGCACTGTACTCGGCCTAGCAGCCGGATGGGCTTTGAGGACTTGGGGCTCGTCCTAGGAGAATTCCACCATGGCTGACAAATATGACGCTTTGTTCGGCAAAAGCCCGGTGTCACGCGAGCTGTACAAGAAACTTCTAGCCGCTCTCAAGCCGCTGGGTCCTTTTGAAGAGGAAGTGAAAAAGACCTCCATTCATCTCGCTCGCCGGTCAGCCTTCGCAGGAATACACCCTAGAAAGGAGCATCTCGTCGTAACGGTGAAAGCTGCGGGACCGATCAAGAATTCGCGCGTATTCAAGAGCGAACAGGTATCCAAGAGCCGGTGGCATCACGAAGTAAAGGTGATTGCGGCCCAAGACATCGATAGCGAACTCCTAGCTTGGATGCGAAAAGCCTACGAGTTGTGTGCCTGACGGAACGCCGCGCGATTGTCCCACTTAAACGCGCGCCGCGCGCGACCGCAGCGGCAAGCGTCCCGGCAGCGGCATCGCCTTTTCCGCGCGATTCGGCAGTTTCGCCGTCACCGGCAGGAAATGGCACGGCGGCCACGGTCCCGCGACTTGAAGCTGCACGTCGTCGAGATTCTCGAAGCCGGTAAGCGCGAACTTCCGGCAGAACTCGACGTGGGCCTCGGGAACCAAGCAGCGCACTTCTAACTGGACTTGTCCGCGATCGAGATAACGCGCCGACACTTGCTCTTGCAGCGGCTTGAAGACCGCGCGAATGCATTCGAGGACATGATCGGCTTGCACGCGTGCGGCGTCGGGAGCCGTGTGCGTCGGCGCGATGGCGTATCCCTGGCTCGACACGGTGAGGCGTCCCAGCGACGCTGCCGCCGCAGCCATGGTGCGCGGCGCGGCTTGCTGCACGCGGAAACTCAGCTTCACATGGACTTCCGCTTTGCCGCGCAACTGGCGCAGCCCTTCCACAAACTGGTCGCGATTCTGCGCCAGCAACGCGCGCACTTCCAGCTCGCCGGGAAATGTGGTGCCGAAGCGAAATGGCAGAATCGTCCGCTTCTCAAAGGCTTGATGCAGAACTTGGCCGTGCTGGGAAATGTGTTTGTGCTCGTCGGGCTTGGTCCGCTCGAGACGGCTCACGAGCATTGCTACTTTTTGATCCCTCACAGGGAACACTGGACGTCCGGCAAGGCCGGGGATCACATCCCAAGGCTCATTTTGATCGAGGCGAACCACGCAATAGGCGTACAGAGAAGACTTGACGACCCCCATACCTACTTCACCCCCAAGATTTAATACGCTTTTGGACCCTCTGAGGTAACCCGTCTATAAGGATACAGTAAAGAACTACCCGCGTCGAGCGAAGGAAGGGCGATTTAGCCGAAAGATACGTAGGCGATGTGACTTCACGCCAGCCCACGCCCTCGCGGCGTGACGTGTCATAATGGATGTTCCACTGGATCCAACGGATTTTAAAGATCACCCATGGCCTACCAAGACTTGCGCGAGTTTGTGCGCACTCTCGACAAAGCGGGCGAGCTGAAACGCATTCGCGAGGAAGTCGATCCGATCCTCGAGATCGCCGAAATCACGGACCGCGTTTCGAAGCGCCTTGGCCCGGCCCTGCTGTTCGAAAAACCCAAAGGCTATCGGACGCCTGTGCTGATCAACGCCTTCGGTTCGGAGCGGCGCATGAACTTGGCGCTGGGCGTCGACAACATCGATGAGGTCGCTGAACGCATCCGCTTTTTTCTCGATTTCAAGTCTCCGCAAGGCCTGATGGAAAAAATGAAGATGCTGCCGATGCTCGCGGAAGTCGGCGCTTTTTTCCCGCGCATCGTGAAAGACGGGCCGTGCCAGGATCGCGTGCTGCGCGACAACTTTTCGGTGCTCGATTTTCCGGTGCTGCAATGCTGGCCGCAGGACGGCGGGCGTTTCATCACCCTGCCGCTGGTGTTCACGCGCAATCCCGTCACGGGCAAGCGCAACGCCGGCATGTATCGCATGCAGGTCTACGACGATCGCACCACCGGCATGCACTGGCAGCTTCACAAACAGGGCGCGGATCATTTTCGCCGCATGGCGGAAGGAACGGATCGCGCGGGAAAGACGATGGAGGTCGCGGTGGCGATCGGCGCCGATCCCGCGACGATTTTTTCCGGCATTCTCCCGCTGCCGCCCGATCTCGACGAAATGATGTTCGCGGGATTCCTGCGGCAGAAGCCGGTGGAGATAGTCGCGTGCAAGACGGTCGATCTCGAAGTCCCCGCGGAAGCGGAAATCGTGCTCGAAGGTCACGTGCGTCTCGACGAGCTGCGCACCGAAGGGCCGTTCGGCGATCACACCGGCTACTATTCGCTCGCCGACGAGTATCCGGTGTTCCACATTTCATGCATCACGCATCGCAAGGATCCGATTTACGCGACGACGATCGTGGGCGCGCCGCCGATGGAAGATTACTGGATGGGTCACGCGATCGAGCGCATTTTTCTTCCGCTAATGCGCTTGCAACTCCCTGAAGTGATGGACATGCACATGCCCGCGGCGGGCATCTTCCACAACTTGATGATCGTGGCGATCCGCAAGGCGTATCCGGGTCACGCGCGCAAGGTGATGAGCGCGATTTGGGGACTAGGCCAGGCGATGTTCACGAAATGCATCGTGGTGGTGGATCACGACGTGAATGTGCACGACATGAACGAAGTGGCGTGGAAGGCGCTGAACCACATCGATCCCGAGCGTGATATTCAGTTCACGCTGGGACCGGTCGATTCCCTCGATCACTCGAGCCGCCTGGCGAATTTCGGATCGAAGATGGGCGTCGACGCCACGCGCAAACTTGCGAGCGAAGGATTTGCGCGCCCTTGGCCCGACGAAATTCGCATGGATGCGGCGACGAAGTCGCGCGTCGATTCGCTTTGGAAAAAACTTGGCCTCTAGGAACATACAAAAATGAGTGAACCGCAAGCCCGCAATCCCCAGGACAGACCGGAACCAAAAGCCGCGATTCCCGGCGTAAAAAACTTGATTGCCGTGGCGTCCGGAAAAGGCGGCGTGGGAAAAACCACGGTCGCGGTGAATCTGGCGCTCGCGCTTTCGCGCTTGGGTCATCAAGTCGGATTGCTCGACGCCGACGTCTACGGTCCCAACGTGCCGCTGATGTTGGGCGTCTTCCAGCAGCCGCGCGCGTCGGGAGAAAATCGCATCGAGCCGGTGCTCGGCTATGGAATCAAAACCATGTCGATGGGATTTCTGAATCCCGGCGACAAGCCGCTGATATGGCGCGGTCCCATGCTGCATAGCGTGATCCAACAGTTCTTGCGCAACGTGATGTGGGGCGAACTCGATCACTTGATCATCGATTTGCCGCCGGGCACAGGCGACGTCCAGCTCACGCTGATCCAGTCGGCGCCGCTCACGGGCGCGATCGTGGTCACGACGCCGTCGGACGTTTCGCTGGAAGACGCGCGCAAAGCGGTCACAATGTTCCAACAAGTCAAAGTCGACGTGTTGGGAATCGTCGAGAACATGAGCTATTTCGTGTGCGGCCACTGCGGGGAAATCGCGGACATCTTCAGCCGCGGCGGCGGACAACGTATGGCCGCGCAATTCGGCGTGCCCTTCCTGGGCGAAATCCCCATTGAGCCGGAAGTGCGCGCCGGCGGCGACACGGGATCGCCGGTCGCCACGGGCGGTCCCGACGCACCGAAAGCGCAGCCGTTCTTCGCCATCGCGCGGCAGGTGATCGAGCGCCTGAATGCGCTGAACACAGCCGACAATTCCGGGCCGGTGGTGACGATCCGCGACTAATTCTTTTCAGCGGGTTTTAGGCGGAATCGCAGGAACATGCTCGCGCCCATGGGATGTTGCCCGTAGTACGGCTTGATCGCCGAGGGCGTCGAGTAGAAGGTCACGTTCGCGCCGACGCCGGTTTCAACCAATCGAAATGGGCTCGGAATGTCGCGCGTGTATCCGGCGGTGTACGCGCCGATGCGAAACACCGCTCCCGAGGGAAGCAACTCGTCCTTGTCGACCAGCTCAAAGCGTCCGGTGACGAAATTTCTCGCGCCGATCGGCGCGACAGATTCCAGCAAATACGAATTCAGATTCCGCTGTGTCGAAGTGTTGTGATTGCGTCCCCAGATCGCGCTCGACGACCAAGCCGATCGCCGAATCGGCCGCGTGTATGCCACCGACGCCGTGGTGCGAATCTGATCGCCGGGATCGGTGCTCTCCGGATGCGTCAGTCTTCCCGCGGAAAACTGCGCGTTCCAATTACGCGTGGGCATCCACGAGAGCCGCGACGACCATGAATCGATCGCGCCGTATCCGATGGTCCAGCGATTTTCGTCCGGCTCCGCGCCGTGAAATCCGCTGGCTTCCAGGCGAAAATCGCCGCGTTGCGCGCTGACGGTCACCACGTCGTAGGAAATGTGTGTGGAATCCTGCCAGTGATGGCCGAGCGGTGCTTGCGGCAACTCCGCCGCCGACGCGCGATGCGCGTACGCCACGGGCCCGATCGCGGGATCGCCAACCGGCGCCGCGTACACTTCCATCATCACGCTGCCGGCTTTGTGCGCGTACATCACACCCAAGGCCATCACGAAATTGTGGGGATGCTGGCCGTCGACGATCGCTTTGCCGAACGCGGTCTCGCCGGTTTGAAATAATTCCGGATAGCGGCGCTCGGTGATGAGCGCCGGCTCCAGGCTGAACATGCTATCGAGCATGAAACTTCCGCCGGCCAAGCCATGCTCGGCGTCGGCCATGAACATGCTTGTGGAGAAAAACTTGTCGCCGCCGCGCGGCCCGGATTGCTGAGTATCTACGGCAAAAAGCCCGCCCATCAGCATCGTGTTCCAGGAACCGACGCGCGGCATCAGCATCGGCATCGGCCACGACGCCGGATTGTGGCTGGTGCCTGACGCCTCGTTCATCATGTACATGCCGGCGGCGTTCATCTGCATGCCGTGACCTGAAGCCGGCGTGCCCGGCATGGGCATGCCGGGCATCTGCATATCGGGCATTGACGTGCCGGACGATTGCGCAGCCAGCTGCACTGCGATTAGGCTAGATGTTGCGATCAAGACACACGTTGCTAAGCGAAAAATCACGGAGTTCTCCCTTCGTCGCGAAATCCAATGCGTGCGAAGGAGCGCGCTATACCCTTAGGACAATAGGGCGAGAGCCGGGCGGTGGAGAAGATTGAAAAGTGGGGATGATGTGGCGCGCAGGGTGTGCCGGTGAGGAAAGCGAATCGTCTTCAACCGCGGCGATCGCCAGAAACTGCGGCGATGGCGAGGCGATTTTCGCCGGCGCGGCTAGGCTGACCGCCGCCTGCTTTTCACATGGTACCGGTGCGGATTTTCCGTTGTGCTTGTGGCAATGTCCAGGCGGTTGCGGGTTCGCAGTAGCGCAAATTCGCGCCGAGCACATCGTGGCGCACTCGATGCCGGCGACCAAAATCGCCATCGTCAGAAACGTCACGACTCTTGCCGGCCGCCAAGGCATAAGAAAATCTTATCACGAAGCATGGTATGGTTAGCTGCATGGAAGCCCCGCCGCTCGTCACGATCAGCGTATTCGTCAGTCTTTCCGAAGCACAGTTCGCCAAAGGCATGTTGGAATCGGCGGGCATCGAGTGCTTCCTGATGGACGAAAACATGGTCCGCCTCGATTGGTTCCTGGTGAATATGCTGGGCGGAATCAAACTGATGGTGGCGGAGCACGACGCCGAAGCGGCCAACGCCCTGATCAATCGCCCGACGCTGGCCTACTCGTCGGCTGACGAAGATATCGCGGAATAACTACACGGCCAAATACGCCTTCCTTACCTGCGGATCGTTCTTCAGTTGCGCGGCAGTACCTTCCAACACCACTCGACCCAGTTCCAGCACCACGGCGCGCGAAGAAAAATCGAGCGCCTGCGCAGCGTTCTGCTCCACCACCAACATCGCTACACCGCGTTCGCGAATCCGCGCCATCAAATCGAAAACTTGGGTGCACGCGGTGGGCGATAGCCCGAGCGATGGCTCGTCGAGCAGCAGCAATCGCGGCCGCGCCATCAAGGCACGCGCGATCGCCAGCATTTGCTGTTGTCCGCCGCTCAGCGACCACCCGAGTTGCGTGCGGCGCTCCGTCATCCACGGCAGCCATGCATAGACTTGCTCGAGGTCGGCATCGCGTTCAGCGCGTGGCCGCGAAAAAACTCCTGTGAGCAAGTTTTCCTCGACCGTGAGTCCCGGAAAAATGCGTCGCCCTTCGGGAACGCTCAAGATTCCGGCGCGCGCGATGCGATCGGCCGGCCAACCGCACAGCGATTGATCCTCGAAATGCACCTCGCCGCTCGCGGCCGGCACCAATCCGGAAATCACTTTCAACAGTGTCGACTTCCCCGCTCCGTTCGCACCAAGCACCGCCACCGCCTCGCGCGGCGCGACTTGGAGCGTGACTTCACGCAACGCGTGAATGCCGTCGTACGCCGCGCAAATTCCGTTAGCCCTCAACATGGTTTCGCCGATCCCAAATAAGCTTCCACCACCTGCGGATCGGCGGCGACTCGCTCCGGGGGACCTTCGGCGATTTTGCGGCCGAAATTCAGAGCCGTCACAGTTGACGCGAGTCCCGTGACCATTTTCATGTCGTGCTCCACGAGCAACAGCGCCAAGCCCTCATGGCGGCCTTGCTGCAGTGTTTCGCGAAGGTACGCCGACAAGAACGCGCGCTCCTCCGCGCTCATGCCCGCTGCCGGTTCGTCGAGCATCACCAGCGATGGCCGGCTCGTGCACGCCCTGGCCATCTCCAACATGCGTCGTTCCGCGGCGCTCAGGCGCGCGACGGAAGCGGCGGCCTTCGGCGCGAGTCCGGCACGTTCCAACTCGCGCCGCGCGTCGGGCTCGCTGCGCCGCCATCCAGCGAGGACGTTATCGAGAACCGTCATCGATGAAAACAAGCGCGGCGTTTGAAACGTTCGCGCAATTCCCAAGCGATGAAGTTGATACTCGGCGAGTCCGTCGATCCGCTGACCTTTGAACGAAAGCGCGCCTCGTACGTTGGCGCGAATCACTCCGCTCAGCGCGTTGATCATTGTAGATTTTCCGGAGCCATTCGGGCCGAGCAGCGCGTGAATCGCGCCCGGCGCAATATCGAGATCGACGGAATCCAGCGCGCACACGCCGCCAAAGCGCACGCTCAAACCGCGCAACTCGACGAGAGCACTCATGCGGCCCCGCGGCGCCGGCGCGCGTCAAAAGTGCCCACGATTCCCGCCGGCATCCACGTAACGCTCACCACCACGAGCGCGCCGAACAGCAGCATGTAGTAGTCCTTAAGGAAGCGCAGCCATTCCGGAAGGAATCCCAGCAACACCGCTCCGATCACCGCTCCCGCGACGGAGTATCGCCCGCCGACCAGCAGCATCGTCAAGAGCACGATCGAGAAATCGAACGTAAATGTGTCGGGACTCACGTAGGTTTCAAGCAATCCGTAGAGCGCGCCCGCGAGTCCCGCGAAAAACGCCGCTGCCGCAAACGCCGCCGTCTTCACGCGCGGCACAGCGATGCCGCACGTGGCTGCCGCGAGCTCGTTGTCGCGCACCGCGCGCAGCTCACGCCCAAACGCCGAGCGTCCCAGGATCACCGTCGCCATCGCGCACGCAGCCACGACGGTCGCGACGACGATAAAGAATGCGCGATCGTACGCCGGCGATCCCGCGCCCGCCAGAAACGGCCGCGCGATCCGCAAACCGTCGGGACCGTTGGTCAGCGTGGTCCAATTCAACAGCGTGAGATAAAGAATTTCGCCGAAGCCGATCGTGGCCATCGCCAGATAGTGTCCCCGCAGACGCAAAATCGGCACACCAACCACGGCGGCAACGGCCGCTGACAGGAAAGCACCGCCGAGCGCCGCCGCCACCGCCGGCCAATGCCCACGCGATTCGAGCAACGCCAATCCATACGCGCCGATTCCGAAGAACGCGCCTTGCGCCAGTGAAAACTGGCCGCAGAGTCCCACGATGATGTGCAGACCAATCACCGCGATCGCATAGACCGCTACGAGATTCACGAGATGGAGTGTGTAGGATCCCACGGGATTTCGAGCTTACCGCGCCATCCATCCGCCGTCGACCACCATGATGTGCCCATTGACGTAGGCGGCCGCCGGCGACGCGAGAAACACGGCGGCGCCCGCGAGATCACGCGGCTCGCCCCAGCGTCCCGCGGGAATGCGCTCGAGAATTTGCCGGTTGCGTGTCACATCATTCTGGAGCGCTCCGGTGAGTTCGGTGCGAATGTATCCCGGCGCGATGGCGTTCACGCACACGCCGTGCGGCGCGAGTTCGTTAGCGAACGCTTTCGTCAATTGCGCCACCGCGCCTTTCGCCGCGGCGTACGCCGGCACGGTGATGCCGCCTTGAAACGAAAGCAGCGAGGCGATGTTCACGATGCGTCCCCATCCGCGATCTTTCATGCCGCGCGCCACGGCTTGCGAAAGTTGGAAGACCACTTTCAACTGCACCTGCAACACGTCGTCCCAATCCTGCTCGGAGTATTCGAGCACAGGAGCCCGGCGCGTGAGGCCCGCGTTATTCACGAGAATGTCCACGGGACCCGCGGCGTCTGCGAGCCGCAGCGCTTCGCCCGGTTTGCTGAGATCCACCTGGATGTCGGCGCCATCGCCGCGCGCCGCGACAATCACGCGCGCGCCCGCGTCCGCCAGTCCTTCGGCGATCGCTTTACCGATGCCGCGCGTGCCGCCGGTGACGAGAGCGGTCCGCCCAGTGAGACGAAAGTTTTCGAGCATGAACACTACTATAGCCGCAAGAGGCGCGCCGCGTTTTCGTAATACACCTTGCGCAGCACGTCGCGGCTCAAGCCTAGGCCGTAGATCCGCCAACGCCCTTGCGGCGGCACGGGCGCCGGCGCGTAGTCGAAGTACTCGTCCTCGGTTTCCAGGAGTCGATAGTAGATTTCATACAACTCGTCGCAAAACAGTTGCTGCGGAAATTCGTGTCCATTCGGAACGGCGTCGGTGCCGAAGAGCACACGATCTTGATAGCGATCGATAAAACGCTTTGCTTCGCGAGGCTGCCTGCCGAGCTCTCCGATGCGCGCGGCAATATCGACGGTCATGTTGGGAAAGCGGTCGAGGCATTCGGAAACATAGGCGAGGTTTTCCGCGTTGTTGCCTACATGCAACACCACGAACTGCGTGCGCGGATGGCGCGCCATCACGCGATTGCGCGATTCCTGTAATTCCCGATCGCCGGGAAAATCACGGCCACAGAATGACCAATCGGGATGATTGTGCAATTCCTCGTAGCGCTCGTTGAAACGATCAATGGGCAGAAAGAACGCTTCGGGATCGGACACGTGAATCGCCACCGGCCATCCCAGCGCGCCGCACGTTTCCCACATGGGATCGAAGCGCGGATCGTCGACGCGCACGAGGCGTCCTTGCTCGCGCAAGAAAAGTCCGAGCGTCTTCAAGACTTTCAGCCCTCGCGCGCCCACGCGCGCCGCGCGCTCGATCTCCGCCGCCTGATTGGCCTCGTATGACGGTTCGGACGCGCGATTCCACATCGGCTCAGCGAAAACGTAAAAACGCCCGGCATGCGCTTGCTGCAAATCGCGAATGCAGGCGTCCAGGTGCGCGCCGTAGCCGCCCGTCAAGTGAACCAGTGCCGAAACATTCTTGCGATCCATCACCGTGAGCAATTCTTGCGCGTCGCCAAGATATTTCGGCGGTGCGCTGCCGTCGGCAGAGCTCCAAGCGAGGTGCGTGTGAAAGTCCAGCGCCGGAAATGCGGGACGCGCCACGTGATGCTCGGGAACGTGCAACATGCTGCGAGGTTGATAGTCGGCGAGATTCATTTCACGGCTCTTATTTAATAACTCCCGCCGCCTTCCAGTGGCGCAGTGTCAGTTCGGCGTCGCGACCAAGCTCTCCGCCGGTATCGTTGTGGACCACAAACTCCATCGCGGCTTGTGCCTCTGGAAAGCGTCTCAGGCGAGCGAGCGCCAGAGCACGATGATATTCGTCTTCGGTCGTGGGCTTCGGCTTCGGTTCCGCTGCGTTCTTCGGCCAGTCGGCGGCGCGTGTGATCCACTGCATCGCTTCGTCGCGCTTGCCAAGACGTTCGAGCGCAGCCGCGGTGTCCATGCAGCGTTTGGGCGGAACGTTGCCGGGATTCTCGACGTTCGACGCTTGCACCGTGGAATTCACGACAGCTTTCGCGGCGTCGGCGCTATGGCCGGTCTTCGCGTAGCCATCGGCGATGGCCAGTTCGTACTTGCGGCGAAACTCGGCGCCTTGCGGCGAGGCGGCCGGCGGCATTTGCTTCAACAAGTCTTCAGCGGCTTTCCAACGCTCGGCGGCGACGAGCAACGGGACGAGTCTTGTGGCGACATCTGCTTGTTCTTTGACCTGCGCGGGCGCTGCTTCAAGCAACGCGAGCCGCTTGGCAGGCGACGCGGAGTCGCGCGCCAGCACGTCGTCGCGCAAGGCGTAGAACCGCGCATCGCTCGGATCGCGTGCCAGGGCCTGCCCGTATTCAGCCAACGCGACTTCCGAGTCCTTGGACGTTTTCTCGGCGAACGCAAGCAATTTCGCCGGAAGAGGATCGCTGGCAATTGCTTGCGTTGCAGCGATCCAATTTGTTCGTGCTTCGGTCCAACGATGGTGCGCAGCCAAGGCTTCACCCAAGTAAGACGCGGTGCGTCCCGCTTCCGGCGAATTGGCCGGCAGCGCGGTGAGCGCGTGCTCGAGAATCTCGATTTCCTTCACGCGGCTGGGAAACACGTAGTCCGAATTCATCTGGGCCGCCGCGCGATACTCCTGAACCGCCGCGGCGGCATCGCGATTCGCCTCGTGCAGCCATCCCAGCGTGTAGTGCCACATGGGATCGGCGTTCCTTCCCGCGCGCGCGACAGCTTTCTCCAGCAGCTTGCGCGCTTCCGCGCGATTCACTTCGGCGTAGCTCAGCGCCAACCCCGTGACCGCGTCCGGCTGACGATCGAGCAGGCGCCAAAGATCGTATTCGGCGGGCGCATCGCCTGCGAGCGCGGCCTCCGACAACACCAGATGATCCGTTGGAATGTCGCGCTGCAACTGCGTGAGCAAGACGCGCGCGCGCGCTGCGTTTCCAGCCATGCGATACGCCATCGCGAGCAACGTGCGCGCCTCGGCGTCCGGCGTCACGGAGAATTGCGCGATCGCCCCTTTGGTGTCGCCGGCGGCGAGCGCCATTTTGCCCAGCACGATGTGTGCCGGTCCCGACCATTTGCCGCGGGCGGCCGCTTGCGTCAGGATCGCGCGACGCTCCCCTTCCGTGTTCGGCGCTTCGCGTAGCACCAACACCAAATAATATTTGGCATCGTCGAGATCCGGTCGCAACCGAAGCGCCTCCCGCAAATGCGACTCCGCTTCTTGCAACTCGCCCGAGCGGTAATAGGAAATTCCCAGACTCAAATGCGGCGGCGCGAACGAAGGATTCAAGCGAATCGCTTCGCGCCAGCTCTCGCGCGCCTTGGCGTCATGCGACTCTACGTCGAAGGCTTGACCCTGTTCAAAGACCGTGGGAGTCGCCTTCTTGACCGCCGGCACACCGGCGAAACGTTCGTTGCCGTCGATCGGAGCATCGCTGCGGAAGCGAATAATCTCCGCGCCGACCGCGCCTTTCACCGCGGCGGTGCGCACCGACACCACAAATGGTCCCGTTCCCACGACGTCGGCCGCCGCCGTGAACGGCAATCCCGGGAAGAGAGGCGTCTTCCACGTTTGGAGCGTTTTTCCCGCGCCATCTTGCAGCGTGATTTCCAAGGCGTCGAACGCCCGTGTGCCTTCGAGCCACACGCGCGCCTTTTCTTGCGACACGTTCAGGCGCAGCACCGCATCGCGATTCGCCTCGCTCCACGCGCCGCCAAGGCGCTCAGCGGGATACCAATACTGAAGAATCCGCTCGGTGTAAAACGGCTCCATCGGCAGATGGCCGCTCTGATTGATCGGGCGACCCGCTTGAATCTCCGCGTAAGGACCGTCGGAATCGGTGACGCTCGCGACGTCGCGTTCGGCCTGAGCGCCTAATCCCCAACTGAAAATCTTCTTTCCCGGAAGCAAGCGGTGGTCCGATACCTGCACGACGCCGTTGTCGGCGCGCTCGTAGTACGCGCCGAAGAAATCGCGGAATGAATCAAGAGCAAATAGTGATTCACTGTTTTTCATCGACGCCCATGACGAGTCGTCTTGGCGCTGAAACATCGGATACGGGCGCGCGGTGCCGCCATGCGGGACCACGAGACGCATCGGATAGACGAAGCGCAGATCGTCGCGCGCCGGAATCGCGGCATTGGCCCAGAACCAATATCGGCCGGGAATCTCGTTCGGATTCCGCAACACAATTTCCGCTTCCACCGCGCGCACGCCCGGACGCAGACGAATCGTGACCATCCATTGCAATCCTTGCACGCGCTCGGTATCGCCTACCGTTACTTCCGCACTGCCGTCTTTATCCTGATACGTGACGAAGTCCACGGGAGAAACGGCGGTGAACGTGTGGCCTTCGGGAAAATTCCATTCGATGCCGCCGGCGGTCCAGGCGCCGCGCAAACCGATGTCGGCGTATTTGATCACGTTGTTGCGATAGAGCACTTCGCGCGAGGTGATTTTGTCGAAGATGGAATAGAGTTTGCCGCCGAGATCGGGCAGCACGGTCACTTTCAGAAACTCGTTTTCAAGATAGACGGCGTGCCAGGCTTTCGGTAACGGCTTGTCGGTCTCAAAATCCTTGAGTGCGGGGTACGGATAGAACGGCCGCGTTGTGAACTCCGCGAATTGCGGCACGGGATTCGCGGTGTTCAGGCGATAGGTGGGAATTGTGAGGTCTTCGGTCCAGACTCTCGCACCGCTCGCGCCCGGAGCCGGTGTTTGCGCGGACAGCGGCCATAAGAACAACACGCCAACGAGCAAACGTCTCATTCAATCACCGGTTGCGATACTCGTTCACCAGACGCTCGATCAACGCATCGGGATCGCGCCGTTCTTCCGCGGTAATTTCGAAGCTCGCGGCCAAGCGGTCGACGATTTCCGCGGCAAAGCGATTACGCATGTCCCATTCGAAATCATACTTCCGCGCCGTGTAGGTTTCCAGCAATTGGAACTGCTCGGGTGTCAGTTTGCGCGATGTCGACTGGCCCACCGGCGCCGGCGATTCGACGCCGCGAAACGCCAGCGACGATTTGCGATCCATCGGCTTGTCGTACACCACGATGGTCCCCGCGAGATAGTCGCCCAGGCGCTTGTTCCGCGGACTCAAGAAGACCGACGCCACGCCGACTGCATAGATTCCGGGAATCCCGTCAACGATGCGCAGCAAGTTGCGGCCGATCGCGTCGAACACCGTAATCGACGCGCCGTTGTCCTTGATCACGCGCAAATCTTGATTCCGTTTCCCCGGCGTTTGACCCTGCCACAACGCCTCAAACGTCGCGAAATACCCAAAGTGCACGAGGAAGGACGCGATTCCGGAAAGCGCAATCGTCCATTGAAGAGAAGTTGAAAACGACGGATGGCTATTGGAGAGACGCATGACGACGAAGCCCGCCAGTGTCAGCGCCACGATCGCGCCGACTTGAATCGCCGTGTCCATCGCCAAAGCGAGGAAGCGGCTGCCCACGCCGGCGAGCGGAAACGTCAGCGCCACCTGTTCGGGCGTTTCAATGCTAATGTTTTCTGAGCGGGAGCTGGGGAGCGGCTCGCGCGTATTCATCGTATCCATCTGGCGCATCCATCGGGCGTAAACATCCGCTATGAACACCAGCCTTTGGCTGAAAAAACGCAAACCGTACTGGGATCGCCTGGAGGAACTGGTCCGGCAGTCCGGCCGCGGCGGCATTGCGAAACTCACCGCGCGCGAGTTGCGCGAGACGGGACTATTGTATCGCCAAGTCGCCGCCGATCTCGCCACGGTTCGCGAGGATTCGCGCAATCAGCGCATGGCCGATTATCTGAATCGCCTGCTCGGCGGCGCGCACAATTTGATTTACTCGAGCCGCCGTCGCGGGCCTTCGGGAATCTGGCGATTCTATGGCGGTGGCTTTCCGCAAACGTTTCGCGACACCATGCCGTACACGATGGCGGCGTTCGTGCTGTTTCTGTTGGGCGCGCTCGCGGGAACGCTTGCCACGATCGCCGATCCGTCGTTCACGCGATTCTTCCTGGGCCACCGGATGGCCGACACCATCGCGCGACGGCAGATGTGGACGCACTCGATCGTCGGCGTGCAACCGCTGGCGTCGAGTTCCATCATGACCAACAACATGACGGTGAGTCTCGCCGCGTTCGCCATGGGCTTCACAGTGCTCGGCACCGTGTACATGATGGTGTTCAACGGATTGCTGATGGGCGTGATCGGCGCGGCGTGCTGGCAAGCGAGCATGAGCGTGGACCTGTGGTCGTTCGTGGCGGCGCACGGCGCGCTGGAGTTGCCGGCGATCTTCATTGCCGGCGGCGGCGGATTGCTGATTGCGCGCGGCTTGCTGTTTCCCGGATCGTTGAGCCGCCGCGAAGCGATCCAACATTACGGCGGCCTGGGCGTGAAGTTGGCGCTGGGAACGCTGCCGATGCTTTTTATCGCGGGATTGCTGGAAGGATTTTTTTCTCCGTCGGAAGCGCCCGTGCCGCTGAAATTCGCGGTGTCGGCGGCGATGGGTTTGAGCCTGTATCTTTATTTACGCCTCGCCGGCCGCGACAACACGGTTACAGAAGTCCCATCTCCTTCACCCGCAGATACTCGTTGACCACCGCGGGCGCCACGTCCGCCGGATCGAGATCGAGCACAAGCGCGCCTTGCCGGCGCAATCGCCCGAGCAGCACTTCGCGGCGCTGCGCCATTTCAGTCGCCGCAGCGTAGCGATACATCGCCTCGGCGGTCTCGGGTTTTTCCGCGAGAACGCCGTGCAACATCGCTTGACTCATGGTGACGAAAAGCAAGAGATGCCGCCGCGCGACACGCCCGGCCGCTTCGATCACCTCCGGCGTCGCGGCCGTTTCCGCAAGATCGGTGAGCCACAGCACCAGTCCGCGCCGCGATTGCATGAGCAGCAAGGTGTCGGCGGCGAGCGAGTGAGCCGCTTCCGATAACTCCCCGCGAAGCAACGCCAGCGATTCCAACATGGCCCGAAAGTGGCCCGCGCCGCGGCCCGGTGCGAGTCGCGCTTGCAACTTGCGCCCATACGCCAGCAGTCCCGCGCGATCGCCCGAACGCATCGCCACTTGCCCGAGCGCCAACGCGGCGCTCACCGCATGATCGAGTTTCGCGCGCGCGCCGTCCTGCGCAAGCATCAGGCGTCCCGCGTCGACCACGAGCGTCACCGTTTGACTACGCTCATGCTGATATGTTTTCGTCACCAACTCGCCGCGACGCGCAGTGGCGGTCCAACAAACGTCGCGGCGTTCGTCGCCGGCGCGATAATTGCGCAAGCTTTCGAACTCGCGACCCTTGCCGGATTGCGTTTTCAGCCGGCGTTCCATCTGGATCTGACGGCTGCGGATCAAGTAGAGCGTCAAGCGCCGCGTTTCCTCCAGATTCGGATAGACGCGAATCGTTTGCGGCAGCTTGGCGATCATCCAGCGCTCCGCCAGGCGAAACGCACTCTGGATTTTCACAAACACCGTGCCGAGTTGTGCGCTACCACGCTGTCGCGGAAGAATTTCGTAGCGCGCCTCGGCAACTCCGCGCGCCGCAACGGCCAGCGAGAGGACCGGCGGCGACTCGCGCCAATCGGCAGGCGTGGTATCGCTGAGTTCGGCGGAGAAAGCGCGCGGACACTCGCTTGTGAGCCGCAGAATCACGCTGCCGCGAGCGTCGAGCGACACGGTGTCGGGCCATTCGCGCGTGATCTCCACTTCATTCGGCGCGGGAAGCCGCCGGGAATCGAAGATCCAGGCGAGAAAAACGAGCGCGTCCCACGCGATCATCAAAAACGCAAAGCGACGATCCCACCACGCGGGACCAACGAAGACGGCGCCGGCCAGGAGCATCACGAAGAATCTCGGACCAAAAGCAACGGCGAGACGCCTGGCATTGCGGCAACGCGCGGAAACCGCCGCGGGCGCGAGAGGCGCGGGCGCGATCACTTGGGGACGTCCACGTGCGCGACGATCTCGGCGATCACGCGATCGGGCGTGAGTCCTTCGAGATCGGCTTCGGGGCGAATCACTAAGCGATGCCGCAGCACGGGCGCGGCCATCACCTTCACGTCGTCGGGGATCAGATAGTCGCGGCCGTCGAGCGCGGCTTGCACCTTGGCGGCTTGCAATAAACAAACGGCGGCGCGCGGACTTCCGCCGAGCGTCAGCGACGGCCAGTCGCGCGTGCGGCGCACGATCGAGGCGATGTAGGATCGCAACTCCGCTTCCACGCGCACCGCTTGTGCTTCGGCGCGCGCCGCGGCTAACAAGACGGCGTCGACGGTGCCCAACTCCACGCGCTCCAGATGGCGCGCGTCAAAACCGCTTTGATGGCGCTCGAGAATCTCCGATTCTTCCTCGGCCGTGGGATAGTCCACGTGAATCTTGAAAAGGAAGCGATCGAGTTGCGCTTCCGGCAGCGGATACGTGCCTTCAAACTCCACGGGATTCTGGGTGGCGAAAACGCTGAACCACTCGCTCAGCGCGTGACCCGTGCCGTCGATCGTAACTTGGCGCTCCTCCATGCACTCCAGCAGCGCGGCTTGCGTGCGCGGCGGCATGCGATTCACTTCGTCCACCAGCAGCAAATCGGTGAACACGGGCCCGCGATGCAGGCTGAACGATCCCGCGGCCATGTTGTAGACGCTGCCGCCGGTGACGTCGGCGGGCATGAGGTCGGGCGCGCACTGCACGCGCTGAAATCGCAGCGCACAAACGCGCGCCAGCGATTTCACCATGAGAGTTTTGGCGATTCCGGGAACGCCTTCCAGCAGCGCGTGACCGCCGCAAAGCAACACGGTAGCCACTTGCCTGAGAACTTCGCGCTGGCCGACAATCACGCGGCCCAACTGAGTTTCGATGTGACCGGCAAAGTGTCGCGCTTGTTCGGCCATTGGATATGGGTTAAATGCCCAGCGCCCGTGACTTGGCCAGAAGCGTCTTGTAAGCGATACCGAGTTTTTCGGCGGCCTTCATTTTGTTCCAACGCGCTTCCCGAAGCGCGGCCATGATTTTCGCGCGCTCCACCATCGACACCGCGCGCTGCGTGACTTCTTCGAGCGGACCTTCCCAGTCGAACGGCTCGCCGCCAAAATCCGGCGTGGGGATCGCGCCCGCCACCGCCGGGCGAATGTTCAGATCCGCCGGCAGGATTACGCCTTCTTCGCAGAGAATCACGGCGCGCTCGATGGCGTTCTGCAATTCGCGCACGTTGCCGGGCCAGTGATAGCCGAGCAAAACCTCTTCGGCTTCCGGCGACAGGCGGATTTCCTTTTTCTTGAACTCGCGCGCGAAGTTCCGGATGAAGTGGCTGGCGAGCATCAAAACGTCTTGGCCGCGCTCGCGCAACGGCGGGATCGTGACCGGCAGCGCGGCGATGCGGAAGTACAAATCTTCGCGAAAGGTCTTTTGCGCGACGCATTGCAATAGGTCGCGATTGGTCGCGGCAACCACCCGCACGTCCACTTCGATGGTCTGCAACCCGCCGACGCGTTCGAAGGCGCGTTCCTCGAGCACGCGCAAGATCTTCGATTGCACCGCCAGCGGCAGCTCGCCGATTTCATCGAGGAAAATCGTGCCGCGATGCGCCAATTCGAACTTGCCGATTTTCCGCGCGCCGGCGCCCGTGTAGGCGCCTTTCTCGTGACCGAAGAGCTCATTCTCCACAAGTCCCTCGGGGATGGCCGCGCAATTGATCGCCACGAACGGCTGTTTCTGCCGCAAACTCAAATGATGAAGCGCGCGCGCGAATAATTCTTTGCCCGTTCCGCTTTCGCCGAGTAGCAGCACCGTCGTATCGGCCTGCGCGACTTTCTGCACGTCGCGGGCAACCGCCTGCATCACTTCGTCTTCGGCGAGAATGCGCGGGAATCCGTAGCGCTGCGATACTTCTTCACGCAGCAAAAGATTTTCGCGCACCAACTGTTGCTGGAAGACGGCGCGCTCCAGCATCAGGCGCAAATGTTCCAGGTCCACCGGCTTCTGAATGAAATCGTAGGCGCCGCCCTTCATCGCGCGAACCGATTCTTCGATCGATCCATAGGCGGTCATCACGACCACGGGAATTCCCGGATCGATTTCCAGCGCCTTTTGCAGCAGATCGAGGCCGGAGCAGCCCGGCAATTTCAAATCGGTAAGAATGATGGAAAACGGTTGCGATCCGAGCAGACGCACGCCTTCGGTTCCGTCGGCGGCTTCAGTGACTTGGAAGCCCGCCTTGCTCAATGCAACTTTGAGCATTTGGCGGAGCTCGGCTTTGTCTTCAACGAGGAGAAGGCGGTCGGCCATTGAGGTCAGGGGGTGGACCTGGCGCGTTTACTTCGTAGGTGCCGGCACGGTCCAGCCCGTGGGCACTCCCTTCTGGCGAGCGTCTTCCAGCGCGTCGTCCAAAGCTTTCTGTGCGGCGGCTACAACTTGTTTCTGATCGTCGATCTCGGCCTGACGCTTTTGGATCTCGGTGCGGGCGAACTGCTCGCGCATCGCCTGATTCGGATCAGAGTAGCTTTGCAATTGCGCCAAGTTGAATTCGCGCTGTAAAACGTCCAGGCGGCGCTGCTCGGTGGCCAAATTCTGGCGGAGCGTCGCAAACTTCGCGCGCACGGCTGCTTCTTCACCGGCGGCGGCCTTGTCCTTATCCGTCTTCTTGTCTTTGTCGGTGCCGGCGGCCTTGTCGCTCGATTTGTCGGCGTCGGTAGAGTCCGTAGGAACTTCGCCCGGACCCACCACCGACATGTTGGAATGACGCGGCATCGTATCGTTGGTGAAAACGCGCTTGGCCTTCGGCGTCGCCGAGTTTGCGGCGCGATATTCGCGCGCAAAATCCGCCAGCGTTTGCTGCGGGGCCGGAGCTTGCGGCACCGGATTCGGCGCGGGCGTCTGCGCGGCGGCCAAGCCCGTCAGCGCGACGAGCGCGATTTGGGGAATTCCTGAGAATTTCATAGGAGAACTCCTTCAGCCTCAGTCTAGCACAGCCGCAGAAGTGTTCAGGCGGTGCTGAACCATTCCAGATAACTGGCGAAAATCGCTATTTGGCGAGCGGCAAAGTAACCGAAAACGTAGTGCCCACGCCCGGAATACTCCCCACGCTCAATTTGCCGTTGTGATTCACCACAATCTTGTGGACCAGCGGCAAACCCAATCCGGTGCCGGTATTCTTGGTGGTGAAGAACGGAATAAACACGCGATCCATGTTCTCGGCGCTGATCCCGCATCCTTCGTCGTGAAAATCAAGACGCACTTGCTGGCCCGCGTCGCCCTTTTCGATCACACCTTCCACTTGCAGGCGCTTCACCGGCGCGCCGGTATCGGCCATGGCTTCACAACCGTTACGCAACAGGTTCGAGAACGCCTGGCGCAGCAACGTGATGTCGCCTTCCACCACCGGAAACTCGCCGGTCATCTCCAGCGTCACGTCGGAGAATCGGCCGCGCTCGATGATTTCGGTGAAACAGCTTTCGATCAGTTCGCGCGTGTCGAACGGCGCGGCCATCATGCTGAGCGGCCGCGAGAAGTTCAGGAAGTCGGTGACGATGGTGGCGAGTAATTGCGTTTCCTTGAAAATCTTTTGCGCGAAGCCGCGGCCTTCTTCGAGATCGGATATCGGAATCAATTGCGCGTATCCGGAAATGGTGGCCAGCGCGTTTTTGAATTCGTGCGCGATGCCGGCGGCCATTTCGCCGAGCGCCGCCATGTTCTCCTTCAATCGCACTTGCTGTTGCAGAGAGTTGATTTCCGTCAAATCGGTCAGCAGCATAATCGCGCCGCCGATCGCACCGTCGGCCGCCACGATCGGCGAAAAGCCGATGCCCAGCACCATGCTCTGTCCGTTCGGCGCGTTGTAATTCAGTGTCATGCGGCGGACGGTGTGTCCCGTGCTCAAGCATAGGTTCACCGCTTCCATGGCCTCCGGCAGCCCGGAAGAAGTGTCGAAGGATTTGTATCCCGGCCAAAACACCTCGCGATAGTCGCGGCCGGTGAGCACTTGATGTCCCAGCGTCAGCTTGGCCGCCGGATTGCTCTCCGTAATCAGGCCGCGCTGGTTCAACATCACCAAACCTGTGGCCATGTTGCGCATGATCGTGGCGGCGAGTTGCTGGCTCTCTTCGGCGCGTTGACGCTCCAAGCGATGCAGGCGCTCCAATTCTTTTTCCTGCTCGCGCATCTGCTGGATCACTCCTTGATACGTCGCGGTGACGAAGGCCGACGCGTCGCTCGGGCGACTCGGCTTGGTGACCGTGGCGTCTTCCGCCTCGCGCTTGAACGCCACAAACATTTTGTGCGTCAGCCAGAGCGCTCCGACGAAGACGAAGGCCGCGAAAATCAGTCCGCCGGCCGCCTTGAACATCATCGAGGGATCGGCTGCGGGTTGCAGCATCAATAGGAGAGCTTCAGCAGATACCAATGCACAACCTCCTTGCCCCAAAGCGCGCCGAAGATCGCGGCGACGCCGAGAAATGTGCCGAACGGCAATTCGTACGCGGTATCGCGGCCACGCGAAAGGAAAATGAATCCGCCGCCGAGGATCGATCCCAACACCGAGCCGAGAAAAATTGTCAAAAGCGTAACTTTCAGGCCGACAAATGCGCCGACCGCCGCCATCAACTTGAGGTCGCCGAAGCCCATACCTTCAACGCCGCGCCACAAGTAATATCCTTCGCGGACGCACCAGAGCGTGGCCGCGCCGGCGATCGCGCCGAGGAGCGAATCGAGCGCCGAAACCATGATCGGCGGCCACGGCGTCGCGAAGCCATTCCTGGTGAAAGCCTGCGTAATCCACGCGGCCGTGCCGTCGCCGACCGGGGTCAGCAAGCTGAATCCCGCGCCCGCGGCGATCCCCACGAAGGTGAGCTCGTCAGGTAAGATGCGCTCGCGAAAATCCGTGACCACCAGCGCCAACATGAGCGCGCCGAACACCGCGTATTTCAAGAATTCCATTGACGGGCCGAACATCAACGCGAGGAAAAGAAACATCGCGCCGTTCAGAAACTCGATAATTGGGTAGAGCCAGGAAATCGGCTCGCCGCATCCCCGGCAGCGTCCACGCAAAAAAAGAAAACTGAAGACGGGAATATTTTCGTACCACGCGATCATATGGCCGCATTTCGGGCAATGCGAACGCGGCGTGACCACCGATTCTTCCTTCGGCAATCGGACGATGCAAACGTTGAGGAAGCTTCCGATCAAAAGTCCAAAGATGGGGGCAACGAAGGGCAGCACGATCGCGAGCGCTTGCAGTTCCAGTGAAGACGGCTTCAAGAAGACCCCTTCAGTCGAGCGTATACTGCCGCGGTTCTGTCGGCCATTATAGCATCCGTGGCGTGAGCGGCAACCCAGCGGCGTCCCGCCGCGCCCATGGCACGCGCACGTGCGGGATCTTTTCCAAGGCGCTTGATGGCATCCCGAATCGCGTCGACGTTATTCTCGACGAGAAATCCCGTTTCTCCATCCGACACAATTTCCGGAATTCCGCCGACGTTGCTGGCGATCACGGGAAGGCCGCGGGCCATCGCCAGCAAAATACCGGAGCCGAGTCCTTCGGAATTCGAGAGATAAACGAGCGCGTCGATTTTCTCGAGGTCGCCCGGTAGTCGCGCGGGATCGATGATGATTCCCCGCCTTCCTGCCGCCTCCTCGAAGAGATGTTGCGGTTTTTCCGGAGTGGCGGCGATAAATCCGAACTTCAAGTGGTCGGGAATCTTCGCCGGCTCTGCGGGCAACACCACGCCATCATGAATCACGGTGATCTTGGATGGATCGACGCCGGCCCTTTGCAATTCCGCGGCGACAAACTTCGATACGGCGATGAAATGCGTGGCGCGGCCGTATTTCCACTGCGACAACACGCCGCGCTTCACGGGAAACGCCACGCGCCGCGCGACGACCAGCGGCAGTCGAGAGGTCAGCGCGCGCGTGTGCGCCGCGGAGTCGTGCGCGTGGATAATGTCGAAACCCGACGGCAAACGGGCGCCGAGCGGAGTCGCACCGTGCTCCTCGACAAGCGGCGAGCCTTTGCGGGCCACCAAAGTTTGGCGAAATCCTAGGCGGTCGAGTGCGCGCATCAACAGCAGGACTTGATGCTGTCCACCGCGCATCTCCTTGCCGAGGTCCAGATGCAGGATATTCATTGCCGAAACGCAAGTCTATCGCACCACGGTCTCCCGCTCTGAGGGCGGTTTGACACCAGAGTCTGTACATACTAAACTGTAAGTACATGGATTTCGAATGGAACGAGTTGAAGAACCGATCGAACGAGCAAAAACATGGCCTGAGCTTCGACACGGCAAAGTTAGTCTTCGACGATCCGTTGGCCGTGACCGTCCGCGACCGGACATCGGTTGATGAAGAACGATGGAAGACGGTGGGAACCGTGGAAGGGTTGCTTCTTGTGGTGGTGCACACTTTCCGGCAACGCGGTAAACAGGAAATAATCCGAATGATTTCGGCCCGGCGAGCGTCGCCGCGCGAGAAGAGGTCTTATGAACGAGAAGAGGTCCTATGAAGAAGATAACGAAAAAACAAGCTAGGGAGATTTCCGCTCTAAAACGCCTTCCGCCTGAATCGATCGATTTCTCCGACATTCCGGAGATTACCGACTGGCGCGGAGCCGTGGTTGGACGCTTCTACCGGCCGATCAAGAAGCCGCTGACAATCCGCCTTGATGCCGATCTGTTGGCATGGCTTCGCGGACAAGGCAAAGGTTACCAAACGAAAGTGAATCGGATCTTGAGGGCGGCGATGGAGGCATCCGGGCGCTGACCAATCGCGGTGCGTTAGGGCACTCCGAGCCAGCGCGCGAATCCGTCGGCTGGCAGGTCCGCGACAAGAAATTTTTGCGGGCGTCCGAGTTTTTCCGCGATCAACTCGGCGGCTTTGTATCCCGAGCGCACCGCGCCTTCCATCGTGGCCGGCCAACCGGAACGCGTCCAGTCGCCGGCGAGCCAGCAATTCTCCCACGGGCTAACGTTGGTTGGACGCACTTGCTCGGCGCCCGCGGCCGCCGAGTACGTCGCGCGGACTTCCTTCACGACGGCCGACTTTTTCAGTTGCGCTTCTCTCGCCGCCGGGAAAAACTCGCGCAACTCGGCGACGGCGCGATCCACGATTTCGCCCTTCGACATCGGCACCAGCGTCCGCGACGCGCTAACGACGCACTGCACGTAGCCCTCGCCATCGTCGTCGGAACCGTGGCGGCGAAACGCGAATTGCACGGTGCGTCCCAGAAGTCCGGTAAACGGACGTTCCATAATGGCGCGATCGAACCACAAGTGAATGCCGGTGATCGGCGAGTGCTTCAGATCAAGCTTCAGCTCCGGTCGCATTTCGCCCAGCACTTCAAACGGCGCGGCCAGCAGATATGCATTCGCACGACGCTCTTCGCCGCTGCCCAGGCGAATCGCCGAGACGCTGCCGTTTTTCGCATCGATGCCCGTGACCGCGGCGCGCGGCCGAATCGTGACATTCGGTAACTCGCGTGAATACAACTCGGTCAACGATACGGCCGGGAGGCCAATCCGATAAGCTCGCCAATTCGCCGCATATCCTTTCCAGAAGACGCGCAAGCCATGCCACGCCGAGACAACTTCCAGGTCCTCGTTCAGCGCGCTGGTCAGCACGGCGCGCCAAAATCGCTCGATGGCGAGCGGCGTTTGCCCGCGGGCTTCCAGCCACGACATCATCGTCTGCGAGTCAAGATCTTCCGGCGAGCGGCGGCGCAGATCGGAGATCATCGCCAGCAAACCTCGCCCGATCGCCAGTTTGTCGCCCAGACCCAACGCGTGCAGCGACATCATCGACGGCGCGAGATGAAACGGCGCGGGCAAGAGGCTCGCGGCGATCAGGGACTCGCGGCCGTCGGGCGTGCGCAAGGGAATCGCGCCGAACCAGCGGATCTTGTCGGACACGCCGAGGCGCTTGTAAAAGTCCAAGAGATTCGTGCAGCACCAGAACAAAAGATGCTGGCAATTGTCGATGGTCGCGTCGGTGCCGGGCACTTCCCACGAACTTGCGCGTCCGCCGAGAATCGGCCGGCGCTCGAGCAACTCGACGCGAAATCCCGCGCCGCCCAGCGCGGCCGCCGCCGAGAGCCCCGCGAGTCCTCCGCCGACGATGATGATGTCCGGTTCCATGGCGTTAAAAAGGCGGCGGGACCACGCCCGTGATGCGGATCATGAGCGCGCGCGCCACGATCGCGAGCTTCGCGGCGCTCGACAAGCTCGTGCGTCCCTCGAAAACGCGCATCGGGCGCTCTTCGATCTTACGCAGAATTCCGGAGTACAGCGCCATCATCGCCCACAGCGATGCGCGGGAGTCGCGCGCGACCATGTCCAATAGCGGCAATGCGGCTTTGTAGTTCTCCCAAGCGCGCGCGATTTCGAAACGCAACAATTGTTCGCCTTCAAAGCGGCGCCGATCTTCTGCGGGCAGATACGATCGACCCTCGGCTGTATCCTCGCGCACATCGCGCAGAATGTTCGTAAGCTGAAACGCGAGGCCGCAGGAAACGGCGAGCACGCGAGCACGCGCTTCGTCCTCCGGCGGCACGCCGAAGATGCGAATACACGTGAGTCCCACGACGCCGGCCACGCGATAGCAGTAGCGCGCGAGATCATCGAAAGTCTCGTACTCGGTGGCATCGAGGTCCATCTGAATTCCGCAGAGGAGCTCGTCGAAATACTCCCGCGGGATCGAGAATTTCCGCACGGTGTCATGAAACGCCGGCAGAATCGGGTTGCCGCTGTAATCGCCCGCGAGCGCGCGGTCCAACTGCGACCGCCAGGCGTTTAGTTTGTTTTGCTTTTCGGCCTTCGAAGCTTCTTGCGTCAAGTCGGAAATATCGTCGGATTGACGAAAGAACGCGTAGATCGCAAAGAACGCCTGGCGCTTCTCCTCCGGCAGCACGAGAAAGGAGTAGTAAAAGTTCCGCTGCCGGCGCGCGATTTCGACGCAGTACTTGTAAGACTCTTCTACTGCGCTCATGCCGGCGCGCCCACTAAAGCCAGCCGCTTGATCGCCGCGACCGCGAGCAAGCGCAGCTTGCGCCACTTCCCCAAGGACGGTCGTGCGCGCAGCACGTTGTAACCGCACTCCTCGATCATGTTCAGGATTTCGAGTCCTCCGCGGCTGAACAAATCGAGATCGGCCGAAAGATGCGGATTCACCATTTTCACGAGCGGCAGACCTTGCGCAAAGAGTCCGCGCGCGCGGTCCACTTCAAAGCGCATCAATTCGCGAAACGACGGCGTAAATTCGCGGCGCGCGATCTGCTCCTCGCTGCATCCGAAGCGCGATATGTCTTCCAGTGGAATGTAGATTCGATCTTTCGCGTAGTCGACCACCACATCTTGCCAAAAATTCGCTAGCTGCAAAGCGGTGCACGTGAAATCAGAAAGGCGCTGACGCTCTTCATCGCGATATCCGCAGAGATACAGCACCAAGCGCCCGACCGGATTCGCGGAGTTCTCGCAATACCCTTCGAGATCGGCGTACGTTGGATAGCGCCGCACTTGCTGATCCTGCACGAAAGCGCGCAGCAAGTTGTGAAACGGCTCGGCCGGAACATCGCGACGCCGCACGGTCTCCGCGAGCGCTTGAAACACGGGATGTCGCGCCTGTCCTGCATAGCATTCGTCGAGCTGGCGTTCCCAAAGTTCCAAGAGATGGAGCGACCTCTCGCGATCGCCCGTTTCATCCGCTAAATCGTCGGACCATCGACAATACGCGTAAAGATTGTAGAAATCCTGATGCAGCTCCTTCGGCAGAAAAAAAGTAGCGACGTGAAAGTTCTCGTAATGAGATTTCGCGAGTGACGCGCAATACGCGCCCGACTGCGCCGCATCCATCGGCGGCGGCGTCTCCACCCATGAAAGAGGCAGGTTCATAGAGATTACGGCAAGATCGCCGTCTTCAAGTCGCCGTTGCGATTCTGCAGGTGGCGCAGCACCGCGGGCAATTCGCTCAGCGGCGCCTCGGCCGTGATCAAGTTGGACGCGCCGAGGTCGCCCGACGCGATGCAATCGAGCGCGCGGCGAATGTAGTACGGCGTGTGATGGAACGTGGCCTTCAGCGTGAGTTCGGAGTAGTGCAGCAGCACCGTATCGAGTTGCACCTTCGACCCACTGGGGCAGCCGCCAAAGAAATTCACGGTGCCGCCTTTGCGCACCATGCCCGTGGCCCACTCCCACGTCTCCGGTTTGCCGACCGCTTCGATCGCCACGTCGACACCGGAATTCCCCGGCGTCATGGATCGCACGGCTTTCACCACGTCGTTGGTTTCGGTGACGTTCAACACATCGTCGGCGCCCATCGCCAGCGCCTGATCCAATTGACTCTTGCGGCGGCCGAGCGCCAGCACGCGAGCACCGCGCAGTTTCGCAAGACGAATGAACATCAGGCCGATCGGCCCGAGTCCCAACACCACCAAGTGGTCGCGGCGATGCACGTTGCTTTCTTCGAGGCCGCGCAGCGCGCAGGCCAGCGGCTCAACCAACGCGGCGTCGTGAAACGAAAGGTGCTTAGGAATTTCCAGCAGATTCTTGCGCACGATCGCGCCGGGAATCTTGATGTATTCGGCATACGCGCCGTTGTTGAAGAGCAACTTGTCGCAGAGGTTTTCGAGATCCTTGTGGCAGAAGTGACATTCGCCGCACGGCGCGGAATTCGACGCCACCACGCGCTGGCCCACGCGGAAATTGTCCACCTCGTCGCCGACGCTCTCGACGGTGCCGGCCAGTTCGTGACCAAAAACGGCGGGTGGCGTGATCATGCGGGCGTGAAAACCTTGGCGCCAAACTTTTAGGTCCGTGCCGCAGGTGAGCGCGACCTTCACTTTCACCAGCACTTCATCCGGCGCGAGTTTCGGAATGTCGATCCGCTCGACGCGGACATCTTCCTTGCCGTACAAAACGCCGGCCATCATTTTGTCGCTCAAATCAACACCTCGCTGACATTCACTATAATCTTCAACGAATCGGGACGCGGATGATTCGCCAATTCCACCGCGTCCTCGATGCGTTCGAGCGGAAAGCGATGCGTGATCAACTCGCGCATCGGCAATTCGCGGCCGAAAACCAGGCGCGCCGATTCCTCTTGCAGGTCGATGTCGGCGCTGTAACTGCCGATCAGCCGTTTTTCATCGACGCAAATCGAAGCCAGCGGCAAATCGGCGTGATCCTTGCGCGACGTTTGCGCGAACAACATCACGCGTCCGCCGGGCCGCACCGCTTCGAGCGCCTCCGGCACAAGCGACGACGCGGCCGCCGCGACGAGCACCGCGTCCGCGCCGCGGCTTTCCGTCAGCGCCTTTACGCGCTCGACAACGTTTTCGCGACGCGGATTTAGTCGCGCCTGCGGCAAGAATTTTACTCCCAGCGTTGCGGCGAAATCGAGGCGTTCGTCCATGGGATCGGAAACCAGCACGCGCGCGCCTTCGCGACTCGCGAGCATCGAGAGCATCAATCCAATAGGACCCTGTCCCTGCACCAAAACCGTGTCGCCGCGGCCGATTTCCGCTTGTCGCACAGCTTTCAAGCACGTATTCACCGGCTCGACCAAACACGCTTCTTCGTAACTCACGCCGTCGGGAATTCGTACCACGCCGTCACGGACGATCCAATCCATCAGGCGCACATAGTTCGCATATCCGCCGCCCGCCGGCTCGAATCCCGCGGTGATTCCGACTTTCTTGTACACCGGACACTGCGCGTAAACCTTCGCGCGGCAGTAAAAACAACTCCGGCACGGAATGTGGTGGAACGCCGCGACGCGATCGCCCACCGCGAACTTCGTGACGCCTGCGCCGACCGCGGCTACGCGTCCCGCCGTCTCGTGTCCGTAGACGCGCGGCGGCGGCAAGAGATTCGCGTGAATCTTTTTCACGTCCGTGGGACACACGCCGCACACCGCCACTTCCAACAGCAATTCGCCCGCGCCGATTTCTGGCACTGCAAGAGATTCCACCATGACGCGACCCTCGCCGCGATACACGGCGGCGCGCATGATTGTTGCAGGTAGTGGAGTGGTCATCGGGACGACGAAGCGTGAGCCAGAAAGCTTCGTAAATACTCGCTTAGTACCCTAGTTGCCTCACTAGAAGAATACCAAAGCCGGAACAATTCCGCTATCCCTTGCGGCGAACGCAGAGCGGAACCGACGGCCGCCGCGGTGCGCATCGATCCATCGGAGCGACGATATTTGTCCCAGTCGATAACCAAGGTGTCGTCGGGACCATCGGTGATCACGCGAATCGCCGCGAACGGAATGCCGCGCTCCCTTGCGACGCGCGCGACAGCGGCCGACTCCATGTCGACGGCGATGGCGCCCGAGCATTGCGCCAGCGCGGCGCGCTCGGCTGGTGTCGCGATCATCGTCTGGGAATCGGCGATGCGTGCGCGAATCGCGGGTGCGGGCACGGACGCAAAGAATTCGCTGGCGGTATCGACGACAATCGCACCGCGCACGGCCGGGGCGGCGAGTCCTCCGGCGTATCCCGCGGAAATCAGCGCACGTGCATCCGTGATGCCGCGGGCGGCGCGCTCGGCTGCGGATGCGCCGACACCTCCGGCGACAATGCGGCAGTTTTCTGGCGGGCTGTTGTACAGGCCACCGAGCTCTCGGGGCAGCGCACAAACAATCCCTATTGATGTTATGGACAAGGCAGTCCTCTGGGAACAAACAATTGTTGCATCGTTACGAACTGACTCCAGGGATCTGCTGCACGGAACTCGGCCATTCCTTAGCTCCTTCGAGCGTACACGGAGGTCCGGCTGAACGTCGTCCGCAATTGCCATGTTACCTCCGCCCACCTGAGTGCTTTTGATATAATCCCACGCAGAGGAGGTCCCGATGATCACGATCACTTTCGCAGACACAGAAACGGAAATGAAAGCGTTGGACTTCCTGATTGGACGCTTTTCCGGCCGCTCGCTGAAGTCTGGCGAACACATCGTGCCGGAGGCAGCGATTGAGGCGTTGGCCGATCAGGGCATTCCTTTTGCCGTCAAGGGAAGGACAACCTATGAGCAAGAACTGGCGGCGATTCGAGGTGCTGATCCCGCTCCGGTTTAATGACGGCCGGGACGTTCCAGCAAGGTGGGTTACCGAGGCGTTCAGTGAGGTCAGGGATCACTTTGGCGCCGCGAGCTACGAAACCCAGTCGGTCGAAGGCCATTGGCGCCATCGAGATGTTCTTTACAAAGACAACCTGACGCGAATCGTAGTGGACGTCGTTGATTCCCCGGAGAATCGCGTTTGGATGAAGGATTTCAAGGAACGCTGGAGGATTCGTCTGGAGCAAGTTGAACTCTGGATGGTCAGTTACACCATCGAGGTGGATTAGGCGACATCAGCCATTCTTTCTAAACCACTCCACGGCGCGTCGCAATGCCGCTTCGACATCGCCGGGACGATAGCCCAACTCGCGCTGCGCTTTGTCCGAGTCAATGAACATTTTGTGATGCGCCAACTTCACGCCTTCGAGCGGCGCGCGCGGTTCTTTCCCCGTGATTCCGGCGACCGCTGTATCGAGCGCCGCGAACGCATACGCGACGGCGTAAGGAATGCGGATCTTCGGCGCGCGTTTTCCAGTGATGCGCGCGAGCGTCTCGAGGATTTCGCGAAACTCCATGTTGCGATCGCCCAACAAATAGCGCTCGCCCACGCGACCATTCTGGGCGGCCAACAAGTGGCCTTCTGCTACGGCGCGCACGTCCACGAGATTCAATCCGGTGTCGAGGTAGGCTGGCATGCGATCCGCGAGGAAGTCGACGATGATTTTTCCGGTCGGCGTCGGCTTCACGTCGCGTTCGCCGACGGGCGCGGTGGGATTCACGATCACAATCGGCACGCCGCGCCGCGCGCGCTCGAGCGCGGCTTGCTCGGCTTGGAACTTCGAAAGCTTGTAATGACCGCTCATGTCCGCGGCGGACACCGGATATTCCTCGTTCGTTGGGCGACCGTCGGCGGGCCAACCCATGCATCCCACCGTGCTCGTGTAGACGATGCGCGAGACTCCCGCGTCGGCCGCGGCGTCGAGCAAACTTGCGGTTCCCTCGACGTTCGATCGATACATCGATTGCGGATCGCGCGTCCACAAGCGATAGTCGGCGGCCACGTGAAAAAGCTGCTCGCATCCGGCGACGGCCGCACGCAACGACGCGGAGTCGGTGAGGTCGCCGCGTACGATTTCCACGCGATCAAGGAGATCGTCGATGGCGGCCGTGGAAGAAGACGCACGCAGCAGCAAACGCACCGGCGCTCCCGCGCGCACCAAGGCGCGTGCTACATGACCGCCCACAAATCCGCTCGCGCCGGTTACTAGAATCATTGAATCGCGTGTCAGTTTATCATCGCTATCACCTCCGATCATCGGGGCTGCCGCGTCACTTCAGGAGATAATAGAGGGATGCTTGATCTTGGATTTGTACGAGACAATCTCGACTTGGTGGCGAAGAAACTGGCGACGCGCGGCGGCCAGTTTGATCTGGAGGGCTTTCGCGCGCTCGATCAGGAGCGGCGCGCGGCCATCGCGAAGACTGAGAATTTGAAGAGCCGGCGCAACAAAGCGAATGACGAAATCGCGGCGCTGAAAAAATCGGGTGGCGACGCCGCAACGGCCATCGCCGAGATGAAAAACGTGTCGGCCGAGATCAAGTCGCTCGACGAGCGCGCCAGTCGCCTTGACGATGAATTGCGCGAAATCATGAAGACCATGCCCAACCTGCCGCACGCTTCGGTGCCGGTGGGCGCCAGCGCCGACGACAACAAGGAAGTCAAGCGTTGGGGCACGCCGCGCGAGTTTTCGTTCACGCCGAAGCCACATTGGGAACTCGGCGAAGCGCTGGGGATTTTGGATTTGGAGCGGGCGAGGAAAATTTCCGGAGCGCGTTTCGTGGTCTACATGGGCGTGGGTGCGAAGCTGGAACGCGCGCTGCAGAATTTCATGCTCGATCTGCACACCACGCGGCACGGCTACACCGAGGTTCTGCCTCCGGTGATGGTGAATTCCGATAGTTTGTTCGGCACAGGACAGTTGCCGAAGTTCGCCGACGATCTGTTTCACATTGAAGGCCACGATCTGCACTTGATCCCCACGGCGGAGGTGCCGCTGACGAACTTGTACGCCGGCGAAACGCTCGACGCCGCACGCCTGCCGATCAAATTGACGGCGTTCACGCCGTGTTTCCGCAGTGAAGCGGGTGCGGCCGGCAAAGACACGCGCGGGATCACGCGTGTACATCAGTTTCAAAAAGTGGAACTCGTGAAATTCGCGCATCCGGAGCACAGCTACGACGAATTGGAGTCGCTGACTCGCAACGCCGAGGCGATTTTGGAAGTGCTCGAGTTGCCCTATCGCACCTTGGCACTTTGCACCGGCGACATGAGCGCGAGTTCCGCGAAAACGTACGATCTCGAAGTCTGGCTGCCCGGACAAAACGCCTACCGCGAGATCAGCTCTTGCAGCAATTTCGAGGACTATCAGGCGCGCCGCGCGGGAATCCGTTTCCGCGCCGGCGGCAAGGGCAAAGCGGAGTTTGTGCACACGCTGAACGGCTCGGGCCTGGCGATCGGCCGCACGTGGCTGGCGATTATTGAAAACTATCAGCAGGAGGATGGATCGGTGCTCGTGCCGAGCGCGCTGCGGCCGTATCTCGGCGGACTTGAGCGAATCACTGGCGCCGGATAGCCGGTTTTACGCCGACTTCTTCAGGCGTCGTCGGCTGCTCTTCGGGGTTTGGAGGGCTTGCTTCAGTTGCTCCAGCGTCGACCATTTCCCTTGGCGGATTTCGCGACGACTGGCGTCGATTATCGCCCGAATTCTGGGACTGGCACTTAACGCGGCCGCTTCGCGATCCAAGTGGCGCAGCGAAACGAGAGCCGCGATTGGGCGTTTCTTGCTCGTCAGCACCACAGTTTCGTCGGCCGATTTTTCCGCAAACTCAAGCAGGGATCCGAATTCCTTCGGAAACTCTATGGTCTTCATAGGTCTATTTCCTCTCCTGCAATCAGCAGACGATTGCCATTCTTGATCCCGATTGCCGTAACGTTTACCGTGCCCGTCTCTTCTTCATCGATTTCATACAGTACGCGCAGATTGCCGACCCGCAATTCCCAGGACGCGATCAGGTTGGGTCTCAGAGGCTTACGGTTGCGGGTCTCCTTGAACGGTTCGTGCCGCAACTGGATCTCGATAGCGTCCAAGAGGATCGTTTGCTGACGCGCCGTGAGCCACTGAAGATGTTCCTCGGCCGACTCGGCGAACCGGATCGCATACTCCACAAGACGGAGTGTAACATGGCGGAACGCGGTCGGCGCTACGACAGGGGCGAGCGGCGCTAGTGAATGTCGAAATTCTCTTGATGTAGATTCACGTCGCCCTTCACGATCACCGGTTTCTTGGCGAGTTCCTCGATCTCTGAAATGATCGCCACGCCGCTCTGCTTCAAGGCCCTCGCTACGTCGGGATTCACGCGGATCGTGATGTTGTTGCGTTCGATCGAGCCGGTTAGGATCATCTTGCGCGCTTCGGCGAGAATTTCGAGGCTCACCGTTTGCGCGCTCTTCACGAAGCCCGACCCCGTGCAATACGGACACGCGCAGCCGAGCGCCTTCTCGAGCGGCTGCTTCACGCGTTTCCGCGTGATCGCCACCAGGCCGAAATCGTTAAACTGAAGCGCCTTCGACGGCGCACGATCCTTGCGCAGCGCTTCTTCGAGCGCCTGCATCACACGCTGGCGATTCTTGCGCTCGTCCATGTCGATGAAGTCGATCACGATGATGCCGCCTAAATCGCGCAGGCGGATTTGCCGGACGATTTCCTTGATCGCGTCGACGTTGGTCTTGACGATCGTGTCTTCCAGGCGCTGCGTCTTGCCGACGTACTTGCCGGTGTTCACGTCGATCGCCACCAGCGCCTCGGTTTGATTGATCACGATGTAGCCGCCCGATTTCAGCCACACCTTCGACTTCATGGCGTTGTTGATCTGTTCTTGTACGCCGAATTCCTCGAAGATCGGTGTTTCTTTTCCGTAGAGTTTTACGCGACCCGCGAGCGACGGCTGGCTGAGGTTGACGAATTCCACGATCTTTGTGTACTGCGCCTCGTCGTCCACCCAAATCGTGGTGAAATTGGAAGACACCTGATCGCGCAGAATGCGCTCGACCAAGTTCAGGTCGCGATGCAGCAGCGCGGGCGCCGATTTTTTCTCGGCTTGGCTGCGGCATTCCTTCCACAGATTGAAAAGGAAGCGCATGTCGGCGCGCAAATCCTCGTCGCTGTGACCTTCGGCGGCGGTGCGCACGATGAATCCGCCGGGCATGTTGACGCCCCGGCGAAACTCGGTGAGCACGCGCTTCAAGCGCTGCCGTTCTTCGTCGGAGGAAATGCGCCGCGACACACCGACGTGATCCACGGTCGGCATGTACACCAGGTAGCGTCCCGGCAGCGCGATGTGCGAAGTGATGCGCGCGCCCTTTTTGCCGATCGGCTCCTTGGCGATCTGCACGATGATCTCTTGACCTTCGTGCAACAGCTCGCCGATCAGCGGTTGATTCCGCGTCGGACGATGTTCGTGACTGTGCTCTTGTGGCTGCTGGCCGCCGCTACCGAAACGTTGTCCGCCGCGCTCCGGCTGGCGGTTCTGATTCGGCGGGCGATTGTCGCGATTATCGCGTCCACGGCGGCGATTGCGCCGGCTGTTGAAACGGCGCTCGCGTTCCGGCGCGGGACCTCGCACGGTCGCAACGGCATCGGCAGGCGACTCGGGCTCGCCGCCGGCGGCCGCTTCCATTTCGCCGGTCCCGTCGGTTGATTCTTCGCTTGATTCGCCTTCGGAGGCGGATTCGCTTTCACCTTCGCCATCGGGAGCGTCTTCCGTCGCTTCCGCTTCGGATTCGGCTTCCATTTCGGCGGCTGATTCGCCGGATGCCAGGGGTTCGATCGGCTCGGCGTCTTCCGAAGCGATTTCTTCAACCGCAGCCTCGGACTCGGCCAGCGCCACGTCGTGCACCTCCACGACTTCCACGTGCGACGCGTGAGACTCCGGCGCCGTCACGATGGCTTCGTGCAAAACCGATTCTTCCGCGATTATTTCAATCTCCGCACCGTCGGCGATCGGTTCGAATTCCGCAGACTCTTCGTGCGCGGCGGCTTCGGCACCGGACTCTCCGTGCGTTTCCTCTCGGAATTCGTGAGCAATCGGCGACGGCGCGACACCGCGATATTTCGCCAGCGACTCGCCCGGCAGAATAATGGGCGCGGATGGAGCCTCGCTGCTTGTTTCATCGGCCGCCTCGCGTGCTACAGGCGCCAGAGGTGAAGGGGAATAAGGCACTGGCCGCGGACCATGATCACCGCGGTCACCGCCGCGATCCCCGCCGGCGTACTTCGACTCCGGAAATCCACTGCGCCCCCGGCCACGACGCCGGCGGTTGCGCCGATGGCGATCGCCCCGGTCACCGCCCCGGTCACCGCCTCGATCGTTGCCACGATCATTGCCACGTTCTGGGCGTTCGCCTTCGTGCCGCGCCGGCGCACCGCCGCTCGCCTGCCGCACTTCACCCGGAAGCGTCACCGGGACCACGCCTTCGCCGACAACCGCGTCGGCCGGCGTTTCCGTGACCACCGAATCGATCGCACTATCGCCTGAAACCACAGGCGCCGCGGCCGCCGACGCGCCGGCCGACAACACCGCCGGCGAATCCGCGCTGTCGAGACGCCCGTCGCGCTCGAGCCGCGCCACCTTTTCCTCGGTGGCGCTCACCAGAGCGTCGTACTCGTCTGTGTCTTCAAAGAAATCGGAGACGTACAGGAACGCGTCGCGTTCCAAACCGATGTTCACGAACGAGGACTGCATGCCGGGCAGCACACGCGTGACGCGGCCCTTGAAAATCGAGCCTGCCAAGCTGTATTCCTGTTCGCGTTCGAAATAGACTTCGACGACTTGGTCGTCTTCGATGATAGCTACTTTGGTTTCGTGCGCAGTCGAGGAGACAATCAGCTCCTTGGACATGTGACCACTCCTTCGGGGACGTTCCCGGACGGGAGCACCAGCCGCAGTGAGCGCGCCGCGCAATCACCATCCAGGTACCGGCACGTGGGCGGCGACATCCGCCGGCCTCATCGCGCCTCGATCCCAATCTTTTAGTTTCTTTCGTCGTCTAATTCACGAACCGGCGCAAACGGACGTTGTTCACCAACCCGAGCGCCATGAACGTGAACAGAATCGAAGACCCGCCGTAGCTCATGAGCGGCAGCGGAATCCCCACTACGGGCATATAGCCCACAACCATTCCCACGTTCACCAGAATCTGAAACAGCATCACGGCCAAGACGCCCATCACCACGTACATCCCCGCCTTGTCGGGCGCGGTGTGAGCATTTTGAACCAGCCGCATCAGCACCATGAAATACAACAACAGCACCGCGAGCACTCCAAAAAAACCGTGCTCTTCGGCAAATGCCGCAAAAATAAAATCGGTATGCGGAACGGGCAGGAACGAAAGCTGCGTCTGCGATCCTCGGGCCGTCCCTTCTCCCCATAGACCGCCGGAACCAACGGCGATCTTCGACTGCAACTGTTGATAACCCTTTCTTTGCGGATCCAACGTCGGATCCAAAAACGTCGCCACGCGCGCCTTTTGATAAGGCTTCATGACGAAGAACCACGCGGCCGGCGACGCCAGCGCCAAGACCAACGCCAGGACCGCGGCATGTTGCCACCGCAATCCCGCCAAGAACACCGCCACCGCCACAATCGGCGTGATCGTCAGCGCCGTACCCATATCCGGCTGCAAGATAATCAACAGCATCGGCACGCCGGCCACCACGCCGACCCAGGCCAAATCGGCTAGGGATACGGTGTCGAAGCGCGACTCGCTGAAGTATCGCGCCAACGCAAGTATTATAACCAACTTGATAAATTCCGATACCTGAAACTGACCAACGCCCGGAACCCGCACCCAGCGTTTCGATCCAAAGACCTTATCGCCAAACTTCAGAACGAACCCCAGCACCAGGATCATGGGCACGTAGAACATCAGCCAGCGATTCATCAAGACGTGGTAATCCACCACGCTCACCACGAACATGGCGACAAGGGACATGCCGATCCAGTAGAGCTGCTTGATGTGCGAGCCGTCGAACTTGGTGTTGTGCGTGGCGGAGTAAATCTCAAACAGGCCAAGAATCGAGATTGTCATCACCAGGCCGAGCAGAGCCCAATCGAAATCGCGGAAGGACACGTTCCTGGTCACGGATGGGCCGCTCCCTCTGGGACGCGCTTATTCATTCAAAACTCCCGGCGCCGGCGTCTTCGGCGTGGAGGGTTTTGTGGCCTGGATCACGCCACCGCCCGCGCGACGCTGTTTCTTCTCCCAGTACGCGCGGATCACTTCACGTACGATCGGCGTGGCGTTGGCGCTGGTTTCGCCGTGCTCCAGCAAACACGTCACGGCGATCTCGGGATTGCGATGCGGCGAGGTGCCCACGAACCAGGCGTTGTCGCGGGTGTCGACGTCCTTCGAGCCTTTCATCGCTTTGGCGAGGTCGTTGCTCATCACCTGCGCGGTTCCCGTTTTTCCGCCGATGTCGATGCCGACAAGTCTGGCGCGCGCCGCCGTGCCGCCCTCGTTCACCACGCCGTACATGCCGGACGTGACTTTCTCAACCGTCTCGTCGGAGATCGGGAAAACCGTGGTGTGATCGATGTCGGCGTTCGGCCGCCACTGCTTGATCTCGTCAGGGAAAACGAGATGCGGGCGCCGGAAATTTCCGCCGGACGCAATGCCGCCCAGCGCGTACGCCAACTGGATCGGCGTGGCCGTCACTTGTCCCTGGCCGATCGCCACCGAGACGATTTCACCGGCGTACCACTTTTCGTGCGAGTTCTTCAGTTTCCACTGCGGCGTCGGCATCAGCCCGGATTCTTCGGCCGGCAGGTCGATCCCGGTCTTCGCGCCCAAACCGAGATGCATCGCGTAGTAGGCGAGTCTGTCGATACCCAGCTTGATTCCCACGTTATAGAAAAACACGTCGCAGGAAAAAACGATCGCGCGATGCAATTCCGTATGCCCGTGACCGCCCTTGGTGTGGCATTTGTACGAGCGCCCGTAAAACGTCGCCGCGCCCGCGCAGTTGTATGCCGTATCGTCGGTGATGGTGCCCGATTCGAGCGCCGCCACCGACTCCAAAATCTTGAACGTCGACCCCGGCGCGAGCTGCGCTTGAATCGCCTTGTTCATCAGCGGATGGTTGGGATCGTCGGTCAATTCCTTCCAATCCGACTTGAGGATTTTCACCGCAAACTTGTTGGGATCGAAGACCGGCCGGCTGACCATCGCCAGCACCTCGCCGGTGCGCGGATCAAGCGCCACCACCGCGCCGTTTTTTCCTTCCATTGCTTCCTCGGCGGCGGCCTGCAAGTCGAGATCGATGGTCAAGCGCAGCGGATTTCCGCCCTTTGACGGCAATTCGTCGAGACGGCTGACTTCTTTGCCGCGATTGTTCACGATCACGCGGCGCATGCCGTCGGTGCCCATCAAGATGTCGTTGTATTCGCGCTCAATGCCGGTCTTGCCGATGATTTGTCCGGTGCGAAAGTTGGCGAACTCCGGCAGATCGAGCTCAGCCTCGCTGACTTCACCCACATAGCCGATCGCGTGGGCCATGAAACCGTCGCGCGGGTACAGGCGGCGCGATTCCTCCACGTGCTCAAGTCCCGGCAACTCGTCGCGATGCGACTCAATGAAAGCGAGGTCGGCCAGCGAGGCATCCTCTTTGATGCGGATCGGCTCATAGCGCGGCGCGGAACGCAAGCGGTGAATGTGATTGCGCAAATCGCTGGCGTCAAGATCGAGTCCGTCGGCGATTTTCGGGATCGCCGTTTCGAGATCCTTGAACTGCTCCCGGATCAGGAGAATCGTGAACGACGGATAGTGTTCCACGATGGTGCGCCCTTCGCGATCGGTGATGCGTCCGCGCGGTGCGAGCACCGGCAGGCTCTTGATCTTGTTCTGATCGGAAAGTTCGCGGTAGTAGTCGGGCTGGGAAATCTGCAAGCGCCAAAATCCGCTGGCCAGCAAAAAGAAAATCGCCACGGTTGCGTACTGCACTACGGCAATCTTGAACTGCGCGAGTTTGGTGTCGCGATCCTGCATCCGATGCTGCTTTCTGGTAGGTTATCATGCGGTTACGTAGGGAAGCAATGGCGACACTGATCAGAACGTGGTTCGTTGCCCTTTTGCTGGCGACATCGGCGTGCGCCCAGGTTGACGCTTGGGACCGCATGGAAAACTCGCACGACTGGTTCGGCCTTCGTGATGCGGTAACGGCAGACGCCTCAGCATCCGCGTACTACCGCGGAGTTGTTGCCTATAGCTTTCACAAATGGACTGAGGCAGAGAATCTGCTCCGCGAAGTAATGGCTTCGACGGATCAGAATCTGGCGTTCGGCGCATGGTTCCGCCTCCATCAAATGTACAACCTCGCCGGGCGTCGCGCCGACGACCGCGCGGCCCTCGCGCGCGCGGGGCAATTGCTGAAAGGCAAGGACCGCCGCAAAGTTCTTTCCGTCTTTGCTCCACTCAAATATCCCGACACCGCGATCACCGCGCGCGGATACTCACGTCTCGAGTACAAGAACGTGGATGGGCACATCGATATTCCCCTGACCATCAACGGACACGCTGCGAACTACACGATCGACACCGGCGCGCAGGTAAGCGCCATCAGTGCGGCGGAGGCTAAGCGCTTAGGATTGAGGGCGCGCAATAGCCACGCCGGCGTGGCAATGCCGGACCGCGAGCCGTTCGCCGTCAAGACCGCGCTGGCCGATGTGGTGATCGGCAATTTTCATTTTCACAATTTGCTTTTCGCGGTGACACCCGGCGATGAAGTGAATCCCGGCATCATCGGACTGCCGGTGTTGCTGGCCATGGAGACGGTGCGCTGGACCGCCGATGGCGTGATCGAATTCGGATTCCCTGCACGCCCACCGAACGTGGCGGAAGCGAATCTTTGTTTGAGCGATTCACAAATGCTCGTCGCCGTCGACGCTGGATTGCAGCGCCTCGCGCTCACGCTCGACACGGGATCGCCCGAGAGCGTGCTGTTCCAAGCTTCGGCGGACAGCAAAACGGCGATGCGCGTCGGCGATTTCCCCGGCATCTTGCTCACAACGGAAGACGCGTTGTCGTCATTCAAGCCGAACGAAGGTTCGGCCGTCGCCGGACTACTAGGGACGGACTTTTTCGAGGGTGCGGGCGCGGTAAAACTGGACTTCGTCGCGATGCGGATGACGATCGAACCGCAAACGGGCGGAAAAGAGGGCGCGAACCTCGCAAGTCCGCGCCCTACCCCAATTACGCACTAAGCACTCAGGGCCTGTTTACTGTGCTGCTGAAGCATCACTTCCATCTGGTCCTTCAACCGCAACTTCTGCTTCTTCAACTGGACTTCCTCCAGTTGTTCCTGGTCCGTGAGGAACGACTTCCCGGCCAGTTCCTGCAATTTCATTTTGTGACTGTGGTGTTCGGTGGCCAATCGAGCGAACTGCTCGTTGGTCGCCATCAGGTGTTCCTTGACAGTTTCAAGGCTTGCTACCATTGGCGAACCCTCCCGAGTTCTAGAAAGATAGACCTCACTGACGGTCAAACTAGCACACTTGTTAAGGTTGTTTCAAGAACTAGTGCGTCCTCCGCTTTTTTTCCCGGGATGGCATAGTACTCCCCTCGCCGGCCGGCGCGGACGAAACCCGCTGTCTCATAAAGATGCAGCGCCGATTCGTTGGATTCCCGTACTTCCAACCACATGCGCCGTGCTCCTTCTTGTGCGGCGCGAAGCATCGCCGCGCGCAGTAACGCCGTGCCGATCCCGCGGCGTCGCGAATCGCTTTGAACAACAAGGTTTAGGATTTCCGCGTCCGGCGGAACCACGGATATCAGGATCAATCCGCGGAGGGCATCGTCCGCATGGTCCAATGCATGGACCAACGCATCGACCAAACAAATACGTTCTGGAAACTCGCCTCGTATGAGAGCCGCGTAGGAGTCCACAGACCAGTCCGGAGTAAGCCGGGCCGCCGCCTCCACATCGGTTCCACAGATTTGCCGGATCAAAAAACTATCCACAGATTACCCAGATTACACAGATTCGGGCGAGCCAGGTCTTAATCTGTGCAATCTGTGTAATCTGTGGATTGGTTTTAGAGAGTCTGTGGACGAATGTCGGCGCGGCGCACGTAATCCGCGTCGGCCATCGCGGCGTCGACGCCGGCTTTGTTGCTCGCCACCAGCGCGATGGCACCGGCGAGATGCGCCGACGTTTCGAGCGCGCCCGGAAAAAATCGCGGCGCGTCGGCTCCACAGAAAATCACGCTGCCGCATTCAGCCGCGCGCTTCGCGACGTCCTCGGGCGTCGCGGAAAACGGAGCGATCCGCGTTTCGAGAACCGGCGAATAAACCGCCGCGGCGACCTCTCCGCGCCGTACGTCGATAATCGGGCACAGGGCGATGTCGCTTGGCAGAGCCAGGGATGCAATCGCCAGCAAGTTCGACACCGGAATCACCGGCTTGCCGTGAACTTCCGCGAGTCCCTTTGCTGCGGTGAGGCCGATGCGAACGCCGGTGAACGATCCAGGTCCCGCAGCCGCGGCGAACGCGTCGATGTGGGCGAGTTTCACGCCGTGGCGATCAAGGAACCGCGACAATTCCTCGAAAAGCACGCCGGAAAATCCCGCCGGCGCGTCGATGGCGTGCATTTCCACCAGCACGCTGTCGCGCGCCAGCGCGATGCTGCCTGTAGATTGCGTGGTATCAAGTGCGAGGACAAGGCGCGGCATGCGGTGCTTCAAGTATACTTCCGCGCCAATAAAAAAAGCCGCGCCGCAAGGATTGCTCTTTGCGGACGCGGCCTGTACGAGTGAGTGAATCTACTTGGTCTTGGCGGGACCGTCGATCACCAGGTTATCCATGGTGCCCCCGACGTGCACTTCCTTCAGCGTTTGCGATTCGACGATGAACTCGTTATCGACGAATTTCGCGGTGCTGGGTTGATCGTGCACGGCCACGCGCGCCACCAGGGAACCGTCGCGATAGAACGCCGCCACGGTCTGTTCGGCGTTCACGCGAACTTCGTAGTTGCCGGCCTTTAACTGAATGCCGGCCACCGAAGTGGTGTCGCCAAACGAAATCTCCAAAGTGCGAGCCTTGACTCCGGCAAACGCCAACAGCGTGCCGGCTAAAAGAGCTACTCCCAAAACAAACGTCTTTCTCATGTGTTTCCTCCTACCTCCATTAGACGGCAGAATCGTCGGATGGTCTTTGAAGCTATGTAAAGGGTGTTTGAAAGAATGTAAAGTTGCGGTGCCCCGAAAGTCCTAGGCGGCAAGGCGGCGTCGACGCCGTTCCGCGCGAATAAAGCGCCGCGCCGCAAGGATTGCTCCCGCGGACGCGGCTTGTGACTTTAACGAGTAAATCTACTTGGCGGGACCATCGATCACCAAGTTATCCATGGTGCCGGCGACATGCACTTCCTTCAGCGTTTGAGACTCGACGATGAATTCATTGTGACCGAATTTCGTGCTGCTCGGCTGATCGTGCACCGCCGCTCGCGCCACTTGAGAACTGCCGCGGTAGAACGTCGCGACGGTTTGCTCGGCGTTCACGCGAACTTCGTAGGTGCCGGCCTTCAGTTGAGAACCGGCCACCGAGACCGCGTCCTCAAACATGATTACCATCGTGCGCGCTTTGGCTCCGGCATACGCCATCAGTGTGCCGGCTGACAGAACAACTCCCAACAGCAAACTCTTTCTCATTTGTCTTTGCTTCCTCCTGTTTCCTTAGACGAACAGAATCGACAAGAAATGTTCAATGTATGTAAACCGCGTTTTCAAGATGTCAAGATGATCGCGTTGCATCGTGAGCTTGGTGACAAAGTCGCGCTTTGAAGAAAATTGAGAGGCAAGGATGCCCGTCTCACTCGCTTTACGTTCGCGGCGCGATGTAGTAGCGTTGCCTGGATGACGTTTACACCAAGGAACGACCTGCTACTGGCTTTGGGACTTTTCTCCGTGCTGTACGTGGTCTACTGGAGCGCCGCGGCGTGGGGAAAATTCGGCGCCGACGGCTGGCCTACCATCAAAGAGTACGTGGTCGGCTTCGTGACCAATTTCTTCGACACGCTCGGCATCGGATCGTTCGCGCCCACCACGTCGGTGTTCAAGTTCTGGAAAATGGTGCCGGACGAAAAGATCCCCGGGACATTGAACGTCGGCCACTGCGCGCCGACACTCGCCGAAGCTTTTCTGTTCATCCTGGTGGTCGACGTCGACATGACGACGCTTGTGGCGATGATCGCGGCGTCGGTGGTTGGATCGTGGCTTGGCGCCGGTATCGTTTCGCGCTGGCCGCGTCGCAATGTGCAAATTGGCATGGGACTCGCGCTGCTGACCGCGGCGACGATCTTTACTATGCAAATTTTCAAACTGTTTCCCGGCGGCGGCGACGCGCTGAAACTGGAAGGTTGGGCCTTGGCGGCAGGAGTAGCCGGAAATTTCGCGCTCGGCGCGCTGATGACGCTGGGCATCGGCCTCTATGGTCCCTGCATGATCCTCGTGAGTTTGCTGGCGATGAATCCCAAAGCCGCGTTCCCCATCATGATGGGATCGTGCGCGTTTCTGATGCCGGTGGGCAGCATTCGCTTCATTCGCGCCGAGAGCTACAGCGTGCGGCCGGCGCTCGGTCTCGCGATCGGCGGCGTTCCCGGCGTGCTGGTCGCGACGTACATCGTGAAGTCGCTGCCGATAGAGTATGTGCGGCCGTTGGTCGTGATCGTCGTACTGTACACCTCGGTGATGATGCTGAGATCGGCGTTCACCGAAAAACCTCAGGCGTCTTAAACGTCCAAAGGCTGAACGATTGTTCCCTGATGAAACGCGACCTTCCAACCGTCCGGCGTTTGCCGCCAGATGGTCGATCGCCGGGTCTTGCGCAGTTTGTTTTGGATGAGCGTGTAAGTCAGAAGATACGTATCGTCGCCGAGCCGGCGGCAGTGGAAATCGAAGGCGGTCAGATCTTCAGAATAAGGTTGGGAATAGCGTTTCTCAAGCGTGTCGAGAACGAACTCGCGGCTGTACCGCGCGCCCGACGCGCCAATCTCCCAAAAGTCTTCGGTGACCTGTCGCTCGAAGTCGGCGCGCGTGGTGCCGAACTCGGGATGATGGAAAATCGGCTCGCGGCGCTTTAATTCTTCGAGCACGCCGAGCAACTCGGCGGCAGTTTCGAGCTGGGGCTCCATCGAAAAATCATAAACTAACTTGGATGCAACTCACGCCGGGCGATCGCGAGATGCTGGACGGCGCGCGCGGACCCGCCATGCGCATGGCCATGCGCATCCTCACACGCATGGGCGAGGTGCAAGACGCGCGCGAGATGCTGACGATCACGCAAGCGCATATCGATTCCACCATTTTTATTGCCGATGCGGGACTCGAGTACGCTGAACGACTTGCTTCCTTCGGTGCGAAGGTCGCCGTGCCGACGACGCTGAACGTGAGTGGTCTCGACGAAAATCGTTGGCGCGAATGGGCTGTACCGTCTGAGTGGGCAAGCAAGGCGTTTCGCCAGATGCAGGCGTATCAGTCGATGGGCGCGGTCCCGACGTGGACGTGCGCGCCTTACCAAACGGAACACGCCCCGCGCTTCGGCCAGCAAATCGCCTGGGGCGAATCGAACGCGATTGTCTTCGCGAATTCGGTGATCGGTGCGCGCACCGAGCGCTATCCCGACCTGCTCGACATCTGCGCGGCGATCACCGGTCGCGTGCCGGCGGTTGGTTTGCATCTCGATGAGAATCGCGGCGGCGATTTGCTTGTGGAACTTCGCGGCGTCGCGCGGATGCTGCAAGAGGATGACAGCTTCTATCCGGTATTCGGTCATTTGCTCGGAAAACTCGCCGGGAATCGCATTCCGGTGATCGAAGGCATTGAAGCGCGGCCGAGCGACGATCAGTTGAAAGCGCTTGGAGCGGGCGCGGCGTCCTCAGGATCGGTGGCGTTGTTTCACATTGTCCGCGTCACGCCCGAGGCCCCGACGCGCGCCGCGGCGTTTCTGAATCGCGAACCCTGCGAGACACACACGATCACGATGGCGGATCTGCGCAGGGCCCGCGACGAACTGACCAGCGGCGGCCGCGAGAAAATCGATATGGTCGTGCTCGGCAGCCCGCATTTTTCCCTGGCGGAGTTTCGCGCGCTGGCGGAGCTTGTGCGCGGCCGGCGCTGCCATCCTGACGTGCGGTTTCTCCTGACCACGAGTCGCGCAGTCGAGGCGATCGCGCGGCATGCGGGCGTGATGGACGCCGTCGAAGCATTTGGGGCGAAGCTCACGGTCGACACCTGCATCCTCGCGACGCCGATGCTGCCCGATGAAATCCAACGACTGATGACGAACTCCGCGAAATTCGCTTACTACACACCCGGACTGCTGGGGCGCAGCATGGCGTTCGGATCGCTGGCCGATTGCGTGGAGTCCGCCGTCGCCGGGCGCGTCATTCGTGACGACTCACTTTGGAAATGACTATTCAAGGACAAGCGATCGTGCCGGGCCAAGCGTCGGGCGAACTCCTCGTGAGTCCCGAGCCGCTGAGTTTTTGGGGCGGGTACGATTGCCGCACCGGCGAAATCATCGACCGCCGCCACGCGCTGAGCGGCCAAAATGCTCGCGGCCGCGTGCTGGCGTTGCCGTTCACGCGAGGTTCGAGCACTACGACGCAAGTGCTCTTGGAAGCGATTCGCGCGGGCACGGCGCCGGCGGCCATCGTTTGCCCGGAAGCCGACTCGTTCCTCGCGCTCGCCGCGATTGTCGCGGAGGAACTTTACGGCCGCACCTTGCCGATTGTGGTGATTTCCGCCGAAGACCTTGCGCGATTGACAACCGGCAGGGAGGCGACGATCAGAGGAGGTTTTTTGTGCTTCGACGAGCCTGGGCAAAACGAATAATTGGTCGGTATCTAAGAAACGCGTTGGTCGAGGAAATCTCCCGATTGGATGCGGGGCCTCCCCTCCGGCGAACGATTCATCACATATGCCCAAGCATCCACAATCGAACCGTTCATCCGAACAGATACCGTCTCACGGCGGTATTCGTGGGGTGGGGGATCGGAGTGGCCCATCCCTTCATACTCGTCCAGCTCGCTAAGGGTCTTGTCGATGTGTTCGTTGTCCAACCGGTATACCTCTCCAACGACGGTATCTTCGGCGTTGTTTGAGAGGACAAGTCCCGGATATCCATCCAGGCGAAACAGCTTCCCTCGAACGGTTCCGCGGCCCTGATATCGGCCGTTCTTTCGAAGCAATTCGTGAACTTCTTTGCCAGCTTCACGGCGCAACGTGCCATAGACAAACAGGAGCGGAGTCTTCATCGGTGAGCCTGCTTTTTCTCGGAGATTTTTTCGAGGAGGGCGCCGAGGTACACAAAACTCCATTGGTTCATGTAGTTCCGAGCGAACTGCAGTTTCGGATTGAATTTGAGTTCCTTCAAATAGTAGTGGAACAACACTTCGACGTCCGACGTCGACAACTGCCGCAGGGACCACAATCCGGCGACGTACTCGAAGAAGTTGAGGTAGATGCCAAAGTCCGCATCTCCACCGTCGGAGTCCTCGACATGCGTCCGCAGCCTCGAGAATTCGGGCTCTGGCCGATAGTCGAGCAAGTGCCGCATCCGGCTGTACGTTTGGGTTTCGTAGAACATCGAATACAAGTGTTTAAGGAGCTCCGCGCGGCGGACATTCACATTCTGTCGGAACGTGCGAATCGCGAAGAAAGCGGACAGGCCGGCAACGGTCACAGCGGCAGATGCCGTGAGATCGGAGAAAGTCGTTGGCGGCCAAAGGCTCACTGCGGTTCCTCAACTATTGGGTATCATAACACCGCCATGCAGTCTCCCCTGCAAGCTCCGCGCAAGGATTACGCGCCCGCTGCAGCCGCCTTGCGCTCCAATCGCCGCAAACGTTTTTCATCGCGCGCCTGCTGCGCGGCCATGATCGCCGCCGGATAATTCTTCGCGCGATGCTCGAAATACTTGGCCATTTCCACCGCCGCGGCCGGCGTGCGCAACTCGCGCCACAGCGTCATGCTGCGCTCGTACTCGCCGTGGCGTTTGTGGATCGCCGCCGACTCCCAACGCGCCCGCGCCGCCGCTTCCGCCGGCAGCACACCGGCCAACGCGCGCTCATATGCGTCGAGCGCGGCATCCCAACGTCCCATCTTTCCGAGCCATCCGCCGAGACCAACGAGGTCCGCGGCTTCGAGCGGCGCATATTCAAGAGAACGCTGCGAAGGATCGCCGACCACCTGAAGCACCAGCGACGTCAAACACGCCAGCGTCAAAATGTCCATGCGATTGTGATAGAAAACCGGCGCCAGCGCGGCGCTGTGTCCCGTGCGCAAGTACTCCCAGTAACGCCAAGGAATCTGTTCGCCCGGCACATCGCCGACACGCGTGTAGCCGATCACCGACGACTCGAGTTCCACCAAGCGGCAACTCTGTAAGCGCAGTTTCCACAAGCGCCGCGCGGCGTGCAGCAAGTCGAGATGCTGCATGGCCTCGTGCGGCGGATCGAGCCGCGACATGCGATAGCGCGTTTCCAGCAGCGGCGCGTCGTAGGACTTTCCGTTATACGTCACCAGCACCGAATACGGCGCGAGCAATTCGGAAAGCTCGCGGAGAACCGTGGACTCCTCACAGAAATCGCGCAGGAAAAACTGGTGGATGTGGAATCCGTTGTCATCCATCACGCCGACGCCGATCAGAAACGCATACGTCCCGGTTCCTCCGGAAAGCCCCGTGGTTTCGGTATCGAGAAATGCCCACTGCGCGGGCGGCGCGTCGACTCCCAGCGGTGACGCGTTACAGGCGGCGATCGAACGCACCAGCGACTTTCCATGCCGATGATCACTCGGGAACGAGTAGACGGCGTGGGCGGCGATGGGGACTTCGGGATCAGGCGGCGCCGGCTTTGGCGGAGGCTCCGGCAGCGATCGCGCCGGGGTTACGGGCGCGGATTGCCACTTCACGCGCAACCGCTCGAGGGCCCGCGATAGACTCGCGCTAGGCGGCGTGGTCATGACTGATTTGCTCGCGCTCGCGCAAGCGCGTCAAGATCGCCAGCGCGACTTCCTTGCCGCGCTCGCCGGAATTCCCTGGCGCGCCAACGCAAGAGGGACAGCCCGCGTCGCAGGAGCATCCTTCGATCAGCTTTTGCGTTTGTTCGAGCAGACGATGATGCAAATGATAGAGCGGCTCACTCAGCCCGATGCCGCCGGGATATGCGTCGAAGAGAAAAATGTCCGGTGCAAATGCCGGCTTCAGTTCGTCGCGCACCGCCCAGGCGATGTCGCGGCGATCGCACATTAAGAGCAAGGTCGCCATGCCGCGCAATCCTGACGCCAGCGCCAACACGCCCGAGTGACGCTCGGACGGCGTGTAGGGATGCGGGTCGTCACTTGACGCCGGCGGAGCCAGCGATTGCAGAAACGCGTCGCTTAGCGACAGCCAATACGCCGTGGTGTGCATTTGCTGCTCGGGCATTTGCAAATCGCCCGCGCCGATGTTTTCCAGCGTATAAAACTTGATCTTCTTGAAGCCCACTACTTGCGTGTTCACGCGAATCTCACCGTGTACGCGATCCACGCCGCCTGCTGCCGCGCCGATGCGTAAACCTTCGCGCGCAAATTCCTCGAGGGGCGTCACGCGCGTGTTGGAAATCGCGTCGGTGAAATAATCCACGTCGACGCGTTTCACGTACGCCTTGCGCTGATCGTAATCAAAGCGTTCCACGTGATGCTGGCGGCCTTCGTGAAGGTAGATTGCTTTTTCGTGGAGCATCGTGAGGGCACTCGGAAAATCCACTTCGCCGATGACGTTCGGCTCGCCCGTCGTGTCGATCACCACGAAATTGTCCGAGGAAATCGCGCGCAAACTCACGGCGTCGGCCGGATACGCTTCGTTCGTCCAATGCCAGCTCCCATTAGGAGCCTCGCCCGAATGGTGCAGGAATCCCGTGTCGGTCAGAAATTGGCACAACTCCGGCATGTTCGCCTGGCCGAAGGCCTCGCCGTCGCGCAGCGGAATCTCGAAGGCCGCGCATTTCAAATGATTCACCATGATCTCGGGATTTTCCGGCTCGATGTAAGCGTGCTCCGGCGATTGTCCGAAGAAATAATCGGGATTCTGCACAATGAACTGATCGAGCGGCGAACTCGACGCGATCAGCACGGCCGCCGACGTTCCACTGCGACGACCCGCGCGTCCCGCACGCTGCCACGTCGAGGCGATCGTACCGGGATAGCCGGCCAGCAACGCGACATCCAGCGATCCAATGTCGATACCGAGTTCGAGCGCGTTCGTCGCCACAACCACGCGCACGTAGCCTTCGCGCAACGCCTTTTCGATGGTGCGGCGCTCTTCGGGAAGGTAGCCGCCGCGATATCCGCGCACCATGTCGGGATTCCATCCGCCTTGCTCCTGCCAAACGTCGATACCGCTGGGACCTTCGGGATTCGGCGAAGGCGCCCCACCGCGGCGAAACTTGGCATGCGGCGATTTCTCGCAGGCGTCCTTTAGATACGTGACGAGAATCTCCGTGATCAGCCGGCTGTTCGCAAAAACAATCGTCTGCAATCCGCGCGCCAGAAAATTCACAGCCACTTGACGCGTTTCACTCACGTAACTGCGGCGAATGCCAAGCTGGCGATTCACCACCGGCGGATTGTAGAAGAGAAAAAACTTTTCGCCCGCCGGCGCGCCGTTGTCGGCGACGAGCTCGACCGGCGACTCGATCAAGCGATTCGCCAACTCGCCGGGATTGGCGATGGTCGCCGACGTACAAATGAATTGCGGATTCGATCCATAGAACGCCGCGACCCGCTTCAATCGCCGCAGCACGTTGCACAAATGGCTGCCGAAAACGCCGCGATAGGTGTGCAATTCGTCGAGCACCACATACTTCAAGTTCTGAAACAGCTTGGCCCACTTGGTGTGATGCGGCAAAATGCCGGCGTGCAACATGTCGGGATTGGTCAAAACCACTTGCGCTTGCGTACGAATCGCCCGGCGCGCGTCCTGCGGCGTGTCGCCGTCGTAGACGAAGCTTTTCAGGCCGGCGCCGTCGTCGCCCATTTCGGTGATCATCTGGTTCAGTTCTTCCATCTGATCGCGCGCCAGGGCTTTTGTGGGATACAAAAAGATGGCGCGTGCGCCGCGTTCTTTCAGCACCGCATCGAGCACCGGCAGCGTATAGCAAAACGTTTTTCCGCTGGCCGTCGGCGTCACCACCACCACGTTTTTTCCGGCGCGCGCCTGTTCCAGAACCGCAGCTTGATGCGTGTACAGATACGCGATGCCGCGCGCCTCCAGCATCTTCGTCAAACGAGGGTCCAGCCAATTGGGAAACGCGGCGTAGCGGGCTTCACGCGCCGGAAAGTAGCGAACGGCCGTGAGACAGTCGGCTTCGGTAGCGCGGCGCTCCAGTTCGCGGACCGCGGAGTGCAGAAGTTCGGATTCGGACGGCGGAAGCAGACTCATTCGTATTTTATTCGATCACAAGAGCGAAACGGAAACAAGGTGTTTTGTTCGGGCTGGTTTCTTGCTTTGCGCAGTGATGACGTGTATTACAGTCGGGTTATGCCTGGATTACACAAACCTTCGACCGAAGTAGTGGCCGTGCGGCTACCGAAAACATTGAACGCGCGATTGAAGGGTTTGGCCAAGCGGCGGCGAAGCTCGAAATCGGCCGTCATTCGGGATCTTTTGGAGACGCACCCTTCCACGGCTAAGCGAATGCCGACTCCCATGGAGCTTGCCCGTGACCTGATTGGCAGGGTCAAAGGAGGACCGACCGACATGTCAACAAACAAGAAATACATGGAAGGCTACGGCCGGTGAATCGGCTCGGCATCCTCTGCACGAACCTCTCCCGCTCAGCGATGAGCTCGTCGAGTCGTTTGATGATGGCATGAGAATTCACGACAATTCGGCGTCCTCCGCTATACATTGATCGCTGGGAACGCGAAAACTCGACTTCAATCGGCATCTATCCTACTGAGGTACAATCGCCACAGTGAAGCGTAACGGCCCTACCGTGTTTTTCGTCGCGCTGTTGGCAACGTGTTTCGTCGGGGCCGTCTTGCTGGGATTCGTGAAGCAAGCGAACGATCGCTTCTACGATTTCTCCATACGCAGCGAATCGGCGCGTGCGCCGTTCCACGACATTGTGATCCTGGCGATCGACGACAACACGCTGGGCGCGCATCCCTCGCTTCCGCAGGACCGCCAGTTGCTGGCGCGCGCATTGGAAAAAGTCTGCGCCGCGAAACCATCGGTGGTCGGCATCGACCTTTTGTTTTGGGAGCCGGGACCTCCCGGTGTCGACGACGCGCTGGCCACCGCGCTGAAGAAATGCGGAAACACCGTGCTCGCCGCGGGCGTGTCCGACAAAGGAACGGACGCGAACTGGCACATTCCGATCCCGCAACTGGCCGGCGCCGCGTCGGCCATCGGGCATGTACATTCCAATCCCGACGAGGACGGCGAAGTTCGTGAGGTGATGCTCGAGAAGGACGCTAGCCATCAACGGTACTGGGCGCTGGCTCTGGAATGTTTTCGACAAATTCGTCACGACTCGCGTCCGGTCCTCGAGACGGAGCGGACGCTTGAAGCCGGCGGCGAAGCGATTCCCGCGCCGCTCACCGAGGCAGTGGAAGCCGGACAAATTCGCGGCGGGCGTCCGCTCTACGTCGATTACCTTTTTCCGATCGATAGGGAAAGTTTGCAGAAAGTCCTGGATGGAACAACCGCGGTCGACTTCACGGGAAAGGCGGTGCTCGTCGGCGTCACGACCGGCGACGGTGTCGATCGCAAAATGACGCCGGTTTCCTTCGGGGTCCCGATGCCCGGCGTGGAGATTCACGCGCATTTGCTGGAAACGCTGCTACACCAGGATTTTTTGATCCCCTGGCGCGACACCACACGCGTGCTCGTGCAGTTTGCGATTGTCGCACTGGTCGGCGTGACGCTCTTCCAGTTGCGCGGTGTGGGGTTGGCCATTGTGCTCGGCGCGCTGGGCGTCGCGGTGCATGGCGTTCCCTTCTTTCTGCTGGGCGGCGGGCAAGTCGCGCCGGCGTTCGCGCTCGCCGCCGCGTTTTGGATTCCGCTGATCGCCGGCGGCGCGTTCCGCTACTGGATGACGTGGCGCGGCTTTGTGGCCGCCGACGCGCAAAGCCGGCGCTTACGCCGATCGATCGACTGGGTACGCCACGAAGTCGCGAGTCCCCTGACCGCGATTCAGGGATCAGGCCAGTTGATCGGCCGTCTCACGCTCGACGATCGCAAGCGCAAGCAAGTCTCCGAGATGATCGGCCGCGAATCGGAACGCATCGGCTACATGATCACGCGATTCTTCGACGTAGAACGCCTGTCGGCGGGCGAAATTCAATTGCGGCGCGACGCCATCGACATTGCCGCCGTCGTCGAAACCGCCGTGGGACGCTCGCGGCCCGCCGCCGATCGCAAGCGCATCCAAATTGAGGTTTCACCCCAGGAACCAAGCGTGGTCGAGGGCGACGCCGAGCTACTGGAGTTTGCGGTGTACAATTTGATTAGCAATGCCGTCAAGTACTCGCCCGACGGCAGCGTAGTTCGCATTACGGCCAGAGGCGCCGCGGGCCGCGTGCGAATTGAAGTGCGAGATCAAGGCGCGGGGATTTCCAAACAAGACGCCGACCGCATCTTCGAGCGATTTTTCCGCACGAAGGATGCGGAGGAATCCGGCAAGCCGGGCCTCGGCGTGGGACTTTCGATCGTGCGAGAAATCACGCGGCTGCACTCTGGCGACGTCACGCTCGAGAGCAAAGTGGGCGTGGGTTCGGCGTTCGCGCTGGACTTGCCGGCACGCGAGGAAGGAGGGGAGGAAGAAATCAAAAGTCAAAAATCAAAAGTCAAAAATCAAAAATGAGCGCGGAAGCGCCGAGCGCAAGCAAACGTCGCCGCGTGTCCCATTTTTGATTTTTGATCTTTGATTTTTGATTTTTGATTTTCCGGTTTCCGAATGGCCAAGCCAAACATCCTCGTAGTCGACGACGACCCGTCGCTCGCGATGACCATCGTGATGTCCCTCGAAGCGGAGGGCTATCCCGTCACCGAAACGGGCTCCGCCGAAGGCGCGATTCAGATTCTCGCGGAAGGTTCTTTCCCCATCGTGATCTCGGACATCTATATGGGCGAGAAAACGGGTCTCGACGTTTTGCATCGCGCCAAAGCCTTGAATCCCGACGGCGCGGTGATTCTGATGAGCGGCAAGGGCAGCATCGAAACCGTGATGGAAGCCACGCGCGGCGGAGCGTTCGAGTATCTGGCAAAACCGTTTTCCATCGATCGCTTGATGCAAGCGGTGCGCGGCGCGGAAGCGGCGCTGCGCGAGAGTCACGCCCGTGCGCCCAAGGAATATGAGCCGGAATCGGCGATGGTCGGCCATTCCGCGCCGATGGTGGAGTTGTACAAGTTCATCGCCAAGGTCGCGCCCACCGACACCACGGTCTTGGTGCGCGGCGAAACCGGATGCGGCAAGGAAATGGTGGCGCAACTGCTGCATCGCGGCAGCCTTCGCGCCAAAGCGCGTTTCGTGGTCGTCGATTGCGCCGCGCTTCATCAGGGCAGTCTCTTGGAAAGTGAGTTATTCGGGGCGGTGAAGGGCGCGTACACCGGCGCGGATCGCGATCGCGTGGGATTGTTCGAAGCGGCGGCGGGCGGCACGGTGTTCCTCGACGAAATCGGCGAAATCGATCCGGGATTTCAGCTTCGCCTGTTGCGATTCTTGCAGGAAAAAGAAATTCGCCCCGTCGGTTCCACGGTGACACGCAAGGTCGACGTGCGTGTGATCGCCGCCACCAATAAGGATTTGGAAAAACTGACCCGCGAGGGCACATTCCGCGAGGACCTTTGGTATCGCATGGGTGCGGCGGCCATCGAATTGCCCCCGTTGCGACAACGCCGCGAGGATATTCCGTTGTTGGTGGAACGATTCATCTCGGAATTCACGGCGTCGAGCGGACGCCCGATGCACGTCTCCGATTCCGCCATGAAATTGCTCGTCGAATACTCGTGGCCGGGGAACGTGCGCCAATTGCGCTCCTTCATCGAACGCCTGGTGATTCTCGCCAGCTTGAACGTGATCGACGCCGCGGCCGTCCGCGCCGGGCTTCCGGCGGAATCGCCCTTGGCCGCCGCGCCCGCCGCGGCGCCGCGCGCGCCCGAAAGTCTCAGCGACGCGGAGGACGAGCACATCAAGCGAGTCTTGGCCGCGTGCAACGGCAACAAGACGAAAGCGTCGGAGATTTTGGGCATCGAGCGCAAGACCCTCTATCGGAAACTGGAACGCATGGGTTTGTAGATTGGCAAAGCGCCGGGCAAAATGCTAACCTTTGCCCATGCGCCGAATCACCTTCACTCTGCTCGTCATCCTAGCCGTTTCTCTTCTCGCACAAAATACCGCTAAACAACCGCCCACGCCCGCCGACTACGGTCAGTGGGAAACGCTCGTGCTACCGGGCGGCGGAGGAGGACGCGGCGGATTCGGCGGCGCGGAAAATACCGGCGGACTCTCGCCCGACGGCAAGTGGCTCGCCTACGGAATCAATCGCTCCAACGGCAACAACGAGCTGCGCATCGAGAACATATCGAGCGGCACGACGAAGACTGCGGCGTTCGGAACCCAAGCGGCGTTTTCTTCGGACTCGAAATGGGTGGCTTTTAGTCTCGGTTACTCAGAGACACAACAAGATCGCCTGCGCCGCGACCGCAAGCCGGTGCAAAACAAAGTGGGCGTGATGAATCTCGCGAGCGGCGAGCAAACCACCATCGACGCGGTGACGCAGTTCGCCTTTAGTCCCGACGGCGCGTGGCTCGCGATGCGCAAATATCCGCCGGAGAAAGCGGGCGCGGCCCCAGCCGCGGGACCTGCCCCAGCAGGACGTGGTGGGGCCGGACGAGGCGGTGCGGGCGGTGGGACCGGTGATGAAGAACCACAAGGCGCCACGGTAATCCTGCGCCAACTGGCGACGGGTCGCGATACGACATTCGGTAACGTCGCCGAATTCGCTTGGCAAGATTCAAAACCGCGCGGACATTTGCTGGCGATGACCATCGCCACCGATGACAAGACCGGCAACGCCGTGCAGCTTTTCGATACCGCGACGGCCTCGCTGCGCGTGCTCGATTCCTCGGCGGCGATCTATACCGAACTGGTGTGGCGCAAGGATTCCGGCGATCTCGCCGTGCTGCGCTCGAAGAGCGACGAGAAACGCGAAGGCAACACCGAAGTCGCGATCGCGTGGTCGCATCTCGGCGAATCCGGCGAAGCGATGCACAGCTACGATCCTACGAGCGATGCAAAATTTCCAAGTGGAATGCGCACGGTAACGTATCGACGCCCTTCGTGGTCCGACGACGGCGCCGTTCTCTTTCTCGGCTACGCGCCATGGTACGAAAAGCCGGCCGCGCCCGCGCGTGGCGGTCGCGGCGGGCGCGGTGGCCGCGGAGGACAAGCCGCCGCGGGCGATGACGCTGCGGCAGCGGACGATGCCGAGGAACAACCCGACGTCGATGTGTGGCACTGGAAAGATATCGACGTGATGGCGAAACAGAAAAAAGGCGCCGCGCAAGACGGACATCGCAACATGCTCGCGGCGTGGTGGGTGGCGCAAGGAAAATTCGTTCCGCTGACGCACGCGGTCACCGAGCAGGCTACGCCGATCAAGCATCGCGCACAAGCGTTTCTCACCGACTGGAAGGATTTCGCGATGGAGCGGACGATTGGACGCCCCGCCGCCGATCTCTATCTTGTCGATCTCGCGTCGGGCGATCGCACCAAGGTGAAGGAAAACATTTTGGAAGATCGCTACGCGCAAGCGAGTCCCGGCGGGAAATACCTGATCTTTGTGCAGAACGACAATTACTGGACGGTGAACACGGAGACGCGCGCGATCACGAATATCACCAAGAACGTGAAGACGTCGTTCATCAATTTGGAATCCGACGAGACCATCAAACAAAAACCTCCGTTCGGCGTAGCGGGATGGACCAAGAACGACGCGGCCGTGATCCTTTACGACAAGCTCGACCTCTGGCAGATCGCGCCCGACGGATCGCGCGCCGTGCGCTTGACCGACGGCTCGGCGGAACAGATTCGCCATCGTCTGGCGCGCTTGGAAGCAGAAGAAGACGGCGCGATCGACACCGACAAGCCGATGTACCTGAGCTTGTTCGGCATCTGGTCGAAGAAATCCGGCTACTCGCGGCTGGTTCCCTCGGGCGGCGAGTTGAAGGAAGCGCCGCACGAAGAGCGGCTGATCGTCGCGGACAAGAGCGTGGAGCGCCTGGCGAAGGCAAAAGACGCGAACGTCTACGAGTACGTCTCGGAATCGTGGGAAGAATCGCCCAACGTGTTCATCTCGGAGTCGGGAGACTTGCGGAATCCCAAGCAAGTGACCAACACGAATGCGTTTCAATCCAACTATGCGATGAGCAACAAATCGCAGTTGATCGATTACAAGACCGCGGCGGGCGTGCACCTCCAAGGCTCGCTGTATTATCCGGCGGGCTACGAGCCGGGCAAGAAGTATCCGATGGTTGTGTACATGTACGAAAGACTATCGGACGGCCTGCATCGCTACAACTCGCCGTCGGAACGCAGCTACTACAGCGCCAGCGCGTTCACCAGTCACGGATATTTCCTGTTGCAGCCCGACATCGTGTTCCGCAAGCGCGAGCCGGGCCTTTCCGTCGACGAATGCGTCACGCTCGCCGTGAAGGAAGTCTTCAAACTCGGCGTGGTCGACGAGAAAAAAGTCGGCGTGATCGGACATTCCTGGGGCGGCTTCGACTCCGCATTTCTGGCCACACATAACCACATCATCTCGGCCGCGGTGGCGGGCGCGCCGATTACCGATCTGGTCAGCAATTACGGAAATCATCACTGGAGTTCGGGCATTGCGGAAACCGATCACATCGAAACCGGCCAGCAGCGTATGGAAGTGCCGCTCTACGAGGATCTGCCGGCGTACATTAACAACTCGGCGATCTACAACGTGCAGAACATGACGGTGCCTTTGCTGATCGAAGTAGGCGACGCCGATGGCACGGTGTTTTATCATCAAGGCGTAGAACTGTACAACATCGCGCGTCGCGCCAAGAAAAACGTGGTGATGCTGGTGTACGGCGGCGAAGATCACGGCTTGCGGAAAAAAGCGGATCAAGTGGACTATCAGCGGCGCATCTTCGAGTGGTTCGGACATTACTTGAAAGGCGAGCCGGCCGCCGCGTGGATCGTGAATGGTCAAACGTACCTCGACCGTCAGCGGGATTTGAAGAAGGCGAACAGCAAGACACAGTAGATGTCGCCCGGCTAGATGATCGACGCAAAGAGATCATCGACGCGAAAAGAAAATCCCGGCAGGATCTCTTCGCCGGATACTTCTTGTTGCGCGGAATAGCTTCGCGGAGTCGTCCCGGCGCGATGAATCGTCACCGTAGCTGTGCGCGGATCTACGACCCAAACCATTTGCGTGCCATGCTCAAGGTAGTTCTTAACTTTCTCACGTATATCACCAGGGCGCTCGTCGGGCGAGAGAACCTCTACGGCTAGATCTGGCCCGCCCTCGAAAAAGCCGGCGTTTTCGGCGACCAACCTTGGGGCGGAAACAAACGTAATGTCGGGGGCATATACCAAGTCCGGATTTCGGGCTAACGTAACTCCCCATTCCGGCCCAACATCGCCAAGGTTGAACTTCTCGACAAACGCGGCAATCCAACCCAGCAGTCTCGTGACCAGACGAGCATGAATGCGGCCAACCGGCATGTGCTTCACCATCTCTCCCCAAATGAGCTCGGAACGTCCCTCCCCGGCCCGTGCGAAAAGCTGTTCGGCGGTCATCCAAGTCGTACTCGCGCTCATGGCTGCTAGTGTAGCACGGCGACTGCCACGACGAATTGCTGCTATGATAACAACGTGAGCGTTGTTCTAGATAAGCCCGCCTACACAACTCTAAGCGGCAAGCCGATCGAACGACTTTATACGCCCGCCGACCTCGCGGACTTCGATCCCGCGCGCGATCTCGGCGAGCCGGGATCGTGGCCGTACACTCGCGGCATTCACGCCACGATGTATCGCGGCAAGCTTTGGACCATGCGGCAATTCGCCGGCTTCGGTACGCCCGAAGAAACGAATCGCCGCTACCACTACCTGCTCAGCCAAGGACAATCGGGGCTTTCTGTCGCTTTCGACCTGCCTACGCTGATGGGATACGACGCCGACCACATGCAATCGGAAGGCGAAGTGGGAAAATGCGGCGTGGCGATTAGCTCGCTCGCGGACATGGAAACGCTCTTCGACGGCATTCCCGTGGAGCAGGTCACGACGTCGATGACGATCAACTCCCCGGCGTCGGTGCTGTGGGCGATGTATCTGGTGGTCGCGGAAAAACAAAACGCGTCGTGGGAAAAGATTTCAGGTACCACGCAAAACGACATCCTGAAGGAATACATCGCGCAAAAGGAATACATCTATCCGCCGCGGCCGTCGATGCGTTTGGTTACCGACACGATCGAATTCGGCGTGAAGCACGTTCCCCGCTGGAATCCGATTTCGATTTCCGGCTACCACATTCGCGAAGCGGGATCCACCGCCGTGCAGGAGCTCGCGTTCACGTTGCGCGACGGCATCGAGTACGTGGAATGGGCTGTGGAACGCGGCCTGGCGGTCGACGATTTCGCGCCGCGTCTGAGTTTCTTCTTCAACTCGCACAGCGATTTCTTCGAGGAGATCGCCAAGTTCCGTGCCGCCCGCAAAGTGTGGGCGCAAACGATGCGCGATCGCTTCGGCGCCAAGAACGAACGCAGCTTGCTCTGCCGATTCCATACGCAAACCGCGGGATGTTCGCTCACCGCGCAGCAGCCGTACAACAATGTCGCGCGCACGGCGCTGCAAGCGCTCGCCGCGGTGCTCGGCGGAACGCAATCGCTGCACACCAATTCGCTCGACGAAGCGTGGGCGCTGCCGACCGAAGAAGCCGCGCTGATCGCGCTGCGCACGCAACAAGTGATCGCGTACGAATCAGGCGTCACGGCGGCGGCCGATCCTTTGGGCGGAAGCTATTTCGTCGAGCGCCTCACGCTCGACACCGAGCGCGACACGCTTGAGTATTTCCGCAAGATCGACGCGCTGGGCGGCATGATTGCCGCCATCGAGCGCGGTTTCCCGCAGCGCGAAATTGCCGACGCCAGCTATGAATTTCAGCGCGCGCTTGAGACACAGGAAAAAGTGATGGTCGGCGTGAATAAGTTCAACACATCGGACGAAGCGCCGCTGCCGCTTTTGGTGATCGACGAATCGGCGGCCGCGCAGCAGACGGAAAAACTGCGCCACCTGCGGGCTTCTCGCGACAATAAACGGGTTTCGGAAACGTTGCGTGCGCTCGAGACGGCGGCGCGCGGCACGGCCAACACCATGCCGTACATTCTCGATTGCGTGCGCGCCTACGCGACGCTCGGCGAAATCTGCGATGCGTTTCGAACTGTTTTTGGCACGTACGAAGAAACCAGCATCACCTAACCCGCCAAAAACTATGCCTGATCGCCGGATTCGCGTACTGGTTGCCAAACCCGGGTTGGACGGTCACGACCGCGGCGCAAAAGTCATCGCGCGCGCCTTGCGCGACGCCGGAATGGAAGTGATCTACACGGGGTTGCGCCAAACTCCCGAGATGATCGTCAGCGCGGCGTTGCAGGAAGACGTCGACGTGATCGGTCTTTCCATTCTCTCGGGCGCGCACAACGCGCTGGTGCCGCGGCTGATGCAACTGTTGCGCGACAAAGAAATGTCCGACGTGATCGTGATCCTCGGCGGCATTGTGCCCGACGCGGACATTCCACAGATGAAGGAACAAGGAGTGGCGGCCGTGTTTCAACCGGGCGCGTCGCTGGAAGACATCGTGTCAACGATCCACAGATTAAAAGACAAAAACTAATCCACAGATTACACAGATTGCACAGATTAGGGATCAGACGTTCAGACGGTCAATCAGATGCGAACCTTGGGTACACAAAGCGCGGAACAAGACGCTCAGACCTATAGCATCATCGGCGCCGCAATGGAGGTTCACACGACGTTGGGTCCGGGGTTTTTGGAGGCTGTGTACCATCAAGCTCTTGCCGTCGAGTTCGGTTTGCGCGGCATTCCTCATCGAGACGAGGCTGTCCTTCCCGTGCGGTACAAGGGCTTCACTCTGGCTGCGACCTACAAGCCAGACTTCATTTGCTTCGATGAAGTAATTGTCGAGATTAAAGCACTCGCTACCGTCGGGGGCGCCGAACACTCCCAAGTGTTGAACTACTTGAAAGCAAGCAGCCTTCGAAAGGCACTGCTCCTGAATTTCGGTGAACGCTCCTTATCGCACAAACGTTTCGTTCTTTAATCTGTGCAATCTGTGTAATCTGTGGATTGATTTTGAAACCGGTGGAGGAGAATCTGTGATCCGCATCGCCAACGGCCAAGGTTTTTGGGGAGACTCAGTGGAAGCACCCGTGGAACAGGTGAAGCGCGGGCCCATCGACTACCTCACGCTCGATTACCTCGCCGAAGTCACCATGTCGATCATGCAGAAGCAGCGGTCGCGCGATCCTCGACTCGGCTATGCCAGGGATTTCGTTGAGATGCTCGGCCGCGTGCTGCCGGAGCTCGCTGCGCGCAACATCAAAGTGATCGCCAACGCCGGCGGCGTGAATCCCGAGGCGTGTCGCGCCGCGGTGGAAGACATCATCCGCAAGAACGGTTTCGCCGGCCGCTTCAAGATCGGAGTGGTCGCGGGCGACGACATCATGGGACGTCTCAACGAATTCATAAGCGCCGGAATGGAGATGAAGAATCTCGACACAGGCGCGCCGCTCTCGAGCGTGGTGAATCGCGTGCAAAGCGCCAACGTATATTTGGGCGCCGCGCCCGTAGCTGCGGCGCTCGGCCAAGGCGCGACGATCGTGATCACCGGCCGCGTTACCGACACCGGCGTCGCGCTCGCGCCGATGATCCATGAATTCGGCTGGGCCGCGGACGATTGGGATCGCCTCGCCGCCGGCACCGTCGCGGGACACACGGTGGAATGCGGCGCGCAATCGACCGGCGGAAATTGCTTGATCGATTGGGAATCGATTCCGAACCTGGCCGACGTCGGCTATCCGATCATCGAAGCAAATCCTGACGGCACGTTTGTCATCACCAAGCATGCGGGCACAGGCGGACGCGTGACGGTGGCGGGTGTGAAAGAGCAATTGGTTTACGAAATGGGCGATCCCAAGAGCTACATCACGCCCGACGTCGTCGCCGATTTCACCACGATTCACTTGGAACAAGATGGCGAGAATCGTGTGCGCTTCTCCGGGATTCGCGGACGGCCCGCCACCGAGTTCTATAAAGTGTCGGTGAGTTACAGCGCGGGATTCAAAGCCGTCGGCTCGCTCGTGTACGCGTGGCCCGACGCGTATCGCAAAGCGGAAAACGCTGCGCGTATTCTTCGCGAACGCCTCGACCGCTTGGGATTGCGCTTCGACGCCGTCCTGATCGAGTTTGTCGGCGCGAACGCGTGCCACGGTCCGCTCGCCGGCACGCCCCCGGCGGATCTCGCGGAAGTGGGATTGCGTTTTGGCGTGCGCTCAGAAAACAAAGCGCACGTTGAGCGATTCACCAAGGAGATCGCGCCGCTCGTGTTAAATGGTCCGCCGACGGTGACTGGATTCGCGGGCGGCCGCCCGAAAGTCGAAGAGATTGTCGCGTACTGGCCCGCGCTGATTCCGAAATCAGCGGTGCAACCGAAAATTTCGGTGACGGAGACTTAACCATGCCTCGCGTAAAACTTGTCGACATCGCGCACGCGCGTTCCGGCGACAAAGGCGACACCGCCAACGTCGGATTGATCGCGCGCCGGCCCGAATACTACGCGATCCTTCGCGATCAAGTGACGGCCGCGCGCGTGAAAGAGCATTTCCGCGGTATATGCCGCGGGAACGTCGAGCGCTTCGAAGTGCCGAATCTCGGCGCGCTGAATTTTCTGCTGCACGAGAGCCTCGACGGCGGCGGCACGGTGTCGCTGAAGACGGACGCGCAGGGAAAAACGTACAGTTCGGCGCTCTTGCGCATGGAAGTGGACGTTCCATGAGCACGGCCACGCCCGCACTCGAAAACACCGCGCGAATTCGAGTCCGCTACGCCGAAACCGACCAGATGGGCGTGGCGTATTACGGAAATTACTTCACCTGGTTCGAAGTGGCGCGCGTCGAGTGGTGCAAAGCCGCGGGATTCAACTATCGCGACATGGAACGCGAGGACGGCGCGCTGCTGGTGGTCGCCGAAGCCACGTGCCGCTATCGCGCGCCGGCGCGTTTCGACGACGAACTCGCGGTGCGCACGTTTGTGACCAAGGCGCGATCGCGCATGGTCGCATTCGGCTACGAAGTCCGCAAAGTGGAAACGGATGAACTTCTCGCGACCGGCGAAACGTCGCACCTGATCTGCGGTCCGGACATGAAGCCGCGAACGTTGCCTGAAAAATATCGTGTGAGGTTTGGTCTTTAGCCACCGAGACACCGAGAACACCGAGAAAAGCTGAGAAGAATCTGTTTTCTCGGTGTTTTCGGTGTCTCGGTGGCTGATTCCTAGCTCTGCAACTCCCGGTAATACACGATCAAATCTTGAAACTGCGGCGGGGTCGCGCCGAGTTGCCGCAACATTGTGGTGACTTGTCCGCGATGATAGCTCGCGTGATTCACCACGTGCTGCGCCATCTGCCAAAACGGGTTCGATCGCGCGCCGCCCTTGAAATCCTTGTACTCGATGACGCGCTCTACATCATTCGTCTGCTGAAGGAACGCGCGCATTTCTCTCTCCAGATTCGCCCACTCCGCGCGCGCCGCGGCGATGTCCGGTAGGCGCGTGGGATCCTGGAATCCGGTGGGCTGTCCGCCTTTCCAGCGCGTCAGCCAAATGTGCTCGGCGTCGCAAAGGTGCGCGATGGTATCGCGCACCGATCCAAAACTGTTGCCCAGATCGCGCGTGAATTGCTCGGATGGCAGCGCCGCTACAGCGGCGAGCATGCGGTCGCGCGCCCAGTAATGGTAATCAAAGAGTCGGTTCAAATCGGTGAGGGTCATTCCGATAGAATAGACGCTTATGGAACTGGACGGACATTCATTAACGCTCGCCGCGTTTCGTGACGCCGTGAACGGCGCGCCCGTGACAATCGCCGCCGCGGCGCGCGCGCGCATGGCCGAATCGCGCGCCACGGTCGAGCGGCTCGCGGCGTCGGACTCGCCGGTGTACGGGCTCACAACCGGATTCGGCTTGCTCGCCGATCGCCATATCGGCCGCGACGATTTGGCGGCGTTGCAAGTGAACCTGCTGCGATCGCACGCCTGCGGCGTCAGCGACCCGCTGAGTGAATCGGAAACGCGCGGCATGTTGCTGCTGCGCGCCAACGTCTTGGCCAAGGGATTTTCCGGCGTGCGACCCGCAACGGCCCAGTTGCTTTGCGAAATGTTGAATCGCGGCGTGCATCCCGTGATTCCGTGCCGCGGCTCGGTGGGTGCGTCGGGCGATCTCGCCCCTCTCGCACACTTGGCGCTGGTCACGATCGGCGAAGGAGAAGCGCGCTATCAAGGCGAAACAGTCTCCGGCGCCGAGGCGCTGGCGCGCGCGCATCTGAAGCCCCTCGAACTAGGCGCGAAAGAGGGCTTGGCGCTCCTGAACGGCACGCAAGCGATGCTATCGCTGGGACTGCTCGCACTCCTTGAAGCGGAAATACTCGCCGATTCCGCCGACGTGATCGGCGCGCTCACACTTGATGCCTTGCGCGGTACGCCGGCAGCGTTCGATCCGCGCTTGCACAATGACGCGCGCCCACATCCGGGACAAATCGAAACGGCCGCTAACTTGCGGCGATTGAATCAGGGTAGCGCGATTCGCGAGAGTCATCGTCAAGGCGATCCGCGGGTCCAAGATGCGTACAGTTTGCGCTGCATGCCCCAAGTTCACGGCGCGGTGCGCGGCGTGTTGGCGCATGTGCGATCCGTTTTCGAAGTGGAAATGAACAGCGCGACCGACAACCCGCTGGTGTTCGGCCCCAGCGCCGACGACGTACTCTCCGGCGGAAATTTTCACGGCCAGCCGGTGGCGTTTGGACTCGACTATCTAGCGATCGGCTTGACGGTGCTCGGGGGAATTTCCGAACGCCGCACCGAGCGCCTGGTGAATCCCGCGCTGAGCGAAGGATTGCCGGCGTTCTTGGCGGCGCGTCCCGGGCTTGACTCCGGATTCATGCCGGCGCAAATCGCCGCGGCGGCGTTGGTTTCCGAGTCGAAAGTGCTGGCGCATCCCTCGTCGGTGGATTCCATCACCACATCCGGCAACAAGGAAGACTACGTGAGCATGGGCATGGGCGCGGCGCTCAAGCTACGGCAAGTTGTCGAGAACACGCGCAACGTTTTGGCGATTGAAGCGATGTGCGCGGCGCAGGCGCTGGACGCGACCGAGCTGAAATCGTCGCCGGCATGCGAACGGGCACGTTCCGCCATTCGCGCCGTGGTCCCGCACCTGGACGCCGACCGCGTGCTCTCCACCGACATCGCCAAAATCGCGCGCATCGTGCGCGACGGCGTGCTCGCCGGCGTGCTTCCGAAGCGCTAATGCGCATTTCCGCCACCATCGTCACGCTGAACGAAGAGCGCAACTTGCCTCGCGCGCTCGAGTCGCTGACGTGCGTCGATGAAATTGTGGTGATCGACTCAGGATCGACGGATCGCACGCGCGAGATCGCCGCGCGTTTTGGCGCACGGGTGATTGAACAATCTTGGCTCGGTTACGCGCGGCAGAAGGATTTCGCCGCGGCAAACGCCACGCACGACTGGATCCTGGCGATCGACGCCGACGAATCACTCAGTGAATTGTTGCAAGCGGAAATCATGGCGCTTCGCACGAGCGAGCCCGCCGCCGCGGGATTCCGCTTCCCGCGACGCGCCCAATATCTCGGCGGATGGATCCATCACAGCGGCTGGTATCCCGACGCCAAAGTTCGCCTGTACGATCGCCGCCGCGGCCGCTGGGTCGGCGACTATGTCCACGAAAGCGTCGTAATCGACGGCGACGCTGCGGACCTTACGGGAGACCTGCATCATTTCACCTGTGCATCGCTCGAAGAACATGCGGGCACGATGGAGCGTTACACGACCCTCGCCGCCGAGGAGTTGCGCGCGCAAGGCCGCCGCTCGAGCGCGTTGCGTGTGATACTTTCACCGCCCGCAACATTTCTAAAGACGTATTTTCTTCAGCAGGGATTCCGCGACGGCCATCGCGGATACCTGATCGCCAAAATGGCCGCGCGGTATGTGCGTTTGAAACACCAAAAAACGCGGCAAACGAGGCCCCGCTAAATCCGGCGTCGCGAAAACGTTTGAACATGATTTCCTTGACCAACTCAATGGCGCCGGGCTTCTAGATGAAGAGCTCCACCGGAACTCTCAAGAACGCCGCGAGTTTCTTCGCCTGCGCCTTACTGATCGACCGCCTGCCGTTGAGTATTTCCGACGTGACACCCTTGTTCCCTAACGCGGGCCAGATATCCCGATGCCGCAGACCGCGTTCCTCCATCAGCACCTTCAGCGCCTCCACCGGCGGCACCGCCGGCAACGGATAGCGTTTTGTTTCAAAGTCCTCAATGAGAAGGGTCAGCATCTCGGCGAGTTGCTCCTCTTCCGCCGAAAGGCCGGTCCGCTCATCGAGCTCCAGAAGGATCTTTGTCATCCTTTGGTTTTCCCGCTCGTCGCGAATCGGGCGCGGTAACGTTTTGGAAAGTAACTTAGCGTAGCGAACAGGATTGATCTCCACCGTGGCGCTCATACTTTCCAATCTCCTTTCGAGTACTCGGCGTGAGTCAGAATATGAAGGATGAAGACCTTCTGCGTGTCGTAGTTCACGCGGGCAATCAGCCGGTAACGATTTCCTTTGATGTTGAACACCGTCCGTCTCCCTACCACGTCAGCGTGTGCGAAATCGCGCCGGGTATCCGCCAGATTGGTCCAATGTGCGTGCTTCGTGATCGTGTGCCACATCAGAAGAGGAGCATATGCATCGGCGTGTTCGGCAGAGAAGTTCAGTATCCTTGCCTTGCTGATGACCCTCACTTCATGAGTTTACATATTGTAAACTCATGCGTCAAGAGGCAGTGGGATACAATAGGCGAATGCGTCTCAAAATGCTGATGGGCTCATTGTCGCTTGCGCTCCCGCTTTTCGCCGCGGGACCTGCGTCCACCGTGCCGACGTTCAATCGCGACGTCGCGCCGATCCTGTACGCCAACTGCGCCACTTGCCATCATCCCGGCGAGGTCGCGCCGTTTTCGCTGCTAAGTTACTCCGACGCCAAGCGCTACGCACCGGTAATCGCCGAAGCAACGTCAAAACACGTGATGCCGCCGTGGAAAGCGGAAGCCGGTTTCGGCGAGTTTGAGAATGTGCGCGCGTTGAGTGACGCGCAAATCGCTACCATCAGCGCATGGGCCAAGAACGGAGCGCCCGAAGGCGATGCCAAGGACAAAACCCTGCCGCCGCAATTCAACGCCAGTTGGACCCTCGGCGAGCCTGATCTGATCATCGACATGCCGTCCGCGTTCGATGTGCCCGCCGACGGCAACGACATTTACCGCTGCTTCGTAATTCCCATGAGTCTCACGGCGGACATGGCCATCGCGGCCGTCGACATTCGCCCGGGCAACCGCCGCGTGGTGCATCACACGCTGATCTACACCGACGCGACGCCCTCGCACGAGGCGCGCGCGCTGGCCGCGAAGGAATCGGGCGGCGCGTACACTTGCTACGGCGGTCCGGGACTTCCGCAAGCCGGCTTGATGGCCGGATGGGCGCCCGGCGTCACGCCAAAGCGCCTGCCGGAGGGAATCGCGAGAGTCGTCCCGAAGGGCGCGGACTTGATCGTGCAAAATCACTATCACCCCGACGGAAAACCGGAAACGGACAAAACGCAAATCGGCGTGTACTTCCAAAAGGGCGCGGTGGCGAAGCAACTCTTCTCAATTCCCGTGCTACAACCGGGGTTGCACATTCCCGCGGGCGACAGCCGCTACCACGTCACGACGTCGTTCACCACGCCGATCGATTTGGAAGTCACGAGCGTCGGCCCGCACATGCATTTGCTCGGACGCGAGATGAAAGTCACCGCCACGCTGCCGTCGGGCGAAGTGCGGCCGATGGTTTGGATCAAAGACTGGGATTTCAACTGGCAGGGCGCGTACATTTTCAAGGAACCGATGAAGCTGCCCAAGGGCACGCGCTTCGACGTGGAAGCATACTACGACAATTCGTCGAAGAATCCGCGGAATCCCGCGAATCCGCCGAAGGCCGTGTCGTGGGGTGAAGCAACCACCGATGAAATGTGCATCGCGTTCATCGGCTATATGACGCCCAAGCCATCCGATCGCATGACGCTGATGATGTCGCTCGCGCAACAGCTCGACCTCATGAAATATCCCGCACTAACCGGACAGCGCGCGCCCGCCGCACCCAAGCAGGAGAAGTAGGGATGCGCTTGCACTGGTGGATGGCGTTCGCAGTGGTTGCTGCGGCGTGTGCGAACGCGGCGTCGCCGACGTTCAACAAAGACATCGCGCCGATTCTCTACAAGAATTGCGCGAGCTGCCATCGTCCCGGCGAGGTCGCGCCGTTTTCGCTGCTCACCTACTCGGACGCCAAGCGCTACGCGCCCACGATCGCCGACGCCACGTCGAAACACATCATGCCGCCGTGGAAAGCGTCGCCGGGATTCGGCGAATTTGCCGACGTTCGCGCGCTGAGCGCCGAACAAATCGCCACAATTTCGGCGTGGGCGAAGAACGGCGCGCCCGAGGGCGACACGAAGGATTTGCCAGCGGCGCCGAAGTTTACCGACGGCTGGGCGCTTGGTCCGCCCGACATGATCGTGGAAATGCCGGACACGTATCAAGTCCCCGCGGATGGCTACGACATTTACAAGTGTTTCGTGATCCGCACCGATTTTCCCGAGGACACCCCGATTGCGTCGGTGGAAGTGCGCCCCGGCAATCGCCGCGTGCTGCATCACACCGTGATCTACACCGATCCCGCGCACGCCGCGCGGGCGCGTGCCGGCGACAGCGGCTCGTACACGTGCTACGGCGGTCCCGGCATCACGGCGATCCAAACAGACTTGATGGCCGGATGGGCGCCGGGCATGAACGTGAAACGCATGCCCGACGGCGTGGCGTTCGTCGCGCCCAAGGGCAGCGATCTGATCGTACAAAATCACTATCACCCGAGTGGAAGACCGGAATCGGACAAGACGACGATTGGAATTTACTTCCAGAAGACGCCGGTAGTGAAGCGCATCTTCGGCATTCCGATGGTGCAACCAAATTTGCGGATTCCCGCGGGAGAATCGCACCAGCGCGTCACGGCGACGTTCACCACGCCGATCGAACTGGAACTGAGCGGCATTGCGCCGCACATGCATTTGCTGGGACGCGAAATGAAAATCACGGCTACGTTGCCGGATGGCGACGTGAAGCCGCTGATCTGGATCAAAGATTGGGATTTCAACTGGCAGCTTGGCTACGAATTCAAGGAATCGCTCGCGCTACCCGCGCAGACGCGCTTCGATCTCGAAGCGTTCTACGACAATTCGGCGGCGAATCCGAAGAATCCCAGCAATCCGCCGAAGGCCGTCGCTTGGGGCGAAGCAACCACCGACGAAATGTGCGCCGCGATGCTGATCTGCGTGTCACCGCGCGCCAGTGATCGCTTGACATCGTGGATGTCGCTGGCCCAGCAGTTACTCGCGGGTCCCGCAGGACGGCGTTTCCGTTCCGGCGCGCCGGACAAGAATCCGAATCACTAATGTTTACTTTGCTGTTCTTCGCGGCAAGTTTAGCCGGACATCTTATTCCGGCGGCGGACGCGTTTCATTTGCAAGACACCACGGGCGCGATGCACACGGCGCAGGAGTGGAGCGGCGCGAAGGCCGTGGTGCTCTTCTTCGTTTCCATCGACTGCCCCATCAGCAACAGCTACGTTCCCGAGATGCAGCGCATCAATGCGGCGTACTCGGAAAAAGGTGTCCGCTTCTACGCCGTCCAACCGGACGCGGGACGCGCGCCCGCCGACGTGAAGAAATACGCCGAAGACTTCGCGCTTCCCTTCCCCTTGCTCGCGGACCCCAAGCAAACGCTGACGCACTCGGTCGGCGCGACGATTCAGCCGCAAGTGGTGGTGCTATCGCCCGCGGGACAAGTGGTGTACTCGGGACGCATCGACGATCGCTACATTGAGATCGGAAAGTCGCGCTTGGAAGCAACACGCCACGACTTGCGTGAGGCGCTCGACGCGGTGCTCGCCGGAAAACCGGTGGCGCATGCCAAGACTCAGGCAGTGGGCTGCGTGATTCCGGGGCTACCGTAAGGCCGGCGTTTTGGAACACGGAAACACACGGAAGAAAAACGCACCGAAAACACAGAAAGAACTGTCTTCTTTGTGTCTTTGTGGTGATGTTGCTACGGCTTTACTTCTTCCACCGCCCGGCCGGACGAACAGATAAATCCTTCGGCGTCGCGCTGAAATTCCGCTTGGTAGGCCGCCATCAGCTCGCGCAAGAATGCGTCGCCTGCGCCTGTGCGCACGAAATGCACCGTGCAACCGCCGAATCCGCCGCCGGTCATCCGCGATCCCAGGCTGCCGAGCGCGCGTCCTTTCTCGGCCAGGAAATCGAGTTCCGGGCAGCTCACTTCGAATTCGTCGCGCAGGCCGGCGTGCGATCCTGCCATGGCGCGAGCGACGCCTTCCCAATCGCCGCGCGGCAACGCCTCGAGAAATGCCATCACGCGCGCGTTTTCTTCGATCACGTGTTTCGCGCGACGCCGCATCGGCTCGGGCAACTGCAACGCCGCCGAAAGTTCGGCATCGCGCAGCGATGCAACGCCGAGCAATCGCGCGGCCTCGTCGCATTCCGCGCGCCGCGTGTTGTACGCGGACCCCGCGAGTTCGCGTTTGACCATGGAATTCACCACCGCCACTTCCACGCCCGGCGGCAGCGGCACAGGCTTCGACTCGAGCGATCGGCAATCGAGCAGCAAGGCCGAACCGGGCGCGGCGTTGGCGACGACAAATTGGTCCATGATGCCGCAGCGAACTTGCGCGTACTTGTTCTCGGCTTCCCAGCCGATCTTGGCGAGTTCCGGACCGCTGAGCGATTCGTTATTCACGGCGAGCAACGCAAACGCGCACGCAATTTCAAACGACGCCGACGAGCTCAAGCCTCCACGCAGAGGAATTTGGCTGCGGATCAGCAAGCGCGCGCCCCGCTGCGCGAGTCCGCGTTGACGCAGGAGCGCGACAACGCCACGTAGCGGCGCGGCCCAATCGGCAGGACCGGGGCAGGCGATCGCGCCCTCGATGGTGACGCCTTTGGCGAGATCTTCGCTCCACGCGTTGACCACGTCGCCGTGCAGCGGCTCGGCGCTCACGTACGTGTAGCGGTCGATGGCCATCGGCAGGACGAAGCCGTTGTTGAAATCCGTGTATTCGCCGATTAGATTGACGCGTCCCGGAGCGCGGAACGTGCGAGTGTGAGCACCAGAGGACGGTATAGCGGTTACCCTTCGACCATCTTGCGCACCATCTCCATCACTTGCGCGCGGTCCCGCGCCTTCAGCGACGGCAGATAGTTGCGGAGTTCGCGGATGAACTCCATTTCCTTGGGATCGGTGACGCCTTCGTCTTGAAACATGTCGCTCAGCTCGGTGTCGAGCGCGCGCGCGATGCGGCTGAGCGTCTCCAGACTCGGCACGGTGTGCCCGTTTTCCACGCGAGAAATGTAACAGCGCATTAAGCCGCTCCGTTTCTCCAGGTCGCCTTGCGAGAGGCCCCGGCGCTGCCGAAAATTGCGAATCACTTCACCGACGTTCATAAGTAAGCAATGTCAATCTCGGCACGATATCTTAGTTGGTTCCGCTCTGCAAGAAGAAAAAGTCCGCACAGAAAAAAGTCGCACAAAAATGTGTCAGTTGCTGCGCTTGCTGCGGCGCATTTTCGCGGACGTTTGCCGGCGAACCGGCGAGGCGGCCGGTAACGGTCCCGCCGCCAGCAATTGCTTTCCGGCCGGATCAACCATCAAGTTAAGACCTTCCATGGTGCGCGCTCCGAGCAGCATCATGTCACCCGGCTCGGCAAAAACCACCTCGTCAATCGTGAAATGTCGTGCCAGCCGAACAATTGCGAAACCGATACGCCGAGTGACGTGGCGACCGTTCGCCATCACGAAGCTGACGGTCTTTCGCTCGCGGGGAATACCAAGCTGTTCGAGCGTAGGCGAGGCAATCCACGTGAATTCGCTCCCGGTATCGACCAAAAGGTTGGAAAGCTCGGCGGCCCGTCCGCGCGCGACGGGATTTTCGATCTTGCAGTTTGTATAAAACGTTCCCATGACTATTCTCCGGCAGCATGCCGTGCAGCATCCACCGTGAATTCGACGTCCGCGTCGGTGTGCGCCGCCGATAAAAACGCCGCTTCGTACTGCGACGGCGGCAGGAACACGCCGCCTTCAATCATACCCCGATAGTACCGGCCGAACGCCGTTGTGTCGCTGCGCGCGGCCGAATCCCAACCGGTGATCGCCGAACCGCGCTGGAAGAAAAATGTAAACATCGATCCCACGCGATTCACCGTGACCGGCAACGCCGCGGCCATTCCCTCGCACAATTTTGCAGCACGCGCTTCCAGGCGATCGTAAATCGCCGGATCGCGTTTCAAAATGCCGAGCGTCGCGAGTCCCGCCGCGACGGCCGCGGGATTGCCGCTCAAAGTCCCCGCCTGATACACCGGGCCCTCGGGCGCAATTTGGCTCATCAGTTCGGCCGCTCCGCCATACGCGCCCACGGGCAATCCGCCACCGATGATTTTGCCGAGCGTCGTGAGATCCGGCTTGATTCCGAAAAGTTTTTGCGCACCGCCGTACGCGAGACGGAAGCCGGTCATCACTTCGTCGAAGATTAGCAGCGCGCCGTGGCGCGCCGTAAGGTCACGCATCAATTGCAAATACCCCGGGAGCGGCGGAACGCATCCCATGTTGCCAACCACCGGCTCCACGATCACGCAGGCGATGCGATCGCCATGCGCGTCGAAACATGCGCGCAGCGCGTCCGCGTCGTTGAACGGAAGCGCCAGAGTCTGTCCCGCCACTTCAGGAGGAATGCCTGGCGTGCCGGGAATCCCGAGTGTCGCGACACCCGATCCTGCTTTCACGAGCAGCGCGTCGACGTGGCCGTGATAGCAGCCTTCGAACTTCACCACGAGCGATCGTCCGGTTGCCGCGCGCGCCAGTCGCAGCGCGCTCATGGTGGCTTCGGTGCCGGAACTCACCAAGCGGACTTTTTCAACGCTGGGAAGTGCGTCGTGAATCATCTCGGCCAGCAGCATTTCGCGCTCCGTGGACGCGCCGAACGAACTGCCGGCGGCCAGCGCCTTGGTGGCCGCTTCCACAACTTCGGGATGCGCGTGACCGAGAATCAGCGGCCCCCACGAAAGAACGTAATCGACGTATTCGTTGCCATCGGCGTCCCAAAGATGCGCGCCCGCGCCGCGCGCCATCACCAGCGGGTCCATGCCCACGGATTTGAACGCGCGAACGGGAGAGTTGACGCCACCGGGAATGCGCGCCAGCGCGCGCCGGTAAATTTCCTGCGATCGAGTGAAATTTTTCATCGAGAGGTAGTCCGAAAAAAACTCGCCGCGATTTCGCCGAGCGTGCGGCCGAGGTTTTTGTACAAGCGCCGCTTCAATCCGAGATATCCCTGGCTGCCGGCGAACAAATCCTGGATCAGCGCGGAGTACGTGGCCGAGCGCGCCGTGAACTGGATCATGCGCGCGAGCACCGAAGCCCCAAGGAAATTGCCGTGAAAGAACCGCGGCGCGATTCGCGCGCCGAACTCGAGGTCGCGGCCAAATTCGTTGCGCAAGGCGCGCGGATATTCCGCGACACGGTTGCCCTTGATGGCGTCCGCCAGAAGTTCGGCGGACCGCAACGCGTAAAACAATCCTTCGCCCGTGATCGGATCCACCAGTCCCGCGGCGTCGCCGGCGGCCGCCCAGTTCTCACCGGCGGCACGCAAGTTGTGCAGCGACTCGCGACGCAGCGCCGGCAAGCGATGGCTGTAAAAACGCGCGCTTTCGGTCTGGAGTTGGTGGCGCCTCATATAATCGTGCAGTCGTTCCTTCATTTTCGACGACGGTTCGCGCAATAGCGTCCCGCAGATTCCCACGCTCGCGTGCGTGTCGCGCGGAAAGATCCACAAGTAGCCTTCGAGCCCCGGCTGAAACTCCAGATCCATCGTGTCGCGCGCGCCGGGGACGAAATATCCAAGCGTCATGCTCGTGTCGGCTTGCGATTGCGGAAGCCCGAAGCCCGAGAACGGCGTGCGCGCGCCGGAAGCGATCACCAGAAAGTCCGCGGCATAGGTTTCATGCGTACCGCGCAACTTCCAATTTGGCTCAATTGATGTGATGCGTTCTTGCACCAGTCGCGCGCCCGCGGCGGATGCGCGGTCGAGCAGCATTTGATTCAACGTGTGTCGCGAGTAAACGTAGACGGGATCGCGCAAGTCGAAATGCACACGCGGACCGCCCAGGAGCGACATCTCGACGCGTCGAACGATTTTTTTCGGCTGCAGATTGTCGCGCAAGAACGGATAGCGATCGAGCGCCTTGGCGGTCAAACCGCCGCCGCATGGTTTTTCCCACGCCATGCGTTCGTCGAATAGGGTGACATTACGTCCCGCGCCCGCCAGCAGCGATGCCGCGAACGCGCCGGCTGGTCCGCCGCCGACAATCGCGATGTTCGCGGGCGCACTCATTGCTTTGACGTTGCTGGAGGATTCATAGGCGGATGTCCGGGAGGAAGGCCGCCCGCGCCGCCGCGCGTATCAGGATGAAAGCCTCCGCTCGAACCGGCTTTTTCGCCACCCGACATCGGTGGAGCGCTGTCTCCCCTGGGAGACGCGCCCGCGCCATGACCGGCCGCGGTCCCCTGCACTTTCCACGCGCCGTCCGTGCGAACCATTTCGTACGACATGTTCATACCCTGGTTCGCGGTGCCGCCCTTCACGCGAAACGTCACGTCGACCGTCGCGCGATCGCCGTTGACGGTCACTTTCTCGACGTCCACGTCCATTTTGCTCACGTCGAGTCCGGGGCGCGACGCCAGATGCTCCATCACGGCGTTGCGAAAAGCGTCTTTGGACTCGCTCTTCGCGCAACCGGCGGCGAGTAAGAGAATAGCGATGAGAAATGCGCGTTTCGTCATACGTTCCACTCGATTATAGCGCAGCCGCACCCGGACGCCGCCGATTCCCCTTGACAGGGACTCGCCGATGGTTTACGGTCATTACCGAATGTCGTTAACGACTTTCGATGAAGATCGCGACCTGTACTCGGGCCTGATCCGACTGCACATCCTGCATCACGCTTGCGAGGAGCCCATCTTCGGGCTGGGGATGGTGGACGAGTTGTCGCGACACGGTTATCGCATCAGCCCCGGAACACTCTATCCCCTGCTGCACGGACTCGAACGCAAGGGCTATCTTCGTTCCTTCGAGAGGCGCAATGGAAAATCGCTGCGGCGCGTCTATCGCGCGACTCCGCGAGGCCGTCACGCGCTTCGCGCGGCGAAAAAGAAAATCCGCGAGCTGTTTCATGAGGTGATCGAAGGCCGATGACCACCTTACGCAACGCGACTCTCCTATTGGCGCTGGCCTGCGGCGCGGGCGCGCAAAACACCGAGCTTACGCTGGCGCAGGCCGTCGAGCGCGCCGAAACGAACTATCCCGCGATCCGCGTTTCCCAGGAGCAACTGAATGCCGCCGCGGCCGGTATCCGATTGGCGCGCACGGCGTATCTGCCGCGCGTCGACGCGCTGGCGCAAGCGAATCGCGCCACCCGCAACAATGTGTTTGGATTGCTGCTACCGAATTCGGTGATTCCCTCGATGTCCGGTCCGGTGCTGGGAACCAACAATTTCGGAACGGCATGGGGCAGCGCGGTCGGCGGATTCTTGAGTTGGGAGCCGTTCGACTTCGGATTGCGCGGCGCGGGCGTCGCCGCAGCCGATGCGGCGCGCGCGCAATCGGCGGCCACGCTGAAGCGCACGCGCTTCGAAGTGTCCAGCGCGGCGGCCGACGCTTTCCTCACATTGCTCGCGGCGGAAGAAACGGTGACGTCCGCTCAAGCCAGCGTCGACCGCGCGCAAGTGTCACTGCGAATTATCGACGCGCTGGTGAACGCGCAACTGCGGCCGGGCGCGGACTCGTCGCGCGCCGGCGCGGAGTTAGCCGCGGCACGCACGCAACAAATTCAGGCGCAGCAAGCCGTGGAGGTCGCACGCGCCGCGTTGGCGCAGTTCGTCGGCGCGGCTCCGGAGCAGATTCACGCAGCCGCCGCGAGTTTTCGAAAACTTCCGCCCGCTCCGAACGCCGCCGCCCCCGATCAATCGACCCACCCGATCGCGCAAGAACAAGCCGCCACCGTTGAGCAAGCGCGCGCGCAGCTTCATATTCTCGAGCGCTCTTACTTTCCCCGCTTTTACCTGCAAGGCAGCGCGTACGCGCGCGGCTCGGGCGCGGAAGTGAACGGCTCGCTCGAAGGCGGACTCGGCGGACTGGCTCCCAACACGCAGAACTACGCGTTGGGCTTCACGGTGACGTTTCCCATCTCGAGCGCGCCGGCGATCCACGCGCAAGAAGCCGCGCAAGCCGCCACCGTCCGGGCGCAAGCGGCGAAGCAGGAACAAATCGCGCTGGAACTGCGCGCTCGCTGGAACATGGCCGCGGCAAATCTGCGCGGCGCGCGAGCAACGGCGGAAAACACGCCGGTGCAAGTGTCGGCCGCGCGCGCGGCACTCGATCAAGCGACGGCGCGCTACCAGTCGGGACTCGGCAACGTCACCGAAGTCGCCGACGCGCAGCGATTGTTGACGCAAGCCGAGATCGACGACGCGCTGGCGCGGCTGAGCGTGTGGCGCGGACTGTTGGCGATCGCCGAAGCGTCCGGCGATTTGCAACCGTTTGTGGCGGAGACGAATCCATGAGGGCCGTTCTTGCCGCACTCTCGCGTCCGCTCACCGTTGTTGTCGCGCTGGTCGCCGTGGCGCTCTTCGCGGTGCTGGCGATTCAACGCATGCCCGTGGACATTTTTCCGCAAGTCGGCGATCCGGCGATCTACGTGGCGCAGCCCTATAGCGGAATGGATCCCGCGCAGATGGAGGGATACCTCACCTATTACTATGAGTATCACTTCCTCTACATCACCGGCATCGATCGCGTGGAGAGCAAGAGCATTCAAGGCGCGACGTTGATGAAACTTGTTTTCCATCCGGAAACGAACATGAGTCAAGCCATGTCCGAAACGGTCGGCTACGTGAATCGCGCGCGATCGTTCATGCCGCCGGGAACGGTGCCGCCGTTCATCACGCGCTTCGATGCCGGAAGCGTGGCGGTGGGCTTGCTCGTTTTTTCGAGCGCCACGCGCACCCAAGGCGAGCTACAGGACTTCGCGATCAACCGCGTGCGGCCGCTCTTCGCGACGCTGCCCGGCGTCTCCGCGCCGCCGCCGTTCGGAGGCAATCAGCGCACGATTGTGGTGACGCTCGATCCCGGCAAGCTGCGACAGTATCGGATTTCTCCCGACGAAGCGGTGACGGCGGTCAGCCAGGCATCGCTCGTGATGCCCTCGGGCAACATGTGGACCGGCACGTTGAATCGCATTGCGCGCACCAACGCGGCTTTGGGAGGCGATCTCGGAGAGTTGCTCAACGCGCCCGTGCGTCCGCGCGCCGGAGCGAGCGTGTACTTGCGCGATATCGCGAGCGTGGAAAACGGCACCGACATCATCACCGCCTACGCGCATGTGAACGGCAAACGAACGGTGTACATTCCGGTGACCAAGCGCTCGGACGCCTCGGCGCTCGCGGTGATCGACGCGGTGAAAGGCGCGATTCCGGATTTCAAGAAAGCCGTTCCCGACGATGTCGACGTGAAACTCGAGTTCGACCAATCGCCGTACATTACGAATTCGCTTCGCGGATTGGTGGAAGAAGGCGCGATCGGCGCGCTGCTCACCGGCCTGATGGTGCTGGTGTTTCTGCGCGACTGGCGGAGTGCCTTGATCGTGGTCATGAATATTCCCGCGGCGCTGCTCGCCGCGGTGATCGCGTTGTGGGCCACGGGGCAAACCATCAACATCATGACGCTCGGCGGACTCGCGCTGGCCGTCGGCGTTCTGGTCGACGAAGCGACGGTGGAGATCGAGAACATTCACACGCGCCTGGTGCCCGGCGTGTCGCGCGCGCGCGCCGTGGTGGAAGCGTGCAGCCGCACGGCCATGGCGCGGCTGCTTTCGATGTTCTGCGTGCTGGCCGTGTTTGTGCCGTCGTTCTTCATGGCCGGCGTGGGACGCCAGTTGTTTGTGCCGCTCTCGTTGGCGGTGGCGTTCTCGATGACCGCGTCGTATCTGCTTTCGAGCACACTTGTGCCGGTGTTCTCCGTTTGGCTGATGCGCGAGGCTCATCCCGGCGAAGCGTCGTGGTTGCGCGCGCGTTATCACGGCTATCTCGATGCCGTGTTGCGATTCCGTTGGCCGCTGGCGCTGATTTATCTCGCGGTGTCGGTGGGACTCGCCTACTTGCTCGTCCCGCGCATGGGATCGGAGATTTTCCCGGAGATTAACGCGCCGATCCTGCGCTTGCGCATGCGCGCGCCGGCGGGCACGCGCGTCGAGGAAACGGAACGCCAGGTTTTACGCGCCATCACTGCGATCCGCGAGGAAACCGGCGACGCCAACATCGAAATCACCAGCGATTTTGTCGGCGTGATTCCGTCGAGCTATCCGGTCGACTTGATCCACTTGTTCACCAGTGGTCCCCAAGAAGCGGTGATCCAAGTGGCCCTGAAACCGGACTTCGCGGGAGGCTCCGAGGCGTTGCGGGAACGTCTCCGCGCGCGGTTGCAACGCGATCTTCCGGAAATGCGCGTGTCGTTCGAGGCCGGCGACATCGTGAGTCAAGTGATGGGCTTCGGTTCGCCGACACCGGTGGAAGTGGCCGTCCAAGGCAGCAACTTGCAGGACGATTACGCGTATGCCCAAAAAGTTCGCGGGGAAATGGCCAAGATTTCCGCGCTGCGCGATTTGCAAATCGCGCAAGAGTCCGGATATCCCACGCTCGATATCTCGGTGGACCGCGATCGCGCCGGACAGTTTGGACTCACCATGGCCGACGTGACGAAGTCGCTGGTGCCGGCGACGTCGTCGTCGCGTTTCACCGCCCCGAACTACTGGCGCGATCCCAACTCCGGCAACGCGTTTCAGATTCAAGTGCAACTTCCGCAAAACCGCATGCAGGGCGTCGACGAAATCGGCGACGTTCCGGTGATGCGCAACGGCTCCACCGAAGCGCGCGTCCGCGACCTCGCTTCAATGAAATTTGGCACCATGCCGGGAATCCTCGAGCGCGTGAACGGACAGCGCGTGGTCAGCGTGACGGCGAATCTACACGGCGAAACGCTGGGCGAAGCGACGCGACAACTCGACGGCGCGCTGCGCGCGGCGGGCACGCCGCCGAAAGGCGTGAGCGTTCGTTATCGCGGGCAGATCCCCGCGCTCGACCAAACCATCACCGGCCTGCGCACGGGATTGCTGCTCGCGGTGGTCACGATTTTCCTGTTGCTGGCGGCGAATTTCCAATCGCTGAGGCTTTCGCTGGCCGTGATCCTCACGGTGCCGGCCGTCTTGTGCGGCGCGCTGGTGATGCTGCGCGTCACCGGCGCCACGCTGAACGTACAATCGTTTCTGGGATCGATTATGGCGATCGGAATCGCAGTGGCCAATTCGATTTTGCTGATCACTTTCGCGGAACGCGCGCGGGTGGAAGGAAAGAGCGCGCTCGAGGCGGCGATCGAAGGCGCCACCGGCCGCCTGCGCGCCATCCTGATGACCGCCGCGGCGATGACCCTCGGCATGGTGCCGATGGCGATTGGTTTCGGCGAAGGCGGAGCGCAATCCGCGCCGCTCGGCCGCGCGGTGATTGGCGGACTGATCGTCTCCACGTTCGCGACGCTCACCGTGCTGCCGTCGATTTACGCGATCGTGCAAAAGAACGCCCCGCGCACGTCGCCGTCGCTCAATCCCATGGATCGCGAGAGCAAATACTATGAAACAGAATAGCGGACGTTGGTTGGCGGTTGCGTTGTTGGCGGCGGCGCTACCCGCGCAATCCGTCGATTTAGTTCCGGTGGTTTCGAAGCCCGCATCGCGTACCGTGGAACTGCCCGGCGAGATCGCGCCGTTTTTGAGTGTGGCGCTTCACGCCAAAGTCACGGGATTCGTCGAGAAGATTCTCGTGGATCGCGGCAGCGTGGTGAAAGAAGGCCAGTTTCTCGCCGAGTTGAGCGCGCCCGAGTTGAAGGCGCAAATTGCCGAGGCCGAATCCAAAGCGATGGCTGCGGAGTCGGAGCGCCTGCAGGCACAAGCGCAAGCCGCGGCCGCCGCCAGCACCTACGAACGATTGAAACAAGCTTCCGCGACACCCGGTGCGATCGCCGGAAACGAATTGGTTCTCGCGGAAAAGCAAGCCGCCGCGATGCAAGCGTTGGCCGAAGCGCGGCGCCAAGGCAGCGCCGCCGCGGCGTCCGCCGCGCAATCGTTGAAGGACATGGAAGCGTACCTGCGAATCACTGCGCCGTTCGACGGAACCATCACCGATCGCCTCGTGCATCCCGGCGCGCTCGTTGGTCCGGGTGCGGCGCCGGGCAGCGATAGTGCGCTGCTGCTTCTCCAGCAAATCTCGCGGCTGCGCTTGGCGGTCGCAGTGCCGGAGGAGTCGGCGGGCGGAATTGTGACGGGCGCGAGAGTGGAATTTCGCGCGCCGGCATTCCCAGGACGCGTTTTTTCGGGCACCATCGCGCGCGCCGCGCACGCGCTCGATCCCAAGACGCGCACGATGCCCGTGGAACTCGACGTGGTGAATCGCGACGGCGCGCTCGCTCCAGGCATGTACGCCACGGTGAAATGGCCGGTGCGGCGCGCGGGCGCCGCGGCGCTGTTCGTTCCCGCCACCAGCGTGGTCACGACCACCGAGCGAACGTTTGTGATCCGCGAAAAAAACGGCCGCGCCGAATGGGTCGACGTGAAGAAAGGCGCGGCCGACGGCGATGCGGTGGAAGTGTTGGGCGCACTCGAAGCCGGCGACAAAGTCGTGAAGCGCGCCACCGACGAGATCCGCAACGGATCGCCGCTGGCGGTCAAAAAGTAAGTTCGCACTGAATCACGACATTAATCCCCGGTGAACGCGCGTTGATTGCTCCTGCCGGTGGTATACTGCCGCGTGAAAATACCCAGGGGCGGTTCCAATTCTTGGAGGCAAAACCGATGCGTTTCAACATAAGACCACGGATTTCCGCGGCGATTTTCTGCTTGTTTCTCGTTTCCGGTGCGTTTCTCCACGCGCAAGGCGCCACCGCGACGCCCTGTTTGAAAAAAGGCACGGAGCGTTGGCCGATCAAAACCAGCCTGCCGGAGAACGCAAAAAAAGTGGCCATGACGCTGGCCGACGCGCTCAAAATCGTGCCGCTGCCCAAAGTCGCGAAGGACGATCCTGCATACCAGGACAAGCGGATCGGCCCGGAGCAGCCCGTACAGGAAAACCAGATCGTCACGATTTCGGGCTGGCTTTACTTGGTGGCGCTGGAATCGGATGACTGTGATTTTCACATCCAAATTAGTCCGCAGCCGCGCACCAAATCGAATCCACCAACTCCCGATGACAACTGCATGATTGTGGAAGTTCCGGCCGGCCAATACGCGGCCAACACCGAACTTGGCAAGACGCTCGACACCACGCGTCAATGGGTTGTGGACAATCTCCTCGCGCATCAGTGGCCCAAAATGGATTCCGTGAACGTGATGCAGCATCCCGTTTTTGTGACCGTTACAGGCGCGCTTTTCTACGATGACGCGCACACGTATGAGGCCAACGGCGGCACGGGACGCGGCAAGGCGCACATGCAGTCGAAAACGCTTTGGGAGCTGCATCCGGTGACGAGCATCAAGTTCGCCACGAAACCGGCGAACTAGTGGGCTGTCGGTGAGCTGTCGATCGCGTAAAGGAGCGCGGTTTTGTATCAGGGCACGGCTTTAGCCGTGCCCTGGAGTTTGGACATTTCCCTCTCACGCAGCGGCAGCTTTTCCGAGCAATGGCCAACTGAGGGGGTGGACGAGGGCG
>JAJPHL010000051.1 GCA_021325275.1 Terriglobia bacterium | reverse complement strand
TGGACTTGCCGGAGCCGTTGGGACCCGTGAGGCCGTAGCGGCGTCCCGGCGTGAAGGCGATATTCACGTCGTCGAAGAGAATTTTGGCGCCGTAGCGCATGGAGACACTGCTGACAGAAATCATATTTGTGGGGAAGCTTTATTTTATCATCCCGGCGGCTCTTTCACCGCAGAGACGCAGAGAACGCAGAGAAAGTAGGGAATTGCGATTGCTAGGTTTCTCTGCGCCTCTGCGTCTCTGCGGTGAAAAAACCGTCGTTAGTGGTAGGATTTGCCAATGAAACGAGCGGCCTTCTTACTGTTATCGTGTGGTCTCTGGGCGCAACCAAAGCCCTTCTCCGTCGTCGAAGCGACGATACCTGAAATGCGCGCGGCGCTCGAGCAAAAGCGCGTGACCTCGCGCGACCTCGTGACGCAATACCTCACGCGCATCGCCATGTACGAGGACAAACTGCACGCCGCGATCACGGTGAATCCGCATGCGCTCGACGAAGCCGACGTGCTCGATCGCGAGCGCGCCGCGGGGCACATTCGCGGTCCGCTGCATGGAATCCCGGTGGCGCTGAAGGACAATATCCAAACCACAAACATGCCCACCACCGGCGGCGCCCTGGCGTTCGAGGGATTCACGCCACCGTACGAAGCGACGCTCACGAAAAATCTGCGCGCGGCCGGCGCGATCATCATCGCGAAAACAGGACTTACCGAGCTTGCGAATTGGGTCGCAGGATCGCCCACGCCGATGCCGGGAAATTACAACGCCGTCGGCGGATTCGGCATGAATCCTTACGATCCGCGCCGCGATCCGCGCCCCGCGACCGACGACGGCCGACCCGCGATGCAAACCGGCGGATCGAGTTCCGGCATCGGTACGTCAGCGAATTTCTGGGCCGCGAATGTCGGCTCGGAAACGTCGGGATCGATCCTGAGTCCTTCGAATCAAAATATGCTCGCGGCCATCAAGCCGACCGTGGGGCGAATCAGCCGTTACGGCGTGATCCCCATCACTGCCGATCAAGATACCGCGGGGCCGATGGCGAAAAGCGTGGCCGACGCCGCGATCATGTTGGGCGCGCTCGAGAGCGCGTCGCCCGATCCTAATGATCCGGCGACGAGGACATGCACACCGCCGGCCAATCGCGACTACACTCCGCATCTGAAGCGCGACGGACTGAAGGGCGCGCGCATCGGCATTCCTCGCGCGTTTTTCTACGACAAGTTCACGCCGCCGGGCAAGACCGACGCGCGCGGCGGACTGAATCCCGAGCAGGCCAAGGTGATGGCCGACGCCATCGCCGTGTTGAAGGCGCAAGGCGCCGACGTTTTGGATGTGGAGATTCCCAGCGTCGTGTCGAAAGATCCGGCGAAGAGTTTTCTCCTCTGGAATCTCTGCTCCGGCGCCACCGATGCCAAAGGCAAAGACGCCGATTGTTCCGTGGTGTTGAAATACGGCATGAAGCGCGACTTCAACAAGTGGCTTGCCACGCTCGGCCCCTCGGCGCCGGTGAAAACGCTCACCGAACTCCGCGAGTGGAACATCGCGCATACGAAAGCAGGCGCGATTCGCTTCGGGCAATCCAACCTCGACGTCTCGGATGAAATGGACGTGCAGGCGGATCGCGGGCGCTATGAACTCGATCGCGCCAAGGACGTTTTGCTTTCGGCCACCGAGGGAATCGACGCCGCGCTGAAGGCGGATCATTTGGATGCGCTTTTGTTTCCGGGTCCTTCGGGTGCGGCGATCGCGGCGAAGCCCGGCTATCCCACCGTGATCGTGCCGTTCGGCATGGTTCCGAACACGCCGTTCGGACCGAATCCGTTTCCCGCAGGGTTCGATCCCAAGCCGCAGCCCTACGGCGTGAGTTTCACCGGCACGGCGTGCAGCGAGCCGCGGCTGATCGAACTGGCGTACAGTTTCGAGCAAGCGACCAAGAAGCGCGTGCCGCCTCCTTCCGCCCCGTGAGCAAGGAGGCCGGCGGAAATTTCATCGGCGTTTTCCCGCTGCGCTTCCACTTTGCGGCGCGCGACGCGATCCATTTTCCCGACGGGCAAGCGTCGAACGTGCTACGCGGCGCCTTCGGAACGATCTTTCGGCGGCTGGCATGCGATCCAACGTGTCCCGGCGCGAAGCAATGCGATCATCGCGCGACTTGCGCATACGCGCGCGTCTTCGAGCCGGGATCGCCCGGCGATGCCGCGCGCGGATACGGCGATTGGCCGCGTCCTTTCGTTTTTCGCGCTGCGCATCTCGAAGGCCGGACAATCCGCGCGGCGACAGAGTTTTCCTTCGACATGAATTTGTTCGATACGCGCGTACCCTCGGCGATGTTGTTCGCGCTGGCGTTCGCGGAGTTGTCGCGCGACGGTCTGGGACCAGGGCGCGGCCGCGCGGAGTTGTTGCGCGTAACGCAAGAAGACGCGTGCTTGTTCGATGCGCAAGGACCGCGGCCCGCCGTGCCGCCGCTGTCGATTTCTCTTGAGCCCGCCGATCAGCAAGTGGAACGTGTGACCGTGCAATTTGTCACGCCGACCGAACTAAAAGTCGCGGGTGGACTCGCCGACCGTCCGGAATTCAGCGTGTTGATCGCGCGATTGCACGATCGCATCGCGAAGCTCAACGAGCTTTACGGGGAGTCGCGGATCTCTCCGCTCGCCGCGCACGCCTCCGAAATAAAGATGACGCGCTGCGAGGTTTCGCACGTCGGCCGCTGGCGTCGCAGCACGAAAACCGGCGCGGTGCATCCGCTTGGCGGATTCGTGGGCGAAGCGCAGTACGAGGGTGATCTCGGGCCGTTTCTGCCATTCTTGCGCGCCGCGAAATTCACGGGTGTGGGCCGACAAACGGCGTGGGGAAAAGGAGAATTGCACGTCGAAACTTGACCACCAAACGAATTCTCCGTCAAACGGGAAAGACGGTCTTGGCATCACGGAAGACGCTAGGTTGGGGTAACATCGAACGCCGGAGGCACAGGGATGAGCGAATCGGACGAGATCGACGACATAAGGCGGCTAGAGACCGCCGGCAAGAAGCTCGACTCACAAAAGGTCACTGCGGCGGAACGACAGAAACTCCTCAAGGCAGTCCGCAAAGCCTTCAAACACGGCGACGAGCGCGCCTTCATGAGTATCATTCGTGAGGCCGGGCTGAAAGATGGATCGCCCGAGTTTCTTCGCGCCGTTGAGGAATGGCGGAAGAACCAGCGGAACGGATAGAATTTCCTCTCGCTACAATGGCGGCAATTCGCCGCTTTCGCTCGCCGTGTTCGACGGTTTCCAAGTGCTTCACAATCAGGTCCGTAACAGTTTGGGCGGCTTTGTCGATAGGCCGGGCGGCGCGGCGTTTGGCAACCTTCCTCATACCCGTAGTATCGCACAAACGCTACGATCAATCGCTACGATCCTTCGGAACGGCCCGGCTGCACTTTGAAACCTGCGTCAAATCCTCATCGCGTGGTATAGTGATTTCTCTCCCCGGTAGAGGGGACCGCAGTTCACTTGGACCTTCGTTTTTGAAGGTGTATTCGGACTATCGCCCCGTTTGAGGGGACCGTTTATGCTCGATGCGAAATTGATTCCCGAACAATCCGTGGAAGCCGCCGGCAACGGACCGGAGGTCGAACTTGGCTCAGCCGCGGGAAAAAAACTTCTTCTCACGCTCCGCATCACGCGCCAAATGGAGCAGGAATCGCTCGACGTTTCCGTGTTCGGCTCCGAAGACGGAACTACGTGGGGGCCGAAAGCACTGGTCGCGTTTCCGCAAAAGTTCTATGCGGGCGAGTTCCAAATTCTGCTCGATCTCACCGAGCACGCGGCGGTGAAACACATCCGTGGCGCATGGACGCTCGGTCGTTGGGGCCGCGGACGTCCCACGCCGCGCTTCACATTCTCGCTGGCGGCGCGCGAACTCGCCGGCGAAGCCGCGGCCTAGCGCACAGTGTCCCACGCACGAAAAATCGCCGTCGTTCCAGGCGACGGTATTGGTCCCGAAGTCATCCGAGAAGCCGTAAAAGTCTCAGCCGCTGCCGCTCGGAAAGCGGGCGCGCGCCTGGAATTCACCGAATTCGATTGGGGCGCCGAAAAGTATTTGCGCGAAGGCGTCACGCTGCCGCCCGGCGCGATCGCGATGCTGCGCGAGAATTTCGATGCGATCCTCTTTGGCGCGGTTGGCGACCCGCGCGTCCCGGAAAATCGCCACGCCGCGGAAATCCTGCTGGCGATGCGGTTTCAACTCGATCTGTACGTGAATCTGCGTCCCGCAAGATTGCTCGATCGTCGCCTGTGCCCGCTGCGCGATACCAGCGAGTCGCAAGTGAATTTCACGGTGATTCGCGAGAACACCGAAGGACTCTACGCGGGCATGGGCGGATGTTTCAAGAAAGATACGCCGGACGAAGTCGCCACCCAAGAGGACGTGAACACGCGCAAGGGCGTTGAGCGCGTGATCCGCTACGCCTTCGAGTACGCCAGGCAAAGTGGCGCGAAAAGAGTATGCATGGCGGATAAATCGAACGTGCTGAAGTTCGGTCATGGGTTGTGGCAGCGCGTCTTCAAACTGGTCGCGGCGGAATGTCCGGATATCTCCGCGCAACACTTGTTCGCGGACACGCTGGCGATGGAAATGGTCCTGCGTCCCGCGGATTTCGATGTGATCGTGACGTGCAACATGTTCGGCGATCTGCTCACCGATCTTGCCGCGGCGCTCGAAGGCGGGCTCGGCATGGTCGCGAGCGGCAATATTCATCCCGGCAGCATTGGATTGTTCGAGCCGGTGCACGGATCGGCGCCGCCGTTAGCCGGAAAAAACGTGGCCAATCCGGTCGGCGCGGTCCGCACGTCGGCGTTGATGCTGGAACACATCGGCCTCACCGATTGTGCCCGGCTCATCGATGCAGCCGTGTTGGCTTCGGTGCGAGAAAAGCAATGCACCAGTGATATCGGTGGAAAGCTCGGCACGAAAGAAGCCGGCGACTGGATCGCCGCGCGCATTTAAATGAAAATCCTCATTGCAGGCGGCGGGATTGTCGGACTCGCGACGGCCTGGAACCTCACCCTGCGCCATCCTGACGACGAAGTCATCGTGCTCGAGAAGGAAGCGGCCGTGTGCGCGCATCAAACCGGCCGCAACAGCGGTGTCCTGCACAGCGGACTCGTCTACAAGCCCGGCAGCGCGCGCGCCAAACTCGCGCGGACGGGCATCCGCCGCATGGTGGAGTTTTGCCAAGAGAACAACGTGGCGCACAGTATTTGCGGAATGCTCGTGGTGGCTTCCACCGACGAGCAAATTGCGCGGCTGCCTGCGATGCAAGAGCGCGGAACGGCCAACGGCCTCTCCGGATTGCGAATCCTGAAGCCCGAACAAATGCGCGAAGTGGAACCGCACGTCGGCGGCCGCGCCGCGTTGCAAGTGCCGGAGGAGGGAATCGTCGACTACCGAAGCGTGTGCAAGGTGCTGGCGCAGAAAATTGGGGCATCGGCAACCAGCCGCGTGGTCTGCAACGCGAAAATCGAATCGCTGCGTAGAGTCAGCGGCGAGTGGATCGCCGAGACCACCGCGGGCGAGTTTCGCGGCGATGCGCTTGTAAACTGCACGGGCTTGTTCGCCGATCGCACCGCGAGAATGGCCGGCGAACAGCGTGCCACGCGCATTGTTCCGTTTCGCGGTGAATACTACAAGCTGAGACCGGAACGTGAATTTCTGGTTCGCGGCTTGATCTATCCGGTCGCCGATCCGCGCTTTCCGTTTCTCGGTGTGCACATGACGCGCATGGTCACGGCGGGACGCGAAGGCGTCGAGGCGGGGCCGAACGCGGTTCTGGCGCTCGCGCGCGAGGGATACAAAAAGACCGACATCAATTTCTTCGACATGCTCGACGCGGTGACCTATTCCGGCACTTGGCGATTTCTCTTCAAGTATCCGCGCATGTGCTTTCAGGAAATGCGGCGGTCTTTTTCCACGCGATTGTTCATCGAGTCCGCGCAAACGTTGATTCCGGAATTAAGGTTCGACGATTTGCAAACATCGGGATCGGGCGTGCGCGCGCAGGCGCTATCGCCGGAAGGATCGTTGGTGGAGGATTTCGAATTTCAAGTGTCGAACCGCGCCGTTCACGTGATCAATGCGCCGAGTCCCGCGGCCACCGCATCGCTGGCTATCGGCGACGTGATTGTCGACAAGCTCGAAGAAGCGGTGTCATAAGCGGCGACGGTGATCGAGCCGTACGAACCGCTCCGAAGCTCTACAACTGTCGCGGCTCATTCTTAACGTTGATTTAGCAGCCGGTTTCTAAAAAATACTTGCGGGAGAAAGCGATGTCCTGGCCGATCCGCGCGCGGAGCACGTCGACCGATGGAAACTTGATCTCGTCGCGAATGCGGAAATAGAAGATCACGCGCATGCGATCAGCCGCCGTCCAGCCGACCGGAGGCGCATCGAGAAAATGCGATTCCAAATGCAACTGCGTTTCGCCGACCGTGGGATTCGTGCCGATGTTCGTGACGGACACGCCTTCGTGATCACCGCAACACGTGCGCGTCACGTAGACGCCGCGGCGCGGCAACAACTCGGCGTACGGCGCGAGGTTCAGTGTGGGAACGGTCGCGCGGCTGCCGAGGCCGCGCCCCGGCGCGATCGCGCCTTCAACGGAATATCGACGCCCAAGGAATCGCGCGGCCGCGGCCACCGATCCGCCGGCGATCAGTTGGCGGATGCGTGTGCTGCTGACAATGCCGCCGCGTTTTTCGAGCGGTGCCACGGGCGTCATCCGGAAATCGTGTTGCGCGCCCATGCGCTCCAGCAAAGCGACATTACCCGCGGCGCGCCATCCGAAGCGAAAATCGCGGCCCACCAGAATTTCGCGCGCGCGCAAGCCGTTTACCAAGATGTCGCGGACGAAATCCTCGCCCGAAACCGCGGCCAACGCGTCGTCGAAGCGAAGCACGAGGACACCATCAAGTCCGCACTCCGCAAACAATCGCAGGCGCTCCGGCATCGGTGTCAGCAATTTCAACTCGCGATCGGGCGCCAGCACGTGCACCGGATGCGGATCGAACGTCACAGCGACGGCGCGTGCGCCCGACGCCGTGGCTCGCTTGCGCACTTCATCGAATAAGAAGCGATGGCCGATGTGTACGCCGTCGAAATTGCCGATGGTCACGACGGCGCGATCGGATCCCTTCGGCAGCTCCTCGAGTGCACGCCAGATTTGAAGGCTCACAACTCGACCTCGAGCTTTAGTCCGTCGTAGGAAAGAAAAACGCCCGCGGGCAATCGCTCGCTCACCGCGGCGTGACTCACTTCATGATTCATGTGCGTGAAGTAAGCGGCTTTGGGCGCTAGTCGCGCGGCGTAGTCCAGCGCTTCGGCGATGGTGCAATGTGTGTTGTGCGCGGCGTCGCGGAGAGCGTCGAGAAAAAGCACGTCGAGGCTGTGGAGCATCGGTAGCGACGCCTCGGGGATCACGTTGAAGTCGGTGAGATACGCGTTGCGTCCGAAAAGATAGCCGAGCACCTCGAGCTTTCCGTGAAATACCGGGACCGGCGTGAACGTGGCGCCGAACAATTCGATCGGCCCGCGAACTTCGTGCAGATCGATCAGCGGAATCGCACTCGGCGCGGGCGCTTCATCAAAGATGTAATGAAACGTCTTGCGAATCGTGTCGAGCGCCGGCGCGTTGGCGTATACGGGAATGCGCGCGCGTTGATGAAAGTTGAACGCGCGAATGTCGTCGAGACCCAAAATGTGATCGGCGTGGGCGTGCGTGAACAACACCGCGTCGACGCGCGTAACGTTTTCGCGCAGAGCTTGTGCGCGAAAATCGGGGCTGGTGTCGATGACGATGGTGCGCGGCGCGCCCATCTGATCGGTGAAGTCGAGCTTTACCGAAGGGCGGGTACGTTTGTCGCGAGGGTCGGTGGAACGGCAGACGGCGCAGGCACAACCGATGGTCGGCACGCCCATCGACGTGCCCGATCCCAAGACGGTGAGCGTGGCTCTCACAGCGGGCCGCTGCGGGGACCGGCCATGTTTGGACCGGACATGTTTGGACCCATCATATTTGGACCCACCATGTTGCGCTGTACGCCGACGAATGCAAGCTGTAATTCGTGAAGAGTTTCGCTGATCAGGCGTTTTTCGCGTGCGTTCAGATTGCCGCGCGTCTTGCGTTCGAGCACGGCCAGCATGTCGATCGTTTCGCGCGCGCCCATCAAGTCGGGCTCATAAGGTTGGCCGGGATCCATCGCTACGAGTCCCAGTTGCATCATCGCCGTTTGTGCGAACGAGAGGATCACGCGTTCGAACGCGGGATCGCCGTCGTCGGCCGGCTCGGTTGGCGGCGGGGGTGGCGCGGCCGGCATCGCTTGCCTCGGGGCCTCGGGCGCCGGCGGAGGAGGTGGCGGTGCGGCCGCCGTTTCTTTCGCAGTGTCCGAAGGGTCGCGTAGCTCGCCTTCGGAAGTGAATTTGCGGCGGTCGGTAACTTTGAAAACGCCCTCTTGATGTTCGTGATCGGCCATTGAAAACAGCATACCACGCCGTGGAAACTGTGTAGCCCGGCTAGATCGCTTTATAGTGCAGCTACGTCTTCCAATGCCGCGCGTGTGGTCTATACTCGTCTGCGAGATTCACACTTGCGAGCGAAAGGATTTTTCCACATGACCAGCCGCCGATCGTTCATGGCAACTTTGGGAGCCGGCGCCGCGCTAACCGCCGGAGGTTTTGCCCGCGCGCAGCGTGGCGAGTTGTTCCACACCGCCGACACGCAGTACGGCAAAGTGCAGGGAATCGCCAACACCACGATCAAGGAATTCAAAGGCATTCCTTACGGCGCGTCGACGGCCGGAAAAAATCGCTACATGCCGCCGAAAAAACCGGCCGCGTGGACCGGCGTGCGCGAGTGCTATGCGTACGGCCAAATCTCGCCGCAGACCATTTCGCCGCCCACCGGCGACTACGGTCAATTGATCCAGTGGGATCTTCACTATGGCACCGGCATGGGCGAAGACGTGCTCACGCTCAACGTGTGGACCCCTGGACTAAAGGACGGCGCGAAGCGCGCCGTGCTGGTGTCGTTTCACGGCGGCGGATACGCGACGGGATCGGGCAACGGTCCGCAATACGACGGCACGCAGCTTGCGCGCCTCGGCGACGTGGTGGTGGTGACGGTGAATCATCGCTTGGCCAGCTTCGGCTACTGTCATCTGGCGGATTTGGGCGCGCCGCCCGAGTTCGCGATGGCGGGCGTGGTTGGCATGATGGACTTGGTGGCGTCGCTTGAATGGGTGCGCGACAATATCGAAAATTTTGGCGGCGATCCCAGCAAGGTGATGATCTTCGGTCAGTCGGGTGGTGGAGCGAAAACCTCGACGATGCTGGCGATTCCTTCAGCGAAAGGTCTGTTCCATAGCGCGGGCATTCAGAGCGGATCGGCGCTGCGTTCGGCGACGCGCGAGGCCGCCACCAAGTCGGCGGAAATGTTGTTGGGCAAACTGGGAATTTCCAAGGGCGACATTCCGGCGATCCAAAAGCTGCCGTGGCAACAGATTCTCGAAGCGCAAACGTCGCTGACGGGCGCGGCGTTCAGCCCCGTGGTCGACGGTAAGTTCCTCCCGCATCATCCATTTGATCCGGTGGCGCCGCCGGAATCGGCGGATGTGCCGATCGTTATTTCAAACACGCTGGAAGACGCCGCGCTGCGCTTGACCAACTTCGATCTCACCGAAGACGGCTTGAAGCAGATGATGACGCAACGTTACGGCGCGAAAGCCGACGAAATGATCGCGCTGTATCGTGATCGTTACCCGGACAAATCGCCGTACTTGGTCCAGGCGCAGATTCTCACCGACGCCGGATCGCGGCGCAGTGCGAATACGCAGGCGGAACGCAAGGCCGCGGCGGGCAAGGCGCCGGCGTATATGTATCTGTGGACCTATCCGAGCTGGGGCTTCGGCGGCGTGTTCGGCGCGGTACACGGCACCGACGTTTCGGCGTCGTTCAACAGTTATCGCGACGGTGTGGGCGGCGCGGGCGCGCCGCAACAGCGCGCGCTGTGGACGCGCTTCGCCAATTCCTGGATCGCCATGGCGAAAAACGCGAATCCCAACCATCCGTCGGTCCCGCATTGGCCGGCGTACGACGCGAAGTCGCGCCCCACGATGATTTTCGATCGCGAAGTCCGTGTGGAAAACGATCCGCGCAGTGAGATCCGGAAATTCTGGGAAGCCATGCCGGCAGCGGGGGCGTAAGCCGCCGGCGCACTCCCAACGGGCAGCGGCACAAATCATGACACAATGATTTCGTCGCCATGAACGAGCCACTGCTCATCAATACCATTGGGCATTCGGTCGGCGTGTTGCTCTTTGCCGGCTTCCTGGTGCTCGTCTTGCGCGACCGCCGGTCGAACCGCCTCGCGGTGTGCGCCGCCGTGCTCGCGCTGCTGTGGAACGCGGGATCGCTCGCGGTTTTAGGCACGCCCCAGGGAAGTCGCGCTGCAGCCGCCTGGGCCGCGTTCAGTTTTTCCGTGCTGAGCACGTTGCCGGCGGTATTGCTGCATCTCGCGCTCGGAAATCGCCGGAAAGCCCTTTCGATGGCCGGATACGTCCTCGCCGGCGTGGCCGTTGCGCTGCACATCGCGGAGCTCGCGAACGCCGGTCCCAACCTTCACGTGATCGCGTTGTGGATGATCACCATCGGCTTCGGAGCGCTTACCCTCGCCGCCGGCCTGGGACGCCAGGGAATGCCGGCGCCGCTCGCCAGCATGTGTCTGTTTCTCTTTTCGATTTCTTTTTTGCATTTCGGCGCGGCACATCCGGCGGGCGCGTGGTCGGGCGAATTGGTCTTTCACCACGCGGGCATTCCGCTCGCCCTTTACGTGTTGCTGCAGGATTACCGATTTCTCCTCCTCGATGCTTTTCTGCGCTTTGTTGTAAACAGCGCGCTGGCCGGCGGGACGATCGCGCTGGGAATCTTCCTCGACCTGCGTTTTCATCTGCTGCAACACGCGGCGGGCAATCCCTTCCTCCAAGGATTGCTGATCGCCGGCGGATGTTTCCTGCTGATCATGTTGGCGACATTCGGCGGACGCATGCAACTGCTGCTGACGCGCAAAGTCTTCCGGCGGCCGGCGCGCGAGCCGGTCATCGCGGCGATCGGCGATGCCGGTGTTCGCGCGGCCAGCGAACAAGATTTGGTGGAGCACGCCGCGCGATTGATCGGTGGATTCTTTGGCACCGACGAATTCGCGATCGGCAGTGAGGGCCAAGACGCCTCGTGGGTCGAAGCTTCCGTGCCTTTGCGATTTGCGAAGGGCGACGAAGCGCGTTTGCTGCTGGGGCGCCGCAAGGGCGGCCGCTTGTACTTGAGCGAAGACTTGCAGGAACTCGCCAAACTGGGCGCGGTGATCGTAGAGGAAGTGGAGCGCCTGCGCCATTCCGAACTGCAGCGCCTGGTTTCGCAAGCGGAGTTGCGCGCGCTGCAATCGCAGATCAATCCACATTTCTTGTTCAACTCCTTGAACACCCTCTACGGGACGATTCCCCGCGAAGCCGCGGACGCGCGCCGCATGACACTCGATCTCGCCGACATTTTCCGCTACTTCCTGCAAACCGATCGCAGCTTCATCGCGCTCGCCGAGGAAATGAAGATCGTGAGAGCGTATCTCGAAATCGAAAAACTTCGTTTGGGCGAACGCCTGAGCACGAGAATCGAGATCGACCCGGCGGCCGAGGCGATCCTGATCCCGGTGCTGTCGATCGAGCCGCTGGTCGAGAACGCGGTGAAGCACGGCATTGCGGGACGTGTTAACGGTGGGACCGTGCGATTGCGAGCGCGCGTTACGGGTCACACGTTGATCGTGGAAGTTGGCGACGACGGCCCGGGATTTCACGACGGTCGCGACGGCGCCGTGGGTTTGGACAACGTCCGCAAGCGGCTCCATCTTTCTTACGGCGACGAAGCGGCGCTACGCATCGATTCCAGTTCACGCGGCAGCACCGTTACGCTGGAAGTTCCACAGGGGATCCCCGCATGACGGCCGCGCCAACTCTGCGCGCGCTTATTGTCGACGACGAGCCCGTGGCGCGCCGCGTTTTGCGCGAGGAATTGGAAGCGCAACCGGGCGTTGTGATCGCTGGAGAAGCCGCGAACGGCGCGAAGGCGCTGGAAGCGATCGGCGCGTTGAAGTTGGATTTGGTTTTCCTCGATCTGCAAATGCCCGAGATCAACGGATTTGATGTGATCCGGCGTTTGCCGAATCGCGGACATCTTCCGGCGTTTGTCATCGTGACGGCATACGACAAATACGCAATTCAGGCCTTCGACGCCGGCGCCATCGATTATTTGCTGAAGCCGGTACGGCAATCGCGCTTGGCGCAATCGTTGGAACGCGCGCGGCGGTTGTTGCGTAGTCCTTTGAAGACGGCGGAAAGTGTCGCGCGACTGCAGGAAATCGCCTCGGCATCTCGCGGCGCGGCCGAACCGAAGCTCAGCGGAAAGATTGTCGGCAAGTCGAACAGCGAGTACTTTCTCCTCGACCTGAACGAAGTGATGGCCTTCCAGGCCGACGGCGATCTGGTGTGGATCGTCACCGAGAAACAGCGCTATCTGGCGTCCGACACGCTGCGCGATATCGAGGCGAAGATGGCCGGTTCGGGCTTTCGCCGGATTCATCGCAGCGTGATCTTGAATCTGCATCACGTGCGGAAGATGTCACCGTTGAGCAGTCATCGCTGGCTCTTGACGATGAAGAACCAGCAGGAGTTCATTGTCAGCAAGCGTTCGGCGAGCCTCGTGCGCGAGGTTCTTAAGTAAAGTTCTCAGTCGATTCCAATACGGCAAGTAAGGATTGTCCGAAGGGCGGCGCCACGATTCGCTCCACGCGCGCCATCACCGGAACGATCGCGCGATCGAAAAAATCGATCTGCGCCGCCGATTGTTCTTCCAAACGTAAGATTCGCGCGTTGATCCACCAGCCGAAGAATCCTACGACGTTGACGTAGCGCATCGTGCGCGCGCGCAATCCAGCTCGCGCGGCCACATCGGCGAGCGACGCCCGAGTGTAGCGGCGCGCGTGCTGCAAGCGGCGATCGATGGGCCCCCAGAGCGCGGGAAACGCCGGGACGAGCAGGACAATCCTGCGCGGCGGCGCCAGCACGTCCGCGATGGCTTGGAGCGCCTGCTGGTGGTCTGGAATGTGTTCCAGAACGTTGAGGCAGACGCAGGAATCAAGGCAGTGTTGCGCGAGGGCGGGAAAGTTGGGCGAGAGCGTATCGCCTGAAAAGAACTCCAGATTTGCGCGACCGGGGAATTTCGAGCGCAGCGTGTCCACGAATTCCGGCTCGGTATCGCACGCCACCACCAGTTCGCGATCGAGCAGCGCAGCGGTGAAATTTCCCAGGCCGCAGCCATATTCCAGCACGCGGCGACCGAGCCACGGCGCGACCAAATCGCGCTGCCACGCAGCGTAGTTGCGCGCGCGCGACATGAGCAGGAGATCGCGCCGCTGATACTCGGTGTGACTGGGAAACGGCGAGCTCACGTCCGCTTGATCGTCGCTTCGATCAAGCCGTACGGCTCGTCGGTGGGAACGAAAATCTCGTTGTGATTCTCGAGGCCGAGTGGCGCCAGATTCACGAGCAAGCAGTGCTTGTTCGGCAGAGAGAAGCGAATCTCGGAAATCGCGTCGAAGGTGTCAAGCACGAGCTTGCCGGTGAGATAGACCGTTTGTTGGACCGACTGGCTGTTGTGTTCGGCAAACGTCTCCAGCGTGATGCGGCGAATCTCGCGCCACAGGACGCCGAAGTCGGAGTCGGGAATCGCGTAACGCCACCGGGAAGCCACCACCGTGGAAAAAATGCGGTCGTCGGTTTCCGGCAGGGTTGTGTAGCGATCCTTGATGTATCCCGCGAACGCCGATCCCGTGGTTTTCAGCACCAGCAATCCGTCGATGCCGCCTTCCACGGCGACGCTCGCGCGCGAGCGAGTCGCGATGCCTACGCGGCGCTCGTCGCCCGTAGAAAGAAACGAGTGGCGATGCGGCTTGCCGTTCACGGCGATGCGTTTCCACAAGTGTTCGCGCACTTCCACGCGAGCTTCCGAAATGTGCGCCTGCGTATCGAGGAAGTGCGCCGACAATTTCAACGCGAACGCCTCGGGATCGACGACCGGATCGCCTTGCGCCAGCGCATACACCGTGTTCTTCATCGTGTCGGTAGGCAGGACTTTGGCGTTATCGCCTTTGGTATGCGCTGCGGTGAAATCGCCTTGCACTTGGATCGCGACGTCGAGCTCCTTCATGTCGTGGCGATCTTTGTGGCGCGTCACCTGCACGAGCCGCACGCGCGATTTTCCGTAATTGTTTTGTCCCAGCACGACGGCCATGCGTTAGCTCCCCCTAGCTTCCACGATACGTCGAATAACCAAACGGACTCAGCAACAGAGGCACGTGATAGTGCTGCGAACTTTCCGTGATCGTGAAATGTATCGTCACTGTTGGAAAAAACTGGCTGCGCGCGCGCGTGTCGAACGTCAGGCGATAGGTTCCCGGCGCGGGTGTTTCGCCCTCCGGCAGCAGCGTGCGCAATCGCCCGTCGTGATCGGTGACGCCGCGGCCCAGTTCCTTCCATCTGCCCGCCGCGAGATGTTCGAGGACGATCGCCACGCCGCCCGCGGGACGTCCCGCCGCGGTGTCCAACACGTGTGTGGTGATGGCGCTCATGCGGCCAGCAATTTATCCAATCGCAGATGTGTGATGCGCGCTTGTTCCGCGGCGGTGATATGCAACTCGGTGGCCGCGTCGTTCTGCAATCGCAATTTCAACAGCGCGAGCATCTCGGGGGCCGACTTTCCCGTGGCGCAAACGATAAAGATGAATCCAAATTTCTCGAAATACGCTCGATTCAATTCCGCCAACTCGCTTCGCACCGCGGCGTCCGCGCCGTTCACGCCGCTTTGTTCTTCCGTCGACCACTGGCTGGCCGATTTTGCCCCGATTTGCGGATGCGCCGCGAAAGCCTCTTGCCAATCGGCATCGCTGAGGGACGCCAGCGCGCGGCGCGCGGCTGCATGCACATCGCCGGCGTGCGAAAACGGCCCCAGCGCGCTCATCGCGTCCGCCCATGCGCTCGACCCGCAGCAGGCCAGCAATTGTTCGCGTGTGAAGCTAACTGAATTCGCCGATGCCACAGATTCCCTCGGGTTCCGCGCTTGTTTCGCCGTGATCGTACGCGAGCCGTCCGGCCACATACGTTTGCTCCACAACTCCATATAGTATCGCGAAGGCGTACGGTGTCATGCGGTGATAACCGCGCCACGGCCGCAGTGAGTCGGGATCCCACACTACGAGATCCGCGGCGGCGCCGGGTTCAATGCGGCCGATTCGGCTTGCAACATGCGGCGAACGGCCCGCGCAGAAATTCGCCGGCGCGGCACTCAGCCAATCGGAGACTTGCGGCAGCGAGTATCCACGCGCGCGCGCGGCGGTCCAAAACACCGGCAGCGTCAAACCCAGTGACGCGATGCCGCCCCAGGCCGCGAGAAAATCGCCCGAATCGGCGTGCTTCATCTCCGGCGGACACGGCGAATGATCCGAGGCCACGAAATCGATGACGCCTTGCTCTAGCGCGCGCCACAATCGCTCGCGATTCTCGCGTTCGCGAATCGGCGGCGCGCATTTGAAATGCGTTCCACCGTCGGGAATTTCCTCGGCGCAAAAGGTCAGATAATGCGGGCACGTTTCGACCGTGATCGGCAGACCTTCCAGGCGCGCATCGCGCAATGCCGGCACGGCGTCAGCGGAAGAAAGATGCACGATATGCACGCGCGTGCGGAATTCGCGGCACAAGCGGATCATCAGTTCGATCGCTTCCTGCTCGGCGGCGCGCGGACGCGTGGCGAGATAGCGCGCGTACGGCATACCGAGTTGCGCGCCTCGCGATGCGGGACGGGCGCGGTCGGCGTCGCGCTCGCGCGCCTCGGCGTGCTCGATCGGTCCCGGCATTTCGGCGTGCACCAGGAGCGGCGCGCCGAGTCTGGAGAGAATCGGCATCGCTTGACGCAGGTCGCTCTCGGTGACGTGCGGGAACTCATCGACGCCGCTGGGAACCAGAAAGCACTTGAAACCCAACACGCCCGCGTTCCACATCGGCTCGATCTCCGTGGTGTTGCCGGGCACGACGCCGCCCCACAGATGGACGTTCGTCCAGCACCGGCCGCGTGCAGCCTCGCGTTTAGCGGCGAGGCCTGCCATCGAAGTGGTTGCCGGAATGCTGTTCAATGGCATGTCGACAAGCGTGGTGACGCCGCCTGACGCCGCCGCGCGCGTGGCGCTGGAAAATCCTTCCCAGTGGGCGCGCCCCGGATCGTTGATGTGCACGTGCGGATCGACCAGACCGGGCATGATCACGGAGTTCTTGCAGTCGACCACCCGCGCGTGCGAGGGGACGTTGTCGTAGCTGAGTATTTCGGCGATCAGGCCGTCGCGAATCACAATGGCCGCGGGCGTGCAGCCGCCGGAGTGCACCACGCGCTGGCTGCGCAGCACCGAATCAAGCGGAGGGCGGCGATTTGCCGTGCGGGCCGGCCGTCGCCGTGTCGTGTGAGGTCCTGAAAGTTGCAGCAGCGCGTCTTCGAGCAAATTCACCGCGACCCGGCGGCGATAAGCAGACGTCGACCGAATATCGTCGATGGGCGCGATTTCAGACGACAGCATCACGCCCGCACCTCCAACGGTATCGGGATCGAGCGTGCGCCCCGCGAGAAACCGTTCGGTCTGCGGGCAGCGAATCGGAGCAGGCGCGACGCTGCCGAGCGCCACTCGCACTTCGGCGAGGCGAGGAAGCTCGCCGTCGAAATCGAGACGTGCGCGCATGGCGAAGCAGACTTTGGAAATCGCTTGGGCCTTGCGCGTGCCCACCTTGCGAAAGTAATCACGCCAAATCTCTCCGGCCGCGGCGCGAGGCAGATGAATGGCGCGGATCAGCTCATCGCCGCGAAGGTCGATTTGCTTGTAGCCCGAATGAAACGCAGAGTAGGGAACCGTTCGCGTGCCCGACGCCGACACAAGTTCCACTTGCGCGTCGTACGCGAGCAACGCCGGAGAAGAATCGGCCGCCGGCGACGCGTTGGCGATGTTGCCTCCCAGCGTTCCACGATTCTGGATCGCGACGCCGCCGGTTTCGCGCGCCGCTTGCGAAAGCATGGGAAATTCGGTGCGCAATACGGAGTCGCCGAGAATGTCAGTGTACGTTGTAAGCGCGCCGAGTGTAACGCGATCCGCCGTGGCGGTGATGCCGCGAAGTTCCGCGAGATCCCAGATGTTCAGGTAGCGCCGGTGTTCCAGTTTTCCGGCTTCCAGCAGCACCATGATGTCGGTGCCGCCGGCGAAGGGACGCCAGGCCCCGGGCTCGCGCGCCAAAATGTCGAGCGCCTCGGCGAGCGTGGATGGTGTGCGAAGCTTGAACGACGGAACGTAGGAGTGCATTAGTCGCGATTCCTACCAACTGAGGCAGCTTATCAAAGGCTCGGCGGGTCTGCGAGGAGAAGGCTTTCGATTCCAGCCTGTGCAAAATGGTGGTCCGTCGTTAGCGCCGAGAGAATGGCCCGATCGTGGAACTGATCCTTCCTACGAGAAATTACGATCCAAAATGCCGTATCCGCAAAATAGGGCGGCGTGCTCACTGGGGTTTCTTAGGCGTTCCGTAGAGGTAATGATCGTGCTGATGCGAGAGATCGTTCGGTGCGTCCGCGTCTTCGACGGCATTTTGAGCGAGCCAAGAAAGAGCGGACTCATCCGCTGGTCGAGCCGACTCGGCGGGCGATTCGATGCGCACCACCAGAGCGCGATCTATCGCCAGATCGACCGGTTCGTCGGGGACGATGACCTTGCCGTCAAAATGGGCGTGAATGACGATCATGCGGCTCCTCTGATTATCGCATTCTTTTACAGGCATCCAAGATCGCATCGAAAATCTTGATGTATCCGGTGCAGCGGCAAAGATTCCCCGCCACCGCCGCGCGGACTTCATCGGAATTCGGCTGCGGAGTTTTGTCGAGCAATTGGATCGCCGCCAGCACCATGCCCGGCGTGCAGATTCCGCACTGTGCGCCGCCGTGATCGATGAATGCTTGCTGCACGGCGTGCAGTTCGTCTCTTATGGCAATTCCTTCGATGGTTGTGATCTCCGCGCCCGCTGCTTGCGCCACCGGAACGAGGCAACTGTTCACAAGCTTTCGCGCTTCTCCACGTGACGCCATGAGCACCGAGCACGCGCCGCACTCGCCTTCACCGCAACCTTCCTTCGTTCCGGTAAAACCGTTCTCGCGCAAAACGTCAAGGAGTCGCGCCATCGGCCACGCTTCGACGGAAATTCGTTTTCCGTTCACGACCAAGGAAAAAGTATTCATCTCGCGCCCCTCACCGCGGTCATGATTTTTTCCGGCGTGGCCGGGATTTCGTCGAATGGCACGCCCAGCGCGTTCTCAAGCGCGTTCGCGATCGCCGGCGCGGGACCGTCGATCGGCAACTCGCCGATCCCCTTCGCCCCGCCGGGACCGTAGGCGTACGGCGTTTCCGCGAAGAGCACGCGGATCGGCGGAACGTCGGCGGCGGTCGGCATGATGTAATTTGTCATCTGATTGTTCGCCATGCGGCCGTCTTTCCACTGCACGTTTTCATAGAGCGCGTAGCCGATTCCTTGCGCGACGCCGCCTTCGATTTGTCCCGCGGCGACGCGCGGATGAATGACGCGTCCCACCTCTTGCAGCGCGACGAAATCGGTGACGCTCGCTTCATACGTCAGCGTGTCCACCGCCACTTCCGCCACGTAGACGGCCCACGCATACGCGCCGTACGCGTCGCCTTGATAGCTTTGATCGTCCCAGTGAATGCCGGGCGGCGCGGCGTATTTTGCGAAGTGACGCAGTGGACCATGGATCTTGATGTACGCCGCGCTGGCGGTGGAGAAATCGCCGGCGATTCCCGCTTCCGCCACTTTCGCTTTCAACGCCAGCGCCGCGGTCTCGACAAGCTTTCCAACCACCATGCACGTGCGCGACGCGACGGTGGGTCCGCTGTTCGGGACGTTCGCGGTGTCTTGCTCGGCGACGGTCACGCGATCGAACGAAATGCCCAGCGCGTCGGCGGCGATTTGCGCGAGCGTGGTGGACGATCCCTGGCCCATTTCCGTGGCGGCCACCAGAATCTTCGCTCCACCGTCTGCCGTCGCTTCCACGCCGACGATCGACGCGAGATACTCCTCGCCCGATCCCGTGAATCCCGCGCCGTGCATGAACGTGGCGAATCCGATGCCGCGTTTGATGCGGCTGCCGATGTTGGAGCGTGCGAACGATTGCACTTTGGCGCGATAATCCGTCGCTGAAAACGCGCGATCGAGCAAGCCTTCCAGATCGACGGGCTCGCGGACTTCCTGGCCCGTGGAAGTGAGATCGCCCTGATGAAGAAAATTGCGCCGGCGCAATTCCTCGGGCGGGAGTCCCACCACGGCGGCGACCTTATTCAAGTGGCGCTCGAGCGCGAAGATACTTTGCGGCGCGCCGAATCCGCGAAACGCGCCGTGCGGAGGATAATTCGTGGCCACGGCGCGCGCGTGGACCCGCACGTTCGGGCACCGGTACGGTCCGGCGGCATGGATGGTCCCGCGCGAGAGCACCACGGCCGAGAGCGTGGCGTAGGCCCCGCCGTCGAGCGTGAATTCAATGTCCATGCCCAGTAATTTGCCGTCGCGCGACACCGCCGTGCGATGGCGCGTGCGCGAAGGATGGCGCTTGGTGGTGGCGGCCATGTCTTCGGCGCGATCGTAAATCATTTTCACGGGACGCCCGGATTTCCAGGCGAGCAGTGCGGCATGGCCGGCGATCATCGAAGGATATTCTTCCTTGCCGCCGAATCCGCCGCCCGTGACCGCCGCGACGACGCGCACTTTTTCGGCCGGCAGCGCGAACAATCGCATCAGCGCCTTCTGCACGTAGTACGGACATTGCATCGATCCCCACACGGTGACGCCTTCGGCGGGCGACGCCGTCGCGATCATGCCGTTGTTTTCGATGTAAAGCTGTTCCTGCGCGCCGGTGCGATACTCGCCTTCCACAACGAAATCGGCGGATGGCCACACGCTGTCCACGTCGCCTTTGTTCATGTGGTATTGCTTCAGGATGTTGTCGCTGCCCCAGACGATTTCTTTCTGCTCGAGTGAATCCTCAATGGAAAAAACGCCGGGCTCCGGTTCCACCTCGATCGTCACGCCTCCGCGCGCGGCTTCCAGCAAGTTCTTGTCGGAATGCGCGAGCAACACGATCGGCTCTTGCGAGTGATTGATCACCCTCGACGCGAGGCAGGGCTGATCGCCCATGAGGAGGTAGATCACGTTCTCGCCGGGAATGTTGGCGGCGGTGACGATCGTAAATTGTTCCCAAGGAATCTTGTCGCTGTAGTGAATTGCTTTGATGCGGCCGCGCGGCACGCTGGAGCGCACGGTGACGCCGTACAGCATGTGCGGCATGGTGATGTCGTCAACGTAACGGGCTTGCCCGGTGACTTTCGCGACGCCGTCCTTGCGGGGAACGGACCGTCCCACCCACCCGTCGATATCGCCAGAGCCGCTCACAGAACTAGTATGCGATTTTATCCTGCTTTTTCTCCCACGCCCGGAATGCCGCCAGCGCTTCGGTGCGCATAAAGGCCCGCATGGGAATGCGGCGGCGCTGGAAGGGCGTGCGGATTTCGCGATAGATGAAGGAGTCGTCGAAGCCAATGCGTGCCGCGTCGCGCTGCGTGTTGCCGAAGTACAGGCGTGCGGGACGCGCCCAGTAAATGGCGCCCAGGCACATCGGGCACGGCTCGCAGCTCGAGTAGATCTCGCAATCCTCCAGTTCGAAGTGGCCGAGCTTCTTGCAGGCCCTTCGGATCGCCACGATTTCCGCGTGCGCCGAAGGATCGTTGGTCGACGTAACGCGATTCGCACCCTCGGCCACAATTCTTCCGCGCTTCACGATGACGGCGCCAAAGGGTCCGCCGCGTCCGGAGCGCACGTTGGCGACAGACAGATCGATAGCGCGCTGCATGAACCGCGGATCGGGTGCTGGGGTCACTTCTTTGGCGTTTCCGGCGGGAGAACGTAGATCACTTCGCCGGGCTTGGCGAGTTTCAAATCCTGGCGGGCGACACCTTCAATCGTTTTGTTGTCGTAGCTCGAAAGTTTTTGTACGTCGCCGTTCAACTCGATGTTGCGAATCGTCAACTGGCGAATATCCAGCTCCAGTTGATGCTTCTGCGCTTCACGCTGGCGGTAGGCTTGATACCCGTTGGGTCCCAGGGCGCGATGCGCCATCGCCGAGAGGAGCACGCCGCCCACCGCCACCGCGGCGATGCGAACGAGCGATCCGATGGTCGGCTTCGGTACAACGATCTTGAGACGAATGGCGATTCTCCCTTTGGCGCTAGTTTCGAATGTAGCGCAAGTGTGTCGCCAAAAGGAACGTTCCCTGGAGGAAAGGTACCAGTGGCGTCAATAGAAAAGACATCGAAATCAAAAATCAAGAATCAAAAGGCAAAAGGCAAGAGGCAAAAATGACGGACGGTGAACGGGCACTCATCGCCGGTGAGCGGACTAGGCCCCGAGAATCTTGTAACCCAGTACTGGGCGTGCTTCGTCTCCCACAACAGGAGGTGCGGTATGAGAGCCAAAATCCTTAGCACGCTGGCTTTGAGCGTCATTCTTCTCGGGTGCGGAGCGCTGAGCGCGCAACGCGTGTCGGTGGGAATCGGAATTGGCGTCCCTGGACCGGTGTATGGTTACGCGGCGCCGCCCGTGGTTCCGCCTGCGGCGTATTACGCGGCGTATCCGGCTCCCGGAGTTGGATTCAGTTGGGTGCCCGGCTACTACTATCCTTACGGCGGCCGATACGTTTGGCGTGCCGGATACTGGGCGCGTCCGCCATATGTGGGAGCGCGCTGGGTGGGTCCGCGCTACTATGGCCGCGCGTATTATGGCGGTCACTGGCGCCGTTAGGAAAATGAACACAAAGACACAAAGGACCAAAGAAAACCTTGGAGCGTCAACTCGGTTTTCTTTGTGTTCTTCGTGTCTTTGTGGTTAATCAACCGCGAATTTTTTCCCTTGTTCGACCAGCAACGGCAACTCCGCTTCCACGCGCGCCTCGGCGTAAATTCGAACCACAGGTTCGGTTCCCGACAATCGGAATAGCACCCAACTGCCGTCGTCGAGAACCAGCTTCAATCCATCGGTGCGCACGCATTCCTTCACTTTTCGTCCCGCGAACTCCGCGGGATCGCGTTTCAACCGTTCGACGAAGCGCGCCTTGATTTCCTCGGTCAGGCGCAGATTCAAGCGCGTAGGATAAAACGCGCCGACCTTTTCGAATAGCCGTGACAGTTGCACGCTTAGCGGCGCTTTCCGCACAGCCGTCATTTCCGCGCACAAGAGACACGCCAGGACGCCGTCTTTTTCCGGCAGATGATGCCGGATGCTCAGGCCCGCGCTTTCTTCGCCGCCGATCACCACTTTGTCTTGGTCGATCAGCTCGCCGACATACTTGAATCCCACGGGCGTTTCGTAGAGCGGGACTTTCCAATGCGCGGCCAGCGCGTTGATCAAGTTGGTGGTCGCCACGCTCTTGCACACGCCCGCGTCGCGCCATCCGCGCGACTCCATGAGGTAATCAAACAGCAGCGCGATAATGTAGTTCGGCTGCATGAAATGGCCGTTCGCATCGACGATGCCGAAGCGATCGGCGTCGCCATCCGTTGCCAGTCCCAGCGCCGCGCCCGATTCCAGAACCGCCGTTTGCAGCTCGGCGATATTTTCGTCGTCGGGCTCGGGCGCGTGTCCGCCGAACATGGGATCGTGGCGATCGTGAATTGTCGTGACAGCGATATCGTGCCGGCGCAGCACGGCGTCGAGATAGCCTCGCGCCGCACCGTACAGCGGATCGAAGACAAATCGCTTGCCCGACGCGCGAATCGCCGCGAAGTCGATGTGTCGGCTGAGTTCCGCCAGGTATTCTCCGCGGATGTCGACTTTTTCAATCGTACCGGGCTTCGCTGCGCCGGCGGAGTCGCCTTCGTCGATGAGTCTTTCGATTTTGTGTGTTGCCTCCGGCAAGGCGGGCGCGCCGTCGGGCGTTGAGTATTTGATACCGCTGTACTCGGGAGGATTGTGCGACGCGGTGAAGTTGATTCCGCCTTGCGTTTTCCGGCTACGGATTGCGTAGGAGATCGCGGGCGTCGGCGCGGGCTCGCCGCACAACAGCACGTGAATGCCGTGCGACGCCGCGATTTCCGCGGCGATGCGCGCGAAAGTTGGCCCGAGGAATCGCGGATCGTACCCAATAATGACCGACGGTGTTTCTTGAAGAGATACCACATAGCGGCTGATACCCGTTACAGCGCGGCGCACATTCGCGTACGTAAATTCGTCGGCGATCAGGGCGCGCCAGCCTGAGGTTCCGAAGCGGATCAATGCCATAGTGAACATTCTTATTACAACAGGCGTGTTAGCATCAAGGCATGACTGACAAAGTAGTGGTTCTGGTGACCACATCCGGGGTGAAAGAAGCGCGAAAAATCGCCACCGTTCTCGTCGACAAACGCCTCGCCGCCTGCGTCAACGTCTTGCCGGGAATCCGTTCCTACTATCGCTGGGACGGCGGTGTGCACAACGATGAAGAGATTCTGTTGGTCATCAAAAGTTCGCGGCCGCGATTCGACGCGCTGCGCAAGGCCATCGAGAGCGTGCATTCCTACAAGGTCCCGGAAATTCTTTGCCTGCCGATTGTCGAAGGCGCCGATCCATACATGAATTGGCTGGAAGAATCGCTCGTCGACGCGCCGGCGGTGTCCGTAAAACCGAAACCACGCCCGCGCCTGACGGAAGTGAAGTCAGGGAGGCGCTCGCATTGAGGAGCCGCGCTACTGAAACTGCAACTGATACAGCTTCCAGTAAATTCCTTTGTGCGACAGTAACGTTTGATGGTCGCCGGACTCGCGCAATTGTCCCTTGTGAAAAACTAGGATGCGGTCGGCTCGTTGGATCGTCGAGAGGCGATGCGCGATCACCAGCGACGTGCGTCCCGTGACCATTGTTTCCAGCGCCTCGCGAACTTTGTGTTCCGTCGCCGTGTCCACCGACGACGTGGCTTCGTCGAGGATCAGCACGCGCGGCCGATGCGCCAGCGCGCGCGCAAAGCTGATCAGTTGCTTCTGGCCCACCGAGAGCGTCGCGCCGCGCTCGCGCACGGGCGTGGAAAATCCTTTGGGCATCGCGAACACGAAACTCGACACATTCACTTCCTCGGCGGCTTCTTCCATCATTTCCCGGGTCACGTGCGCGCTTCCCAGGCGAATGTTGGTCTCCACCGTTCCCGTGAACAGAAAGGGATCTTGCAGGACCACGCCGAAGTAGTGGCGCAGCGCCGTCAAGTTCATCTGACGAATATCGACACCGTCCACCAGGATTTCGCCGCGCGTGACGTCGTAGAAACGCAGCAGCAAACTGATCAACGTTGTTTTACCCGCACCGGTGTGACCGACCACTGCGATCGTTTGTCCCGGTTCGATGGTGAAACTCACGTCGCGCAAAACCCATTCCGGTTCGGCGCCGGTGGCTTTCTGATACGCAAACCAGACGTTGCGGAATTCGATGCGGCCCCGCGGATTGGGTGCGAGCTCGGGCGCGGCGGGCGAAGTAATTTCCTCCGGCGTATCGAGTAGCGTGAAGATGCGCTCGGCGCTGGCCATCGCTTCTTGCAGTACATTGTACTTTTCGCTCAAATCCATGATCGGGCGGTAGAATCGCTGCGCGTATTGAATGAACGCCACGACTACGCCGAACGTCACGGCGCCCGAGTACGCGCGCAATCCGCCGTACCACAGGATTAACGCGATGGCCGCGGCGCTCAGCAATTCCACCGCCGGGTAGAAGAGGGCGTGGGCGAAAATCGCGTCCTTGTAGGCGCGGCGATGCGTGTCGTTGATGCGCGAAAACTCTTCCTGGCTGCGCGCCTCGCGGTTGAAAAGCTGCAACACCGTCATGCCGGTGATGTGTTCCTGCAAATACGAATTGATCCGCGCGACCGCCAGACGGATGCGCCGGAAACTGTCGCGCACGCGTCCACGGAACCATTTCGTCACCAGCAAAATCCCCGGCATCACGGCGAACGCCGCCACGGCCAGCGGCGCGTTCATGCGCACCATCACGAGCACGATGAACGCCAGCGTGAGCACGTCGCCGAAAATCGTCACCACGCCTTGGGTGAATGTCTCGTTCAACACGTTCACATCGGTGGTGACGCGCGTGACGAGACGCCCCACGGGATTGCGGTCGAAATACGCAAGATGCAGCCGCTGAAGATGCGAAAAAATCTCCATGCGCAGGTCGTACATCAGTCTTTGTCCCACGAGCTGGAGCAAGTAGGTTTGCGCGTATTCCACGGCGAACTCGGCAATCAGCGTTAGCAAGTAGAGCAGCGCCAACTGTCCGACGCCGGTGACGGGATCGCTGCTGAGGAACCGATCCAGCACACGTTCCACCGCGCCGTGTGCGGCGGCGTGCCCGGACGTTCCTCCCAGGTAACGATCGATCGCTTGCTTCGAGTAGTAAGGACCCATCGAAGTGAGCACGGAAAACATGGCGATGCACACCAGGGCCAACGCCACCGACGCCCGATAAGGGCGCAGGTAGCGAAGGATGCGCCGCATCAGTCGCGCGTCGTACGGTTTTCCGAGTACTTCTTCGTCGTGCATGCTCATCGTCTTCTCATTGTCGCGACAATTCTTCTTCCAAAAGTTGCTTGCGATGCAATCCGGCGTAGTAGCCGTCCAACGCCAAGAGGTCCGCGTGCGTTCCGCGCTCGGCGATGCGACCACTCTCGAGCACAACGATTTCGTCCGCCGATTGCACCGTCGAGACGCGATGCGAAATCAGGATCGCCGTGCGTCCGCGCATCACGCTGCGCAGGCGCGAGAGAATGCGCTCCTCGGTTTCGGTGTCGACGCTGGATAGCGCGTCATCGAGAATCAGGATGCGCGGATTCCGCAGCAGCGCGCGCGCGATCGCGGTGCGCTGGCGCTGGCCGCCGCTCAAAGTGATGCCGCGCTCGCCGACGATCGTGTCGTATCCGTTGGGGAAGCCCGCGATATCGGTGGCGATGCCGGCGATCTCGGCGGCTTCGCGCACTTGGGCATCGCTGGGCGTGGCGTCGGCGCCGAAGCAAATGTTCTCGCGGATCGTCGCGGAGAACAGAAACGTTTCCTGCGGGACAAATCCGATGGCGTGACGCAAGGTGGCCAGGGGAAAACGCCGCAGGTCGATGCCGTCGATGAACACCGCGCCTTCGGGCACTTCGTGAATCCGCGGGATCAGATTTACGAGCGTCGATTTGCCCGACCCCGTGGGCCCAACGACGGCGAGCGTCTTGCCGGCGGCGATCTTCAGGTCGATGGAGTGCAACGTCGGTGGCGAACCAGCGTAAGCGAAGGTCAGCGCGCGAAATTCGATTTCGCCGCGCACTTCGCCGACCTTTGCGGGATTCTCCGGCTCGGCGATCTCCGGCCGTTCGTCGAAAATTTCCTGCAATCGCTCCATGGACGCCGCGCCGCGTTGGGCCAGGTTCACCACCCATCCGAGCGCGATCATCGGCCAGGCGAGTTGCACCAGGTACGTATTGAACGCCACGTAAGAGCCCAGCGTGATGCGTCCGGCGATCACCTCGCGCCCGCCCATCCATAGCACCAGTACGAACGAAACGCCGATCAGCAGATCGCACAGGGGGTAAAAGACGCCCCACACGCGGATGAGGCGGCGATTCTGCTCGAAGTAGTCGAGGTTCATCCCGCGGAATCGCTCGATCTCGGCGTCTTCTTGCGCGTACGCTTTCACCACGCGCACGCCGGCGAGATTTTCCTGCGCCGCGGCGCTGAGGTCGCTGAACATTTCTTGAATTCGCTCGAAGCGCTCGTGAATCAGGCGGCCGAAATAGAGAACCGAGAACGACACGAGCGGCACGGGCAGAAGAACGATCGCCGTAAGCCGGCCGTCGAGGTGCGTCATGATGGCGGCCGCCAGCAACATGATCAGCACGGTATTGCCCGACGACTGAACGCCCGGCCCGAGCATCTGGCGCACCGCACTCATGTCGTTGGTGGCGCGCGCCATGATGTCGCCGGTGCGATTGCGTTGATAGTACGACTGCGGCAGCGATGCCAGGTGCCGGAACAAATCGTTGCGCAGATCAAACTCGATATCGCGCGAGCATCCGATCAGGTAATGACGGCTGGCCCATTGAAACACGGCGCGCACCGACGCCGTGATCATCATCAGCATGACGTAGAAAAGAATCCGCTCGCGGCTCAGCGACGCCGTAAGCGAATCGATGGCCGCGCGCATGATCATCGGCAGAATCACCCACACGCCGTTGTTGCCGGTGAGTGCCAGCAGGCCCAATGTCAAGGGCCGGCGATAGCGGCGCAAGTAGGGATACAGCGGACGAATTTGGCGAAAGAAGCGCAATCCTTAATGATATGACGTTTGTAAACATTGGAAAGATGCGGACCGGTCACGCGGCGAGCCGTTGTAAGATAGAAGTAAGATGTCACATAGAATCACCAGCCTGTTCCTAGCGGCTTGTCTCCTTGTTTGTCTATCCGCTGCGACGTTGCTCTCGGCTCAATCGCAGCGATTCACTGAAGACCAATTGGAAACCGTGTGTCGCACCATCAAGGCGATCGGCGAGGACTCGGTCGTCGACATGGTGGAGAAACGCGGCGTCGATTTCCACCTGACCGAATCGTTCACGCGGCGACTCCGCAAAGCCGGCGCGGGCGACGCGCTGATCGCGGCCGTCAGCAAAGCTTCCGCCGAGCACGACAAGGGTGTCAGTGCGGCCCCGGCGATTGGATCGAAGGCTGAAAAGCAAGCACAGCAGGCGCACGATCAGGACGCCTACGTTGCTGTTCCTCCGCCGCTCGACGACAAAGGTCAGAAGGAATTACTGGAGCGAGCCCGCGAGCGCGCTCTCTCCTTCACGCACGATCTGCCGGCGTTCATCTGCCTGCAAGTGACGCAGCGCTACGGCAACTTGCAGGGACGCGAGCAGCGCAGCAAGCTTGACACCGTCAATGCCAGACTCAGCTTTGACGCCGAACACCGCGAGAATTATGAAGTGATCTCGTCGAACGGCATGGTCGACAAAAAGAAGATCACCGAACTGGGCGGCGCGATGAGCACCGGCGAGTTCGGCAGCTTGCTGCAAGGCGTTTTCGAACCGGCGACGCACGCCACGTTTGAATGGTTGCGCCAGACGGCGCTCCGCGGCCGCGCGATCGAACTGTACGGCTACAACGTGCGCAAGGAATACTCGCAATGGCAGCTTGACTACAATCACGAGCGGCATACGTATCCGGCGTATCGCGGCATGGTGTATATCGATCGCGAAACGGCGCAAGTGCTGCGCCTGAGTATCGCCGCGGTGAATATCGAAAAGGACTTTCCGATCAGGGATGCGCAGGACACGCTCGATTACGACTGGGTGAACATTTCCGGCTACACGGCCCTGCTGCCGCAACGCGCGTTGATGACGTTGAGCGACGGCACGGTGTCGATGGACAACGAGATCACGTTCCGGATGTATCGCAAGTTCACCACCGACACGTCGATCAAGTTCGACATTCCGGAAGATGACAAGGAACCGGCCAAGCCCGCCCCGCCGCCCGCGCCGGTGAAGAAACCCAACTAAAAGCGGCTCACGAAAAATAGGACGTCACGTATTTCGTAAATTCCCAGAGGAAATACTTCATTCCCTCGCGCGTCTGCCACCACGAATCCGGATGGAAGAATTCGTTGTCGGCCGGCGCCACGATGATCTTCATGCGGTCGCCGTAGAGGCGCCGGAAGTAACGCCGCGCGCGGCTGGAATGGAAGTTCGACGTGACCAGAATCAGCGAGTGGATGCCGGCGCGCTGCAAATCCGGCTGCACGGCAATCGCTTCTTCCTGCGTGGAACGCGCGCGACTGGGGATGACGATCAAATCTCGCGGCGGCACGCCGAGCGACAACGCCAGCGGCGCCGCGAAGTCGGTTTCGTAGTGGCCGAAGGTTTCGCGCGCGCCCGAGAGCACCACTTTCTTCACCCAGCCTTCTTTGTAAAGGTCGACGGCCTTGCGGGTGCGCAATCCGTCGCCGTCTTCGCCGCTCAAGACGAGATCGGCGTCGCATTTCTCGAGCTTGTCTTGCGCGACCAGCATCTCGCCGAGCGACGTCAGGATCGCGCGGTGAAACGCCACGGCGGCGAGCACCAGAAGCAGCAGCGTGAACCAGAAAAGAAAACCACGGCGGCGGCGCGGCGCTTTTGCGCCGGCGTTTTTGGGTCCCGAACTTTTAGCCAACGTCTACTCCGATGGACATAGAAGAATTATAACCGCCCGCCCGAGTGTGAGAAAATGGTTGTTCTCAACAACACTGCGTCAAGGAGAATCTGACGAGTATATGACCAAGACATTTTCATCGGCACGGGCGTTGACCATTGCTATGTTGATCGCGACCGGAGCGGCCGGCGCGCAATCGGCCTCCACGGGCGCCAAGAAATCCGCAGGCGCCACGAAGTCCACAGCGACGAAGTCCGCGGCGGCGCCGGCGACTTTCGACAAGAGCTTGCTGAATCCCGCGGCGCTCAACGCCACCGCGCCGGCCGAGTACGACGTGAAGTTCACCACCACCAAGGGCGACATCGTGATCCACGTGACGCGCGAGTGGTCGCCGAACGGCGCGGACCGCTTCTACAATCTGGTGCGCCATCACTTCTACGACAACACGGCGTTCTTCCGCAACATCAAGGGATTCATGGTGCAGTTCGGAATGAGCGCGTACCCCGAAGTGAACAAAGTATGGATGCACGCCGACATCAAAGACGACGCGATCGGCAAGCAGAGCAACAAACCCGGCTACGTCACCTTTGCCAAGACGAGCGCACCGAACTCGCGTAGCACGCAAATCTTTATCAATCACGGCAACAACGCCGGCCTCGATTCCCAGGGATTCACGCCGTTCGGCGTGGTGACCACGGGACTCGACGTCGTAGAGCAGCTCTACGACGGCGGCGGACAAGTGGAAGCCGACCAAGACCAGATTCGAAACAATGGCAAGAAGTATCTCGATGCGGCTTTTCCGAAACTTGACTGGATCAAGACGGGCGTCGTTGTCGGCGCTCCGGCCGCGACACCGGCTAAGTCGGGCACAGGATCGAAATCCTCCGGCGCGAAGAAGGGCACTGGAGCAAAAGCGTCCACGGGCGCGAAACAGTAAATCCTCGCGAATCTGTTTAACAGGATGAACAGGAGATACAGGATAAGACGAGGTCTTAGATCCTGTACATCCTGTCCATCCTGTTGAAAAACTCCTCTAGGTGTCTTGTTTACCGCGGACGCTCGGGCGCGCGCCCGCGATGCGCCGGCTCCACTTTAGTCGCGGTCACCAGGAAGTTCACGTTCGTCACCATCACCAACGGATTCCCGTTGGCATCCAGAATTGGGTTGTTGTTGTTGTCCGACCCGGTGACCGTCAGCGTGCCGGTGTAGGTGCCCGGCGCTTGATTCGAGGGATTCGCCGATATCTGGATCACGCCTTGGTTGGTTCCATTCAACACATTGCCGGTCAACCACGGGCCGCCGTCGCTGGTGTTCACGTTCACCGACCATTTCAGCGTGCCGCCGCCGAGTTTGATCACCGTCACCGGCTGCGGAACCGGCGTGGAGACGTCGCCCGCGACGCCCGTGAAGTTCAAGATCGTCGGCGTGATGGTGAACGACGTGGGCGCGGGCCGCTGAATCGGCAGGAACAAGTGGTTGGAGTCGATGGCGCCGACAATCGCATGAATATCCGCCAAGCCGATCGCGTCGGTGGGCGTAATGTTCAAGTCGGACGCCGAGATCGTGTTGGGAATCGTGCAGGTGATGCGCCACACGCCGACGACACCCGTGTTTTCACCCATGAAATTCGTGGGACAGACGTTGCCTTGCACCTGCACCTGCTGCGTGGTGGCGACGCCGATCACTCCGTTGCCGGGAACGTTGGTTTCCGGCGGCGGCACTCCGCTGACGCCGATGAGGCTCGTCAGTGTGAACGCATTCGTGTCAGTTTCGAAGTAGCGGTTGTAGCCGAGCGACGCCGTGCCTACGTAGACGCGATACTTCACCGCGCCGGGCGTGGCGTCCCAAGTGAGTTGCGCGGAATTCGTATTGCCCGAAGGAATCGATTGCACCACTTCGCCCGAGCCCAGCGACTCCGTGCCGTTCGCATAAATCGCCGTCACGCGCATGTAATACGTCCCGACGACCAGTTCGCCGCTCTGTTGCAGAACCGTGCTGACCACGTTCAGCGGAAAGTCCGACAACAAGCCGAACGAGGTGCCATAGAACGTGATCAATTCGTTTTCCGACGCCGGAGACGCCGCCGTGATCGCCGTGCCATCGGGATGGAAAGCGAGAATGTTGCCCGTTCCGCTGCCGTCGGACGAATAGAGCGAGGCCTGCGGAACCGTCAGCGTGACTTCCATCGGCACCGAGCTGGCGACCGCGCCGTTACTCAGGGTTTGCTGCACCCAAATGCCGGCGCTATTGCCTAGCAGCTCCATCGGCAACTGCACCAGGATCTGCGTGGGCGACACCGACACAATGGGACACGGCAGTCCATTCGCGAAGACTTGCGTGCCGGCGAGCGTGTACGGCAAGGGGGCCGATCCGGCCGCCGCCGTCACGGTGTTCGGGAAATTTCCCGTGATCAGGGCGATTCCGCCGGGCACCATGTTGTCGTACGGGCGCTGATTGCCGAACGATCCCGCCAGCGTCGGATCCACCGGGTAGGTGGTCACTGTCACTTGCGGAAGCGTGCTGGTGGTTGTGGCGCCGGTAAATTGCGTGAAATTGTCGTTGGGCGTTACCGTGGTTCCGGTACCGCCGGTGATCTGCGCCAAATATCCGCACGCATTGCCCACCGCGCCGGATTGTTTCGCTTGCCACGTAATCGTGCCCTTGTGGTCGCTGGTGGCCGTGACGCCAACGGCGGTGTTGGCCGTATTGGTATTCACGGAGTTGGCGAGATTATCGCCGATAGATCCGACGGTGTCGTTGGGAACCACGGTGTACGTCACGGTGAACGTGGTGGCATCGTCGTTGGTGACTTGCAGGCTGATCACGTCGCCGGAGGCCGGCGTTCCGCCGATGGTCAGCGGCGTAGCGGTCGCGAACGTTTGATCGGCGCCCGCGAAGCGGTCTTCCATGTTCGGCAATCGTCCGAAATAGACACGATAACTATTCGCCAGCGTTTGCGGCTGCCACGTCACCAGGATCGTGGAGCCCGAGGTGTTCGCGGCGGGCACCACCACCGGGAACTCGTCGGACGGAAAGCTCTCGCGCGGGAAATTCGAGTTCAATCCCGTGACGCGAAGGAAATAATTTCCCGGCGGAACGGTGCCCGTGTTGTCCACGCTGACCGTCGCCTGTACGCTGAGGGGCTTGGGAATGCCGTTGCCGTTCAGCGACGCGGCGTCGTAGATGTGACCCTTGGCCACCCACGGTTGGCCCGGTTGAAATTCCAAAATGCGGCGATTGTTGCCGTCGGCCACCAGGAATCCGCCGCCGGGAAGCGGCATCAATCCCATGGGACTCGACAGCTTGTTGGCGGTCAATCCTTCCAGGTGTCCAATCGTGTCGTACTGGCCGATGATGGAGTCGGGAAACGCACCCTGCGTGGTGGGAATGTGGTTGTAAACCAAAATGCGGTTATTGCCGGAATCGGAAATGATCAGGCGCTGGCCGTCGCTGAAGGCGTCGCGCGGGAACTGCAAGCTGGCCGAACCCGAGCAGCAAGACGACGGGCTGGGGTCGGTGGTGTTGTTCGCATTGTTCAGGTCGTTGGTCGCGAAATCCGGTTCGCCCACCACCACGTCGGCGGCCACGCTGCTGGCCGTCGGGATGTGATTGAAGATTAGAACGCGGTTGTTGCCGAGATCGGTGACGATCAAGCGCGTTCCGTCGGTTGTGGCCGACGTGGGGTCGTACATCGTGCTCGCCGAAGGCGGGTTCGCCGCGCTGTGCGCCGTAAAGTTCGGCTGACCAATGACGATGTCGGCGTTGGCGTTGTTCGCCGTGGGGATCGAGTTGAAGATCAGCACGCGATGGTTGTACGTGTCGGCGATGAACAGCCGGCCACCCGCCAGCGTGACGCCGGTGGGATAGCTCAGCTTATTCTGCGCGGTTCCCGGCAGATGCGACGTAAAGTCCGGTTGACCGATCACCACGTCGGCGTTCGCGCCGTTGGTTGTGGGGATGGAGTTGAAGACCAGCACGCGATTGTTCGCGGAGTCGGCGACCACTAGATGCGTTCCGTCCGACGCCACCGCACCCGGCAGATTCATCATATTCTGCGCGGTGCCCGTCAACTGGCACGGTTGCGCGGGCATGGCGGTGCTGTACATCGTTCCAGAATCGGTTTGACCTACCGCCACGTTGCACGAGGACCCAAAGCCCGGTTGACCGAGCACCGTGATCGCCGTGGTGTTGCGGTTGGCGGTTTTGTAATTCGGATAGATCAGGACGCGGCTGTTTTGCGGTCCCAGGAAATTGTTGCCGCCATCGGCGACAATCAGCAAGTTGCCGGCCAGCGTCATCGAAGTCGGCGCGCCAAGGCTGATGTTGTCGAACCCGGGATTGTCGGTGGTGAAATCGGGCTGTCCGATCACGCGGACGGCCGCTTGCGCCTGACCATAAACGGGGGACGGCTGGGCGTTGGCCGATGCGCCTAGGGCCAAGCACGTCAGGAAAGAAAGACACACCACACACACACGGAAAATGGTGTTAAAAACGGTCCTCTTCAATACCAATCAGACACCTCGTCTAGTGGCCTTGACCGATGCGGCGCGTAATTTGTAATGTTACGTCATTTTGGGCCGGTCCGCAACGCCATGTTAGAATTTCTGCAAGTGCGACATTTCACAGGCTTGCTATTAGTTCTCTCCTTGGCGATCCCGGCGGAAGCTCGCCGTCGCCCCACCGGCGACGTGGTGCATCCCAATCACCTGCACGGTGAGACGCTGATGCGTCAACGCGCGTTACGAAAACTCGCGGCCGACCGCCAGCGTCGCGCGGCCGCGGCCTCGACGAATCAGGATTTCGGAAACATCGCGGTGATGCAAGACGACGGCACGCTCTTCTCGCAGCCCGCGCCGTTCAACTTGGCGAATCAAAGCGTGATGTTCTCGCTATCGAGCGGCGCTTACACCGTTACGAACGTTCCTTCGGTGTTCGATACCACGTCGGCCAACGCCGGACAAGCGATCACGCTTGCCGACGACGATACGCACTTTGTCGCGCTGCCATTTGCGTTCACGTTTTACGGGCAAACGTACTCGGGCGTTTACGTGAATTCCGACGGCAACCTGACTTTCGGCACCGGCGACTTCGATTCGAGCGATCGCGATCTGGGCCGCGCGCTGGTGGGTCCGCCGCGCCTGATGCCGTTCTTCCAAGACCTGAATCCGGCGGAAGGCGGCACGGTCACAGTGAATGTGCAATCGACGAAAGCAGTCATTTCGTGGCTCGCGGTGCCCTTGTGCTGTACCGAAACGTTGACCCCGCCCGTGCCGCAGCAGACGTTCCAAGTGATTCTCTTCGCCAACGGGAATATTCAATTCAATTACGGCGCCGTGCAGAGCTCGGTGGCGGTGGTGGGTATTTCACCGGGCGGCACGGGTAGCGGGCCCGGTGCGATGGCCGCGGCGGCCGACGAAATCGCGTTTTCCTCGCCCGCCGGCGCGTTATCCGCGAGCGCCGCGCTGGTGGAGGTCTACGACACGGCGGTACACATCTGCATTTCCTGCGTGGCGCTGAAATTTTATGCGACGCACGAAGACGCTTACGACACGCTGATGACGTGGACCTCCGCGAATTACTCGTTTTCGCTGGGCGCGGACACGTTTGCGCAAACCAATCCCATCAAGAACGACATCACAGGAATTGTCGGCACCGCGCAATCGGGCGGCGCGCAAACCTGGGACTCGACGCGTTTCACGGGAAGCAATCGCCTGCAAACGGTAATCGAAATGGGAGCGCTCGCGAAATACGGCGCGAATCCCAACGCGCCGGTGGGCGCGGTGGGCAGCAGCACATCGTTCACAGTGATGTCGCACGAAATTGGGCATCGCTGGCTGTCGTACGTGTTCTGGCCTGACGCCACGAACCCCGAGAGCGGCGATTTGCTCGATACGCCGATGGCGCATTGGAGTTTTCTCTTCAACGACAATGCCAGCTTTATGCTCGGCGACAAGATTCAAAACAACAACAACGGATCGTTCACCACCATCGCGAACACGCAGCAATACGGGCCGCTCGATCAATACCTGATGGGGTTGATCGGCCCGTCGCAGGTGCCGGATTCGTTTTTGGTCACCGGATCGCAATATTCCCAGAACACCTATCCGGTGAACGGCGTGATGTTCAATGGAACGGCGGTGCCCGTGACCGTGGCGCAGATTATCCAGGCCAACGGAGCGCGTCTGCCTCCCGCGACGATGACCCGCAAGAGTTACAACGTGGCGATCATTTATATTTTGGCGCAAGGCGCGACGCTCAACCAAAATGACGTCACGCAGTTGCAGAATTTCCAAGCGACGTACGACAATTATTGGAATTCGGCGGCCGGCGGCAATGGCACGATGCACACGGAACTGATGAAAGCGGCGCGGATCGCGCCTTCGCCCGTCGCGGCGGGATCGGTAACCACGACAGTGCAGGCGTCGATCAATTTGCAATCGCCCGCGCCCGCCGGCGGCGCGACATTTCAACTGACGTCGAGCGATTCCGGCATCGTGAAGGTGCCCGCCAGCGTGACCGTTGCGGCGGGTGCGACGCAAGCGCCGTTTTCGATGATCATGGGCAACGCCGGCACCGCGACCGTTACCGCTACGTCGCCGGGCTATGAGACGGCCGTCGCGCCGGTAGCGTCGACGATGGGCGCGGCGGTGAATGGCGCGAGCTTTGCCGCCGGATACGCCGTCAGCGCCGGGTCGATCGCGTCGTTCTTCGGGCCGTTCCTGACTCCGAGCACAGTCACGGCTGCCGCGACTCCGCTTCCCACGGCGCTCGGCAACGTGAGCGCCACGGTGAACGGAGTCGCCGTGCCGTTGTTCTACGTGTCGCCGGGCCAGATCAATTTTCAAGTGCCGTTTTCAACGCAAGGATCGTACGCGAATCTCGCGGTCACAACAGCCAGCGGTCCGGTGCTCAACGTGCCTCTGCTGTTGAACGCCGCAGCTCCCGGAATTTTCTTCAACACCGACACGAACCTGAATCACGTCGCCGCCGCGCTGCACGGCGCGACGGGATTGCCGATCACCACGGCGTCGCCGGCGCATGCCGGTGAAGTGATCTCGCTGTTCGTCACCGGTTTGGGCGCGGTGCTTCCCAGTGTCGCCAGCGGCGCGGCGGCGCCCGCTTCGCCGTTATCGACCACCACGTTGCTGGTCACCGCGACGGTGGGATCGAAAGCTGCGGCGGTCCAGTTCGCGGGACTCGCGCCCAGTTTCGTGGGACTGTACCAAGTGAATCTGCAAATTCCCTCGAATGTCGCGACGGGCGCGAACGTGCCTGTGGTGATCACTGCGGCGAGCACGCCGAGCAATCCAGCGACGATCGCGATTCAATAATTTGCAGTGCGGCGGCTTGTCGCCGCTGGCGTTTGGACGAGTGGAAATGTCCAAACTTCAGGCGCGAGGCAAACCTCCGCGCTCGAAAATGGTCCCGCGCTGTTAGGGGTAAGGCATTAGATTTTCCTAATTCTCGATCGAGTTAGTACCGGTGCGCTATTCTGGTGCGCTCGGAAAAATGCGATATTCAATGTAGAAATTCATGCAACTCAACGCGCTGGTCATCGAGAACAACGCCTCTTCTCTCGAGCTGATTTGTGATGCGCTCAAGAGCACGGGCATCGCCGCGCGCGGCACGCGCAGCCCTTTACACGCTTCCGATCTCATCGACCGCGAGAAATTCGACGGTATTTTTCTCGATTTAGCGATGCCGGGACTGAACGGCGCCGCCATGTCGCGGCGAATTCGCAAATCCGCGCAGAATGCCACGACGCCCATCGTGTTGGTCGGCAGCGAGGCCGACAACGCCACGGGCGGTGTTCACGACGCCTTTGCGGCCGGCGCGCAATTCTATTTGTCGAAGCCGCTCGACCGCGGCAAACTGATGCGCCTGATCACTTCCACGCAAGGATCGTTGTTGCGCGAGCGTCTGCGCAATCACACCGTGGACGTGCGCACGCCGGTGACCTGCCGCACCGGGTCGGGCGAATTCGCCGGCGTCAGTTCGCAAATCAGCGCGACCGGGATGATCTTTCGATTTGAAGGACGCCTTCATGTCGGAGATTTTGTACGACTCTCGTTCCACCTGCCGACCTCGCCGCGTCCCGTGGAAGCCAGCGCCACGATCCTTCGCGTGATGCGCGAAGATGGCCAGCAGCGTGCCGGTTGCCGGTTCGACAATCTGTCCGCCGCGAGTCAAGACGTGCTCAATGGATTCGTGTCGCAGTCCGGCGCGAGCAGCGTGAGTCTGCCGGGATGGGGACGCTCCTCGGAGGGAGCGAAGGTGGCGGGGCGGTAGAGGCAAAAGCAAGAGGCGAAGGCAAAAGGCAAAAGGCAAAAGGCAAAAGGCGAAAGGCAAAAGGCAAAAGGAGAGTCATCACTGGGAACGCGTGAGGTTGGGCTTTTCGGGCGTTACTCGAGATCCCGCAGAGGGCAGCCGCGGTTTCATTTTTGCCTTTTGACTTTTGCCTTTTGCCTTGTGTTTTCTTTTGTCCCGCCGGTCCTAGGTCTATTCAGGGCTACAGCTTTGGTACCAATGTACCATTCTGTATGAGAACGTTTAGGCTTATGCTGCGGATTGAGGCAGCTTAAGAAGTTGCAGTAGGTTGTTTGATAATTCTGGTGCCATTCTGGGTGAATTGGCGTGTCAGAATTTATGGCAATCCTTCTCCCCAGGGGTGTCCGGGAGAGGATGCGCCGTGACGATTCGAGATAACCTCTATTTCTCCCAACTGCCGTTTGATGCCCCGTATTCCGCGCACAAGATCCTGATTGCCGACGACGACGATCACAGCCGCAGTCTGCTCGAGGCCATGCTCGACGAAGACGGCCATGAAGTGATTGCCGCCACCGACGGACGGCAAATTCCCGGCCTCATCGCGGAACACAAACCCGATCTCGTGCTGCTCGACGTGATGATGCCCGGTGAAACGGGCTTTGCCATTTGCCGCGCGCTGAAAACGGATCCGAAGTTGCGCCAGATTCCCGTGATTCTGGTCACGGGACTCTCCAACAATTCCGACCGCCTGCTCGGAAGCGAGGTCGGCGCGGACGAGTTTCTCACTAAGCCGATCCGCCGCGCCGAGTTGATGGCGCGCGTGCGGGCACTCCTGCGTCTGCGCGACTACTCGAAGGAACTCGAAGAGGCGGAAACGGTGCTGTTCACGCTGGCCAAAGGCATCGAAGCGAAAGATCCCTTCACCGAGGGCCACTGCGAGCGAATGTCCCGCTACGCCGTCATGCTCGGCCAAGCCGCGGGATTGCCGGAAGAACAATTGACGGCGCTTCGTCGCGGCGGCATGGTGCACGACATCGGGAAACTCGCGGTTCCCGAGGAAATCTTGCTGAAACCCGGCGCGCTCGACGATCACGAACGCCGGATCATGATGGAACATCCCGCCGCGGGCGCCGCCATCTGCGCGCCGATGCGATCGTTCCACAATGTATTGCCGATCATCCGCCATCATCACGAGCGCATGGACGGCAGCGGATATCCCGACGGCCTCACGGGCAACCAAATTCCGGTGACCGCGCGGATTCTCGCTATCATCGACGTTTACGACGCCGTCACCGTCGAGCGTCCCTATAAAGCCGCGTTCACTGTCGAGCGCGCGATCGAGATTCTGCGGCAAGATGCGGCGAAAGGCTGGTGGGACAGCGGGCTGGTGGAGGAGTGGGCCGGGTTGATACTGAGTGCGCGGTTGGAGCCGCGCTCAGAGATGATCGAAGCAGCGAGGCGTGAAGTCGCGGGGGCGTAATGGCCGTCGGTTTCTACCGGAAGATCGCATTGAGTTTTTTCTTGGCGCTGGCCGCGCTGGCCGGCGTCACGGTGATGTCGTACGTCAACATCCAGAGCATTGCGCGCAACACGATTCGCACGCAACTGATCTTGCAGGCGATGAACGAAAACAATCGCTTGGCAAAGCTGCTTCTGGAAATGGGTTCGAGCGCGCGCGCCGAGTGCCTGGATCCCCGGGCGGAACGGCTGCAGCACTACGAAGCGGTGAAGACGGAAGTGCGCGTGAGTCTGGGGGCGCTCGGCACGATCATGCGCGAAGGCGACATTCCCACGCAGGCACTGATGCCGGGGATCGGCGATCTTGTCAATGCGCGGATCGCCTCCACCGACGCGACGGTCGCGCTCGCCGCCGCGGGAAAAAGCGTTCCATCGAAACAAATCGTGGCGGCCGGCAATGAAGCGGAATCTGGCGCGCCCATCATGATGTCGCTGCAAACCGTTTCGTCGCGGCTGCGCCAGACCCAGGCGGAACGCGCGGCGTTCGCCGTGCGCAGTTGGGGGCTCACGATGTTGAGCATCCTGCTGGGCAGCTTGGTGGCCGCCGGCGTGGTCGGCTGGTGCTTCCTGATGATTCGCCGCGAGAGCCGCGAGCGCGAAGCGTCGGAGACAAAAGAACGTGAGACACGCGGCTTGCTCGACAAAGTGATGGATGGCTGTCAGGCGGCCGTCGACGTGCGCGATCTGGAAGGGCGTTTCTTGATGGTGAATCGCTATCAGGCCGCGCTCTATGGACGCCGGCCTGAGGAAATGCTCGGGAAAAATCTCACCGATCTCTTTACACCCGAATCGCTGAACGTGTCGCGCGAGACGGATCGTGAAGTTTGTGAGACGCGCCGGCCCTTGACCGTGGAAATCCCCATTCAACTGAATGGCGCGACGCACACGTTTCTCGCGGCGAAATATCCGCTGATCGACGCTTCCGGCCGGGTGGGAGGGGTCTGTTGCGTGGCCACCGACATCACCATGCAGAAGGACGCGGAAGCCGCTCTGGAGCAGGCCCGCGACGCCGCCGAGCAAGCCAGCCATTTCAAGGACGAATTTCTTTCCACGATGAGCCATGAGCTGCGCACACCGCTCAACGCGGTCATCGGATTTTCCGAATTGCTGGTGCAAAACCGCTACGGTCCGTTGAACGACCGGCAGTCGAGCTACGTCTCGAACATTCACACCGCCGGGCAGCACTTGTTGCGATTGATCAACGACATTCTCGATCTCTCGAAGATCGAAGCGGGACGTTTGGAACTCTCGCCGGAAGACGTGCCGCTGGGATCGCTGGCGGGCGATGTTCTGGCGTCGCTCAAGTCGCTGGCGGATCAAAAAAACATTTCGCTGGCGTGCGTTTGTCCCGCGGCCGTGATGGTGCGCGCCGACCCGGTGCGCGTGCAGCAGATCATCACGAATTTAGTCGGCAACGCGATCAAGTTTACGCCCGAGGGCGGAGGCGTGACCGTGACGTTGCGGGAAGAAGGCGGGTTTGCGCGAACCGAAGTCGCCGACACGGGGCCGGGAATTCCGCCCGCTGAGCAGAAATTGATTTTCGAGTCGTTTTATCGCGCGCGGCAATCGCGGCGTCGCGAAGGCGCGGGCCTGGGACTGGCGATCGCCAAGCGGCTCGTCGAGGGCCATCACGGCGAATTCGGGTTACAGAGCGAAGTCGGCAAGGGCAGCACGTTTTTCTTCACCCTGCCGTTGATCTCCGGATCACGCGCACCGCGTCCCGCGCAGGAAACGAGCGTGTCCGGCGGGTCCGCTACGCGCGGCATCGTGTTAATCGCCGAGGATGACGCGAACGCCGCCATCTTGATCGACGCTCAGCTCGCCGAGGCCGGCTATCGCGCGCACTGGTGCGAGGATTCCGCGAAAGTTGTGGAACTGGCCGCGACTCTGCGGCCCACGGCCATCACCTTGGACATCATGATGAAGCCGTTCACGGGATGGGAAGTGCTCGGCCAGTTGAAGCGGGACTCGCGCACGTCGGACATTCCGGTGATCCTGATTTCGGTGCTCGATCAACGCGAAGTGGGCGCGCTGCTCGGCGCCGACGATTATCTGCTGAAGCCGGTGGACCGCGCGGCGCTGCTGAAATCGCTGGACCGTTGCGTGGCGCGCGTTCGCAACAACGGCCCCACGCGGCTCCTCGTGGTGGACGACGACCCTTCGGTGGTCGAAACGGTGCGCGAGTCGCTGCGGGAGTCGGGCTTTGCCGTAGACTCGGCGCCGGACGGCGTGGAAGCGCTCGCCGCCGTCGCCCGGTCGCGGCCCGCGGCGGTGATTCTCGATTTGCTGATGCCGCGCATGGACGGATTCGAGTTGTTGGCGAAGTGGCGATCGTCGCCCGAGACGGCGAGTTTGCCGGTGCTGGTGATGACAAACAAGGATTTGAGTTCCGCCGAAACGGAGTTGCTGCGCCGCCAAGCCGATGGAGTTTTTTCCAAAGGCGATTTTGGGAGACTGGCATTACTGGAAGTTTTGGAGCGTTGTGTGACGGCGGGGCGGGCGGCGTCTGGTTAGGCCGCGGGCGCTGGGATGATTTTAGTGAATAAATGTCGAGTAATGGAGGTAACACGCTTTAGGGTTAGCCTAAACGTACCTGAATAATTGTTCATTTTTTCTACGCCATGGGAGGCTGCCGGGCGTAAATTCAAAGGGCGCGATAACTGGCAACGTAGGGGCTCGACATGGAAGAACAGAACAAGCCAGTGGACGAAAAGTCGCCGGAACATCCGGCCGTGGAAATGCCTGCGCGCTCCATGAAGCGCGCGGGCGACGACGATTTCGTTACCCGCGAGAAAGCTTTTCTGCGCGTCCTGCATTTGGAAACCGTGCAGGACGACGTTCGCCGCGTCCGCCGCCAACTCCAGCGCGCCGGATACCGGCTGCAACACGATCTGGCCTGTTCCCCAGGGGAATTCGTGCGCGCCCTGCGCGCGCATCCCTACGATCTGGTGCTCTCCGATTACAGTCTGCCCGGCTGGACCGCGCTCGACGCGTTTGATATCGCACGCCGCGAGTATCGGGACATGCCGTTCATCGTGCTGGCGCGATCGCTCGGCGAGGACCTGGCCGTCGAATGCATCAAGAGGGGCGTCACCGATTACGTGGCGAAGGAGCGCATTGGCCGCTTGCCGTTTGCCGTGGAGCGCGCCGTGAAAGACAAGCGCGCCCGCGACGCCGAACGTTTGACGCGCTTGCTGAAGGAAGTCGCCGAACAAGCCAACCGATTTAAGGATCAATTCCTCTCCGGCGTCAGCCATGAATTACGCACGCCGTTGAACGCGGTGATTGGATTTTCTGAATTATTGACGCAAAATCGCCACGGCTCGCTCTCCGCGAAGCAATCCGAATACGTGCGCAACATCCATACGGCGGGACGGAGTTTGTTGAAACTGATCAACGACCTCGTCGATCTCTCGAAGATCGAAGCGGGGCGCTTGGAGTTTTCACCCGAAGCGCTGCCGCTCGATTTGATCGCCGGCGACGTGGTGTCGTCGCTGAAGCCGCAAGCCGAGAAAAAGAATATTACGCTGACCTCCGCCGTGCCGGGACGCTTGCGGGTGCGTGCCGATGCGCAGCGCTTGCAGCAGGTTCTGGCGAACCTGGTCGACAACGCCGTGAAATTCACGCCGGAAGGCGGGCAAATCGCCGTGGTCGCGTCAGAAGTCGCGGCGGAGTCGGGCAGCACGATCCGCGTCGAAGTGGTCGACAACGGTCCAGGCATTGCGCGCGACCGCCAGGAAGCGGTGCTCGCGCCGTTCTATCGCGGGCCATCGGGCGGCCACTCGGGATCGGGCTTAGGGTTGGCGCTGGCGAAAAGTTTGGTGGAAGCGCAAGGCGGAAAGTTCGGCTTGGAGAGCGAAGAAGGGCACGGGAGCCGCTTCTTTTTCTCGTTGCCGGCCGCCAAGGGTGAGAGTCAGATCTTGCGCATGCCGAGCGATCCAAATTATCGCGGCACGGTGCTGGTGGTGGAAGACGACCAAGCGTCCGCGCAACTGATCGAGTCGCAACTGGCGCCCGAGGGATATCACGTTTACTGGTGCGACGATCCGTCGCGCGCCGTGCGCATGGCTGCGCAACTTCAGCCCACCGCCATCACGCTTGATTTGTTGATGAAGCCGATCAGCGGTTGGGAGGTGCTCGGCCTGCTGAAGAAGGATCGCTTCACGCTGAAGATCCCCGTGATCATGGTGTCGGTGATGCACGAGCGCGAAGTCGGCGCGCTGCTGGGGGCCAGCGATTATCTGGTCAAGCCCGTGGAGCGCGACACGTTGCTCCAAGCCCTGGAGCGTTGCCGGACGGCGCGTCCGCAAAATGGCCCGCTGAAAGTGCTGGTGGTCGACGACGATCCGGCGTTGCGCGAAACGATCCGCGCGTTCTTGAGGATTCGAACTATCAAGTGGCCGCGGTCACCACGGGATTGGAAGCGCAGGCGGCGGTGGCGGCGTCGCTGCCGTCGGTGGTGATTCTCGATTTGCTGATGCCCGGCGTCGACGGCTTTGAATTGCTCGAAAGATGGCGCGCCGATCCGCACACCGCGAATCTGCCGGTGCTGGTGCTCAGCGGCAAGGATTTGGCCGACGCCGAACGCGAGGTCCTGACGCGTTTGGCCGACGGCGTATTCAGCAAATCTCGAACCTGGAATCAACCGTTGCTGGAAGTGTTGCAGCAGTTGGTGGCGCGGGACAGGCGGCAAGTCGCGGTCGGCTAGGCGGGGTGCGCGTATGAGTCAAGCGGGCGATGGGCGGGATTCTCGAAAACTTTTTGACGCGGGATCGGCGGCGATCACCTTGCGGTCCGACCTAACGGTCACCACCGTCAGCGACGCGTACCTGAAGTCGACGGGCCTGCGCCGCGAAGATTTCGTGGGACGCAACATTCTCGACGTAGCGAGGAATTTGCGCGGCGTCGATGCGGGTCCCGCCCGCCACACCGACGAACTCGACCGCCTGAAGAACCGCTTTCTATCCGACATGAGCCACGAATTGCGCACGCCGCTCAATGCGGTGATCGGATTTTCCGAATTGCTGATCCAAAATCGCTACGGCGAAATGAACGATAAGCAATCGAGTTATGTCCGCAACGTACATTCCGCGGGCCAGCAGTTGTTGCGCTTGATCAACGACATTCTCGATCTCTCGAAAATCGAAGCGGGGCAGTTGGACTTGACGCCGGAAGACTTGTCGGTCGATTCCGCGGTTCTTGAAGCGATTGAAACCGTCCGTCCGCTCAGCGAGAAGAAGAATGTGCAGCTGGCCGCGGCGTGTCCGCTGGGTCTTACGGTGCGCGCCGACGCCGCACGCCTGCAGCAGGTGCTGACCACCTTGATCGCCAACGCCATCAAGTACACGCCGGAGAACGGCGCGGTCACAGTGTCGGCCATCAGCACGCCGGACGGCGCGGTGCGCGTGGAAGTCGCCGGCGATGGTACGGGAATTCCGGAGAAAGATCGCGCCCACGTTTTTGAGGCGTTCTTTCGAGGAAAAGACGCGCGCACCGGCGACGGTACAGGTTTGGGTCTGGCGATCGCGCGGAAGTTGGTGGAAGCGCAAGGCGGGCAATGCGGCCTGGACGACCCTAGCTCCGGTGAATCGAACGCCGCAGCGCGGCTGGAGGTCGCCGGGCAAGGCTCGCGATTCTTCTTCACGCTGCCGGCCGGCCGCGCGCCGCTGAAATCGTCGCGAGCCTTTGGAGGCGGACGCCTGATTCTCGTGGTGGAAGACGATCCTGCCGCCGCCGAGCAGATCGGCGAGCACCTGCAAGCCGAGGGCTATCACGTTCATTGGACCGATGAGCCGGAAAGCGTGGTCGAGACGGCCGCGCGCCTGCAACCGGCGGCCATCACGCTCGACGTTTTGATGCGTCCGCTTACCGGATGGCAAGTCTTGGGCCGCTTGAAGGACGATCCGCGCACCGCGGCGATTCCTACGATCCTGGTGTCGGCCATCGAGCGAAAAAGCATCGGCGCGCTGCTCGGCGCCGACGATCACTTAGTGAAGCCCGTCGATCGCCAGGCGCTGGCGCGCGCGATCGAACGTTGTTTGGGCGGGCGCCAGCAAACGCCGCCGGAAGTCTTGGTAGTGGACGACGATTCGGCGGTGCGCGAAACGGTGCGACAGCTCCTTGAGGGTATCGGTTGTCGCGTCGCGCTCGCCGCTTCCGGTGAAGAAGCGCAGAAGTCGGTAGCGGCGTCGCTGCCCTCTGTGGTAATCCTGGACTTGATGTTGCCCGGCGTCGGCGGGTTCGACTTGCTGGCGCAGTGGCGCGCCGATCCGCGCACCAGCAACTTGCGGATCCTAGTGCTCACGGCCAAGGATTTGACCGCGACCGAGCGCAAGGTGCTGTTGCGGCAATCGAGCGGCGTGCATCTGAAGAGCGACGTATGGGGTCACACGTTGCTGCAGGAACTGGAACGGATCCTTTCGCCGGCCGGAGAGCCGGTCGCCGCCAAAGAGGGAACCGCATGAGGCGTGCTTGACATGAGGCGTGCTTGACATGAAACATCGCTTGCTCCTCGTCGAAGACAACGCCATGAACCTGCAAATGCTGCGCGACTGGCTGGAGTCCGAGGAGATCGACGTGGACGTCGCGCGCACGGTGGAGTCCGCTCAGGAAATGCTGCTGCGATCGGTGCCGGAACTGGTGTTGCTCGACGTTCGCCTGGGCGCCGAGGACGGCTTAGACCTAGCTCGCTGGATTCGCGCGACGCCGGAATTGCGCCGCCTTCCGGTGATCGCCGTGACGGCGCACGCGATGCGTCACGAGCAGGACGAAATCCTGCGCCAAGGATGCAACAGTGTCGTGTCAAAGCCCATCGATTTCAAGGTGCTTCGCCGACAACTCGATTTATGGCTGAGTGTCGCCCGAGCGCCGGCGGGTCCTTCCGGCACCGGCGCTGCATAACTTTGGCCGCCGGCATCCAGGGCCGCCGGCATCCAGCCAACGGCAGTTAGTTCGATCCGCCGGCGACGGCGGGGATCAGCAACACTTCATCGTCGTCGGCGAATTTGTAGTTCTTTCCGCCGAGGAAGCGAATGTCCTCTTCGTTTACGTAGATGTTGAGGAACGGGCGCGGCTCGCCATTGTCGCCAACGAGATGTTTTGTGAGTCCCGGGAAACGCGACTCGAGGTCGCCGAACAGCGCCGGCAAATCCGGCGCCGCCGAAGTGATTTTGTCCGCGCCGCCTGTGTGACGGCGAAATGGAGAACCCAGTTTTACGGTGATTGCCATATAGATCCTTATGCCACCAATTCCTGCGCCGCTTGTTCTTGCGCGGCCTGACTCGCGCTGCCCGCGTACACGCGATCGAACTCGCGCAGTTTGGGAGGAATCAAGAAGACTTCGCCGCCGACGTTGGCGACCGCTTCGGCCGTCTTCAGTCCGTTGCCTGTGATCACCAGCACCGCCGGTTGATCCGGATCGATCGCGCCTTGCGCCATCAGTTTTTGGAACGCCGCGACAGTCACGCCGCCGGCGGTTTCCGCGAAAATCCCCTCGGTGGATGCGAGCAAGCGAATGCCTTCGATCAATTCTTCGTCCGTGGCGTGCGCGGCGCTGCCGCCCGACTCGCGAATCGCGCGCGCGGCAAACGGACCGTCCGCGGGATTGCCGATCACCAGCGAACGCGCGATCGTGTCCGGGCGCTCCGGCGTGATCTCCGCGCGTCCCGTCTCCACGGCGCGCGCGATGGGCGCGCATCCCGAAGCTTGCGCTCCGCAAATCCGCACTTCACGAGCGTCGTCCTCCACGATTCCCAAGTAAGCAAGCTCCGAAAACGATTTGCGAATGCGTCCGATGAGCGATCCGCCGGCCATCGGTACGACCACCGCGCCTGGCAGCTTCCATCCAAGCTGTTCGGCGATTTCGTAACCGACCGTCTTCGATCCCTCGGCGTAGAACGGACGGAAATTCACGTTCACAAACGCCCAGCGGCGCTCCTGCGAGATTTGCGTGCAGAGGCGATTCACAGCGTCGTAGTTTCCTTGCACGCGGATGACGGTGGCGCCGTAAATGCGCGACGCCGTCAGTTTCGCGTCTTCGATATCGGCCGGCACGAAAACCACCGCTTTGATTCCCGCGCGCGCCGCTTGCGCGGCCACGGCGTTGGCCAGGTTTCCGGTGGACGAGCACGCCAGCGTGTCGTATCCAAACTCCAGCGCCGCGTTCAGCGCCACCGATACCACGCGATCCTTGAACGACAGCGTGGGGTAATTCATCGAATCGTTCTTGATGTACAACGCGCGATGGCCCAGCGCGCGTCCCAAGTTGCGCGCTTCGATCAACGGCGTGCCGCCCACCGGGAGTCGCGCTTGCGGCTCGCGGCGCAACGGCAACAACTCGGCGTAGCGCCACATGTCGCGCGGACGGCTTTGCAGAACCTCGCGGGTCAGCTTGCCGCGCAGCGCGTTGTAGTCGTAGCAGGGCTCGACGGGCGAGTAGCATTCGTCGCAAATAGAAGTGGGTTCAGCGGGCAGGACGCGGCCGCAGCCGCGACATTCCAGTCCAAGCAAATAACTGCTCATCATCTCTCCTACGGAGTATCCCGCATGCCGGCGGCTAACTCCGAGAAACCGGATTCCGTTTGAATTTGGGGAAAGTAGAAGGAAGGACGACGGCGTGGAAGCCATCGGCCCCGTCATCTTTCCCCGGCGGAAAACCCGGGGCAGGAATTGGCACCTGGACCCTCTCAAGGATCGCGTTACGATTCCAGCGAGAGGCGGTTGCCGTGGCTTCGTCGGGCCTGTTCCCTCAGCCACTCTTGATGATTCAGGCTTAGTTAGAATACCGCAAAGGCGGGCCAGCGCAAATAACTGTTTTTTATAGGTACCATAACGTCAACAAGCCGGTGGGCGGCGGGTCGGCTTGTTCTCGGCCATGCGGAAGGGCGGCAGTTCGGAATCGCTCTCGCACGCGCGGAGGTAATCGCGCCTCGAAACTTGCCCGCCGTTAAGGAAGTACTTCGGGAATCCGCGGCGGAGGCGTTTGCCGTTCCACTCCCTCTGGATGCCGTGTTCAATACCCCGTTTGAAGTAGGTCTCCCGGAAAATGACTCCCTCGCAGAACCAGCGTTCGGGGCCGTGCCACCAGCCATCGCGAGAATACCGCTCCTCGGTGAGCGAGCCGTCGGGATCGCCAAAGTACAAGTCGACTCCCGTGCCGTGCTTCCAGTAAGTGGTTGCCCTCAGCCGGCCGCGACCATCGAAGTATCGCGCCAGCCCGTGACGCATGCCAGCCGAAAGCCGTACCTCCCAGCGAAGCGCGCCGTCCGAAAACTCGCGGTAGAGTCCTTGATCCTTTCCATCCTTGACGCCGCATTCCGTGCACAACTCTCCCGATTCCGACCAGGTTCGCCGGCCGACCTTCTGGCCGTCGAGGTAATAGAACGTCCGTTGCTTCGCGCCGTTCGGATGTCGCGCGGCAACGCGCTCGCGTGCGTTTTTCGGAATGCTGCTACGCATGACGATACAATGATAATTCCCTTTGAAGAAGAAGCAGCCATCGAAACCCGCCATTCGCCCGCCCGCGGAAAAACCGCTTTGGCCGTACCTCCTGCTCGCCGCGCTGGCCTTCGGCATCTACGCCAACGCGCTCGGCAACGGATTCGTCTCCGATGACGATTTTCAGCTCCTCTCGAATCCGCTGGTCACCGATTGGCATCAGATCCCGCAAGTTCTGCAGCATCACATTTGGGCCTTCGCCGGGCAAGAGACCACCAACTACTACCGGCCGATCCAAATGCTGCTCTACATGGCGATGTATTACGCCGTGGGTTTTGATCCGTTCACGTTTCACTTGGGAATGATCGCGATTCACGTGGTGAACACGCTGCTGGTGTTCGCGCTGGCGCGCCGCTTGCTGAAGTCGCGCGACGCCGCGCTGTTCGCCGCCATCGTTTTCGCCGTGCATCCCATCCACGACGAGCCGGTGGTGTGGATCGCCGTGCTTCCCGACGTACTGCTGACGATGATCGTGCTCGTCGCGCTGCTCTTGTTCGTCCGTTGGCAGTCGGAGATGCGGGGACGGCGGATCGCGGCGATTGCGGCGCTGTTTTTTCTCGCGCTGCTGACGAAAGAGCCCGGCGCGATGCTGATTCCCTTGCTCGCCGGGTACGAATGGCTCTATCTGGGACGCTCGCCGCTCAAGAACTGGCCGCTCTACGCGTCGATGACGGGCGTCTTCGGCGCGTATCTCCTGTTGCGGATTCACGCGCTCGGCGGAGTCGCACCGGCGCAGGGGTTTTACTACAAGCTGCACGGAACTTCGCTGGTCCTCAGCATCGTCGCGACGCTCGGTGAGTATCTCGGTAAGCTCGTCCTGCCGATTCACCTGAACTATTTTCATTACTTCGAAGCGACCACATCGGTGACGCCCACCGTCATCGCGTCGCTGGCCGCGGAAATCGGCGTGGTGGCGGGCATCTTTCTCTTACGCAAGAAAGCGCCGCTTGTTTCCTACGGATTGTTCTTCATCCTGACGCCGCTGGCCCCCGCGCTGAACATCAACGGAATCGGCGAGAACGTCTTTACCGAACGTTATCTTTATTTGCCCTCGGTGGGTTTCGTGCTCGCCTTGGCGGTCGCGTGGGAGTGGATCGCCGCGCGACAGCGCCTGGCCGCTTGGATCGCCACGGCCGTGATCGTCGCTGCGTCGGCGTGGATCGTGATCCCGCGCAATCTCGATTGGCACGATGACGTGCGATTGTTCACGGTGAGCGCCGCAGCGTCGCCGAAATCGGGGACGCTGGTGGGAAATCTTGGATGGTTCCACTATCAGCGCGGCGAGTACGATGCGGCGATCCAGCAGTATCTCGAGGCGTTGAAGCTCGATCCGAACTCCGCGCTTTTTCACAACAATCTCGGCAACGCGTATGCGCAGAAACACGAGTACCAACGCGCCGCCGCGGAATTACGGCGCGCCACCGAACTGAAACCCGATTACGCCGAGGCGTACATGAATTTGGGACTCGCTCTGGAAGCGCTCGGCGACGTGAACGGCGCAATCGCGTCGCACAAGCGCGCGCTGGAACTAAAGCCGAAGTACCCCGAAGCGTTCACGGCGCTCGCGTTGCTGCGCTTGAAGGGAAAAGATTATCCCGGCGCCGAAGAATTGTTGCAGCGCGCCATCGATGCGAATCCGCGCTACACCGAGGCGTATATCAACTTGGGTGTGGCGTACAACGACACGAACCGCTTCACCGAGGGCGCGGCGGCGTTTCGCAAAGCCATCGAAGTGGGACCGGCGCATCCCAGCATCTCGGTGGCGCACTTCAATCTGGGCATTTCCTATACACATTTGAATTCGCTGGACGCGGCTTCGATGGAGTTTTCAAAAGCCCTTCAACTGAAGCCCGATTTTGAAGCCGCGCGGAATGCTCTCGAACAAACGCAGAAAATGATCCAGCAGCAACCGGCCAAGAAACCGTTTTGAAGAAATCGCGCCAATCCGCGCCGGCTCCGCCTCAATCTTCGTGGTGGCAACGCGCGTGGCCGTACTTGTTGCTCGCGGCGCTGGCATTCGGCGTCTACGCGAATACGCTCGGCAATGGATTCGTCTCCGACGACAACGCGCTGGTTCTGGCGAATCCGCTGGTCACCGACGCCGGCGCGATCCCAAAAATTTTCGGCCGCGCCGCCTGGTCGGCGGTGGGGACGGCCGCGAATTACTATCGGCCGCTGCCGACGCTGATGCATTTCCTGCTGTATCGCGCATTCGGCTTCGACGCGACGGCGTTCCACGCGATGATGGTGCTGTTTCACGTAGCCAACACGCTGCTGGTGTTCGCGCTGGCGCGGCGTTTGCTCGCCTCGCGCGACGCGGCGCTGGTGGCGGCGATTCTTTTCGCCGTGCATCCCATTCACAACGAGGCGGTCGCGTGGATCGCCGTGCCCGACGTGGTGATGACGCTGCCGGTGCTGGCCGCGCTCCTGATTTTCGCACGCGTGGAGGCAAAACCGGCTGCCGCGCAAATCGCCATGATCTCGATGCTGTTTTTTCTCGCGCTGCTTTCGAAAGAACCGGGCGCGATGCTCCTGCCGCTGTTGATCGCGTACGAATTCCTCTGCCTCCGCAGATTTCCCAAGAACTACGCGATGTACGCCGTACTGGCCGGCGTCTTCGCGATTTACTTAGTGCTGCGCGTGCATGCGCTCGGGGCCCTTGCGCCCGCCCAAGGGTTGCACCATTCCGTCTCGGGCCCGCTCGCGTTGAGCATTGTCGCGACGCTCGGCGAATATTTTGCCAAGCTGCTCGCGCCGGTCAATCTGCATTACTTTTATCCGTTCGAGCCGGCGACAACGCTTACGCCCACCGTGATCCTCGCGATGTTGGCCGCGCTCGCCGCGCTCGCGATCGTCTGCTGGCGGCGCGGCGCGATTTCCTTTGGACTATTCTTCATCCTCGCCACACTCGCACCGGCCCTCAACATCAACGGCGTGGGCGACGCCGTGTTCGGGGAACGCTATCTGTATCTGCCGTCAGCCGGATTCGTGATCGTTGTCGCCGCGCTTTGGGAAAAACTCGCGGCGCGACAAAAGATGCTCGCGTGGGGCGCGGTCGCCGCGACGGTCGTCGCGTCGGCGTGGATTCTGTTGCCTCGCAATCTCGACTGGCACGACGACGAGCGCTTGTTCACCGCGGCCGCCGCCGCTGCGCCACAATCCGGAACGCCGCTGGCAAACCTGGGATACGTCGCGCAACGGCGCGGCGATCTCGACACCGCGATCGAGAGATTTCGGGAGGCCGCGGCGCGACAGCCGCAGGACTCCGCGTTTCATGTGCTATTGGCCAACGCCTACGTTCAGTCACGGCGTCCGGTGGAGGCGGCAAAAGAGTTTCGCCAGGCCATCGAACTCAAGCCGTCGGCCTCAGAGGCGCACATGGGATTGGGCATGGCGCTCGCGGCGCTCGGCGACGCGGCGGGCGCGGGCGCCGAATACAAGACGGCGCTGGCGCTTCGGCCGGATTATCCCGAAGCGCAAACGGCGCTCGCGGTGCTCGACATCAAACAGCAGGATTATTCGGCGGCGATTTCGCTCCTCGAACGCGCGGTGGCCGAGAATCCGCGTTACGTCGAGGCCTACATCAATCTAGGCGTGGCGTACAACAATGTGACTCGCTACAGCGACGGCGCGGCAGCGTTCAAGAACGCGATCGACGTGGGAGGAAATCATCCCGCGATGTACATGGCGCATTACAACCTGGGAATCGCCTACCGGCACTTGAATTCGCTCGACGCCGCGGCGATGGAATTTGCTCGCGCGTTGCAATTGCGTCCGGATTTTGCGCCGGCACGTGAGGCGCTGCAGGAAATGCCCTCGACCGGCAGAAAATGATGCCGTGCAGCTCATTGGCCGGCGACTGCACTCGCCGCTTGCGATAATTCCTTATGTAACGCCGCCGCCAAGTGCACGGCACGCGTCGAATCGATTTCACCTGCGGCAAACAAATGCTCGCACTCACGCGCGATCTCGCCCGCCTTTGGAAATCCAAATGTTCCCAGCGACCCCGCGAGTTTGTGCGCGTCCGACAGCGCGCCCGCGCGCTGCTCCTCGCTGAGCGTTTTCTGCGCGGACGCCGCCGCCGCCGCTTCGATCCGCGCGACTTGCTCGAAAATCGAATCGCGAAAGCGCAGCCATAGCCGGCTGATCGTTTGTTGGATTTGCTCTTGTGGCGAGGCCTCTCCAGGTGAATTCAGGTCCATCCGAAAGTCTCCTTTACTTACCGATCAAGAAATCGCCGAGCGCCAAGCAATCGATGCCGGTGGAATAGAAAACGCGCAGCGCCTCTTGCGGTGTCACCACCAATGGCTCGCCGGGTGCGTTGAACGACGTGTTGATGAGCAACGGACGGCCCATGGTTTGTCCGCAGCGCATGAGTAAATCGTGAAATTCGCGATTCGCCGTGCGCGACACGACATGCACGCGCGCCCGATGGCCCGAGAACGCGAGTCCCGGAATCGCTTTGGGGTCTTTCACGCGCGCCACCGTGCCGAGAAATTGCGGCGGCGAAGCCCAAGGGAATTCGAAAAACTCTCCCGCCTGCTCTTCCACCACCGACGCGGCGAGGGGACGAAAACTTTCGCGGCGCTTGGTAAACGCGTTTAAGTTTTCCTTCACCCATTCGTCGTTGGGCGCGGCCAAAATGCTGCGATGGCCGAGGGCTCGCGGTCCAAACTCCGCCGCGCCTTGGAACCATCCCACGATTCCGCCGGCTGCGAGTTTGTCGACGACCTCTTGAATCATTTGCGGCGCGGAGAGATTGCGATAGGTCAAGCGGCAGTTGTCGAGGAAGTCCTTGATCTGTTGCGGCGCGAACACGGGACCCAAGTACGGCGAGAACGGCGTGCCGCGCGGAGGAATTTTGCGCGTCAGTCCCAGGAGCCACGCCGCGCCCATCGAACATCCGGCGTTGCCCGCCGCCGGTGAAACAAAACCTTGCGCGAATCCCGAGCGCGAGGCCAGCGCTTCGATCAATAATGCGTTGAAGGCCACGCCGCCGCCGAAACACATCGCGGTCATGCCGGTTTTTTCGCGCCAAGTTTTCGCCAGACCCACGATCGCGTCTTCCAGCGCCGCTTGCAAACTCGCGGCCACGTTGGCGCGCCATTCTTCGGGCATCGAAGCGGCGGCGCGGTGGTCGCCGTTGGGAAGTTCCAGTTCTTTCAAGAATTGCCGCGAGAGGCAAATGACTTCGGCGACGCTGGAATTGAAACAGCCCGCGCGCATCCGCAACTCGCCGCGCGTGAGCGGCTCAAGCACGCGGTCGAACACCGCGCGCATCGTTGGTTTTCCCACCGTAGAGAGCCATTGCGTGCGGTGTTCGTCGGCGTTGGCGCGCCATCCCAGCATCGCGGTGATCTGGCTATAGAGAAAGCCGGGCGAATCGGGAAACCGCGACGTGGCCAGCGTGCGCAATTCGGCGCCTTCGCCGGCCGCGAGCAATCCCGAACCCCAGGAACTGCCGCCGTCGAGCGTGAGCACGAGAGCGCGCTCGAACCCCGACGCGAAGAACGCCGCGGCCGCGTGGGCGCGATGATGGTCGCCGTAAACGATTTCGGCGCGCGGATACATTTCGCGCAAGATCCGCACGTTGTTCAACTGTTCGCGAATGTGATTGAAGCTTTCGATGCCGTAGTACGTGGACGCCACCGGCGCATGCAGGAACTTGGCGGTGCGAAATCCCAGTTCGCTGCCCCACAAACGCCACGGATGCGTGTCGAGCGCGATGGCGTCGATGTCGCCGGGCGCAGCGCCCGATTTCTCCAGGCAAAACTGCATGGCGCGGCGCGGCAATCCGCTGGGATCGGCGCGTCCGGTGAGTTTTCCTTCTTCGCACGCGGCCAGAACTTCGCCGTCGCGGACCAGCGACGCGGTAGAATGATGTCGCAGGCCGGAGATTCCTAGAATTAGCATGAAAGCGTCAGCATGAAAGTTGAGAGCGAAAGCGCGCCGCCGTCAGTAGATTCTAGCACGGCGGAACGGACCAAACGCCGGCCGGGGTTCTACGTGCTGTCGCTTCCCGAGCGCGTGATTCGTTCGATGGCCGCGCTGGGCGGCGGTTTGGTCGCGCAGATCGGCCAAGTGACACTACCCGCCGCGTTGCGCCGCACGAAATTCTATCGATCGGTCGTGGAGGCGACGTTGCGCTTCGTCGTCGAACGCGTCGGACAGGTGCAAGGCGCGTTTCCCGAGGAAGGCTCGCTGGCGCGCGATTTTTTGGCGCGCCGCTCGGCGGGCAACGGCCTGGAGTTGGTGGGAATCCTGGCGTTTCGCGCGTCGCCGGTGTGGGTGATGGCGGCGCTCGCCGATCTTTCGGGAACGGGACGGCATTTGATTCAGGAAATCGCCGCGAGTTTGCGCGAAGAAGGTTTGCTCGACGCGGACACACCGTCGTCGAACTTGCAAAGCATGGATCAACTCCTCGACGGCTTGGAGAAAAGCGCGTCGCGGGTGGCCGACGCCTTCGCGACCCCGCCGCTGGACATCCCGAGTTTGCGGCGCGAATGGGCGGAGTTGCGCCGCGAGGTCGCGGGTATGCGATCGCCGTCGCGCGCCGCATTGCCTTCGGGACCGTCGTTGCGTTTGCGCTGGATCGAAATGAAGCGCGAGGCCGCGCGTCAAAAAGTGCCGGTGTTCGCGCTGTCCTCGTTGATGGCGATGTCGGCAGTGCGACGATTGCCCGGCGGATTGCTAAAAGTCTCGAAGGGCGTAGGAATCGCCGGTAAACGCACGGGCGCGCTGCTGCTGGGTCCGTTGTTCGATCACTACGCGCAGACGCTGCACGAGATTCACACCACGGGATATTTCGAATACTGGCGCCGCGAGTTTCATCCTTACTTGCGTGCGGCGGCGGGGCAATTTTCTCCGTCGCGACGATCGTTCACGCAACGACTGTTGCGAAGGTAACGAAGTCCTTCGGGCATGGCTCACTGTTCCCTCGAAATCGCGTGGAGCAAGAGGGGCAGCGTCTGTCCTGAAATCCCTGCCCGTAGTAATGGACCGCGTTCCGCTCGCTTCAGCCACAGACTCCCGCCGCGAAAAGAAAGTTTTGCTGTCGAACTGCGGTGGGATCAGTCTAAAAAGCTGAAGAGGTGCGTTCAACCATGAATCTGCTTAAAGACCTACGATATGCAGCGCGGTCGCTTCGTCTCAATCCGGGTTTTGCGACCGTGGCAATCTTGTCGCTGGCGCTCGGTATCGGCGCGAATGCCGCCATCTTCCAGCTTCTCGACGCCGTAAGATTCAGCACCCTCCCCGTCAAGGACCCGCAAACTCTCGTCCAGGCGCGGCTCGTCGATTCGAACGGCGTCCGCGGGAACCAGCAGCGTGGGGTCGATGGCGTGACCAACCCTATTTGGGAGCAGATTCGCAACCGCCAGCAAGTATTCTCCGGCATTTTTGCCTGGGGAACGGAGACGTTCAATATCTCGCCGCAAGGCGAGATGATTCCCGGCCGCGGGCTCTGGGTGAGCGGCGACTTCTTCCGCGTGCTCGGCGTACCCGCCGTCCGTGGACGCGTGTTTACCGCACACGACGATCATCGCGGATGCGGATTGCCCGGCGCAGTCGTCAGCTATCCCTTTTGGCAACGCGAGTTCGGCGGCGAGGACTCGGCGATCGGCAAAAAGGTGGTCGTGAATAACCATCCGGTCGAAGTCATTGGCGTCACACCGGAAAGCTTCTTCGGATTGGAAGTGGGACAGAATTTCGATATCGCCCTGCCGATCTGCTCGGACGCCGCCGTGCGCGGCGGTAGCGGACGCCTGGATTCCGGAACCGACTGGTGGCTCGTGGTCATGGGACGCCCGCAACCCGGCATGCCGCTCGAACGCGTCGCGGCCAGCCTTGGCGCAATGTCCACAGGGGTTTTTGAGGCGTCGCTCACCGCGGGCTATCCTCCCGTGAGCGTCAAGAACTTTCTGGCGATCAAGCTCACGGCCGTCTCCGCTGCAACCGGTCTTTCACCGCTTCGTGAACAATACTCCGATCCTCTGGTGTTGCTGCTGGGCATCGCTGGACTGGTGCTGTTGATCGCCTGCGCCAACCTCGCCAACCTGATGCTGGCGCGCGCCAGTGCGCGTGGACGCGAGATCGCGGTCCGGTTGGCGATCGGCGCGTCGCGCGGGCAATTGATTCGTCAGTTGATGACCGAGAGTCTGCTGATCGCGGCCGTGGGCGCGAGCCTCGGTCTGCTGCTGTCGCACACGTTGAGCCGGCTCTTGGTCTCTTTCCTCAACACCCAAGGCACCGCCGTCTTTGTCGATCTGCGGCAGGATTGGCGCGTGCTCGCCTTCACCGCTGGATTGGCGATTCTCACCTGCGTCTTGTTTGGGCTAACGCCGGCGTTGCGCGCCGCGCGGACCTCGCCCGGCGAAGTGCTGAAGTCCGGCAGCCGCGGGATGACCGCGGGCCGCGAGCGCTTTGGCCTCCGGCGAATCCTGGTGTCCTCGCAGATCGCGATATCGCTGGTGCTGCTCGCCGCGTCCCTCCTGTTCGTCGAAAGCCTGCGCACACTGATGACTCTGGAGACTGGATTCCAGCAGAATGGCCTGCTGGTGGCAGCCGTGAGATTTTCGGGCGTGAATCTGCCGCCGGACCGCTTGACGGCGTTTCGGCACGAAATGCTCGATCGTCTGCGCGCGCTTCCCGGTGTCGAGGGAGTGACTGAGACCGATCAAGTTCCCGTCGGCGGTGGACAATCGAGCAACGCAATGTGGATGGACGGCCGCAGCCGCGACGGCGCGGACAACGTCTATCGTAGCTTCATCGGCTCCGCTTATTTCAAGACGCTCGGCACGCCCTTGCTCGCGGGACGTGAGTTGGACGATCGCGACACCGCCACATCCGCCCGCGCGGTTGTGGTCAACGAGGCCTTTGCCCGCAAGTTCACCGGCGGCGCGAATCCGGTGGGCCAGCGGCTTTGGATTGAAGCCACGCCGAGCACGCCGGAGACGATCTGCGAGATCGTCGGGCTGGTGAGGAATACGAAGTACTTCGACTTGCATGAGGATTTCAAGCCCATCGTCTTTAGCTCCTTGAACCAGACGCCGTCGCCGCTTACCAGCACCCGAATCATGATCCGCTCGACGGCGAGTTTGGGACCGCTGGTCGAGGCCATCCGCTCCACGCTGCGGGAACTGAATCCCGACATTCGCTACCGGTTCAGCGGTTTTCCAACCATCATCAGCGAAACGTTGTTGCGGGATCGCTTGATGGCCACGCTCTCAGGATTCTTCGGCGGCCTGGCCGTTTTGCTCGCGACCATCGGATTGTATGGCGTGATCGCCTACATGGTGGCGCAGCGCACCAATGAAATCGGCATCCGCATGGCGCTGGGAGCCGTTCGTGGCGATGTGTTGCGACTGATCTTTCGTGAGGCCGGGACGTTGCTCGCCGGCGGACTCGTACTGGGAACCCTGCTCGCGCTGTTTGCCGCGCGCGCGATCGAGTCGCTGTTGTTTGGCGTGCACTCGAACGATCCGATGACGCTGCTAGCCGCGGCCTCCGCGCTGGCAACCGTTGCCTTGGCGGCGAGCTACCTGCCCGCGCGTCGCGCGTCGCGGCTGGATCCAACCGTAGCTTTGCGGCAAGAGTGAGGGGAAGTCAGAAGTAAGACAGGTTTGTAGCGTTGCAAATCGGCCGCTTGGCTTCGATGAGGCTTTGATGCCGTTTACTGCTTCGTTCCCTTCAGCGAGACGGATGAACCGCTAGGAGTGGAAGGGCCCATGCCAGTCAGCGTTTTACCGTCCGCGCTTAAGGTTCCCGATGCGCGAATCAGTATATATCTCCAAGACGCCAACTTGGGCCGCGGACTGCCTATTTGAAATGAACTCTCCAGCATTTGCGCGCGGAGTTGCCGCGGATGTTCCTGCGCTATTTGGGCGTGGATGAAGCCAATCCGTGAAACAATCGGGCCACTTGGAAACGGAGGCAATCATGGCACGCGACGCTATGGGCGATGAGGCGCAACTGGTGGAACTTTCGAAACGTTGGAGCACGGCCATCAACGGTCGCGACCGGGCAGCGCTGGACGATTTGATGGCTCCCGACTTCGTGCTTCACAAATGGGACAACACCAGGGACATTGCGCGCGCAACTTGGCTCGACTTCCTCTTTAAGCACATCAACGTCACGGAGTTTGAGCAGACCGCCATCGTCGCGCGTGTTTATGGCGAGGTCGGTGTAGTCACCTCTAAATTTCCCATCCTGCGCGCGACGTTTGACGACAAGCCAATGGGCGAGTTGCACGGATACTTCATGGATGTGTGGCGGCGCGTCGATGGCCGATGGCAGGTGGTCTCGCGTACGAGCGCGGACATCGCCGGCCGCGAGAGCGACAGCGGGTTAGATAGGGTGGCTTGAACACCGATGCCATGTCTTTAACACTTGGCTCTCGTCTCGGACCTTACGAAGTCCTCTTAGCGATCGGCGCGGGAGGCATGGGTGAGCCTTCCTCCGCGATGTGCGAGAGTTGAAGGCGACGGCTGAAGAGGGGGAGGCAGACATGGCGGTGAACGTGTGTCCGGCAGACCGGGTGCAGGCCCCGGTCGAGGTCGTCTGGGAGTTGCTGATGAACCCAGCCGGTTACGGCGGGTTCTGGGAGATGACGATCGAGCGGGTCGAGCCGGAAGGGCCGGCGGCGGTCGGCCAACGGTTGTTCGCCTGGCTGCTGTGCCGGCGGTTGCGCATCGACGGCGAGATTCTGGAAGTGGACGCGGTGCGGCACGCGATCCGATTCCGCGCGAACATGCCGTTCGGGCTGGTCGGCGACAACCGGATCTCCTGTTCACCGATCGACGCGGGCAGTTGCATGCTCCGCTACGGCTGAGACTTCTCCTTCCCGCCCGGGTGGCGGGCTCGATTGCTGAATCGCATGCCCGGGCGCGTGCACAACAGCGTCGCCGACTCGCTCCAGCGTCTGAAGCGCGCGGCGGAGGTGCGGGCGCGACAAATGGCGGCACGCTGAAGTTAGTAGTCGGCCCAGGCGCGATGGTGGCGGCCATGCTACGGTGCGAATAATCCTTTAGCCCTTGCGGAAGCGGGGAATCAACTGCGGGATGTCGCGCTGATATTGCCGGTACTTTCCCCGAAGCGATCCACAAGCTCCCGCTCCTCCATGATCAAAAGCGCGTATCCGAAGGGGATCAAAATGACAAGAAGGAGATAGAGACCGAGATAGTTGACGAACAAGGCGTTCGATAGCAAACCAAGGTCCGCGCTCAGGTACCGGGGATGCCGGACCATCCCGTAGATTCCATCCCGCAGCAGCTTACCTTGCGTCCCGGTGTGAGTAAGCTCGGACATCGAAGGTCCCATTTCGGGAAGGCAGTTCGCCCATGTGATGTGTTAGAGTCTGGTACCGAATCTGCCATGGGGTTATAAGAAGGCCTTGCTCACCTGCGGACGCCGCATCCTGAGATATGCAGAGACTCTTCATCTCCCACAGTTCGAAGGACGACGCGTTCGTCGGCGAACTCCGCTTGACACTCGCCGGCCTTAAGCTGGAGGCGTGGATCGATTCGCGCGAGTTGCGACCTGGCGATCCGCTTTCGCGGGAAATCAAGAAAGCCATCGAAGACTCTTCGGCCTTTGCGGTTGTGGTCAGCCCGAATTCGCTCCAGTCGGAGTGGGTCGTTAAGGAAGTGCGCCACGCGCTCGACGTACAGGATCGGCGCGGCCGGGACCAGTTTCCCGTCTTTGCGCTTTCGCTCGACGGCACGAAGCTCGGCGCCCTTGGAGTGTTGTTCGACGACAAGCCGATTTACCTTGCTGTCAGCAGCGCACCCGGCGGTGCCGAGGCAGCGATGCATCCAATCCTCGTAGCGATGGGGAAACGGCACCCATCGGAAGAGTCCGCGACGACACAGCCAACCGCCGAGCCGCTGGAGGAACTCGTCCTGGAACTCACGGATTTGAAGTTCCACGAAGAAAACGGAGTGCGTCGCCCGTCGGCCCGAGCCCGGCTCGTCTATGAACCGTCGAATCCTGGTCAGCCGAAAGTCTTCAGCCCGCAAAGTTGGCGGCTCATTGCTCCCAGTGGTCCCATCGAGGCCGCAGAGCTGAGTTGGTATCTGGAACACTACGCCATTTGGCCGAGCCACTACTTCCGCGACCGCGCGGGCAAGGTCGAAGCGGATCTCGTGAGGTGGGGCCGGCAACTGCACGACGAGGCGATTCCCGCTGCGCACAGCGAAAATGTTATCGACGCGTGGGCGAAGATCAGCGAACACGCGTCGCGTCGCTTCTCCGTTTACGTGGATGCGTCTCTGGAAGTCGGAACCCCGGACGCCGACGCGGCTGTGGTCCGCGAGGCCGCCACACTCCTGCTCGGCCTGCCATGGGAATTGCTGCACGATGGCCATGATTTTCTCTTTCAAGGTGCGAAACCCACCCGCGTCCGCCGGCGCCTGCCGAATACCCTGAGACTCGACGTTTCCGTTGTCGCAGCGCCGATCCGCGTCCTGCTCGTTACCGCGCGACCTGAGGATGAGGCGTGTGGTTACATCGACCACCGCGCCAGCGCACTGCCGCTGGTCGAAGCCATGGAAGAACTCGGAGGCCTCGTGCGGCTTCACGTGCTCAGTCCTCCCACGTTTGAGGCCTTGAGCAAGGAACTCAAACGCGCCTTCGATGCCCGTGAGCCCTATCACGTTGTCCACTTCGACGGCCACGGCGTTTATGATCGCCACGTCGGCCTCGGTGGACTTTGCTTCGAAGATCCGCAGGACACCGATAAGCTCGAGAAGCGCCGACACGTGACGGTGCATACCGACAAACTCGGTCAGCTCCTAAAGCACTACCGGATTCCACTCGTTTTCCTCGAAGCTTGCCAAACTGCCCAGGCCGAAGACACTTCCGAGTCCGTCGCTTCCGAGCTGTTGCAAAGCGGCGTCGCCTCCGTCGTGGCCATGAGCCACAGCGTGCTGGTCGAGACCGCGCGCCGGTTTGTGGAGAAGTTCTACGGAGGACTCGCCCACGGCAAGCGCGTGGGCGATGCCATGCTCGACGGCCAACGCTTTTTGAAGGAAGAAACTTTTCGTGGGCGCATTTTCGGGGCAGGCGAATTGCACCTGGAAGACTGGTTTGTACCCGTGCTTTTCCAGGAAAAGGACGACCCGCAACTCTTCCGCCGCACGCACGCGCCGCAGACGCAAGAGGTGCTGCGGACAATTCTGGCGTCACGCCTCGGGAGCCTGCCGAAGGCTCCAGCGACCGGTTTCATTGGGCGCAGCCGGGAATTGCTGGCGCTCCAACGCCTGCTGCGGCACGAATCGTACGCCGTCCTGCGTGGACAGGGCGGCGAAGGCAAGACGGCGCTCGCCGCCGAGTTCGCGCGCTGGATGGTGCGGTCGCAGCAGGTCCGCCGCGCCGCATTCGTCTCGGTCGAGACGCACGGCAATCAGCGCGCGGTCGTGGATGAGATTGGAAGGCAGTTGGTCAGCGGAGAGTTTTCAGCGGCCGGCGATCTTGAAGGTGCGATCCAGAAGGTCGAGCGTGCGTTACACGAGCAATCCTCGCTGCTAGTAGTGGACAACATGGAAAGCATCCTCCTGCCACCTTATCTCGAAACGCCCGAGGCGCTGTCCGAGGAAGCGGGCCGCGAGTTGAAAGCAATCCTCGACCTGTCCGAACGCCTGTTGAAGGCGGGCGATACGCGACTCGTCTTCACCAGCCGAGAGGCGCTGCCCGCGCCCTTCGACGTGCTCCACCACCGGCGCGAACTGCACCGGCTCGACACCGAAGACGCCGTAAAGCTCGTCGAGCGCGCGCTGAATGTGGCGGGCGGTGCCGGGGCGGGTGCCACGCTAGATGCGGCGCGCGAATCCATCGAGTTGCTCGTGGATGCCGTCCATTGCCACGCCCGCACCCTCGCGTTGCTGGCCCCGGAATTGCGGAGCCGGGGCGTCGAGTCTACCCGCGAAGCGCTCGTCGATCTGATGGCCGCGATGGAACAGCAGTTCCCCGGTAGTCGCGAGCATTCCCTCTTCGCTAGCGTCGAGCTTTCCCTCCAGCGGATGTCGGGCGCGAACCGCGAGCGGGCGGGCGTGCTCGGTGTATTTCACGGCGGGGTCAATTTGGTCGTGCTCGGCATGATGATGGAGTGGGAAGAGGCGGACATCGGCGCGCTGGCGGAAGAGTTGATCGCGACGGGGCTGGCGACGTCAAATCGTTACGGCCATCTCACGCTCAATCCTGCACTCTGTCCTTACCTGCGCGGGCGGATGGACGCCGCGGAGCGCGAGCGGCTCATGGTTCGCTGGGTCGAGGAGATGCGCGCGTATGTCGTGTTCCTCGAGCAGCAACAGAGCGAGCACATCGAACTCGCGGCGACACTGACCGTGCTGGAGCTGACGAACCTCTTTGCGCTGCTCGACCTCGTGCAGCGCGCGGGCGATGCCGAGGCGACAATCGGTCTGGCCACGTCGCTCTACACTCTGTTGTCAATGCTCGGCAGGCCGCGGCTGCTGGAGCGCGTGGGGCACGTGCGCGACATTGCGGCTGCGGCGCTGGGCAACGCTTGGAGTCACGCACGCTTCAACGCGGCGGCTAACCGCATCGAGCAGCAGCTTCAAAAAGGGCAGTTGCACGAGGCGCTCGAGGGCGCGCAGCAGTTGCTCCAGCGGGCTCGGACGACGGACGGGCAGGCGTATCGCGGGGCCGCTTACGATCTGGCGATGGCATTCAATCTCCTTGGCCAAGTGTTGCAGTCGGCGGGCCGGTCGGAACAGGCGTTGCCGTTGCTGAACGAGGCTCGACAGCGCTTCGAGGTCGTGGCGAAGGACGGCGCTGACAGAGCCGCCGTACAGATGGTGACTGTCTGCTTCGGCAGAAAAGGTGATTGTCTTCTGGCTCTGGGCCGACTCGATGAAGCTGCTGCGGCCTACGAAGAGAGCGTCCGCCGCGGCGAGCAACTCAGTGATGGCCGGAGTGTCGCAGTGGGCAAGGGCCAGCTTGGGACCGTTCGTATGTGGCAACGGCGCTATACGGACGCTCTGGCCGCTTATGCCGAAGCGCGCGAGTGGTTCACGCAGTTGGACGAGCCGGGCAGCGTCGCCGTGGTTTGGCATCAGACCGGTAGGGTGTATCAAGACGCGGGCCAGCCAGAAGCGGCGGAGGATGCCTACCGCAAATCTCTCGCGATCAAGGTACGGCTTGGAGACGTCGCCGCGCAGGCGAGTACCCTGAATCAACTCGGGATTTTATATGACGACGATCTCGGGCGAACTGAGGAAGCGGTGGCGTTCCTCCGCCAAGCCGTTGACAAGTCTCTCGAATGTCGCGACGTGGCCAAGGAGGGCACCAGAAGGTACAACCTCGCCCTTCGTCTCCGCAAGCTCCGGCGCTTTGACGAAGCGCGGCAGGAAATCCGCCGCGCGATCGAATGCGATATGCAGTTCGGCCATGCTTCCCAGCCCTGGAAGACGTGGGCCATCCTCGCCAAGATTGAGACGGAGGCTGGCAACCCCACCGCCGCCGCGGAGGCGAAGGGCAAGGCCATCACCTGCTACCTCGCCTACCGCCGCGACGGTGGCGAGAACCACAGCGGCGATGGCCGCCTCGCCCTCGACGTGACCCAATCCCTACTCGCCGGCGACACGGCCGAAGCCGCGTCCCTCCTCCAGCAACTCGCCTCTGTTCCCCGCGCCGCTCAGCTCCTCCCCTTCATTCGCGCCCTCCAATCCATTGTCGCCGGTCACCGCGACCACACTCTCGCCGACGCCCCGGACTTGGACTACACGATGGCCGCCGAGATCCACTTCCTGATCGAAACGTTGGAAAAGCCGCGGTAGGGGAAGAGGCATTCTGACGCTCTGCCTTGGTGGAGACGTGGAAACGTGAATCGCCCGGAGGCGATTCTTCACGCCGTTCGCGTCTAACAATCCGTTGCCGCGGGACGCCTTTACTTTCTACAAACCCGCCGACTTAAACCGCGACGCGAGCAATCCCGTCGCCGCGCCCAGGTCGAGATCGGCGATCAGCAAGCCTTCTTTGCCGTACGGTTGATACGACAACAGCGTGCCATCGGGACGCGCGATCGCCGACGTCGACGGCGACCCGGCGCTCGCGCAATTCACGGTCGCGAAGTAGACCGTATTTTCGGCGGCGCGGCACAGCACGGCTTTCTCGTGAAACGAATTCGCAGGATCGCCGTACGACGACGGACGATAGCTGCCCGGCTCCGCTTCATGTACGTGCGGATGGAAAATCACTTGCGCGCCGTGACGCGCGGCGAAGCGCACGGTCTCGGGATAGCGCCAGCCTTCGTGACAAATCGCTACGCCGAAAGTCAGCGCGCCCGCTTGAAAAACGCGTCGCGTGTCGCCGGGAGAATAGGTGTTGTCTTCGGAAGGATCGAGTTGGACTTTATCCTGAAATCCCACCACCACGCCATCGGGACCGATCACGAGAACGGTGATACGCAAGCGGCCGTCGACGATGCGCTCGGTGCCGAGCGCTACCGTGATTTTCGCTTTGCCCGCGGCGCGCGCGATGGTCGACCAGGCGCGTTCCAGAAACGCGGCGTCGGGCGGCGGAATCGTGCGCCCCACCAGACGATATCCGGGGACAAAACATTCCGGAAAGCAAATGATTTGGGCGCCCTGAAAGGCGGCGCGGTCGATGGCCTGGACCGCGAGCGAGATCGATTCCTCGGGATTAGCCGGGAATCGGAGATTGGCGAGCGCGATTCGAGAGGTCATTCCGCCTGAAAGACGACAGGCCAGAAGGCCTGTCCTAAAAAGGGCGACAGGCGAGGACGCCTGTCCTACTTGGCCGCGGCCTTCGACAATCGGATCGCCAGGCGGCTCTTGAAGCGGGACGCGGTGTTTTCCTTGATCAGCCCCTTCTTCACGGCCTTGTCGATCAACGACACGGTGGACGGCATATCCGTCTTGGCCTTGGTGGGATCCTTGGCAATGACGGTCCGCAGATCGCGGACGGCGTGGCGCAGGCGCGCACGGGCGCTGCGATTTCGTTCAGTACGTTTCTTAGTTTGGCGCGCTCGCTTAAGCGCGGAAAAGTGATTCGCCATAAGCTGTATATTGTATCAGATGGAACAAACGCTGACCAGTCCGCTGAAGTGTTATTACGAGGTGGAGACGCCCACGCCCACCCGAAAGGGCCGCCGATGGCCCGTGGTGATTGGAACGCACGGGTATGAGGGCAACAAAGAGTCGATGATGCGCCTGGTGACGCGCATCACAGCGGGCAAAATGATCGCGGCGTCCTTGCAGGGACCGTATCAGTTCTGGCTGCCGGATCGCAGCGGCAGCGCCAACAACGCCGGTGAAGCGAATGCGCTCGCGGCGGGAGCGGCGGGCGGGCGCCGCCGCGTGGGATTCGGCTGGGGCACCAACTATCGCGGACTCGATTCGGTGGAGTTTCATCACGACACGATGCTCGAGTTGATCGCGGTTCTGGTGCGGAAGCATTCCGCCGACCCGCGACGCGTCTTCCTGCTGGGATTTTCGCAATCCTGCTCGTACAACTATCGCTTCGCGTTCTCGCATCCCAACATGGTGCGCGGCGTGATCGCGGTGTGCGGCGGCATTCCCGGCGATTGGAAGGAAAACCCGGTGTACAAAAAAGGCGCGGCGCATGTCCTGCACATCGCGGCAACCAAAGACGTTTGGTACAGCGCGGAAAAGAACGCCCGGTTTCGCCACGATCTTCCGTTGCTCGCCAAGAGCGTCGATTTCCGCCTCTACAACTCGGGGCATCGTTTTCCGCGGACGGCGCTGGCGCCGATTCGACGGTGGATTGAAAAAATCAACGAAGAAGGCCGAAGATGAAGAACGCCACAGATGAACACAGGTAAACGCGGATAAGAAACTGGGGTGCCAGTTCTGACTCGGGCCTCGGAACTCGGAACTCGGGTTTTGTCCGCCCTCGGGCCTCGGAACTCGGAACTCGGAACTCGTTTGTGTTGTACAATCCCTTGAATCGCCAATGTCACCTGACGACAGTTTCGATTTAGGCGCGTTCGCCGGCACACTCGCCGCGGCGGCGGACGATCGCGCCGCAAAAGTCGAGTCGGAGATCGCGCGCGTTCGCGGTCTCACGGTGCGCGATGCCGGCAAGCGGTTCAATCAGCAAAAATATCTCCAAGGCTTAGAGAAGTTGTCGCGCGCGCTGAAGGGCGAAGACGTCAGCGCCGGATTGCAACCGTCGGAACGCGCGATTCACTTGAGCCTGTTCGCCTCTCCGGCGGCGGCAGCGGCGCCGGCGCCAGTTGCCGCGGCAGCGCCCGCGCCTGTGCCTCCCGCTCCTGTCCCGGAAGTGAAAGGCATCGCGGAGGCCGAGGCGGTGGCGCCGGTCGAAGCGCCGATCTCCGGACCCGAGCGCCGGACTTCGCGGCGAATCCAGATGAAGACGCGCGCGCGCATCCGCCGCGAATCCGATAATGTCTGTGAAGTGATCGATCCCGTGAACTTGTCGCGCGGCGGCCTGGGATTCCGCAGTTCCAAGCGTTATGCGCTGCACGAAACCGTGTTCGTGACGATGCACTATCGGCCGGAATCGACCGACATGGAGACCAAATCCATCATCGTGCGCGCCGCGCCGCTGTCGCAAAGCACCGAGTTTTCCTATGGCGTGAAGTTTCTCTAGCGCCGGTCTGTCTAATTCGCACGCTGGTTGGGTTGCGTTGTCAGAACCATTCGCGGTAGCGAATGGGCTCGCTGGCCTTCCGCGAACGCACCGACGGTTCTAATCAACGCAAAACCCGGACCATCCCGCGTTCGACGGAAGGTCATCTGCGATGCCGACGCCAGCGAGTCCATTCGCTACCGCGAATGGTTCTGACAACGCCGCGACCGCCGCGCCCGCCAGCGGGGCGTGGAATTAACGTAAAATAGCTACATGATGGAAAAATTTCAGGATCTTTTCACGAAACAAGCCTTCGCCAACCTCGCAACTTTGATGCCCGACGGCAGTCCGCAAGTGACTCCCGTGTGGGTGGACTTCGACGGCACGCACGTGCTGGTGAATACGGCGCGCGGGCGCGTGAAAGACAAGAACATGAGCCGCGATCCGCGCGTATCGCTGGCCATCAGCGATCCCCAAAATCCGTATCGCTACGTGGAGATTCGCGGACGGGTGGTCGACTCCACGGAAAAGGGCGCGGACGAGCACATCAACAAAATGGCCAAGAAGTATTTGGGGCAGGATGTTTACCCGTATCGCCAACCGGGTGAAGTGAGGGTGCTTTACAAGATTCAGGTGGAGAAATCGAGCGGGATCTAACTGGTTGCCGGTTGCGATCGCCGGTGGCCGGAAAAAACCGGCCACTGGAAACGGGCAACCGGCGACCATTTTTCTAGCTCGCCATCCGCTGCAAATTCAGCCCGGACGTGGCGAACAATCCTTCCGGCAGCGTGACCTGATCGAGCAGCGTGGTCAGTTCCGCGGCGTGCTGGTTCGTGCTCAGCGCCTGACTCAGCGTCTTGAACGCCAGGCGTTCGCGCGGCGTGAGATCGGCGGGCAGCTCGCAGGTCTTCAGGCACTGCTGCAAGCGATTCAAGCTGTTCATGTAGCGAACTTGCTGGAAGCGCGTGTGCGCGTCGCGCGACATGTTGCGCTGCACTTGCGTCACTTCGTTATCGATCTGCGTTGTGGTCCACGGAATCGACAGGGGGCCGGGACTGGCGCTAATCAACGTCCGTACGAAGGACGGTAGATCGAAAGTCGGTTTCATTTCCATTGACATTTTAGTTCCTCGGTCTCGGGCCGCCCAGTTGTAACCGGCCTCGCAGATCCGCCTACTGTAGAGCAAATCAGATGCCATCCCTAAGCGATTGATTCTACATAGAGGGAGTACGGAGGGGCAGGACTCAATGTCACCTTTCTGCGCAACTTTCGGCCTAGGAAGGACGGTCTGTCTGCTAGTCGCCGGTAGCCGGTTGGGTTCATCTTGCCGCATGTTCACATTTGCCGGCGGCATTTCGTTAGTCAACGACAAACGCGTGGTCACGGTGATTGGCGTCGCGAAAGACGAAATGCAGCCGCTGGAGCATGGACGGCGCCGACAAATCGCTGGAGTATCTTCTCGCCAATTCGCAAACCGCGGGAAAGGCGTTGTTCCTGCGCGTCCACGACTCGGCGGAAACCGCGCGAAGAATGCTCGACGCCCGCGGATCATGGCAATCCGCGCAGCCACACTAAGTCTTCCAACTCCAGGCGCGGCGGTTTTTCCCGCTTCAACAACCAACGTGTTTCTTCATATGGTCCACAGACGGCGCGAAAATCGCACCAATGGCACGCGCCTTTGCGCGGCGCCGGCGGCAGGAATCCGCTGGAGATCGCGTCGTCGATGGCCGAAAGCACTTCGGTGGTCCGCGTGCGCAACTCCTCGTTCACCGGCACCACGCGGCGCGAGAATCCTCCGGCCGATGTGCAGTAACTCAGCAGCGATTCGCGCACTTTTACTTCAGGGAACACGCTCTCCACCGCCACGGCGTACAACGACGGCTGCAACATTTCGCCGTTACCGAATTGCAAGTTCTCTTTCGTGCGATTCACGCCCGTCTTGTGATCGGTGATGCGCAAGGTTTGCGCTTTGCGGGTGGCGGGATCGACGAGTCCTTCGATTAAATCGACGGCTCCGCGCAGCAAGTGACCGCTGGCGAGCCGCGCGGGCTGCTCCACCGAGCAGGGATCGCGCGTGTCGGCGCCCGCGTCGGTCGATCGCGCCAAGCCAAAAGCAAATTCGAAATACACCGGCAGCCATTGTTCGCCCGACTCCGCGAGTAATCGCAACCATCCGCGCAAATCGGCGCGCATCGTCTCGACACCCGCGGCCCACACGCCGGGAATCGCGGGCACAAGATTTTCCGCTTCCTCGGCCGCCGTTTCGTTCAACACGTCGTCGAGGTCGCGTTCCGCGGCCGCCAGATTCTGGGCGTCCACCGGAAGCCGCTGCGCTTCGTTCAATCGCCGCAGCAATCGCGATTGAACCTTATGGAACAAACTGCCGCGCGTCGCAGGATCCATTTCGGCGATCGGTTCGGCGTCGGGTCGCGGCTCGAGATGCAGAATCGAGGCCAGAAAAAACTGGTACGGGCAGAGCGCGAATTTCTGGAGCGCCGACGGCGAATACGCGCGGGCCTTCAGCCGGTTTTTCTCGAGCGCGGCGTAAGCCGGCGAATGATTCGGTAAGACTAAGCCGTCGCTGGGCGTCCACTTGGGACTTTCCCATCGCGTGTGACGCGAGCGCAAGGCGCGTGCCAGCGACGGATTCAGCTCCAAGAGAAATCGCGCGCGACCTTTTGATTGTGCCTGGGGCAGCAGCGCGGGATGGAGCGCCGCCAAGTCGTATTCGGTTTCATCGACGGCGTCCATGGGTTTGGCAGGCGCGGGCCAAGCGAGTCGCGCGTGCGCGGTCTCGGTGGCTTGACGCTCCAGGCGTCGATAGTCGGGCACTTCGCCGGTGACCGCGCGCATCACGTCGAGGCCGTAGAACGACGGCACGCGCGAGCGGGAGTTGCCGAGGTCCATGCGCGGATACGAGAGGTACAGCCGCTCCCGCGCCGCGCCCGCCGCCAAGCGCAACAGCAAACGTTCGCGGCCCGCGCGTACGTCTTGACTGGCGAGCGCCGCGAAAGGGCCGAGCGCGATGCGTGGACCATCGAGCAGCAGCGGGTCTTCTCGCAACTTTTGCGGGAACATTCGCTCGGAGAGTCCCGGAATAAAAACCACATCGAAGACGCGTCCGCGGGCCCGGTCGACGGGCGCGACGAAAACGCGCCCGTAGCGATTCTCCGGCGGATCTTGCGGCAGCGACGCCAGTCGCGCCCGCAATACTTCGCGGACTTCGGCCAGCGTCACCGGTCCCATCTCGCTCATCGGGCGCAATTCGGCGAGCAGTGCGAGCACGCCTTCGGGCGCGCGCAACGCCATCGGCGCGAGCGCCGCGAGCGCGTCGAGCCATACGCCCCAAGCCGCTTCTTTCGGCAACGCTTCAAGTTTTTCGATGATCGGGATCGCGAACTTTTGCAGATGTCGCAAGTTGCGCCGTTGACGGTCGAACATCAAGCGGCGTTCTTCGGAATCCGCATGCTTGATCTTCTGGCAAATTGCAAATTCCAAACCCGTCAAGCGGCGCTTCCAGCGATCGGCGCCTTGGATCACCGCCGCTTCTACCAAAAGTTTTTCCCAATTCCACGGCGTGCGCAGCGATCCATCGAGACTCGGCTGCTCATCGTCATCTTCGGCCACTTCATCGGATTTGAAGGAGGGCTCGGGCAGCGGCGCGTCTTCCTCGCGAAGATCTTGCGGCGCGGTCCATTCGGGCGGCGTTTTGGGCGGCTCGCCCGCGGCGTCGGGACGCGGCACTTGGCTCAGCGACAAGTATTCCGAGAATGCCCGTGCCGACAAGTGATCCACCGCGCAACCGAGCAGCGCGAGAAACGCACGTCCCGCGGGATTCGGCCGCTGGGCTCCTCTCACGAAGTACGCCGGAATCTTGGCGCGATCGAGCGCCGTCTCCAGCACCGCCGCGTACGACTCGCTCGATCGAGTGAACACGGCCATGCGGTCAAACGGGACGCCGCGCCGCGACTCCTGCAAGATTCGACGCGCGATCTCAACGCACTCGCGTCCTTCGCCGGGCGCGGAAAAAAGCGTCACGGCGCTGTCTTCGTCCGCCGAGTCTTCCGGCGGCGCTTCAGTGGAGAACAAATACGCGCGCAATCGTTCCAGCCGCGACGCCGGGCGTTGCGGAGGCGCGGCGATTTCCGTTGCCCCAAGCGATTCCGCGGATTCTCGCGTGATCGTGTCGCCCTCGGGAACCGTGACCAACGCGTCGGGCGCGGCGGTGAGATACGCCTTCAGAAATTCGCGTTCCGCCGGTGTGTGGATCGCGACGTCGAGCAGCAACACCGGCTCGCGCGGCGGAGATGTAGCGCAGGTTTCTTGCGCCACCTCAAGAAGCGCCGGCCAATCCGCGATGCCCGCCGTGCGGCACTGTTCTTCGAATCGCTCGAGCAGCCAGGAGAGATCGCGCAGAGCGGGGAATGCTTCGATCTTGGTGTTGTCGCGCACCAGATCCATTGGTGCGATGCGCGCCATGCGTAATTCCTGGAGCGTTGACGCCAGCGCCCGCGCGAAGCCCGGCGAATCGGCGACCGGAGCGAAGTAGGGAAGTCGCGCTTCCTTGTGCAGCAGAAACGCCGCGCGTGCCGCGACCGCTTCCGCACCTACGGCGGTGGCGCGCGCCAGTCCTCGGGCGCCGAGTCCCGGTGCGGCGAGGCGCTTGGCCAATTGCGGCAGCGTAAACCGATGCCATCCAAACGTGGCTTTGCCCGATTGGGTCCGTGCGAAATCGTCGATGGCATCGCGCGACGGTCCCACGATCGTCAACTCGGAAGCGGGCGGAAATCGGCGCACGAAATCGGCGGCGGCCGCGAGGCGTGCTTCCGACGATGAGGAAACCAGAAAGCGAATCACTCTTCCTCCTCGAGGCCCAGAACTTTCCGTCGAATGCCGCCTTCAGTGAGAACCGACACATTGAAATTTAGCAGCAGTCCGGCATTCCAGCCGCCCAACCGAAGGTATGTCACAAGTTGCGCTTCATGAACCGGCAGGATCTTCTCGATGGCTTTGACTTCCACCACGACGAGATCGGAGACCAATAGGTCGACGCGAAAACCGCAATCGAGGCGCATTCCCTTGTACACCATCGGCACGGCGTGCTCACGAACAAAACCGAATCCTCGGAGGCGAAGTTCGTGGCACAGGCATTGCGCGTAGGCGGATTCAAGCAATCCTGGGCCGAGCGCTCGATGCACCTCGATTCCCGCCCCAATGATTGCTCCCGTGATGTCGTTAGTCTTCATACCGGCGGTTTTGTTAACGCAGAGGACGCAGAGACGCAGAGAAGACCTTGGCTTGGTTTTTCTCTGCGTCTCTGCGTTCTCTGCGTTGATAAAACCATTAGCCTCTCGTTAGTTCGTCTTTACGGTGAAAAAACCGTAACCCTTTCGCAAACGTCAGTCTCATGATTTGTATCCAGGTGGGAACACTCGGTTCGTCGAGTGCGTCTTGCAGGTACAACCGCCGGCATGCACCTCGCTGCAGTTTTCCGCTTGGCGTTTTCGGAATGGTGTTTGGTCTGACGCCGAGCACAACATCAGGTGAGATCGCGCCCGCACCGACGCGGAGTTTTATTTCTGCTTCAATCGCGCGCCGCCGCGCGGCGTTTTTCTCGCGCGTTTCCGCGACAATCACCACACTCTCGGTGCCCGCTTCGCGATCCGGCACGCTGAACGCCGCGACACATCCTTGCCGCACGCCCTCAACCTCCGCCGCGAGCCGTTCCAATTCCTGTGGATGCACGTTGCGTCCCGCGCGAATGATCAAATCTTTGGTGCGCCCGGTGATGAAGAGATCGCCTTCCGCAAAATATCCGAGGTCGCCGGTGCGATACCAATCCCCATCCATCGCCAATGTAGTGGCTTCGGGATTGCGATAGTAGCCTTGCATCGCCGACGCGCCGCGGAATTGCACTTGTCCCTCGCGACGTTCGCCAATGACCTCGCCGTTGTCGTTGATGATGCGAATCTCGTGACCCGGCAACGCGCGCCCTGCCGAGACGAACCGCAAATTTCCCGCGACTTCGCCGGCGGGCCGCGCTTCGCCGCGCAGCTCGAACGCCGCGCGATCCACTACGTCGATACGTGGAGCCGTTCCGCGTGGCGAAAACGAGAGCGCCACGGAATTTTCCGCGAGTCCATAGACCGGCATCATCGACTCGCCGCGAAAGCCATAGCGCGAGTAGCGCTCGATGAAGCGGTCGAGCGTCGCGGGATGGATCGGCTCGGCGCCATTCAGCGCCACACGCCACGACGAGAGATCGAGTCCTTCGATTGCTTCATCCTTGATCTTTCGCACGCACAATTCGTAACCGAAGTTCGGCGCCGGCGAGAGCGTCCCGCGCCGATGGTGAAACATCCACAGCCAGCGCTCGGGACGCCGCAGAAACGCCAGCGGCGAAATCGCCGCCAGCTCGAGTCCAAAATAAATGGAGAAGAGCCAGCAGCCGATCAATCCCATGTCGTGATAGAGCGGCAGCCACGAGCACACCACATCGTCAGGACGCACGCCCACGCCATATCCGATGGCGCGCACGTTCGCCACAAGATTGCGATGCGTCAGCGTGACGCCTTTGGGGTCGCCGGTGGAACCGGAGGTGTATTGAATCAGCGCGACGTCGTCGGGTTGCGCGCGATAATCTTCCCCGGCGTTGGTGCTTGCCAGGTCGCTGCCCAGCACGACCGCGCGCAGCGAAGGAATGTCGAGAAGCTTGGCGAGACGCTCCGCTTCCTTGAACGTGACGAGCACGCGCGCCTCGGCGTTACGCAAAATTCCTGATTGGCGCCGCGCGTATTCCTCGCTTTGATCGGCGCGAATCGGCGGATAGATGGGCACGGGAATTCCGCCGGCAAAAAGTGTGCCGAGAAACGTGAAAAAAAACTCGCGGCACGTCGGCAGCATGATCGCGACCGTTTCGGCGGGCTTCAGACCCAGCGCGCGGAGTGCGGCGGCGGCCGATCGCGCGCCCGCGAGCGTTTCCGCATACGTGAATGCGACGTCCGTGCCGTCGTCTTGGCGCAAATGGAGATGCACGTGGCGCGGAGTCGCGGCGGCGCGGCGCAGCAATGCTTCGGTGAGCGTGTCGCCGCACGGCGTTTCCCAAAAGCGGTCGAACGTCACCGTCGCGGCCTCACTCATGGGGTCAGTATAGCAAGGTGCGCTATGGTAAGATCGGCGCATGGACGTCGAGAAGACGATCGAGTACATGTTGCAAATGCAGGCGCACCACAACGAGCAGATTGGCGCGCTGTTGCAATCGCACACCTTCCTGTCTGGGAAGATGGGCGAACTAGCGGGCGTTGTGACCCAAACGCGCCAGGAAATGGAAGCTGGCTTCAAAGAGCTCCGGGCTGGTTTTAAAGAACTCCGAGTGGGCCTCGATGAACAGCGAGCGCGGCTCGATGAAACCAATGCCCGCGTTCACGAAACCACCGAGAACGTGAACGCATTGGTGAAGATCGCGGACGACCTGATCCGCCGCAACGGCAAGAACTAACCCTGTTAGAATCGCGACATGTCCACTCGTCGCGACTTCCTGAAAACTACCGCTGCCGCAACTCTATTGCCGAGCGTAATTCGCGCGCAAGCGCCCGCGCGCAAAATCGGCTACTGCATCGTGGGACTCGGTCGCATTTCGCTCAATCAATTCATGCCGGGAATCGCCGGCACGCAAAATTCGCGCATCGTCGCGATCGTCAGCGGTCATCGCGACAAAGCGGAGAAAACCGCCGCGCTGTATGGCGTGTCCACGTCGGCGATCTACGATTACGGCCATTACGACGACATCGCCAAGAATCCCGACATTGACGCCGTGTACATCGCGCTGCCCAACGGCATGCACGCCGAGTACACGGTCCGCGCGGCGCGCGCTGGCAAACACGTGCTGTCCGAAAAGCCGATGGCCAACACCGTTCGCGAATGCGAGCAGATGGTCGCGGCGTGCAAGCAAGCGCAGCGCAAATTAATGATCGCCTATCGCTGCCGCTATCAGGGCACGCACTTGCGCGCCGTGCAGATTTGTCACGACGGTTCGATCGGCGATTTGCGATTCATCGAGGCGACTTTCGGATTCAACATCGCCAAAGGCGAATGGCGCTTGACGAAAAAACTGGCCGGTGGCGGACCGCTGATGGACGTCGGCATCTATTGCCTGAACGCCTGCCGCTACCTGACGGGCGAAGAACCGCGCAGTCTTTCGGCGAGCAGTTCCGTTGTGTCGCCGGACGGCCGCTTCACGGAAGTGGAAGAAAATGTTTTTTGGAACATGCGCTTTCCTTCGGGCGTGGTCGCGACATGCGCCACCAGTTACGGTTCCAACTGCGGAAATTTCTTCAAAGCCGTCGGTACGAAAGGCTGGGTGCAGATGGATCCGGCCTACAGCTACGACGGATTGCGCTTCAAAGCGCATCTCGCCGCGGGACTCGATATCGACACGCCCGTCGACGACGCTTCGCCCAAGCAATTCACGCGCGAGGCCGACCATTTTTCGCAGTGCATTCTCGAAAACAAAGATCCGCGCACACCGGGCGAAGAAGGATTGCGCGACATGAAGTTGATCGAAGCGATTTACAAGTCGGCGACGGCGGACAAGCCCGTCGCGGTATAATTTTCTCTGCGAAATTATCGAAATTCTAAGGAGAAAACATGCGGAAGAAAGTGACTGTAGTAGGCAGCGGCAACGTAGGCGCGACCACGGCCCAAAGAATCGCCGACAAGGAATTGGCCGACGTCGTCGTGGTGGACATTTTGGAAAAAGTGCCCGCCGGAAAAGCGCTCGACATGCTCGAAGCAGGCGCGATCGAGGAAACCGATTCCCGCGTTACCGGATCGACCAACGACTACTCGCCCACGGCCGGCTCCGACGTCGTGGTGATCACCGCGGGATTGCCGCGCAAGCCCGGCATGTCGCGCGACGACTTGCTGAACATCAACTACAACATCATGAAAGCGGTCACCGGCGAAGTCGTGAAGTATTCGCCGAATTGCATCATCATCGTGGTCACCAATCCGCTCGACGCCATGTGTCAGGCGGTGTATCGCCTCGCGGGATTCGCGAAAAATCGCGTGATCGGAATGGCCGGCGTGCTCGATTCCGGACGCTTCCGCGCCTTCATCGCGGAGGAACTGAAAGTGTCGGTGGAAAACGTCAACGCCTTCGTGATGGGCGGCCACGGCGACACCATGGTTCCGCTGCCGCGCCTCTCGACGGTGGCGGGAATCCCGATCACCGAGCTCATGGACGCCGCGACCATCGAGCGACTAGTCAATCGCACGCGCAACGGCGGCGCGGAGATCGTGCAGTTCTTGGGAACCAGCGCCTGGTACGCGCCGTCGTCGGCCGTGGTGGACATGGTCGAAGCGATTCTCAAGGACAAAAAGAAAATCCTGCCCTGCGCCACGTTCCTGGAAGGCGAGTACGGAATCAAGGGCCTTTACGTGGGCGTGCCGTGCAAGCTCGGCTCCGCGGGCGTGGAGCAAGTTGTGGAAGTGAAACTCACCGCCGAGGAGTCCGCCGGACTGCACAAGAGCGCCGATGCAGTGCGTGAACTCTGCGCGGTCATCGGCGTTTAAGTTGCTGCCTTCGGCCGATTGGTATTTGCACTAGGCATCCGTGTGGCCGTCCGTGAAACGGACGCTGCGAAAATAGCCCACCGATTCATCGGTGGGACCCGAACGCGGGTGCGTTCAGTCCGTGAAACGGACGACTGAGAATCCGTATCAGGCCCACAGCTCAGTCGTCCGTTTCACGGACTCCCTTCTCGTTTCTGAGCGCTCCCACCGATGAATCGGTGGGCTACTGTCAGTCGTCCGCTTGCGCGGACTTCGAGCCGGCTCGTCCAGAGGGAGACGTCGACGGACGAGGCCTAGGGATCGACAGCCTTACCCAAACTTTCCTGTTGACTCCCAACAGGAGTCGCGCTATTCTCCTGTTGGAAGCCAAAAGGAGAGCCGCATATGCAGGGACTCCGGATTCTGTGGTCTCGTCTGCGCTGGTTGTTTCGCCGCCGCGAAATGGATGACCGCCTCAACGAAGAGATTGAGGCGCATTTGGAACTGGCGATGGCCGAGAACGTCCGCCGCGGCATGACCGAGCGAGACGCCCGCTACGCCGCGTTGCGATCCTTCGGCGGTGTGGAGCAGACCAAGGAGGCCCACCGCGACACGCGCGGCTTCGCGTGGCTCGACGCGCTTCGCCAGGACATGATGTACGCCCGCCGCACTCTGTCCAAGAGTCCCGGATTTGTGCTCACAGCCGTCGCTATCCTGAGCCTGGCCATCGGCGCCAACACCGCGCTGTTTACCTTTTTCGACGGCTATGTTCTGAAGCCCATTCCGATCCCCGACGCGGATCGCAACTTCGAATTGAACGCCATTCGCGCCCGCGCGCGAGGTTCGCACCTCTGGAGTTACGCGGACTACCAGCAGGTCCGGAAGAGCAGTAACGCCTTCCGGGATCTCTATGCGTATGCCGGTAATGATATCCGCGTGCTCGATCCCGAACCATTTGAAGCGCATGCGGTTTTCGTTTCGGGCAACTATTTTCTGTTGCTCGGCGGCAAGACTATTATGGGTCGCCCGATTCTGCCTTCCGACGATGCCGTTCCGGGCCGTGACGCTGTGCTGGTGCTGAGCAACAGTGGATGGCAGCGCATCTTTCACGGCGATGCCTTCGTGGTTGGCAAGACCCTGCGGGTTCGCCGGCGCGTGTTCACAGTGATCGGCGTTGCCGATCCGGAATTCAGCGGCACGTCTCCGGTGTTGCCGGATCTTTGGATTCCCCTGGCCATGTTCGACGATGTGGTCGGCGGTGGCTTGGCCGATCAGGAAAACCACGCATTCTTCATTGGTGGACTGCTCAAGCCCGGGGTGGCCGTGGCGCAAGCCCACGACTCGATGCTCAGCCTGGTTCAGGGATTGAATGGGCGTCATCCAGCCGGCAGCGCGATCGTCGACGTTTCTTTCTATCCGCGGGCTACCTACGTTCCGATGCGCCCGGATTTGCTGTTGGTGATCGTTCCGGTCTTTGTGCTGTTCGGACTGGTCCTCCTGATCGCCTGTGCCGATCTGGCGAACCTCCTTTTGGCTCGCGCCTCGGCGCGGCGGCGGGAGATCGCCATCCGTCTGGCGATGGGCGCATCTAAAGGGAGACTCGTGCGGCAACTCCTCACTGAGAGTCTGCTGCTCTCCCTGGCCGGCACGGCCGCCGGGTACGCGATGGCGCAGGGTGCGATTCATGCCATTCATGGTTATGTCTTCCAGGTCTATACGAAGCTTGGCTATTCCTTTCACCCGCTCACGATTGACTGGCGCGTCTTCGCCTACACGGCCGTGATTGGGATCGGAGCCGGCATCGCGTTCGGCCTGACGCCGGCTTTGGAAGCAACCTCGTTGGATCTAGCGCGCGGAATCAAGCAAGAAGGCGCGGCGATCAGTCTGAGATCCCGTCCGCGGCGGATTACCGACTTGCTGGTGACGAGTCAGGTTGCCGCCAGCCTGATCTTGATGGTGCTGGCCGCTTTGCTCATGCGCAACGCTCAACACGTGGCCGGCATTTATCCCGGTTACAACCTCGATGCGCTGGTCGACGTGCGCTTCGACGGTCCCAAGGCTAAGCTGATCGAGCGGCTGAAACGCGATCCTCGCGTATTGTCGGTGACGGAGGTTTGGCGCACGCCGCTTTACGGCAGCCTCAACGTGCTGCCCGGCTTGGCGAATGGCCAGGCCCAGCCGCTCGGATATAGCTATGTGGATGATCACTACTTTGCGACTTTGGAAATTCCTGTGACCCGAGGTCGCAACTTTATTCGCCAGGAACTGACCGCCGGCGCTCGTGTCGCGCTCATCAGTGAAGCTACGGCGCAGCGTCTTTTCGGAAATGCTGATCCGCTGGGGAAAGTGTTCCAAGTGGGCGCGCCAAATCCAGGCGACCGCTTTGCGGCCGGCGTATTTCAGGTGGTCGGCGTTGTTGGGGACGTCGCCAGTGGCGCACTCTACATGGGTAACGATTCGACCTCCGTCTATTTCCCGGCCGTCCCTGGAGATGCGCGCAACTTTGGTCTGATCGCGCGGCTGCAAGCTCCGGTCCCACCGATGATCACCGAACTCCAACACCTTTGCGCCGACATCGACGCGTCCAATTCCTGCCAGCCACGAATCCTGCGGAACGTGGCCTGGATGCAGACCTATCCCTATGAGATCGCCAGCAACGTGGCTTCCGGAGTCGGGCTGCTGGCGCTGGCGCTAACATGCATTGGGCTATACGGCGTGGTGGCGTTTGCGGTGGTGCAACGGACGCTGGAACTGGGCATTCGTATCGCATTAGGCGCAACGCGCTTCGACGTACTTGGCTTGGTCCTGAACAGATCCGTCCGGCACGTTATGTGGGGAGTCGTGGTCGGAACTCCGCTCTGCTTAGCGTTATCGAAACTCACGGTATCTGTTTTTTTCATGTTGGAAACATTCGATCCGGTTGCTTACGCGGCCGCATCCGTACTGCTGATTGCCGTAGCCACGACCGCGTCCTATCTGCCGGCGCGGCGCGCGACGGTGGTGGAACCAATGGTGGTGCTCCGTGAAGAATAGCAAACCCCCGAGCAAGTCCGACGTTTTGCACGGAACGCTCGCGCTGATGATTCTGCGCACGCTTGACGGCTTGGGTCCGCAGCATGGCTGGGGAATCGCGCGGCGAATTGAGCAAACGTCCGGCGACGCGCTGGCGTTGAATCAAGGAACGCTCTACCCGGCGCTGTTGAAACTCGAACAAATGGGCTGGATCGACTCCGATTGGGGCGTCTCGGAGAACAACCGGAAGGCGCGCTTTTACCGCATCACCAAAGCAGGGAAGAAGCAACTCACCGAAGAGGCTCAGAACTGGACGCGAATCTCGGGAGTGGTCGCGAAGTTCTTGTGACGGTCGCGGGCGGCTTAAGAGGCTTTGAAACGTCGAATTTCGAAAGGGACAGGCAAGGATGCCTGTCCTACAACAACTTTTCACACGCGCCGCGTAATCGTAGCTAACAATTCCCCCGTCATTACGTCTAGTAAGACATGAACAGCGGAACCTTAAACGAGCGGCATCGCGGAGAACAGCCTCCCGCCATGTTGCCCCAGGTCGGCCGCGTGGCTTACGGCGCTGTATGCGCCGCGCTGTTCTTATCGCGTTTGTGTAAGGCTGAGCGCGCCACTCACTAGTCTTTACCACGCAAGCGGTAAAGATCTTCGGTGGCCACGGAGATTCCGAGTGCTTTCAGGTAGTCGAAGAGTTGATGTTTGTGGTTGATGAAGTGTTCCAGGTTTCCCAGCAGCAGCGTCAAAACCGTTTCGCCCCGCGGCACAAAGACGGTGGGAATGGGGCGTGCCAGATCTTGATCCGAGATGTGGCGCATCCCGGCTTCGATGTGCGTCCACATTTCGCGCAGCGAAAGTGGGGCGTCGCGGAGGCCCGAGCTGTTCATGCGATCCGGATACGCCTTGCAGAGTACGGCCAGAAATCCGGAGAGTGTGCCGTGCAGGTGATCGCGTAGCTCGGCGATCGTAAAGGCGGGTGACCCCCAGGCCGGTTTCCACGCCAGCTTTTCCGCCGGCACCAGCGAAAGCAGATGCTCCGCACGTTCCACTTGCTCCCTGATTTTTTCTGCCAGCGCTTCGTGTAATTTCCCATTCAATCCAAAATCGAGAATCAAGTGATTCTCAATTTCCAATTTTCCCTCGACGTCCATTGCTAACGGCGCGCGAAACAGCGGACCGCCATGCGAAAAGCTGTGATACTCGCCGCGCTCGCCGCACGGATCTGCTTCCGTTGATTCGATATCGCGGATTAGCCCAGCGTCGAACTCGCGGCCCAGCCACTCGCGTTGTCCGCAGCCGAGATTTACGCTAACGATCGTCGAGCGATGGCCGCGATCGACAAACTCACGCACCAGCGTCGACGGCGGGTCGCCCCAAAGCGGTTCGACATGTTCGAATCCCGCGGCGGCGGTGCGCTCTTCGTACCACGCTCGGATGTCGGCGAGATGGATGTTGCCAAAGACCACTCCACCGATGCCCGATTCCTTCAGCGCGGAGAACGCACGCGCCAGAGCGCCTTCGAAGTTTTCGGGATGCGTGTGCGCTTGGACCAACTTCATACCCAGCTCATCGGCCTGCGCTTGAATCAACGCGCGGCGCACGCCGTGAAATCGCACCCGGCCGGAATTGCCCTCATAAACGTTGACCAGATGCGTAACGTTGAGACCGGCGCGCTGCGCGCGGTCGAGCGCCAGCAGCGAGTCTTTGCCGCCGCTCCAGAAAAGCGCGTAGGTTTTCGTCATGCGAGAACAGTCGCGACCTGCGCGAACGCGTTTAGATACCCGGGATCGGGGAAAACGTCCGGGTGAATGAGGTGCGCGAGAATCTCGAGACTGTCGACGATTCGCGGACCCGGACGGCTGAAGTAGGCCATGGCATTGGTCACGTAAACGCGTCCGGCGCGCACGGCGGGGAGATCGTGGAAACGCGGATTGCGCGCCAGCACATCGACCTCGCGCTTCATGCGTTCCACATCGAAGCCGCAGCAAGTGAGCACGAGCACCTCGGGCGCAAAATCCACTACGTTCTGCCAAGGGATTCGAACGGAGGGACGATGCCGCAGACTCAAATCGTCGCGGCCGCCGGCGAGTTCCACCAGTTCCTGCATCCAGTGGCCGCCGCAAAAAATGGGATCGGCCCATTCCATGCAAAAGACGCGCGGGCGCGGAAGCGCCGCAGCGCGTGCGCGCACCTGCTCGATTCGCCCGCGTAACGCCGTGACAACCTCAACGGCTTTCGCGCGCGTTCCGGTTTCGTCGCCGATCTGGGTGATGTTTTCCAAGATGCCCTCGAGCGATCGCGGCTCGAGATTCACGATGCGCGGCTGATTCGGCAACCCCGCCAACGCCCGCCGCACTTCGCCTTCCGACACCGCGCACACTTCGCAAAGTTGCTGCGTCAGGATCAGATCGGGCGCCAAACTTCGCATCAACTCCATGTCGATTTGATACAGCGATTCGCTCCGCGCCGCCGCGTCCATCACGGCGTCGTCGATCGCGCGGCTATCCATGTCGCAACGGATCGGCGTGCGCGTGATGCGGGGAAGAGAATTGGCGGCCGCGGGATAATCGCACTCGTGCGTCACCGCCACGACGGAGTTACCGAGTCCCAGCGCGAACGCAATTTCCGTGGCGCTGGGCAGCAGGGAGCAGATGCGCACGCGGCTGTTTCCTTGTTGGATTTGTTACGCTCGTACGGCGACCGGGCGCGCGTCGCGCCGCGCGATCACGCCGCGAGCCACCAGGTATCGATACGATCCGAACATCACGCCGCTGTAAACCAGATTGCCGGCGACGTCGTTGCCGAAAAACGGAATCGCCGCCGTGTAGCACGCCAGCAATCCGGAGAACGTCAGGGGATAGAATTGTCCGCCCATCCACACCGCAAAGTTGCTGGCGATGAAAAACACAATCGACCCGCCGATGGCCGCGCCGGCGACGCGCGTCACAGTGATCTTCGAGCGCATCGTCCATCCGAGCAACCCCACCAGCGAGAACGACGCCCAGGTCGCGGGACTGAACCACGGGAATTTGCCGTGATACAGAATCTGGATCACGGCGTAGTCCGAGGCCATCAACGCCACCAGCGGCACGATCCATCCGGCCCAACGGCTGCGGAACGTCGCGGCGCTGAAGAGGAACATCGCGCCGACCGGAGCCATGTTCCACGGATGCGGCAGAATGCGCAGGATGGCAGCCGCGAGCACGTAGTAATAAAGGATCGGCCCGGTTTCCGATAGGAAGGACTTCTTTGCCGTGAACTGGTTCATGCATCGAATGATAACATCGAAATGGCTATGAGGAAGATTCGTTTCGCGAAAGGGCGGTTTCTCAGTTTGAATTTCTGGCGGCTTCGCCGCCACCTGGAGTTTGGACATTTCGGACTGGACTAAAGCCCTGTTGAAGAGCGCGTGATGTGATGGGTGGGGAAGTGCTCGCGGATGTGATGATTGAAATAGGCACCTTTGG
>JAJPHL010000054.1 GCA_021325275.1 Terriglobia bacterium | reverse complement strand
TTTTGATTTTTGATTTTTGATTTCGCGTCGTCGTTTCTCAACTCACCCAATCGCCCGATAAACCTTCTCGTACTCTCGCGCCGACGACGCCCATGAGTGATCGCGCGCCATTCCCGCGCGCATCATCCCTTCCCATCGCGGGCGATCGTAATACGCGGCGAGCGCTTCGCGGATCGCCCACATGAGTCCCGTGCCGTCGGCGTGAACGAACTTGAAGCCCGTCGCGCCGTCGACCGTATCGTCGAGACCGCCGGTTGCGCGCACGATCGGCGGCGTGCCGTATTTCAGGCTGTACATTTGATTCAAGCCGCACGGCTCGTAGCGCGACGGCATCAGGAACATATCGGCGCCCGCTTCGACTTTGTGCGCCAGTTCATTCGAAAACCCGATGCGCGCGGCGGCGCGGCCGGGAAACGCACTGTGCAATTCGCCGAACAATCGCTCGTAGCCCGGCTCACCCGTCCCCAGCACCACGAGCGACACATCGTGACTCATCAACTCGTAGGCAACCGTCGCGATCAGATCAAAACCCTTTTGCGCCGCGAAGCGCGACACAACCCCGATCAGCGGACGCGACAGCGCCGCGTCGCCTGCCGGGAGATCGAAAGCGCGCAGCAGATCGCGTTTGCATTCGCGTTTGCCCGATAAATCGCTGGGGCCATAGTGCGCCGCCAAAAACTTGTCGCTCTCGGGATTCCATTCGTTGTAATCGACGCCATTGAGAATGCCGCGCAGTTTTCCGGCGTGCGCGCGAATCGTATCGTCGAGGCCCGCGCCAAACTCCGGCGTCTTGATCTCTTCGGCGTAGCGCGGACTCACCGCGGTCACGGCGTCGGAGTAAACGATGCCGCCCTTCAGAAAATTCACGCGATCATGATGTTCCAGGCGGTCCATGCGAAACAGATCCCAACTCAAACCGATGCCCGCCATGGCCGCTTTGTCGAATTCGCCTTGATAGCCGTAGCCGACGTTGTGAATGGTCAGCACGGTTTTCGCCGGCCCCCACGCCCAGTCGTACATATAGGTGGAATGCTTCAGCACCGGCAAGAGCGCCGCCGGCCAGTCGTGACCGTGCAGAATGTCGGGACGAAAAATTTGCTTAGCCGCTTCGAGAACCGCGTAGCAGAAAAACGCAAAGCGTCCGGCGTTATCCCAATACTCGCCGCCCGGTGGGCCGTAAATTCCCGCGCGGTCGTAAAACGGCGGATGCTCCACGAAAAACGTGCGCACCGGAGCATGCGGCGACCCCAGCGGCGGACCTTCGAGGATGGTGGCGAAGCGCAACACGCCCCCCATCGCCACCGACATGCTAGGAATCAGCGGCGTCGGATTGTCGAGACGCACCGACGCGTAACGGGGCATGATCACCGCGGTCTCGTGCCCCAACTCGGCGAGCGCCGCCGGAAGCGCGCCCACCACGTCGGCGAGTCCGCCGGTTTTGGCGAAGGGGACGCACTCGGGCGCGGCCATCAAGATGCGCATGATTATTTTTTGCGCTTGGCTTTTTTAGCGTGCGCCTTGGCGTGCTGCTTCGGCGCCGACTTTTTCGCGGGGGCAACAGCGGCCCGCAACGCTTCAATCTGGCGCAGATGATTCACGTCGTGTCCGGCGCACGTCTCAAACGTGATCGCCATCGACACTTCCCCGCGCTCCGGATGATGTCCCGTGCGCGCCCGCGCTTCCGGCGACGAAGCTTTGTAAAGGGCGATCTGCGAGCGGCGCAGCGCGTTGAAACGGTTGATGGCTTCTTCCACCGATTCGCGTTCGAGCGCCTTGCCCGCGGCCCAGCGATCCTGATCGAACGGTTGCAAGTGCGGATGATCGTCGAACGCAATCAAGCGGCAGCGCGATGCGAACATCAATTCGCAATCGGCCAGATGCTGCACGATTTCATAGATCGACCACTTGTCCTTGTTCACGCGCTTTTTCATTTGCGCGGGCGTGAGGCCCTTCACCAAAGCGTCGATGCGCTTGGGCGTGGCGGTGATCAGCTTCAACGGATCGTTGCCTTCCAGAAAATGTGCGTAGGGATTCATGGTTTGAGCATACAACAATCGTCCGTACGTCCTGTGAGCGCGATTACGTGTTCTCGCGCAGTTCCACCACGAAATACGTCGCCGGCGTTGTTCCGACGTTTTTCAAACTGTGTTCTTCGTTCGATCCGTTGTAGCTGACCGAGCCGGGACCCATTTTCGTAGTCACGCCGTTACACATGACTTCCACCGTGCCTTCCTTCAGCATGATGATTTCCTCGTGCACGTGGTGATGCGGCGGATGTGGCATCATGCCCGGCTGAAGCTCCGTGATATGCACCTCAACGGAGAATCCGTTGTGGGTGGTTCCATGCATCACCGCGCGGCCCTTGGTCGCTCCGTTGGGATTTGCGCGGACGGCAAGATCTTCGAACCGATAAACCTTCGACGGCAGCACGGTCAACGGCGCGGCCGGCGCCTTCGGCGTCGAGGGCGGATTTTGGGCCGCGCCGTCCACAGTTCCCGCAGCCAATACACCTAGCAGTAACGAAAGGTCCCTGCGTGAGTAATTCATTCGTGGTTCTCCTTCAATTCCGCGCGCGCCAGTTTTGAAAGAATCGCGGATCGTAACGCAGCGGCTCGGTTTTTCGAAGCTTGATCTTACCAGAGTCACGATGGATGGGATTGATCAGCCAGTTGGATTCCATTGGCGCAAGCACGGACGGCACGATCAACACGGCGAAGCGCCCCTCGCATGCGAACTGGTCGCCGATCTCTGCAAGCTCCGGCGGCGCCGGAGTGCGACGCCAATGTCGCGGTAATTCGGCCGCCGGCAGAAGACGGCGCGAGACGCTATCGGGAATCTCAGCGTGGACCAACACAAGATCCGTGGGAGGATCGCCTGCATCGACGTGAATCAGATACTCGATCATGGCGAGCGAGACGTGCTCGGATGCGTACGCCAAACGCGTTCCGGTGCTGGACCAGCGTCCGCCGTAGCGATGCGCACCTTCGCCGCTCAGCGGATCCCGAGCGTAGGGTCGCCGCGTGATCCGAAACACCGAGGTCATCCCCTTGGTCATATGCCAGGAGTTACTATCCACCCGGAATAGGCTTAGGGATCAACTGATTCCGCCGTACGCGATGCGACCGAGCACATTTTCCACCGAGCGCGCGCCCGGCTCGGTGTCGAGCACCTCAAGTGGCTGTTTGCCGCCCAGCGCGCGATTGGGATGACGGAGCCAACGTGCCGCAAGCTCTCCGTTTCCGAGATACTCCTTGGCCAGCGCGACGATTCGCGCGAGCCGGTATAAGCGATCCGATTCGCGGCTAGCGAGCCGGCCCGTATGGCTTCGCCGCTGCAAACTGCGCGGCGATACGTCGAGGCTCCGCGCCAGTTCTTTCAACGAAAGACCGGCGGCGCGCATCACGGTTCCCACCACCAGAGGAGGAAAACCCTCCCGAATCGCGGCCTGGAGATCCGCTTCAGTTCGCAGGCGCCGGCGGAGGGCGGATGGCCCGCCCAATTCGGCGATGACGGCACGAGTTTCGTTTACCATTCTGTCGCCTATGATAGCGCAATTTGTCGCTTGCGGCTATTCCAACTCCAACTCGATCTGCGTCACCGACACGGGCGCGAGGCGCGCCGGCCACACGCTGCCGCGCACAGGCTGCGCCGCGCGCTTCACCGGCTCCACCGCGCGCGGAGCTGCAAACGTATTGCACGCGTGAACATCGCTCGCGGTCAGGATGGTCGCTTGCATCGACTTGGCGGTCGCGCCTCGTACTACAATTTCTACTTCACGTTCGCGATCGACGCTGGGATTCGTCAGGCTCAGCGCCAAGCGCTTGCCCGAGAGCGACGCCGAGGCGCTCAAGCCCGCTACCGTGGCGCGCTGGCCGTTCCGATCGTAGGAAATCGACGGCGCGTTCGTCGCCACGCGTAACGACTGCGCGCCTTGGTGCGCGGCGTACATGTCGAATACGTGATACGTCGGCGTGACGCAGAATTTCTCCTCGTGCGCCAGAAACAGCGATTGCAAGCAATTCACCAGTTGCGCGATGTTCGCCATGCCGACCTTCTCGGCATGTCTGTGGAAAATGTCCAGCGTCATCGACGCCAGCACCGCGTCGCGCATCGTGTTCTGCTGGCCGATCAACGCTTCGGGGAACGGCTCGGTGCCCGACGCGTGCCACGCGCCCCATTCATCGACCACCAATTTCGTGTGATGGCGGCGATCCACTTCGCCCATCGCGTCCCAGTGATGCTGAATCAGTCCATCCATCTGTTGCGATTGCGCGAGCAACTCGTAATGCTGATCCGGCGTGAACTTCAGGGCGTCGCCTTTACCGGCCGCCCAATCCGTGGTTCGTCCACCGGAGATATTCCACGAATAGTGATGCAGCGCCCATCCCCACATGCGGCCGAGCGCGCCGTGCTCGTTGGCGGCCGCGAAAAACTTGCGCGTCCAATCGAGATCGCCGCCGTTCGGTCCCGATCCCACCAGCGCGAGATTCACGCCGTAATTCGGCACCCACGCCGTGTAACGCCGAAACTCCGTGGCGTACTCTTGCGGCGTAAAGTCTCCGCCGCACCCCCAGCTTTCATTGCCCACGCCCCAGAAACGCACGTTCAGGGGATTCGTTTCGCCGTCGAGTTGGCGCGCGTCGGCGTTGGTGGTGGATCCTTGCGGCGAGTTGCAGTATTCGACCCAGCGCCAAAACTCCTGCGGCGGCTGGCTGCGCAGATTCGCCGCGAAGTACGGCTGCGCGCCCGCCGAGCGGCAGAAGCGCGTGAACTCCACCGTGCCGAACAGGTTGGGATCGAAAAACTGTGGACCCTTCTTGTTCGTGCCGGCCGGCCACTCCCGCGCGTCAACCCAAAAATTCGTTCGCCGCGGACGCCGGTTGCGCGGTCCCGTGCCGTCGTGCCAGTCGTACTGATCGGCGAAGCAGCCGCCGGGCCAGCGAATCACGGCGGGTTTTACTTTCTTGAAAGCGTCAAGAAGTTCCTTGCGCAATCCACCGACGTTGGGGATTTTCGATCCTTCGCCGACCCAAATTCCGTCGTAGACCACTCCGCCCAAGTTCTCGACAAAATGGCTGTAGATTTCCGGCGCGATCGTGCCGATCGGCTCGTCGATGAGCACTTCCACGCGCGATTCCGGCGCTTGCGCGCGAGGAAACATCGATCCCGTGGCCAGAATCGCCGCGCCTTGCAAAAACTTCCGCCGAGTCCTCACAACTGCACCTCCGCTCCGTGACGTTCGGCCGACAAATATCCCGCGTACAGCACCGCGATCGTGTCGCGCCCCAGTTGACTCCCGCACAAAGGCGCGCGCCCCGTCGCCGCGCACTCCATGAAGTCCTGCATCTCTTGCGGATATCCGTGCTGCCAATCTTCGTCGGGCGCGGGACGGCTCCAGCCTTGCTTCGTTCCGGTTTTTTCCACGACGTAGACGTCTTTGAAGTATTCTTCACGCTCGTTGTAGGTCACCAGCGCGTCCACGGGATTCAAATTGCATCGCGTTCGATGATTCGTGGCGTACACTTCGATCCAATTCGCGACGCCGCCCAACACCAGTTCGCTCGCGAAAATATCGGCGACCGTGCCATCGTCGAAAATCACATGGATGGCCGCGTAATCTTCGATGTCGTGATATCCGGTGCGCAGATGGCCGAGATCCTGAAACGCCGGCAGCTTGGTAATCGCGTGCGTGCGGCAGCTCACCGCGGCCGGACGCGCCGGCGATTTCAGATACAGCGCCGCGGTCAGCGGATGACATCCTTTACTGAGCAGCGATCCGCCTCCCGAACGCGCCCAAATGCCGTAAAACGGCGAATGCGATCCCGAGTGCGATTCTTCGCCGAGGATGCGCAAGACTTGGCCGCCGCTTTTCTCGATGATCTCACGCTCCTTGGCAACGGCCGGCGCGTAGACCCAATTTTCGGCGTAATAAATGTGTTGGCCCGATTCCCGCTCGGCGTCGGTGAGCCGCGCGGCGCTGGCCAGGGCCTCGCGCAACATGATCTCCTTGGAAAACGACTCGCCGCGAAAATCCGCGCTGCCGTCGCCGTAGTATCCGGTGAAAGGCTTTTCGACAATCACGTGACGGCCGCGCTTCAACGCGTCGACCGCCATGGGCTCGTGCAAATTTCCGGGGACGCATGTATCGACCACATCGACGGCGTCGCAGAGCGCTTCGAACGAAGCGAACTCGGTGATTCCGCGTTCGGCGGCAAACGTCCGGCGGCGCGCTTCGTTCGGCGACCACACGCCCACGGTCTCCACGCGGAGCCCCGGCACGCGTCCGCCGTGAACGCGCACCAGCGCCGCATAGTGGAAGCGCGCGGAAAATCCCGAGCCGACGATCCCCACGCGCACGATGCGATTGTTCGAACCTGGCATAGAAGGAAGTAATATCATAGCCGCATGGCGCAAAAACTCATCGTCGCGATGACCGGCGCGACCGGCGCGATTCTCGGCGTGCGCATGTTGCAGGCGCTTCGCGAGGCGCAAGTAGAAACGCACTTGGTGATGAGCAAGTGGGCCGGACGCACGTTGGCGCACGAAACGGAATACTCAGTGGCTCAAGTGGAAGCGATGGCCACGCACGCCTATCAACTCAGCGATCAAAGCGCGGCGATCTCGAGTGGATCGTTCGTCACCGACGGCATGGTGGTGATCCCTTGCACCATGCGCACGCTCGCCTCGATCGCGCACGGCACGGGCGACAACTTAATCCATCGCTCCGCCGACGTCACGCTGAAAGAACGCCGCAAAATGGTGATCGTGGTGCGCGAGTCGCCGCTCTCGGACATTCATTTGGAAAACATGCTGAAGCTCTCGCGCATGGGCGTGGTGATGATTCCGCCGATGCCGGCGTTCTACAATCATCCGAAGTCGATCGACGACATCGTGAATCACATCGTGATGCGCACGCTCGACCAGTTCGGCATCCATCTCGATTTGATGGGCCGCTGGATCGGCGAAATGCGGGGATAAGTGGGACAGGCGGGGACGCCTGTCCCCGTTGTCATTTGGACAGGCGCGGACGCCTGTCCTACTAACTCCAATAACTCGCCATCAACTCGCGCGACCATTCCGGCTGGCGCACTTCGCCGCGCGGGCCAAACTCCGCCATCCACGGCTTGATGTCGAGCACCGGCGATCCATCGATGGCGTCGAGTTCCGCCACCAACAAGCGCGTGCCTTCCACCGCGACGACGCGGCATACCGAAAGTCCAATACGATTCGGGCGCTCGCGGCCCCGTTGCGCGAAGATTCCCGCGGCCGGCCAATTGGCGCAGCCGCGTGGATGTCGTGCGCCGGTGTGGATGCGCTCCGGCGCCACTCGGTCGAGGAAAAACAAGATTTCCACGTGCGAAAAATCGGTGAGGCCCGCCAGACTCTCCACGGTGAACGGTGCGACCAATTCGATGGCAACCACGAGTCCCGCCCAGCAGTCGTCAGCTTCGCGTTGTACTTCGGAACGAACATAGCCGATCGGCTGCATTTCAATGTTCATGGGGCCTTCCTCTTCTGCACCTTTTTCGGCGCGGGCGCGGCAGCCGCGGCCAACCACCGTTTTTCGCCGCCGGATTGCTCCAAGCGCTCCCAGCGCCGGAAAAATTGCTGACGGAAAAACGCCTGCTTCATCCGCGCGCGATGCAGCACGCGCATGTATTCGGTCTGCCGCTGCGGCGTGCGCACGTCCATCAGGCGGCGCTCGAAATATTCGACGATCATCGATTGATCCTGCATGCTCCCCAGCACTTCCTGGATCGAACGCAACTCGCGCAGCGCCGGGCGCAGCGCCGGCGCGAGGCCGGCGTACAATTCAGCGACGTAACGCAGACGCTTGGAACGAATCCGGAAGCGATGCAACTCATCGGGACCCGCTTGGCGCCGCGCGAGCTTCGCGCCTTTGTTGAAATATCGCCGCACGATTTTCGGATAAATCTTTTCGAAATGCGCGGCGACGGTGGGGCTTCTCTCCGACGTTTCTTCCGCGACGGCCCAACGTCCCTGCCACCACGCCAAGCGCTTCCCGAGCACCAACGCGGCCGGTGCTACGTTGAGAAGCACGCGCGCGCGCCGGCGATCGAGGCTCTGCAGCAGCGCGGGAAACGGCGAACGCGGGCGCCGCGCTTCCGGCGCCAAGCTCAGCATCAAAATATCGAGGTCGCGGATTTCGCCGAGCATCGACGCCACGCGCGACACCTCTTCACGCAAGCGGTCGGCTTCGCCTTCCCGAAATTCGTCTTCCAAGTGCCGCAGAGCCGAGCGCAACCGCCGTGACGCCACACGTGTGTCGTGAATGGCGTCGGCGTCGGGCGTTTTTTCCAGGCGCGCCAGTTCGCGTTCCAGTTTGGCGAGGCGCTGCTCGACGACACGCGCGCTCCAGTCTCGTAGCTTGATCCGGGAGTTCATGCTTCTGAATAGATATGCCGACCGCCCAGCATTCAAGATAGAATAACCCTTCCCGCCATGCTTAGGTACTCCCAGCATAGATTCCCCGGCCGATTAATCACCGTCGAAGGCATTGATGGCTCCGGAAAGAGCACCCAGCTTGCCCTGCTTCATCGATGGCTGGCGGGCGAGGGATATCCCGTGCGTTTCAGCGAGTGGAATTCCTCCGCGCTGGTGAAACAGATCACCAGCCGCGGCAAGAAAAAACAAATTCTCACGCCCACCACGTTTTGCCTCACCCACGCCGCCGATTTCGCGGATCGCGTGGAGCACGACGTGATTCCCGCGCTGCGCAGCGGGGGCATCGTGCTCTCCGACCGCTACATTTACACGGCGTTCGCGCGCGACGTGGTCCGCGGCGTCGATCCGCAGTGGGTGCGGCGCGTCTATCGCTTCGCGGTGAAGCCCACGCTGGCGTTTTATTTCCGCGTGCCGCTCGACGTGGCGCTGGGGCGCATCCTCGGGGGACGAAATGCGCTGAAGTATTACGAAGCGGGCATGGACCTCGATCTTTCGAACGACGTGGAGGAAAGCTTCAAGATTTTCCAGAGCAAGATTCTGAAACAGTACGACGCGCTGGTGAAGGAATTCGGACTGATCGTGATCGACGCCACGATGCCGATCGAAGAACAGCAGGCGCAAATGCGCGCGCTGGTAAAAGATAAACTCGCGGGACTCAAACGGATCAATTGAAATGTCAGATTTTCGATTCTACGGCAGCGGCATTCCCGGCGTTTCCTTGAGCGATCTGCAAGGAAAATTGATCGTGGTGGAAGGCACCGACGGCGTGGGCCGTTCGACGCAAGTGGAGAAGCTGCGCTTCTGGCTCGAGCAGCGCGGGCACGCCGTGCTCGACACCGGACTCACGCGCTCCGCGCTCGCCGGCAAGGGATTGAAGCGCGCCAAGCAAGGCAACACGCTGAACCTGATCACGCACACGCTCGTTTACGCCACCGATTTCGCCGATCGCCTGGAAAATCAAATCATCCCCGCGTTGCGCGCCGGATTCATCGTGCTCACCGATCGCTACATCTATTCGCAGATTGCCCGCGCGGTGGTGCGCGGGGCGGACGAGGTGTGGACGCGCGACGTTTTCAGTATCGCGCTGGTGCCCACGTCGATTTTTTATCTGAAGGCCGACGTGGAGCATCTGGTGCCGCGCGTGGCCTTCAATCGCGGCTTCGACTATTGGGAGTCGGGCATGGACATGGGCTTGGGCCGCGACATGTACGAAAGTTTTTGCCGTTATCAAACGCGGCTGCTGGAAATTTTCGATCGCATGGCGCCGTTTTACGGATTCAACGTGATCGACGCCAACGGCGACGCCGAAGCGGTGTTCGAGAATCTGCGGCGGCGCACCCGCGCGTTGATCGGCGAGACGGACTCTGCGCCGCCCGCCGCCGGCACCGGCCGCGTGCGCAAAGCCAGAAAAGCATCATGAAGATTTATCTGCTTCGACACGCGACGGCGGAAATGGGCCGCGAGAACCTCAGCGATCGCGACCGCCGCTTGACCGCCGACGGCCACAAGGAATTGCAGGCCGCCATGAAAGGCTTGGCGAAGATCAAAGTGACGACGGACGCGATTTTCGCGAGTCCCTATCGCCGCGCGTGGGACACCGCGCTCGGCGTCGCGCAAATCTTGCGGTCGCCGGCGAAGCCATCGGAGTTGGGCGCGCTCGCGCCGGGCAGCAATCCCGTGCGATTGTGGAACGAACTGCGCAAACATCACGCCGTGAGGTCGATCATGTTGGTAGGTCACGAGCCGCTGCTCAGCGAATTTGCGGCGTTCCTCTTGGGATCGCCCAACCTGACGATCCACCTAAAAAAGTGTGGTCTGATCCGCGTGGATATTCCCACGATGCAAGTGGATCGCCCCGCCGGTACGCTCCGCTGGGCGCTGACGCCCAAACAGATGGCACGCATGGCGTAGATCACTTACTGCCGAGTTTGATCAGCAATCCACCGCTGACGCCGATGGATTTCTCGTGCCCTCGAAAGGTGTAATCGAAGGCCGGTTCCAGATACCAACCGATCCGCGGATGCTTCTTCGACAGCCAAAACATGAAGTCGAGCGCGCCCTCCACGCCCGCTGAATTCGTACTCACGCCGTTCTGCCGCGTGTGAATCCATTCGGGGCCCACGCCGATCATGAACTCCACTTTTTTCGAGAGGGTCCACGGTTTCTTGAACAACACGTCGGTGTCCCATTCGACGGAATGGCCTGAAGGGGTGTGGCGAGAAAAAAGCGGCGTGACGCCCGCTTCGATCTCCAGCCACTTCTCGATCGGCGTGAATTCTATGGCGGCGGTAGGACCGAAGCTCGAGCCGCCCTTGACGTTCCAGCTCGGCTGCGCACCGAGCTCCAGGATCGCGACGGGTTCCTTGTCGACGTCCCGAGCAGCCTGCGCGCACGCGCTCGCCGCGCAGAGGCACACGCCGATGATCCACGAGAGTCTTGCCATGATCGTGTCGATTCTAGTCGCGCGGCAACAGTCTTGTCGAGTTGAGAATGAAGGCCAGTTCCGAAGTCACGTGAATAAACGCCGCGAGCAGTGGATTCAACAAGCCCATCGCGGCGAGCGCGATACCCACGGCGTCAACCGCGAGCGTTCCATAGAGATTCTGGAAAATCACGCGGCGACACCAGCGCGCGGTCTTGACGGCTTCCACGAAACGCCGCAGATCGTTGCCGATCAGCAGCACGTTGGCGCTGGCGTGAGCCACTTCCGTGCCGCTGCCCATGGCCACGCCGACGTGAGCGCGCGCCAGCGCGGGCGCGTCGTTGATTCCGTCGCCGACCATCGCCACGGTCGCGCCCGCCTGCATCGCTTGATCCACGCGCGCAAGTTTCTGCTCGGGAAGCAAGCTGCTCGCCACGTCGGTCACGCCGATGGCGCGCGCCACATCGTTCGCTGAGTCTTGCGTGTCCCCGGTGAGAAGCGCCACGTGCAAGCCCATTGCCTGTAGCTCCGCGACCGCGTCGCGCGCCTCCTCCCGCACCTGATCGCCGATCCGGATGGCGCCGAGAAACCGGCGATCGCGTGCGATCAACACGCGCGTTCCGCGGCCCGAATCGAGCACGTCAGTACGTTTGATGCTGGCGCCGGAATCGAGCGCGTCAGTACGTTTAACGCTGGCGCCGAAATCGCGCGGGCCGGTGTCCGCGATCCCGGACTCCTTCAGGTGGAGCAAATTGCCGGCGACAATCATGCGCCCGTTGACGACGGCGCGCACGCCCTTACCCGGCGTGTATTCGAACGAAGTGATTTCAACGGGCGCAATCTGGCGGTCGCGCGCGGCGGCGAGAATCGCTTGCGCCAAAGGATGTTCGGAATTGCGTTCCGCCGACGCCGCCTCCTCCAACAGTTCGCGTTCCGTCACTCCTTCGTCGGGCTCGATGGCAACCACCGCCGGTTTCCCCAAGGTCAGCGTGCCGGTTTTATCGAGAAGCACGGTGTCGATCTTGCTCAACATTTCCAGATAAATCCCGCCTTTGATCACCGCGCCTTGACGCGCCGCGCGGCCAATCGCGCCCAAAATCGCCAGCGGAGTTCCCGCCGCGATGCCGCACGCGCCCGCGACAATCACCACCGAGATGGTGGACCGCCAGTTGTGCGTGACCATCAGCGTGATGGCCGCGCTGGCCAACGCGAAGTAGACGAGATATCCGGCCAACTGATCCGCCAGGCGCTGTACGGGCGCGCGCGTGCGGTCGGCTTTCTCCACCGCGTCGATGATGCGGCCGAAGGTAGTGTCGCGGCCGAGTTCTTCCACCGCGACCGTCAGCGCGCCCGCTTGGTTCAGAGTGCCGGCGAAGACACGGTGGCCCGGCCATTTGTCGCGCGGAATGGGTTCGCCGGTGATCGCGGCTTCCTCCACCGTCGACGATCCCGACCGCACCACGCCGTCGACGGGCACACGCGCGCCGGGCTTGATCAGGATCAAGTCGCCGGGGCGAATTTCTGCGATCGGTGTTTCGACAGACGATCCAGCCTTCACGAGCCACGCCGTACGCGGCAACAAGTCGAGCAATCCGCCGATGGCACGCCGCCCGCGGCTCACGGTGAGGCCTTCGAGGATCTCGGCCACCAACACGAACAGCGCGATGATCAACGCCGTGAAGAATTCGCCGATGCCGAGCGCCGAGATCAACGCGATGGTCATGGAAAGTTCCATGGTCATGCGCCGCTCGCGGAGGTTCTCGATGGATTCCTTGAAAATCGGCCAACCGCCGAAGAACACACCCGCGATGCCCAGCACGCTGACACGCGGAAACGGCTCCCACACTCGGAACCACACCGCAGCCGCGATCAGCGCCGTGACGCCAACGCGGACCATGTCCATCGTTTCGATATGGCCGTGATCGCCGTGGGCATCGCTGTGCTCGGCCCCCGAGTGTTCGTGCTCGTCTGCCATGAGTCCGCCTTCAGCGCAAATAACTGCGCACAATTTCCATCAGTTCATCCGCGCCGGCATGTTCGGAATCGCCCTCCAGGACGTGATGCTGGATGTGTTCCTGGATCAACTCCACCATCAGGCCGTTCAGCGCGCCGCGCACCGCGGCCGTCTGCTGCAACACGGCGTAGCAATCGTCGGTTTCCTGAATCGCCCGCTCGACTCCTTCGATTTGCCCGCGAATCCGGCGCACGCGCGCCAGTAGTCTCTTTCCGCCATCTCTTCGAATGTGGCTCATACTATAGGGGAGTATAGCATGCACGTCAAGACCTCTGAATGTTTTCGCTAGATCGTATAGATTTGAAAGAGGTTATGTTGCGGCACTCAACCTATATTCGCGTGATCGCGCTCCTGGCGATCAGTTTGGCGTCCACGATGCTGGCTCCGTGCCACTGTCAAGGACCCGACGACGGATGTCCCGCGTGCCAGGCGCTGCATCTGCCGTTGGTCGGTTCCGCGCTGGTGACGCACGTGGCGCCGCTCGCCGTGCTGGTGCAGCACATTGTGATCGCCGCCGCGCGGCAAGAGAAAGAAGCCGCTACGCCTTCCTGCCCGCCGCGCGCGCCTCCGGTCTGACCTTCTCTCCCTCGCATTTTTCTTGATTGCATTTTTGTCTCTCCCAGAGAGGAGAAAGACCGTGAAGTATATTTTGGCGGCCCTTTTATTGGGCCTGACTATTTTGCAACTTGCCTGCTCGAAATCGCTGGAGCGCTCGGTGTCGGCGCAAGCGGCCGACAGCAAAGGCGCGTACCCCGCGGGCAACGACAAGAACGACAAGTCCACGCCCAGCTTGTTCGCCGTGCCCGAGAATCAGATGAGCCACTTGAAGATCGCGCCCGTCGAGCACGTCGACTGGGCCGTCGCGGTGACCACCACCGGCACCGTCGATTGGGACGCCGATCACACCACACAAGCGATCACGCAGGTGAACGGGCCGATCTCGCGCATCCTGGTGGACACCGGCGCTGTGGTGAAAGCGAACGATCCCCTGCTCTACGTCTCGAGTCCCGACGTGGCCAACGCGATTTCCGCCTATCGCAAGGCGCGCAATCGCGAAGATTTCAACAAACGCATCGTCGATCGCCAGAAAACCCTGCTCGATCACGGCGCGATCGCCGAAAAAGATTACGAGTCGAGCGTGGCCGACTACAACGACGCCATGACCGACGTGCAGACGAGCCTGCAAACGTTGAAAGTCCTGGGACACACGCGCGAAGAAATCGAGGCGGCCGAGCAACAAGGCAAAGTGATCAACCCGGAACTCGCCGTACGCGCGCCGATCGCGGGCGTGGTGGTGCAAAAACTGATCTCGCCGGGCATGGTGATTCAAGCGGGACAAACGGTTTGCTTCATGCTCAGCGACGTTTCGCACGTTTGGGTGCAGGGACACATTTTCGACCACGATCTGCCGAGCGTTCGCTCCGGCGATCAAGTGGACGAAACGAATCCCGCGTTTGATCGCAAATTTCACGGCGCGGTGTCGTTCATCGGCGCGTTCGTCGACCCCACCACACGCACCACTCCGGTGCGGATCGTCACGCAAAATCCCGAGGGTCTATTGAAGAAAGACATGTTCGTGAATGCCGTGGTCCACACCGGCGTGAAGAAGAGCGTGCTGGCGCTGCCCGTCAGCGCCGTACTGCGCGACGCGCAGAATTCGCCGATCGTCTACGTGGAAGTGGAGCCGGGCAAGTTCGCGCAGCGATCCGTGACGGTGGGCGATCAGGCGGGCGATCGCATCCAGATTCTCAGCGGATTGAAGGAAGGCGAGAAGGTAGTTGCCGAGGGCGGATTGTTCCTCCAGTTCGCGAACAGCTATCAATGATCTCCAGGCTCGTTTCTTTCGCGCTTTCGCAGCGGTTTCTCATCCTCATCATCGCCGGATTCTTGATGGTGTGGGGCGTGATCTCTTTTCAGAAGCTGCCGATCGACGCATATCCCGATCTTTCGCCGCCGCACGTTGAGGTCATCACGCAGTGGCCGGGACACTCGCCGGAAGAAGTCGAGCGATTGGTCACGGTGCCGCTGGAAATCGAAATGAACGGCATTCCGCGATTGGAAGCGTTGCGCTCGATTTCGCTCTATGGCTTGTCGTCGGTACAAATGAATTTCGAGTACGGCGCCGACCCGTATTTCGTGCGCGAGCAGGCGTTCGAGCGCGTTCCGCAAGCGACGCTGCCGCCGGGATTGCAGCCGTCGCTCTCGCCGCTGTTTAGTCCCAGCGGATTGATTTACCGCTACGTGATTCAAAGCCCCGATCGCTCGCCGCAGGATTTGAAAATCATCGAGGACTGGGTGCTGGAGCGCAATTATCGTTCGATCCAAGGTGTGGCCGACGATTCCGGCTTCGGTGGAACGACCATGCAGTATCAAGTGCTGCTCGATCCCAACAAGCTTTTCGCGTACGGAGTATCGGTCCCCACGATTTTCAATCAGCTCACCAACAATAATTCGAACGCCGGCGGCGGATTTTACTCGCAGGGCGGACAATTCTTCTACATCCGCGGACTCGGTCTCGTCAAGCAGACGCAAGACATCGGCAACATTGTCGTCGCGGAGAATCACGGGACTCCGGTGCTCGTGAAAAACATCGCGGAAGTGGAAGTGGGCCACGCGCCGCGCCTCGGGCAGTTTGGCTACATGAAGCAGGACGAAGCCGTCGAAGGCGTAATCCTGATGCGCGTGGGCGAGCAAGCACAGGTGATCCTGCAACGCGTCGAGGCAATGACCAAGGAGTTGAACGAACATATCCTGCCGCCTGACGTGAAAGTGGTTCCTTTCTACGATCGCCAAGGATTGATCGAGGAAACCACGCGCACCGTAGAGCGCAATCTCGTTCGCGGCATGTTGCTGGTGCTGGTGATCCTCGGATTGTTTCTGCTCGATCTGCGCGCGGCGCTCATTGTCGCGGTGACGATTCCGATTGCGCTGCTCTTCGCCTTCATTTGTCTCGACTGGCGGCACATTCCGGCGAACTTGCTCTCCATCGGCGCGATCGATTTCGGCATCATCGTGGACGGCTCGGTGGTGATGGTGGAAAACATTTTCCGCGAGCTGGCCGCGCAACAAGGGACGAAGCCCGACGTAAACAAAGTGATCCGCGCCGCGGCGCGCGACGTCGAGCGCCCCATTTTCTACGCGGTCGCCGTGATCATCGCGGGATATCTGCCGATCTATGTGCTCACCGGACCGTCGGGACGGCTCTTCCAGCCGATGGCCGACACCATGTCGTTCGCACTGCTCGGCGCATTGCTGTGCGCGTTGACCGTGTTGCCGGTGCTGTGCGCGTATTTCCTTCGCCGCAACGTCCGCGAGCCGCGCGCGCGGTTCTATGAATGGCTGCGCGGGGGATACGGCCGCGTGCTCGGCTGGTGCCTGAAGAATCGCACGGTAACGGTGGTGTTGGTGCTCGCCGTTTTCACGACATCGCTGCTGTTGATTCCACTGATTGGCGGCGAATTCATGCCGCATCTCGACGAAGGCGCCTTGTGGGTGCGCGCGACGACGCCTTACACAATTTCATTCGAGGAAGCGTCGAAGCTCTCGCCGCAAATCCGCAATATCCTGCTCGGATTTCCGCAAGTGACCACCGTCGCGAACGAACTGGGACGCCCCGACGACGGCACCGACACCACGGGATTCTTCAACAACGAGTTTTACGTGGGCCTGAAACCCTACGACGACGCGGCGTGGTCCGGCGAGATCCACGACAAAGCGGAATTGACTGAGGCGATCCAGAAAAGACTCGCGACGTTCCCCGGCATCATCTTCAACTACACGCAGCCCGCCGAGGACGCCGTGGACGAAGCGGAAACGGGATTGAAGAGCGCGCTGGCGGTGAAAATCTTCGGCCCCGATCTAAAAACGCTGGAAGACAAAGCCACGCAGGTGAAAAACATTCTTACCAAAGTGGAGGGCATCAAGGAAATCACCGTGGTGAAGGAACTCGGCCAGCCGAATTTGACGCTGGTGCCCGATCGCGCCAAGATCGCCCGCTACGGTTTGAACGTTTCGGACATCAACACGATGGTGGAAACGGCGATGGGCGGCAAGGCGGCCACGCAAGTGATCCACGGTGAAAAGCAATTCGACTTGATCGTGCGCATGCAGGAGAAATATCGCAGCGACCAAACGTCCATCAAGAACCTGTTGATCGCCACGCCCGACGGGCAAAACCTGCCGCTCGGCGAATTCGCCGACATCCAGCAAGATTTGGGCGCGTCGTTCATTTATCGCGAGTCGAATTCGCGTTACATCGGCGTGCAGTACAGCGTGGAGGGTCGCGATCTGGCGAGCGCCGTCGGCGAGGCGCGCAAAAAAGTGGACGCCGCGGTGAAACTGCCGATCGGCTATCGCATGGATTGGGGCGGCGAGTACAAGGAATATCTCGCGTCGATCGATCAGATGAAGATCATCGGGCCGCTCACCGTGATTCTGATCCTCATGATTCTGTTTGCGCTCTACGGCAACCTGAAATTCCCGCTGATTATTTTCTTCTCGGTGCTTGTGACCGAACCGGTCGGCGGATTGCTGGCGCTCTACGTGACGAAAACAAACTTCAGCGTGTCGTCGATGCTGGGATTCGTCGCGCTGATGGGAGTCGCCGTGCAAACCAGCGTGATCTTGTATTCGTTCATCAACAAACTGCGACTCGAAGGCAAGAGCATCATGCAAGCGACCCTCGAAGCGAGCGTGCTGCGGCTGCGTCCCATCATGATGACCGCGCTCGTCGCGTGCTTCGGCTTGCTGCCCGCGGCGATCTCCACCGGCATCGGCAGCGATTCGCAAAAACCGTTCGCGATCGTGGTGGTCGGCGGATTGTTGTCGCGATTGTTGCTCTCGGTATTTCTCGCGCCCGTGTTGTACGCGATTGTGGCGCGCGACGGCGACACGCTACAGGTCTAAACGGCGCAAACGAGCAGCGTCCGCTTGCGGGCGAATCGGCCCCGCTCACCGGCGTGACCGGTCCGTCTGCCGGTTTCCATTCAAAGGATCATCGGTCGCGTTGTCATCATAGTGAAATGACAAGACTGGTGTGTCTAGCTGCAGCTCTTGGTGTGTTTTCGTTTGGCGCATTCGCGCAATCAAACAGCGGCACGATTCAGGGCGTGATCTCCGATCCCTCGCAAGCGGTGGTCCCCGGCGCGACGGTTACGATCCAGAATCCCGTGTCGCATTTTAGCGCGACGATCACGACGGACAACAGTGGCGCGTTCGCGTTCACGAACGTGCCGTACAACAACTACCATCTGACGGTCTCGAAGCCGGGTTTTCAAACCGGTGAGCAGGACGTGAACCTGCGCTCGGGCGTGCCCATCGACGTGAAGATCGCGCTCAAGCTGGGCACGGCCAACCAGACGATCGAGGTCACCACCTCCAGGGAAGATTTGCTCGAAAACATTCCCGTCACGCACACCGACGTGGATCGCGGACTCTTCGACAAAGTGCCTCTCGAAAGCGGGTCGTCCTCGCTGAGTTCGCTCGTGACGTTGTCGGCTCCGGGCGTCGCGGCCGATTCCAACGGGCTTTTCCATGGCATGGGCGATCATGCCGAAAATTCCTTCTCGGTCGACGGCCAGCCGATCACCGACCAGCAGAGTAAGATATTTTCCAACCAACTTCCGCTCGACGCGGTGCAATCGCTGGAAGTGATCCAGGGCGCGCCGCCGCCGGAATTCGGCGACAAGACGAGTCTCGTGATCGTCGTGACCACGCGATCCGGTTTGGGCGTGAAGCAGCCGCACGGCGAAGCCACGGCGTCGTACGGTTCCTTCGGAACGGCCAATCTTGGTTTCAATCTCTCCACCGGAAACGACAAGTGGGGGAATTTCATCTCGGCGAGCGGTCTCACCAGCGGCCGTTTCTTGGACCCGCCGGAATTTTCCGTGATGCACGACAAAGGAAATCTAACCAACCTTTGGGATCGCATCGACTACAAACCGAACTCCGCGGACACTTTCAATCTCAACCTGGGATTCACGCGTTCGTGGTTTCAGACGCCGAATTCCTTCGACGGCCAACTGGCCACCGCGTGGACCGGAGTGGTCGTGGACAACAAAGGCCTCGGCCCGGACGGCAAGCCGGTTGGATCGAGCGATCAGCGCGCCAAGATCGACACGATCAACATCGCGCCGACGTGGACGCATCTGTTCAGTCCCACGACGGTTCTCACCATCGGCGGGTTTTTCCGTCGCGATCAGTTCATCTATTATCCCAGCCGCGACCCGTTCGCGGATTTCACGCCCAACCTGCAAAGTGAAGGCATCGGCCAAAGCCGCCGCTTGAGCAACTCCGGATTCCATGCCGACGTCTCGCACGTGAAGGGCATTCACAACATGAAAGTCGGCGTGCTGTTCGAACATACCGGATTGACCGAGACCGATGTTCTCTCGATTGTCGACCCCACGCTGAACGCGCCGTGTCTGCTCGCCGACGGCGTCACGCCCGTCACGGCGCCTGGTGTCACCGATACGAACAACTGTGCGGGAACAACTCAATCGAACCCGGCGTTCGATCCCGTGCTCGCCTGCGTGGACCTAACGCGCACCGGAACCTTGCCGGCGTCCAACGGCTGCCCGGCCGCTCACGCGGCGCCCTACACGTTTCGGGGCAACGGCGTCGTGACGCAGACCGCGGTGTTCTTCCAGGATTCGGTGACGATCAAGAACTGGAATTTCAACTATGGCGCGCGCTTTGACGCGTATCACGGCTTCGCAAACATGAATGAAATCGAGCCGCGCGGAGGAATCGCCTACAACATCAAGCCGACCGGCACCGTGTTGCGCGTTTCCTACGCGCGGACAATGGAAACGCCCTTTAACGAGAATCAAGTGCTGGCGAGCCATGGATGCAGCGATCCGTTGGTCGGCGAACTGTTGACCGTCCTACAAGGATATCCATGCCTGGACGTTCCAGAAAAACCCGGTCGCCGCGACGAATATCACGCCGGCATCCAGCAAGCATTCGGAAAGTATCTGGTCATCGACGGCGAGTACATCTGGAAGTACACGCATCGCGCCTACGACTTCAGCATTTTGGGATCCACGCCCATCACCTTCCCCATTGAGTGGTACAGCTCGAAAATCCCGGGCTACGCGGTGCGCGCCAGCATGCCGAACTTCCACGGACTCACGGCGTACGTGGCTTTCTCGAGCGTCGCCGCGCGCTTTTTCACGCCGCAAGTCGCGGGCCTCGGTTCCACGCCGACTTCGACCGGCACGAGCACGGTCTTCCGCATCGATCACGACGAAGTTTTCAATCAAACGACGCACCTGCAATTTCAACCGCGGAAAAACGGTCCTTGGATCGGATTCAACTGGCGTTATGACAGCGGATTGGTCGCCGGCCCGGTGCCGTGCGCGGGCGGAAACTGCAACAACGGACCCAACGGCACCGATTCCATCGTCGATGTTTCCGGCTTGTCGCCCGATCAGCAATTCCAAGCGGGATTGTTCTGCGGCAGCGTCCATGCCACGCCCCTCACGCCGATCAGCGCCACGGGATTCTGCCCCGCGGCCCAGTACGGATCGACGCTCATCAAGGTTCCGGCGCCCGGCAAAGAGGATGACGATCACAATCCGCCGCGCATCGGGTCGCGCAATCTGTTCGACTTGGCGATCGGCCACGACAACATTTTCCACGGCGACCGGTACAAGTGGAGTGCGCGCGTGGCAGTCGTCAATCTCCTGAACAACTACGCGTTGTACAATTTCCTCTCGACGTTCAGCGGAACGCACTACGTTACGCCACGCACGGTCACGGCGACCGTGGGCTTCCATTTTTAGTTTGGAGTGTGGCGGTTTGCCGGATCAGGGAGCGGCGTGGGATCTCAAGTATCGAGATCGCCTGCCCTCCCTGACCGTGCCCGATCCGTTTTTTCTATCGGCTTGCAATCGGTTTGTTGTTCCAAAGTTCCCCAATGGAGGAACGGGATTGGACGTGGCTGGAGGGCTGGGCCGCCACGCGCTGTGGTTAGCCGCCAGAAAATGGAAGATGAGTGTGGTGGATGTGTCGGCGGTCGCGATCGAACAGCTTCGTCAGGAGGCGCGTGATCTTGGCCTCGAACTCGATCTATTCGCCTTGGACGCCGCGAAATACGACTTTCAACGCTCGCAGTACGATACGATTGTCCTGTTTTATCACCTGGATCGCGGTCTGTTTCCTCGGATCGTTTCGGCGTTGAATTCCGGTGGGCTTTTTATTTGCAAGATGGCCATCCGGTGGAACGGCAGCGCTACAATACCGGGAGCCGCGACCAGTCCGCTTCAGAGGGACGAGTTACGGTCACTAGTTCCGGGCCTGCACGTTGTGGAATACCAAGAGCGGCCTGTGCGCGGACGGGGCGTAGCGGAATTCATAGGGAGCAAGCCATGAACACTACTTCGCGGCGTGATTTCATTCGATCCTCGGCGCTGACGCTTTCCGCCGCGGGACTTGCTTCGGGCGGTGCACCGCCCGATCCGCTGCAATCCATCGGCGTCCAACTCTATACGGTTCGCAGCGTCCTCGGCGCGAAGGCGGCTCAGACGTTTGAAGCCTTGGATCAAATCGGTTATCGAGAGGCCGAACTCACTTGGGCGACCCTCGATGCCATCTGGGCGGATTTCAAGAAATTCCGGATGAAACCCGTGAGCATGCATCTGGATTCCGCACTCTTCTCACCCGAGAAGACCAGCCAGTTGACGGCCGCGATCGCGCGCTGCAAAGAACTGGGATTCCAATACACCGTCTACCCCTATCTTCCGCCGAACCAGCGCGGCGGCCTTGATGCAATCAAGTCCCTGGCGGACACTTTGAACCGCGCCGGGGAGGAATGCCGCAAGGCCGGCATGCAATTTTGCTATCACAACCATGCCTTCGAGTTCGAACCCATGGCCGGGACGACCGGCATGGAGACGCTTCTCAACCGCACCGACAAAGCGCTGGTCGGGTGGGAGATGGATATCTTTTGGGTGAGCGTCGGCGGCCACGATCCCGTGGAACTTCTGCGCCAAAACGCCGGCCGGATTCCTCTCTTGCATCTCAAGAACAAGGCGGAGGGCATGCCCGTCCAATACAACGAGTCGGTACCCCGCACAGCTTTCAAGGAAGTAGGCAATGGCGTGCTCGACATTCCCTCGATCCTCCGCGCGGCGTCCGCGGCCGGCGTGCGGCACTACTTTGTCGAGCAGGATCAGACTTCCGGCGACCCGGTTGAAAGTCTGCGTCAAAGCTTCGATTACCTTCACAAGCTGAAGCTGAGCTGATGGACGAAATCCTGAAGAACGCGCTGCTTGACACCGTCAAGATGGCGCCCTTGCTGTACATCGTCTACGTCGCCGTGGAGTTGCTGGAGTACCGCTGGAGCAAGAACCTGAAGGAGTACGTTCAGAAAGCCGGCAGCGCCGGGCCGGCGATCGGGGCGGTGGTGGGCGCGATTCCCCAATGCGGATTTTCCGTGGTCGTGGCGGCGCTTTACTCCCAGGGCGTCGTGACGATCGGCACGCTACTGGCGGTCCTGATCTCAACTTCCGACGAAGCGATTCCAGTGATTTTGTCGCATCGCGACAAAATCGCCGTGATCTTGCCGCTCATCGCCACAAAAATGTGTCTGGGGTTGGTAGTCGGATACACGCTCGACGCGCTCTATCGGCGGCGGAATCGAGGCGTGCGGCAACATGCGCTGGCGGCGGAACAGGGAACCTGCCACCACGATCATCAAGTGATCGAAGACGCTTGCTGCGGCCACACGGTCGGCAATGGACGAAGCGTGAAGGATCTGATCGTTCATCCGCTGCTTCATGTCGCCAAGATTTCGGGCTTCATTTTCCTCATCACCTTTGCGGCCGGTTATGGGTTTTCGCATATCGGAAGGGAGCGGCTCGCCAGCTTCTTTCTGCCGCGTTCGATCTGGCAGCCATTGCTTACGGCGCTGATCGGTATGATTCCCAACTGCGCGGCTTCGGTGGCGATCGCGGAGATGTATTTGCGCGGCGTGATTAGCTACGGCTCGACGATTTCAGGATTGGCGTCCGGGTGCGGGCTGGGTTCACTCGTCCTGTTGCGAGAGAACAAGAATCTGCGAGACACGCTCGCAATCCTGGGATATCTTTTGCTCTCCAGCGTGACGGCCGGCGTGGTGATCCAGTGGCTGTTCGGCTAGCGCGCCGCTTGACCGAGGCTATTCGGCTATTCTTCCTTCGCGAGTTGCACTTTGGTCGCGGAGAGGCGATAGGAAGCGACGGCGTACGCACTTTTCGACGTCTCAATTGCCATCAATCCTTCGACCCAAAAAGTTTTCCCCAATGCGGCGGGAGCCTTCTTGCCGCCGGCCATCTGCACTAAAATGATTTGATTTTGCGGCGGTGCGGGGACGTGAATGCAGGCCATGTTGGGAACCAGGAGGAACTCGGTCACTTCCTTATCTTCGTCCTCGAAGGGCACCATGTATCCCAAAATCCTGATGCGCGCTTTATCGAGCGCTTTGGCGTCGGCGTTGATTTTGCCGGTCTTGTAGTTCAAACCGCGCAGACGAATCCAATCAACCGTTTCCGGTTCCTTGGCTGCTTGGGCTTGGGCCCTGTTTATCAAAAAGGCGGCGAGAAGCGCTGCCAAGAGTAGACCGAGGGCAGGACTGTTTGTCGATCTCATACTCGTATACTCAGACCATCGGCTAGTGCGTTGCGATACGCCTTGACGGCCGGGACAGTGCCGATCAAAAGGCCGGCCACGACCACGGCGCAGATATAGACGTAGCCCGTCGTCGAAGGGGGCGTGACGGGAATAAACATCCCGAAGCGATGTTCGACGAGCGGCTGCGTCAACGCCGAAACGGCATAAATGCCCGTCACGCCGAGGAAGGTGCCGGCAAGCGCCAGGAGTCCCGACTCCAGTACCAACAGGAAAATCACCTTGCGCGGGCCGGCGCCGACCGCTCGCAGGATCGCCATCTCGCGGCGCCGTTCATTCAACGATGTGTATAGGGACACGAGCATTCCGAGCAGTCCCACGACGAGGACAAAAAACGTAACGACAGTTAGCGCTTCCTCGGCATATCCAATGGTGTTCCACAATTCGCTCAACGCGACGCCCGGGATGATCGCCATCAGCGGTTCGTCTTCAAACGTATTGATCTCCCGCTGCAAGCCCAGCGTGTCGATGCGCGACTTGCAGCGGACAAGAAACGCGGTGATCTGCTTGATCTCGAGATTGTCCTTGGTGATTTTCGAAACCGGCGTTTCCTCGCCGGGCATGGGCGGGCCGCCGTCCGCCCAGTCGATGTGCATCGCCGAAATGCCGTAGAGCGTGACGTAAACGGAACGATCCACCGGCGTGGCGGTCCGCGCCAGAATGCCCACCACGTGAAACGGCTTGTCGTCGTGCTGCAGGATGCCCCGGCCTTCGCTGATGCCGTGCGTCACGACAATGGGGTCGCCAATCTTGTAGTGGAGCGCCTGCGCCACGTCCCATCCCAGCACGGTGTCGAAGATGCCGTCCGGCATGCGGCCTTCGGCAAACTCGATCTTGCGGTCGCGGTGATAGTGGAAGTGCTCGTAAAAATCGTTGGTCGTGCCGACCACGCGAAATCCGCGATGGCTGTCGCCGAGCGAGTAGGGAATCGTCCATTCCACCGCCGCGTGATTCTTGAAATGCAGGTACGACTGGTACGACACGTTGTTGGTGGCGCTGCCCATGTGGAACACAGAGTAAAGCAGCAGCGTCAACGACCCGCCGCGCGCGCCGACAATCAGGTCGGTTTGACTGATAGTGTTCGCGAAGCTGTCGCGTGCGCCGACCCGCACCAGATCCACACCGACCAGCAGCGCGACGCTGAGTGCAATCGATACGACCGTCAGGCCCGTTGTGAGTCTGCGATTCTTCAGCGAATGCCAGGCCAGCGATAGGAGAATCATAAACTTTGGGCGGCTCGATTCAGTTCTGGCAGCGAAACACACCGTTCGAACAGGGGCATCAGCGTGCGGTCGTGGCTGACGAAGATCAAAGTCGAGCGCGCGGCCCGGCAATTCTCGAAGAGAAGCTTGATGAATCGTTCCCGGCGATCGAAGTCCAGCGAGGAGGTTGGCTCGTCGGCAATGACCAGTTGCGGGGTGCCAATCAGAGAGCGAGCCGCGGCCACACGTTGCTGCTGGCCGACGCTGAGATTCGTCACATTCTCGTGGAGCAGCGCCTCGATTCCCAGGTGCGAGGCCGTTTCGCGCACCGCATCGTGCAACGGGACGCCGTTGAGACGGTGGCGGCGTTCCGAATCCAAACGGCAAGGCAAAGCGATATTTTCTTCGACCGTGAGGTACGGAATCAGGTTGAACATCTGGAAAATATAACCGACGTGCGATCCGCGAAAGTGGTCGCGCTGGGAATTGGACATTTTCGAAAGATCCCGGCCCAGCGCCATGACTTGGCCGCTCGACGCCTTCAGAACGCCGGCGAGCAGCCCCAACAACGTCGTCTTGCCGCTACCGCTCGGACCAAAGATGAATACGCTTTGCCCCGCGGCAATTTCCATGTATGGAATTTGCAGAATCAAACGATCCGGCCGGTAGGAGAAGCAGACATCTTGAAGTCGTAACGCGGATTCCGCGGCGACCGCGGGGTTGGTTGTAGTCATACGTTGTTTCTAGCGAAGCACGATCGACCCTTGGTCGTTATGGATTTTGGCCCCGGCCTGTTGCTCGCCATTGAGGAGTTGAACGTCGACGTCGACGACGCGCGGGAAGATGCGAGAAAAACCAAAATGCAGAACCGATCCTCGGAAGGTACCGGAACAGGTCCCCGTGAACTCCGCCTTCACATCGGAATGGTCTTCGCCGGGATCTTTCTCCACGGCCACCTTGCCCGGCGTGAACCGGCAGGCCGACTTGACTTCGAACAACACCAGTTCTCCGATTCGCTTCCTGAGCGTGTCGAGAGCCGCCTCCTGCTTGGCCTTGTCGGCGTCGGACTTGGCGGTGTACTCGAAGCCGACAATCGAATCGGCCGGAGACTCGAATTGAATCGTCACGGTCTTGTTTTCTATGGCGATGTTCAGCTTGGCGGCGCCATGCACGTGCGGCGGTTTCGTTTTACTCTGGGCGGCCGCCGGCAATGCCGCGGTCAAGAACAGTGAGAGGAGTAAACGCATTCTCTAGTCCTTGTACGGCTCGATCGTCATGCCCGTCAACTTAAAGGACACATCTCCGTAAATGCTTTTGACGGTCTGGATTTCCAGCTTCCCCTGAACCCAAATGGGGTTCCAGAAATCGAACTTGGCTTTCTTTCCGCCGTCCATTTTTACTTCCACGATTTGATTCGGAGGCGGAGGAGGCGTGTGCACGCAAGCTCCCTGGTACGGAACGAGCAAAAACTCGGTAACGGTGTCACTTTCGTCCTCCAGCGGCACCATGAAGCCTGGAATCTTTACGATCTTGCCGTCGACTTCCTTCAATTCGGCGGAACGGTCGCCGGTCTTGTAGTTCAGGCCGCGCAGCATCTTCCACTGGACCTTCGGCGCGTCGGGCGTGGCGGCGACCGCCGCGAAGGCAAGGATCAGCAGTACGACAAACGAGCGGAGGGTTTTCATAATCCTCTTTCATTGCATGATTCGCTGCGTCCGCAGCGTGGAGGGCGGCGTGACTCCCTTGATCCGCAGATAACAAGCCACATTGCCGTAATGCTCGTAGAGCGAATTGGTGAGCGCGACCATCTCCTCGGCGGGCGCGAGCGTGCGGTCGCCGGACTTAATCGGCGTGAGCGCCTTTGCATCGGTCATGGTCAGGAATGCGGGATCGCAAAAGTCAAACGAGTCCTTGACGGCCTTCATCAGTTCGGCTTTGCTCATCGCCGGCGTCAGTTTGATGTCCGGCTGCGGAACGATGCGGATGGTGGAACACGAGATGAAGTTCGATTCCGCGACATGGATCATGTATTCGCTAAAGGTTCGCCACGTGGGGGTCAGTTTGTAGCTGTAATGTTCTTCCGGCATGGCGTCGCCGCTGTATACCAGGAAGTTTTTCATCATCTTGTATTGCTCGCGGAGGGTGCGCGACAGCGGATCGGCCGCCCGCGCGGGCGCGGGAGCGAGCAAGAGACAACTCATGAAAAACGCGGGAATCCAACGCATGGAGTATTTTGGGATTCCAAGGTGCGTTTGGCCTAGCAATTAGTGATGAGCGGGCGGGCCCTGAGCCGTCAAAGGATGATTTCCGCCCGTGAGCGGGCGTCGTTTTGTCGCCTTGCCGATGCAAATCAAATGATCGTCGGAGCGCTCAAAAATTTGGCCGCCCGATATTGCCGGCGACGCGAGCATGCGCTCCTCCAACTGGTTGCGCGCCAGGATCTTCAGTTCCCGGCCGGCCTCCAGCACAATCGTTTCGCCGTCCTCGTTCAGCAGGTACACCTTTCCGTCCGCTTCCACGGGAGAAGCCGAAAAGATACCGCCGATTCGCGCTTTCCACAAGGACTTGCCGTCCGCGGCATCCGCCGCCGTCACCACGCCCGTCTCACCGGCGAGGTACATCACGCCCTGATAATAGAGTGGTGAGGTAATGTACGGCGCGCCGGTCTTTATTTCCCACTTCACTCGCGAGCTGGCGTCGCCGAGACCGCCGATTTCCACAGCCGAGTAGGGACCGCTGCTGTACCCGCGCGTGACGTATAGCATGCCGTCGTGCAGCACGGGGCAAGGCGCCGCCAGGGTCACCGCTTGCCCCACGTACCAGCGCAGCTCGCCGGTTGCGACATCGTATACGTCGATCCGCTCCTTGCCGTTGACGAGAATCTGGTCGCGGCCGTCTGGACTTGGAATCACCACCGGCGTCGAGTAGGATCGTCTATCCTTGCCGCGATCCACTTTCCAAAGCTGCGCTCCAGTGGTCTTGTCCAGAGCCAGCAAATACGATGCGTCCCGGTGATCGCAAAGCAAGATCAGGCGGTCTTTGTAGAGAAGTGGCGAACTGCCGTGGCCCCACAGCACGAAGAAGGGCGAATACTCCTTGCCGAGATGACGTTTCCAGACGAGCTTGCCATTCAGGCTCAGGGCCACCAGTTGACCGGTGCCAAACCAGGCGTAGACGACGTTGCCGTCGGTGACGCAGCTCGGCGTTGCCAAGTTGTGCATGGTGTGTGTCGGCGGCAGTTCGCCTTCGGCGTCGAAAACGTACTCCCAAGCCATCTTGCCATCGGCGCGGTCAAACGCCTGCACTGCAAAACGAACTCTCTCCTGGACGCCGCCGCGGCGCGCCGGCGGACTACCCGGAAAGTCGCGCGCAGGCCCAGCCACGGGACCTTCACCGATGGGACCGTCTCCGATCTGCGAGGTTACGAAGATGCGATCGCCCCACACAATGGGCGTCGATGTCCCCAAGCCGGGAAGACGAGCCTTCCAAGCAATGTTATGCTCGCGGTCCCATTGCACCGGGAGATCGCGTTCCAAGGAGATACCGTCGGCCGTGGGTCCGCGCCATTGCGGCCAGTCCGCCGCGGATACGGCAGGCGTTGGAACAAGCAACACGCAAACAATCAAGATCGACAGCTTAAGGGCTGACATGGTGATTCTTTATTGCCGGTAGGGCGAGATTCGCTGCGCGTTCATCGAGTACGCGGCATTTCCATAGGCGCTCTGGGAAGCGCCCACATTCAGTTTTCCCTCCACCAATACGGCGTCCCACAGGCTCAGCTTCTTCTTGCCGGACGACACGTGCACCTGGACCATCTGATTTGCCGGAGGCGGAGGCACGTGGATGCAAGCTCCTAGATAAGGTACCAGTAGGAACTCCGAAACCGCATCGGTCTCGTCTTCCAGCGGCACGATGTATCCCGGAATGCTGACGACAGTGCCCTCGAGGCGCGCCAGTTCCGCAGTTTTCGCGCCGGTGTGGTAATCCAGACCCCGGAGCACTTTCCAACCCACTACCGGCGTGTCTCCACTCTGTTGCCCGCTGCTGGGCTCGGCGATCTGCGGGGTTGACTGAACAAAAATCATCCACCCTAACGCCGGAAGCTTGAGAGCCGCCCAGCCTGAAGCCACCAACCACAGCAGGAGACCGATGGTTCGCAGCAGCAAGTCGGTCTTCCACACCCACGGACGACGTTTTCGCTTGAATGTTTCCGAAACCGCGATCATGGTAAGAATCCATTTTGCATATTGCTCCACCGGCCTCGAAAAGAAAACGATAATGTCACCATCGGCCTTCGGAACGGAGTGAACGGGTGAGCTTGAATGGTCAACGGATGTCGGTTTGGCCTCGGCGCGGCAACAGTCTCGTGACCAACTGGCTTGGTTCCATTAGAGCATTGGGGACCAAGTAGGACGTTCACCGATGAGTACGCGACATGGCCCGCCCTGAGTGATAGCATTGGGGGCCAGAGGTGCCCCATGAGAATCAACCCGAGCGTTCTTGCCATAATCGTCGCTTCTTTCTTCGTGCCCACCATTGACGCGCAAACCGTGCCATCGGAGGGCACATTCAGCATGACACTCCATGTTCCGTCGGGAGCGCCGCTGCGGCTCTACCTGACCGGACGTGTTTCCAAGCAGGTCGGCGCACCCGTCGAGGCCAAGCTGATGGAGCCGATCTTCGCCTTTGATCGCCAGGTGGTCCCCGCCGGAACCGTAGTGCTTGGTAAAGTGAGCCGCACCGAACCCGTCAACAAATGGCAGCGGACCAGCGCCATTCTCAACGGCGATTTCACGCCTCTTCGAAAAGCCCAGATCGAGTTCACTACGTTGAAATTACCCGACGGCCGCGAGCTTTCCGCCCATACCGTGGAGACCATGGGCCTGAATTCCATCTACATCGAACCCTTGGCGAAAAAAAACTCGCCCAAAAAGAAGAAGGACCAGACGGCCCAGCCGCAGGACCAAAACGGCGGGATTCTCGGTACCGCGAAGCAAACGGCGAAGGACCGCATCAACGGCGCGATCAATCGCGGCAAAGGATTCTCCGACATTGTGCGCGGTCCCAATAAGAAAGAAAAACTCGTCGACTTCCTGTGGTCGAAGGCGCCCTATCACCCGCAGTACTGGCGGCGCGGAACACGGTTTGATGCGCCATTACAGGATTCTCTGGATTTCGGCTCCGCTTCCGTCAAGCCCGCGGATTTTGGCGCGCTAGGCACGCAGCCGGCTCCTGACAGTGTCGCTCATGTGCGCTTGCTGACCGCCTTGAACTCGGCCTCCACCAAGCAGGGCGACGTGGTGGAAGCGGTCGTAACCGCGCCGCTCTTTTCCGCGGAGCACGAACTGGTGCTTCCCGAGGGCGCCAAATTGACGGGCGAAGTGGTATTGGCCCGAGGCGCGCGCCACTTTCATCGCGCCGGCCAGCTTCGGTTCAACTTTCAGAAGATTGAATTACCGCAGGAAGTCGCCAATCTGCGGCCGGCTGCTCCGCAGTTCGCGCCCATGAAAACGCAGGCGACCTTGGAAGCGGCGGAGGGAACCGGGAAGGCTCCCATTCAGGTGGATTCGGAGGGCGGCGTGAAGGCCAAGGAGTCAAATACGCGTTTCATCGCACCAGCGCTTTCCCTAGTTGTTGCCAGCGCCGCCAGCTACGAAGGGCGCCATCTGGACGCCGATGAACCCGGCAAATACGTGGGCGGTGGTGCACATGTCTCCGGCCGAACTCTGGGCGGAGGCTTGGGCCTGGGAATGGTGGGAGCTGCCATCTCCCAGACCTCGCCGTACGTGGGGATGGCCTTTGGCTACTACGGATTCGCGTGGTCGACCTATTCGACCGTGGTCGGGCGCGGGGCCGAAGTAGAGTTTGAAAAGAACACCATGATGGATATCAAATTCGGAGCGAGGATGCCGGGATCGCACTTCTTGTCTCCCTCTGCGGGGCAGTCGCGGTGACCTGCTCGTAGGCTTCCACTTTTGATTTTGATATGGAGCGCGCCACGCACGCCCACTAAGCGCGTTTCCGCAACTCCAAACGATGCTTCCGCCGCTCGCCGGCTTCGTCGAAGCGGCGCTTGTCGTCGTCCGATTCCGGAATCAGCGGCGGAATCGCGCGGCGGTTGCCTTGCTCGTCGAGCGCCACGAAGGTGAGATACGCCGAACAAATGTGCAATCGCCGGCCGGTCAAGATATCTTCGGCGAAGGCCTTCACGCCGATCTCCATCGACGTATTCCACACACGATTCACCGAGCTCTTCAGCACCACAAACTGGCCCATGCGCGCGGGATGCAGAAAGTCCAAGTGATCCACCGCCGCGGTGACGAGATAGCTGCGCGAATGGCGATGTCCCGCCAGCGCCGCGGCGATATCGACCATGTGCATCAGCCGCCCGCCGAGCAGCGCGCCGAGCGGATTTGTGTCGTTCGGTAATACCAATTCGGTCATTTCCGATTGCGATTCTTTCACCGGTTTTCCGGTCACGATTTTTTCCTCGCTAAAAATGAAGCGACATAGACGGCGGCTAGGTGCTCGACGATTCCTCCCGATTCCGGAGCGCCCGGCGTAACGTCCAACGTCCCGTGGCGCGCGGGACGATGGTCGCGCTCGAGACAATACCGTACGGTGACCGCCGCCTCCGTGACGTGATCGATCGCGAAACGCACGGCATCCGCCTCGGCGTCCGCGGGAAACCGCGGACACTCGCCGCGCGCGTATCCGAAATTGCAGAGATCAAGATTGGCCGGCGTGGCGGGATCGCTGGCCGCAAGGCATTCGCCGGAATGGAGGCGTCCAAGTGGAACCGGGCGAATTCCCGGAGAATTGAGCGGATCTCGAGCGTAGAAAAAGGGGCAGGACATAAAATGAGCCACCGAGACACCGAAGGCACCGAGAAAAGCAACACCCAGGTCTTTGCGTTCTCGGTGTCCGCTGTGTCTCGGCGGCTAAATCCTTGCGTCTCCTCTCAATCGTAAGCTAGAATAGCCTCAATATGCGAAAGTCTACCTGTTTGACCGCATCCTTGGCGATTGCCCTGTCGATATGGGCCGCCACGTCGCGTGTGTCCGCTGCAAACATGGGTGCCGACATCGTGGAAACGATCATCGCACGCGTGAACAACGAAGTGATCACGTCGTCGGAGCTGGAACGCCAACGCGCGGTGCTGCGCCAGGAGATCGAATCGCGCGGCGTCACCGGCGTGCAATTGCAAAGCGAGTTTCAGAACCGCGAAAAAGATTTGCTGCGCGACCTGATCGACCAGCAACTGCTGCTGCAAAAAGGCAAAGACGAAGGCATCAACGCCGAAACCGACACCATCAAGCAGATGGACGGCTATCGCAAACAGTTCAAGCTGAAAGATATGGAAGAGCTGGAAAAATACGTCCAGCAGACCGGCATGAACTTCGAAGAGTGGAAGACCAATCTCAAGAACCAAATCATTTCGCGCGAAGTGGTGAACCGCGAAGTGGGATCGCACGTGCAGGTTTCGAAAGAAGACATCCTCAAGTTTTACAACGAGCACAAGAAAGACATGGAGCATCCCGATCGCGTGTGGCTGTTCGACCTTCTGGTAGGCGCCGATCCCAAGAATCCGGAAGCCGTGGCCGCGGCCCAGAAAAAAGCCAACGATCTGGTGGCGCGGGCCCGCAAAGGCGAGGACTTCAACAAACTCGCCGAGGCCGAATCGGACGACAAGAACACCGCGCAGGCCGGCGGCGACATGGGCCGCTTCTGGCTCAAGGGTGAGATTGCGCCGGACTACGAGAAAGTGGTTTTCGCCGCCAAGACGAACGACATCACCGATCCCATCCAAACGGCAAGCGGATGGATCATCTTCAAGATTGCCGAACACCAAACGGCCGGCATTCCCGAGGAACCGGAAGTCGACGGGCAGATTCACGAGCGTCTCTACATGCAGCAGATGCAGCCGAAGCTGCGCGATTATCTCACCAAGCTGCGCGACGAAGCATACATGGAAATTCGCTCGGGCTACGTTGACACTGGCGCGCCGCGCGACGAAAAAGGCCAGCTCAAGGAAACCACCTCCGCGCACTTGATTCCGGTGGACGCGCCGGTGGAAGATCTCACCACCACGGTGGCGCGCGCCAAGAAAGAAAGCGGACGCAAGTTCTACAAGCCGTGGACTTGGGTGGGATCGATCCCGGTGTCCGCCGCGCCTGAGAGCACGCCGTCGGCGGCGCCCTCTTCGCCCACGCCCTCCACCGGCACCGGCAAGCCGTAACGGCCGCCTAGGCCGCAAGACCACCTCGTGAAAATCCGCGACCTCCCCGCGCACCAGCAGGAAGAGATCACCGGATTTTTCCTCGTACACCAAAAGGAACTGCGTTCCAACCGCGCCGGCGACGGCTATTTGTCGCTGGTGCTTGGCGATTCCACCGGCACGCTCGACGCGCGCATGTGGGACAATCTCGAAACGCTGCCCGACTTCTCCTCGGGCGACGTCATCAAGGTCAAAGGGCGCGTCCAGCCGTATCGCAATCGCGTGCAGCTTTCCGTGATGCAGCTTCGCCTCGCGCGACCCGAAGAGGCGTCGCCCGGCGACTTCCTACCGGCGAGCACGCGCGATCCGCGCGAGATGCTGGCCGATTTGCGCGCCATCGCCGAGAGTGTGAAGCAGCCGCACTTGGGCGCGCTGCTGGGCGCCGTGCTCGGCGACGAGGCGATCGCCTCGCGCCTGCTCGTCGCGCCCGCCGCCAAGTCGATGCATCATGCGTTTCGCGGCGGATTGTTGGAACATGTGCTATCGCTGTGCCGCATGTGCGATCTGGCGGCCTCGCACTACGCTTGGATTCGCCGCGATCTGCTGATCACCGGCGCGATCCTGCACGACATCGGAAAAATCCACGAGCTGAGCTACGACACGTCGTTCCAATACACCAACTCGGGACAATTGGTCGGCCATTTGGTGCAAGGCCTGGCGCTGGTTCGCGAGAAAATGGCGGGCGTGGCGGAATTCCCCGAGAATTATCGGGTGCTGGTCGAACACATGCTGCTCAGCCATCACGGTCACTTGGAGTTTGGATCGCCGAAGGAACCGCTGTTCGCCGAGGCCTTGCTGTTGCACTACCTCGACGATCTCGATTCGAAGATGGAAGCGATGCGCGCGACGCTCGCGTCCGCCAATGCGGCAACGCCCGAGCAGGAATGGACCGCGCGCTGTCCGTCGCTCGATCGCGCGCTGCTGAATCTCGACGTTTTTCTCCGCGAAGGCGGCAAAGCATGAGACGCCGCGACAGTCGTACATACGGCGAAGGCGGACGAGAGTTACCGGAATTGGAGCTCGCCTGCCTGCGCATTCTCTGGGTGAACGGCGATCTCAACGTGCACGACGTGCGCCGCCTGCTCCAGCCCCAGCGCGAGTTGGCGTACACTACTGTGATGACCGTGCTCGACCGGCTCACGCGCAAGGGTGTGGCCTCGCGCCGCAAACTGGGACGCGTGCATATCTATCACGCCGAAATGCCGCGCGAGAACGCGCGCGAGCACGCGGTGGAACGCTTGCTCGATATTTACTTTGACGGATCGCGCGCAGCGCTCGCGAATTTCCTGCGGTCGTCTCAAACCATCCCCGCTCGTACCGAGGCCGTCCGCAAAGCGCCGACGCCGGAGCCCGAAGCAATTAAAGTCTCGCGAGCTCCTGCCGATAGGTCCTTCGACGACTCTCTCTTATGAAACGCTTATTCTGTCTCGCGTTGTTACTAACGTCGTTTGGCTTCGCGCAGGAACCGGCTTCGGGCATCGTACAAGTGGCCATTAATTATGGCCCCAAACAAGACGGATATTTTTCGGGCGTGGTGGTCGGCGACGGCCGAATGGTTTTGACGGACGCTGGAGCCGTGGGACGCGCACGCGAAATCGCTATCGCGTTTTCCGACGGCGAAATCCTCGAAACGGTCATGGCGCAGGTGCAGCAGTTCAACGGCGTGGCCGTGCTGCCGATGACCGCGCATCACGGAACCATCGTGTCGCTGGCGCCCGCGGCGCGCGACACTTCTCCGCGCGGCGACATCGACGCGGTAGCCGGCGGCGCACCGAAAGCGTTTCAGGTGGATCGCCGCGTCGTGCGCCTGCATCCGGTAGGATCGGGCGACTCGCTGCGCTGGCAGATCACTCCCGCACTGCCGCCGCAGTATCGCGGCGGCCCGCTGCTCTCAACCCAAGGACAATTGATCGCCATCATCGCGCAAGACGGCGACACTCTAGCCGGCCGCCCGCTCGGCGACATGATCGCGATGGTCGACGTGGCGGCGGGAGTGCCGCCGGTGAAGCCCGCGCCGGCGGTGAAATCGGAAGAAGCGCAGCCCGCGCCGGGCGTGCGTGGTCGCCCCGCGACGCCGGCCGCAACAATCCCGGCCGCGGAACCGCCCATACAGGCGCCGTCGCCATCGGAAAAACCTGCCGCGCCGCCCGAGCCGCCATCGGCCTCCGTGTTCAAAGACGCCGCGATTGGACCGCCGCGCATCGAGGCGCCCGTGGTTCCGCGCACCAACGCCAAATCGAAGGATAAGGAGAAGCCGAAGCCCGAACCAAAGGCTCCGGAACCAGCGGTGAAAGCCGCGAAGGCCGCGCCGCCTCCCAACGTTCCGTGGAAAGCGCGACTCACTTCGCCACGCGAATCGACCATGGCCTTGTATCGCGACGAAACGGTCGGACCTCCACCGGACACGCTCGCGACAAAGCTGCCCGCCGTGCGCGCGTCGTGGATGTGGAACGCGAGCGTGCGTCCGCCGATCCCCGCGATCAACGCGAAACTCGCCCCGATTCGCTCGGCGTGGCTGTGGTCGCCGGCGCTGCCGCCTCCGGCGCCCGTCGCGCCGCCCGTAATCGCGTCGAACAAGAAGACGCAGCCCCCGCCGAAGGAAGACAAGAACAAGAAGAACGCGCAAGCTGCCGCGCCGCCCGCGCCCGGCGCGCACGACGTCGATGGATTCATAAAGCAGGCGCAGCAGCTCATGCAAGCGAAGGAATATCCCAAGGCGGTCGACACGCTGGAAGAAGCGGTGAAGCAGAACCCCGAGACGCCGCAGTTGTATTTCCATCTGGCGCTCGCGTATTGGTACAAGGCGCTGCAGAAGCCCGACGGCACCCGCCGCTCGACAATGGAAAAAGGTTCCTACCACAAGGCCATGAAGGCGTTTGAGACGTTCCTCGAGAAGGCGCCCAACGATCCCATGGCCGCCGAGGCGCGCATGCGCTTGACCGTATTGCGGAACGCCCAATACGGCGGCGGCAACCTGGATTTCTAGGCGTCCGCTCCCCTGGTCCCACCGCGTCTTTGACACCGAGATCACAGAGGACACAGAGGACACGGAGAAAGACAAGAAACGCTCACAGGATCTCCCATCGAGTGCTGCGGTCTTCATCCTGCTCATCCAGTTTTCGAGAGTGCCCATCTTGTTATTTGGTTTTGTGGTTTTTCTCTGTGTCCTCTGGGTTCTCTGTGATCTTCGTGTTAAAGAAGGTTCGTGCGTGCCCGATTTCCTTTCATGCTTTATATTACAAAGTACTTGACATGCAGCGCGCCGTCTCTGTATACTCCGGGATATGTTCTCTCCCGATCGCCTGCCGCCGCGGCAAATCCATGAAGTGCCGGGACTGCATGATCGCGCTCTGGACAACTTGCGGTTCATCCGCGAGACCATGGAACGCGCCTCGTCGTTCACCGCCGTACCCGGATGGGGCGGCGTGGGCATGGGCGTGACGGCCCTGGCGGCATCGCTCGTGGCCGCGCGCACATCGGGCGCCTCGTGGCTGGGCGTGTGGCTGGTGGCGGCGTTCGTTGCGGTAGGGATCGGCGCCTTTGCGCTCGATCGTAAAGCCCGGCGCAACAGCGTCGCGCTGTTCTCGGGTCCCGGGAGAAAATTTGCGCTGAGCTTGCTGCCACCGCTCTTGGCGGGCGCGTTGTTGACGCCGCCGCTGTATCAAGCGGGATTGCTGAGCGTCTTGCCGCCGCTGTGGTTGCTGTGCTACGGAACGGCGGTGGTGACCGGCGGCGCGTTTTCTGTGCCGATCGTGCCGGTAATGGGCGCGAGTTTGATGCTGCTCGGAACGGTGGCGCTGTTCTGTCCGCCGGCGTGGGGAAATTGGTTCATGGCCGCGGGTTTCGGCGGCTTGCAAATTGTCTTTGGAGTTTTGATCGCGCGAAGACACGGCGGATAGCCGTGGCGCCAGAAAAAGACACGGCGGATCGCCGTGGCGCCAGAAAAACACAGGGCGGCTGGCGTGATCCCAGGAGGTTCGTAATGTCAAAGGCGTTAGCCAAAGCGACGGCGAAAGAATCGACAACGCGCGCCACTGCGCGCAAGCCCAAGGGAAAAGAGTCCAAGGGTTTCGAAGTGGTTTCGGGAGCGGCCATCGAGGGTGCGATGCCGGAACTCGACCGCTTGATTCACGAGCGCATCCGCTTGGGCATTGTCAGCGCGCTGGCCGTCAACGAATCCCTCACGTTCAACGACCTGAAAGCGCTGCTCGACACCACCGACGGCAACCTGAGCGTCCACGCGCGCAAGCTGGAAGAGGCCGAATACATCGCCTGCGTGAAATCCTTCGAGGGGCGCATGCCGAAAACAGCGTATCGCCTCACCGCGAACGGGCGGCGCTCGCTCGACCGGTATTTGAATCACATGGAAGCGCTCATCCGCGCAACCCGCGGGTAGGTTTCAGGCGCGAGCTTCGCGGCTCGCGCCTTTGCTTTGACTCATTGCTTTGTTTGGCAGAGTACTTTTGTATGAGGAGCACTATATGCACGTAGCAATTGTGATGGATGGCAACGGCCGCTGGGCCCAAGCGCAGGGTCAGACGCGCGCGTTCGGGCATCGCGAGGGCGCCAACGCCGCGCGGCGCGCGGTGGAGGCGGCACGCTCCCACGGCGTCAACGTGCTGACGCTCTTCGCGTTCTCCGGCGACAACTGGAAGCGTCCTCCGGACGAAGTGCGCGCGTTGATGAGTTTGTTCCGCTCGTTTCTGATGCAGGAAATGGTGTGCTGCGCGCAGAACGGCATTCGACTCACGATCATCGGCCGCCGCGATCGCCTCGATGCCCCGCTCCTCCGCACCATCGAGGACGCCGAAGCGTTCACCGCGGCGGGCGACGCCATGCTGTTGCGCATCGCCGTCGACTACTCCTCGCGCGACGCCATTCTGAGCGCCGCCGTGGCCTGGCACGACTTCGGTCGTCCGGGCGTGAATCGCACCGATACGAATCCGCGCGACACCTTTGCGCTTCTGATGCAGGCCACGATTCATTCGGCGGTCCCTGCACCCGACGTCGATCTCTTGATTCGCACCGGCGGCGAGTTGCGTTTGAGCGACTTCATGCTGTGGGAGTGCGCCTACGCGGAGCTGGTGTTCACGACCGCGATGTGGCCCGAGTTCTCGGCGGCGCATTTGGACGCTGCGCTACGCGAATTCGAGTCGCGTCAAAGGCGCTTCGGTGCGATCCCCGAACCGAGCGAAGCGAGGGCTGGGTGAACGCACTTCGGAATGCGGCCGAGTGTATGATGAAACAATCCGCCCATGAAATGGTTTCGCCGCAAGGTCGCCGATCCGATCTTCGCACTTCTGAAGCAAGGCATCACCCCCGAGAAAATCGCGCTGAGCATCGCGGTGGGCGTGGCGCTGGGCGTTTTTCCGGTGCTTGGCTCGACCACGGCGCTGTGCGCGGCAGCGGCCATTGCTCTGCGATTGAATCTGCCGGCCATTCAACTGGTGAACTGGCTCGTCTATCCGCTGCAAATCCTGCTGTTGATGCCCTTCATCCGTCTCGGTGAAGCGATTTATCGCGCGCCACGCCTTCCTTTGAACACAACTCAACTGCTCGAATTGGTGCGAGCCGGCGCGTGGGCCGCCACGAAACAACTATGGCGCTCGGGCATCCACGCGATCACCGCATGGACGCTGGTCGCCCCATTGACCGCCATGTTGCTCTACGCGATCCTCGCGCCACTGCTGAGGAAGGCGGCGAAAAACGCCTAGCGTCCTTTGACACAGTGGTCACCGAGCACACAGAGCACACAGAGAAAAAAGGAGTTCTTTCCGCTATCCGTTTCAAGCTCAGGTTTTTCACTTTTGCCTTTTGCCTTTTGATTTTCGATTTTTGATTTGCCTTTTGCTTTCGGCCTAGCCGAATGGAGGTATCATGTGCCCATGAGAATCGTCTTGTTGGCACTTGCGTGCTGCGGCGTCCTTTCGCTCACGGCCTTCGCGGCGTCACCCGACTTCGAGAAAAAAGTCGAACACGGTTACGCCGATTCCAACGGCGTGAAAATCCACTACGCGTCGATCGGCAAAGGTCCGCTGATTCTGATGATTCACGGCTTCCCCGATTTTTGGTACACGTGGCGCGATCAGATGGAAGCGCTGTCGCCGAACTATCAAGTGGTGGCGATCGATCAACGCGGCTACAACTTGAGCGACAAGCCACAGGGCGTCGAGAATTACGATCTGCGTTTGCTGGTCGGCGACGTTGCCGCGGTGCTGAAACACTTGGGCCGTGAGAAAGCGATCATTGTGGGACACGATTGGGGCGGCCTCGTCGCTTGGACCTTCGCGATGACCATGCCGGAAAAAACGGACAAGCTGATCATCTGCAATCTGCCGCATCCGCGCGGACTCAATCACGAGCTGGCCACCAATCCCAAGCAGCAAGCCAACGCGCTATACGCGCGCAATTTCCAAAAACCCGACGCCGCGCAACACGTCACCGCTGAGCAGCTTACGTTTTGGGTGAAAGATCCCGAAGTGAAAAAGAAATACGTTGAAGCGCTGAAGCGCTCCGACATGGAAGCGATGCTGAACTACTACAAGCGCAACTATCCGCGCGAGCCGTACACGGAGGACACCTCGCCCGTGATTCACGTGAAGATGCCCGTGCTGATGATCCATGGCCTCGGCGACACCGCGTTGTTGCCGGGCGCGTTGAACAACACCTGGGACTATCTCGATAGCGATTTCACACTGGTAACGATCCCCGGCGCCGGACATTTCGTGCAGCAGGACGCCTCCGACCTGGTGACGCGCACGATGAAGATGTGGCTGAACCGCTAACTGGTATGCCGCGCAAAATTCCCATCCTGCAAATCGACGCATTCACCTCGCAGCCGTTCGGCGGGAATCCCGCCGGCGTTGTCCTCGACGCGCGCGGGCTCCGCGACGAGGAAATGCAAGCCATCGCCAAGGAAATGAACTTGGCTGAAACCGCGTTCCTTACGCCCGCGGAAAAAGGCGGCGACTACCGCTTGCGTTGGTTCACCCCCGGCGTGGAAGTTACGTTCTGTGGCCACGCGACGGTCGCCACAGGACACGCGATGCACGAAGCCGGCATGTTCCGCGCCACGCGCATCGTCTTCGAGACGCTCGGCGGCAGCCTTGGCCTAGCGCGCTCGGGTGAAACGTTTTGGCTGGAGCCGGAACCGCGCCGCGTAACGGAATACCGCGAGCCAATCGACAACATTCTTCACGCACTGGCCATCCCGCGCGGCGAACTGGCCTCCTGGGGACCGCCCGCGCTGACGCCCGAACGCGACCTGCTGATTCCCTGCGCGTCGCTCGATACGCTGCGGCATTCGCGATCGACGACCGAACTGGGCGCGATCGGAACAGCGCTGGGATTCCGCGGCTTCGCGCTCGTAACAATGGAAACGATCGAGCCAACGTCGAAAACGCATTCGCGATTCTACGCGCCGCACGTGGGAGTACCGGAAGATCCCGTGACCGGATCGATGCACGCCGCGCTCGCCGAGTATCTGCGCAGCCTGGGACTCGCGCCCACGCCGTTCATCGCCGAGCAAGGCGATCTGATGGGGCGGCCCGGACGCCTCGAGATCGATCCTGTAGGTCCGCGCGTCGGCGGTCGCGCGGTGACGGTCTTGCGCGGCGAATTGGTTTTGTGATCGTTACGGGCGCGGCATTTTCGCCTGGAGAGCGGCCACGAAGCTGGGATCAAGATCCTTCTTGTTGGGTGTGGTTTCGGCCAGTTTTACTTTGGCCCATGCATCGGCGTTTTTCTCGAGGGCGAACAACGTCATAGCCCAATTCTGCAAGTTCTTCGTGTTCTCCGGTGCCTTCTGGTAAACGCGCTCGAAACGATCAAAGGCTTCCTTCTGCAATGCCTCATCCTTCGATGTAACGCCCGCCATGGCAACAGCCCTGGCATAGTCGACCGAGAAATTCGTCTCTTTGACGAACTTTTCAGCTTCTGCAAAGAGCTTTCGAGACTCATCGAATTTCCCAATGCTGGACTCGATAGCCGCCATTCCCCAGAGCGCAATGCCGTTGTCGTGGTTTAATAGCCAGGCTTGATTAAACCGGCGCATCGCGGTTTCAAGGTCCCCGCCAGCCAAATACTGCCAACCACGCGCCGCCGTGTCCGCCGACGCCTTCTTGCGATCGCCGTGATACTCCTTGTCTGTCGCAGAAAGGAATACCTCATCGATCTCCTTTTGCGCTTTCGTCTTTGGCAGAGAGCCGTACTTCGGCAGCACGTTCAAAGGCGTATCCTGGCCCCAGGAGAGGCAGGCTAAAACGACGAGAGCAGCCAGCGAGAGGGAGCTTGGCCGTTTTCTTTGCATCCCGAAAGCCTACTACGGAACGATCGTGGCTTTCTTGATGAAATCGAGCCGTGGGAAGCGTCCTTCGAGATAGGAATTTCCCTGCATCATCATTTTCGTGGGATCGGGACCTTCGCCCCGCGGCGCCGAGTCGCCGTAACCGGCGAAGATTTTCTCGACCACGTCCATTCCGCTGACAACTCTTCCGAACGGAACAAATCCGGTCTTGTCGAGAAGAGCATTGTCCGCGAGATTGACGAACACAATATTCGTGCGGTTGTTCGCACCCTCTTTCGCGTAGGCGATCGTGCCCTTCAAGTTTTTCTGCTTCGCGGGATCGTCCTTGATCGGCGCCCATCGGCGATTCATCGCCGGATCGCCGCTCACGCCCCACTGCGCGATGAAGCGTCGCACCACACGATAGAAACGGCATTGGTCGAAAAACTTCGACGTGACAAGTTCGCTGAACCGATCGGCCCCGTTCGGCGCCCAATCGCGATGCACTTCCACGACGAAGTCGCCGGCGGAAGTCTCGAATTTCACTTTGTAGACGGAAGGAGCGGGCGCAGCGCCGGCAAGGAGGGCCAAAAACAAGACGGACGCGAGCGTAAGGCGAATCATTTTTTCCGGGGCGTCGCGCCGTCGTAAATCTCCGAGAACTTCAAGCTGGCGGAAATCGAGGGGATTCTCAGCACGGCGTCTGCACCTTCCAGAACGACTTCCTTCCATTTACCGTCCGGCTGGCGGATGAATCGCTCGACGCGAAATCTGTCCTGGGCTACAAGCACGTACTCCTGGAGCGAGGAAATCTCGCGATACATCTGGAATTTGACGCGGCGGTCGTACTTTTCAGTAGAGGGAGAGAGAACCTCAAAGATGATGACTGGATTCAGCAAGGTATCGGTGCCCTTGTACTTCTCTATCCTCCTCTCGGCGCAAACAACCGCCACGTCTGGATACGTATACATGCTCGCGCCCTCAGTACGGACCCGAGTATTTGAAGCGGCAACCCGGCAGCGCCCTTTGAGCCTTGCGAAGAGCGTGCCCGAGATATTCATGACGATATCGTCATGCGAGATGCTGGCACCTGCCATCGCATAGATATTGCCTTGGAGGTATTCATACCGTTCCTCGTGCTTGATCTCCCACTCCAAATACTCTTCGGGAGTCACGAAGCTGTACGCGTGTGATGCCATAAAAAGAGTTTACCAAAAGAAAATGGGGCGCGACCGACGCCGCGCCCCGCCACGCAAATACACAACGACTACGCGGTGCGCTTCGCTTCCGATGCACCCGCGCCTTCCATCAGCACGGCTTGCGCCGCCGCCAATCGCGCGATCGGCACACGGTACGGCGAGCAGCTCACGTAGTCCAATCCGGCCTTGTGGCAGAACACCACTGAATCCGGATCGCCGCCGTGCTCACCGCAAATTCCTACTTCGAGCTTCGGCCGCGACTTGCGCCCGCGTTCGGTGGCCAGCTTGATCAACTGACCCACGCCGCCTTGGTCGAGCGTCTGGAAAGGATCGTGTTTGAAAATGCCTTTCTCCAAGTACGCGGCGATAAACTTCCCGCTGTCGTCGCGCGAGAATCCGAATGTGGTCTGTGTCAGATCGTTCGTGCCGAAGCTGAAGAACTCGGCGTGCTTGGCGATCTCGTTCGCCGTCACCGCGGCGCGCGGCAACTCGATCATCGTGCCGACCATGTAGTGCACTTTCATGCCGGCTTTGGCGAAAACTTCTTCCGCCACGCGATCGCAAATCGCCTTCTGCGCCTCCAGTTCCTTCTCGAGACCGACGAGCGGAATCATGATCTCGGGGATCACTTTCTTCCCTTCCTTGGTCACTTGCACGGCCGCTTCGATGATCGCGCGCGCCTGCATTTCGGTGATTTCCGGATACGTGATGCCCAAGCGGCAGCCGCGATGTCCCAGCATCGGGTTGAACTCGTGCAGCTCTTCCACGCGATGGAGAATCGCTTCCTTTCTGGCGATCGTGGCCTTCGGTTTCTTGGTCGCCTTCATCACCGCGATCTCTACCATCAATTCTTCGCGCTTGGGCAGGAACTCATGCAGCGGAGGATCGAGCGTGCGGATAATCACCGGGAAGCCGTCCATCACGCGGAAGAGTCCCACGAAATCCTTGCGCTGATACGGCAGCAATTTCGCGAGAGCCTTGCGGCGATCTTTTTCCGTGCGCGCCATGATCATCGCCTGCATATGCGGCAGACGCTCGGCAGCGAAGAACATATGCTCGGTGCGGCACAATCCGATGCCCGCCGCGCCGTAGCGGCGCGCCACTTCCGCGTCGCGCGGAATGTCGGCGTTGGCGCGCACGCCCAGTTTGCGCGTTTCGTCCGCCCACGACATCAGTTTCGCGAACTCGCCGGAGCTCGGATCGGGATCGGCGGTCTTGGCGGCGCCGAAGAAGACGCGTCCCGTCGACCCGTCGAGCGAAATCCACTCGCCTTCGTTGATCGTCTTTCCGTCGACCGTCATGGTCTTGGATTTTTCGCTGACGGCGATCGATCCCGCACCGGCCACGCAGCACTTGCCCATGCCGCGCGCCACCACCGCCGCGTGACTCGTCATGCCGCCGCGCGACGTCAGGATCCCTTGCGCCGCTTCCATGCCGTGAATATCGTCCGGCGTCGTTTCGGCGCGCACCAAAATCACCGGCTGTTTTTTCTTGCCTTGGATCGCGGCTTCGTCGGCGGTGAACACTACTTTTCCCACTGCCGCGCCCGGCGACGCCGGCAGACCTTTTGCGATCACGGTCAGGCGTGATTTTCCGTCGGCGGAAATCGCGCCCTTCGCGTCTTCCGCGATGATCGGATGCAGCAATTGATCGAGTTGCGCCGGCTCCACGCGCATCAGCGCCGTGTGCTTGTCGATGATGCCTTCCTCGACGAGGTCGACGGCGATCTTCACGGCCGCTTTGCCCGTGCGCTTGCCGTTGCGCGTTTGCAGCATGTAGAGCTTGGCTTCCTGGATCGTGAATTCGAAATCCTGTACGTCTTTGTAGTGCTTTTCCAGGCGCGTGGTGATGTCGCGCAGTTGGTTGTAGACGTCCGACATGATGTCATGCAGTTCGTTGATCGGCACCGGCGTGCGAATGCCCGCCACCACGTCTTCGCCCTGCGCGTTCATCAAGAACTCGCCGTAAAATTCCTTGTCGCCCGTCGAAGGATTGCGCGTGAAACCGACGCCCGTACCACTGGTGACGCCCAAGTTTCCGAAGACCATCGCTTGCACATTCACGGCCGTGCCGATGTCGTCGGGAATATTGTTCATGCGGCGATAGTAGATCGCGCGATCGTTGTTCCAGGAGTGAAACACGGCGTCGCGCGCCATTTCCAATTGCTTGCGCGGATCTTGCGGAAAAGGATGGCCGGTTTTCTTCTGCACCAGCTTCTTGTACTCGGCGATCACGCCGCGCAGATGCTCGGCGGTGAGATCGGTATCGAGCTTGACCTTGGCTTTTTTCTTCGCGCCGTCGAAGATGTGATCGAAATCGTGCTTGGAGATTTCCAACACCACTGCGCCGAACATTTGGATGAAGCGCCGATACGAATCGCAGGCAAAGCGTTCGCCGGACTTCTTGGCCACAGCCTCAACGCTCTGATCGTTCATGCCGAGATTCAGGATCGTGTCCATCATGCCGGGCATGGAGAATTTGGCGCCCGAGCGCACGCTGACCAACAGGGGATTCTCGCCCGCGCCGAGTTTCTGATTCTGCAGCGTTTCCAGTTGTCCCAACGCCGCAAACATTTGCGGATCGACTTGTTCGGGGAGTTTTTCGCCGCGCTCGAAGTACTCGCGGCACGCGCGCGTGGAAATGGTGAATCCGGGAGGCACGGGAAGTCCCGCATTGGTCATTTCAGCGAGGCCGGCGCCTTTGCCGCCCAACTCTTCTTTCATCGTGCCGGTGCCGTCGGCCTTGCCGCCGCCGAAGGAATATACGTATTGGTCGCTCATTTCGTTTGTTCTCTCTCCTTAGAAGTTACGATTTCGGAAAAATCGGCCACTCGCGTGAAGGCGGACAGCAGCCAGCGCAAGAGACCAAGCCGGTTCTGGCGGACGAGTTCGTCGTCCACCATCACCATTACTTTGTCGAAAAACAAATCCACCGCAGGACGAATCGTCGCGGTGCGTTGCACAATCTCCTCGTAGTTCGTGAGGTTGCGCGTCTCGTCGTTGATGCGCGACGCGGCCGCGTGCAAGTCGTGCTCCGCGCCGGCTTCGAGAAGGGTCGCATCGAAACTGGTGTCGCCTGGAACTTTGGACACGATGTTTTTGATGCGCTTGAATGCGGCGGCGAGTGGTTCGAAGTCCGGCGTCGGACGAACGATAGACAAGGCTTCAAGACGTCCGATGATGTTGGGAACACGATCTGCCCCAGTCGCAAGCACAGCGTTTACGCCGTCATAAGCGAATCCGCGAACGTCGCGCAGGTAGAAGCGTAAGCGATCGTCGAAGAACGCGCGCAATTCCGGTGTGTTCGCTAACTCGGCTGTAGCGAAGTCGGCATTGTGATCCGCGAGAATCTTCACGATCCCTTGGGCGGCGCGGCGTAGCGCAAACGGATCTTTCGATCCCGTGGGAATCCAGCCCAAACGGAAAAACTCGCGCAACGTGTCGAGCTTGTCCGCGACACTCAGCGCCGCACCCTCGGCCGTTTTCGGCGAAGAGTCTTCCATGCTTTCCGGTTTGTACTGATCGTAAATCGCCGCGGCGGCTTTTTCCGATTCGCCTTGATGACGCGCGTACAATCCACCGACGATGCCTTGCAACTCGGTGAATTCCTTCACGAGCTCCGTCGTCAGGTCAGTCTTGGCAAGTTGCGCGGCGCGAACCGCGGCGTCGACATCGGCGCCGAACCTCGGCGCGAGCTCGCGTGCCAGTTCGACCACGCGCGCAGTTTTTGCCGCGTAACTTCCGAGCTTCGCCTGGAACATTACCTTCTCAAGCATCGGTCCGCGATCGCGCAATGGGACCTTTTGATCGACATCCCAGAAAAATCGCGCGTCGTTGAAGCGCGCGCGCAAGACACGCTCGTTGCCGTGACGAACCACGCCGCTGGCATCCTCGCCGCGGTTCATCACGAAAATGAAATTCGGGGCCAAGCGGCCATCTTCCATTTCGACGGCCAGATATTTCTGGTGATGCTCCATCACGGTTGCGAGCACTTCTTCGGGCAGCGTCAAATACGACGGATCGAACGCGCCGAGCGCGGCGGTAGGAAATTCCGTGAGATACACGAGTGTATCGACAAGGCCGGGATTCGCGCGCAAGCGACACCCTTCGGGCATCAGCGCCTTCGCACCGCCGACAATGCGATCGCGTCGCTCGGAAGCGTCGAGAATCACACCGTTGTCGCGCAGCACCGTTTGATACTGCTCGAAATCCGTCACTTTCATCCGCGCGCCGCCGAGCGCGCGATGTCCAAACGTGTACGCGCTCGCCTTCACGCCGCCCACTTCAAACGGCACGACCTTGCCGCTGAAGATCGCCAGCAGCGAGCGGATCGGCCGAATGAATCGCGGACCATTTTTTCCCGTCCAGTACATCGTCTTCGGCCAATGGAGTCCGAGAATCGCTTTCGGCGCGAGATCCGCCAGCAAGTCGACGGTCTTTTGCCCGCGCTCGCGCTTTAGATAACTCCAGTACTCGCCCTTCGGCGTGGAGATGGTTTCCAGCTTCGTGATCGGCACGCCGCACTTTTTCGCGAACGCTTCGGCGGCTTGCGCCGGCGCTTTCTTCGGTGGACCGGTGAGCAATTCCTCGGTGTCCGGCTGATTCTTCGGCAATCCTTGCACGACGGCCGTGAGACGCCGCGGCGTTCCGAAAACTTGCACGTCTTTTTTCAACGCGTCGCCGAGCGTTGTGCGCAACTGCTTGAGCGCGGGCACGATCATCCAAGCGGGAACTTCCTCCACGCCAACTTCGAGAATGAAATCGCCGGCCACTTCCACTTTCGCCACGCGCACTTCTTCGAGCACCTCGCGAGCAATCTCCGCGGACGTTTCCGTTTCCGGCGGATCAAGCAACGCCACCGGTTCTTCCACGGCGATCTTCATCTCGTTGCTCATGCCGGCACCTCAGCTTCGGGTTCGAGCGCTGGCGGAGGCGCGACCCATCGCGTCGCCACGGCCACGGCGCGTTCCCGCACGCGCGCGATCATGCCGACACGTTCCGTCACGCTGATCGCACCACGTGCGTCGAGCAAGTTGAAAACATGCGAGCATTTCAGCACTTGCTCGTGCGCGGCGAGTAACGGCGGATCAGAAAGTTCGGTGAGCCGCTTCGCTTCGGCTTCGTGGATTTCAAAAAGCTTCCAAAGCGACGCCACATCCGCCTGGTCAAAGTTGTAAACGGAAAGATCGTGCTCGTCGCGCCAGCGAATCTGGCGATAGGTGTACACCGGCGCGTTTTTCACCTGCGGATTCCACTGAATGTCGTAAACCGAATCGACATCCTGGATGAACGCGCAAAGGCGCTCGAGTCCATAGGTGAGTTCCACCGTCACGGGATCGAGATCGATGCCGCCGCACTGCTGGAAGTAAGTGAATTGCGAAATTTCCAGGCCGTCGAGCATCACTTGCCAACCCACACCCCACGCGCCGAGCGTCGGCGCTTCCCAGTTGTCTTCTTCAAACTTGATATCGTGTTTGTCGAGCGAGATTCCGATGCGCTCAAGACTGTTCAAGTAAAGATCCTGCACGTCGCTGGGCGCCGGTTTCAGGATCACTTGCAACTGCATGTGCTTGTACAAACGGTTGGGATTTTCGCCATAGCGGCCGTCGTTGGGCCGCCGGCTCGGCTGCACGTACGCGACGCGATAGGCGTCAGGACCAAGCACGCGCAAAAACGTTTCGGGACACATCGTGCCCGCGCCCACTTCCAAATCGTACGGCTGCTGGATCACGCATCCTTGCGCGGACCAGTATTTCTGCAACTCGAAGAGCATGTCTTGGTAGGCAAGCGGCATGATCGTTTTGTTTTAGTCCAACTGATCGAGCATCGGACGCGTCTTGAAAGTGCGTTCCGCCTGTGTTTCCATCTGTCGCGCCAAAAAGCGCCGCAAATCCTGCGCCGTTTTTCGCTGCCACTCTCGCGACGGCAAGCTTACGAGCGGATTCCGCATCATCTCTCCGGCGATCGCTTTCGACTCCGCACTGACCTCACGGGCCGTCGCGAGATCGGGAAGAAATCCCCCGAGCCGCACGACCCACAGATCGAAGTACGTAATCGCGGGCCAAATCGCGCGTCCGCTCACGCGTCCCACGCGAATCTCTTCCAGCACCACCAGCAGCAATCGGAAAAACGCGTCTTGCGGTTCGCGATCCGGAAGCATTTCCGCGGTCACCTCGGCGAAATACGCCAAAGCCACGCCGCGCTCGTAGTCTTGCATCGATTCGAAATGCGATTGGATCAATTCACACGAATCGATCGAAAGCAGTTCGGCGTTTTCACGCTCGAAGTACTGCAACCGCACATGCGACATCGTTTCGAGACTGGCCCCGTAGCTCGACTTCGGCTTGCGCGCACCCCGCGCCACGCCCCGCGCCTTCCCCATGTCCCGGGAGAAAAAACTGACGATCTTGTCTGCTTCCTTCAGCGGGTAGGTACGGAGGATGATCGCTTCCGTCTGCCGAGTCGCCACTAAACATCTAAACTATCACAGTCTCGCGCCCTTGCGCCGAGGGAAGCACCGATGCTTGCCCGTGTTAAACTAACCGAAACATGCGAAAGCCTTTCGATTTGGCCGGGGTGGGATTGAATGCCACCGACACGGCCATCATCGTGCCCGAATTTCCCCCGTACGCCGGAAAAATCGCGTTTCTCGAAGAGCGCATGGAAGCGGGCGGACAAGTGGCCAGCGCGGTGATCGCTTGCCAAACGCTCGGACAATCGCACGGCATGCGCTGCCGCTACATCGGCACGGTGGGCGACGACGCCCGCGGACAATTTCAGCTCGAAAGCTTGCGCCGCACCGGCGTGGATATCTCCGGCGTCATCGTGATTCCCGGATGTCCCAACCAAACCGCGTACATCATTGTGGATCGCCGTACGGGCGAGCGCACCGTGCTGTGGCATCGCGACGCCAGGCTCGCGATGACGCCCGCGCAAATGGATCGCGAAAAGATTTGCGAGGCGCGCTTACTCCACGTGGACGGCTGCGACGTGGAAGCCAACGCCACGGCCGCGCGATGGGCGCGCGAAGCGGGCGTGATCGTGACGTGCGATATCGACACAATGGTGCCGAACATGGATCTGCTGATCCAGCACGTCGATTACTTCATCGGGTCGGAGTCGTTTCCCGGCGCGTACACGGGTGAGAAAGACCCGTTCAAGGCGCTGGAAATCCTGCGCGGCGAATTCGGCATGCGCGTGGCGGCGATGACGCTGGGTCACGATGGCGTTCTCGCGGCGGGTCCCGAGGGATTTTTGTATGCGCCGGCGTATGAAGTGAATTGCGTCGATACCACCGGCGCCGGCGACGTTTTCCGCGGTGCGTTCGCGTATGGGATTCTTCAGGGAATGGATCTTTCGCGCGCGTTGGATCTGGCGTGTGCCAGTGCCGCATTGAATTGCACGGCGATGGGCGCTCGCGGCGGGATTCCTACGCTGGATCAAGTGAATGCGCTTATGGAAAAAGGAGTGCGGCGAGTGAATCCGGCGTATCGCGCGTGACGGCAAGAAAAACGAAGGCAAAAGGCAAGAGGCAAAAGGCAAAAGGCAAAAGTGAAAGAACGGGACCTCGACGATAGATTGCTCGACTATGCGGCGCGCATTGTCCGTGTTGTGGACGCTCTGCGCAGGACCGTCGCCGGCCGCCGAATCGGGGATCAACTCCTGCGTAGCGGCACGTCGGTTGGAGCGAACTACCAGGAGGCGCAGGGAGCGGAATCGCGTGACGATTTTGTGCACAAGGTGCAGATTTCGTTGAAGGAGGTTCGCGAGTCTCATTACTGGCTTTCGCTGATCATCCGTGCGGAACTCTTACCGGCCGCTCAACTGGAACCGCTCCTGACCGAAGCGAGCGAGTTGCGAGCGATTCTGTCGAAAGCGGTCGCCACCGCAAAATCCAGGACCGCGGGTTTTACACTTTTGCCTTTTGCCTTTTGCCTTTTGCCTTTTGCCTTGCAGCTGTTTTCCCTCGGGGACCCTAACCTATGATCCCGCTGAAGGACAACGCCCCGCGCCTAACCTTTCCCGGAGTCACCATCACGTTGATCGCCGTGAACGTGCTCATTTTCCTGTATCAAATGATGTTGAGCAACTACGCGGCCGACAATTTCATCTACCAGAACGGCGTCGTTCCGCTGCGCGTCACGGGATTCATCAACGGGCGCGTGCCGCTCGATACCGCTCTCGCTCCGTTTTTCACTTGCATGTTCCTGCACGGCAGTTGGCTGCACTTGATCGGCAACATGTGGTTCCTTTGGATCTTCGGCGACAACGTGGAAGATTCCTTCGGACACTTCGCGTTCCTGGTGTTCTATTTCGTCACCGGATTTGCGGCGAGCTTCGTGCAAGTGGCGATGTCGCCGATGTCGCGCGTTCCCACCATTGGCGCGAGCGGCGCGATCGCCGGCGTGATGGGCGCGTACCTGATCCTGTTCCCGCGCGCGCGCGTGCTCACGCTTGTGCCGTTCATTTTGTATTTCACGATGGAGATTCCCGCGGTGGTGATGCTGGTCTACTGGTTTGTGATCCAGTTTTTCAATGGACTCGGCAGCCTGGGCAGCCAGTACGCCACCGGCGGCGTGGCTTTTTGGGCGCACGTGGGAGGATTCATCGCCGGAATGATTCTGGTTGCCGTGTTCCGGCGTCCGCGGCCGCAAATGCGCGAGCAGTATTACTACTACAATCGATGATCGAGGTTGTTCTCTACACGCGCGCGGGATGCCACCTGTGCGACGAAGCCAAACAAGTATTGCGCGACGAAGGCGTCGAATTCTCCACCGTCGACATCGACTCGGACGCCGGGTTACGCGCACTCTATAACGAAGAAGTGCCCGTCGTGTTCATCGGCGGACGAAAAGCGTTCAAGTATCACGTTGACCGCCGCGAGTTGCGCAAGCGTCTGGCGCGCGGCTAATTTTCCGTCGGCGTTTTCTCGGCGTGATCCAGAATCAAAATGTCTACTTTGCGTTTGCGCGGCTCGAGTTTGAGTCCTAGCTGCGTCTGCAGAGCAGATTGAATGCTGGGACCGGTCGGCGCAGCCGCCTCGGCGGCGGTTGCGGGGTCGGGCGACCAGGAGAGCGTGAAGTCGTATTCGCCTTTGAGTCCCGTGGCGTCAAACACGGGCCGCCCCGCATAGGGTGCCAAACGACCGGCCAACGACCACATCGTTTCTCTCACAGCGTTTAAGTCCGCGACCGTCCCGCCATTCACCGACTGAAAGACGATCGAGCCCGGACGCACCGGATAGCGGCCATCCTTGTCCTTTACCAAAAGCTCCGGCGCCGGCGGGTCGATATCCGGCGCATCGCCGACCGACTCCTTGAGTTTAGGACCACCCTTGGCGATCACCAAGTCGAAAGTGTCCAATTCCTTCGGCTCATGATGCAGCGCGAGTTTGAAGCGCTCGGCGAGAAGACGCTGCAGCATCCGGTTGAATTGATCCTTCGTGGCGTCGGGCGGCACTTTGGCGACGACGTCGAATTGCAAGGTGTCCATCCATTGCTCAGCGCGGAGTTGGAAACGTTGCATGTCGTAAGCTTGCCGGACCAGTTGCGTGAGGTTGCAACGCCTGCACCGGAAGTTCGTTGGATCCTTCGTCCCAGGACCGCCCGTGACTCGGCTGGGTGCAAAGTTTTCCCCGGGAGACGGAGGTTGAGAGGCACGAACAGAGGCGACTTCGAATTCAGGCGCTTGAGCGTGCGAGGCAGCGGCCAGGAACAGCGCGAAAATAATGGCGGCACGCAAACTAATTCTCCGTCGGCGTTTTTTCGGCGTGATCGACAACTAGAACGTCGACCGGGCCTCTGCGGGACTCCACCTTCAACCCGAGTTGCGATTGAATCGCGCTTTCCAGCGTCGGACCATCGGGGGTGAGCGCGCCTTCTGGAACTCTGCCGTCAGGGCCCGGGGGTGGCGGCGGCGCGCCCATCGCGGCCAGGTCCGGCGACCACGAAAGGATGAAATCGTACTTTCCCGTGAGTTCCGTTTTGTTGACCACAACTTTGCGCGTGAAACTGGCGATGCGGTTCGTCAAGCTGTCCATCGTTTCGCCGACGGCGTTGAGCGTCGCGCGCGGACTTCCGTTGACCATCTCGAAGATCATCGCGCCGGGCGGCGCTTTCACCGTTCCGTCGTTATTAATCGGCACGCGCGAGCCGGGCGTAGGCGGTGCGACAGGCGCGACGACCAGGTTCGGATCGGCGGCCTTCATCTTCGCTCCGTCCTTGCCGACGCGTAATTCCAACACCTGCATGTCGCGCGACTCGTGACGCAACGCCAGCTTGAAGCGGTCCGCGAGCAAATGCTGAAGCATCACGCGCATCTGATCCTTCGTCGCGCTCTCTGGAACTTTCGCGAAAATGTCGTAACGCTGATCGTCCATCCAACGCGGCGCGTCAAGCTGCACACGATTCACATTGTACGCGAGCGTGATCGCGTAGGAAAGCGGGCAACTGTAGCAATTGAAGCGTCCAGGATCGCTCGTTCCCGGCCCACCTGTGGTGCCACTTCGCATCAACTGTCCCACCGCGGGGGGCGCCGCGACACGAACGGTGGCGACTTCGAACTCGGGCCCCGCGGGCGCTTGCGCGTAGAGCGCGGCAGCCAGAAAAAGCGTAAAGAAGGCAGACCTCATGCCGTTATTAGACACCGATCGTCGCGCGGCGTTCCTGAATTTCGGGTACGATTCTGCTTTATGACCGCCGCCGCGCCGCGAGCCCGTTTACAGTCCATCGACATCCTCCGAGGAGTCGTCATGGTCCTCATGGCGATCGATCACGTGCGCGTTTACTCCGGAGTCCCGGCCGGCGGGCGCGTGTGGAGCGTCTTCCTCACGCGTTGGGTGACGCATTTCTGCGCGCCGTGGTTCGTGTTTCTCGCGGGCACCGGGGCGTTCCTCTACGGACAGAAACTCGACGCCAGACGCGGCCTCGCCAAATTCCTCGTGTCGCGCGGCGCGCTTCTCGTGATCCTCGAACTAACGATCATTCGCCTCAGTTGGACATACAACTTCGACTACGCCAAGTTCACGCTGGCCGGAGTGATCTGGATGCTGGGGTGGTCCATGATTCTTCTGGCCGCACTCGTGCCCCTTTCGCCGAAAACCGTGGGATTCGCGGGACTCGCGATGATGGTCGCGCAACAAATCTTCGCGTTGCCGGGAAAATTCCTGCCCACGGTGCTGGCACGTAGCTGGGAATATATCTATCCCGGCGGCAACGACGCGTTTGAAGCGCTGACCATCCTCTACGTCATCGTTCCCTGGGTTGGCGTGATGGCCGCGGGCTATGGATTCGGCGCGATTCTTCAGCGCGATCCGGAAAGCCGCCGCAGGCTTTGTCTGGCCGTAGGACTTGCGTCGACGGCTTTGTTTATCGCGCTGGGAATTTTCTTGGCGCTCGGAGCGAGCGGACAGAATCCGCCGCCGCTGTGGGAGCGCGTGCTGAATCAACAGAAGTATCCGCCGTCGCAAGTTTTTCTTTTGATGACGCTTGGACCGATGATCGCCCTGCTGCCCTTCGCCGAACGCGCCGAAGGCGCATGGGCCGGCACGCTCGCGCTCTTCGGACGCGTTCCCATGTTTTATTACTTGCTGCACATTCCGCTGATTCATTTTCTGGCGCTGGTCACGAATCTTTTGCGCGAGGGCGCATTCCATCAGGAGTGGTACAACTCCGCGCCCTATGCGCAAGTGCCGCCCGACCATCGATGGCCGCTCGCGCTGCTCTATCTCGTGTGGGCCGTCGCCTTGGCGATTCTCTACGCCCTGTGCCGCTGGTTTGCTAACGTAAAAGCAAGCGGCCGTTACCCGTGGCTGCGCTTTATCTAAATGCCGGAATCGTCGCGCAAACGCTACCAGAACTTCCGTCAGGCGTACCAAGATCGGCGCTTGGACGAACTGGTGTCTGCGGAAACCGGAAAGCGACCGGAAAAAGACAAGACGCTCGCCACGACGCTGCGCTCCTGGCGCGGCGGCCAGCGTCGCGAGTACATGATGGAGTACTTGCGGTGGCTTCTGCCGCATCGCTACGCCGTCATGTGGCTGGTGGTCCTCTCCCTGATGGTCGCCGGACTTCAGATGATCGAGCCGCTGTTCATGCGCTTCATCATCGATCGGGTCCTGTTGAACCAAAAGCTCGATTTGTCACGACGGATCACGCTGCTGAATTTGGCCGGCGTGGCGTTTCTCGCGGCGATCGTGGTTTCGAATCTCCTCAGCGTCGCGAAAGACATCAGCCAAAAACTTTTGAACACGCGCGTGATGCTCGCCCTGCGGCGGGCGCTCTACAGCCGCCTGCTGCATCTGCCGCTGCCCAAACTTTGGGACATGAAAACGGGCGGCATTCTTTCGCGCCTCACCGGCGACGTCGACACAACCACGGGACTACTGCAATCCGCCATCGTTTCGCCGGCACTCGCCGTGGTGCGCCTCATGATCGCGCTCTCCGTGCTGCTGTCGTTGAACTGGCGGCTGGCGCTGACGGCGATGGCGGTGATTCCCGGCGCGATGTTGATCAGTTTCACGTCCGCGCGGCGGATTCGTCCCATCTATCGCGCCTTGCGCAAGGACGCCGAGGAAATCGATGGACGCGTCGGCGAAACATTTTCCGGCATTCGCGTGGTGCGGGCCTTCGGGCGCGAACTGCGCGAGTTGCTGTATTACATGACCGGACGCCACACCATGCTGCGCAAGGAACTGTTCGCGCAGCGGCGCGAAATGCTGATCTGGACGGCGTGGGGACTGCTGGTGTCGAGCGTGAACGTGGTCATCGTTTGGTACGGCGGATACTTGAGCGTGCGGGGCCGCGCGTCCATCGGCGACATCATGGCGTTTCAGTGGTACACGTTCCTGATCATGAATCCAGTGTGGAACATCGTAAACTCGTTTTCCGAATTGCAGCGATCGCTCGCGGCGATGGAGCGCGTCTTCGAAGTGCTGGCGATGCCCGCCGATAAACCGGATCGTCCCGGCGCCGTCGATGCGCCGCTGGTGGTGAATGAGATTCGCTTGGAAAACGTGGAGTTCGAGTATCGTGTGGGGCGTCCTGTTGTGCGGGAGTTCGACGTTACGGTGCCGGGTGGAACGGTGGTGGCGCTAGTGGGGCGCTCGGGCGCCGGCAAGACGACCGTTACCGACATCGTCGCGCGCTTCCACGATCCCACCAAGGGACGCATTCTCGTCAACGGCGCCGATATTCGCGACTTTAAGTTGCGGACCTTTCGAAGCTTGCTCGCGCTCGTGCAGCAGGACGTGTTTCTCTTCGACGGCTCGGTGCGCGAGAACATTGCCTATGGACGCCACGACGCCACCGAGGCCGAAGTGGAAGACGCCGCGCGCCGCGCCAATGCGCATGAGTTCATCGTGAGATTGCCGGATGGATACGAGACGTTCGTCGGCGAGCGCGGCGTGAAGCTTTCCGGCGGGCAGCAGCAGCGACTCGCCATCGCGCGCGCCATTCTCGCGTCACCGCAGATTCTGATCCTCGACGAAGCAACGAGCAATCTCGACACCGAGAGCGAACAGTTGATTCAAGCTTCGATGGCCGAGCTGCTCGCGGGACGCACCACTTTCGTGATCGCGCACCGGCTATCAACCGTGCGGCGGGCCCATCTCATCCTGCTGATGGAAGACGGCCGCATCACCGAACGTGGAACGCATCAAGAGTTGATGGCCGCGCAAGGCGTCTATTACGAGATGGTGAAGCGACAGATGGAGTCGCAGGAACGCGATCAAGACGAGTGGCGGCTCAGCGATTCGGTGGCCTGACGCTGTTTAGACACCGGCGGTTTTTTTTCACCGCAGAGACGCAGAGACGCAGAGAAAACCTGGAGGTCACGTAAATCAGGTTTTCTCTGCGACTCTGCGTCTCTGCGGTAAAAAAACCGTTGGCCTAAACGCGCCCTTCAGCCTCGCGGTCCAAAGCCAACCCGCACCGCTGCCGAGGAAATAGTACGGGAAATCAAACCAATCGAAGGTCGAACCGATGACCGAGCGTCCGATGAAATTGCCGCGGATCGCTTCGAGAATCGGCGCTTTCGACATTTGCGAGAATTCGAGAATGCAGGTGGCGATCAGCACGCCCAACGCGATCCAGCGCGGACTCCATCGCGGCACGAGAAACAAAACGACCAGGCACCAGAAGGCGCAGTAGAACGATCCGGCGAAGTTGTTGGCAACCCAATCCGCACCGGGACCGCGATAGTATTTTGCGCCGAAGCCCACGGGAACGATCACGACGATCGACGCGAGCGTCCGCCAACGCAGTTTGCTCATGCGGCGCTTGATGCAAGCGTTTGAAACGCGCGCGGCCGGAACAAAAACTCCACGATGTTGCCCTCGTGCGGCTGGAGCCAGTCGAGGCGCGTGGTTGGAATCGGTCCCAGGTTGAGTCGATCAATGCACGGCGCGTCGATGAGTTTGCGCTGCCACGGCGCGTCGTTGGTGATCGCGGTAGCGACGAGCGTCGGACCGATTTTCTTGAGCATTTCTTCCTGCGGGCACTCGACCACGCTCACAAACGGATACATGAATTCGGTGTTGGCAAGTTGCAACGCCGGCGACGCGGAATGCACAACAGTCGGGCGGATGTATCCGGTGCGCTGCAATTCCACCAACCGTTCGCCGAAGCGTTCCGTCACGTGCGTCGCGCCGGGCTCGCGCAGTTGCGCGGCGACGGTGTTCCAAATGGCCTTCGCCGCGCCGGGCACGGCAAAGGCCGCGAGCGCCGCTTGCGGGTCTTCAGGCGGCAGCGCCGGAGTCGGCCCGATTTTTTCGGCGATAGCCTGCGCGATTTCCTTGGTGTGTCGCGACGCCCAAATGCCCGACGTATTGATGCAGCCGCGGCCGCCGTTCGACGCCACGCTCTCGATCATCACGTCCAAGTATTTTTCCCACTGATCGACAATGTCGTCGCCGAGCAGGATTTTGCTGAAGCCGGGACCATGCACCTGCACGCGCGGATCGCCGCGGTATTGCCGTACGGTGGACGCTCCGCCGAAAATCATGGCGCGATCGACACGGCGAACCACTTCGCCGCCGATATCCGCGTGTCCCGGATAAATCGCCATCGCTTCCTTCGGCACGCCGGCCGCGGTGAAGGCGGCGATCATGCGATACGGCGTCCAAGGTTCCTGCGATCCCGGCTTGATCACGAGGCCGATTTGCATGGGAATCGCGGGCAGCCACAGCGCGTGCACGCCCGGCGAGTTCGATGGCAGCACCAGTCCCAACGCCGCCGTTTGCGCCTGATAGCTGACGATCACGCCGCGCGACTCGCGCCCGTAGCCGCGCGAAAGAATCGCGGGATCCAGGCCGCGCGTGAGCGCGTCGAGAATTTTGTCCATGTTCGACAGGACGAAATGGTTCTTGCGCATGTTCGCTTGGCAGAGATGCACCGGCAAACCTGTGGTCGCCGATTGCGCGCGCGCAAAATCCTCCGGCGATTGTTCACCGTCGCCGATGGGCAGCGTCGCGTTGACAAAAAGCTCTCCGGCCTTTTTCATCATTGCAGCGAGTTCAGGAATGGGGATTTCGGTGAGAACCGCGCGGGCGCGTTCGACATGTCGCATGTCGCGCGCCAGCAGTCCTGGATTCGCGAGACTCATGCGCGCGAGCGGTTCGCCCGTGATGAAATGGGTTACGTCCTCTTGTTCCAGGCTCGAGTAGGGTGTTCCCCAACGGATGATTGGCAGGTTCAACATCATTCACTCCAAAAATCGACGGTTCTATTTAACGCAGAGACGCGGAGAAAAGCTCAGCACGTGCTCAATCCTGGTTTTCTCTGCGTCTCTGCGTTCTCTGCGTTGAGAAAACCGCAAGTAATCAGTAAACCCCCACGGTCGTGCCGCCCGCCAGCGACCGAAATGGACGCACGCCGCTGATGCCGTCCCACGGATACAAGTCGCACGGCGCCTCGCGCTCGCCTTCATCGCGCTCCAGAAATCCGGGAACGAATGTTTCTTTCGTCAGCGTCGTCAACCGCACGCGGCCGGTTTCGCCGTAGCCGACCACTTTGTCCGCGTCGTCGAACGACACCACTTCGATTGCCGCGCGCGGCTGCGGCGCGAAGTAGGAAATCTTGTAGCCGTCCGCGGCACTCACGGGTTTCGAGCATGCCAGGCCCATTAGCGTATTTCCGTACGTTGGCGTCATGTACACGCCGGGGCCGAGCAATTCCTCCGTCGCGAAACGCGTGAACTGCGGCGTAAATTCCGTGCCGCCGGCGAAAATGCCGGTGATTCCCTGCTCGCGAATGCTGGTGCCGCGATCTTCCAGCGCTTCCGCCAGACCCTCGAGCAATTTCGGCGTGGTGAACATGCACTTGATCTCGTGGCCCGCGCCTAGAATCGTGACAGCCTGCTCGATCACGTGCGCTTTGTACAACTCGAGCTGCTCCATCTGGCCCGCCTTGATCAGTTTCACCACCCAGCGCGGATCGAGATCGACACAAAAGCAGATTCCACCGCGATGCTGGCACAAATGCTCCACCGCCAGACGCAAACGCCGCGGACCCGACGGTCCCAGCATCAACCAATTGGCGCCGCGCGGAAAATACTGGTCGGGAAGCGTGTCCGAAAACATTTCGTAATCGATGCGGAAATCCTCGAGCTGCACACGACTCTTTGGAATGCCCGTGGTGCCGCCGGTTTCAAAAACGTAAGCCGGCTTTCCCGCGAGGCCTTGGGGAATCCAGCGGCGCACGGGACCACCGCGCAGCCACTCATCCTCGAACGGCGGAAATTTGTGGAGATCCTCGAAGCGGCGAATCTCGCGCCGCGGGTCCCAGCCGAGTTTCGACGCGAAATCGAGCCAGAACGGTGAGCCGGTCTTGGGGTCGAAGTGCCACGCCACGATTTCGCGTACGTGCGCGTCGAGCGCTGCCTTGTGCTGTGCATGTGTCATGACGACGAACTTCTAGATTATCGCGATTCGGCGCGAAAGAGTGCAACGCCAGTCACCCCCGGGCCGTCAAATTACTACGGCCGTGATACGATTGGATTACTGAATGGTCAAGTCGCTCGTTCTCTTGTGCTTCACTGCGTGCCTTCTGGGACAGGCTGCGCCGCCACCGACGGATGATCCTCCGGCGAAATTGCCGGACGTTCCGGTCGCGAAACCGCAGAACCAGAATCCGGATTTGGACCAGCCCGCGGACAAGCGCGTGGCCGGCGTGCTGCCGAACTATCGCACGGCGAATCCGTACACGAAATATGTTCCGCTGACGAACAAGCAGAAGATGAATATCGCGGTGAAGGATTCTTTCGATTTTCCGCTGTATTTTTTGGGAGGCATGTTCGCCGCAGTCGACCAGATCAACGGCTCCGATCCGTCGTACGGAGGCGGAGTGCAAGGCTTCGCAAAACGCTACGCCGCCAATTACGGCGATCAAATGTTCGGCAACATGTTCTCCGAAGGAATCATGCCGGTCGTGTTGCATCAGGACCCCCGCTATTTCCGCATGGCGCAAGGCAGTGTGGGCAAGCGCACCTGGTACGCAGTGACGCGCGTCTTCGTGGCGCACGACGACAACGGCAAGCTCGATTTCAACTACTCCGAGTGGGTCGGCAACGCCGCGGGCGTGGCGATTTCGGAAAGCTATCACTTCGAGGAGCGCGACGCAGCTTCGGCGACAGGCAAACTGTTCACACAAGTCGGCGTCGACGCTTTTTCGCAAGTCCTCAAGGAATTTTGGCCCGACATCAGACGGAAGTTGCATAAAAAGAGCACCACCGATCCCGCCGCGACGCCCGCAACGCCCGCAAAATGAGCCGTGACGCCGGCATCTGCGAAACGCCAAACCGAGACGTCGCTCCATAACTGTCGGCTCATTTCCGCCGCCTGATTGTCCTCCACTCGCGCACGTGTTACGATTCTCAGCCGAGAGGGTTGGGCTCATGGCGGCATTTTCGCGCTCTTTACTCGTTCTTTTCATCACAGCTTGCGTTTTCAGCGGATGTACGCGCGCACGCCGCGATGCGTTCATGGCTCCCGCGGCTCCAGCCGCAAGGCCATCGCGTCCAGTGGCCGAAGAAGATAACGTCGCTCGACGCCAGAACGACGCGTACGAGTGGTACCGCATGCGGCGCGCGCCCAACGGCGTCGGCGACGTTCCGCACGAGTTGTATACCGCGGGACTGCAACACGTCTTGAGTCTGCCGAAAACGTCGCTCGTGGAACACGCCGCGCTGTCGCGCAATGCGCCGGCGGCCGTCATCGACAACAAGTGGACGTCGCTGGGTCCCGGAAACATCGGTGCGCGTACGCGATCGCTGGTGATTAATCCGCAAAATCCCAACATCATGTACGCGGGCGCGGTGACCGGCGGCGTTTTCAAGTCCACCGACGGCGGCGCGACGTGGAGCGTGCTGACCGACGCGTTGGCGACGTTGAATATCGGCGCGCTGGCCCTCGATCCCCAGAATCCCAGCATCGTTTACGCGGGAACCGGCGAACAGTGGGGCGGATTCCCCGGCGTTGGCATTTACAAAAGCACTGACGCCGGCGCGACCTGGACGCTGCTAAAAACGCCCACGACTTTCAACGCGTTTGAGTACATCAATCGCCTCGCGATCAGCCGCAACAATTCGCAGCGCATCTACGCCGCCACCAACATTGGCCTCTTCACCAGTGGCGACGGCGGAAATTCCTGGACCTCCAGCGGCATCAACGCCAGCTTCTACGGCTGCACCGACATGACCATGCGCAGCGACACGTCCACCGATTATTTGTTCGCCGTGTGCAGCGGAAGCGCCAGCGGGCAAACGTTCGCAGTGTGGCGCAACACCGACGCCGCCGGGTCCGGCGCTTGGACCAACGTATTCACCACCACCGGCATGGGCGCCAGCGTCATTGCCCTGGCGCCGTCGCAGCAGACCACGATTTACTTGGGCGCGGCCACTTCCACCGATACGCGCGACACGTCGGGCGTGGCGGGAATTTTTCGTTCGACCTCGAGCGGCGATCCCGGCTCGTGGACTACGCAGACTACGGCGGGCGATCCGGATCCCTTCGCACAATTGCTGTTCTATTCGGCGAATACCGCCACGACGTATTGCAGCAGCGGAGTCTACACGCCGGTCAGCGGCGGAACGTGGTCGCGGCTGCTGGCGGTGGATCCCGTCAACCCCAACACGGTGTGGATCGGCGGCGTCGATTTGTATCGTTCCGACGACGGCGGCGTTACCTGGGGCGTCGCGTCGCGCTGGGATCTTCAGACGATTTCGCAATACTCGCACGCCGATCGTCACTTGATGGTGTTTCATCCCAACTACGACGGCGCATCGAATCAAACCGCGTTTCAAATGAACGACGGCGGATTGTGGCGCACCGATAACGCCCACGCCGCCGTCTCCACGGGATTGCAAGCCGGTTGCACGAATCAGTTCGAGGCGAACACCAAGGTTACTTGGAAGCACATCGACAATTCTTACGTGGGCACGCAGTTTTCACACGGCCAGCTTTATCCGGGCGGAACTTCGTATTTCGGCGGAACGCAGGACAACGGAACTAATCGCGGAACCGACTCCGGAGGCGTGAACACGTGGGTCAACCTGTTCGGCGGCGACGGCGGCTCGGTGCTTCTCGATCCGCAAGACGCCAACCGCATTTTCATGGAAGCGGAATATCTCGATCAACAACGCGCCGTCGACGGCGTCACGATCGTCTCGGCGCACAACGGAATTACCGAACAATCGGCGTCGTTTCCATTCCTAGCCGCCATGGCAATCGATCCGAGCGACGGCCGCAATGTCTACATCGGCGGCACGCTGGATCTCTGGCGATCCACTGATTCCGGCACGACGTTTTCGCCCGCCGCGCCGACCAGCGGCGACGGCGCCGTCAGCGCGGTAGCCGTTTCGCCATTCGATTCGAACACCGTGTTTTTCGGAACCACCGCCGGGTACATTCTGCAATCGAGTTCCGCACTCGCCTCGGGATCGCCCACGCCATGGACCGCGGTGCGGCCGCGCAACGGCAACATTTCGAGCATTGCGTTCGATCCCACGAATCGCAATGTGATGTACGTGACCTACTCCGCGTATCAATCCGGGCAGGGACAAGCGCAGGTGTATCGCAGCGCGGACGGCGGCAACACATGGTCGCCGGCGGCGGGATCGGGATCAACCGGCGTCGGCAACATTCCCACCTGGCGATTGCTGGTGGATCCGCGAACGCCGTCGACGCTGTACCTGGCCGAGGAATTCGGCGTGATGGTCTCGTTCGATTCCGGCGCGACGTGGGCCACCGACACCGGATTGCCGGTGGCGATCGTTGAGGATATTTCGATCGACGCGACAAATACGTGGCTCGGCGCGTTCACCTACGGCCGCGGCGTTTGGCGCACGCCGCTGCCGGGCGCGAGCGTGCCGACCTGCGCGTATAGCGCGACGCCCACGTCGATCCAAACGGATCGCTTCGGTGGAGTTTTCCCCGTGACCATCGCCACCGCTCAGGGATGTCCGTGGATTGGTGTCGCGGGCGGCATCGCAGCGTACGTGCAATCGCCGTCGCAAGGCGTGGGACCGGGCACGGCGTACGTTGTGGTCCCGGCAAACTTCGGCGGCGCGTACACTGACACCGTCACCGTGGCCGGCACACCCGTCACGGTTACGCAGCCGGCGGGCGTTTTTCAAGGCGGTGGCGCGGATCTGGTGGCCAACGCACCGGCGCTCACCATCCCCGCGATGATTCGCACCAACACGCAAAGCGACACGGCGAGCGCCGGCGATCCAGTGCATTCCTGCACGGGATCCGCGGATTTCAAAACCGTTTGGTGGAAAACAACGCCAACCGCATCGGGATCTCTCACCGCATTGGTTCGCGGAGACCGCCTCGACGTCTTCGGCGATTTCGGAATCGTCGTAACGGCGTACAACCAGAGTGCGCCGGCCGTGGAACTGGCATGCGCTTCGGTGCCGAAGAACACCACCAGCCGGACACTCACTTCAATTCAGTTCAATGTGACGGCGGGACAAACGTACGTGATCGAAATTTCCACGTCGGGCGGAAACACGGCGCAAGACGGCGGCAATGCGAATCTCATTCTGACGTCGGGACCGGCGATTCCCACCGTGTCGGTAACGCCCTCCACCGCGACGCTGCATCCCGGCGGCGGTCCCGTGCAGTTCAACGCCAACGTCACGGCCGGAAACACCGGCGTGCGCTGGTCGCTATCGCCCAACATCGGCACCATCTCGCCAACCGGCGTTTATACGCCGCCCGCGGCGATTTCATCGGCGGCCAACGTCACGGTGACCGCAACCTCATTCGCCGCGGCGTCGCAATCGGCCACCGCGACCGCTTCACTCACGCCGAACGCGTCACCGATGGCGTTGACCTTGGCGGGCGTGGTGAACGCGGCGTCGTACCAAGGCGGCGGCGTTTCGCCCGGCGAGCTGATTACGATTTTCGGGACGGGCTTTGGTCCCGCGACCTTCGCGGGATTGACACTCGCGCCGAGCAAATTGGTCTCCACAACCGCGGGCTCGACGCAAGTTTTCTTCGACGGCGTGCCTTCGCCGATGGTCTATTCCGTCAACAACCAAGTGAGCGCGATCGTGCCGTATGAAGTCGCAGGCAAAACGTCCACGCAAATGTCGATTTACTACAACGGCGAGACGTCGGCGAAGCTCACCGTGCCCGTCGTCGCCGGGGTTCCGGGATTGTTCACTGCCGATGCCAGCGGATCGGGCGAACTGGCGATGTTCAATCAAGACGGTTCTAAGAACTCCGCTTCTAATCCAATTGCCGCAGGACAAGTCGCGGTGCTCTTCGGCACGGGCGAGGGACAAACGTCGCCGGCCGGTGTCGATGGATTACTCGCGAACGGTGCGGTTCTGCCCGCGCCGGTACAGCAGGTTTCGGTAACCATCGGCGGCATGCCGGCATCCGTGCAATACTTCGGCGCCGCGCCGGGACTTGTGGCCGGCGTTTTCCAAACGAACGTCGTGGTTCCCGCGGGCGTTCACGGCAACGCGGCGGTGATCGTGATTGTCGGCACGGCGACAAGTTCGTCGGCGGGAACGATGGCAGTGAAATAGTGTTTGCGATAAACTGACCCCAAGGACGTGAGGGCGTCCGCTCGGGGAATATGATCATCGCTGGCGCGTTTCTGCTCGTGGCGTTGAATCTGCCTTTCAAGTACACATTCGGCGCGGAGAAAACTCCCGCGTACACGCGTGTGCTCGGCTTCGGAGCGGACTTCGACACGTCGCCGGAAAACCGCAAGCCGTTTTATTTTTCGGTCGCGGTTCCCGAAGGCAATTTCAAAGTCACCGTGCAGTTGGGCAGCGCGCAAGCAGCGTGCGACACCATGGTCCGCGCCGAAGCGCGGCGTTTCATGCTCGATACCGTGCACACGCGCCGCGGCGAAATCGTAGCGCGCAGTTTTTACGTGAACGTCCGCAACAGCCGTCTCGCGCCGCCGCCCTTGAACGCACCGGGGGGAACCGAAGTTCGCTTGAACGATCGCGAACAAGGATCGCTCGATTGGGACGACAAGCTCACGCTCGAATTCAACGGCCCACATCCCTGCGTCGCGTCGGTGGAAGTAACCGAAGTTACCGGACTGCCGACGGTTTTTCTGGCGGGTGACTCCACGGTGACCGACCAGCCGCGCGATCCTACGACCAGCTGGGGACAAATGCTGCCGCGTTTTTTTGGACCCGGAATTGCCGTGGCGAATCACGCGGAGTCGGGCGAAACGCTGAAATCGTTCATTACCGCGCTACGCATGGACAAAATCCTCGCCCAGATGAAGAAGGGCGATTACCTGTTCCTGCAATTCGGCCACAACGATCAAAAGGAACTTTGGCCACAGACTTACGCTGAGGCGCAAACAACGTACAAGGAATACTTGCGCGTCTTCGTGGCGGAAGCGCGGCGGCGCGGCGCCAATCCCGTGCTGGTGACACCGATGCATCGCCGCAATTTTGAAAACGGCAAGATCGTCGAGACGCTCGGCGCGTATCCCGAAGCGATGCGTCAGGTGGCGGAAGAGGAAAAAGTTCCGCTCATCGACCTGCATGCGATGTCCGCGCAACTTTACGAAGCGCTGGGCCTCGACAAATCGGCGGCAGCGTTCAGCGGAAACGGGCGCGATGCCACACATCACTCGGCGTACGGCGCGTATGAACTGGCGCGGGCGGTCGTTCGCGGCGTGCAGGATGCAGTTCCCGACCTCGCAAAATATCTCGACGCACAAGCGGCCGCGCCATTCGATCCGGCGCATCCCGACGCCGTGGAAGCGCTGGCATTCCCCGCGAGTCCCGCGCTGCCGCCGCGGCCGGCGCGCAGTCCCACGCTGTGGGTCGTCGGCGATTCCACCGTGCGCAACGGAAACGGCACGGGATCAAACGGGCAGTGGGGATGGGGCGATCAGATTTGGCCGTACTTCGATCTCGCCAAGATCAACATCGCCAATCGCGCGCTCGGCGGACGCAGCAGCCGTACATTTTTGACCGAGGGGCATTGGGACGAAGTGGTGAATCGCATCCAACCCGGGGATTTCGTGATGATGCAATTCGGCCACAATGACGCGAGTCCCCTAGACGACACGGCGCGTGCCCGCGGGACTTTGCGAGGAGTTGGGCAAGAGACGCAGGCCATCGAGAATCCGATCATGCATCGCCATGAAATCGTCCACACCTTCGGCTGGTACATGAACAAATTCGTCACAGAAGCGAAATCGCGCGGCGCAACGGTGATCGTCGCCTCGCCGATTCCGCGGCTATCGTGGAAAGACGGCCGCGTGAATCGCAATCACGCGGATTACGGCGGATGGTCCGAGGAAATCGCCAAGGCGTCGGGCGTGGCCTTCATCGACATCAACGAGTTGATCGCGCGGAAGTACGAGGAAATGGGTCAGGACAAAGTTGTGCCGCTCTTCCCTGCCGACAACACACACACGAATCTGGAAGGCGCGGAAATCAACGCGGCCTGCGTGATCAGGGCCCTTCAAAGCCTCAAAGACGATCCACTGGCGCCGTTTTTTTCGACGAAAGCAAAAGATCCCAACGTGTGCGAGAGTAAATAGAGAGGGAATCACATGCCCGGCACACGAGAAATTCGCATCTTTCCCGACACAGCAGCCATCGCCGCCGCGGCCGCCGACGAGTTCGCGCGACTCAAACCCGCGACCGTGGCCCTGAGCGGCGGCAACACGCCGCGCACGATGTATGAATTGCTGGCCTCGCGCCACAATATCGCTTGGGACAAGATCCAATTCTTCTTCGGCGACGAGCGGCACGTTCCGCCCGACGATCCCGACAGCAACTATCGCATGGCGCACGAATCGCTGCTGACGCGCGTGCCGATCCCCGAGGCCAACGTGCATCGCGTGAAAACCGAAAACCCCGACGCCGCCGCTGCCGCCGCGGATTATGCGGTCGAAATCAGGAATGCATTTCGTTTAAGCGACGGCCGGTTCCCGCGCTTCGATCTCGTGCTGCTTGGCATGGGCCCGGATGGCCACACGGCGTCGCTGTTTCCCGGCACGGCCGCGCTCGAAGAAAAGAAGTCGCTGGTCGCCGCGAACTGGGTTGAGAAGATGCACACGTTTCGCGTGACGCTCACGCTGCCCGTGTTAAACAACGCGTCGAACGTGCTGTTCATGGCAGGAGGCGCGGAAAAAGCGGCGGTGCTGAAGTCGGTGCTCGAGGAACAACACGATCCGCCGTTCCCCTCGCAATTAATTCAGCCGGCGAGCGGACGTCTCGTGTGGATGGTCGATGAAGCAGCCGCGAAACTTTTGAAACGCTAGTCCGCGTTCACGAGCTTGTCGCCTGGTTCCGGCAACCAGAAGCTCAGCAAGAAAGCCGACACGTAGACAAAAAGGCCGACGGCGGCCGCCGCGTAGGCGGTCTTGATAAACGGCGTGGCGCCGGACATGTGTAACGCCAAATGCGCGGTGACCCACGCGAACAACGTTCCGATGGTGCGGCCACCGACATTCGCCGCGAAACTTTCCCCGGTTCCGCGCAAATGCACCGGATAGACCAACGGCAGGTAGTTTCCCCAGAAACTCAATTGCGCTACCGTGAAGAATCCCGCGAAAAAGATCCCGTAGCGCAACAACTCAAGATTGTTCGTGGCCGGCCAGAAGAAAACCGCCGGCAGCACGATCATGCCGGGGATCAAAAAAACGCGAAGAAGCTTGCGGCGGCTGACAATCCACACGGCGAGAAACGCCAGCGCCACCCGGCCGAACAATCCGCCGATTTCCTGCGTACCTTGCACTTTGGCGACCATCTGTTGCGCGAAGGTTCGCGGCGCCGCGCCGGTGGTACAGGTGTCGTCTTTTCCTGGCGCCGATGTTAGCGCGTTCGGCTTGGCTCCTGGCGCCGACGCTGGCGCGTTCGGCTTGGCCAAGGCCGCTCCTGCGACGATCGGTGGTTTGTAGTTCTTGATCTCCGGAAGACCCGGGACGATTTGCGGCAGTTGTTGGATCGCACCGAATGCCGCGCCGTAGCTGAGCGCGAACATCGCACAAGACACAAAGGTGGTGCGGCGCAAGGCCGGGCTGAAAATCTCCGCGAAGCTCGGACGCTTCAGCGTCCCCGCTGCTTTCTTCTCCTTCCATTTCGGCGACTCCGGCAGGAACGGACGAATGATGATCAGTGGAATCGCCGGAATCACGCCCGACATCAGCGTGTAGCGCCACGCCGCGTGCGTACCCGCGATCGCCGGCAGTTGGCATCCGTAAGTGACGGCCCAATAGTATCCGGCGCTGACCATGAATCCGCCCGCCGAGGAGAACGCCTGCGTCCAGCCGAGCGCTTTCTCGCGCTGCGCGTGATCGTCGAAAACTTCCGCCAGCCACGCGACCGCCGCTACAAATTCCACGCACACACCGACGAAAACGAGACAGCGCAACACCAGCAACATCGGCAGCGAGGTCGCGAACGCCGACGCGCCTTGCGCGACCGTGTACAACAAGATGCTCCACACCAGCACGCGCTGGCGGCCGAACAAATCCGTGAGGTAGCCGCCGATCATTCCGAAAATCCCGCCGCACACCGCAGGCAAGTAAAACAAGTAGCCGACCCAATCGCTGAAGGCCGGCGTGCCGGGCTTCAGATGTCCCAGTTCTCCGAGTGCCGGCCCCACGATCAACGGCAACATCAGCACGGCGTAAATGTCGAAGGCAAATCCAAGCGCGGCGACGGCGCAGATCAGCCATTGCGTCGGGGTCATTCGAGGAGCGGCCATAGAGCCACCAGTATAGCGAATGGGAGCCGCTCTCGCTCGGCAAAAAATGCGGCTCGTCGCAATCGTTTGTAGTTACAATGTAGTGGAAGGGTGGAAGCAATGAGAAAGGAATACGACTTTTCGAAGGGCCGCCGGAACCCCTACGCGAGGCTTCTGAAAAAACAGATTACGATTCGCATCGATGCGCCGACGCTGGCATACTTCCGCGGCGTCGCGAAGACCACCGGCGTTCCGTACCAGACTCTTATCAACTTGTACCTACGCGACTGCGCCCTACATGAACGCAAGCTCTCCCTCGTTTGGCAGTCTTCGTCCTGATCGCGCCGTTGGCAACATTTTTCGCTATCCGGCGACGTTTTCCGCCGTATCTCAAGCATGAACACTTTGGGGGACCTTCGCTACGCCGCGCGCGTTCTGCGTAAATCGCCGGGATTCACTCTTACCGCCGCACTCGTGATCGCGATCGGCATCGGCGCGAACGGCGCGATCTTCAGCCTCGTCGACGCCGTGATCCTGCGTCCGCTTCCTTACGCACATCCCGAGCAGTTGGTGCGCCTCTACGAGCGCCCGCCGGGGAACGTGCGTAACGCGGTCTCGCCACTGAATTATTTCGACTGGAGCCAACAGAATCGCGTGTTCGCGTCGATGGCCGCGTTCTCTGGCGCGTCGAGCACGCTCACGCGCGACGGCGCGACCGCCGAACGCATCCCCGGTCAGGCGGTGACCGAGCAGTTTTTCTCGCTGCTCGGCGTGCAGCCTCTCGCAGGAAGAACTTTCGACCAGAGCGACTTCGCGCCGGACTCGGGCGTCGTGGTGATCAGCGAAAGACTCGCCAAGTCACACTTGGGCGGCGTGGAAAAAGCAGTGGGCAGCGTGATGATGCTCGATGGACGGCCACGCACCGTCATCGGCGTCGTGCCCGCCACGTTCCAAATCGTGATGGAAGCCGACCATTGGCTGCCGTTCCTACTGAAGCACAGTGCGGAGCAGCGCAAGATTCACTACTTGCGCGTGCTGGCGCGGATGAAACAGGGCGTGACCATCGATCAGGCACGCAGCGACCTGTCGACGGTGGCCGCGAATCTCGCGACGGCGTTCCCCGAAACCAACAAGAGCTGGTCGGTGACGATCGATCCTTTGCGCGACTCTTTGGTTGTAGCGGATCTGCGCACGACTACGCTGGTGCTCGCCGGCGCCGCGGCGTTCATTCTGCTGATGGGATGCGCCAACGTCGCGAGTTTGCTGCTGGCGCGCGGAATCGGGCGCGCCCGTGAGATCGCCGTGCGCTCGGCACTCGGCGGATCGGCGCGCCGCATCGCGCAACAGTTGCTGACGGAAAGCACGCTCCTCGCGCTCGTCGGAGGCTCGGCCGGAATCGCGCTCGCGTGGGTGATCGTGCGCGCCGCACCTTCGTTCTTGCCGCCTGGAACGATGCCCGTGGGAATCAATCTGCAACTCGATTGGCGCGTGATGGCGTTTGCGTCGTTCGCGACTTTGGCCACGGGCATTCTCTTCGGACTCGCGCCCGCGTGGCAAGCCGCGCGACTCTCGTTGGCCGGCGCGCTTCGCGCCGGTGGCCGCGGGATGACGGGCCACGCGAGTTTTCGGACCGTGCTGGCGGCGGGCGAAATCGCGGTGGCCGTGATTTTGGCCGCGGGCGCGGGATTGCTGCTGCGCACCATCACTTCTCTCGATCACGTCGATCCCGGCTTTCACGCCGCGAACGTCGTGACGATGCAAGTGAGTCCTTCGGGCAAACGTTACAAGGAGGAAGCGCAGGTTCGCAACCTGTATCAGCGGATGGATCGCGAGATCGCCGCGATTCCCGGCGTGAAATCGGTGGGGCTGGCAACGGTGCTGCCACTCGACGGCTGGGAGATTGGGCAACCGTACTCCGTGGTCGGCGCGGCTCCCGTGGGCGCGTCGCAAAAGGAGAGCGCGAATTATCAAATGGTGACGCCGCGCTACTTCGAGACACTGGGTATCTCACTCCTGCGCGGACGCGCGTTCACCGACCAGGATACGACACAATCGCCGCAAGTCTGCATCGTGAACGAAGCGTTGGTAAAACAATCCCTCGGCGGCCGCGAACCGATCGGTGCGCATATGATCGTGTCGGGAATGGGCGCGACGGGGCCTGTGAATGTGGACCGCGAAATCGTCGGCGTGATCAAACAAGTGAACGTCGATGGACTCGGCGCCAAAATTCCCGACGCCGAGATCTACGTGCCGGTGACGCAGAACGCCTGGTTCTGGTCGGCCATCGCGGTGCGAACCGAAGGCGATCCTCTGTCGGTTGTGAACAGCGTAAAGCAGGCGGTGGCCGGCATCGACAAGGATTTGCCGGTGACGCGCGTGCGCACGATGGAAGAAGTGGCCGCGGAAACCGTGGCGCAGCCGCGCTTCCGCGCACAACTGGTCGGCGCATTCGCGGGACTCGCGCTGGTGCTCGCCGCCGTGGGAATCTTCGGATTGCTGGCATTTTCGGCAGGCCAGCGCACGCGCGAGTTCGGGATTCGCATGGCGTTGGGCGCGCAATCGAGCGACGTGCTGGCGCTGGTGTTGCGCGGAGGACTGGCGATCGTCGCCGCCGGCGTCGCCACGGGAATCGCGGGAGCGGCGGCGTTGTCGCGCTATCTCGCGTCGTTGTTGTTCGGCGTACAACCGCTCGATCCCGCGTCGTTCGGTGGAGCGGCAGCCGTTTTGGCGGCGGTGGCGTTGGCGGCGTGCGCGATTCCGGCGTGGCGGGCGTCACGCGTCGACCCAGCGATCGCACTACATCAGGAATAATCAGGGATCAATCGCCCGATCCCAGTGGAGCCACAAGACGCGTGAGTAACGAACGATCCACGGAACGAACGGGAGATAAACGACAAACGCGGCGAGCATGCATTGCCAGATCTGCCAGCGCAGGAGATACCACGCGATCACCGACAAGACGCCGCCCAACGGCAGGCTGATCGCATAGGCGAAATACATCGCGCCGATGAAATATCCCGGCTCGCGTTCGAAACGCAGTCCGCAGTCGGGGCACGTTTCGTTCATGGCCAACAGGCCGCGAAAAATCTTACCGGTGAAACAACGCGGGCAACGAAGATTGCGGATCGCGAACCAGCGAGGTGAAGGCGGGTTTGGCACCTAAATAAAGTGAATCAGCCAGCCGACGCCGAAAATCACGGCCAGAAACGTGCCGAAGGTCACGGCGCCGTATTGCAAACGCTCGCGGTCGGTGTTCTTCGAAGTGATCGCAAACACCACCGAGGTGAACAGCGAGAAGAGGGCGGCGGCTTCAAAGTGGGTGAGTGAGATTTGCATGCGGCTCGTTCAGTCCTTGCGCTTGATGGCGATATCGTAGGCGTCCATGATCGCCAGGCAGTTCAACAATCCCGCGGTCAACAAAAACTTCGTTCCGTAGTCGGCCATCGCGGTGGCGGGCTCGGGAACTTCGTAGCCGAGAAATCGCGACACGAAAAACATTCCACCGCCGCCCGCTTGCGCCAACCATCCCAGGCAATCGACGAGATCTTTCGTGTTCCACACGAAAAGTTTTCCTCGCAGGCCCAAGCCAAGCACAAACATTCCGAGGATCGATCCCAGAAGCAGCAAGCCGCGGCCCCAGCGTCCTTGCCAAAAATGACCGCCGCCGGGAATCACCCATCCGGCGATGGCGGGAATGTACGCCGCGAAGCCCGTTTTTTCTACGGCAGTTTTTTCTGTTGCGGTTTTTTCAGCCATTAGATCTCTGGTTTAAATCTGGACGATCACCGGTTCCTTTTGCACCGCGCCCGTCGTGCCCGCGCCTTTTTCATCGACGAAACAATTCACTTCCAGGCGCACACCGAATTCCGGGAGATAAATTCCAGGCTCCACGGAGAAGCAGGTCCACGGAATCACGCGGCGTTCGTCGCGCGTTTCCAGGTTGTCCATGTTCGCGCCGTTCGCGTGAATCTCAACCTGGATGCTGTGGCCCGTGCGGTGTACGAAATACTCGCCGTAACCGGCCTTCGTGATCACGCCGCGCGCCACGTCGTCCACTTGCCATCCGCAAATCGCGCGGCCCGCCTTCACGGCGTCGTTCACAAACGCCACGGCGGAATCGCGCGCTTCACGCACTACTTCGAAAACGCTTTGATGCTTCGCGGAAGGCTTGTCGCCGGGCTTGGCTGCGATGTAACCGCACCAAGTAATATCATAATACACCGCGCCCGGTTTCTTCTCCTTGGCCCACATGTCGATCAACAACCAATCACCGGGACGAATCGGCGTGCTGCGGCCAGGCGCCGGTTCATAGTGGCAATCGCTGCCGTTCGCATTCACGCCGACGATCGGCGTGTCGTGCGTGGCCAGTCCCGCGGCTGCAAAGCGATCGAGAATGTAGCGGGCGATCGTGTACTCGTCGGTGGAACCGTGCGCGCGAATCTGCCGTCCGACTTCGGCGAAGGCGTCGGCGCGGATTCCGTCGACAATTTTGGCGGCGGCGAAGTGCGATTCTTTCTGTTCCGGCGACCAGCGCGCCTCGAAAATCTGTACGAGGTCGGCGGAGGAGACAACTTCCGCGCCCAAGCTGCGAATCAACTCGATTGTGCCGGCGTCGACGGTGGAGACGTACGGAATGTTGTTCATCGCCGAATACTGCATCGCGACTTTCTTGTGCGGAGCGAGCATTTTCCGCAAACCTTCGTGGAGTTCCTGCCACCGGCTGTAGATCAACTTGCTGCCCGGCAGCGAATCGAGTTTCCCCGGCTCGATGCGATGATTCAACTTCACGGGATCGCCGTGCGCGGGCACTAGATAAAACCAGCGGCGCGTGCAGAGTCCGCCGCCGTCGAGGCCGAGAATGCGATACGCCAGCGGATCGGAGTGACGGAAGTCGGCGAACAACCAAGCGTCGGCGCCTTGTTCGCGCAATGCAGCTTGAATCGCGGAAAGGTTCATCTCTTCATTATCCTTTATTTGGCTCTTGCTCATTTTGCGTCGCGCCAATTCGGTCCCACGCCCACCGATGTCGCGAGCGGCACTTTCAGTTTCATCGCACCTTCCATGTGCTCGCGAGTGAGGCGGCTGACGGTTTCCACTTCGGAATCCGGCGCTTCCAGAACCAACTCGTCGTGAACCTGCAGAAGGAGCCGCGCTTCGAGTTTCTGTTCGCGCAGCGCGTGATGAATCCGGATCATCGCGACTTTGATCAAGTCGGCGGCAGAGCCTTGCAGCGGCGTGTTGGTCGCGGTGCGCTCGGCGAATCCGCGATTGGTGGCGTTCTTGCTGGTCAAGCCGGGGATCGGGCGGCGGCGCCCCAGAATCGTGGTCACAAAATTGTCGCGGCGGGCGGCTTCCAACACGGAATCGAGATACGCGCGCACGCCCAAGTATCGCGCGAAGTATCCGTTGATGAAATCCTGCGCTTCGCTCTTGGAAATATTCAATTGTTGCGACAATCCAAATGCGCTGAGTCCATAGACGATGCCGAAATTGATCGCTTTGGCGGCGCGGCGATGTTCATGCGTTTGCAAGAGCGGCGCGACGCCGAACACGGCTTCGGCCGTGCGTGCGTGAATGTCCTCGCCGCGTTGGAACGCGTCCACGAGCGTGGGATCGCCGGAAAAATGCGCCAAGAAACGCAACTCCACTTGCGAGTAGTCGGCGGATAGGATCTTCCAGCCGGGTGGCGCGATGAAGGCCGCGCGAATCCGCAGCCCTAGTTCCGTGCGCACGGGCACGTTCTGCAAATTCGGCTCGCGCGACGAGAGACGTCCCGTCGCGGCGCCCGTTTGCTCGAAGCTGGTGTGGATGCGTCCCGCGGAATCGGCCAGCGCCGGCAACGCGTCCATGTACGTGCCTCGCAATTTAGTGAGTTGGCGGTATTCGAGCACTTCGCGCGGCAAATCGAACGTGCGCGCCAGTTCCTCCAGCACATCGGCGGCGGTGGATTGCACTTTCCCTTTGCCGGGACGCTTCGGCGCGGGCAAATTCAGTTTCTCGAACAACACGTGCGCGAGTTGCTGCGGCGAGTTGATATTGAACTCGACGCCCGCCAGCCGATAAATTTCCTTGGCGCGCCGGTCCGCTTGCTCGCCTGTTTCGTTCGAGAGCGCGCGCAATGCTTCGGAATCGATGAGCACTCCGCGCGACTCCATGTCGGCCAGCACGGAAGCCAGCGGCAATTCCACGTCGCGATACAGCGGCGTCAAGCCGGCTTCCTCGGATCGCGCCGCAAGTTTGCCGGCCATTTGCCCAAGAACATCCGCTCGCTCCGCGAGCGATCCTGTGAGGCGCGCTTCAAAGTGTCGCTCGGCAAGTTTCTCCAATTCATAGCCGCTCTCGGTGGGATCGAGCAGGAACGAGTACAGCATGGTGTCGTGAACCACGCCGCGCAGCTCCACGCCGTGACGCCGCAGCGCCAACAACGTGGTCTTCGCGTCGTGGACGCTCTTCGGCACGGATGCGTCCTCAAGCCACGCACGAACCTCCGGCAATCGCGCCGACCCGAGCGTGCGCGCAACTCCGGGCGAGGCGGAAAATGCCACGAACGCCTCCGCGTCGTAGGACGATACGGCGAGTGCCACCGGCAACTCCGGACGCGCCGGCGCATCTCCCGCGGCCAGTTCCGCGTAGTCGTGCCCGCTCGACTGCAGTTCCGGCAAGCAATCCTTGAGCAAGCTGTGAAATTCCATCTCGCGATAGATTTCCCGCAGCAACGCGCGATCGGGACCGCGGACTTCGAGCGCATCGAGATCGAGCGTCACCGGCGCGTCGGTGCGCACCGTCACCAGCACGCGCGATTGCAGGATTTGCTCGCGATTCCCCTTCAGCGACTCGCGATACGTTTTGCGCTCCACCTGATCCGCCGACTGGAGCAGGGCGTCGAGCGTGCCGAAGCGCGTGATCAGGTCCTTGGCGCCTTTTGCGCCGATGCCCGGCGCACCGGGAATGTTGTCGACGGCGTCGCCTTGCAGCGCCATCATGTCGACGATTTGATCGGGCCGCACGCCGCTCACTTCCAGGACCTTCGCCTCGTCGTACAAAATGTTCTTCATCGGATCGAAAATGAAAATTCCCGGACGCACCAGTTGGCGCATGTCTTTATCGCCCGAAACCACGTAGACCTCGGTGCCGCCGCGCGCGGCCTCGATCGCCAATGTGCCGATGATGTCGTCGGCTTCGAATCCCGGCTCGATCAGGATCGGCACGCGCATCGCTTCCAAAAGTTTTCGGACATAAGGAAGCTGGAGCGCCAGTTCGTCGGGCATCGCCGCGCGATTCGCCTTGTATTCGGCGAAAAGATTATCGCGGAACGTCGGTGCGGCGTGGTCGTAGACTGCCGCGAAGTAATCGGGCTTCTGCTCGTCGATCAACTTGCGCAGCATGTTGTGGAAGACCAGCACGCAGCCGGTGGGCACGCCGTCGTTCCTGTGAAGCGCCTGCGTTTGCGGTTGGTGAAACGCTCGAAACACAAAGTTCATCGAGTCGAGAAGGAATAGACGCTTACGCGCGACGGAAGGCATGGCGTGGAAAAGCTCATGTTATCGCAACTGAGACAGCGACACGGAAAGATCAGCGGATTTGTTTCCGGATTTTGAAATCGACGCCGAACAATCCGTCTTGATCGCGCGTGGCGAGTACGGAAACGCGGCGGTTGACGGTCCATTCGATCTGCACGATCTGTTCCTGCGCGTTGTTGAGGTTCGTGATGTAGGTCAGCGTGACATTCGGCGTGACTTGTTGCGCCACGGAAATGCGCGCGGCGGGATTGGCGATGTCGGCGGATGTGGACTGTGGATCGATCTGCAAACGGCTCGCCCCGAAGAAGCGTCCCAGCCGGCTGTTGACCGTGGCCGCGGTGGTATCGGAGAGAACCGTGGTGGTGGTCAATTGCGTCAGCGCGGGATTCGACGCGTCGGCCGCGCCGGATTGCGGCGTGCGGCCCAGGACCAGCAATAATTGAATGTCGGGAACGGGCAAGGGCGGATCGGAGCGGTAATTCACGCGCAATTTGTCGAGCGGGCCCGCGAAATCGAGTGAAATATCGTACTTTTGTTTGCGCGTGCTCACGTCCATCGAAATGATCGGATCGATGTGAAACGGATTGAGAAACTGAATCGCCCCGCGATTGATCGCGTATTCGGTTCCACCGAACGTCGCGTGACCGTCGAGGATGTTCACCGCGCCCAAGAGCGCCGGATCGGCGAGCGTACCGCGCACGCGCAAATCGATTTGCGCTTCCAGATTGCGCGTCGACGTGGATTCGAAACGAATGTCGGGCGCCGAGCCGACGTGCACGAACAGTCCGAGCGATCGCGCCCAGGAGACTTCCGACGGCGCCGTGGACGCCTGCTTGATCTGCGCCAGCGCCTCCGCCAAATCGAAGTTCGCGTTGACGCTGCCGCGCAAGATCGTGATGTCGCCGGTCAGTTGGTTGTGCTGCGGCGTGCCGGTCAAGTTGAGGTCGGCGTTCAACAGCGTGCTGACGCCGGGAGGATAACGCACGCGAACGTCGTGCGCCTCGACGTGCATCTGAAACGTGAGCGGGGTACGCGTGTAGTCGAGCACGCCCGAAAGTTTGATTCCGCCGCCGCCCGATTCGCCGGTCAAATTGTCGATGCGCACGCCCGTCTCGTTGAAAACCAAAGTGCCGTTGAAATGATTCAACGAATTCGGAAACGTCTCGGAGCCGATCTGCGCTTCTTCCAAGTCGGCGGTGCCGCCCCATTGCGGATGCGCCACCGTGCCGCCAAGGCGAAGATGCAAACGTCCCGTGCCGCCGGCATAAATTCCCGATTGCCACGTCTCCAGCAATTTCAGATTGGCCGCGCCTTCCAGCCGCAGATCCAGCGGCAGGGAATCGGCGCTCAGCGGACCCACGTTGCCTTGCAGCGTAGCGGAATAATTTTTCCCCGCGGCCTTCGATGGTTCGATCTTCACGATTTCGTTTTGCAGGCTGAACCGCCAGACGCCGTCGTTGTGCACGTCGACGTTCTGGATGCCGATTTCGAACGCCCGCATTTCTCCGGATCCGCTGGTCTTCTCCATGTGCTGCAATTCGCCGCGCAGCGTGGCGTCGCCATCGACGCGGCTCGACGCGGAGATGCGCTGCTCAAGCCACGGGCGGTACAACGGGTCGAGATTCATCGCGGTCATCGTGGCTTTGCCTTGAAACGCGTACGGCGCTTGCAGGGTGAGATCGCCCGAGAGCATCAGCGACCCCGCACCGGCGTTCAACACGGGCGTCGCGCGGAACGTGTAGAGTGCGCGCGCGCCGTCCGCTTCCACCGATCCTGTGACGGCGCCGGCGGCTTCACCGTTCACGGTGAAATCGTGCACGGCCAGCGTCGCGCGGCCATTGGGCGCAAAACGAGACGCATCCCAGACGCCCGATCCCGAGGCTTGCACGTCGGCCAGTCCGCCCAACTGGAGCTTCGACCATTGCAGACGCCGCAAATCGCCGAGCGGCAAACTGGTTCCGTTGGCTTGAAAGCTGTACGACGAGTTGTCGTCGCGATATTGGAAATTCCCTGTCAGCCGTGAGCGCCCGCGCGATCCGCGGACGTTGTCGGCTTGGAATCGCGGCTCCGCCCAAACGATATTGGCCGCCAAGCTATCGAACGTTTCGCCCCACGCTTCACCGTTTGTGATTTCCAGGCTCCCGCGCGCCGTCGGCGACGCCATTGTTCCTCCGGCCGTCACGGCTCCGCGCACCGCGCCTTTGATCGGGATGTCGAGTTTCAGCCACGCAAGCAAATCCTTGGCGTCCCACTGATGCAATTCGGCGGACGCATTGACCGGTGCGTGTTCCGGAATCGCGCCGTCAACCAGCGGCGCCGACGCGTTGAAAAGAATTTGCGACGCACCGCGTTCCAGTCGCCCGTCGCGGATCGCTACGTGACCGGCAGCTAGCGACACGTTGCCGCGAAAGGCGTCGAAGGCGTAGTCCTTCCCGCCGATGGTCCACGATAGTCCTTCGAGCGCGGCGTTGCCATCGAATTGCAGCGACCGCAAAGGCCCCGAGAGCGTGCCGTCAAGTTCGCCCCGCCGTGTTTTGTTGACCGGGAGCTTGACGGCCCACTCGAATTCCTTCACGTTGGTGGTGTTAAGCGCGATGTGGAAGCGGCCGGCTCCTTCGATCGTCACATGCGACGCGGCGGTCACGAGTTCCGTGTCGCGCAAGATCAGATACTCAGTTCCGGTGGACAAATGCATATCGGTGTGCCCATGCACCGGCACGAATCCAGGCGGCGTCGCGCCCGGCTCAGTGAACGATCCTCGCAACGCGACTTCCACCGGCGAACCGCCGCCGAAACTGATTTCAGCGTCGCCGTTGATCGACGTCATGTAATGCGGACGCGTGAGCGGCACGCTCGGAAAAAGCTGTTCGATCGTCTCGGCCAGCCGCGCGTAGCTAAGTCCGCTGACCTGCGCTTCGATCGAATAGCGCGGCGAGCGGCCTAGGTTCAGCACACGCAGCCGGCCGTCCACGCTGCCGCCGAGCGCTTGTAGTTGAAATGGTTTGAAAACGATGCTGTCGGACGTTGCTTCGAACTTCGCTGTCGCGCTGAGATCTTTGAACGTGAGCAAAGTGGCGCGGTCGAGTCTCGCGTCGCCGCTCATGTGGAATCCGCCCTTCGCCGGGTCGTAGCTCAGCGAACCGGTTCCGCTCACGCGACCTTCGCGCAGCGCTGCGACATGGAAAAGCGCGCTGGCCTCGGCGAGATCGATGTTGGCGTCATAGATCGCATGCAGCACCGGATTGAGAAAATCGCGCAGCGATCCCTGCGCTTTCACCGATGTGTGCCCCGATTCGAACGCGGCTTCCTGCACCTCCAGGGTCCGGCGATCGAGCGCGAAGCGCACGCGCGACGTCCAGGAAAGTTGCGGCCGGCGCGAGTCCGTCAAAGCGGCGGAACGGATCGCCACGAGTCCCTGGTAACGGTCGCGCGACGGCTCGTAGGCGAGCGACGCCGTGGCGTTCTCGGCGTTGAAGTCCATGCTGCGGCTTTGGTCGTTCCACTGCCACACGCCGTCGATCACTTCGAGGCGCCGGATCGCCAGATTGAACAGTGGGTCGAGCGGGCTGCGTCGCGGATCGCGCACTTCACTCGGCCGCGGCACGTTGCTGCGGCCCTTGGCATCGAAGACGACGGCGATGCGCGGCTTCTCGATGCGCAGGCGCGACAATTCCTTCTCGGACAGGAACAATGTCGCCAAGCGCATCTGCGCCAAGACGGAATCAGCGCGGAAAAACGGCGTCGCGTTGGGATCCACGCCGCGAGCGCGCACCGTGACGCCGCGCAGCACGATCACGCGATCCCAAACGCTCACGTGGAATCCCGCGAGCTGGATGCGTGCGCCGGTAGAGTCTTCGAGGGCTTGAATCAAGCGGCGCTCGATCTGTTGCTGGAAGGAATCCGATTGCACATAGAAGAACAGTGCGATCCCGGCGATACCCAACAGGATGAGAATCCGCCGCAGAGCCACTTGCATCGAACTGAGATACGGGATTCTCATCGGAAGCGAATCTCCGCCTGCGCGCGCAAGTCTTTCATCCACGCGTCGAGGCGCGTGTTGATTTCGTTTTCGGTGAGCAGCGCGATGATTTGCTCCCGGACCGCGTCAAGAGGCTGCGCGGCTTCATTGTTCTTGGTCCATGCGGGCACCAGTTGCTCGTCGTAGTACGCGCGCACCTGTTCGGGAGTAACCTGCAAACCCGGGCGCACGCGGAAATCGATGAAGTCGAGCACTTGGTTCTGGAGTTCCAAATAGCGCACCAATTCCACTTCCGAAATGCCGCAACGGTCCCGCGCCGCGCGGTACGCGTCCTCGGTGGGAAAGCGCTGCCGTGTTGCGCGCATCGCCGCGTCGGTTTCGGATTTCGGACTCGACGGGAAAACGCCGCCTTCCATTTCCTGCCGGATCAAAATGCGGTCGACGAGTTTCGACGCCAGGTCGCGAATCTTCGCGGGATCATTGAGCGACGGCTGGCCGTTGTTTAGAAAGCAGACCATGCGCTGTTCCTGCTGCACGTCGCTCAGCGTCACGATACTCGTGTTCACGCTGGCCACAATGCGATCCACAATCTCGGCGCGCCCGGCCGCGGCCAGCAATACACAGCACGCGAGGCGGCCCAGAATTCGCATCAATACGTTTGTCCAATCGAGAAAAAGAATTGGAAGTGACCTAGGTTCCGCAGCACACGCGGCGCCGTTCCCGCGACCAACTGATCTTCCGTGCCGAGCAGTCCGAAATAGTTCGGCGGATTGAACGCCCAGGCGATATCCACGCGCACCGGACCGATTGGCGTACGGTATCGAACACCAATACCCGCGGCGTGCACCATGTAATCGAAATCGGTGACGTTGCGCTGGCTGAGACGGAAACTGATGTCGCCGAACTTGTCGTAAACGTTGCCGGCGTCCCAGAAAAATACGCCGCCGAGATTCGGCTTGTTGATCGGAAAGCGCAATTCCACGCTGTTCATCAACAGCGCGTTGCCACCGATGGGAAATCCCGTATCAGGGTCGCGCGGTCCCGCTTGGTTGATGTTGAAGGCGCGGTCGGTGGACGCGCCGCCCGAGAAAAATCCTTCCGCCAAGGGGATGGCGCGCGTGAATTCAGTGGACGTGGTGCCGTCGAGATTGTTGATCGTAACGGCGCGCAAGCCGCCGTACGCCTGCTGCATGCCGAAGAGCGTGTTGCGCGCCAAGACCAGATCTTTGCTCAAGCGGTAATAGCTTGAGTGGCGCAAGAACAGATGCGTAAAGTTCGTCGAACTGCCGAAATAGCTGCCCGGCATTGACGCGTCGGCGGTGAGATAGTAGCCGCGCGTGGAATCGGTGGGATCGTCGCGGTGATCGCGAATGAACGTGATTTGCGGACCCGCGACGCGCACTGGCTTGCTATCGATGGGGATCAACGACGGCTCAATCTTCAGCGAGCTCGCGTCGACATTCACGTGACGGTAGAACACGCGCCCGATCAGCGTATCCCGGCGATTGCGCTTCCACGCCAGCGACGCCGACGCCTCGTAGCGCTCGGCGGTGAATGTGCGCACGTCGCTGGTGCGATCGGCGGACGTCGTCAAGTAGAGCGTGACCTTGGGATGATCGAGAATGCGCGGCGCGGTGTACGTGATCGCGCCTCGCTGTTCGAAGAAACTTACCAGCGACTTGAAGGCCAGCGTTTGTCCGGTGCCGAAAATGTTCACGCGTGTGGCGTCGAAGGAAACGCGCGGCGAAACGGTCTGCGTGCCTTGCGGTTCGTCGAGACTAATTTGTCCGCCGCCCAAACGCGCCAGTTCCAGTCCGAATCCCGTGGCCAGCGACCAACGCCCCGCCTCTTCCACCTGCAGGAGCATGGTGCGCTTGGTCTCTTGCCCATCGGGATTCTGCACGGCGATGTCCACGCGATTGAAGACGCCGAGGTCGTAGAGATTGCGCTGCGTGTCGAGGCGTTCGGTTTGCGAGAGAGCCTGGCCCGGCTTCATCTCGATTTGTTTGTCGACCAGACCTTCATGCGTGCGGCTGAGTCCCGCGACCAAGATGCGTTCGACGTATTCCCGATGTCCTTCGTCGACGGTGTAGATCAGCGTGACTCTATCTGAAGCGTCTTTCGACGCTGCGTCCGCAGCAGCCGGCACAGCTTTCCAAGAAAACTTCGCGTCCGGAAAACCGCGATCGTAGTAGTAGGCGAGCACGCCGTCACGATCACGCGCCGCGCGATCATCGCTGAACGGCACGCCGGGCTCGAGCTTGGCCACCTTTTGCAACTGCGCAACCGGAATCTCCACGTTCCCTTCCCAACGCAATTCGGCGACACGCGTTTGCGGCCCCTCGGTGATGTCGAGGCGCACGTGAACCAGCCCCGGCTTGCCTTGATAATCGTCGTCGACCTTCACCGCCACCGCGACCTGGCGAAATCCGCCGGCATGATACACGTCCTTGATGACCGCGACGTCTTGATCGAGCAGCGCGCGGCTGTAGCGTCCGCTGCTGTTCAAACTTTCCGGCGTGATGCTCATCTTGTCCTGCAAGAGTTCGTCGGTGAAGTATTTGTTGCCGTGGATTTCGATGCGATCCAAATGGTGGCGCGGTCCGCGGTCTACTTCATAGACGACGGTGATGATGCCGTTGCGCAAGTCTTCTTGCATGCTGCCTTGCACGTCGGCCTCGAAATATCCTTGCGCTTGCAAATAGTCGCGAAACTCACGCGCGCCTTCGCGTACGAGGTCAAGGTCGGCGGAGCCCTCTTCCTGGAACGGCATCAGGCTGCGCAATTTGCCGTCGGAGATCTTTACGCCCTCCGCTTTGATCAAGATCTTCGGCCCTTGAATCATGCGCACGCTCAGCGCTTCGGTATTGGTCTTGGGATCGTAGACGCGTTCCGTCAAGTCGGCGCGGCCGCTCAGCAGTTGCTGGCTCTGATAAAACTTGCGCAGCTTATTCATCGCATTCTGGATCGACTGCGCGGTGGCCGGACGTCCGGGACGCAATCCGCTCTTCGACATCAGCTTTTCCGGCGGGAATCCCGGATCGCCGGCCCACTGCAAACTGCCGATGCGCGCCTGTTTGCCGGAATCGATCGCGAAAAGCACGTCGACCTGTTGCGTGTCGCTGTGCTTGGTGACGCTTTCGGTAACCTTCGCTTGATGGTAGCCGTTGGCCGTCATCACGCGATGGATCGCGTCAAGCGCGGCGTTGCGCTTCGCTTCCGTGTACGGCTCGCCAAGCTGCAATTTCGCGGAGTTCACAACCTGCACCGGCGTGGGATGATCTTTCACGCCGGTCGCGGTGACGTTGCCGACAAAAAAGCTGGGTTGAAGTTGAAACGTGACGATTACGCCGGTCGCCGCCGGTGCAGGCGATGCATCGACCGAGATTTCGGCGAATCGCCCGGTGGCGTAGAGCCGGGCGATACTCTCGCGAACGGCTACGGCGGAATACTCCTCACCGGCCTTTAAGGTCACGCGATCGCGAAAGCGCTCGCCGAATACCGCCGGATCGAAACGGATTTCCCGCACCGTCTGTCCCTCGGCGCCGTCTAGCCGGACCTCGGCTTTTGATTCGGCGGCGGACAGGCAGAAAGCTCCCATGATCGTGAAGAGCAGCGCGACGCGGTTCACCGGTTCCAAGCTTATAATAACGATGTGACCTCCGAGGACCGCGAAAAATATTCCCGCCAAGTGCTCTTCCAGCCCTTGGGCGAGAAGGGTCAGGAGCGTTTGCTGGCCGCGCGCGCGGTGGTGGCCGGATGCGGCGGCCTGGGCAGTTTCGCCGCCGAGGCGCTGGTTCGCGCCGGCGTGGGCACGGTGATTCTGGCCGACCGCGACTACGTGGAATCCAGCAACCTGCAACGGCAATCGCTTTACGACGAAAATGACGCGCGCCAAGCGCTCCCGAAAGCCGCCGCGGCCGAAACACACTTGCGAGCCATCAACTCCGGTGTACGCGTGGAAAGCCGCATCATGGATATCACGCCGTCGAGCGTCGAGGAACTCATTGAACACGCCGACGTCGTGCTGGACGGCACCGACAATTTCGAGACGCGCTTCTTAATGAATGACGCTTGCGTCAAGCACGGGGTTGCCTGGATTTATGCAGCGGCGGTTGGCAGCTATGGCGTCACTATGCCGGTGATCCCAGGGAAAACCGCCTGTTTAGCGTGCGTTTTTCCCGCGCTCCCCACGGGACCACTCGAAACCTGCGACACGGCAGGCATCCTTTTGAGCGCGGTGTCGGCGATTGCGTCGTTTCAAGTGGTCTCGGCGATTCAGTTGCTCGCGGGTGCCGACGTCCGGCCGGAGCTGCGATCCATCGACGTGTGGACCGGACGAATTGGCGTGTTGCAGACGGGCGAGCCGACGCCGGGTTGCACGGTTTGTGGCGCGCGGCAATTCGCGCATTTGGCCGGCGAAGGTCGTCCGGTGATCACGATGTGCGGACGCAATCAGGTGCAGATCCACGAACACAATCGCCCGGTGGATCTGGCGGCGATGCGGGAGCGTTTGGAATCGTTGGGCAGCGTGCGCGCCAATCGTTTCGCATTGCAATTTGCTCCCGCGCCTGCGGCGGGCAGCGCCACGCAAATTACATTGTTCCCCGACGGCCGCGCGATCATCAAAGGCACCACCGATCCCGGTGTCGCGCGAAGTTTGTACGCGCGCTATATCGGGAGTTAAGCTAGTTCCCGCGTTCCTTGAGAGGTACACAAACTAATACACTAATCGGCCTCGTCGTGCGCCTTCTTAGGGCGCCGTCGAATCGCTGCCGATTTTGGCGTATATCCTGGCATCAAATTGCAGAAACGTACCGCCTCTATCCCGATTCCCTTGCAATGATTGAAAGCCAACAATCTGAAATGTCAGGCGGCAAGTTGAGGCCCGCTCATCCGGCCGCAACTGACCATCTCTCATGAAGCTTGTCAGGTCCCAGACCGCTTCTGGACCTCACCGCTCCTTGGTTGTGCCGGAAAGGGACTCCTTGGAGTCCTCGCGGGGCTTCAGGAATTCATCCAGCCAAGCGTAGATCTGCTTCCACATGTCTTCCATGTTCGCGCCTCCGATAGCGTGGCCGCTGGTCCAGTAACGCAGGAAGCGCGCCCGCTTGCCCTGGCGATACATCGCCATGAAGAATTCCTCCCCTTGTTGAATGGGGACGTAATCCATATCGCCTTGAATGATCAGGACGGGGGTCTCGACGCGGTCTACGTAAAAGATGGGGCTATTCCTGATGTATCGCTCCGCGTCTTTCCACGGCGGCACTCCCAGTGACAAAGGACCTGTCTCACTCATAGCCTGAATACTGACTGCTTGCGCTTGCGGGAAGGACCCGTACCGTTCGCGCCCGTCGAACTGGCCATAGTTGCTGATAAAGTCGGCAGGACCGGCCTGCGCCACCGCCGCTTGGAAACGTTTCGTTTGGGTGATCAGACCATAGACAGAGAATCCGCCATAGCTATTACCCAATAGCCCGAGTCTCTTCGAGTCCGCTATCCCCATTTCGATGACTCTGTCGACGGCTGGCAATACGCCTTTGGTCAGTTCCATGTAATTGTCTGCTGTCGTCCCGAATATTTTGCGGGGCATACTCGGATATAGCACGGCGTAGCCATGCGCCGAAAGGAGAGGCCCGTTATGGTAGCCGATAGTGTCGTTGACGGTCTCGAAAGCCGGGGGAGCGCTTCCCTGTTCCAACCCCAGATACGGGCATGTGATGAGCGGATACCGCTTCCCTTCCTGATAGCCGATCGGCAGCAAGACCCAGCCAGTTAAGTCGTTGCCATCGAGACCGCGGTACTGGATCTTCTTCCACACCGGCTGGGCAATTTCCCGTAAGAAGGAATTAGTCTCGAGCACTCGATGAGCCTTTACCGAGGTGCCAGCGAGCCATAAGTATGTGCCTGTGTGATCCTCAACGCTGTAGACAGCCGCTCCGCCCTTCCGAGCGAAATCGTGAAACGTTGCACCTTCGACGGGTGGATCCAGGCGAGCAGATTTGCCTGTTGTGAGGTCAAAAGCAAAGAGGTCAACCTGCAGCCCCGCTAGGCCAGGAATCCCAGATGGCTCTTGTCCAGCGAGTACGGCGGAGGCAGTTCGGAGGCTTGAAACGAGAATCGCATTGAGGTCATTCGCACTGGCTTTTACTTGCTGCACCAGGGTGCCAGATGGCCAGAAAATAGCCGTCAATGGTCCTCCCATGCTGAGAGATAGTTGTTGGGGAACGCCGTCCACCGGCAAACGCCAGAGTTGTCCTTGCGCAATGCCGAGGAACGACTGGTTGGCCCGCTCCGGAAGGAGCCTGGTTGGCGCCGCCTTCATACCCTGCGTGAGGTTGTGCGGCTCTTCCTTCTCGGAGACAACCCACCAATCGTTGCGAACGGCTCCCACAGAGTCAGGCCGGGAATAGACCAGCAACTCATTGTTCGCTGTCCAGAACATCTTGGCCAGATTCCGATAGTAATCAGCCACAGGAATAATTCCCCGCGTATTCATTGGGACGAGCGCCTGCGAGTCGACGCGATAGACGAAGACCTGAAGCGGCGCGTCGGCGGCCAGGCGGGAATGAGCGATCAAGGCGATTTGCGAACCGTCGAGCGACCAGCGCAGGGAGTAAGGCAGCACGTCTTGGGCACGGTCCGTTCCAGACAGAACTTTGCCGTCAACGGTGGCGACATCAAGACCCAGCAAGCCTTGCGGCCCTTGTTCGTACGCTCTACCGGTTGCGGCCTTCGTGGTATCCAAACGCGAAGTCCATGCAATGTAGCGCCCTCCTGGAGAAATCAGAGCGGCGGAACTGTTACCGGTGTAAATCGTCTTTCGCTCCATGGTTTGAACGTTGGCCGTTGCCCAAGATTCCTGCGGCTGCTTCTCGACAACGCCACTCTCCAGCACACTCACAGACGACTGACCCCTCAAAGCCTTGGCCCACGCCGCGTTCGCTTCGTCGATGGCGACTTTCGGCCAAATGAGAGGAGGAGGACCGCCTTCGGCAGCGAGGGAGTAGAGGAGTTGCTCGTTCGTCATCCACTGGGGATCGGCGCCGTAAGACAACCCCGCCTCCACTAGCTTTCTGAGCGATCCGTCGTTTCGATTCCAAACCCAAAGTCCGACCCTGCCGCTTGGCAACGCCGATTTCAGCGCAAGCCGTTGCCCATCCGGCGACCATTCGATACTCCAGAATCCTACGCCGTCGCTTCCGCCGCCGGCGATCCTCTTGGGCGTTCCGCTTGCCACCGGAGCCACCCAGACCTCGCTGAGTTGCTCCGTGTGCAGGGCGTCGTGTTCGCCGGAAACACCCGACGCCAGCGAGCGAGTAAAGATATACGCCAGCAATTCGCCATCGGGCGACAATTTTGGGGTCCGCAAATGCTCTAGCCGGTCAAAATCTTGGGGCGTGACCGGCCTGAGCGCGGGTGTTTGGGCCGTGTTGACTCCCACGAATGCGACTGCCAACTCTAGAAGGAGGACAAGCGAGTATGTTCGTCGATACATAGGTTCCAGTTCCATCCTCAGAAGGTCAGCCTTGCCGACAGTTGCAACGAGCGCGGGCCGCCAAGTTGATACAGCGGATTCAAACCACCGCCGATTCCTCCGGGTCCCAAGAAAGTGCCATACATGTTCGCTGGAGTTCCGAACAGGGCGGAAGAGAGGATCGCGTTAGGGCTGCCAAAGTTCGGGTGATTAAAGACGTTGAAGGCATCGCATCTCCACTGGAGGTTCAGCCGCTCTTTAATCCGGAACTGCCGTCGCAACGAAAGGTCGACCTGTGAAATCGGATATGCGCGGATAACGTTACGGCCCAAGTTACCTTGTTGCCCGGCCGGAGCGGCGCAGAATGGCCCCTTGCATCCCGTACCACCTTGGTTTGGCGTGTTGTTAATAATCTTTCCGCCAGGGTACTGGGGACCGTAAAGGTAGAAAGGAATGCCGGACACGACATTGGGTCTGGTGGGCAGCAATAAGCCATTGATGTCGACGTTGCTTACGCCGACCAAGTCGACGGGTGCGGCAGACTGGATACTGAAGATCGGATCAAGGCCCCAACCTCCCAGGATTGCACGGGCGACAGGATTCTGTTTCGGGCCGGGCAGATCGAAAGTCAGCGCACCAGATGCTCGGTGACGAATGTCAAAGCTGGAATTCCCGCGCGCCGGCGCGGAGGTAGATGAGAATAAGTCGCCAGACTGGACGTCGATAGAGTGCTGCCAAGTGTAGGAGCCCAGCGCTTGGACGCCCTGCGAAAGACGCCGCTGGAACTCTATTTGCAATGAATCATAGTCCGATGTCGCAAGATTTGTGAGATAGCTGAAACTCGTGGTGAAGCTGCTGTTTGGCAGAGGAAGATTGAATTGCGTGAGGAGGTTGCGCCCGGCAGCGGCAACATAGCTCGCGGTCACGCTCTGATTCTGCCCTAGTCCCTGCTCGACCGAGACGTTCCATTGCAAGGTGTAGGGAAGCTTGAGACTTGGATCGATCGCCGACACATTGGAAAAAGGAGGTGCTGTGCTCGGCACCGGTGGGGCGAGCTGAGCTGCTGTTAGAGGCAAAGCGATATTGGTCTGAGTGCGCGTAGCCGTGTAGGGCGGCCCTCCTAGTAAAGACCCAATCGGGCTCGTGCCAAGATCGTAAAAATAACCAAAGCCACCGCGTATCACAGTTGCCGTGTTCGGGTCCCGCCGCAACTCGTAGGCAATACCGATCCGTGGGGCGAAATTCCTGTAGGTTGTCTGGTAGAGCTTCGCTCCCAATGGCGCAACGGTCGCAGCGGACGGATTAGCGAGCGTAAATCCGGCGACCGCAATGGGAGTTGTGCCATCAAACGACGGTGGTGGATTCAGCTCCCACCGAAGACCGTAGGTTGCCACAACTCGCCCGCCGATATGCCAGGCATCCTGTGCGAATAGCGACACGTTGGTGACGGCCGGTGTTGCGGGCTGTTGAGTTGCTACGGTCATCCGGGCCAGGTTTGTCTTCGTAAGATCGGTCGGCGCGGCAGTCAACGACAGTTCGTAGCTCAAGGGGTTAAATTCCGGAGTCAATCGTCGGTAATCGATGCCAACCTTGAAGTGGTGGCTCTTGCGAGACACCGACGCTGTGTCTACGAGGTTCAATTGTCGCTGAAGATTGTCGACGAGGGCCCCGGTGATCCATGTCGAATTACCGCCTTGAACCAGCAGCGCCGTGAGGATATTACCGGAAATCGAACTAGGAACGTAGGCCAGGGGGTCTATAGGAGATGCGCCGCCAAAAGTATCGAGCGACATTGCTGTACCAGCCGTGTTTCGGCTGTAGTTCAGGCGAAGATCATTCGTGGCGGCATTGTTGAGAGTCAGCGTCGCTCCCACGGACAGTGTCTGAGTAAGCACATGGCTCTTTGTTACGACGCTAGGTGAGACATTCGAAGTCCCGCGAGTTTCCGAAACAGAAGGGGAATAGTTGTAGCGGCCAAAGAGGGTCAGGTGTGGGTTGACCGTATGGTCTAACCGAAGACTTGAGGCATCCACGTTGGAGGGATTCGAGTAAGTGACCGAGAGTAACCCAAACCCGTCAGCTTGTGTTGGACCATTCGGTAGCGGAAACGCATTTAGTAACGGCTGGTAGAATGACGTGGCAGTTTGTCGCTGGGCTAACGATGGTACCTCCGTGACTCCCGCTGAGGGCCTGCGAAGACGCAGGCCCTCATAGGAGAAGAAGAAAAACGTCCGGTTACGCCCGCTGTAGCTTGGCAATCTGACCGGACCACTGAATGTGCCGCCAAAATCGTTCTGCCTCTCCGGAGGCTTAGGCTGACCACTGCGGTTTGTGAACCAGTTGTTCGCATCGAAAACGTCATTACGCAAGTAGTCGAAAACCGTGCCGTGAAGGTGATTTGTTCCGGAGCGTGTTACGATCTCGAACTGACCTCCCGGCGTCCGCCCAAACTCCGGCGCAACACTCGAGGTTTGAACCCTGAATTCTTGAATGGCGTCGATGGAGACTAGACCGTTGTATCCACCAACCGCAGTCACGGGCTGCGCGCCGCCGCCGATGGCGTCAAAGAGGCCTGCGCTCCCGCTGCCAGCGGCGCCGATGTTCGCACTCACTCCATCCACGGAGAAATAGTTTGTCGTTGTGCGCTGGCCGTTCACGCTAAACTGGCCGCTATTGGTTGTGGAAGCCGGCGTTGGCACGATGCCCGGAGAAAGCAATATTAACGATTGAAAGCTCCTGCCGTTCATCGGCATATTTGCGACGAACTGTCGATCCACAACTGTACCCACTGCCGCCGACTCTGTACTCAGCAACGGCGCGCCGCCTTCCACGGTGATGCTCTGGGTGACGGATCCAACCTGCATCGCGAAGTTCAACCCGGCGATATCTTGCACATGGAGCTGCACGTCGGGCTTGACAATTTGGGAGAACCCTTCTTTTTCGACGACCACGCGATATTTTCCGGGCGGAAGATTGACAATGTTGTAAAAGCCCTCGTCGTTGGTCTGCCCCGGATAGGTCACATTCGTATCGATGTTGGTGGCTTGGACTTTCGCGCCGGGAATCGCCTGTCCACGAGGATCGGTGATTCGCCCGTTGATGGTGGCTGTGGGTGACTGCGCGAAGAGCACGGCGCACAATCCCAGAAGAAGGAAAACTCTCATTGGTTACCCCCGCTTGAGTATGCCGCTCAGCAGGAGCAGTCTGTCCCAATGCTAAGGATGATTCGGCTGTCCGCCCAAGTAAGCGTACAAAACGCGCTTGCCGCGCGGTTCGCGGACGTCGCCCATGACTTCGGCGGTCACGAATACGGCATCGAGGTCGCGCAACACCGCGGGATCGCTCACCTTCAGGACCCAGCGGCGTTGCTCCTGATCGTCCACGCGGAACGTGCCGAGATCGCGTGGCGCGCCAGCCTTGGCTTCGCGTTGTCCCCAAGCCTGGAAGGAATATTTTGCGGGCGTTAGTTTGCCGTTCGGCAGGTCGAAGGCATAGAAGACCAGAGATTCCCCCTCGGAGTAAAAGACACGCCCGAAGGATTTGGCGGACTTCCCGACGCCGTCCACGTCGTGCACATCGATAATATGCAGGTTCCGCGCACCCATCAGTTTGCGGACATCATCGCCGATGCCGGTGATCTGGCGCTCCCGCTCGAGCTTCACGGACTCCGCTTGTAAGTTATCGGTCAGCGTGCGAATGCGCGCCTGCAACGACATCACGGTGAGTCCGTTGTCTCTTTCTGCCAGGCGCATCTTTTCAACTTGGGCGTGCAGGTCGGCGAGCAGCTTCTGCGACTGCTGGCCGGTGCTGAAGAGGTCCGCATTCTCCCGTTGCGCCTGTTGCAACGCTTCCGTCAGATGCGCCACTTGGTCGCGGGCCGCCGCCAAGTCCGACTCCACGGCGTGCGCGGATTCCGCCGAAAGTAGACTCGCCTGCTTCAAGCGATCGATCTCCGCGGATTTCGATTGCAACGAGAGCGTCAAAGCGGTCAGTTCGGCGCGCTCTTCGGCAGCGTGTGGATCTGCTTTCATGACCGGAGGTGCGGGAGTTGCAGGAGTTGCCGGCTGTATCGGCGGCCGCAGGCCGATCCAAGCGGCCACAGCCAGAACGGTGCATGCGGAAGCGAGGCTGAAGGCAAGAGTCCAGCGATTACTTCGCCGCGCGGGAGGGCTCGAGAGCCGCACACCCTCCGCGCGTGCCCGCGCGAAAAACCGCTCGCGCAATTGATCGCCTTCCGTCAATGAAGGAAGCCTCACTTTGGAAGGTTGAGCCAAAGGAAGTTGCTGCCGCAAGACGCGGGAGTAGTCCAGGTATGCCTCGCGGCAGGTTTCGCACTCGATCAGGTGAGTATCGAGATCTGCCTGCTCTTCGGCCGTCACCTGGCCGATCGCCGCGAGCGCTCCCAATTCTTGGTAGTGCTCATGAACCGACATGCGCAATCTCCTGCCCCGAAGTTCCCCGCGATGCACGCGCGGAAGGCTCGCACAAAATGCCGCGCAGCTTTTCCAAGCCGCGATAGTAGTGATGTCTCACGTTGCTAAACGACTCGCCCGTCTTAGCCGCGATCTCCTGCATCGTCAGGCCTTCAAAGAAGGCCATTTCCAGCGTCGTACGCTGCCCCTCACTCAAGCGATCCAGCGCCTGCCGCACCATCCTGGCGGATTCCAACGTTCCCGGCCCGGTCGTGGGAGCGGCGGTGTCTTCCGTTCGCTCGTAGAACCCGCGCAGACTCAGGTACTGTCGCCGGTTGAGACTGCGGTGGTAGGCATACTGGAGAATCCACACTTTAGTAGTGCCTTTGGAAGCGTCAAATTGTCCCGCCGCCCGAAAGACTTCCAGGAAAACCGACTGCATGACATCTTCCGCCTCTCCCGGGTCGCGGACAATCCGCAGCGCGATGCTCAACACCAGGCGGTGATAGCGCTCGAAGAGCACAGCCAGTGCGTCGTCGCGTCCGGCACACACCTGGGCCATGAGATCCTCGTCGGAGAAACCGCGGGATAAGCCTTTGTTCCAGAAACCCATGCTAGTTCTGTCCCTTGTATCACAAGCCCGGAAACCTCCGACAGTGGGCACTGCTCGGAAAATATTTTCGCCGCCTGGGACAATCTCAAGTCCTTGACGGTATACCAAGCGTCAACGGTGAGATCGTCTAACCTGGAGGGGCGGAGCACCTGATCTTTCCCAAAAACCGGCTGGGCTGCGCGGCGATTCTGGACTTTCGCCGGACTGCTAGCCTAAACTAGGCTCTGCATGCCTTCTTCATCCACCTCGTCATCGAATAAAACGGGAACGCTGTTTCTGGTCGGCACGCCGATCGGCAACTTGGAAGACATCACACTGCGCGCGATTCGCACGCTCGGCGAAGTGGATGTGGTGGCGTGCGAGGACACGCGGCACACGCAAGTGCTGCTCGATCACTTCCAGATCACCACGCCGACCATCAGTTATCACGAGCACAACGAGCTGACGCGCGCGCCCGAGTTGATCCTGCGGCTGGAAGAAGGCGAACACATCGCGCTGGTCTCCGACGCCGGCATGCCGGGCATTTCCGACCCGGGACATCGCTTGGTCGCGCTGTGCATACGCCATGAAATCGAAGTGCAACCGGTGCCGGGACCATCCGCGTTCCTCGCGTCGTTGGCGGCGGGCGGATTGTCCACGCAATCGTTCCGCTTCGCCGGCTTTCTTCCGCCGAAGAAGGGACAGCGCCGCAAGGAACTGGAGACCCTGAAGGATTTGGCCGATACGCTAGTGTTCTACGAAGCGCCGCACCGCATTCTCGAAACGCTCGAGGACATCGCTGAGACGCTCGGCGATCGCCTGGTGGTGGTGGCGCGCGAGGTTACCAAGATTCACGAGGAATTTCTGCGCGGGACTTGCCGGCAAGTACTCGAAGAGCTTTCCCGGCGCGATCGCGTGAAGGGCGAAATTACGTTGATCGTGGACCGGCCGCATCCGGAAGACGCGCACGCCGTCGCGGCGACGAAACCGTTGCGTCAACGCGTGGAAGAGTTGATGAAGCAAAAGAGTCTGCGTAAGATGGACGCGCTCAAGTTTGCAGCCAAAGAGCGCGGCATCTCGAAACGCCAGGCATACGAAGAACTGGAACAAACCGACGAGTAAATGCTCACCATTATTTCCGCACCCACCAAAGTGGAGGCCGTTGGCACGCCTCCGAAAACCATTCTTGAATTTATCGGCCGCGTGAATTCCTCGACGGCGGCGGTGTCCGTCGCCAAAATGACAAGTCCGTCAGGATGGTCCGAGCCGGGACAGACGCCCGAGTTCGACGAATTCACCGTGGTGCTTCGCGGATCACTGCGCGTAGAATCACGAGAGAAAACCGTGGACATCGCGGCAGGGCAAGCCGTGATCGCGCCGCGCGGCGAATGGGTGCGCTACTCGACGCCGGGTCCTGAGGGTGCCGAGTATGTCGCGGTGTGCGTGCCGGCGTTCTCGCCGGCGACGGTGCATCGCGAGGCTTAGGCGAGATTAGCCGGTCGGTTCGCAAGCGACTCTGTTTGGTTGAGAACTTGTAGGATGTCCGTCTACTGCTGTAGCAAGTGCCAACGATTCGGTTTCAGCGGCACACGCAAAGGAAGGAGACGACTATGTCCACACTGAGATCCAAGTTCAACTACACCGACTTGAGTTCCTCAGCCAGAAAGGTACGGAGAATGTTCGTTCCGTTGTGGCTGTTGCATTTCAGTCTGGCATGGCTGCTCCTACATTAACGAACACCTCCGACGAAGTGTTCGAGGATGTGGTGGCGGCTCCGGATTGTTGGTGCGCAGCAGAGATGGGCCGGCGCGGCTCGCCGCGAAGGCCCACTCCTCCTTCCGCAAGCAAGTCCATTATCTACTCGCAACGGCACGGCGCGCTCGTCCGGACCACCTCGGCCTAGAGTCGGAATGGATGTTCGATGATAGGAAAAGGGGAACCATTTCGTCTTCAATAGCAGGTACAGCGCGGCAGAGTCACTAAGCGTATCTCTGCTCCCCCAAGGGACCGTGCTCCTTTCTGCCGGTATTGGGTGCTGACTGCCCGAATAGGGCTACGGTCGTGTCCAATAGATGCCTCGCTGCTCCGATGCCACTAGCGCGCAACTTCGCAAAAATGAAAGGGAGTGGCCCATGACAGCAGCCGCCGCAAAGACCGCAACATCGCCGTCCACCGAAACTGCGTACGAGCGCCCGATGCATTACGACGTCGGGGAGTGGACCTCGTACCTTAACAGTGAATTGCCGGAAAACGTGGAAGAGGCGATGACAGATCATCTCGACGGGTGTCCAGCGTGCTGTAAGCTTTTGTCACGAGCCGCCGATAATGATGAAGCGTTCGTGACCATCTTCGGTCGTCCGGCGGGTCCACCGTCCCTGCTGATGCCACCAACAGTGGAATCGCTAGTTGATCGTCTCGTCTCCATGGTGCTGGGACCTCGAGTGGAAGGTGACGCTTCGGATACAGCTCAGCTAGTCTTGGGCCGCCGGATTATCTGCGGCGCCGAGTGGCCCATGGAGCCGGAACTGCATTCCGTTGTCGCGCGTTTTCTCAATCGAATGAAACGAACGCTCTTCAGCGGACGAGTAAGAGGCCGCGTATTCGCGTCCACCGAACCTCCGGCTCGCCCGGCGAGTCAGGGTGCCAGTGGCGAGGCGTGCGAAATCGCTATTCTGCTGGATGCGCCTGCGTATGACCGTCAAGACCTGCAGCTCTGGGATGCCCAACCAGGCCAAATTGTTCTCCTGTTGGGACTGCGAGAGGATTGGGAAAGAGCGGGGTTCACTTGCGATTTCACGCTTCCCATAGCGCCACCCGAACTCGTCGCCACGCGCGAAGCGGAGCGGGACGCGCTCCTCGAAGCCTATGTTGACCAAGATGTTTCGATCCGTGCAGCGATCCTTTCCACAGCCGCGGGTTGCGACCTGCCTCGGCGATTCTTTGGACCTCTAACTTCCAATCTCCCGGCCCCTTTCCTTCCAATTCAACGGCCTAGTCGAACGGCGGATGTTTGGTGTTCCATCCGGAGCGGGTGGTTAGCGTATCGGGCGATTCTCGACGCTTTGCAGGACGAGAGGCTGAAGCTCCTCGTACGCGCAGATCTTGAAGTGCTTTTGAGCAGGCTCAAGGAGCACTTCCCTACCTGCGCGTTTCGCGACCGATTTCAAATGCGCTGGTTGAAACGCTTCGGCCAAGTTTGGTCAGGCAGTCTTGGCATGCAGGACTAGGCCAGCAATCCTAGGACAACCCTTTACCGATAAAAAAACTATGGGTCCTACGTCTGCTGTTCTAGGATTGGGTTTAGTGTGATCAGTGAAACACCGTAGATAAACATTGGTAAGAAGTCGGAAGGCTTAGACTGTCTATAAAGACTCATAGAACCTTCATGCCCTGCACGGAGGAATTTATGGTCACCGACAAAGCGCGCCTCAAAGATTCGGCAACTTATCAGGTCTATCAAGTAGCCCTCCAGATCACTCAGGAACATACTCAAGCCCAATCTATTGCTGAGTCTGCGTTTGATTCCCTGTTCGAGGAATGGGACCAGGTTGCTCCCGAGGAGAGAGCTTCTCGGCTGCAGGCAATCGTTAGACGCTTGTCGTTTGAATACGTGGACCGCCGCGACAACTACTTAGCCATTGAGCGCAGAGTCTACGACTTGGTTCAGAACCTGCCGCGCGCCAAGCACCTCGCGGACACGATCGTTGGCGCGTTCGTAGCAGCGACGGAACCAAGGTCGGCGCGATTGCGTCGCTCGCTGCTTGAGGAAAAACTTCGTTCCGTCGTGTTCACCGAGCTCCGAAACACGTACGAAGCTATAGTCGTCCGAGTTCTGCAAGCCAAGCTGAGACAGTTTCCGGAAATTGATGTCGATGATATCTGCCAAGACGTTTTTCTCAAGCTGTTCAGCTTTCTTTCTAAGCCAGGTGCCAAGATCCGGAATCCGGAGGCTTTCCTTGTCAGCATGGCAATAAGAACGGCGATTGATGCGATCCGGGCTTCGCGCCACCGCCCCGAGCCACTTGAGGCGGAGTTGGCCGAAACGACGAAAGCTCCGGAGCTCAATCCTGAGTCTGAGCTCCTTATCTTCGAGCAGAGCATCGTCCTGGAGCAATTCTTAAACTCATTCGCCTCGACCTGCCCGATGGCTCTGGCAATTATTGAGATTGCCAGAGACTACCGGCACCAAGGGCATGACTTATTTCGTCTCTGCAAGTGGATGCTTTTTAACGACGACGGGAGACCGGAAGCGAACCTGACTCGAGAGAAGTTCATTTCTCTTACAGCAAGTCGGCTGTGCGTCACACCCGTCACGGTCTACCGGCATCTGCGCGAAGTGCAGAAGGTATGGCTGCAGCTTGAAACAACACTACTTTTCCGACTCCTTGGGAATTCACATATCAGCTCAATGCTGAAACCCTAGACCTCAACGCTCAGACGGCCAACGCGTCGCGCAATTCCTGAATTGTCGGAGCAACCGTGCCGACGTGACCCACTGCAATGCCGGCGGCGTAGTTCGCGATGCGCGCCGCGTCGGCGAGCGTCGCGCCGGCGGCGTAGGCCAGCGCAAACGCGGCGATCACGGTGTCGCCGGCGCCGGTGACGTCATAAACCTCGCGCGATACGGTCGGGATGCGCTGCAAGCGTCCGCCTGATTCGATCAAGACCATTCCCTCATCGCTGAGCGTGATCAACACCGCGAGGCCTTCGGTGAGATTCAGCAATGCTTCGCCGGCCGCGCGCAACGAGTCGTCGTCGCGAATCTTGATTCCCGTGATTCGCTCGGTCTCGCCGCGATTCGGCGTCATCACCGAAATCGGACAATAGATTTCGGGCTGACGGGTCCGTGGATCGAGGAACACGGGCGTGCGGCGGCGGCGCAATTCCGGTAACAGCGCCGCGAGAAACTCCGGAGTGATCACGCCTTTGTCGTAATCGGAAACGATCACGGCATCGAAGCGGCCTGCGAGAACTGCCGCGGCCAAGCGATGGGCGAGTTTCGCGGGGAGCGGCGTCGAGATTTCCGTATCGACGCGCGCGATTTGATGACGCCGTCCTGTTTCGACGATCCGCAGTTTGAGCGTGGTCGGCCGTCCGCCGGCCGCGAGCAATCCGACGCCCGCGACGCCGCGGGCTTTCAGCGCCCGTGCCAGCGATTGCCCCGCGCGATCTCGACCCACCACGCCGAACGGCGAGACGATCGCGCCAAGCGCCGCCAAATTCGCCACCACATTGCCCGCGCCGCCGGGATGATACGTTTCGCTCGTACACTCCACAACCGGCACGGGCGCCTCGGCAGACAGCCTGGACGCGCGGCCCCAAATAAAGTGGTCGAGCATGAAATCGCCGGCCACGGCGATGCGCCGTCCCGTGAATTTCTTCAATAACGAAAGGAGATGCGTGTTGCCGGCGGGCGTTTTCATGCCTTGACCACCGCCGGCGCGGGGAACCAGTCGGGTTGCGTGCGCCGCAGTTCGGCTTCCACTTCCTCCGTGAGGATGTGCGCGGCGGTCAGAAAAATTTCCACGGCTACCCATTCCTCAGCGCCGGGAATTTCCAGCACCAGCGTCTCCAGCCCTTCGCGCTGCGCGAGCTCGATGCCGTCTTGCGCGGCGTGATCGACGCCCGCCATGAAGCCCAACACAAAATCGCCGCGGTTCGCCAAGGCCATCAGTTGACGCGCGTAGATGCGATCGCGGCCGTAGTCGTTGAGGATCGAGGTAACCGCCGAGGCGTTTTCGCCGATGAAAATCGCCGGCAAGCCGGGACGTTCCTGTACAAATCGTCCCGTGAGTTCCGCCACCATATGCTGCGCCACGGTGGGGCATCCCAGCGTCAAGAGTTTGTTGCCGCGCGCCAACACACCAGCCAAATTGGCGCCCGCGCGCTTCAACCCTTGCAAATGCAAGTTGAGATACTGTTCCTGTGCCGCGAGCGATGTCTTGATTCGTTCGGAAAGTTCCGCCATGTGTCGATACAGCATTATACAATTTAGCAAGTGATGAACCGCTTAGAGAAAATCCTGGACGCGAAGCGCCGTGAAACCGCGGAACGCAAGTCCGCGGCGGACACGACGCAAATGGAAGCGGCGGCGCGACGCTTTTCGCGGCGGCCCTTCGCTCCGGCGCTGGTGCGCGCGGGGGTCTCGGTGATTGCGGAGATGAAACGCTCGTCTCCATCGAAGGGTTTGTTGCGCGCGGATTATCGGCCGGTGCAGTTGGCGCAAGCGTACACCCAGGGTGGAGCGCGCGCGATTTCGATTCTCACCGATCGCGAATTCTTCGGCGGCGCGCTCGAACATCTCGCAGTGGTGCGCGAAGTCACGCCGGTGCCGCTTTTGCGCAAGGACTTTCTGATCGATCCCTGGCAGGTGCTGGAGTCGGCGGCCGCCGGGGCCGATGCGATTCTGCTGATTGTCGCCGCGTTTCCGAACGAACATCGCGACACGGCGCTGCGCGAAATGATGCATCAGGCGCGGCGCTGGGGCTTGGACACGCTGGTGGAAGTGCATAACGAAGAAGAACTGGATCGCGCGCTCGCCGCGCAAGCGACGCTGATCGGCGTGAACAATCGCGACCTGACAACGTTTGAAGTGAGTCTCGAAACATCCGCCAGGCTCGCCGGAAAACTGAAGCGCGCGATTTCGGTAGCGGAAAGCGGACTGCGCACGGCAGCCGATTTGCAGCGGCTGAGCGCGCTGGGGTACCACGCGTTCCTGATCGGCGAGCAATTGATGACTGCGGCCGATCCAGGAGCGGCACTGCGCGAGTTGCTGCTGCAACCAGTCGCGCAACCGGTCGCGGAAGCGCAACCGGCGTGATCGTATGCAGATCGTGAAGATTTGCGGAATCACGCGCCTGGAAGACGCGCTCGCCGCCGTCGAAGCCGGAGCGAACGCGCTGGGATTCAACTTCTGGCGTCCGGGGAAACGGTACATCGCGCCGGAGCGCGCCGCGGAAATTGCGCGAGCGCTGCCGGGCGGGGTTCGGCGGGTAGGAGTTTTTGTCGATGAATCGGCGGAATCGGTTCGCTCGATCGCCGAGCTGGTGGGGCTCGATACATTGCAGTTGCATGGGCTGCCGTTGAACGGAAAAGAATCGCCGGAGTACGTTGCGGCGTTCACGCAATTTCGTACCTGGAAATCGTTTTGCGTGAAACCCGGATGGACGCCGGATGCGTTCGCAGGGTACACGAGCGTCGAGGCGTTTCTCCTGGACGCGGCAGGAGCAACTCCGGGAGGCACGGGGCAAACGTTTGATTGGAGCATCGCGGCGGACGCTTCCGTACGAGCGAACGTCGTGCTGGCAGGCGGCTTGACGCCGGCGAATATCGCGCAAGCGGTTCGCGCCGTGAAACCGTGGGGCGTCGATGTCGCGAGCGGCGTGGAAGATTCGCCGGGAATCAAGAATCACTCAATGGTCCGCGAGTTTGTTCGCGCGGCACGAAAGGCCGAGGAATCCGAATGAGCCGTTTTGGCGCTTACGGCGGACGTTTCGTTCCGGAAACGTTGATGTCGCCGATCGAAGAACTGGAACACGCGTATCTGGAAGCTCGCCAAGACACGGCGTTCCAAGCGGAGCTGGACGATTTGCTGCATCGCTTCGCCGGACGACCCACGCCGCTGACGCCGGCGCGACGCCTCACGGCAAGACTCGGCGGGGCGACGATTTACCTGAAACGCGAGGACCTGCTGCACACTGGCGCGCACAAAATCAACAACTGCATCGGACAAGCGCTGTTGGCGCGGCGCATGGGCAAGCACCGCGTGATCGCGGAAACCGGGGCGGGACAACACGGCGTCGCCACCGCGACGGTATGCGCGTTGCTGGGACTTGAGTGCGTCGTCTACATGGGCGAAGAAGACATGTCGCGGCAAAGTTTGAACGTGGCGCGCATGAAATTGCTGGGCGCGGACGTCGTACCGGTTGGCAGCGGGAGCAAAACGCTGAAAGATGCCATCAACGAAGCGATGCGCGACTGGGTCACGAACGTTGAAACAACCTATTACCTGCTGGGATCGGTACTCGGCGCGCACCCGTATCCGTTGATGGTCCGCGATTTCCATCGCGTGATCGGCGTGGAAGCCCGCGCGCAGATTCTCGAAGCGGAAGGCCGGCTTCCCGACGTACTCATAGCGTGTGTTGGCGGCGGCAGCAACGCCATCGGTTTGTTCCACGCGTTCATTCCGGACTCGAGCGTACGCATGGTCGGCGTGGAAGCCGGCGGCCGCGGTGACGCGCTCGGCGAACACGCGGCGCGATTCCGCGGCGGCAGTCCCGGCGTGCTGCAAGGAACGTACACGTACGTGCTCCAAGACGCCGACGGCCAGATCGCGACGACGCATTCGGTGTCCGCCGGCCTCGACTATCCGGCGATTGGTCCCGAGCACGCCATGCTGCGCGACGCGAAACGCGCCGACTACGTGGCCTGCTCGGATCGCGACGCGCTCGAAGCATGCCGTACGTTGGCGCGCACCGAGGGAATTATTCCGGCGCTCGAGTCGTCGCATGCGGTGGCCGAAGCGATCCGCCGCGCGCCGTCGGCCAAGGGTGAGCTCTTCATCGTGAACGTTTCGGGCCGTGGCGACAAAGATATGGAAATCCTGAAGCGCGAGTTGAGCCTATGAGCGCGCAACCTACAAAGGTCTCGCGCATCTCGGATCGTTTCGCCAAGCTGCGCGCTTCGGGCCAGCTTGGCTTCGTTGCGTACATCACGGCCGGCGACCCGAATCTCGATCGCACGCTCGAATTCGCGCTGGCGCTGGATGAAGCGGGCGCCGACGTGCTCGAACTAGGCGTGCCGTTTTCCGACCCGCTCGCCGATGGCGTGGTGATCCAGCGGGGCGTGGAGCGCGCGCTGCGCGCCGGAACAAATTTGGCCGGCATTCTCGCGCTCGTTAAAAAGCTGCGCCAGACGAGCCAGCTTCCTGTCGTCGTGTTTAGCTATTTGAACCCGATATTGAAGTATGGTTTCGCGCGTTTCGCCGACGATGCGGCGAGCGCGGGCGCGGACGGCGTTTTGCTGACCGACGTCAGCGTGGAAGAAGCAACGCCTTTTGTCGAGGAATCGCGGCGCGTGAATCTCGACACGATCTTTCTGGCCGCGCCGACCAGCACAGACGCGCGATTACGCGCCATCGCCGGCCATTCGCGCGGATTCATCTACGCGGTGTCGCGCACCGGCGTCACGGGAGCTCGGCAAGCGCTCTCGAGTCAACTGCTGCCACTCATCGATCGCCTGCGCGCCGCGACGGATTTGCCGATCGCCGCGGGTTTTGGCATTTCCCGCCCCGAGCATATGGCGGTCCTGCGAGGTAAAATCGAAGCGGCGGTGGTGGGTAGCGCGCTGGTGCAGAATATCGAAGAGCACAATAGTCCAGAGCGTTTGGCAGCGTTCGTACGGGGCCTGAAAAATGGATCGTAAACCGGAGCTGGGTGACTGGCGCACGAAACTTGACGACGTGGACCGGCGGTTAGTGGCGCTGTTGAACGAACGCTTTGGCTACGTAGTGGAAATCGCCAAAGTAAAAAAAGAACGGAATCTCCCGGTGCACGAACCGCAACGCGAAATGCAGGTTTTCGAAAACGTGCGAAACGCCAACGCCGGTCCCCTGACCGACGACGCCGTGCAGCGCGTTTTCGAGCGCATTCTCGACGAGAGCCGCGCGTTTCAGCGCGGACCGATGGGCGCGCCGCGCAAGGAGTAGCGCGAGCCTCGCTACTTCATCATCGCGTCGCGCTTGGCCTTGAATTCCGTGCCGGGATTCCACTGCGGCCAAGCGTTCGAATTTCCCACCTTCAACCCGACCGTCATCAGTAGCGACAAATCTTCCACCGCGCCGGTCAAATCCCAGTCGGAACGCACGGTGTCGGTTGGCTTGTGGTAGTCGTTGTTGGTGTATTCGTCGCGCTTCTTCTTGCCCCAATCGCCGGGATGCGCAATGTAGTCGTCGCCCGATCCCGTTTCCAGCGCCGGCACGCCTTGCTTCGCGAAACTGAAATGATCCGAGCGATAGTAGTGGCCCTTCTCAGGCTCGGGATCGCCTTTCACCACGCGACCTTGCGCCTTCGCCGCCGACTCCAGATCGTCCTCGAGCGACGACATGCGCGTGCCGGTAATCGTGATGTCCTTGGTGCGACCGTAAACGTTCAGCACATCTTTATTGATCACCGCCGCCGTCTTCTTCAGCGGATAAAGCGGATGCAGCGCGTAATACTCGGACCCGAGCAATCCTTGTTCTTCGCCCGTGACCGCGAGAAACAGCACGGAACGCCGAGGAGGCTTCGCGAGATGCGTGTAGGCGCGCGCCCACTGCAATAATCCGGCGGTCCCGCTGGCGTTGTCCTGCGCGCCGTGATAAATCGCGTTCGGCGCGCCGTCGGGTCCGGGACCAATTCCCAAATGATCCCAGTGCGCCGAGTAGATCACGAATTGATCGCGCAACGCGGCGTCGGAGCCTTCGAGTTTCGCCAGCACGTTGTGCGAATCGATGTGGCGGATGGCGTTGTGAATCTTCAAGTGCGCGGTCCAAGGCAGTTCCACGGGCTTGAACGACTTCGACACCGCGGATTTCTTCAGCGCCGCGTAGTCGAAGAGTTGTCCCGCGGTCTCGTGCGTGATCCAGCCTTGCACCGCAACCTGACTCATGTTTTTGTTGGCGTCGGCGGTGACAAAACTCTCCTTGCCCCAACTCCCGCGCACCACTTCCCACGGATACGCGGCCGGTTCGGTCTCGTGGACGATCAAGCATCCGGCCGCGCCCTTGGCGGCGGCGATCTCGTACTTATAGGTCCAGCGTCCGTAGTAGGTCATCGCCGATCCGCCGAACATTTTCGGATCAAGTTTGGCGGGATTCGCGGGATCGGGCACCGGCGGATCGTTGATCAGCATCACCAGAACCTTGCCCTTCACGTCGAGTCCCTTGTAATCGTCCCAGCCGTACTCCGGCGCCACGACGCCGTAGCCGACGAAAACAAGCGGCGCGTCGAAACCGGTGTCGGGCGTCACGCGGTTCGTGAATGCCACATAGTCTTGGCGATACTTGAATGCGAGCTTTTTGCCTCCGGCCCCCGTGAAACTCAATTCTTCTTTGATTTCGGGAGTAATGCCGGCGAGCGGCACTTTCTGGACATACGTGCCATCCGGATTGCCGGGCTTCAGCCCAAGCTTCTTGAAACGCTCGGTGATGAAATCGACCGTCAGTTTTTCGCCTGCCGATCCCGGACCGCGTCCGCCGAATTTGTCCGACGATAGCGTCTTGATATCGTCGAGCAATTCGGACGCCGAAAAGTCGAACGTGGGAGTCTGCGCTGCGGGCGCAACGGCCAGAGCAAATAGAGGAAGCCAACTCAAGTTTCGCAAGTTTCGCATAGCGACCACAGGTTATCACGGGCCTGTTCTTCTCTGGGGCAGGCAAGCCCCTTGCCGCAGTGCTATAATCGGCAAGAGATTTAGGAGAACTTTTTGATCCGGCGCGTCGCTGTTTGGAACATCAGTATCTTTACGATTGCCGCCGCAGCCTTCGCCGCTGCGCCGCCGAAAACCTCCGTGCCGCCCACCGATCCCGCTAGATTTAATCAAGCGGTAAAGCCGGTTCTCGCCGGTACGTGCACGCTGTGCCACAACGATCGTCTGATGTCCGGCGGATTGAACTTGAAGCCGCTCATGGCGCCGTCGTCGCTGCTGGAGAATCGCGAGACCTGGGCCCGAATCCTGGTGCGCGTGCGATCCGGCGAAATGCCGCCCAAAGACGGTCCACATCCCGAACAATCGCAGCTGGATGCGATGGCCAAGTTCGTGGAAAACGAACTGGACCGCTATGATCGCGCCACGCCGCGCGATCCCGGACGGGTGGTGGCGCGCCGGTTGAATCGCAGCGAATATACCAACACGATCCGCGATCTTTTGGGCGTGGATTTTCGCGCCAGCAAGGAATTTCCCACCGACGATTTGGGATTTGGCTTCGACAACATCGGCAGCGTGCTGACGGTGTCGCCGGTGCTGATGGAGCGCTATCTCTCGGCCGCCGAAAAAATCGCCGCGCGCGCACTGGGCGCCGATCCGTTGCCGAAAAAGCCGCTAGAAGCCGCGTACATGAATCGCGACAAGAAGATTCGCCGCATCGACCTCTCGACGATCGAAGCGACGCACTCGGTGCAGTGGGACGGCGACTATGTGATCCGCTTCGGCATGCCAGGCCAGCGCGCCGCCGACGCCGCGCCGGTGAAACTTGGATTTTGGATGGACGGCAAGCTTCTCAACTCGATTGAAGTGGAAACCAAGCCCTCGGGATTGGAGTATTTCGATCCGTACTCGGAGGCGCAGATGCGTCTGACGCTGCCGGAAGGCGATCACGTTTTCCGCGCCGGCTTCATCGACGATCCGTTCGTCAAGAGCCTCGATTCAAAAACCGCCTACGATCGCAAGAAGAACAAATTCCTCGACTCCATGGTTTTCGTCGGCCCGTATCCGTCGACTGCCGAGCGCCCGAGCCGCAAGAAGATTCTGGTGTGCGACCCGAAAACCGGACCCGCGTGCGTGAACCGCATCGTTGCCACGCTCGCGCATCACGCCTACCGCCGCCCGGTGACACCGCTGGAAGTCGCGTCGCTCGTTCGCTTCGTCGATCGGGCCCGCGCCGAGGGACAATCGACCGAGCAAGGCCTACAACTGGCCATCGAGGCGATGCTGGTGTCGCCGCATTTTCTATTCCGAATCGAACACGATCCCGCGACCCCGGGCGCACACGCGATTTCCGACAGCGAGTTGGCGGCGCGCCTCAGCTATTTCCTATGGAGCTCGATGCCGGACGATACGCTGCTGTCGCTCGCGGAATCGGGACGCTTGCATCAGCCCGCGGTGCTCGACGCGCAGTGGAAGCGCATGTTGGCCGACCCTCGGGCATCGGCGATGGCCGGCAATTTTGCGGGACAGTGGCTCGAAACGCGCAGTCTCGACGAAGTGAAGCCCGATCCGCAAAAGTTTCCGGCGTGGAATTCGGAGTTGCGCGAAGCGATGCGCACGGAAACGCGCATGTTCTTCGAGTACATCTTCACGGAGAATCGCCCGCTCTCGGAGTTTCTCGACGCGCCGTACACATTCTTGAACGAGCGCCTCGCCAAGTATTACGGCATCGACGGCGTCACGGGACCCGATTTCCGACGCGTCGAGCTCTCGGGAAAGAACGGCGAGCAGCGCGGAGGCCTGCTGGGTCAAGCGAGCGTCCTGACGGTATCGAGCTATCCCACGCGCACGTCGGTGGTGATCCGCGGCAAATACGTTTTGCAAAACATCCTGGGCGCGCCTCCGCCGCCGCCGCCGGGCGACGTTCCCGTGCTCGACGAAGAGTCGATCGGACAAAACGCGTCGCTGCGGGCGCAGATGGAACGCCATCGCAACGACGCCACGTGCGCATCGTGCCATTCCAAGATGGATACGCTCGGGTTCGGCCTGGAAAACTACGACGGTTTGGGAAAATGGCGCAGCAAGGACGGCAAATTCGACGTGGATGCCAGCGGCACGATGCCAAACGGCAAGTCGTTTGCCACGCCCGCGGAAATGCGCAAACTGCTGCTCGACCAAATGCCCGACTTCACGCGCTGCTTGACCGAGAAAATGCTAACATACGCCTTAGGGCGCGGCCTGGACCCTTCCGATCAACGGTACGTCGACGAGATCGTGCGGAAGGTGCAGGCGTCCGGATACCGGTCGCGCACTTTGATCGCCGCTGTCGTCGACAGCTATCCGTTTTTGAACGGCCGCGGCGAAATCGCCCCGCATACGCCGGCTAAGACCAAGGAGGTTGCCGCAAAATGATCACTGGAAAAACGCTTTCGCGGCGGACACTCCTGCGCGGAATGGGCGCAGCCGTCGCACTGCCGGTCCTCGACTGCATGACGCCCGCGCTGCACGCCAGCACCGTGTCGGCGCCCGTGCGTATGGCGTTCGTCTACGTGCCGAACGGCATCATCATGCGCGACTGGAATCCCAGCTACGAGGGCGCGCTTTCCACGCTGCCGCGCATCTTGAAGCCCCTGGAGCCGATGCGCGACGATATCTTGCTGCTCGGCAACCTGACGCACAACGGCGGTCGCGCGCTGCTCGATGGCGCGGGCGATCACGGCCGCTGCTGCGGAGCGTATCTTACGGGCGTGCATCCGAAGAAGACGACGGTCGATATCAAGGCCGGCATTTCTTGCGATCAAATTGTCGCCAACCAAATCGGCCAGCAAACCAAGTTTCCATCGCTTGAATTGGGATTGGAAGATGCCCGGCAAGCCGGCGATTGCGATTCCGGATATTCCTGCGCCTACACCAACAACTTGGCGTGGAAGAGTGAAACGCAACCGCTTCCGCCGGTCCTCGACCCGCGCGCCTTGTTCGAGCGGCTTTTTGGCGACGGCGCGGAACTGACGCCGGAGGCGCGCGCGCTGCAAGCGCGCAATCGCCGCAGCATTTTGGATTTTGTCTCCAGCGACACCAAGCGTTTGGAAACGGGACTCGGCCCCTCGGATCGCCGCAAGCTCGACGAATACCTCACGTCGATCCGCGAAGTAGAAACGCGCATCTCGCGCGCCGAAAAAGACAACGCGCAAATCGATCCGCACATGGACAAGCCGTACGGCGTGCCCGCCGATTTCGCCGAGCACTTCGCCATGATGACGGACATGATGACCATCGCATTTCAGGCGGACTTGACGCGCGTGGCCACGTTCCTTGTGACGCACGAAGGCACGTCGCGCAGCTATCGCGAACTGGAAATCCCCGACGGCCATCATCCGTTGACGCATCATCGCGGACAGGCCGAACTGATCGAGAAGGTTACCAAGATCAACGCGTATCACTTACAGCAGTTCGCCGCGTGGATCCAGAAATTGAAGAACACGCGGGAAGGCACCGGCAGCCTGCTCGATCACTCGATGATCGTCTACGGCGCGGGACTCTCCGACGGCAATCGTCACACGCACGAAGATTTGCCCACGCTGATCGCCGGCCGCGGCGACGATGGCCGCGGAAATAGCTTCAAGACAGGGCGCCGCATCGTGGCGCGCAAGGAAACGCCGATGTGCAACATGTTCCTCACCATGATGGATCGCATGGGCGTTCACGCTGAGGAATTTGGTGACTCCACCGGCCGCCTGGAAGGTCTCGACTTAGGTTGATGCAGCAGGGACCACAATCGCCTCCTCCCCTGGGAATCGCCTTCGATACTGGATTGGCGCACGCCGCCGACGTGCTGGCGCTCGCCATGCTGTACGGCTTGAACGGGCGCAATGACGCGCGCCTGCTCGCAGTCACGGTCAGTGGATCGAATCTGCAAGCGGCGGCGTTTTGCGAAGCGGTCGGGCGGTTTTACGCCGGCCCCGTGAGCGGTGCGTTCGGCGGTGCCGCGCGCACGCTGCCTGTGGGGCTCGCGATCGACGGGAAGCTCTCTAGCGATTTGCCGCTATTCACCGCGCCGCTGAAAGAACATTCTTACCCGCACAACATCGAGAAGATGAACGATACAGCCGATCCGGTCGCCGTTATTCGCAACGCGCTGACCACGCAACCGGACGGCAACGCCGTGATTGTCGCGAGCGGTCCCATGAATACGCTGGCGCATCTGGTCGCGCTGAAGGCGTCGCACGAAACCATCGTGTCGAAGTGCAAAACCCTCGTGCTGGCGATCGGCGATTTCGCGCCGGATGCCGAACCGGAGTTGTATGCGCGCACCGATGTTGCCGCGGCGCGACGCGTGCTCGCCGATTGGCCCACGCCGATTGTGGTTTGCGGCGCAGAAGTAGGGCGCGCGCTTCCCTATCCCGCTGCCAGCATCGCCGCGGACTTCGCATGGTCGACGGCGCATCCGGTAGTCGATGCGTGGAACGCGGAAAACTCGCCGAATTCACCGGGCACGCCGCTCGCCGCCGTGATTTTTGCGGCGAAGCCCGCGGAGACCTACTTCAAATTGTCGGAACCCGGACGTGTAGACATCGCAGCGGACGGCCGCACAAAGTTCACGCCGTCTCCGGGCGGCAATCATCGCCATCTGATTCTCGATCCCGCGCAGAAGGAACGCATCACCGAAGAGTACGTGAAGCTGGCGAGCGCGAAACCCGTGCCGCCGCCAATCCGCCGCCCGCGCCCATAGAAAGCTTGTGCCATAAGACGGTACATTTTCTATTTTTTATTTGACACGCGGCGCGCACCAGCCGTACATTTCAATTACACGAGAAAGGAGGTGGTCCATGCCCTTAGATGTACCTAGTAAACCGCGTGAGGTAGCTGCGGCTTGAGGTTGACGACCTCGTAACTGCGTGTTGTTGAGGTTTCCCTCAGGAAAATCAACACGGCTGCCGGGCCCGGGATGCAAAGCATCCCGGGCCTGCGTTTTTTCCGGCCTTCTTGTGGCATTCTTGTATTCATGCGCCGATATTTTTTCCTTTCCCTCATCCTTCTGGCCGCCGTCGTGTGCCTGGCCGCATCCTCAGTAGGCGACGACGATTGGCCGCGCTGGCGCGGCCCCGCCGACGACGGCATGGCGCGCGGCGATGCGCCGCTCACTTGGTCCGACAACGAGCATGTCGCGTGGAAGAAAGCGCTGCCTGGCAAAGGCAATTCGTCGCCAGTGATTTGGGCCAACAAAATCTTCATCACCACCGCGATTCCCACCGGCGCTCCCGCGCCGCCTCCGCCGGACCCCGCGCCCGGAGGCCGCGGTGGGCGCGGCATGCCGTCGGCCGGCGCCGTCGGCCAAGATCACAAGTTCGTGCTGATGTGTTTCAATCGCAACACTGGCGATTTGATTTGGGAGCGTACGGCGAAAGTCGCCGCGCCGCATGAAGGCTATCATCCGCGCTACGGCAGCTACGCCTCGAACAGTCCGGTGACCGACGGCAAGATGGTCTACGCGTTTTTCGGATCGCGCGGCATCTTCGCCTACGACCTCGACGGAAAACTGGTTTGGCAGAGGGATTTCCCACCGCAGCGCATGAAGCTGCAATTCGGCGAAGGGGCCGCCCCGACGCTCGACGCCGGCGTACTCTACCTGAAGTTCGATCAGGAGCGCGATTCCCTGCTGCTGGCGCTCGACGCGCGCACCGGCAAGGGATTATGGAGCGTTCCACGCGACGAACAGACGTCGTGGTCGCAACCTTTGGTGGCTACGTTCGGCGGAAAGAAACAATTGATCGTCAGCGCATCCGGGAAAACGCGTTCCTACGACACCGCGACGGGTAAATTGATTTGGGAAGCGGCGGGACTCGGCGCGAACGTGATCCCCGCACCCGTCAGCGACGGCGATTTGGTCTACGTGATGAGCGGATATCAGCGTCCCAAACTGCAGGCGATCCGTCTCAGCGCGCAAGGCGATCTCGCCGGCAGCGACTCGATCGTGTGGACCAACGATCGCGGCAATTCCTACACGGCGTCGCCGGTTCTCAGCGGCGGCAAGCTGTATTTCGTCACCGACAACGGCATGCTCACATGCTTGAACGCCAAGACGGGCGAGGCGTTCTATCAGCAGCAGCGCTTGCCGAAGCCGTACAACTTCAAGGCGTCGCCGGTGGGCGTGAAAGATCGCCTTTATCTCTCCACTGAAGAGGGCGACGTGGTGGTCGTGAAGATGGGCGAGAAGTACGAAGTGCTCGCGACCAACACGCTCAACGATCAATCGTTCATCGCCACGCCCGCCGTCGCCGGCGGCAGCATCTATCTGCGCAGCGAGACGACGCTCTTCTGCATCCGATAGGGCGCAACGGTTCGAACAAGGACCTGTGATAAAAGGACCTGTGATAAATTGAAGTATCATCCCCGGTTGATCAAAAGGCCAGATTTCTAAGAAAAGGTTTTGCAATTATGGATAGGCGTGAGTTGATTATTGCCCACAGTCCCGATTCGGACGACGCATTCATGTTTTACGCGTTGGCCACGCGCAAGCTGCGTCCGCGCGGATTGAAGCTCGAACATCACCTGGAAGATATTCAGACGCTGAACAAGAAGGCCGGCGAAGGCATTTACGAAATCACCGCGATCTCCATCGCCGCGTATCCTTACGTGAAGGATCGCTACCGTTTGTTCTCCACCGGCGGCAGCATCGGCGACGGTTATGGGCCGCTGGTGGTCGCCGCGCGCCCTTACGCCATGGAAGAACTGAAAGGCAAACGGATTGCCGTGCCCGGCGAATTGACGTCGGCGTACTTGGCGCTGCGTTTGCTCGAGCCCGACTTCGAACCAACTGTCGTGCCCTTCGATCGAATTCTCGACGCCGTGAAGAACGGCGAGGCGGACGCGGGCCTGATCATTCACGAAGGCCAGCTCACGTTCGATCGCGTCGGCTTGCATCGCATTGTCGACCTGGGACGCTGGTGGCTGCAGCAAGAAAAACTTCCGCTGCCGATGGGCGCGGTCGCCGTGCGGCGCGACATGCCCGAGCATCAGCAAGAGGAAATGCAAAGGCTGATCCGCCGCAGCGTGGAATACGCGATGGAACATCGCGAAGAAGCGCTCCAGTACGCGCTGCAATTCGGCCGCGACCTCGATCAGCCGCTGGCCGACAAATTTGTCGGCATGTGGGTGAATGAATTGACGCTCGACATGGGCGAGCGCGGGCGTGAGGGCGTCCGGCGGATGCTGGAGCTCGGTCACGAACGCGGATTGATCCCAAAGGTCGGCGAAATCGACTTTGTGTCGTAGCTGGAAAGTTCAGCGCAGCCGAAACGACGTCACAATTTTTCCTAGCACCGTCGACTTGAACTGATAATTTTCCTCGCTGGTCATTCCGATCAGCGCGTACTGCACCTGACCATCCGCAAAGTTCACGATCATTCCGTGCCACGCACGGCCCGCCGATGATCCGGTGAAGCCGCAGCGCGCCGCCGGATGTCCCGCCACTTCGGTTTGCTCGCCGGGCAGCATCTCAAAGTCGGGATAGACGCGTTTCAGCGAATCCGTGATGGTCGCAGCATACACCGCAGGCGGTCCATCGAACAGCACGGTGCCCACGATCATCACCGTGGCCTCGTCTTCTGTGCCGAGCACGACGACGGCGCTCGGAATCGTGCCGGAAGTTTCCGGCAGCGGTTTCCATCCAGGCGGTTTGTACATCTGGAATCCGAAACTATCGTTGAAGTACGTGGTGCCGTCGACGTGTTCTTCCATGTGTCCACTGGGCGGACGTCGCGGTTGGATCGCCGCGGGACGCGGCGCTGGTTTCGGAATTACTTTTTCGGACGGCTTATCGGCAGATTTATCGGGCGCTTTCGCCGGAGGGGCCGGCGTGGAACCTTTCGCAACTTCGATGCGCGCGACTTTGTCCTTACGGATCAAAGCCACCCCGTAGTCGGTTTCTACTCGAAACGATCCATTTTCCATTCCGACAACCGTGCCGGTGATTTTCTGGCCGTCGGTGAGAATGATGGTGTCCGCGACAGCAGGCGCCGCCGCGGAAACCAATAACAGAATTGCGCTGAGGATTGTTACAGCTTGACCGCGTAATCGCAAACCGAGCAACTGCGGAACATCCCGCCGCTGACGCCCATGGAGCGGTCTTTCATCCGCTTCACGATGCGCGTGGGTTTGCCGCAAGTGGGACAGGGGATTTCTACTTCTGCGCTCTTCTTGGCGCGATCCGCCGTCTTGGCCGTTTTTCCGGTTGCCATTCATTGTCTCCTTGGAATTCGTTGTGAACCTTGATTATATCATCGCCCCAGCGCCCCAGCCCACGACGTGGGCGCCTTTAGCGAGAGACCGGCCGCGCGTCGAGACGAATATTGATGTCCATCTTGCGAGTGCCTCGGTAAATCGTCACCTTCATCGTGTCGCCCACTTTGTGATGGTCGATCGCGCGGTTTACTTCTTCGCGCGACGTGATGGGCTTATCATCCAAGGCCACGATCAAATCGCCGCCGATCGGTAATTGCTGAAAGCCGTACATCGCCGTGCGATCAGGTCCATGAAGCCCACCGAGATCCGCCGGCGAGTTATCGACCATGCGCACGATCAGCGCCCCTTCATGCACGGGGAATTTCAAGGCTTCGGCTACTTCCTGCGGAATGGTCCACGTTTCCACGCCCAACCAGGGACGCTGCACGTGGCCTTCCTTCAACAACTCGTCGACAATCGTGCGCGCGTGGCTGATGGGAATCGCGAAACCGATGCCCAGATACGCCTGGCCGATGATCGCCGCGTTGATGCCAATCACTTCGCCGTGCGAGTTCAACAGCGGTCCGCCGGAATTGCCGTGATTGATCGCCGCGTCGGTTTGGATCATGTCTTCCATTTCCTGACCTTGCTCGTCGCGGATGGTGCGCCCCAACGAACTGATGACGCCCGTGGTAAGTGTGTTCTGGAATTGCCCAAACGGATTGCCGATGGCCAGCACCTTCTGTCCCACCAGCAACGCCGATGAATCGCCTAATTTCACGAACGGCAGCTTGCGGTCCGCATTGATCTTCAGCACCGCGAGATCGCTGCGAGAATCCTGGCCGATAATCTGCGCGGGAAGAGGTTTCGAGCCGCCGACCACGGTCACCTGCACGCCGCGGGCGTTGGCGATCACATGCGAGTTGGTGACAATGTGCCCTTGGTCGTCGATCAAGAAACCCGACCCCGCGCCTTCCACCGGCACAGGGTTCATGAAGAAGTCGTAGGAGATGGCCTTGGTGGTGATGTTGACCACGGCGGGGCTCGCGTCTTTGTAGACGTCGATGCTGTTGCGCTCATCGACGCCCAGCGCGGCTTCGTTTTTTTCCACGGCCGCCGCATTCGCAGCCGCCGATCGCGGGGCACTGTCAACGGCGAAACGCCAGGGTGCACTGGAAGCCCCACCGAAATGCGCATGGACACCGAGTTGAGATGTCGTGTAGTAAACGAAAACGGCGGTGATCGCCACGGCCAGCACAAGATGTCGGATTTTCATATCAGTTTCGCCAGTTCCTCATACAATTCAGCGGCGCGCGCGCGCGTTTCTTCGACCGTGCCGTTCGAGTCCACCACAAAATCGGCGCGCGCCAGTTTGTCTTCGCGCGGCCACTGCGCCGCGATTCGGCGGCGCGCTTCTTCCGCCGTGCCAAGTCCGCGCGCCACAAAACGCTTCACTTGCTCCTCGGGATCGCAGTCGACCACTACGATCTTCTGTAGCCGGGCGGTCATTTGCGCCTCGAACAGCAACGCCGCATCTACTATCAGGATACCTCTCGGCTGGCGGCGCAAGAACGCTTTGCATTGACGCTCCGCCAACTCGATAATGGCCGGGTGAACGATCGCGTTCAATCGCGCCAGCTTTTCGGGATGGCCGAAGACCATCGCGGCGAGTTTGGGCCGAACAACGCGCCCGTCGTCACCCGTGATTTCGCGCCCAAATTCGGCGATCAACGCATCGTACGCCGGACCTCCCGGCTCAATGGCCTCGTGCCCCAAACGGTCGGCGTCGACAATTTCGCATCCCTTTAGACGCAAAACTTCGGCAACCGTACTCTTGCCGCTGGCGACACCGCCGGTCAAGCCGACCTTAAGCATTTACGACCTCGCGCCCTGTCCGCCATTTTTCCACTTCCGCGGCCACGCGCGCGGGAGAAATCGCCTCCATGCAAATGTTGCGCCGGCACTGCTTCATCATCGGCGTTCCGTAACACGGCGCACAGTACACGGGATGACGCACCACCGTCACGCGATCGCCGATCGGCTGCACTTGCTCGAGGATCGCGGGTCCCCAGAGCACCACCAGCGGCGTGTTCAGCGCCGCCGCCATGTGCGCGGGTCCTGAATCGACGGATACGAACACGTCCACCTGTTCAATCACCGCGGCCAATTCGCGCACCGATGTCCGCCCCGCGAGCACCAGCGGTTCCGGCGCGCCGATGAGCGCGGCGATTCGCGATACCTCCGGCAGATCGCTCGCGCCGCCGGTGAGAATCAAGCTGGCGCCGTGACGTTCGCGCAGCATCTTTCCGAGACGTGCGAAATTCTCCGCGCCCCACGCTTTCAAACGCTCGCCTTGTTGCCGCGAGTCCTTGCGCCGGGGCGGACCGTATCCGGCATGCAGGCCGATCCAGGGGCGCGGAAGCCCGCCGAGCATTTCGACGGCGCGCATTTCGTCGCGCGGCGCCAAGTGAACTTCCATGGGCGGCGCGGGCAAGTCGCCGCAGCCGGCCGCGCGCAAGTTGTTCACGATCGCATGGACGTGCGGATCGTGCGTCGCGCGGATATCGCGGATTTCCTTGGCCCCGCTGTGCTCGATCAATTCGCGAAACGTTTTTCCGCTTTCCAGCAGCACGGCCAAATCGTAGCGACGGTCGCGCAAGGCTCGCGCGAGCCGCTGCTTCTCGAAGGAAAAAGCGTAGGGAATGTTGCGTCCTTCGAGCGAAAACAGATGCGCGATCGCGGGATTCTCCTCGAGCAGCGGACGCGCCGCGGCGGAACAAAGAAAATCCAACTCGGCTTCAGGATAACGCTGCTTGAGTGCCCGCACCGTGGGCGTGGCCATCAGCGTGTCGCCCAACGCCCCGGCTCGAACGATGAGGATGCGATCGGGCAACGGAGATCAGGCTTCGATTTTCGCTTCGTCGACGAGCATCACCGGAATATCTTCCTTCACGGGATAGACGCGCGAGCACTTTTCGCACTTCAGCCCCGATCCGCTCGGAGTGAGATGAACCGGCGCTTTGCACAGCGGACAAACCAGGATGTCCAGCAACTCTTTGCTGATTGCCATGAATAAAAGGTAACACAAAAGGCGGTAAGCTGGACTCAATGAGCAAGCCGCGAGTCGCGATTATCGGCGCGGGATTCGGCGGACTGACCGCCGCGCGCGCGTTGGCGAACGCGCCGGTGGAGGTGACCATCGTCGACGAGGCGAATCACCATTTGTTTCAGCCGCTGCTCTACCAAGTGGCCACCGGCGCGCTGTCGCCCGCCGAGATCGCTCGGCCGATTCGCGCGATACTGGCGCGCCAAGCGAATTGCGAAGTCGTGCTCGGCAAAGTCACGGCAGTGGACACGCAACAACGCAAGATCGAATTTCATGACGGCGGTTTGCGAAACGACAGCCTTCCCTACGACTACTTGATCGTCGCCGCCGGAGCGCGCCATTCGTATTTTGGACACGAAGAATGGGAACGCCTCGCCCCCGGATTGAAAACCCTTCAGGACGCGCTCGAGATCCGGCGGCGCATCTTGATGGCGTTCGAAAAGGCAGACCGCGAGACTGATGCGGCGGCGAAGGCGGCGGCCTTGACGTTCGTTGTGGTCGGTGGCGGTCCAACGGGCGTTGAGTTGGCGGGCGCGATCGGAGAAATCGCGCGACACTTGGTCTCGCCCGGATTCCGCAACATCAGCCCGTCGGAGATTCGCGTGCTGCTGGTGGAAAATGCACCCCGCATTCTGTTGTCGTTTCCCGAAGACCTGGCGCAAGCCGCGTGTGAATCGCTGCGGCGGATCGGCGTGGAAGTGCTCACGGGATCGCTCGTCACCGGCATCGAACCGGGGCGCGTACTCATGGGCGATCGCGCGATTCCCGCGCTAACCGTGTTGTGGGCCGCGGGCGTCGTCGCGTCTCCGCTCGCGAAATCGCTCGGCGGGCCGCTGGACCGCGCGGGCCGCGTGATGGTCAACAAGGATTTGACGATTCCCGGTCAGCCCAACGTTTTCGTGATCGGAGATCTGGCGTGTTTCACGCATCAAACCGGCCATCCGTTGCCCGGCGTCGCTCCCGTCGCGATGCAGATGGGCGTGCACGCAGCGCACAACATCGTGCGTGCCTGCGACGGCCAGGCGCTGAAGGATTTTCATTATCTCGACAAGGGAAATCTCGCAACCATCGGGCGCGCGGCCGCAGTCGCCGACTTGGGAAAGATCAAATTGTCAGGATTGGTCGCCTGGATCGCCTGGCTGGCGATTCACATCTTTTTCCTCATCGGATTTCGGAATCGCTTGGTGGCGATTTTCACATGGGCATGGACCTACGTTACCTATGATCGCGCCGCAATGTTGATTGTCGGCAGCGACCCAAGCAGCGCGCCGCCTTCGTAAAAAAGTGACATACTGTCGCGTATGCGACGCATTCTTTTGCTTGTGCTTTTGGCGGTACACGCTTCCGCCGCACCGTTGGCGATTCGCTTCGGCAAACTGATTGATGGCCGCGGCGGAAATCTGACCAACGCCTACGTGGTGGTGGACAACGGCCGCATCGTTTCAGTCGGCGCGACGGCGCCGCCCGGCGTGAAGATGATCGATCTTTCCCGCTACACGGCGATCCCCGGACTCATCGACGTGCACACGCACATGACCTACTACTGGGACGAAGCGCCCGGCACGCGGCCGCTGGGCCAGCCGCCGCGCATGTCCGCCGTCAACGTGGTTCTAGCGGGCGAAAATGCCAAGCGCACGCTCGAGGCCGGCGTCACCACGGTGCGCGATCTCGGTGCGTCGGACTACATGGACATCGCGATGCGCGACTTGATCAACATGGGCAAGATGATGGGCCCGCGCATGTTTGTGGCGGGCTACGGCCTGGGGCTGGCGCGAAATCCGCCGCGCACGGGCATGGCGCCGCCGCCGGGTGGTCAGGCCAAGGGCGTCGCGGAAGTGGTGCGCGTCGCGAGTCAGCAGATTGCCGCGGGCGCGGATTGGGTGAAGATGTACGGATCGACAGGAAGTTTTCAGGATGTCACCGGCGACGAGACTTTCAGCTTCGAGGAAATGAAAGCGGCCGTGGACACGGCACACAGCTTGGGACACAAGATCGCGATTCACTCGTACGGACCGAAAGGCGCGCACGACGCGATCGTGGCCGGTGCGGATTCGGTGGAACACGCCACCGACATGGACGACGCCACCATCGCCGAAATGGTCAAGCGCGGGACGTATTACGTGCCGACGATCGATCACAATCGTTTTTACGCCGACAACGCATCGAAATTCGGCTGGAACCAAACACAGGTCGACAATCTGCACAACTACATCGATCGCAATCTCGAGACGGCCAAGAAAGCCTGGAAAGCCGGCGTGAAATTCTGCATGGGATCGGATGCCGTATACAACTATTTCGGCGACAACGCACACGAGTTGGAATGGTTCATCAAAGCCGGCATGACTCCGGCGCAGGCTCTCGCCGCGGCCACGACGGTTCCGGCCACGATGCTGGGTCACGAGAAGGATCTCGGCGCGATCGCGCCCGGATATTTCGCCGACATCGCGGCGGTGGAAGGCGATCCGCTAGCCGACATCTCCGTGGTCACCAAGAGAGTCCGATGGGTGATGAAAAATGGCGAAGTCGTCGTCGACAAGCGCGCGGCGCAGACTTCCGCGACTCCGAGTCCAAATGACTTTTACCAATTCGCACCGGACGCGAGTCCGCAAGACGGCGTTCCGCACGGCGAAATCCGCGGACCATTCACGCTGCCGAGCCAAGCGTATCCCGGAACGCAGCACACATATTGGGTCTACGTGCCCGCGCAGTACGATCCCACGGCCCCCGCGAGCCTGATGATCTATCAAGACGGTCAAGCGTTCATGGACATGAACGGCGACGTTCGCGCGCAGGTGGTCATGGACAATTTGATCTTTCGTCGCGAGCTTCCGGTGATGATTGCGGTGTTCATCAATCCCGGCCGCCGGCCCGATCAGCCCGAACCGACGCTCAGCAACTGGGGCGATCGCGATACGAATCGCCCGACCGAATACAACACGCTCGACGACAAATATGCGCGCGTGATCGTAGACGAATTGATGCCCGTGCTCTACAAGGAATACAACATTTCGAAGGATCCGGAGCGCCACGGCATCGGCGGCTCCAGTTCCGGCGCGATCGCCGCGTTCACGGTCGCGTGGCAGCGGCCGGATCAATTTCACAAAATCCTGAGCAACGTGGGAAGCTTTACGAACATTCGCGGCGGCGATGCATATCCCGATATCATTCGGCGCACAGAGAAAAAACCATTGCGAATTTTTATGGTCGACGGGCGCAACGACAATCGCGGTGAACGGGCCGGCGGCTACGATCAGCGCTGGGATTGGTTTTATCAGAATGTCCGGATGCAGCAGGCGCTCACGGAGAAGGGCTACGAACTGAATTACGAATGGGGAATCCAGAGCCACGGCCAACGAATGTTGCGGACCGTGTTTCCCGAAATGATGCGCTGGCTGTGGCGCGATCATCCGGTGTCGGCCGATCCCAAGGATGCGGTCGAGCGGTCGCTAAACGGTGTTCAAAAGCGGCCATAAGTCTGCGGCGGCAAGGGGATATCATAGGGTCATGAGCAGCGTCGCGAATCTCACCGAGGACATGGAACAACTGCTGCGCGCGGAGCACCGCGATCCGTTCGGCGTGCTCGGGCCGCACGAAGAAGGCGGAAAGTTGATCATCCGGGTTTTGCGCCCAGGAGCCACGCGTGTGGAAATCCTCCGCCCGGGCTCCGATCCCGTCGTCGCGGCGGTCGCCGATCCTGAGGGTTTTTTCGAAGCGGCATTGCCGGCCGGTCACAGCACCGATGAATATCGTTTGCGCGTGGCTTATCCCGCCGGGGCGATCGAGATTGAAGATCCCTACGCGTTTCCATCGCTCATCGGCGAGATGGATCTGTATCTCATCGGCGAGGGAACGCACTACCGGCAATACGAAAAGCTCGGCGCGCATTTGCGCACGCACGGAATGCGCGGCGTACAAGGCGTGCACTTCGCGGTGTGGGCGCCGAACGCGCGGCGCGTCAGCGTTGTCGGCAACTTCAATCAGTGGGACGGCCGAATCCATCCGATGCGCTTTCATCCGCCGGGAATCTGGGAGATTTTCATCCCCGGCCTGGACGAAGGTGAAATCTACAAATACGAAATCCTGACGCGTAACAGCGGATGCTTGCTGAAAGCCGATCCCTATGGATTTTTCGCCGAATTGCGGCCCAAGAGCGGATCGGTGGTGGCGAACCTCGACCGCCACCAGTGGCAAGACGGCGAGTGGCAGGAAGCGCGCCGCCAACGAAATCGATTGGATGCGCCGTTTTCGGTTTACGAGTTGCATTTGGGATCGTGGCGACGTCATGACGACGGCACCATGCTGAACTTCCGGGAAATCGCCGACGAGTTGGTGCCGTACGTTACGGAGATGGGGTTCACGCACGTGGAGCTGTTGCCGGTGATGGAGCATCCCTTCGACGGATCGTGGGGCTATCAAACCATCGGCTACTTTGCGCCGACCAGCCGCTTCGGCACGCCCGCCGACTTCATGTATTTCGTCGATCGCTGCCATCAAGCGAATATCGGCGTGATTCTCGACTGGACGCCGGGACATTTCCCGAAAGACGGTCACGGGCTGGGCGTTTTCGACGGCACGCATCTCTACGAGCACGCCGATCCACGCCAAGGCGAGCATCCCGACTGGGGCACGCTGGTTTTCAACTACGGGCGCAACGAAGTGCAAAACTTCCTGCTATCGAATGCGTTGTTTTGGCTGGGCCGATATCATCTCGACGGCCTGCGTGTGGACGCCGTGGCGTCGATGCTGTATCTCGATTACTCGCGCAAGTCAGGCGAATGGATTCCCAACCGCTTCGGAGGTCGCGAAAATCTGGAAGCGGTCGCGTTTCTCAAGCGCTTGAACGAAGTGGTGCATCAACTTCAGCCTGGATGCGTGACCATCGCCGAGGAATCGACGGCGTGGCCGGCGGTCACGCGGCCGACGTACCTCGGCGGCCTGGGTTTCGATTTGAAATGGAACATGGGATGGATGCACGACACGCTGAACTACATGTCGCTCGAGCCAATCCATCGCAAATACCATCACAACCAAATCACGTTTTCGATGATGTACGCGTTCAGCGAGAATTTCATGCTGCCGCTTTCACACGACGAAGTCGTGCACCTGAAGGGATCGCTGCTCACCAAGATGCCCGGCGATTCCTGGCGGCAATTCGCCAACCTGCGCCTGATGTACGCGTATTTGTACGCGCATCCCGGGAAGAAACTCCTGTTCATGGGCGCGGAATTGGCGACGCGCAGCGAGTGGAACGAAGCCGCGCAGCTCGATTGGCCGCTGTTGCAGCATGAATCGCATCACGGCATTCAGCGCTTGCTGCAACACTTGAATCACACGTACAGATCGGAGCGCGCGCTCCACGAAGTGGATTTCGAGTGGACCGGATTTCAGTGGCTCCAGCCCAACGACGCGGACAACAGCGTGCTCGCGTTCCTGCGCAAGTGCGGTCCCGGCGACGAGGGGCAGCCGGCCGAAGAGATTTTGGTGGTGTTGAACTTCACACCGGTGGTGCGCGAATCGTATCGGATCGGCGTCAATGAAGCGGGACGTTATCGCGAAATGCTCAATACCGATTCCGAAGCGTATTGGGGCAGCAACGTAGGAAACGCGGGCGGCGTGGACGCGGAACGCGTGCCGCACAACGGCTGGCCGTGCTCGATCGCGCTGACGCTTCCGCCGCTGGCCGCGGTCTACTTCAAGCGCCGGTAATTACTGCGTGGGAGCGACGTAGAAATATCCCGGGCGATTGTGAACCGTCACGCCCTTCGCGTTTACTTTCACCACAATCTTGTGAAACTCCGCGGCGCCGGGAGTTGACCCCAAGTTGTTCGGCCGATACGCCAGCCAATATTGACTGTGCAACTCGCGGCCGATCGCCTGCACGGCGTTTTCCACCGCGCGAATATTCTTGGCGCTCATGTGTTCCGCGCCGGTGCCTTCCGAGTACGTTGTCAGCGCGCGCGCCATGGCGCCCCGAATGAGCGCTGTGCCCGATGACACGTTGCCGCCGATGCTAAACCCCGACGCGCCTGTGTTCGTCCCGTTCGGCACGCCCGGTTCGTGCGGCACCGCGCCCGCCGGCATCGAACTGAGCGGCTCGGGACCCTCGGCGAAATCCTGACTCTTGAATCCGCTCAACTGCACGCTGTAGATCGACACGTTGGCAAGCTGCGCTTCGGCCAGCGCCTGATTGCGGCGATTCTCGCCCGTTGCATCCAGGCCGTCGCCGAGGATCACGATCACGCGGCGGCGCTCCGGCGGACGCGTCTTCAGCATGTCGAGCGATCGAAAAACACCGTCGGTTAAGTGCGCGTCTTCACCTTGGCATGGCAATTGTTGAAATGCCTTTTCCACGGCGTCGGCGTCGGACGTGAACTCCTGCCGAACGTCGACGGTGTGATCGTAGGTAACAACAGCCGCATCGCCCGAGCCGCCCATCACGAGTTGCGTGAAGAGAATCCCGGACTTGCGCAAATGCGGAATCAAGTCGCTGAGGCGCGAACTGGTGTCGATGAGAATCACCATCGAAATCGGTCGCATCGTCTCGTCGAACAGCGCCACTTTTTGCAACACGCCGTTGTCGGTGACCGTAACGTCGGAGATTTTGACGTTGCTGAGGAATTGGCCCTTTTGATCGATGAAACTCACGGGCAAGTCGACCACCGAGATTCGCGTGACAATGCGAAACGCGTCTTCTGGAATGGGCTGCGGCGCCGGCTGCGCAGGCTGTGGCGCTTGTTGCTGGGCAAATGCCGATGCCGTCAGCAATATGACGACAATGCTAATTCGCTTCACGGGAGTCCCTCTGCTTGGTAGACGCGGCCCGCAAGCAATTTGTTACCATCGCTCGTGTGGCCAACCGCATCTACGAAGTCCATGATATCCGAATTCTCGAATGCGATCCGAGCGGACCGCCGCTCGCCGGCGAACGCGACGTGAACCCACTGATGGAATCGGCATGGGCGGAAAAAGCCAAGCTGATCGCCATTCCCGCCGCGCGACTTGCGCCGTCGTTCTTTCAACTGAAAAGCGGCGTGGCCGGCGCGATCATTCAAAAGCTGGTCGTCTACCACTTCCGCGTCGCGATTGTTGGGGACATCGCTGAGCACATCGCACGCAGTCCCACATTCGCCGATTTCGTGCGCGAAACGAATCGCGGCCGCGAAGTTTGGTTCGTCGCATCGCTCGATGAACTTAATCAGCGCGTATGCGGGTCCATTTGATAGTGCTGGCGCAGTAGGTCCTTGCCGTAGTCGTTGCCATTTGGCGTGCGCACCACGGCGTGAATGTGCTCAAGGCTCGGCAGGTTCGGATTCGCCGCTAGCTGCCGCAAATTTGCGGGCAACTGATGGTCGAACTCGATCAAGATCACCGGACTGTGCACGCGATAGTAGAAAACACTGTCCACACTGTCGCCGCCGATCCAGGCGAAATACGTTTCGTTCAAGTGCGCCTTCACCTCCGACATCTTCACGCGCGCGTGGCCGTCGTCCATATTGTCGACGAACTCGCCGACGAGCTCGAGCAGCAGGTTTTTTTGTTCCGGGCTAAACGCGTCCGCGCGAATGCCGGCATAGTCGAGCACGAGGTTGTCCTTGAACGCCTCACCCACGTTGTCGTTGCCGGTTTTCGAAACCCGGATTACCGCTTTCTTGCGCTGCGCGTCGTCGAGCGCGTGGATCATCGCCAGACCGCGCGTGCGCTCCACTTGAAGCACAGCGACACCTTGATATTTCCCCGAGTGCGCGACGGCCGGCTCGGATCCGACGAACAGCGGAGTCATCACTACCTGATCGCCAAGCACAAAATAGTTGATGATCAAATGATGACCGTCGACTTGAAATCCCCAAGGCTCCTTCTCCGACGGCTTGCCCATCACAGTGATGTAATAGAGAAACTCTCCATACTGCTCGAAATCGTTGTTGAGCTCGCCGAGCGTTTGATTCAAACGCATGATGTCGCGCGACAGCTTGAGTCCCTTGGCGCTCAGCGCGGCGCGTAGCAAGCCGATACCGGCGGCACGCTGAGACTCCGACATTTCCTTGAAACTCACGCCCTGGCGCACATAAAAATGTTGATTCATCCACTTGCGCCATTCGGGATCGTCGACGGGAAACATCGTCTTGCTGCGTTCCTCCGGCGTCAACGCGGCGAGAAACGCGTCGGCGGCTTTGCGCACCGGCGCCGTTGACACGCCCGTCGACTGGATACCGAACAGTCCTGTCTGAACCGTGCCGTTCGTCGTGACGCCTCTGAAAGGCTCGGCGAGACCCTTCGCCTCGGCGTCCTTCGACTGTTTCAGAAAACGCGCGTTCCGTTGCTCGCTCGTCTCCTTCACGGCGACGGCCGCCTGCTGCGCGAGCAGGAACAGTCCGCCAAGACAAATCAGCGTCAGAACACGGTAGGTTTTCGTCATGTTTGATTCTCAGCAATTCCTGCAGGTAGTCAGAACGACCTAAGAAACAACGTCTGTCCGAGGTAGCCGTTCATCTGGCCGCGATGCTACCATAATTATGGGCCGAATCAGGGCGCTTGCCCTGCTCGCCTTCGCGGAGTCCATTCTGTTTCGAATTCAGAAGGAGTAAGATTCGGGAATGACCATTGTGATTCCTCCCGCGCTTGAAGCCACGCTAGCCCGGCGGGCTCAGGTACTCGGAGTGTCTCTAGAAGACTACGTTGCGGGCATTCTTGCAAGAAACATCAGCGGCTCTGTGAGCATGGCGAGAGAGGATCTGGAGCGAATTGTCACGAGCGAAACGCCCGAGTCGCAGGCGGCTCGCGCCGAAGCCATTGACCAACTTCGACAATTGAGAAAGGGAGTGACGCTTGGGCCGACGCTAACGATTCGCAATCTGATTGACGAGGGACGCCGACTTTGAGGGCTTTCGTACTCGATGCCTCCACGACGGTTTCATGGTGCTTTGAAGACGAAGCCAACTCAGAGTCAGAACAATTATTGGATCTATTGAAGACGACGGCCATTGCCGTTGCTCCTTCCGTCTGGAAGCTTGAAATCGCCAACGCTTTGATTGTCGCTGAGCGAAAGAACCGTGTCACCGCCGAAAACACAGCGGCGTTCCTGAATCTGCTCTTGCGTTTGAACGTCATCACCGATTCCGAGGCGGACGCCGCAGTTTGGCTCCGAATCGTAGAGCTTGCTCGATCGAGCGGACTGACGGCCTACGACGCTTCGTATCTCGAATTGGCCATGAGAATGAGCGTGCCAATTGCGACGAAGGACACAAGACTCGCGAAGGCGGCGGAGGCCAGCGGAGTCCGATTGTTTCCGACCAGCGAAGAGGCTTAGCAGAGCAATCTGATATCATAATCAGGTGCTATCCGAACTTCTAAGCACCGAACCTGCCCTTACGTATGCGCCTGGGTGTCCACACCTCGATCGCCGGGTCGCTGACTCATTCTGTTGAGTCGGCGAATGAGTTGGGGTGTACCTCGTTCCAAATTTTCTCCGCAAATCCAAGAAACTGGCGGCCATCGCGAATTGATCCCGCGCAACTGCGCGAGTTCCAGCGCCTGCGCGAAGTCCACGATTTGTATCCGCTGGCGATTCACTGCAATTACTTGATCAACTTGGCGTCCGGCGATCCGCGCGTGCGCACAGGATCGATCACGGCGTTTCGCGGCGAGTTGGAACGCGGCATCGCGATCGGCGCGGAGTATCTGGTGTTGCATCCCGGATCGGCGCGGGGCGGCGATCGCAAGGTCGCGGTGCAAAATGTCATCGATGGCCTCGAAGAAAGCGCCCGTGGATTGCCGTTGGGACACTTGACGATTCTGATCGAGAACACCGCGGGACAAGGCTCGTGCCTGGGTTGCGATTTGCAAGAAGTAGCGGAACTCGTGCGTCGGCCGAATCTGCCGATGGCGTGTTGTCTCGACACGGCGCACAGCTTTGCGGCGGGCTTTGATCTGTCAACGCCTCAGGGCGTACAAACGTGGACCGTCGCGGTCGAGGCGACGATCGGTTGGGATTCAGTGCCTTTGATTCACGCGAACGACTCGCGCGCGCCGCTCGGATCGCGCCGCGATCGCCACGAGCACATCGGCAAGGGCGGCATCGGGCGCGCCGGCTTTCGCGCGCTGGTGAATCACGAGCGACTTCGCGACAAGGCTTTCATTCTCGAAACACCGATTGACGAAGACGGAGACGATCACCGCAACTTGCAAGTGATCCGTAAACTGAGGACAAAACATGCCGGAAAAGCAATATGACCCGCAAGCAATCGAACTGAAGTGGCAGAAGATTTGGGAAGACGGTAAGGCCTATCGCGCGGAGCAGGAGACTTCGCGCCCGAAATATTACTTACTCGAGATGCTGCCGTATCCCTCGGGCACGCTGCACATGGGTCACGTGCGTAACTACTCCATCGGCGACGCGCTGGCGCGCTACAAATGGATGCGCGGCTTCAACGTGCTGCATCCCATGGGTTGGGACGCGTTCGGATTGCCGGCGGAAAACGCCGCGATCAAGAACAACGCGCATCCGCGCGAGTGGACGCGCCGCAACATCGCCGCAATGAAGGAACAGCATCGCCGTTTCGGCTTCGCCTACGACTGGGAACGCGAAGTCTCAACGTGCGAGCCGGAATACTATCGCTGGAATCAATGGTTTTTTCTGAAGATGTACGAGCGTGGCATCGCGTATCGCAAGAAGAGCAAAGTGAACTGGTGCCCCGAATGCGCCACCGTGCTGGCCAACGAGCAAGTGGAAAACGGATGCTGCTGGCGTCATGAAACGACGCAAGTGATTTCGAAGGAGCTGGAGCAGTGGTTTCTCCGGACCTCGACGTACTCCGACCAGTTGCTGGACGACATGGCCAAACTGAAGCACTGGCCGGAAAAAGTGCTGACCATGCAGCGCAACTGGATCGGACGCTCCAAAGGCGCGCGCGTTTTCTTCGACGTCAGCGGCAGCAAGTCGAAGGTGGAAATCTTCACCACGCGCATCGACACCATTTATGGCGCGTCGGCGATCATTCTGGCTCCCGAGCATCCGTTGGTCGCGGAACTGGCATCGCCCGAGCAGGGCGCGCGGGCGCGCGAAATGGTGAACGCGCGTCAAGGAGCCGATCCAGGCGCGGTGGAAAAAGATGGATTCGATACGGGCCACAAAGCGGTAAATCCGTTCAACAAAGAACTGGTTCCCATCTGGGTGGGCAACTTTGTGCTGATGGACTACGGAACGGGCGCGATCATGGCGGTGCCCGCGCACGATGAGCGCGATTTTGAATTCTGCAACAAGTACGGCTTGCTGATTCCTGTAGTCGTGAAACCGAAATCTGGCGACGCACCCGCCGGCGTGGCGTTCACCGAGTACGGAGTCGCGGTAAATTCCGGGCCGTACAGCGGATTGCAAACGGAACAAGCGCTGGAGCGCATGACCGCCGACGCGGAGAGGCAAGGCTTCGGCAAAGGATCGATCACCTATCGACTGAAAGATTGGGGCGTGTCGCGCCAGCGTTATTGGGGCACACCGATTCCGATGATCCATTGCAAGACTTGCGGCATCGTGCCGGTGCCGGAGTCGCAATTGCCGGTGGTGCTGCCTCTGAACGTGAAGATCACGGGCACGGGTCAGTCCCCGCTGCGCGACAGTCCCGAGTTTCTGCACGTGAAGTGTCCGAAGTGCGGCGCGGACGCCGAGCGCGAAACCGACACAATGGACACGTTCGTCGATTCGTCGTGGTATTTCTTCCGCTACGTTTGTCCGCACGACGACAAAGCGCCGTTTGAAACGGCGGACATCGCACATTGGTTCCCCATCGAGCAATACATCGGCGGAATCGAGCACGCCATCCTGCACCTGATTTACTCGCGCTTCTGGACGAAGATGATGCGCGACATCGGCGCGCTGGGCGAAGCGCGTCTGGACGAGCCGGTAGAGCGGCTGTTCACGCAAGGGATGGTGATCCGCAACGGCGCGAAAATGTCAAAGTCCAAGGGCAACGTGGTCGATCCCGACAAACTGGTCGCCGACTACGGCGCGGACACCGCGCGCATGTACGCGCTGTTCGCCGCGCCGCCTGCCAAAGACATGGAATGGAGCGATCAAGGCGTCGAGGGCGTGTCGCGATTCATTTCACGCGCCTACCGTTTCGTCACGCGAAACGCCGATCGCGCGGGCAAGGCAAGCCCGGTAGATGCGACCTCGAAAGTGGATCGCGATATTCGGCGCAAGCTGCATCAAACGATCCGCAAATTGACCATGGAGTTCGAGGAACGCTGGCATTTCAACACCTGCATCGCCGCGATCATGGAATTGGTGAACGAATTGCAGTCGGCGGAATCGGAAGTCTCGCCGGGAGTGTTGCGCGAGACGCTGGAAGCTTTGGTTCTGTTGATGGCGCCGATGGCGCCGTACGTGGCGCAAGAGTTGTGGCAGGAGTTGGGCCGCGAGTCGATGCTGTTGCGCGAAACGTGGCCGGCGTTCGATCCCGCGCTGGCCGCGGACGAAGAATGCGAGGTCGTGGTGCAGGTCAACGGTCGGCCGCGCAGTCACATCCTGCTGCCGCCCGACTCGTCGAAGGAAGAAACGGAAGCGCGCGCCAAGGCCGATCCGAAAATCGTGGAGCTGACCGCGGGCAAGAAGATCGTCAAGGTCGTGGTGATTCCGAACAAGCTCGTGAACGTGGTGGTGCAAGGTTAGAAGCCAGACTGCGGATTTTATTTCCCGCCGAATCAATGACCTCGCGCCGCCACGACAACGAATTGTAACGGACGCCTGCTATACTCATTTTCAGCCGCGCGTTCGCATTCGCGCGGCAAGCGGTCGCGCGAGTTTCGAAAAAACTAAAATTACAAAACGAACCTACCGAGGGGTTAAAGCCTGTGGTTTCAATCGTGAGCCGACCGTCAAAGGTTGGGCTATACTGGACTCATCAATGGCAGTTGAAACTGAGATCGGCACGTTGATTTCGCGCACGCCGGGCGTTCAAGGCGGACGGCCGTGCGTCGCCGGCACTCGTGTGCGGGTGCAGACAATCGCCACATGGTCCAACATGGGTTACAGCCCGGAAGAAATTGTCGGCATCAACACGTATGTTTCTCTTGCACAGGTTCATGCCGCCCTTGCCTACTACCATGCTAATAAGGCTGAAATTGACGCCGTCATACAGGAAGATCAACGCTTGTACGATGAAATGGCTGCAAAACATCCCCCCGGGAACGGCCTTGAGCGAAATCAGATCCCACCTAGATGAGGACGCGATGGCCGGGCGTCTAAGTAACTGGGTCGCTTCCGAAAAATGAGAATTGCCGCCTTTCCCAAGTGCTTCATGGACGATCTGTGCGTGAAGCGCACCATGACCATCTTCGATTGGATCGAGCAAGCAGCGACCATTCCCGGCATCGAAGGTCTCGAGATGTACGACGGGTTCTTCGAGAGCTTCGACCTGGAATACCTCACGCGAGTGCGCGACGCACTGCGCCGGCACAATTTGGCGATGCCGATGATGTGCTTCTCGCCGGACTTCACGCATCCCGATCCCGTGAAGCGATCGCAAGAGTTGTGGAAGCAGCGGCGCATGATCGAAACCACCGCGTTTTTCGGCGGCCGGACGTGCCGCGTGCTGAGCGGCCAGCGGCGGCCGGAAGTCTCGCGCGAGTTGGGAGTCATTTGGGTTGTGGCGTGCATCCATTCCCTGCTCTCGATGGCGGAAGAGTGCGGCGTGATCCTCGCCATCGAGAATCACTACAAAGACAACTACTGGGAATATCCGGAGTTCGCTCAGAAGCAGGACGTGTTTCTGGAAATCGTCAACCGCATCGACTCCAAGTGGTTTGGCGTGAACTACGATCCGTCGAACGCCGTGCTGGCCGGCGACGATCCCATCGAATTGCTTTCAGCCGTGAAGCATCGCGTCGTGAGCATGCACGCCAGCGATCGCTACTTGAAAGCCGGAACGCTCGACGATCTGCGGCAATCGGACGGCACACTGGGCTATTCGCCGAATTTGTGTCACGGCGTGATCGGCCGCGGGCTGATTCCCTACGATCGCGTCTTCGCGATCTTGCGCGAAGTGAATTTCGACGGATGGATTTCCATTGAGGACGGCATGAACGGTCTCGGCGAAATCGCGGAGTCGGCAGCATTTCTGCGGAAGTACATCGAGGGGGCGGGATGAAAAACGTAGAGTTGGTTTGCTTCGATATGGCGGGAACGACCGTTCTCGATCACGGCGAAGTCGGCGATTGTTTCGAAGCCGCCGCGAAAGAAACGGGCCTGCACGTCGAGCGCGAGAAAATCGTCCAGCAAATGGGACGCGCCAAGCGCTTGGTCTTCGACATTCTTTGGACGGAGAAACTAGGAGCGTCGCATCCCGATTTGCATTCGCGCGTCGAAACGTCGTACGAGGCTTTTCGGCGGATTCTTGAACATCATTACGAGACCGCCGACGTGCAACCGACGCCCGGGTGTCTCGAATGCTTCGACTGGCTGCGCGCCCACAACGTGAAGATTTGCCTGAATACCGGATTCTACCGGCGCGTCACGAAAATCATCTTGCGCCGGATGAAGTGGGAAGAGATGCCGTGCGTTACAAGCGACGAAGTGTCAAAAGGCCGGCCCGCGCCGTACCTGATTCATCACTCCATGGAAATGTTGGGCGTCGACGACGTGCGCCGCGTGGCGGTGGTCGGCGACACGCCATCCGATTTGCAATCCGGCCGCAACGCCGGCTGCGGTTGGACATTCGGAATCACCAGCGGTTCCCATGCGCATCAACAACTCGCGGCACATCCGAACGACGGATTGATTCACTCGCTGGCCGAACTGAAGGATTTGCTCTCATGAAGCCGATGATCGAGTTCACGCCTGAGAATCGCTACGGGCATCGCGTTCTCCTGACGCCAGGCCCCTTGACCACCACCGCCAGCGTGCGCGCGGCGATGCGCGACGACATCGGCACGTGGGACGACGATGCGATCGAGTTGGTGCGCGAAATTCGCGCGGCGCTCGTGGAGCTCGCCAACGGTGACGACCTCACGTGCACGCTGATGCAAGGCTCCGGAAGCATGGGCGTGGAATGCGTGCTGGGTTCAGCAATTCCAAGAAACGCCGCCAAGGTGCTGATCCTCAACAACGGCGCGTACGGCGTCCGCATGATCCGAAGCTGCAGGGCGCTGGGCATTCCGTTTGTCGAGATGCGCGACTCCGAGGAAGAAACGCACGACCCTGCGCGCGTTGAGAAAATACTCATGGAAGACGCGAGTATCACGCATGTCGCCGCGGTGCATTGCGAAACCACCACGGGACTTGTGAATCCGCTGCGCGAAATCGGACTCGCGGTCGCGCGCCAGAAGCGTCGCTTTACGGTCGATGCGATTTCGAGTTTCGGCGCGTACGCCACGGGCGTGGGCGCCGACATCGACTTCAGCGCCGGTCCGATCGATCACTTGGTGGGGTCGTCGAACAAATGCGTGGAAGGCGTGCCAGGTTTTTCCTTCATCATTTCCAGGCGCGCCGCGGTGGAAGAATGCGCCGGCAACGCGCGATCCTACGCGTTGGATCTGCACGACCAATGGCACGGCTTCGAGACGCGCGGCAAGTTTCGCTTCACTCCACCGACGCACGTGTTGATGGCCTTCCGTCAAGCTCTGCGGGAACTGCGCGCGGAAGGCGGCGTGCCGGCGCGCGAGCGGCGCTACAAGGACAATCGCGACACCCTGATCGCCGGCATGAAGAAGCTGGGCTTCGAGCCGCTGATCCCGGCGTCGATTCAAAGCCACATCATCACGACCTTCTTGTTTCCCACGCCACACTTTAACTTTGACCGCTTTTATCGCCAACTGCGCGAGCTCGGATACATCATTTATCCGGGCAAATTGACGCACCGCGACACGTTTCGCATCGGCAACATCGGCAGCATCGGCCGATGCGAGATCGAAGGACTGCTCGGGGCGATCGCGAAAGTTACTGCGGGATCTTCGGCGGCTCGGTAAGATTCTCGCCGCCCGAAGGAATGTAGAGATATCCGGGACGCGCGCGCACTTTCACGCCGGGCCGGTTAATCCGCACGTCGATGGTGTGGTATTCCTCGTTCGCCGTGTTGTTCGGCTTATAGGTGAGCCAATATTGGCTGTGCAATTCCTTCCCGATCAACTGCACCGCTTGCTCCACGCCTTTCAAGCTGTAAGCGTCGATGTGATTCGACCCCGTGCCGCCGGCAAATGTGCGCAACGGATGATTCCACAACAGCCCTTTGGCGTAGCGCAGCGTTTCGATCGTCGGCGTCCAAAGATCCATCGTATTCTCGCCCATCGGAATCGGCAGCGTGCCCGAGGGACCCGGCTTTGAACCTGCCGGGAAAGGATCGGACGTAGGACCTTGCGGCAACGGCTTCTTGGCAATCGCCTTGAATGAACTGGTTTCCACGGAATAGATCGAAACGTTGGCGAGTTGCGCTTCGCTGAGCGCTTGATTCTTCTTCAACTCACTGCCCATGTCGCGGCCTTCGCCGATCGCCACCACAACGCGGCGGCGCTCCTGCGGGCGATTCTGAAGCATGGCGATGGCGCGAAAGATTCCGTCAGTGACGCGCGACGAGGACTCTTCGGGCCGCAGCTCTTTGAACACTTTTTCGACGAGATCGCCGTTGGTGGTGAAGGTCTGGCGAACGTCGACGTCCTTGGCGTAGGTGAGCACGGCGGCCTCGCCGGTTTCTCCCATCACCAGTTGCGTAAAGAGAATGCCGGACGTGCGCAGATCGGGCAGCACGCCCTCCATGCGCGCGCTGGTGTCGATGAGAATCACCAGCGAAATGGGTCGATAGGAAATCTCAAAGCTTTCGATTTTCTGCGCGACCTTGTTGTCGTAGATCGTGACTTCGGGCCGTTCGACGTCGGTGACAAATTCACCCTTCGCGTCGGTGAACGTAATGGGTAGCGCGACTTCGCGGACCGGCAAGATAATCTTGTATGGCTTTTCCTGCTCGTCTGTCGGCGCGGCCTGCGCTGCGCCCGGCTTCACGCCGGTGGCTCCCGTTGCGCCGGTGGCGCCCTGCGGCGCGGCTCGTGGCGCTTGTGGCGGGACTTGGGGCACAGCCGGCAGCGGAGTGCCCGGCGCCTGACCCGGTCGCGGGACCGGTTGCAATTGCGGCTGTTGCGAGAGGGCAATGACGCCCAGCACCACGGCGGCGGCAATCACGGCAAGGACTCGTCTCATAAGATGCATTGTACACCCCATGCGAGAAAAGAAGGCGGCCTACCCCTTGTAGTTGGATGCGAAAAGCGTACAATGCGTTGCAGGGAAAGGGGCTGATCCCATGTTGAAACGAGAAATCAAGGGGCTCTTTCTAGCGAGCGCGTTTGGAGCGCTGATTACATTCGGCGTGCCGGCGTTTTGCCAGGAGTCGGAAATCGACGCGGCGGAAAAACAGATGAAGGCCGCGCAGGAAAAAAGCGACTGGGCCGGCGTGATGCAGAACGGCATCGCCGAGTCCGATCTCATCGCGAAGGCGTTGAAGGCGGCGAAACCCGACACCGTCACCGACGCGGTGTGGAGTAACATGCAGGAACGCTGGCGTGCGCAACGCGCGCAAGCGGAGTACGCGTGCTACCTGGCCACGACGCAAGAGACGGATCCCGCCAAGAAAATCAAATTGCTGGAGTCGTTCGGCGCCGCGTTTGAGGGCGGCACATACAGCAAGCAGTCGGTCGCAGCGTTAGCAGGACTGTATCAACAGACCGGCGATAAAGCCAAGGCGTTGGCGACCGCAAAAAAGGTGCTGGAGTCAGATCCCGATAACGAGGGCATGCATCTGATGCTCGCCGACAGCGATTTGGCCGCGAAACAGTTGCCCAGTTCGATCGAGCACGCGCGCGCCGCACTCAAAGCTCTCGACGCCAAGAAGAAACCCGAGGGAACTTCCGACGAAGCTTGGACGACGTACACGAAAACGATCGGCGGCTCGGCGCATTCGATTGCTGGTCAAGCGTTGATGCAACAGGACAAATCGGAAGCCGCGATTGCAGAGCTGAAACCGGCGGTCGACATGCTCGCCGGCAACAATCAGCTCGCCGCGCCGGCCATGTACAATCTGGCGTTCGCCTACGGTAAGTTGAAACGCATGGCGGAAGCGCGCGCGATCCTCGCGAAGCTGGTGCAGATTCCGGGACCGTATCAACAGCCGGCCCGCGAGCTGGCCGCGAAGGTTAAGTAGCGATTATTTTTCGGCGAAGCGATAGATCACGCTGCCGAGCAGTCCGCCGGCAATGGGTCCAACCCAAAACGCCCACCACTCGTGTCCATGCGGCCCGGGAAATGAAACTGAACCGAAGCCGACAACGTAGGTCAGCAATCGCGGGCCGAGATCGCGCGCCGGATTCATGCAGGCGCTGGTAAGTGGTCCGCCGATCGCGACCAGGACCATCACCGCGAGTCCGATGAACACGGGACCCAAGTTCGCTTGCGGCGCGTTGGTGTTGCGTGCGTTGCCGACGGCCCAAATCACGATCAGCAATCCGCAGGTCAATGCGACTTCGGTGAAAATCGCGCTGGTGGTGGAGATGCGCGGGTAGAAACTGCAGAAGATTCCGGCGAGACGTTCGCTCCCGGGACCGCCGATCGTCAAGCCCATTTTCGTTGCCGTCGGCGCGAAGAACGTCTGCCACATTCCATACACGGTCGCGGCGGCGGTGAACGCGCCGGCGATCTGCGCGCAAATGTAGGGGATCGCTTTACGCGGCGAGAATCCGCCAAACGCGGTCATCGCCACAGTCACAGCGGGATTGAAGTGACCGCCCGAAATGTAGCCGACCGTGTAGACGGCCAGCATCACCGCCACGCCCCAGAACATTGACACGCCCGCCAGGTTGTACGCATCCGTGAAGACGGCCACGGCCACCGAGCCGTCGCCAATGAAAATAATGATGAACGTGCCGATGAATTCCGCCAAGAGTTGCTTGGCGAACGAAGGCGTCGCATTGTCCATGAGGCGGCATACTATAGCAAGTCGCGCGAAAATGCGAATTCAATCGACGGAGCGGAGTAGTATTAGCGGATAGCAATGCAAATCACACGACGGAAACTTCTTGGCCACGCGGCGATCGCGAGCGCGGCTCTCGCGGCGGGATGCGGTCCGCGCAGAATTGCCGCACCTGGATTGACCACGCCGACACCCGGCGCGACGACGTTGTCGCTGCCGAAAGTGCGCGTTTCCGACGATCGCATCATTCGCACGGTAACGGGTCTGCGGCCGTTCCGCCCCTCGGGATTTCGCGTGCAAGTTGAAAAGGCCGGCGAGAAGACGGTGGTGCACAACTACGGTCACGGCGGAGGCGGCGTGACACTATCGTGGGGCACGGCGTCGTTGGCCGTCGAGCAAGCGATGCAGACGGGCGCGAAACGCATGGCCGTGCTGGGATCGGGCGCCGTGGGCATGGCGACTACGCGGTTGCTTCTCGAACGCGGCGTCGCCGTGACGGTTTATGCGAAAGATATTCCACCGAACACGACGTCGAATATCGCCGCGGCGCAGTGGTTTCCTGTGACCGTCTACGACGACGATCGCATCTCGCCCGATTTCATGCCGCAGTTTGTGAAGGCCGCGGAGTTCGCCTACCGCCGCTACCAATTGCTGTTGAGGAGCGATTGGGGCGTGCGGTGGATGGTCAACTACGCCATGCGAGACCGCCCTTTCCATGCGGACGAGCTAACTGGCACAGAAAGTCCGATCCATCACTTGGTTCCGGAATCGATCGATCTTCCGGAGGGATCGCATCCGTTTCCGTTCAAGTACGTGCGGCGCTACACCACGATGATGATCGAGACGCCGGTGTATCTCGAAACGCTGATGCGCGACATTCGCCTGGCCGGCGCGCAGATTCAAGTACGCGAACTGCACGATTTGTCGGAAGTGGCGGCGCTGCCGGAGCCGGTGATCGTGAACTGTACGGGCCTTGGCGCGCGGGCGCTCTTCAACGATCAGGAATTGACGCCGATCAAGGGGCAACTGAGCGTATTGCTGCCGCAACCGGAAATCGATTACGCCGTGTTGAGTCGCGACCTGTACATGTTCGCTCGGCGAGACGGCATCCTGCTGGGCGGCACGCACGATCGCGACGTGTGGGACTTGGCGCCCGATTTCGACGCGCAAAAACGCATTGTCGCGGCGCACGCGAAACTATACGCGGAGATGCGTTGATGTTGTGGGAGCGCCTTAAGTCGTGGTTCGCGAAGAAGCCGCCGGCCGCGCCGCTTGGCGATCACATGAAGTTCGGCGAGTGGGGCGAACAGATCGCCGCCGACTTTCTGCGCCAGCAAGGTCACCTGATTCTGGAACGCCGTTACCGCGTGTCGTCCCTGAAAGGCGAGATCGATTTGATCACGCGCGATCCGCGCGATCGCAACTGTCTGGTGTTCGTGGAAGTGAAGACACGGCGGTCGAGAGACTTCGCTCCCGCCGAGTTCGCGGTGCATTCCGGCAAACGTCGCGCGATCATTCGTATGAGCAAGAGCTACGCGCAGCGTTTTCGCAGGAATATTCCGCGGAGATTCGATGTGATCTCCGTGTATCCGGCCATCACGGTCGAGGGCGAGCCGCTGGTGGAGCATTTTCCGAACGCGTTTCGCGAGAAGCCGCGGTGGCGCTTTCGGAATCGGTGGGGCCGCTGAACGCGACCAGCCAAGACTCCGTGCAACCGGGATACTACGCGCAATGATGGAAAACAAAAAGCCCCGACTCCGCTGAGCGGGTCGGGGCTTTTGATTTAATCCGGGCGACGTCCTACTCTCCCACACCGTTGCCAATGCAGTACCATCGGGGCTGAGGGGCTTAACTTCCGTGTTCGGGATGGGAACGGGTGTGACCCCCTCGCTCGAGTCACCCAGAAATTGTCGACCGCGATTGCGTTAGCTATCGCGATCAGAACTGAATATGGTTTGGCAAACAAGTTTGCCTTAAAAGTACTTGGAAAGCCCGGAGTAGGTTTTTGAAGCCTATGCTCCGAGTAAATCTTATGGTCAAGCGCTCGGGATTTAGTACCGCTAAGCTGAACGCATTGCTGCGCTTACACATGCGGCCTATCAAGCAGGTGGTCTACCTGCACCCTAACATGATTACCATCGGGGAGATCTTATCTTGGGGAGGGTTTCGCGCTTATATGCATTCAGCGCTTATCCCAACCGGACTTCGCTACCCAGCCATGCCATTGGAATGACAGCTGGATCACAATTGGTCCGTCCATCCCGGTCCTCTCGTACTAAGGATAGGCCCCCTCAAATCTCCTACGCCCACACCAGATAGGGACCGAACTGTCTCGCGACGTTCTGAACCCAGCTCACGTACCGCTTTAATAGGCGAACAGCCTAACCCTTGGGA
>JAJPHL010000063.1 GCA_021325275.1 Terriglobia bacterium | reverse complement strand
GGGGCTAAAGCCCACGATTTCCAAACGTCTCGGTCGGCACGGCTGAAGCCGTGCCCTGATACAAACCTGATACAAAAGAGATACAAAGCGGCTACGCAGACGATTGGCTCACAGTTCCACTGGGATCGAATTCAAATTGAGCCACGACCGAACTTGTTTACGATTGCAAGCGGAACTCCCCAGGCGTCGCGCCCACCAATCGGCGAAACGTGTTCGTAAAGTGACTTTGGCTGCTGAAGCCGAGCGACAAACTGATCTCCACGAGACTCTCCCCACCGTCGCGCAACATTTCCTTGGCGCGATCGACGCGGCGTTCCAGCACATAGCGATGCGGCGCGGCTCCCATGGTGCGTTTGAACATGCGCGCGAAGTGATGCAAGCTCAAGTCCGTGACGTCGGCGAGATCGCGCAGCGCCACGTCGCGATGCAGGTTCTCTTCGATGTAATCGAGCACGCGGCGCACCTGGCTGCGGGTCAATCCGGAATTCGGCAGGGTCTTGGCCGGCTCCGGCGCGGTTGAATAGCGGCGCAGCAGGATCACCGCCGCCTGCATGATCATCGATTCCACGTACAAGCGCTCGGTCATCGCGTCGCGGCCCGCTTCGGCGTGCATTCGGCGCGCCAGCGCCTCGAGTTCCGGATCGCGAAAATGGAAGCGATCGATCACGTCCAAGCGCCGGCCGTCGCCGAAAACTTCGGGACACACCATCAAGTCGACGCGATCGCATTCATTGCGCCACGACCACTTGCTCGGCATGCCGGACGGCATCAACGCCATTTCGCCGCGCAGCATGTCGCCCTCGAAGCGCCGTCCGCCGCGTTCTTGACTCATGTGTTGCGTGCGCGACAAGTTGATCACCAGCACATGCGGATAGAACGGCTCCAACTCCACCGTGCCTGGTCCTTCGCCGGAGGTCGCCTGCACGCCGCCCACTTTGAAATTCACTTGATGCAGCGATTTCGGGCGTCGGACGCCGTGCTTGTCCAAAACCGCGAGCCACTTATCGCGATGGTCGGCGATAAGCTCGCGCTCCGGGAGAACCGCTGGAGAGTGAATTCGCTCCGTCATGGTAACAGGATACGTCGCGATAGCCGGGCGTCTTGCAAAATCTTGCTCTGCGCTTCGCCTTCGCCAATGCCCGCGAGATTCTCGGGGGCGCGCATGAACTCAACACCGTCCGGTGTCTGCCTCAACACGAAGCTTGCGATCACGCGGCCGTCGAGCAAAAACCTGTGCAATTCCTCCGAAACGGCTGTGCCGGGCGTCACGCTGCCACCGTAGGTGAAAGAAAAGCGGCCTTGGGAGTCGCTGGACACCCCTACAACGCTTAGAATTCCTGGCGTCGCCAGGCCCGTAAGCGGCATCACCGACAATTCCAGATTCACGGGACGGTTCAACGGCGTCCCGTCGGGCGTGCAGAGCTGAAAACGAACTTCGCGACGTACCTGCGCCGCCCCGAAAGGAGTTTGCACGCCGATCCGCGCGCACAGCACGGTGTCGGAGCTCGGCGCAGCCAAGGCCAATGAGGAAAACAAAACGAGAGCGATGAATGTGTCTTTCATATGATGAATGATACGAAGCAGCCGCGAATTTGTTCTTTCGCGATGTTGACTGGTTTTGCGAGATCTTGCTATAACCGCGTGGAACGTGAGCTTGCTTGCACTCGGCGGCAATGTACAATGGACCTGCCCGATGGACCTCGATCAACTGCGCGTATTCCTTGAGATTGTCCGCCTGGGAAGCTTTTCCCGCGCGGCGGAAGCGTGCTTCCGCTCGCAACCCGCCGTCAGCGCGCAGATTCGCCAACTGGAAGAGGAAATCGGCGCGCGCCTGTTCGATCGCGTGTCGAGCCGCGTGGCGCTGACCGCCGCAGGCCGCCGATTCACCGAATATGCGCGGCAAATGCTCGAGCTGCGGCGCCGGGCGCAAGAGGAGATCGGAGAAATGGCCGCCACGCCGCGCGGCGAACTGGCGATCGGCGCGAATGAAGCGATTTGCCTGTACATCCTGCCGAGCGTCTTTGCGGGATTCAAGAAGCTCTATCCCGCGGTGCAGATCAGCATTTTTCGCGAACACGGATCCACGGTGGTGCAGCGCGTGGTCGATAACGCGCTCGACTTCGGGATCACGCAACTGCCGGTGCAAGATCGCCGCTTGCAGCGCGCCGCGATTCATCGCGACGAAGTAGGCTTGCTCGTGCCCGCCGATCATCCGCTCGCGAATCACAAACGCATCGTCCCGCAGGACGTAGTTCCCTACCCGCTGCTGCTGCCGCGCGCCGGCCGCACCCGCGCCATGCTCGACGAATTTCTGCAATCGGTGCAGGACGATCTGACGGTGTCGATGGAACTGGAATCGAGTGAAATGATCAAGCGCTTCGTGCTCGCGGGACTCGGCGTGTCGTTTCTCGCTTCGGCGTACGCCAAAGCCGAAGTCGACGACGGCAGCCTCGCCGTGGTGCCGCTGCGCGACGGTATGCCGATTCAAATTGGATTGATCTATCGCCAGGACAAGCCGCTATCGCGCGCGGCGCTGGCTTTCATTGAAGTCGCGACAAAGGGGAAAGAAAAATGACGCTGCTTCTTTTGCTCGCGTTGTTGACGCCGCAAGCTCACACGCCGGCGGCTAACATCCGCGCCGTGCTCGACGCGCAAGTCGAAGCATGGAATCGCGGCGACCTCGACGGTTTTCTCGCGTCCTACTCGCACACGCAAGACTTGAGCTTTTTTTCCGGCGACACCGTCACGACCGGCTACAACGCGATCGCGGAGCGTTACAAGAAGCGCTATGGAACGTCGCCGGAAACGATGGGACATCTGGCATTCGAGAACCTCGAGATCACCGTGCTCGCGCCGGACGCAGCGGTGGTCTATGGACGCTTCCGGCTGCAACTGAAGGACACCAATCCCACGGGGATTTTCACGCTGGTCCTGCGGCGTCAAGGCGTGAAGTGGGTGATCGTCCACGATCACACGTCGACGGCAAACTAATCAACGTTCTCCGATGGTTTTTTCACCGCAGAGACGCAGAGACGCAGAGAAAACCAAGCACGTGCGATAACGAGGTTTCTCTGCGTCTCTGCGTCTCTGCGGTAAAAGAACCGTTTGAATAAGCGACGCTGCGGGACACGATTTACTCCAGCAACTCGGACTCGAACCGCCGGTAAATCTCATGCTGATGACTCGGGTCGCGGTCGGCTTGCAGCGCTGCGATCAATGCACTGACTCGCGGCGTCAGGACGATCAGGTAACGCGCTCCTGGTCCGGCTGTGAATGTATGCGCAACACCCGCCGGTACAAACACGGTGGTCCCTGGACCGGCCGTTTCCGAGCGGTCGGCGTACAGGAACGTGAGTTCTCCCTCCAACACGTGCCACGCTTCGTCGTCGGAGTGGTGCACGTGAAGCGTAGCAGGTCCGCTGCCACGCCATTCGTGGATACTAAACGAGTTGCCAGTCGCGGAGAATCGTTCCGATCCCATTCCGTGATTCTTACATAGAATCAAAATCGTCGGTCATGCTGTCGATTTGGCGATTCCCCGTTCGACGTATCAGTAGAAGCGAGCTGCGGCTTGTACCCAAAAAGAGTCGGCGCGCCGAATCGAAAATAAGGAGAAAGATCACATGCGAGTAATGGTTTTTATCAAAGCGAGCGAGTACTCCGAAGCGGGCGGACTGCCGCCCACGGAAATGTTCGAGGTGATGGGCAAATACAACGAGCAGCTTGTAAAAGCCGGCGTCATGCTGGCCGCCGACGGGCTGACGCCGTCGTCCAAAGGGAAACGCGTGAAGTTTTCCGGCGACACGCCCACGGTCATCGACGGACCGTTTGCGGAAACGAAGGAGTTGATCGCAGGCTACTGGATCTGGCAAGTGCGCGATATGGATGAAGCCGTCCAATGGCTGAAGCGCGGGCCCTTCGGTGGCAGCGGCGTGGAAATCGAACTCCGGCCGATTGGAGACGTCAACGACTTTGAGACGTTCACGCCCGAGCTGCGCGAGCGCCGGGCGCGCCTGCTTGAACAAATGGAAAAGCCGGGATACAAACGCGGCTAGTTGTATCGCCCGCGCGAACGTGATGTGATCGGTGGCGGTGAATGCCGATTCTAAACAACACGACACAGAACGCGCAATCGAGACCGTTTGGCGCATCGAGTCGGCCCGGATCATCGCCGGGCTGACTCGCATTGTGCGCGACGTGGGTGTCGCCGAGGAATTGGCGCAGGACGCGCTCCTGGCGGCGGTCACGCAGTGGTCGAAATCCGGCATCCCGCAAAACTCCGGTGCGTGGCTCATGGCCACGGCGAAACATCGCGCCATCGATTACCTGCGCCATCGAAAGCTCGCCGATACGAAGCACGAAATCCTCGGGCGTGAGTTGGCCGAGCGCGAGAAAGAAACACCCGACCTGGCGGCCGCGATGGACGACGACATTGGCGACGACTTGCTGCGACTGGTTTTCATCGCCTGCCATCCGGTGCTGGCCACCGAAGCGCGCGTGGCTTTGACACTCCGACTGCTCGGCGGGCTGACGACGTCCGAAATTGCCCGCGCATTTCTGGCGGCGGAGCCGACGATCGCGCAACGCATCGTGCGCGCCAAGCGCACGCTCTCGGAAGCAGGCGTACCGTTCGAAGTTCCCCGTGGCGACGATTTCACGGCGCGGCTCGCCTCGGTGCTTCAAGTGATTTATCTGATTTTCAACGAAGGATACGCGGCAACCTCCGGCGACGACTGGATGCGATCGTCGTTGTGCGATGAAGCGATGCGACTCGGGCGCATTCTCGTGGGACTTGTGCCAGACGAAGCGGAAGCACATGGATTGCTCGCATTGATGGAGATCCACGCGTCGCGTGCGAAAGCGCGCGTGGGACCGTCGGGCGAGCCGATTCTTTTGCTCGATCAAGATCGCTCGCGTTGGGACCACCTGCTGATCCATCGAGGACTCGCGGCGCTTGCGCAATCCGAACATCTGAGCGAGAAACGTGGACCGTACACGCTGCAAGCGGCGATCGCCGCGTGTCACGCCCGCACGGCGGTGGCGGCAGAAACAAACTGGGCGCAAATTGCCGCGCTATACGATGAGCTCCTGGCCACCGCGCCGTCGCCGGTGGTGGAGTTGAATCGCGCGGTCGCGGTGGGCATGGCGCGTGGTCCCGCGGCGGGACTCCAGTTGGTCGACGCGCTCTATGGAAACGCGGCGCTGAAGAACTATCATCTGTTGCCGGCTGTGCGCGGCGATTTTCTTCAGAAACTCGGGCGTCCGTCCGAAGCCCGCGAGGAATTCGCCCGGGCGGCAGCGATGGCCCAAAACAGTCGGGAGCGCGATTTGTTACTCGATCGGGCCCGCGCTTGCACCGGCACAGGATAACGGATCACTGCACGGCGATTGTGACAATGTTCGACTGGATTCCGCCGACAATCACCGAGATAACCGCGGAGGGCGCCGGCGTCACTGTCGGCACCTGAACATCCACTTGGTAAAGCCCAACGAATCCGGGCGCTAGACCTGCAAAGCTAGGTGTTATTGCGACCCCGTTGAATTTCACGCTGACGGCGCTCGCGGTGTTGGATAGCGTTCCCACAGACGCCGATGAGCCGTCGGCAGGAGGCGGGCTTGTCGTCACAGCCCCTAGTCCGCTGCAAAAGATCGAGATGTATTCGCCGGGCATCGCAGGACGGGCGTCGCGTCCAGGAACGCTTCCCACCGGCTGCGCCAATGTCGCGGAGTTGGAGATTTCCACCGCGCCCAGCTCAAACCCGGAACTCAACATGAAGATGCCGGGCGCATAGGCGGCAAAAGCAATTGTCGCAGGCTTGCTTGGTACTCCATTCACGGTCACTGTGAATTGGGCCTGAATGGACGATTGAAATTCCCAAGGTACTTGGAAATTGATTTGCGCCGGCGATACGTAGAACAGCGGCGCCTGTATCGATCTGCTGCTGTTGGAGATCGTCACGCTCACACCGTTGAGCACTGTCGGCAGTGGAAGTGACGATGCGGACATCACCGAAGGCGCAAGGTTCGAGCCAAACACCGAGCCGACCGAACCCGGGGCAATCCGGCTGCCAAAAGCCGCACCATCAACGACACCGCCGGCGTTGATGGCAACCATGGCGCCCGATAGCTTTACGCTTTGCACGCCGCTTCCCGCATTGTCGGTGATCGTGATCGCGCCGGTTCGCGGGCCCGAGACTGTTGGCGCAAAAATCACATTGATGGTGCAGGTTGCACCTGCGGCAAGGCTCGTTCCGCAATTATTGGTCTGCGCGAAATCACCGCTGGCGGTTAGGCTCGCAATCGTCAGTGGACTGCTGCCTGCCGCGAGCAACGTGATCGATTGTGCCGAGCTCGCGGTCCCGATCATCTGTGCTGGAAACGTCAGCACACCGGGAGAGGTCGCGACACCGGGAGAATTGCCAGGACCGATCTTAACGATCACCGCATCCCCACCCTCGCCCCCGTTATTGGCCGGCTGAAGAGCGCTCACCACTGGAAAAACAACGTCCGCAACAGTCCTGAACCCGCCCGCGATATAGGCGTTGTCCGATGCGTCGACCGCAATGGCGTAGCCGGTAGCGGCGTGTGAGCCAAAATATGTCGAGTAGAGCAGCGATCCGGTAGAACTGTATTTCGCAACGAACATGGAACCATCGGGATCCACAGCGGCCTGCAGCGGGCTGAGCGTTGGAAAATCCGCGGATACCGTTTCTCCTGTCACGTGCGCGTTGCCCGCGGAATCGACGGCGATCGCCCATCCTTTATCAGGGCCGCTTCCGCCCAGAAACGTCGAGTAGACGAGCCCCGTACCGGCGGCATTGATTTTCGTGACGAATGCATCGCCGCACGGCTCCGGCTTCACCGATGGGCAACTCGCGTCAATGGACACAGCTTGGGCTGCATTGGCCGTTGGAAAATCCTTCGAGAACGTCAGGCCCGTCAAATACGCATTTCCTGCGGCATCAACGGCGATCGCGTTCCCCTGGTCTCCGCCACTGCCGCTCAGAAAGCTGGAATAAACGAGGGCTGAACCCGACGCGTTGATCTTCGTGACAAACGCCAATGAAAACCCATTTCCAGGCTTACCTTGCAAAGGATTCTGCAAGGGAAAGTCCTGGGAACTCGTGACTCCCGTCACATAGACGTTCGCAGAATTATCCACAGCGATACCCGTCACTCCATCGTTTCCGGAGCCGCCGAGATAGGTTGAGTACACCAGCGCCGATCCTGCGGGATTCAGTTTCGCTCCTAAGCCTGTAGACGTGCGGCGGTGTGTCGTTGCTTGCAAGGGATTGACGGTTGGAAAGTCGATCGACGAGGTGGTTCCGGCGATATAAGCGCTTCCGGCCGCATCAATGGCGATGGCCGACGCGCCGTCGCCTCCGGTCCCACCCAGGTAGGTCGAGTAAACTAGGGCCGACCCAGAGGCATTCAGTTTGGCGACCACCGCCGCGGGGACACAGTTCGTTCCGAAGTTGTTGGACGGACATCCGCCCGGAAGTTTCCCTTGAATCGGATTGACGGTGGGAAAGTCCTGCGCGTATGTGGTGCCGGATATGTAGGCGTTGCCGGCGGCATCCACGGCGATGCCACCAGGAGCGTCGCCGGGAGCAGGAGGCGGCAATGTCCCGGGCGATCCGCCAAGGTACGTCGAGTAAAGCAGCGTGGAACCGTCCGCGCTGATCTTGCTCACAAAAATCGTCCAGAGCTCTTGCGTGGTCGTTTGGAACGGCTTGACTGTGGGAAAGTCCACTGAGGATGTTTGGCCGATGATGTAGGCGTTACCGGCAGAATCCACGGCGACGCCCCAGGCGGCGTCGCTTGAACTGCCTCCGAGAAACGTGGAATACACGAGGACCGGATCGATAATCAAGGGCAACGAGCGATCGTAGCTCGGGATGTCGAAACCTACACGGCCGCGGCGAATCTGGTATCCGCCGGCGACATCGCGACGCCCGCGCGCGTCCTGCTGATAGATGACCGGGCGCAGCAGCAGGACTCCCGTTCCGACGCGAACATTGCCTCCGTCTTCGATGACCGGCTTCGCTCTCCCGCTCGCAGAAAACCGAACGCGCCCCGGATCGGCCCCGGGCGCAACTACAAAATCGCATTCCAGCCGCGGCCCATTGCCGTAGTAGACCAGATCGATTCCCGGATAAACGTTATTGAATCGCACCTTCGCAAAGTGCGAAACGTTGGTTCGCCATTTCTTGGGATCGTTGCCGATGAAATAGTTGCTCTTGCCAGAGAGTTCGTTCAGACCCTCGGGTTTCACCGCGAAATTTGCGCCGACCAAATTAAGAGAGCCGCGTGGCGCGGACACGGCGGACGCTGTCAACGAGGTGTGCGGAAGGTTCCCTCTCGAGACTGCGCCGTGAGCGTCCAATTCAAACCAAACAGCGGAAGATTGAGGAGCTTGCGCGCCAAGACTAGATGCTGCGATTAGCGCCGCAAACGCAATACGGCGGTCCATTGGTCAACCTTATCACGCTGCCTGCGAACACCAGAGTACCTGCCAGATAATGGGCCCCAGTGTTGTGGCTTAAGACATTTAAAACTGCAGCTTCAATCCGAACTGAATGTTCCGCGACGGGTAGGCGGACGAAATCGTCCCGAAACTGCTCGAGGAGATATCCACGTTCGGTCCCTGGAAATTCACGTTGTTGAGCGCATTGATGAAATCGCCGCGCATCCGCAGCGAGACCCGCTCCGTGAGATCGAAAAACTTGGTCAGCGATAGATTGTAAGTTTGCAATCCGGGACCCCGAACGTCGCCCGGGCCGGCCGTGCCCCAACGCGTGGAAGGGGCCGCCGCGAAGGCCGCCGGATTCCACCAGCCGTTCGGTCCAGGGTTCGGCAGCTCCGTTGGACCGCCCAGGTAATCGGCCAGGCGCGTGCCTGTGATGGCCGAGCTTCCTGTCACGGTGTATGCCTGGCCGCTTTGCAAATGGATCACGCCGCTGAGTTGCCATCCGCCGAACGGCACGCGCATGAACTGGCTTTGTCCGCGCATCGTGGGAAGATTCCATATGAACGTGTTTACGAAAACGCTCGCCACATCCAGCCCGCCTGTCAACCGGCCGTAGAACTGCTTGGGATTATAGAAATCCTCGTTGTTCGTGGTGTCGCTTGAGGCATCGCCCAAGTTTTTCGAAAACGTGTAGGCGGCGGTGAATAGCACTTTTTCGCCGAAACGCCGGGTCAGATAAAGCTGCATGCCGTGATAGTTCGATGTCGCACGGCTCTCGAATTGCTGAATCGTGGAGTAACCGAGATAGGGACGAATCGTGTTTTCCACCGTCGTCGAGGGCACCGATGCCAGCGTCGCCCAGGTCGGTTGATTGATGTCCGGCTCGTCCAGCAGATGCCGGCCGAGCGTTCCCACATAGTAGGCTTCGGCGAACAAGTGCTGCGGCAATTCCCGCTGCACTCCGACGCTGAATTGCTGCGAATACGGAATCTTGAGATTCGGATCGATGGTCTGAATCGTTCCCCAAATCGGCAGGACATTGGCGCCGCCGGAAATATGCGACAGGTTGCCGTACTGATATTGCGCGCTGCCTACGTACGGCGGATTGTTCAATGTGTAGAACGTGGGATTGCCCTGAATGCGATCGTAGAAGATGCCGTAGCCGCCGCGAATCACCGTCTTCTGATTCACCGAATAGGCGAAGCCCACGCGCGGCTCCCATTCGCCGCGATTCGGATACATCCCGCGCGGCGCGCCGTCCGGGACCGCCAGCACGGCGGGATCCTTGGCATTCGGCACCAGGTAGGCGCCGTCCGGGGTGATGCCATTGCCTACGCGCACCAGTCCGTTGTAGATGTTTCCGCTGCCGGGAACGATGTTGCTGCCGGTCAGTCGCACCGCTTGCTTCGGATCGTAGAGCGAGGGCACGAACTCCGCCAGATTGTCGGCTTGCGAGTACATCGCCATCATGTATTCCCAGCGCAATCCCAGATTCAGCGTGAGTTTGCGCGAGACTCTCCAGGAATCGTCCACGAAGAACCCCGGCTCCGTGTAGCGGTATTTTCCGAGGGGATCGTAAGCTGCTTCCGTGTAGGTATTGAAGTTGCCGAGCAGTGCGTCGGCCAGCGCGTAACCGGTGGTTTGCGAAAATCCGCTGGTGTTGAACGTGGCGATGCCGTCGTACGCCGAGCGCCCGTTCTGATCCTTGCGATTGCGAATGATCAACGCGCCGGTGCGAATGGCGTGCTGCCCGCGCACGATGGAAACCGTGTCGCCCATTTCGATTTCCGTGGTCGGCGCGATGAGCGTCTTCGCCGGTCCGTCCCAGGAGGCGAAACTTGTGATCGTGCCGTCCGGAATGCCGTTGACGTAGGGACCTTCCGAGTTAAAAACGCGCGGAAACGTGAAGCCTTGCGTGGTGCGCTCCCACGATGTGCCTTGATTCCAATAATGCTGCGAGTTCCAACTCGCGCCGATGTGCGCTTCGTTCACAATTGCCGGCGTCACCGACCACGTTTCCGAAAGCAGCGCGCTCTTTCCGGGGCGATCGCGAATTTCCGGCGTGATGGGAATACTTCCGCCCGGGCCGTTCGGCACGCCGATGGAGTTGAAGTCGTCGATCCAACGTCCGTACGCGACGTGCTTGTCGCTTATGCGGTAATCCAAACGTCCGATATCCTCACGGTAATCGAGATTCGTGGGACTTTCAAAGGTCGCGTTGTTCGAGGTCGGCGTATTGTTGAAGATCGCCGCCAGGGGCATTACCGTGGTGTAGATGTTGGCGATGGCACGGCCGTCGGCGGTAATCAGCGGGGCGGGGATGTTGTTGTTCGGGAAAGCCGTCTTGGTGCCGGGCATGTCGATGGTGTGGCCACTTCCGTTGAAGACACCCTGCAATTCCAACGTGTCCGGCAGCGTCTGCCGCGAGGGCGCGGCCTGCTGGCGGATTCGCTTCCATTCCTCGCCGACGAAGAAGAACAACTTGTCCTTCTTGATCGGTCCTCCGAGCAACCAACCGAAATCGTTGTAGCGCAATTCGGTGTTTGCGGCGGAAAAGAAGTTCCGCGCATCCAGTGCGTCGTTGCGGAAGTATTCGAAGGCGCCGCCGTGAATCTGGTTGCCGCCGTTCTTCGTATAAATACCAAACGACGCGCCCGTCGACCGGCCGTATTCCGAGGAGAAGTTGGACGTTTCAATCTTCACTTCCTGCAGGAAGTCGGGGCTGACGTTGTTGATCAAGCTGCCGTTGGCGCCCGCGTCGAGGTTGCTCACGCCGTCCACGGTGATGTTGTTCTGGTTGCTGCGATGTCCGTTGACCACTTGGTTGGTGGCGCTCAAACTGGTGTTGATGCTGAACGTATCGGGATTGGTCACCGTCACGCCCGGCACCAGCGTTAACAACTCGATGTAGTTGCGCCCGTTCACGGGAAGATTGTCCACCTGCGCGCGGTCGACCACGTGGGCGATCTCGCCCGACACGGTATTCAATTGTCCGGCGTTGGCCGCCACCTCCACCGTTTGGCTGGCGTCGCCGACGCGCAGTTGCAGATCCACCGTGATGCGGCCGTCCGCCGAGAGGTTGAAGCCGCTTTGCTCAGTGCGCTTGAAGCCGGGATGCTCGGCCTCCACCGCGTACGGGCCAATAGGAAGATTCTCGGCGATGTAGAAACCCTTGTAGTCGGAGGTTACCTCGCGGACGGCGTGCGTGTCCGTGTTTCTCACGATCACCTTCGCGCCCACCACGGCGGCGCCTGAAGAATCGGTGACCGTGCCGGAAATCCGGCCGAAGGTGCTCTGCGAATGCGCGGGCATCGCGCAGAAAGTAAGAACAACGGCAGCAAGCAGGACTGCCGGACGCACGTGAACTCGGCACATATTTTCCTCCTACCCCAGTGAAGAGGCTCACCAATACGATGCGCCGATTCTACCTCAGCGTACTTTAACGTTCAAGTCCTAGTAAAATGTCCTAGTAAAACGGCGGACCCTAGCGACGCCTCGACATGGCCATGTGAGAGAGCGTTTGTCGACGGCGGCGTTATGAGAGAATGACCCGATGATCAAACGCCTGTTTCCGCTCGCCGTTTTCTGCCTCGCTGGCCTTGCTGCCGCGCAGGACATCAAGGCGACTTACACCAAGTACGAATACGAAATCCCCATGCGCGACGGCGTGAAGCTTTTCACCAGCGTCTACGTGCCCAAGGACACGTCGCAGCAGTACCCGATCATGATGCAGCGGACACCGTACAGCGTGGGACCATATGGCGTGGATCGCTATCGCGGTACGCTCGGGCCGAGCGAGTTGTTTTCCAAAGAAGGATTCATCTTCGCCTACCAAGATGTTCGCGGAAGATACATGTCGGAAGGCGTGTGGGAAGAAGTGCGGCCTCACAAAGACGTGAAAGGACCGAAGGACACCGACGAATCCACCGACACCTACGACACCATCGACTGGCTGGTCAAGCACGTTCCCAACAACAATGGACGCGTCGGCATGTGGGGCATCAGTTATCCGGGCTTCTATGTGTCGGCGGGAATGATCGACGCCCATCCCGCGTTGAAAGCGGCGTCACCGCAAGCGCCGGTGAGCGATTACTACATGGGCGACGATTCGTTTCACAACGGCGCGTTCATGCTCGCCGCGAATTTCAGTTTCTACACCAACTTTCCCGAGCGGAAAGGTCCACCGGCCCCGCCCACGTTCGGCCCGCAGTTCGACTACGGCACGCCCGACGGCTACGAGTTCTACTTGAAGATGGGGAATCTCGCCAACGCCGACGACAAATACTTCAAGCACAACAACCCTTATTGGACCGAGCAAATCGAACATCCCGCGTACGACGCCTTCTGGCAGGCGCGCAACATCGTTCGCCATTTGAAAGACATCACGCCCGCGGTCATGACGACCGGCGGTTGGTTCGACGCCGAGGATCTGCAAGGGCCGCTGAAAGTTTCCGCGATGGTGGAGAAGACGAAGAAGGGCCCCGCGAACATGCTGGTGATGGGTCCCTGGTCGCACGGAGGATTCGCGGGCGGCGACGGCCAACATCTTGGCAATCTCGACTTCGCGTCGAAGACCGGCGAGTTTTACCGCGAGAAAATCGAGTTCGCGTTCTTCCTGCATTACTTGAAGGGCAAAGGCGAAGGAAAATTCCCGCGCGCGTGGCTCTTCCGCACCGGGACCAATGAATGGCGCAAGCTCGATTCCTGGCCACCCGCCAACGCCGCGCGCAAGACGCTCTATTTTGCGGCGAACGGCGCGCTCGAAGAAACTTCCCCGTCCGACGCCGGCAAAAAGTACGACGAATACGTCGCCGATCCCGCGAAGCCCGTGCCGTACGTAGGATACACGGCGCAAAACATGAATCGCGACTACATGACGGAGGATCAGCGCTTCGCCGCGCATCGCCCCGACGTGCTGGTCTACGAAACTGCTCCGTTGAAGGACGACGTGACGATCGCCGGGCCGATCACGGCGACGCTGAACGTGTCGACGTCAGGCACGGATTCCGATTTCGTCGTGAAATTGATCGACGTGTATCCAGGCGACTATCCCGATCCCGCACCCGCCGCGGGCCAGCAAGGTCCGCGGCCTGCGAACGCGGTGCGCATGGGTGGATACCAGCAATTGGTTCGCGGCGAGCCGTTCCGCGGACGGTATCGCAACAGCTTCGAAAAACCGGAAGCGTTCGTGCCAAATCAGCTGGCGAAAATCGAATACGCGATGCCCGACGTTTATCACACGTTCCGCAAGGGACATCGGATCATGGTGCAAGTGCAAAGCTCGTGGTTCCCGCTGACGGATCGCAATCCTCAAAAATTCGTGGATATTCCCAAGGCGAAACCGGAAGACTTCCAGAAAGCGACGCAACACGTGTTTCACGGATCGTCCGTATCGGTGCTGGTAGAACCGTAACTCTATGCGAAAACTTTTTCTTATCGCCACATTCGCCGCCGCGCTAGCCGCGGCACAAACGCCGCCGGCCACTGCTCCTCAAGGGAACGCTCCTCAGGGTCGAGGCGGCCCGCCGTCAAACAATCCGCCGGCGCGCACCACGAAGAAAGTGCTCGTCTTCGGTATGGCCAAAGGATTTCATCACGACTCCATCTCGACCGCCATGGCGACCGTGTGGAAACTCGGCAAAGAGTCCGGCGAGTGGGACACCGAGATCTACACCGATCCCGACGTGATCCGCAAACCGGCCGACGGCAAACCGGGTGGCGGATTCCGACCGCTGAATCTGCAAAACTTCGACGCCATCGTGTGGGCCAGCGCGACCGGCGAAACGCCGTTAGACGACCAGCAGAAGAAAGATTTGCTGTCGTTCGTGCACGACGACGGCAAGGGCTTCGTGGGCATTCACGCCGCGCTCGACAGCAACTACAAGTGGCCCGAGTACGGCGAAATGATCGGCGGATGGTTCGACGGCCATCCCTGGGGCACGTTCGATGCGCCGATCATTCTCGAAGATCCCGCGTTTCCGGCGATGCGCGGATTCCCCGCGGCGTTCAACAAGCGTGACGAAATTTATCAGCCCAAGAGCTGGTCGCGCGACAACGTGAACGTGTTGCTGCGCTTGGACGACAAGAAGCTCGACTACACGATCAAGGCGCACGTGCGCGACGATCACGATTTCCCCGTGGCGTGGTCGAAGATGTACGGCAAGGGTCGCGTGTTCTATTCAACGCTGGGACACACCATCGAAGCGTGGTCCGATCCGGAGATCGAGAAGATGTATCTGGAAGCGATCAAGTGGGTGCTGGGGAGAACCGAGGGCAGCACGCTGGCTCACGGAAAGAAGTAGGACCTTGCTCTCCCGCCGCTGTTGACAAGTGTCAATTGACACCTTACAATTTGTTAGGTGATTCGAAGCTTCAAGCACCGTGGCCTCAAACGTCTGTACGAGCGGGAGGACAAGAGGCTGATTCGCCCCGATCTACTGGCTACAACTCGCGAGATCCTGACCTTACTCGATAGCGCAGGAACGCCACAGGATCTGAATATCCCTGGGTACCGGCTCCATCAACTGAAAGGAAATCTCGCGGGCTATTGGTCGATGGCGGTCAACGCGAATTGGCGAATTGTGTTCCGCTTCGAAGGCGCCGATGTTTGGGATGTGGAATTGACGGACTATCATTAAGGGAGATGAAGACTATGCCGATGAAAAACCCCGTCCATCCGGGTCAGCTCGTGCGCCATGGCTGTCTGGAGGCGTTGGGTCTCAGTGTGACCGCAGGGGCGGAAGTGCTCGGCGTCAGCCGACAAGCGCTGAGCAATTTGGTGACTGGTCGCGCGGGTATCAGCCCCGAAATGGCGGTTCGCTTGTCCAAGGCGTTTGGCAGCACGGCGGAAATGTGGCTGAAATTGCAAATGGCCTACGATTTAGCGCGGGCCTTGAAGCATGCGTCTCGAATCCGAGTGCGGCGTTATCAGCCTGAGAGCATTGCGGCCTAAGGCGCCTCAAAACCAGTCGCGCAATTCGGAGAATCGCGACAACGTCAACAGACGCCCCGGCGCGGCCGTGACTTCTTCGTGCTCCAAGACCCACGTGGCGTCGTGCGGAATCCACACGGCGCGCAATCCCGCGGCCAGCGCTGGATTGATATCCGACTTCGGGCTGTTGCCGATCATCCAAATCGAGTCCTTCGGCTGATCGAGTTCCGCCGACATTGCTTCGTAGCTCGCGGCGTCTTTTTCCTTCACTACGCGCGTCTCGTGAAACAGCGCGCTCAGCCCCGAGCGCTCGATCTTGCCGAACTGCTCCGCGGGATTCCCTTTCGTGAACATAACCAGACGGTGGCGCACCTGCAAGTACGCGAGCGTTTCGCGCACGCCTTCGATCACTTCGATGGGATGCTCGGTGATCGTGCGGCAAAGCTCAGCGATCCAATCGCCCGCCGCCTCTGGCGCCAGGCGCGTGCAGACTTCCCTGAGATTCCGCGTGAACGACTCCGTACCGTAGCCGTGAAGTTTCGTATTGGCGCGCTCAACTTCGTCGATCGCCGCGCGGACTTCGGCGTGCGTCATGTGGGGATGATTCAGGCGGACGACAAAATGGTCGATGACCCGTTCGAAGTAGATGTTGTTTTCCCACAGCGTATCGTCGGCGTCGATTAGCAAGATCATGGCGGCTAATGCGGCGCGAAGTCGTGGCGCACGGCAGGCAGCGTGAACGGAATCTCGATGACCGCTTCCAGATCCACCGGCACGCCTTCGCGCAACGCCGGTTGGAAATGCCATTTCAAAAACGCGTTGATGGCGCGCTGATCGAGCCGCGGGTCCAAACTGTGCAGCACTTCCACCGTGTCGACGTGGCCGTCGCGGCGAATGATCACGTGCAATTGCACTTTACCCTCGATGCGTTCGCGCGCGGCGTCGGGTTCGTATCCGGGGTCGACTTTGTGCGTGGCCACGGGCGCGGAAATCGCCACTTCGGGAGTTCCCGCGGGACGCACTTCCAACTCCGCGAAGCGCATCAGCCAGCTTGCGTTGGTGGCGCTCGTGAGGCTCGGCATGTTCAAGAACACGGTGTAGATGCGCTTGCCCGGCGGAAATCCCGAATCCGGTATGTCGGGATGGATCGGCGCAGGCTTCGGTCGCGTCGACCCAACGTCAGGAGACGTCGGAGCGGCGGGCGTAGTTGGGCGAGGCAACACGGCGCGTGGCGGACCATTCACGATTGCGGCGGCAGTGGGCGCGCCGTTGCCGGAGATCGAGAGTCCGGGGATGTGCAGGCCGGTTGCGAGATCGCGTCGTGCATCGTTTCCTGCGTGGGCCGCCGCATCGTTGGCCGGCCCGCCTGCGCCTGGGGATTTTGCACCACTTTCAGGAGCAGGCGTGGCGTCCGGACCCGCGTTAAATGCTCCAGCGCGATTTCCCTTCGGCACGTCGATCGGTCCTGGGGGCGGCGGCGCGGGAGTCGCGTTCAACACCACGACTTTGCGGATGCGCGCTTCGGCCTCCGCGCCTCCGCCGATCGCCGACGTATCAGGCGGCGGTGGTTCGGGCGGTGCCGGCGCGGGCGCAGGAGCAGGCGGCGTGTTCCCCGCTGCGGTTGTCGCTGGTTCCACAGGAAGCGCGGGCGCCGGGAGCGGCGCCAGCGATGCGGCGACTTTCAGGTCGCCGAGTTTGCGCTCAAGATTCGGCAATTCCGGCGGCAACGGCACGTCGTGCTTCACCAACTCGGCGGGTACGCGTAGCGGAGCCTTCACCAAATCCACCGGGGGCGCGGGACGCTCGATGTCTTGCCACATCACCAGATTCGGCAGCGCGAGGTTTTGCGTCAATTTGATTTTCGGAACGTCGGGTTGCACGATAGTCTGCGCGTTGTTGTCGGGATTTTCGGGACTCGAAACGATTTTCTGCGGATGGTGCACGTTGGGCCGCGCGTCGGCTTTGTGCTTGGCGCCCTTGGCGGCCGGCGTTTTCCGGTCCTTACTGGAATCGCCGATGGCCGGCAGTTGGTCGGACATCACATACCATTGCAATCGCTGCGTATCGAGTCGCGCGTGCTGGGGATGGTCGTCGTCGCCGGCGAATCGCAGCAGCGCCGTGAGATTGAAGAGGAGAAACACAACCGCCGTGTGGCAGAACAGCGACGCGGTCATGGAACGCCGCGGGTCCCAGGCCGGCTGCGTGACAATTTGGAATGGCGGACGCGCGTCCCAGGGGCGGCGGCGCGTCATCGTGTCGATCAGCGCCACGAGGTTGCCGCCAAGCTCGTCCCAACGGCTGGTTTCCGGCGCCAACAGACGCAACTGGTCGTCGTTCGCCGGAGGTACCGGCGCTGATCTCACGATCACGCGCATGAGTGATTATACTGCGTTCAATAGACGCGCGATTCGGGTTACGCGTGGCAGAACGTTTGCAATTAATGTACGTTCAAGTCACTGCGAGCGCGGTCGTTGCGCGGGCTCCGGCCGCACAGATCCCAGATTACGCTCTCGAACACTTCGTCGATCTCGTCCTCGGCATTAGCTTCGAACAGGGGAATGTCATGGTAGATTTCAGTTTTACGCTTCATAGTCTTTCACCTCGGGAGAAGGTTCCTACGTAAGTTCCTACCTAAATTGATGTCCCGGCTGAGCCGTTGGTTACGCTAAGATATAGTTAAGAATCAATAGGTTGTCAACTTTTCCCTAAGTGATAGATTCGCTTTGGATGGGCTTTCAAACCAAGCACTTGCGCCGGCACTAGTTGGAGAATTTGCTGCGAATCTGTGCAACTTGCGAGTCGGAGGAGCGGCGAGGGAAGAGTCACGAATCGCTAGCGGTCTTCGCGACAGGCATCCGGAATAGCATCGACTTTAGCGGTACCCGAATTTCGAATCTTTGCAGACTCCTCTTCGTCCTTGCGCGCTAGATCCAGGTATCCGGCCGCCCGCGACGCCCAATGGAGTCGGCGGTAGTAGGCAGCGCGTTTTCGAAGCAGCGCTGCGAGCAGCGGGCGGGCGCTTTCATCGGAAGGCTGCGCACCGATGGCATCATTCAGTTCCCCTAACGCCGCCAGCAGGTCGTCCTTTTGAGGAGGTCTAGTCTGGAAGGATCTCTCGGTATAAGCGCCTCCAGCTTTGCATGATGCCTCAGCAAATGTGAAAGGCTGATTCGCTCCAGAAAGGAAGCCCTTGGCTTCGCCGTATTCTTTTACCGCGCGGTCAACCTGGTCTTTCCATTCCGTCGATCCCCGCCGGAACTCAGCCTTGGCCCACCTCAACGCCGAATTGCCGGAATCCCGGTGGGACAAGTAGCACTCCAGGAGATCCGGCGCACAACTCTGGGCACTCCGCTCAAGACTGCGCTGGGCTTCCGCATAAACGGCAGGGCTTCCTGACTCGATTGCATAATACGTCTGCGTATTTCCGAGGATGCGTGAGGTCTTGGCTGCAGTCTCGGAATCCCCAGCGTCGATGCACAGCCTCAATACCTCCTCGTACTTCTTGATGGCTTCACGGTACTCGTCTCTTTCACCAAGCACGGTGCCCTCTAGAGACTTAGCCGAGCGATAGTCGGTCGACTTCGGCGACAAATGGGGAATGGCTTCTTTCAGCAGCGCTTCCGCGTTCCGTAAGTGATCCTGTCCGACTCCAATCGGGCTCCGCTCATACAGGTTGTATTCTAAGAACGCTTTGTGCTTCAAGACGCCGGCCATTCCTTCCGAACTGGCCCTTGATCTGTAAATCTCCGCAGCGGCATCGAAGGCGTTCAGTGCACAGGGAACGGTCGCCTCCAAGTCATCGCCATATGCGAACGATTGGGAACAAGCAAGTCCAAGATCCATGAGAGCCGACGGAACGGACGGATCACTTCGGTCCATCATCGACAACGCCGTTTTAAAGTACTCCTGCGCTTTGTGGAAATAGGCAAGCGCTTGGCGGCTGGTATAGGCCTTCTCCTCAGCGGCGCGACCGGCGTAACGTTGCGCGCTGGAGTCCTTGATCTGCGGCAGGATCCTCAGCGCGATGTCATAGTTTCCCTTTCGATAATTCGCCAGTCCCCAAAAAAAATCTATTACCTGAACAATTCCGTCGTCTGTCCGGCGCAAGTCCGGCGACTCGTTACTCCCTACCTTGGCGATCGTAAACGTGTCGACATATTCGCCTGAGCCGCCGAAGTCACTGGAGTCTTGCGCATGGATTTCCTTGCCAAACTTCGCCACTTTGATGAAATGCGCACGCCCCTCGAAACTGGCGCCATCCTTCGACACGCCCAACTCGATCCACATTGCCAAATGTGCCCCAGGTTTAACCGCAAAGGTCACACTTGTGTCCTCGCGATGAGCCCATTTTCTGACATACGAGATACTTTCTTCACGTCCACCCTTCACTTCTCGTTCTCGCCGATTGACGGAGAATTCCTTGGGCCAGCTTTGGCCGATCTTTTCAAGGTCCGTTAGAACCTGTTCCCGAATCCGGGCGGCCACACGCTGAGTTTCATCATCGGAGGCGCGGGACTTGAAAATATCCACCGTAAATGCGTTAAGAGACGGCGCCGCCTCGCGACGGACGAGTAATCCGATGACGCCGACCGCTACAGTGGAAATGCACAGGAACACCAGGAGGACCTTGTCCACCTGGGAGCGCTTAGGGAGCAGCGACGACCAGATAGTTGCGGCAAGGAAGCAAACGGCGATCCAGAACCAAAACCACTCGCTCGTGAACGTCTCTGGAAAATCCGACAGATCCCACGTCTTGAAAACCCAGGCGCAAATCGGGATCGTCGCGCAAAGAAGACCTAGCACACCCCAAGTTGTTTTCGGAGCGCCGTCGGCGCCTGGATCGGCGGCGGACTTCATTCCTGCAGAGGTCGCCGCCGTTTCCCCAATGGCTCCGGAGATTGTGGAGGGCTCTGCGCGCGCGCGATTTGAAACAAGAGCGTCCCCTAGATTCGCAGAGGTCCGACTCTCGTCGTTCTCGTGCTGAGCGGCCATTTGTCGGGATGGTATGCGAGCGAAGTTGACATGTCAACGCCAACGAACGACTTGCGTTCTTACTTCGGAGTGATCTTCAGACCCGCAAAATAGCCTTCCGTGCCGGGACCAATCCACAGCGCGACCGCGCCGGAGGAATCGCCTAGTTTCATGTCGTTCACAATCAGGCATGGCTGACTGGCGCCGTGGACGAAGAGCCGCGCCTTGGTTCCTTCGATCTCGATGCGGTATTTGGTCCAGACGCCCGGTTCGAGGTCGACATAGCTTTCGTATTTCTCCGGCGACTGCTGCCGTGACACCGCGAAGCTGAAGTCCGGATGCGAGCTGTATTGCGTGGAGTGATTACGGCGGACTTGATCGTCGGCGCGTCCGTTGGTGGGGCGCAGATAGATGTATTCGTACTTGCCGTTTTGCAGGCGGAACGCGATTCCGACGAATCCACGCGCGCCTTCCTGCGCGCCCGCCGCGGGACGTCCGGCTAACTCCACTTCGATCGCGCCATTGTGGAAGTCGGCGCCTTTCAACACGGCGTACGCTTCGCCGTTGGGCGCCATCCCTGCTTCGACGACTTTCACGGCGCGTTTTCCGAGGTAGTCAACGGCCTCGAGCTTCACGTTATGCGGCGTCAATTGATCGACGGATTGCGCGCTGGCGACGGCAGCCAGTAAGAGCGAAGCAGCGAGGAGTCTCATGCAAATAAGCGTACACCGAAGCGCACGCGCCGCCCCAAACGACAAACCTTTTTACAAAGAGTTGGTATTGTATACTCGCCGTTGACGATGCCCGTCCCTTCAGGCGCCAAATTTGGACCGTACGAAATCCTCGCGCCGCTCGGCGCCGGTGGAATGGGAGAAGTGTATCGGGCGCGCGATTCGCGCCTGAATCGCGAGGTCGCGGTGAAGGTGCTTCCCGGATCTTTCGCGGCGGACGCCGACCGCCTGCGCCGATTCGAACAGGAAGCGCGCGCCGTGGGATCGCTGAATCATCCGAATATTCTGGCGATCTACGACGTGGGCACGCATGAAGGCGTTCCCTACCTCGTGATGGAGTTGCTGGAAGGCCGAACGCTCCGCGAGGAGCTACCGGTATCGCGGCGCAAAGCGCTCGACTATGCGCGGCAGGCCGCCACGGGACTCGCCGCGGCTCATGCCAAAGGAGTCACGCATCGCGATCTGAAGCCGGAAAACCTTTTCGTCACCAACGACGGGCGGGTAAAAATCCTCGACTTCGGATTGGCCAAAGTCGCCGAGGAGGAAATCGGAGAACTGACGCGCAGCGCGGCCACCACGCCGGGCGTCGCGCTCGGGACCATCGGCTACATGTCGCCGGAGCAAGCGCGCGGCACATCAGCCGACTATCGCGCGGATATTTTCAGTCTCGGCGTGATTCTGTACGAAATGCTCAGCGGGCAGCGTGCTTTCCATCGCGATTCTGCGCCGGAAACGCTGACGGCCATTATCAAGGACGATCCGCCGCCGTTGTCCGAGGCCGCACTGGAGCGAATCGTACGGCGGTGTCTGGAAAAATCGCCGGAGCAGCGCTTTCAATCCGCCAGCGATTTAGCTTTTGCGATCGAAGCGTCGAGCGGCACTACGACAACCGTCGCGCAAGCGGCGCCGGAACGCAAGAAGTCGCTGTGGCCGTGGGCCGCAGTCGTGGCGATCGTGTTGCTCGTCACAGGAATCGCGATCGGACGCCTCGGGCAAAACTCCACCGCGTTACCTGAATTTCATCGCATCACATTCCGGCGCGGCTACATCACGAATGCCCAATTTTCCAACGACGGCAAGAGCGTCATTTATTCCGCGGCGTGGGACGGAAAGCCATATGAGATCTTCTCGACCCAGGAAAGCAGCCCCGAATCCCGCGCCTTAGGCATCTCGAACGCCATCCCCATCGCCATTTCGAAAAATGGAGAGATGGCCCTCATCATGACGCCGATCCAGCGCATGGCGGAGACGCCCGGCACACTGGCGCGGGCGGCGGTCGGCGGCGGCGCGCCGCGTGAAATGGCGGAAGGGATTTTTCTGGCGGATTGGTCTCCCGATGGCACGCAACTGGTGGTTGTGCGCGGGGCGCCATCCGGCCAACAAATCGAGTATCCAATCGGCAAGAAAATCTTCGAAACCAACGGCTATGTTAACTCCGTGAAGATGTCTCCCAAGGGCGACCGGATCGCCCTGGTGGAGTGTCCGTTGACCGCCGACGGCACGGGATGGGTCGTTATCATCGACACGGCGGGAAAGAAGCAGGCGACATCGCGCCTATTTGCAAACATCACAAGTGCCGTTTGGTCTTCGGATGGCGCCACGGTCTGGTTTACCGCCGCACAGCATGGAATCACGATGCAGCTTTACAGAATGGACCTAAGCGGGCACGAGCGGGTGGTGGCGTCGTTTCCGGGATACTTTTGGCTGGCCGACGTCGCCGCCGACGGTCGCCTGCTGATCGGCCACGTCGCTTGGAGCTCCTCGCTGATGGTGCGAACCGCAGGGAGCTCCAAGGAATCGGACCTCTATCTCCACGACTGGTCTTTTCTCCAAGCGCTGTCGGCCGATGGCAAGCAAATCTTGTTTGACGAGGGCGGCGATGCTGCTTCCAGCGGCGAGTTTCTGACTTTCCTTCGCGATTCCGAGGGTGGTCCGGCCGTTCATCTCGGCGATGGTTTCCCGACGGCGCTCTCGCCGGACGGCCAGTGGGCCATGGTGAATCCGCGCGGACAACCGGCGCAACTCACGGCCTTGCCGGTGCATGCCGGGGACGCGCATCCGCTCACTCACGACGGCATTCATCACATTTACGGACGATGGCTGCCCGACAGCAAGAGTATCGTTTTCGTCGGCGCCGAGGGTGGACATCAATTCCGGTACTACGTGCAGGATTCGCTCAACGCGAAGCCTCGAGCCATTTCGGATGAAGACATCCAGTTCGATCGCAATGCGGACGACATTGTGCTCTCCACCAACGGCCGGATCGTCGCAACGCTGGGGAAGGACGGACGAATCCAACTGTTGCCGGTCGATGGCTCACCCCGGCGTTGGATTCCCGCGGTCACCGGGCTTACGCCTGTGGCGTTCTGCCGCGACAATTCCCTGCTGGTCGATCGCGCGGGCGAGATGCCGGCGCGAGTCTCGCGCGTGAATATCGCGGATGGAAAGACGGCGCCGTGGAAGGAACTCGCTCCGGCGAATCGAACGGGGCTATGGGCCATTCAACCGATCCGCGTGGCGCCCGACTGCGAGTCCTACGCATATACAGCGGACTACGGGCTCGGCGCGCTGTACGTGGTTTCGGGACTAAAGTAGCGCGTTGTGGAGCGCGGCGGATGGCCGAATCAAACGCACTGCGTGCTTGATTCTTGACGCGGGCCGCACTTCACGCGTCTCAAAACAGACGCGCGAGTCAAGCCTCGTGCGCCGAAAGCGGCGTCAAGCCGCCACACTCCAAATTTCGCTAAGCGCCCGCTGGAAATTTCCGCCGAGTATCAATCCGATGTTTTGATCGTTGTAGCCGCGGCGGACCAAACCTTCGGTGACGTCGAAAATCTTCTTGGGATAGTTGATTCCGTCGAGATCGGTGCGGCCGATCATGTGTTCGGCCTTCAGCATCGCCGGCGACAAGTGATCGCGGCCGTCGAGATCCACATCGCTGCCGATGCCGACGTGTTCCACGCCGACGAGTTTTGCCACGCGATCGATGTGATCGAGCACCGTTTCGATTGTCGCGGGTCCCGAAGAGCAAACAAAGCCGCGGATCATCGAAATGCCCATCACGCCGCCGGTCGCGGCCATCGCGCGGATCGCTTCGTCGGTTTTGCAGCGGGCGCGTGCGGGAACCAGCGCGCGGCAATTCGAATGCGTGATCAGCACCGGCTTGCGCGAGGCCGCAAAGGCGTCGAGCGTGGTGCGATCGCCGCAATGCGCCACGTCAACCGCCATGCCCACCGCGTTCATGCGCGCGATCACCTGCGCGCCGAAAGCGGAAAGCCCGGGATCGCGAGAATCGCCCGATCCGCCGCCGAGTTTGTTCGTCTCGTAAGACAACAGCGACAAGCGCTGGCCGAGCGCGTAGAAGCGATCGACGTCTTCCAGCGTGCGGAAGTGGTCGCTGTTTTGCGTGCCCAGCAGGATGCCGATTTTTCCGGTGTCTTTCGCCGCCGCCAGATCGTTCGCCGTGGCGACGCGCGTAAAATATCCCGGCCGCGCGTCGATCAAGCGATTCCAGCGGGCCAGATCGTCGAGCGAATCGTGATACGCCGCCGGACCGTCGTAGCCGACCGCCGGATGAAACACGTTGATGCCCGACACGCGGAGTTTTTCGAAGTCGGTCGAGCCGAAAGTTTCCGGCGACCGCTGCCAAGCGTAGAGTTTGGGAAAGTCGAGCGTGAGCAGACCGAGCATGTCGACCACAACCGACTGCTTCACGAGGTCGATGGTACGTGCGGAGTACTGCGTCGTACAGCTTGCGAAGAGCTTGTAGCGGTTGCCGCTCAAGAAGGGCGCCCCGAATGCGGCCGCGCCCAACACGGCTGCTTTCGTGAGGAAGTTGCGCCGGGTCAAACTTTCCCTAGTTTAAGGCTAGGGAAAATTCCTGACAAGACCCAGCAAACGTTTGAGGCTGTGGACCTAGGCCGCTCAGCCCGAACGCCCTACCGAGTCAACCCGAGCGCCCTACAAAGAGAGACAGCGAGGACGCCTGTCCTACGCCGTCCTTCCGTAAAGTCCTGCATGCGCGGCCATCACCAAAGGATCATTCTGGCCGGTGAGCGTGCGCAGCCGCGCCGTTAGCGTGTCGAGACTGAATGGCTTCGCGAGAAAATCGTCGGCGCCGGCGTCGATCGCGCCGACGGCGAAGTCGGAATTCCCACTGACCATCAGGATCGGGATGTGGCGCGTCGCGGGATTGCTCTTGATGCGCCGGCACGCGGCCAAGCCGCCTAACTCGGGCATCTCCACATCCATGAGCACCAGCAGCGGGTGGCATTCCTCCATCTTGTCGAGGGCGTCCGCGCCGTCTTCCGCGGTCACAACCCGGTATCCCATGAAGTCCAGCACGTGGATCATCAAAGTGCGAAAGCAGGAGCTATCGTCCACAACCAGGATTGTTTTGTTTTCCATTTGCTCACCCGACTTTTTCTTGCGTTTCATCGAGCTGCCATGCTTGAGCCTTTCTCTGTTTCAAATCCTTAGGAACTGAGAGCCATGTTCACCGGCGTCCTCGACGATGGCATCTTCGCGCGAGCGTCCAACGCGCCCAGAACCACCGAGCGCAGTTCACGCGCGTGAAATGGCTTCGACACCAGATCGTACGCGCCGCCGTTCAACGCCTCCACCCACATCCGCGCATCCACGTATCGAGTCACCAGAATCACGCGGACCCACGGTTTGAGATTGCGGATTTGCGTTACAGCTTCGCGCCAGGGATAGCAATCGGCGTCGAGTAGCACAACAGTGGCGGACTTACCGGCGGCCTCTTCCACATCGCTGGCCGGAGCCAGCAAGACGCCGCTTTCGGCAAGGGACTCTTGAATCGGCGCCAAGTCCTGCTCGTCGATTAAGCCCGTCACGAGGGTGTCGATTGCGCTTCCACCCGACATATCGTGTCTATCCTTTGGATCTAGGACCATTCTCTGCATGTTGGTGCCCAAACGTTTGCCATAGGCCTGTGGTCTTCAACAGGTTGATAATACGTTGCTCATCGTGTGAACTAGCTCACAAATCGTGAACATTTGCACGCATGGACCTGCGTGCGCGCAACGAAACACGTGGCATTTTTGTTCGGCGGGAACGTTTTTTGACGCTATGCGGCGATCTGCTCTAAGCGGCGATCGTAGCGGCCCGGCTCGGATTATGCGGCGGCAACATTTCGTCGGCGATGGTGGAGAGCATCACCACTCGCGTTGCCTTACCCGAACGCAGCAGTTTCACGATGGGATCGCGCCAAGCGGGACAATCAGTGGAATCGCAGAAGAAGACCGGTGTTTCCCCGGCGGAGAGCAATCGCAGCGCTTCCTCCATCGACTGCACGAATTCCACGGGTGTGCCGTCGAGAGACAGCGCGTGCTGCACCGCATCCACGGTTGAATCCGCCGGCACAAGAACAATGATCGAGTCAGACATCTGCGAGTTCCTCTCTCCCATCCCAGAATGGTGGAGAGATGGAGGAAACGCGGCAGCGACCTTCAGGGCTCAGGAGAAGATGCCGCCGCGTTCACTGTCCTAGTACATAGCAGTTCAGTTGCCAGCGCCCGCCGGCGCCGGACTCCATCTATCCCTCAATTGATAAAGCGTTTTCCGTGCGGGAAATGGGTCACTCGCGCGCAAAATCGCCGTGCAATCTATTGCGCGTGCAGGAAGTTTCGTGCATTCCACCTGGGATTTGGAACCACAAAGGCACAAAGGACACAAAGAACGCAACAACAAGACTAGCCTTCTATGGTTTGGTTGAAGAAAACTGCCGAGCTACATCGGAGGTTCTTGACCCGGGCCGTTCCCCGGATGCGCGGCATGCTCGATTCCATACTGACGAATCTTGTAGAACACCGCGCGCAGACTGATGTTGAGGATGGCCGCGGCTTCCTTGCGATTCCCGCCGGTCATCTCCAGCGCTCGCAGGATCACTTCTTTCTCCGCTTCCTGCTTCATGCTGCGCATCATCGACTTCAGGTCGCCGACGTCGGCGCCCGGCAAGCGATGGCGAGCGTGTCCGTTACTATTGCCGTTGGGACTAACGCCCGGCGCGAGCAGTTGCGCCATCATCTGTTCTTCGCTTCCAACGATCAGATAGCGGCGCACGAAATTCTCCAATTCGCGCACATTGCCCGGCCAATGATAGTGCAGGCAGGCGTCCAGGAGTTGCGGCGAGATCCCCAGCGCGGGACGGCCGTAGCGGCGTCCCCACTCGCGCGAGGCGTGTTCCAAGAGCAGCGGGATGTCTTCCTTGCGCTCGCGCAGCGGCGGCAAGGTGATGATGAAAGCGTTCAAGCGATAGTAGAGGTCTTCGCGGAACTTCTGCGCCGCGATAGCCCTTTGGATATTCACGTTGGTGGCGGCGATGATCCGCACGTCCACGCGAATTGGCGACGGACTGCCCAAGCGTGCGAATTCGCCGTCCTGCAGCACGTGCAGGAGTTTGGCCTGCGGCACGATCGGCATTTCCGCGATTTCGTCGAGCATCAGCGTGCCGCGATGACACACTTCAAACTTGCCCGGCTTTGATCGGGTCGCACCGGTGAACGCGCCGGCTTCGTGACCAAACAACTCGCTTTCCAAGAGGTCCGCGGGAAGTGCCGCACAGTTCACCTTCATGAACGTGCGATCGGCGCGCATCGAAAACCTGTGGATCAAACGCGCGACGACTTCTTTTCCCGTGCCGCTCTCGCCGAGTAGGAGAACCGGCACGTCGGTGGTGGAGATCTGCATCACTTGCTGATGCACATCCCTCATGGCCGGGCTGGCTGCCAAAAAAACGCAGTCCTCGCCCAACTGTACCGACTTCACGCCCTCTTGCGACGCCGAGTTGTGTAGTTCCTTGTCGTCCAGCGAAGGGACAGGCGCCACTAGAAGTCTCCTTTTCCGTATCTTACGATAGCCCTTCCGACGCCTTTGGGACAATCGGTAATATCATCTATTCTGAAGAGGAGAAACCATGCAAGAAAATATACGGTACCTTCGGGCTACCGCCTACGGTCCTAAGTCCAACGGGAAATCCTGAGTGCCGAGTCCTGAGTCCTGAGTTAAAAAAAACACGACTCAGCACTCAGGACTCAGCACTCAGGACTTCGTTTTCACGGTTCTATGAGGCCGCGACGAATGGCGTACCGCACCAAGGCGGCCGTTCCATGGGTATTGAGCTTCTCCATGATCCGGCTGCGATGCGATTCCGCCGTCTTGACGCTGATTCCCAGCACGGAGGCCACTTCCTTGGTGGCCTTTCCTTCGGCGATCAATTGCAGGACCTGGCGCTCGCGAGAAGATAAAGGATCTTCCAGGCGCTTGTTCTTGTCCAGGTATGCCAGCATGACGGCGCGGGACACACGAGGACTCAAATAGCTCGCGCCGCTCACTACGTCTTCGATGGCGGTCACAAGATTTGTCGCCGCTTCGCTCTTCAACACGTAGCCGCGAGCGCCGGCGCGCAGAGCGTCGAGGATATATTGCTCCTCGGTGTGCATGGTCAGCAGGATTACCGGCGTTTTCGGCAGCGCGCTCTGCAATTCCTGCGTGGCGTCCAAGCCGTTCATCAGCGGCATCGAGAGATCGAAGATCGCCACGTCGGGTTGCGTCTTCACGGCGAGTTTCACGGCATCGTGACCATTGGCCGCTTCGCCGACCACTTGAAAGCCTTTTTGTTCGAGCAAGGCCTTCAGACCCGTCCGCACAATTTCGTGATCGTCGGCCAGAAGAATGCGAATCGACTGAGCCTCGCGGGCGGTTTGTGAGCTCGACGCCGCGCGACTGACGGGCTCACGTCCGTTGCCGAGATCGGAGTCAAGCGCCGGAGGAGCCATCCGCGGCGTTGCCAGCGTGGAAGCGCGTGAAGTCATCATCATTTATTTGCCCGCCGTTTCTCCGGCGTTTTGCCGGGGGATCCGCACATTGAGTGTGGTCCCTTCGTTCGGCCGCGAGGAAATCGCGAACTCACCCCCCACTGCGGTCAGCCGTTCGCCGATCCCGCGTAAACCCAATCCGCTACGTCCTCGCTCACCGACCACTCCATCTACGTCGAAGCCGACGCCGTCGTCGCGGATTTCGCAATGAACCTCGCCGTTAGCTTGCATCAAGATCCACACATTGTGCGCATGCGCGTGTTTGTGAATGTTGTTGAGCGCTTCTTGCGTGACGCGATAGAGCGTGGTTTCGATGTTCGGCGATAGCCGGCCCGCAAAAGAAGAATCGAGGTGAATCTCTAGACCCGTGCGTTTGGCCACGCCCTCGGCCAGAAATTGCAGCGCCGGTCCAATGCCGAAATCGTCGAGAACGGTGGGACGCAACTCGTGCGACAGCCGCCGCAACTCTTCCTCGATCTCGAACAACACGTCGCGCACCGGAAGAATCTTTTGCCCGAGGCGTTGCGGGTCTTCCGAAGCCACTGCTTCCAGCGCCAAGTGTACCGAGGCCAGCAATTGCCCCGCCTCGTCGTGGATCGCGTGGGCGATCCGCTTCATTTCGTCTTCCAACCCCTCGTTCAAGCGATGCATCGCCTGTTGCGCCAGCTTGCGTTCGCTGATGTCGCGCGCGATTCCCTGCACGCCCAACACTTCGCCGTTGCGAACAATCGGCCGGCTGCTGATTTCCACAGGAGTCCGGCGGCCGTCGCGCGAAACGATCTCCACTTCATAGTGCGGCGAGCGCAGCGCGCTCGAAGCCATTCGGAGCATGGCGTCCAGTGACTTGGCATGCTCGGGCGCGACGATCTCCACGAGACTCGGCAAGGCATCGCCGGTTTCGTATCCGGTGAGGCGCTCGCCCGCGGGATTCATCGAAGTGAGCCGTCCCACGGCATCGGTGAAAAAAACCATGTCGCTGGCGTCTTCGAAAAGCTCGCGATACCGTTCGTCGCTTTGGTGCAGAAGCGTGTTGGTTTCCTGAAATCCGCGATGCGTCATTTCAAACGGCGCGAGGCTCTCCAGGAAAAATCCTTCGCCCGATTGGATCACGCGGGCGTTTTCAGTGGGACTCAGGGTGTGGCGCAGCGCCGCCGCCAACGCCTGATGATAGAGCACCGTGATCTCGAGCAACCCCAAGCCGTCTTGCAGTGCGCGGCGTCCCAGTTCGTACGCTTGGCGAAGCGAAGTTTCCCCGCCGCCGCGCAGATAATTCTGCAAGGCGCTTACGTACTGATCGGAGAGATCGTAGAGTGTCGCGGTCACGAGTCGCTCCCCTGCCCGCCTTCCTCCGCTCCCACAAAACGAACCACCAACGCCAGCGCGTCGTCGCTGCCGCTGGAGTAATTCTTCAGGATCGCGTCGGCAATCTCGGCCGGCGTGCGTTGGCTCCGCACTTCCGCCGTGTATCCGATGCGGATTCCGTCGGTGGCCAGCACCAGCGTGTCGCCGGGAAACAGCGCATGACTGGCGGCGTGCAGATGCGGCAGCCGCTCGCCGACCAATCCGCGGCGCGGCAAAATGCTTTCGTGTTGATGCGGTACGTTGGGACCAGCCGACGTCGCCGCGCGAATCAGCACGCCGTCCACGTTGCCCACCCCGGCGCAGGTCAGGGTGCGTTCGGTGAAATCGAAGGACACCAGCGTCATCACCACGCCGCGCGGAGCGCCTTGCAAGCGATGATTGCAATCTTGCAACAAGAAGATCACCGAATCCGAGGGATGTTCCTCCAGCATGGCCATTGCCGCGCGCGCCGCTTCCGCCGCTTCGCCGCCGTGACCTAAGCCGTCGATCACCGCGGCCAGCGCGCCGCCGGGAAAATGGCGGATCAAGTACGTGTCGCCCGACTCTACGTTTCCTTTCAACGGTGAACTGGCGACACCCCATTCGATCTGCGAGGTGTTCATCACTACCGCTTCCATTTTTTTACCGTGACCTTCGTGCCCTTGCCGGGCGCCGAAACGATTTCGAACTCGTCCATCAGGCGCCGCGTACCCGGCAGCCCGAGACCTAAACTTCCCGAAGACGAATAGCCGTCTTGCAAGGCGCGATTGATGTCCGCGATCCCGCGGCCGTGATCTTCGGCGACGACCACGATGCCGCGATTCACGCCGTTCTCGACGAGACTCAGCTGGATTTCGCCCGCGCCGCCGTACAGCACGATGTTTCGCGCCAACTCCGAAACCGCGGTTGCAATCAACGTCAAGTCAACGTAGGAAAAGCCCAACTGCGCCGCCAACTCGCGCGACTTGTGGCGCGCCACCACGATATCGGTGTCGATATTAATGGCTACCACCGCTTCTTCCTTGACGGTCAGGCCTTTTTCAGTGCGAGCCATTTAGATTACGCACCTTTTTTCGTTGACTTGGGACTCTTGCGATTCAGGTAAGCCAGGCCCTCTTCCAAGTCCAGGGCGCAGGCCACGCCTTCCAGACTCAACCCCAGCTGCACCATGGCGAACGCGACTTCCGGCTGGATGCCCACGATCACCGTTTCCGCGCCGCGCAACCGGATCATGTGCGCAATGTCGCGCAGAGTGCGCGTGGCGAACGAATCCATCACGTCGAGCACCGTAACGTCGACGATCACTCCGCGCGAGCGCAGCTTGCCGACCTTCTGAACAATGCTGTCGCGCAACTGCACCAGGTCCTGATCGCTCAACGCCGATTGGATCGACGCGATCAAGTAGTCGCCTTGTTTGAGAACTGGAACTTCCACGAAGACTCCTTAGAACTTTCGTCCGTCTCGTGTTTCCCTTACTGTTCCTCTTGCTGCTGCGGGATCTCGGACAGCGGCACAACTTTGTATCCCAATCGGCGCTCGGCTTCTTCGATGCCGCCTTGCAAGTCGCCGACCGTGGTCATCTTAGCGAGATCCACGGAGATGTTCACGAGGGTCTGCGCGATTTCCGGCGACAATCCCGTGACGATGACCGTCGCGCCCAACAAGCGCGACGCTTCCACGGTCTGCACCAGGTGATTCGCCACGGCTGAATCGATGTACGGAACGCCGGTGATATCGAGCACCGCGACCTTGGCCCGGTTGCTGCGAATTCCGCGGAGCAATTGTTCGGTCAACTGGCGGGCCCGCTGGGGATCGATCGCGCCGATGATCGGCAGAATCAGCAAGCGTTCGCGCACCTGCAACACGGGCGTCGATAGTTCACGAATCGCCTCTTGCTGCTCGCGGATGATGCGCTCGCGTTCCTGGACGAAGCCCACCGCCACGGTGATCGCGATGCGGTTGGCGGCCGGCTCGTACGCATCGAGGATGCGCGCCAGCTTGTTGTAGTCGGCGCGATACTTTCCGAACAGCGAGCGCGCCAGCACGTCGCGCAGCAGCAGCACGATTCCCACAACTTCATGCGTTTCCACACCTCGCGGAATGATGCGTTCCGACAAGTTGCGCGCGTACGCTTGCAAACTCTCGAATGTTTCGGTTTCCAGCGCCTCGACGTAGTTGTCGTACACCGATGTCGCTTCGGCGAAGATTTCTTCCTTGCTCATCGCCGTGAGCAGTTGGGCTTCGGTAATCCGGCTGGCCCACTCTTCGCGGAGTTGTGTACGGTTCTGACGCAGGTGCGCCACCAATTCCCGCAACAGCGAACCCGCCGTCTCCGCGCTCACCACTTCCGTAGCCCTCACCGCTGGCTTGTTGGGCATCCCACCCCTCCTGCAGTTTTAACAATCGGGAAATTACAAAACGAACCTACCGGAATCAAGCGCGTCCGGGAGAAGAACCCTCCCCCCACGGGATGTCCGCTTCCCGGACGCGCAAGGCATTCCATATTCATCAAGCAAATCGGTAACCGAATCGGCAATTCTACTGAGTGCCGTTGTTTTTTTCTGATTGCTATTGTTTTCAATGAGTTCTTTTCCTGATGCCTTCGAAGGAACCCTGCAAAATGTCTGTAGAATAGTGCAATAAACTGCGCGTGCAAGAAAACTTTTGCGCGATGCGTGCAAGGTGGCTGCGGAACTAAAAAGAGCACGCAAATGAATGCGGTTGCACTCAACTTAGGTGCGTTGCCCTATGGATGAATCGCGGGGTTAACCCAACAAGGTACTGATTCTGCGACTCAATCCAGGGTTAACCCTCGGGCGTGGTAATTGGCCCGTGCGTTGCTACCAGGAACAGGTGAAGAGGCTCACCATGAACGAAGCCATCGATTTGGGCAAGTACGTCGGTGACCCGGCTAAGCGCGGGATCGTTCCAATCGGTTCGGGCCAGATTACCGCGCCGGCGGGCTCCACAACGGATCAAGTGACGGAAATGCGCCGTCGGCTGAGCTTTCTTCGGCAAACGCGCGACATCCGCACCGTGATGGTCACGAGCACGGTTCCCCGCCAAGGCAAGACCACGGTGGCGCTGGCTCTAGCCGGGGCCCTCGCCAAGCCGGTCGCCACATCAAAAGGGTTTCAGAGCGCCTCCCGAACGAAGGAGGGCACGCGCGTGTTGCTCGTTGACGGCGACCTGCGCAACGCCGGAGTGGCCCGCATGCTGGGACAATCGGCGCTGCTGCCGGGTCTCTCCGAAGGATTGGAGCATGATCGCGAGCTGCGTCCCTTGGTTCGCTCGATTCGCCATCTCAATATCGACTGGTTGCCGGCGGGATGCCCGTCCAAGGGCGATCCATCGACTCTTTTGGGCGATCACACTTTGAAAACGCGGCTGCACGACCTAGCCATGCAGTTCGACTGGATGGTGATCGACGCGCCCAGCGTGCAATCGGACGAATGCAGCCTGCTGGCCGTCGCAACCGACGTCGTGGTGATGGTGGTGCGACCGGATTACATCTCGCATCAGCACTTGCGCGAGAGCCTTTCGAAGCTTGATCCGTCGTTTCTGGCTGGAGTCATCTTCAATCATGAAGAAAAGGCTCGACCGGAGCGCCGCGTCTCTAATTTCTTCGCGAATCCGGCATTTGGCGGCGCGCATTAAAACTGGTCGCTGGTCGTTATCGAGCGACCAGAGTTGGCTGCCAGCAACCGGTTTTGTGCAAAGTGCAAGAAACTTTTTGCACCGCGCAATGCCCTTCACTGTGGGAAACACTTTGCGTCCCGTGCATTCTCGTTGAATCAGAACGAGTTCCCTTTCACGCCATTTTGGATCGAGACGTGCTTCTTAGCCCCTTCAGAGAAGGTTCGCCACTTCTTTGAAGGATGGACCATGAAAAACGACGCTTGGTTCTGTATGGATTGCATGCAAGTCCGCGATTTAGATATTCACGCCCGTTGCTTCTGCTGTGGTTCGGACTCCGTCACGCCCGCCGCCTCCGGGCCGCGCCAGCCGATCACCACGGTGCCGGCGCTCCAAGTGCGGATGCCGTTCATCTTCAAGGTGACGCGCAAGGAATTGATCCTGCGCCAAGCCATCGATTTCGTGGTTCGCACGCGCCAACTCGGCACGATCGCGAGTCGCGAACCGGTTCCAGTCCGCTCGTAGCAAAACGCCCACGCCGCGGATCACCGGCGGCACGCGAGCTCTCTTCGCCGTGCATTAGTAGAATTCCTGCATCAGTAGAATTCCCGATACTGTGCTAGGGTTATTCCCTAGGGAAAAATCCCTGAGGCTCTGGTACTTGACGGTGCACTATATCCGTAACACAATTGGCATCTCCCTGTGAGAATGCGCTATCTCGCCGGGGGAGTGCTGTCTGGAGCGAGTGAAACTCTATGAGGTCCGATCTTCCCGTAGCTCCACACCGCGCTACCGGCTTGGTGGATCTCCTCGACCGAGTGCTCGACAAAGGACTCGTGATCGCTGGAGATGTCAAGGTGTCCCTCGCCGAAGTCGAATTGCTCACCATTCGCATTCGCCTGATCGTGTGCTCGATCGATAAGGCGGAGCAGATTGGGCTCGATTGGTGGCGCTACGACAAACATCTGGCGCCGGGATCGCACAGGGAATCGGCGGAGAACGCCAAGCTGCGCGAGCAGATCAGAGGTCTGCAGCGCCAGTTGGCCCGCGCGACAGGGGCCCCGATCAATCGCGCGCCGGCGGGACGCAAGCGCGGCAGGTAGAGTGAGGTTTCACAGGTAGAGGAGAGTAAGGAGGCACATAATGCCCGTTGAGAGAACAGCAGGCGGAACCAGTCTTATTGACGTACTGGATCGCGTCCTGGACAAAGGTATCGTCATTGACGCATGGGTCCGCGTCTCCCTTGTGGGAATCGATCTGATCACGGTGGAAGCGCGCGTCGTCGTGGCGTCGATCGAAACGTACATCCGGTATTCCGAAGCGGTGACGCAAATCTCGCCGGTCTCGCGACCGGCTGTGGAACAAGGCCACGCGCACGACGATTTGGTTGCCGAAAACGCCTCGCTGCGGGCCCAACTGGCCGTGGCCAAGGGTGCAGGACGGCCGCCGAGGCCGCGCAAGGCGGCCCGCCGGTAGTCTCGAAACATTGCCGGCGCGGTCGGCCCCATCCGCCGCGCCGGGTGAGTCCCGGTCGATTGATCGTCTAATATGCCCCGTTCTGAAGCGAATCGCGCCTTGGTGATGAGGCCCGCGAGGTCCTCACCGGGAAGCACCATGTCCCCGGAGGCCGTATCCGCGCCGGCATCGCCTGAAGCGAAGCTGGCGATGGCCGAATTTCTCCTGGTGCAGGAGAACATGGCGGAATGCGCGGAGCGCGCGCTCGAATGGCTGCAACAACACAGCGGCGTCACCAAGGCGCTGTGTCTCGCCGTCGATTCGAGTCAAAAGCAATTGATCGCTCTTGCCGCCGTCGGATGGGACGAGCAGGAACCCGCTGATTTCATGCTCGATCTCACCGACCGCCAACATCCCTACGTCGCAGCGTTGTTCAAAAACAAAATGGTGATGTTGCGCGGAACGTTTTCGGATCCTCGCGCGGCCGCCGCGCCGTATTCTCCCGATACGTTTGCCGCAATACCTCTTGGTGGAGGCGACCAAACGGCTGAGCGCCGCGCGGTGGGATTGTTGATCGTGAATCCGGCGTCCGCGCGCACCGATCCCGATCTCCAGTGGCTCAACGATTACATGATGCCCGTGTTGCGCCGCCGCTTGGGCACCAGCCACCTCTCGGAAGCCGAACGCAGCTTGCGCCGCGAGCGCACCCTGCTCTACAACATCCTGAACACGGTTCACGACCCGATCATCTTGACCGATACCGAAGGGCGCTTGGTGATTTCCAACCGCTCGGCGGAACTCTTGTTCGGCGCGCGGGAGGAAGAATCGGAAGGCCGCCGCCGCGCGATCGCGTTGAACAACATGTTCCTCTCGGCGGCGCTCTCAAGGCACGCGATCGAAGACGTTTCCCTGGACTCCCGCGAATTGCTCCTGGCCGATCCCGCCGACGGATCGGACTTGTTCTTCGAACTCGCCAGCACCGTCTTCAGCGACGTGCACGAAGGCACCGGCGTCGTGACGGTGCTGCGCAATGTCGGCGATTTGCGGCGCACCACCCAAGAACTAGAAGAAAACTATCGCCGCCTGCGCCTGGCCGAAGAAGAAGTCCGTGCCGAGCGCGATCGTCTCGACTTGATCATCAGTTCGGTGGCCGAGCCGATTCTGGTAACCGACCCCGAAGGCAAGATCGTGATGATGAACGACCCGGCGGAGCGTCTTTTCACGATGCCGAAATCCGGCAACCTGGAAGAGACGCAGAACGTGCAGGCCAACGACATCAACTTTTCCTCTTTCGTTTCAAACTTGTTCCTGATGTCGGAAGGCCGCCAGCATCACGGCGGCATCAGCCTGGTGGATCCCGAAAAAAGCACGCCGGTTCCCGTGGAAGCGATCTCCGCAAAACTGATTTCGCAGCAAGGCGAATTGCTCGGCGTGGTCACGATTCTGCACGACCAGACCGAGGCCCTGGAGCGCTCGCGGCTCTACGAGCAGTTGCGGCTGGTGTCGGAAGCGCTCGAAGAAAAAGTGCGCGAGGCCACCGCCGAACTGGTCCGCCAGAACGAAGTGCTGCGCCGGCAGCACATGGAATTGCAGCAGGCGTCGCAGTTGAAGTCGCAATTCCTGGCCAACGTGTCGCACGAGTTGCGCACGCCGCTAAATTCGATCATTGGCTACACGCGAATTCTCATGCAGGGGATTTCCGGCACGGTGACGCCGCAGCAGCGCGTAAATCTCTCGCGCCTCGACGCCAACGCCGGCCGCTTGTTGACGCTCATCAACCAGCTTCTCGACATCACGCGGATTGAAGCCGGCAAGATGGCCGTGACCATGGCCAAGGTTTCCCTTTCCACGCTGATCAGCGAAGTGCTGGCGGAAGTGGAGCCGCTGATCCTGCAAGCCAAGTTGGAAGTCACGCAGAAAGTTCCCAACGATCTGCCGGAAATCCGCAGCGATCGCGAGAAGATCAAGCAGATTCTGCTCAACCTTTTGATGAATGCCCTCAAGTTCACGCCCAAAGGTTACGTGAACGTCTCGGCGACGTATCAAGGCATGCAAGATCGCTTGATCGTCACGGTTGCCGACTCCGGGATCGGCATCGCCGAAACCGAGCAGGAAAAAATCTTCGAGGATTTCCGGCGCTCCGACGATTCGGTGGCCAAGGGCTATGCCGGCGTCGGTTTGGGCCTGTCGATTTGCCGTCGCTTGGCCGTACTGATCGGCGGTAAAATTACGGTGAACAGCAAACTGGGGCAGGGATCGGCCTTTACGCTGACCCTGCCGCGGGCTCCGAAAACGCCTTAAAGAAGAAACATGAAGAAGAAACGGCGTGGGCTCATTTTAGTAGTCGACGATGTGGCGGACAACCGCGACATCTATACCCAGTATTTGGTCCACGACGGATTTCAAGTCGCGCTCGCCGGCGACGGACAAGAAGCGCTCGACAAAGCGGCGCAACTGGCGCCCGACTTAATCGTGATGGATTTGTCGCTGCCGGTGATGGACGGCTGGGAAGCGACGCGGCGCCTGAAGCAAAACGGAATCACGAAACACATTCCGGTGATCGCGCTCACCGCGCACGCGCAAGACGGCGTGGCGGAAACGGCGGGCGAAGCGGGATGCGATCGCTTCATCACTAAGCCGTGCCCGCCCGACGAGCTGGCGCGCGAGATCGCGCGCATCCTGGAGGATCGTCCTGGACGAAGCAAGACGCAAGGAGCCTGAGTTGAAATCATAGGTTGAACCTGAATATGAAGAAAACGTCCCCCTCTTCGAGCAAAGCCAAGACAAAACCTGGTGCGGCGGCGGCTGACGCCCCATCCGCCAAAGCGCGTACCGCACCAGCGCCGGCCGTTGCGAAAGCGCACAAGCATGAGGGTCACACCGCCGCTGCGGCCGCGGATGGTCAGGGAAAGTACGTCTACTGCGTGATTCATTCCGCCGACCCGTTGCAGTTCGGCCGCATCGGCATCGGCACCAAGCCCACCGACGTCCGCACCATCAACTACAAGGACATCGCCGCGGTGGTCTCCGATACGCCGCTGCAAGTTTACGACGCCACGCGGGAAAACGTGCTGGCCCATGAAAGCGTCAACGAAACGGTGATGAAGACACACACCGTGATCCCGATGTCGTTCGGCACCGTGTTCAAGACGCGCGAGGACATCGTCGAGCTGCTGCGGTCCGCGTACGACGCGTTCCTCGACGTGCTCTCGAAGATGCAAGACAAGCTGGAGTTCGGTTTGAAAGTGCTCTGGGAATCGCAGGAGATCGTGCGGGTGATCGAGCAGGAAGAAGAAGACATCCGCCGCCTGAAGACGGAGCTGAGTTCGCAAAAGGGATCCACCTATTTTGCGCGCGTGCAGTACGACCGCTTGGTGGCGGCGGCGCTCGAAGCGCGGTCCGAGCGTTTCGTGAAGAGCATTATGGATGAATTGAGCGACGTCTCGGTCGCGTCGCGCTGGAACAAACCGATCGGCGATAAAATGATCTTGAACGCGGCGTTTCTGGTGCCGCGCGACAAAGAGGGCGTCTTCGACGCCAAGATGAAAGAGATCGGCGTGCGCTACAGCAAGCTGAATTTCCGCTACACCGGGCCGTGGCCGCCCTACAATTTCGTGAACATCCGCTTGAAACTGGAGCGCGCCAAGGACGCCAAATGATCCTGATCGACTCCCTGATCATCGGCGGCATCAAGTTTTGCTTCGACAAAATCGCTACCGCCGTGGACAAGGAGATGAACGACGATACCGCGCTGCGCGAGGAATTGATGGCCGCGCAGATGCGCCTGGAATTGGGCGAGATCACCGAGCAGGAATTCCGCGAGGTGGAAGATCAGGTGCTCGCGCAACTGCGCGAAATCCGCGAACGGCAGATGGCCACGCAGGAAGACGTGGAAGAGGGTGAACTTCGAATCACCGGAGCGGAGGTCACCTTTGAAGGTGACGAAACGGGTCACGCGCGCGCGGAAGACATCGTCGAGCATGCGGAAGATATCGTCGAGCATGGTGAACGCCGGCCGCGCCGCCGCTAGGCAAACGCCTCCGCAGCAATTCATTTTTTTCGGCGGCAAAGGCGGCGTGGGCAAGACCACCTGCTCGGTGGCTGCCGCGCGAGAACTTACGAAATCCCGCCAGCGCGTGTTGATTGTCTCCACCGATCCCGCGCATTCACTCGGCGACGCGCTGAAGCACAAGCTCTCTTCAAAAGTGAAGCGTGTGGCCGGACTGGACGCCGTGGAACTCGATGCCGACGGCGCCCTCACGCGTTGGATCGCGCGGCACAAACGCGGACTCGAAACAATCGCCGAGCATGGAACCTATCTCGACTCCGACGACATCGCGCAATTGCTGCGCCTCTCGCTTCCTGGCGTCGACGAATTAATGGGATTAGTGGAACTGCGCCGGTTGGCGAGTTCCAAACCGTACACGCGAGTGGTTGTCGACACCGCGCCGACGGGTCACACGCTGCGCCTGCTGGCCATGCCCGAAACGCTGAGCCGCATCGCGGAAATCTTCAACGATATGCAAGCCAAGCACCGCTTTCTGGCGGAGAGTCTCGGCGGGACGTATCGCGCCGATTCCGGCGACGCGGTGATTTCGGAATTGGCGATGGAAGGCCGCGAGTTGTTCGACACCTTGCGCGATTCAGAACGCGCCCGCTTCCATTGGGTCTTGCTGCCGGAAGCGCTGCCGCTCGAAGAAACGCGTGATGCCGTCGCGGCACTCCACGAAGAAGCCATTGCGATTTCCGACTTCATCGTGAACCGCGTGCGCGCCGCGCCGCGCGGCCATTGCTCGAAGTGTTCGCCGAAAGTCCGCGCGGAGGCGGAGGTGTTGCGCCAAGTCCGAAAGGATTTTTCGAGTGTCCGCGTGATCCCCGAGCTGCTTCCCGCGCCTGTGCGCTCAGCGGCGCCGAAGCGCCGGGCGACGCCGCGGCACCCGCTGGAAGTGATTGCGCCGGAAACCTGCCGGTTGCTGATGTTCGCTGGAAAAGGTGGTGTCGGCAAAACAACATGCGCCGCCTCGGCCGCGCTTCTGTTAGCGGAACGCCACAAGCGGCGAAAGATCCTATTGCTGTCCACCGATCCGGCGCACTCGCTCTCCGACGCGCTCGACCTCAAACTTAGCGATGAGGAGCGCGCCCTGCCCGGCTTCCCCGCTCTGCGCACCCGCGAGGTTGACGCCGCCGCGCTTTTTCGCGCGCGTCGCGAGCGCTACATCGATGCCATCGATGAGCTTTTCGATTCGCTGCAAGGCGGGTCGAACCTCGATGCGACCTACGATCGCGCCGTAGCCCGCGACCTCATCGACCTGTCGCCGCCGGGGCTCGACGAAATTTTCGGAATCCTCTCGATCAGCGATGCGCTCGTTCCTGGCGCGGGCGCACCCACCGCCGATCAAGTAATTGTCGACACCGCACCCACCGGCCACGCGCTTCGCCTGCTTGAAATGCCCGGCAAAGCGCTGGAATGGGTTCACACGCTGCTCGCGATTCTTCTAAAATATCGGAAGGTGACAGGACTCGGCCGGCTCGCGCCGGACCTGTTGGAGTTAGCGCGACAGATGCGCCAGTTCCTCGACTTGTTGCGCGATCCGCAACAGACCTGCTTAGTCGCCGTCACGCGCGCCGCCGAGCTGCCGCGCCTGGAAACAGCGCGCTTGCTGCAGAGCGTCGCTCGGATGAAAATTCCAGTGTCGGGCGTGCTGGTGAACGCGGTTGCGTCGGGTGAATGCGCGCGATGCCGCCGCGTCGCGGCGATGGAAGAGCGCGAGATTCGCGCACTCGCGCCGGGTCATGCCAAGGTGCTCGCGCCGGAAGCCGCGCCGCCTCCGCGCGGAATCAAGGAGTTGTTGCATTGGGGAAAAACATGGGAGATCAGGTGAAGAAATCGGCGACGTACCTTTATTGCCTCGTGCATGCGGCATCCGCGCCATCTTGCGAGGGCGCAGGTCCCGGATTGGACCGCATGTCGGCGCCGCGCCTCCTCGACGCCGGACAATCACTCTACGTCGTGGCGGCGGATGCTCCGCTCTCGCGCTACGGTGAAGGCCCGATTTCCAAAGGATTGCAAGACCTCGACTGGGTCGCCGCGTGCGCCATGGCCCACGAACGTGTGATCGAACACTTCGCTGCGCCCAAACGTACCGTGATCCCGATGAAGCTGTTCACGCTGTTCTCCACCGACGCACGGGCGCTCGATTACGTCCGCGCTCATCGCACCGCGCTGAACAAAGCCATCAAGCATGTCGCGGGATGCCAGGAATTTGGCGTGCGAATTGCACTGAATCCTTCGCGTGCCGCCGCGGCCGCGCGGGCCTCTGCGAAAACTCCGGCCCGTACGAGTAAAGGAACACAATTCTTGCTGCTCAAGAAACAAGAGCGCGACTTCACGCAGAACTTGCGCCGCGACGCCGTCACGGAGTCAGCGAAATCGTATCGCGAGTTGGCGCGCCACGCAAAAGACGCTTGCGAATTGCCGATTGTCCATGGCGAAGGAGGCGCGTCGGTGATTCTCGACGCGGCGTTCCTGATTCCATCCGCGAGAGAGAAGAACTTTCGCTTAGGCGTCGAAAAACTCACCCGCCGTTTGTCGGCGTCCTTCGACGTCACGCTGAGCGGCCCGTGGCCGCCGTACAATTTTGTCAAGAAGGCGCTATGAAACAGATTGCCGGCCGCGAGGCGCAACAAATCATCGAGCACGCCGACGCCTCGCTGCTCGATATCGTCGATCACGTCTTGAACATGGGCGTTGTGATTACCGGCGACGTAGTGCTCGGCGTCGCCGACATTGATTTGATTTATTTGGGACTCAGTGTCGTGCTCTGCTCCGCCGATCGAGTGGAGGCCAAATAGATGCTGTACGTCTACGCCATTCTCGATTCCAAGCCGAAAGATCTACGCTGCGTTGGTAACGCCGGGGTTTTCGCGGCCGTGAAAGACGTGGAGGAGTGCCCAGCCATCGACGAATCGTCGTTGCGCGATCACGATCGGATCGTGCGCCAGCTCGCCGCGGAGTCGCACGCGATTCTTCCGGCCCGGTTCGGCTCGATCGTGGAGGACGACGACGCTTTGGCGCGTCTCTTGAGCACGCGCGCATCGCATTGGCAGCGCGCGCTGCAAATGGTCGCGGGACGCGAACAAATGACGCTGCGCGTTTTCGGTAATCGCGTCGCACCACCGGAGAACACCGAAGGCGGCCCGGGTACACGATACCTTTCCGCCAAGCTGCGGGAAATTCCCTCTCTCGACGCGCTTCGTCCTTTCGTCCGCGCCGAGCATGTCGAGCGCCACGGCGCGCCTCCCTTGCTGGCGAGTGTCTATCATTTAATTGAACGCGGACGCAGCGCCGACTATCTTGCCGCCGTCGCCGAGGCGCCGAGCGGCGAAGTACAATTCGCGGCCACTGGTCCTTGGCCGCCGTACGCCTTTGGACGTTGGGAGCAATCATGAAAACTTTTCAAGTGGAATCGCTGCGCAGCGAACTGCGCAAGAAGACCGTTAAAGCTGCAACCGCGCGGTGGAACGCGAACCCCGACGACGTGCAACGCTCCGTCATCAAACTTGTCCTTACGCTGATCGAGTTCCTGCGCAAGCTTCTCGAGCGCCAAGCGATTCGCCGCATGGAAAAAGGCACGCTCACGCCACAAGAAACCGAAAATCTCGGTCTCGCGATCATGCGCATTGAAGAAACCATCCACGGGCTGGCCGCGCAATTCGATTTGAAGCCGGAAGATTTGAATCTCGACCTAGGTCCTTTGGGCCGGTTGTCGTAAACCGCGCAATTCTTGCATTTCCCTGCTCGTTTTTGCACGCCTGCATGGTCCTGCGTGCAACTCCAACGGGTCGCGAAATCCGCCATACATGCAAGCCCTTGGCAATCAAGCGACCTGAGGACTTCCGCAGGTCCCCCGTTTGGGAACTCCGTTTGCACTGATCTTTTTGAACGGTATTCAAAGGGCCGCCTTGGCGCGCCCAAACACGGAGGGTATTCGCATGAAAAAGAATTTTGCGTATTTGCTCACGGTGGGCGCGTTTGCGGTAACGAGCTTTGTTCCGTTGCTGCGCGCCGCCGCGGCGGACACCGCCGACACCACGAAACGTCTGGATGAATCGGCCACGGTATTTTCGGAAATCATGGCCTCGCCCGATCACGGCATTCCCCACGATCTGATGGCCAAAGCGCATTGCATCGCGATCGTTCCGAGTGTGAAGAAAGCGGCGTTCATTGTCGGCGCGAAGTACGGCAAGGGCTTCATTTCTTGCCGCCGCGAAGTGAATGGACGCTGGTCGCCGCCCGCGGCAATCCGCATTGAAGGCGGCAGCTTCGGTTTCCAGATCGGCGGATCGGATACCGACGTTGTGCTCTTAGTCATGAACGAGGGCGGCGTGAACAAGCTGCTCAACGACAAATTCACGCTCGGCGGCGAAGGTTCCATCGCGGCCGGTCCCGTGGGTCGCGACGCGAGCGCGCAAACCGACGCGCAGATGACGGCGGAGATTCTTTCGTGGTCGCGCACCCGTGGATTGTTCGCGGGCGTGTCGCTGACCGGCGCGACACTGCGCCAGGATCTCGACGACAACGCGGCGCTCTACGGCGAACGCCTCACGAATCGCCAGATCGTGAAGGAGCGCGAAGCCGCGCCGCCGCAGGGCTCGGGTCGCCTGATGGAAGAGCTGAATCGCTACACCGAAAAGAAGTAGCGGCGCCCGGAATCACGCAGGCGGGAATTTAGTAAGGAATCTTTGACTAAAGGAGCGAGGCACAATGAAACTCCAAACATTCTTCCTGTGTGGACTCTTGGCAGGATCTTTCGCCGGCGCGCAAGCGCCGGCGGCCCCCAACCCCATGCAAGCCCCGGGCGTAGTTCAGACCGGCGAACCGGTGCCCGTCTATCGCGTGACCGTCGTGTCGCGCACCACGATGGCGGTGAACTACAACCATCGCAGCGGATCGACGCATGTCGCGTTTCGCGGAACCGCGCTGATGCCGCAAGCCACGGGCGAAGCGCGAGTGGAAAGCAAACAAGGCGTTCTGAAGGTCGACGCGGACATGGAACACATGCAGCCGCCCACAACCTACGGCCCCGAGTATCTCACGTATGTCCTTTGGGCCATCACGCCGGAAGGCCGAGCGGAAAACCTCGGCGAAGTGCTGTTGAACGGCGGTATGAAGTCGAGCTTGCACGCGACCAGCGACCTGCAGGCGTTCGGTTTGATCGTCACGGCGGAACCGTACTTCGCCGTTACCACGCCGAGCGACGTGGTTGTGATGGAAAACTTTATCCGTTACGACACCGAAGGAACCATCAAGCCGATTGAAGCGAAATACGAATTGCTGAAGCGCGGCCAATACGTGATGACCGCCAATCCGCGCGAGTTGCAGCCCATCATCATGGATTCGCGCACGCCGATCGAGTTGTACGAAGCGCGCAACGCCGTCAGGATCGCGCGCTGGACGGGCGCTGATCGCTACGCCGCCGACACGTTCCAGAAAGCGTTGATCGATCTGCAAAACGCCGAGGGATTTCTGGTCGGCCGTGGCGGAAAGCGTCCCATCGGCACCGAAGCGCGTGAAGCCGTGCAGATGGCCGAGGACGCGCGCATCATCACGGTGAAGCGCATCGAAGAAGAAACGCTGGCCAACGAACGCGCCGCCGCAGCCGCGCGGGAATCCGCCGCGAAAGCCGAGGCCGACGCCGCCGAGGCGCGACGCCGCCAAGCCGAAGCCGATCGCATGAGCGCGGAGAGCGAACGCCGCGCTGCTGAGCGAGCCAAGGCCGACGCGGACTCCGCGCGCATGCAAGCCGAAAGCGCACGCCAGCAAGCCGACGCCGCTCGCGCCGCGGCCGTGGCGCAGCAGCAACAAGCGCAAGCCGACGCGGCGCGCGCCCAACAAGCCGCCGCGGAAGCCGAGCGCATGCGTCAACAGGCCGAGCAGGACAAAATCGCTCTACGCCAGCAATTGTTGAACCAACTGAACATGATTTTGGAAACGCGCGATACAGCGCGTGGACTGATCGTCAATATGTCCGACGTGCTCTTCGACACGGCGCGCTATACGCTGCGTCCGGGCGCGCGCGAGAAGCTGGCGAAAGTCTCGGGCATTTTGCTGGCGCATCCCGGATTGAGAATCCAGGTCGAAGGCCACACCGACAGCGTGGGCGGCGAAGAGTACAACCAAAAGCTCTCCGAAGAACGCGCCGGCGCGGTGCGCGATTATCTCGTTGGCCAAGGTGTCTCCCACGACATGGTGAGTGCGCGTGGATTCGGCAAGACGCGTCCGGTGACGTCGAACGACACGGCCGCGGGACGCCAGCAGAATCGCCGCGTGGAACTTGTGGTTTCCGGCGACGTGATCGGGCAACCGGTTACGCCGGGCGGAAGCCTTTAGGTAACGAGTCGCATCAGAACCAAGCGCCGCTTCGTCACGACCGGCTTCGTCACCTGAAAGTGAGGTTCTGAAATGTTTGCAAAACGTACTCTGCTTTTCTCGCTCGCGCTGGCGCTGGTCGCGCTGACGCTTCCCGTGGCAGCGGACTCGCGCCAAGCCACGGTGAAATTCGATACGTGGGTGGAGATTCCCGGCATGGTGCTGCCGGGCGGCACGTACCTTTTCGTGCTTTCCGACAATCAAGGCGCCGAACACCACGTGCAGATTTTCGATGGTGTGACGCGCCAGTTGGTGGCGGTTGTGGCCACCGATCCCGACCAACTCCCGCGAGCGCCGGAAGAAAACGTGAAATTTGAAGAACGCCAAGGACCGTTCCGCGGTCAGGCGGTCGCCGAGTGGTTCCGTCCGGGCTCGCGCGTCGGTGAGCGATTCGTCTATCAACCCGGAATGATGATCGGGGAAGCGACGATGCTCGCGACAGCGGAGGACATGGATCATCCCGCGGCAACCGTCGCGGATTTGTCGGCGGCCTCGCCGCTCGCCGAGACTCCGCAGCTCTCCGGGCAATCGCCGGATCAGCTCCCGGATCAGACGGCGAAGAACAACGCGCCGGTAACTCCCGTCGAGCCTCAGCCGCAAACCTTGCAGCAGAATCCTGGGCAGGCTGCGGACCAGACGCCAACGGTGAGCGCGCAGGCGGCTCCACCGGCGGTTCCCGGCGGAACGATCGAAACGCCGGTTGGCACGCCGGAAACTTTGCCAAAAACCGCGAGCACCGTTCCGCTGATTGCGATCGTCGGCATGTTGACACTCGCGGCGGCGGTGGCGCTCCGCGCATTCTTGCGGGCGTAAGCGAGTCGCCCGCGCCGGATTGGTGGGTTCGGTCGGACATGGCTATCGCGATTAGCGGTCTTGAAACCGACGGAAGACTTCGCGTAGTGGTGGACATGGTGCGCCCCGAGATCGACGGCGGACGCTATCCCATCAAGCGCGTCGTGGGCGAAAGCGTGACTGCGGAAGCGGCAATCTTCGCCGACGGCCACGATCAGATCAGTTGCAAGCTGCTCTATCGTCACGAGTCGGAGGACGAGTGGCGCGCCGCACCGATGGAGCCGCTCGGCAACGATTTGTGGCGCGGCCAATTTCGCGTCGGCAAGCTCGGCAAGTATTTTTATACGGTCGAAGGCTGGGTGGATCACTTTCAGTCGTGGCGCGCCGCGCTTATCAAGAAGACCGCCGCATCGCAAGATGTCAGCCTCGATTTACAAATAGGCGCCGGATTGATTCGATCGCTCGCCGAAGGCGCCAACGGCAACGACGCGGCGCAGCTTCGCCACTGGGCAGAGGAAATCACCGCCAACGGCGATCGCGCGCGTGCCGTCGCAGCGGCCCTGAGCGACGATCTGGCGTCTGTCGCGGATCGCAACGCCGACCGTCACCTGGCCAGCCGATTTCCGCGCGAGCTCGCCGTCCAAGTGGATCGCGAACGCGCGCGATTTTCCACGTGGTACGAAGTGTTTCCCCGCTCTTGCTCTAACGAACCCGGTACTCACGGGACGTTTCGGGACTGTGAACAGCGTTTGCCGTATATTCAGTCGCTGGGCTTCGACGTCGTCTACCTTCCACCTGTGCATCCAATCGGGCGCGATCATCGCAAAGGAAAAAACAACTCCGTCGCCTGCGCGCCCGGCGACGTGGGAAGTCCCTGGGCGATCGGCGCGCCGGAAGGCGGGCACTCCGCCGTGCATCCGCAACTGGGAACGCTCGACGATTTTCGCCGTCTCGTTGCGAAGGCACGCGAGATGAACATGGAAATCGCCCTCGACATCGCGTTTCAGTGCAGCCCCGACCATCCTTACACGCAAGAGCATCCGGAGTGGTTTCGCCATCGCCCCGACGGCTCGATTCAATACGCTGAGAATCCTCCGAAGAAGTACGAGGATATCTATCCGCTCGATTTCGAGACCGAACACTGGCGCGAGCTGTGGCAAGAGCTGAAAAGCGTTTTGGACTTTTGGATTTTTCAGGGCGTGCGCATCTTTCGCGTCGACAACCCGCACACCAAAGCGTTTTCGTTTTGGGAGTGGGTGATCGCCGAGATCAAAAGGGAGCATCCCGAAACGCTCTTCCTCGCGGAGGCGTTCACGCGCCCGCACCTGATGTACGGCTTGGCGAAGCTGGGCTTCTCGCAGTCGTATACATATTTCACGTGGCGCAACACGCGTGACGAAATCACCGCGTACTTGACGGAACTGACGCAAACGGACGTCCGCGAATTCTTCCGGGCGAATTTGTGGCCGAACACACCGGACATTCTCGCGCAAGCGCTCGTCGACGGCGGACGCGCCGGGTTCATGATCCGCCTGCTGCTGGCCGCTACGCTCGGCGCCAATTACGGCATTTACGGTCCGGCGTTTGAGTTGTGCGAGCGCGAACGCAAGGAGTCCGGCAGCGAAGAGTACCTTAACTCGGAGAAATACGAAATCAAGCACTGGAATCTCGACGCGCCGCACAGCTTGAAGGATTTCATCGCGCAGGTCAACGCGATTCGCCGCCAAAACGCCGCGCTGCAAACCGATCGTACGCTGCGCTTTCATGCCACCGACAATCCCATGCTGATTTGCTATAGCAAGACCGCGCCCGGCGCTTCTAAATCCGACGCCAGTCTGCCAATCGTCGCGGTCGTGAATCTCGATCCGTTCTACACGCAATCCGGATGGGTGTCGCTCGATCTCGGCGCCTTGGGACTCGATTGGAACCGCGCGTTTCAAGCGCAGGACCTTCTGGGCGGCCAGCGCTATTTGTGGCAAGGATCGCGGAATTACGTTGAGCTTGCGCCGGAACGCCGGCCGGCGCACATTTTGCGTTTGCGTCAATAAGGAAAACACGATGCCGCGTGAAGCCGTTCAAGAACCGCTCGTAGCCGCGAGGCGCTCTGGCAGCGCGTCCGATCCCTTGTGGTATCAGGACGCGATCATCTACGAAGTTCACGTCAAGGCGTTCAAGGATTCAAACGGCGACGGTGTCGGCGACTTCCCTGGTCTGCTGCAACGGCTCGACTACATCCAGGATCTCGGCGTCACATGCATTTGGCTGCTGCCCTTTTTTCCTTCGCCCTTGAAAGACGACGGCTACGATATCGCCGACTACATGGGCGTGCATCCGATGTACGGCACGCTCGACGATTTCAAGGCGTTTCTCGATGCCGCACACGCGCGCGGCCTGCAAGTGATGATCGAACTGGTGGTGAATCACACCTCCGACCAGCATCCTTGGTTCGACGCCGCGCGCCGCGCTCCCGCGGGATCGACGGAACGCGATTTCTACGTTTGGAGCGATACCGACAAGAAATACGCCGACGCGCGAATCATCTTCAGCGACACGGAAAAGTCCAACTGGACGTGGGATCCCGTGGCGCAAGCATATTACTGGCATCGTTTCTTCTCGCATCAGCCCGATTTGAATTACGACAATCCGGTGGTGTTGGAAGAAGTGACGAAAGTGATGCGCTTCTGGTTCGACCTCGGTGTCGACGCGCTGCGCGTGGATGCCGTGCCGTACTTGGTGGAGCGCGAAGGAACCAGTTGCGAGAATCTGCCGGAGACGCACGAAGTGGTTCGCCGATTGCGTCACACCGTGGACAGCGAATACGCGAATCGCATGATTCTCGCGGAAGCCAATCAGTGGCCCACCGACGTCCGCCCGTATTTCGGCGACGGCGATGAGTTTCACATGGCTTTTCATTTCCCACTGATGCCGCGCATTTACATGGCGCTGCGTCAGGAAGACCGCCTGCCGATCACCGACATCGTGAGTCAAACGCCGCCGATTCCGGCGGGATGCCAGTGGGGATTGTTTCTGCGCAATCACGACGAGTTGACGCTCGAAATGGTCACCGACGACGAGCGCGATTACATGTACTTGGCGTACAGTTCCGATCCGCGCATGCGCTTGAACCTCGGCATTCGCCGAAGACTCGCCCCGCTGGTCGACAATAATCGCCGGCGCATGGAGTTGCTCAACAGCTTGCTCTTCTCCCTGCCTGGCACGCCGATCCTCTACTACGGCGACGAACTCGGCATGGGCGACAACATTTATCTGGGCGACCGCAACGGCGTACGCACGCCGATGCAGTGGAACGCCGACCGCAACGCCGGATTTTCCACCGCCACGCCGGCGCGTTTGTACTCGCCGGTGGTAATGGATCCCGTGTGGGGATACGAAGCGGTGAACGTGGAAGCGCAGCAGTCCGATCCGTCGTCGCTGCTGAATTGGATGCGCAACATGATCGCGCTGCGCAAGCTCTTCCGCGTTTTCGGACGCGGGACGATCGAGTTTTTGAATCCCGCGAATCGCAAGGTGCTGGCGTATCTGCGGCGATACGAGGGCGAACAAGTGTTATGCGTCGCGAATCTGTCGCGCTTCGCGCAGCCGGTCGATCTCGACCTGAAGGACCTCGCGGGATCCACGCCGATCGAAATGTTGGGCTACGTGGAGTTCCCGGCAATTGGACGTGAAGCCTACCGTCTCACACTGGCGCCCTACAGTTCGCTATGGCTCGAAATCCACGCGCCGGACGTGGAGGCGCCCTCCGCCGAGCCCGAAAACACGATCAGCGTCGCGGGAGGATGGGAGAAAGTGCTCACCGGCGCGACGGGGCGGCGTCTCGAGACACGCATTCTGCCCGACTATCTGCCGAAGCAGCGCTGGTTCGCCGCGAAATCGCGGCACATCGCGTCGACTCGCATTGTCGATTGGGCCGCGCTGCCCGATAGCGGCGCGGCCTTGGCGATGTTGGAAGTCCGCTACGACGCGGGCGATCCCGACACCTATCTCGTCCCACTGAGCTCGTCCTTCGGCGACGCGTCCGCGGCGTTGGTGCAATCGTCGCCCAACGCGGTGCTTTGCCCAGTAACGGCGCGCGAGCAAGGCGGCGTCTTGCACGATGCCATTTTCAGCGAAGCGTTCTGCCGCGAGCTCGCCGACATGATCGCGGGATCGCGTGAAATTCGCATGCACAGCGGCGTGCTGCGCGGGCTTCCCAGTTCCGCGTTCGCGGCCATTCGAGGAGACGCGGCAGTCCTTCCCGTCAAGCGAGGTTCGATCGAGCAAAGTAATACTTCGGTGATGTACGGCGATCGCATGATTCTGAAATTGTTCCGTCACGAAATGGCCGGACCGAATCCCGATTGCGAAGTCGGAAAGTATCTCACCGAGCAAGCGCATTTTGCACCGATCCCGCCGTTCGCCGGATCCATCGAGTACGCGCCCGCCGAGCCTTCATCCGAAGCCGGCGCGGAAACCGTTACCGTCGCGATGATGCAAGGCTTTGTCGCCAACGAGGGCGACGGTTGGAAGTGGAGCATCGAAGAAGTCGAGCGTTTCTACGAAACCGCCGCGCCCAATCCATTCCCCGATGCCCTGCGCGGCGAGCTCGCGAGTCCGTTCGACCTTTCGGAGCGCGATCCGAACCCGGAGGCGCACGACCACATCGGAATGTATATGGAAGCGGCGGACAAACTCGGCCGCCGCACCGCCGAATTGCATTTGGCGCTCGGCGCGCAACCAAACGATCCTTTGAAGCATCCCGCGTTTGCGCCCGAAACGATTTCCTCAACCGATTTACAGGCGATCTTTGAGTCGCTGCGGCGCCAGGCTTCTATGGCCTTCGACGCGTTGAAGTACAACTTGGCGCAGTTGCCCGACGAAACCGTGGACTTGGCCGCGACCGTGTTGAGCCGCCGCCACCGCATTCTCGATCACTTCCGGCCGCGCGCCGACGGCGGGTTCCACGCGCAGCGCATCCGCATTCACGGCGACTATCACTTGGGCCAAGTCCTGCGCGTGGTTTCGAATTTCGTGATCCTCGACTTCGAAGGCGAGCCATCGCGTCCGCTGGCGGAGCGCCGCGCCAAGCAATCGCCGCTGAAAGACGTCGCCGGAATGTTGCGATCGTTCAGTTATGCAGCGTACTCCACCCTTATCAACTACACGGCCAGACGCCCCGAGGATCTGGACCGTTTGGAACCGTGGGCGCAGCTTTGGGATCACCAAGTGTCGGCGCAATTCTTGCGCGCCTATCGCGAAACGGCGCGGGGCGCGGCGTTTCTTCCGGAGCGCAGCGAAGACTTCGCCATGCTGCTGGACACGTATCTCTTCGACAAGGCGCTGTACGAATTGCTCTACGAACTGAACAGCCGTCCGGCGTGGGTTTTGATTCCGCTGCGCGGCATTCTTTCGCTACCGATTTGATCGAGACGCCATGAGCGAGGCGAACACACTCTCGGAAACGCAAGAACAGATCGCCGGAATCGGCGGCGCGGATCTGGTAGTGGGCATTCTCGGCGCGGACGAAACACATTCGGCCGGCGCGGCGATGATGGTGCGCGAGTCGCTGGGCGCTCTGGCGGAGCGACCTAAGACCGTGGTGATCCATAACGACGGCGATGGCGCCGAGGCAGCGGCGGACGATTCGTTCTTTGTGGTGCGCGACCGCACGTTCGGACAAAGTCCCACGGTCGCGACGGTGGAGAGCGTCGGCGCGGCGTATCGTTCCCTCTTTGCCGCGGGAAGCAAGCTCGGCGCGCGCGCGTGTTGCGTGGTGGCGTCGAATTTGCAAACTGTGACGCCGCACTGGATCTCGCAACTCGCGCAGCCGATTCTGGAACGCAACTTCGATCTCGTGACACCGTGCTATGACCGTCACAAGTTCGAAGGATTGATCAACAGCGGCATTGTCAGCCCGTTGAGTCAGGCGCTGTATGGGCGCAGGATTCAAAATCCCATGGGACCCGATCTGGCGTGCTCCAAGCGGTTGCTCGAAAAGTTGAGCGGCGCGGCCAACGATCCGAACCCCATGATGCCGCTGGTACGGCTCGCGCCGGAAGCGATACGTTCCGGTTTGCAGGTCGCGCAGACCCACGTGGGCGAGCGCGTCTATCCGCCAACCGATTGGGTGAATCTCAGTTCGGTGCTGGCGCAACTACTCGGTCCTGTGTTCACCGACATGGAATTGAACGCGGCCCTTTGGCAGCGCGTGCGCGGATCGCAACCCGTGCCGACGCTCGGTGAGGAAGCGCATTTGACGGAGTCGCAAACGGGACCCATCGAAGTGCATCGCATGGTGGAATCGTTTCAACTTGGGGTACGGAATTTGCAGGAAATTTGGGGATTGGTATTGCCGCCGGCGTCCCTGCTGGAATTGCACCGGCTGTCGCGGACGCCCGCCGAGACATTTCGCATGCCCGACTCGGTGTGGGCCCGCGTGGTTTACGATTTCGCGCTGGCGCATCGCCTGCGTAGCATCCGCCGCGACCACTTGCTGCGCGCGTTCACGCCGCTTTATCTGGCGTGGGTCGCGTCGTACGCGCTGGAGATGGAGTCGGGCGGCGAAGGCGTGGAAGAACGCTTGCTTCGACTCGCGCGCGAGTACGAAGCGGCCAAGCCGTATCTGATTTCGCGTTGGCGGTCACCTGATCGATTTAGTCCTTAGGAGGGCGTATGTGGGAACAAGCAAGACAAGCGCTCGATCAATCCTGGGCTCGCTTGCTGGGCCAATTCGCAGCACTCTTGCCGGGATTCCTCGCCATGGTTGTGGCAATCGCGGCATCGTTCGCGGTGGCCTGGATGCTCGCGGCGTTGCTGCACGCGCTGCTCAGCGCGATGCATTTCGATCAGCGCCTGGAGCGCGGATGGCCGTCGGTATCGGATTGGTCGCCGCACCATAGTCCCGCGCTGCTGGTCACGCGCTTGGCCGCGGCCGCCGTGCTGATCATGGGATTTCTCATCGGCATCTCCGCGCTCGACGTGTCGCTCACCTACGATTTAGTGCATAGCATCGTGGGATACATGCCGAACTTGATGGGCGGCGTGATGGTGCTGTTGATCGGTACAATTTTGGCGCGATTCCTGAGCCGCAGCGTGCTGATCGGCGCGGTGAACATCAACTTGCAGTACGCGCGATTGCTCAGCGTGGGCGTGAAGTGGATGGTGTTGGTGCTCGCGGTAGCGATGACGCTCGATCACCTGAAGATCGCGCCGGGAATTGTACAGCTCGCCTTCGGAATTCTCTTTGGGGGGATTGTTTTCGCGCTGGCGCTCGCAGTGGGCCTGGGAGCGAAGGAGCTCGTCAGCCGGTCACTAGAGCGCGAGGCGGAAAAAACTCCTACCGAGACGGCTGAGGAACCATTCCGGCACCTATAGATTGCAGGCACGACGACCCCAGAGCAGGCCGGCAGAAGCGTCCCGCCCCGCCGGCCGGCGTCGTTAGAATCTCACGCAGCTTCCGGCGCGCGCGATGCAAGCGGGTCTTCAACGCTTCGTTCGACAAACGCAGAATTCGCGCCGACTCTTCGGTGGAGTTTTCCTGGAAATAATGCACTTCGATCGCGTCACGAAACGCCGGCTTCAAGCGCGCCACGGCGGCCGCCACGTGGTCGCGCGTTTCGCCGTCGAAGAGTCGCTCCTCGGGCGTGGGCCGCGGATCGTCGACCTCGAACGCCGACGATGCGCCGCGCTCATCGGGCGGCGCGTCGAGCGAAACTTCCCGCGTGCGCCGGCGGCGCAGGGCGATCAGCGATTGATTGATGGCGATGCGCGCCAGCCACGTGGAGAATCGCGAGTCGCCGTGAAAAGAGTCCAGCCGGCGGAACGCCAGCAGAAAAGAATTTTGCGTGACTTCCTCGGCGTCGGCCAAATTGTGGGTAAAGCTTTGCGCCAGGCGCAGGATTTTTCCTTGACGGCGTTGCACCAATACTTCGAAACTTGCGGCGTCGCCGTCGCGTGCGGCCGCGACGAGCTCGGCATCAGGATCCAACCAGCTTGATGATTGTGCGGACGATGACGTCGGATAAGTGCTCAATTGTACAGGTCTTGCTTGTAGGTTCGGCATTGCGCTCCTCACTGTACTTCGTAGGCGCTCTGTGCACGTTGAATGCCAGGAGTCTGCGTGCCGCGCCGCGTCGTAACTTGGTCACGTCACAGGGGAGCGCCTCACGCCAACATGCAATTTGCCTGCATTCGCACGGCAGACGTGCAAAAACTTTCATGCACGCGCAAGTTGAAATCGCGCCGGCGTGAACTTGAATTGTGCGGCGAGGCTCTCCTCACCTTAACAAAGGCTGAATTTTTAAAGGCTTACATTGCGCTGGTTAGCCGCCGCACCCGAATCTGGATGGGTGTAAACGTGCGGAGAGACTTTCAGGGAGAAGCTCGTCATGAATATTCGCCACACAGATCGAGTTGCCGCCGTGATGCCGGAAGAGCAGTTAGACAAAGTCCGCGGAGCCCTTGAGCGGCTCGGCGTGACCGTGATTCCCGCCGCGCAAACCGACGACGCCATCCGCGTTTCCGCCAGCGTTGTGGTGTGTGACGCCGACTACGGCGAGGGCTGGCGGCGCAACACGCAAATGATTCTCGGATACATGCCGCAAGCGCGCGTGATCCTGTTGTCGCGCGTGGCCGACGAACGCCTCTGGGTGGAAGCGCTCGCGGCGGGAGCGTTCGACGTGCTGCCGGACCCCTGCGATCCGGACACACTCTGTTCTTCGGTCGGTGGCGCCTTGACGCGGCAGCGTCAAGCTCACGCGGCGTAGCGTAAGGCGTCCGGTCGCAGCGAGGGCGTCCATTTAGCGATCCTAGGGTGATTTCATTGACAACCACATTCTCATCGGTGTCGCATAGCGGCAAAATCGAACCGTTTGCGCATGCGGCGGAACGCGTCCTGGCGCCCGGCGCTACGTATCGCGGCGCCGGACTCTGCGAGTTTCTCGTGTGGGCGCCGTTCGCCAACGATCTGGAGATTTGCCTGTTGAGCCGCAAGGAACGCATCATCACGCCGGAACGTCTGGACAACGGATACTTTCACGCCGCGGCCGACGACGTGGAGGCGGGCACGCCGTATTGGTGCGTCATCAACGGCACGCGGCGGCCCGATCCGGCGTCGCGTCATCAACCGCAAGGTGTGCATGGTCCTTCGCGAATCGTCTCGCAGGATTTTCAGTGGGAAGACTCGGGTTGGCACGGTCTGGAGATGTCGCAGTACATTTTTTACGAACTGCACGTGGGCACGTTCAGCAAGGCCGGCACATTCGACGGCGCGATTCCCTACTTACCGGAGCTGCGCGATCTGGGAGTCACCGCCATCGAACTGATGCCCATCGCGCAATTTCCCGGCGAACGAAATTGGGGATACGACGGTGTGTATCCATACGCCGTGCAGCATTCCTACGGAGGGCCCGCCGCGTTGAAGCGTTTGGTGAACGCCTGTCACACGATGGGGATCGCCGTAACGCTCGACGTGGTGTACAACCACTTGGGTCCGGAGGGAAACTACCTCGGAAATTTCGGCCCTTACTTCACAAATCGCTATAAGACGCCGTGGGGCGCGGCTCTCAATTTCGATGGTCCCGACAGCGATGCGGTACGAACGTTCTTCATCGAAAACGCGCTTTACTGGATCACCGACTTTCACATCGACTCGCTGCGCGTCGACGCTGTGCACGCCATCTCCGACCAATCGGCGCGCCCGTTTCTCGCCGAGTTGAACGCCGCCGTGGAGGATCGCGCGCGACACTTGAAGCGTCACGTCCCGGTGATCGCGGAAAGCAATCTAAACGATGCGCGTGTGGTGACGAACACGCGCCCGTGGGATTTGGGATTTACGGCGCAGTGGAACGACGATTTTCATCATGCCCTTCATACGATGCTCACCGGAGAGACGCAAGGCTATTATCAGGATTTCGGAACGCTCGATCATCTGGCCAAAGCGTATAGCGAAGGCTTTGTCTACTGCGGACAATACTCCGCGTTTCGACGGCGGAAACACGGGAACTCGTCTCACGCCGTTCCGGCGTCGCGCTTGGTGGTCTGCTCGCAGAATCACGATCAAATCGGCAACCGCATGTTGGGCGAACGCTTGAACCATCTGGTCGGCTTCGATGGCGCGAAGTTGGCCGCCGCGGCGGTGCTTCTGTCGCCGTATGTCCCGCTGCTCTTCATGGGTCAGGAATACGGCGAGAAAGCGCCGTTTCTCTATCACACCGATCACTCCGATCCCGCGTTGATCGAAGCGGTGCGTCACGGACGTAAAGAAGAATTCGCGGCGTTCTCCTGGCAAGGCGAAGCGCCCGATCCGCAAGCCGACGAGACGTTTCTGCAATCGAAACTGAATCCGGAAGCGCGCGATCAGCGCAACAACGCGCTGTTTGCGTTGCATCGTGAGCTGATCCGCTTGCGCAAGTCGCTGCCGGCACTCGCCGCGCCGAGCAAGGAGTCGACCGAAGTGATTGCGATGGAAGAAGAGATGACGCTTTTCGTCCGCCGCTGGAACGAAGCGAATCAAGCCTGCGTGATTTTTCATTTCGCGCCCGTTCCCGGCGCCGTGCGTGTGCCGCTGCCACGCGGAAAATGGAAAAAAGTGTTCGATACCGACGCCGACGAGTGGATGGGCAGCGGACGTCTCGACGTGAAGAACATCGTCTCGGCCGGTCAGGTGGAACTGACGCTCGCCCCGAAATCAGCCGTGATGTTTGAAATGATTTCCGGCTCCTAAGGAGGATCCGATGGGATACATCTGTATCCACAATCATTTTTATCAACCACCGCGCGAAAATCCTTGGCTGGAAGCGGTGGAATTGCAGGACTCCGCGTATCCCTATCACGATTGGAACGAACGCATCACCGCGGAATGCTACGCGCCCAACGGCGCGTCGCGCATTCTCGATTCGAATAATCTGATTCGTCAGATCGTCAACAACTATGCATCGACGAGCTTCAATTTCGGGCCGACGCTTCTTTCCTGGCTGACGACGTCGGCGCCGCAGGTCTATCAGTTGATCCTGGACGCCGACAAGCAAAGCGCCGAACGTTTTGGCGGCCACGGTTCGGCGATCGCGCAGGCCTATAACCACATGATTCTGCCGCTGGCCAATCGGCGCGACAAACGCACGCAAATCCTGTGGGGCATTCGCGATTTCGAACGTCACTTCGGACGCAAGCCCGAAGGGATGTGGCTGCCGGAAACGGCGGTGGATCTCGAATCGCTGGACATCATGGCGGAGTGCGGCATCAAGTTCACCATCCTCGCGCCGCGCCAGGCCGCCCGCGTGCGCCGCATCGGCGGCCGCACTTGGACCGATGTGCAAAGCGAGAAAATCGATCCGACGCGCGCCTATCGCTGTCGCTTGACGGGACGCCGGTCGATGGCGCTGTTCTTTTACGACGGTCCCATCTCGCGCGGGGTGGCGTTTGAAGGCGTGCTCGATAACGGCGAGAAATTCGCCGAGCGCCTCCTGGGCGCATTCTCCGAGACGCGCGACTGGCCTGAGCTTGTGCACATCGCCACCGATGGAGAAACGTACGGCCATCATCATGCGCACGGCGAGATGGCGCTGTCCTACGCGCTCGATCACATTGCCTCGAAAGAACTGGCCGAAATCATCAACTACGGATTGTTTCTCGAACAGCATCCCCCGACGCACGACGTGGAAATCATCGAAAACAGTTCGTGGAGTTGCATTCACGGCATCGAACGTTGGAAGTCGGACTGTGGATGCAACTCCGGACGAGCCGGATGGAATCAGCAGTGGCGCGCGCCGCTGCGCAACGCGCTCGACGGACTGCGCGACGGCGTGACGCAGTGCTTCGAATCGCGCGGCCACGAATTGTTCAAGGATCCGTGGGCGGCGCGCGACGAATACATCGGCGTGGTGCTCGACCGCTCGCCTGCCAACGTCGAAGCGTTTCTCGCCAAAACCGCGGCGCGCGCGCTGAAGCCGGAGGAAACGGTGATGGCGCTGCGCTTGATGGAACTTCAGCGGCATTTGATGCTGATGTACACAAGTTGCGGATGGTTCTTCGATGAAATCTCCGGGATCGAGTCGGTGCAAGTGATCCAATACGCCGCGCGCGCCGTGCAACTGGCGCAAGATATTTTCGGCGAGGGGCTGGAAAATCGCCTGATCGAGCAGTTGGCCGGCGCGAAAAGCAATATTCCCGAGCATCGCGACGGCGCGGCGATCTACGAGAAGTTTGCCAAGCCGGCGATGGTGACGCTCGAGAAGGTCGCGGCGCACTACGCCATCAGTTCCCTGTTTCGCCCGCATTCCGGTCCGTCGCCGGTGTATCACTACAACGTCGAAGAAGAAGAATACACCGCGCTTGAATCCGGCAAGAGCAAGCTGGCGATCGGCCACGCCAAGTTCTCCTCGGAAATCACGCATGTCTCCGAGACGTTGGTGTTCAGCGCGCTGCACATGGGCGATCACAATTTGAATTGCGGCATCAAGAAGTTCGAGAGTCCCGAAGCGTTTCAGGGGATGAGCGCGGAATTGGGTGGGGCCTTCTCGGCGGGCGATTTGGCGGAGACGCTGCGGATGATGGACAAGCACTTCGGAGAAATGCGCTATTCGCTGAAGAATCTCTTCCGCGATGGTCAACGCGCCGTGCTGAAGGAAGTGCTGAACACCACGCTGGAGGAAGCGGAAGCGTCGTACCGGCAGATTCACGACAATCAGGCGCCGTTGATCCATTTCCTGCGCGACTTGGGCGTCCCGTTGCCGAAAGCGATGCGCGCTTCCGCGGAAGCCGCGGCCAACAGCTTGCTGCGGCGCGAATTTGCCGCTGAACAATTCGATATTGCGCGCGTCAACAGTTTGATCGAAGAGTCGCGCACCGCCGGCCTGGACCTGGATGCCACGACGCTTGAGTTCACCTTGCGCAAGACCATCGAGCGCCAGTTCGATGCGTTCCTCAAGAATCCCGCGGACCTGGAATCGTTGCGGCGCTTGCAGCCGATGGTGCGCATGACGCGTTATCTGCCGTTTGATGTGGTTTTGTGGAGCGCGCAGAACGGCTGGTTCGAGATTCGCCGCATGGTCTTCGACGACACCGCCAAACGCGCCGCCGAAGGCGACGCCGACGCGCAAGCGTGGATCGAACAATTTCGTACTCTCGGCGAGGATTTGAAAATTAACGTGAGTTGAGCAAGGTTGCGAATACCAATTGCGACGTATCGCTTGCAGTTCGGCAACGGCTTTGGTTTTTGCGAAGCCGCCGCGCTCGCTCCGTATCTACGATCGTTGGGAATCAGCGACGTCTACGCCTCGCCGATCTTCAAAGCGAAATCCGGCAGTTGCTCGGGCTACGACGTCACCGATCCGCTGCGGGTGAACCCGGAACTGGGCGGCGAAACGGCCTTTCGCGACTTTCTCGCGACACTGAAACAACACGATCTCGGATTGATCCTGGACATCGTGCCGAACCACATGGCCGCCGATCCGGAGAACGCCTGGTGGATGGACGTGCTCGAGAACGGCGCGTGTTCTCCGCACGCGTTCTACTTCGACATCAACTGGGATTCCTCGCTCGAAGCGGCGGACGATCGCGTTTTGCTGCCGATTCTCGGATCGCCGTACGGAACCGCGCTCGAAAATGGCGAATTGCGCCTGGCGATCGACGCGCGCGGATTGCACGTGTTGTATTTCGACCGCCGGTTGCCGCTGGATCCGAAAACGTACGGCGCGGTGATCGGCCATCGCGTGGACGGCGGCACTTTCGTCGCGCTGCGCGAGTTGCTGGTGATCGTCGATGGCTTGCCGCCACGGACTGTTTCCGATAAGGCTCAAGTCGAACAGCGCTACGCCGAGTCCGCCATCTTGAAGCAGCGCTTGTGGGCCGCGTATTCCAGCGAGACGTCTACCGGCGGCAGCGTCCGCGCGTTCCTCGACGAAAACATTCGCTTGTTCAACGGCGCGAAAGGCGATCCGCGCAGTTTCGATTTGCTCGACGCTCTGCTTTCGCAGCAACCGTATGCGATGTCGTATTGGCGTGTGGCGCGCGAGAAGATCAACTACCGGCGTTTCTTCGATATTTCCGATCTGGTGGCGATCCGCACGGAGGATCCGGAAGTTTTCGCGCACACGCACGCCTTGGTCTTGCAGCTCTTGGAAGAAGGATCGGCGACAGGCGTGCGCGTCGATCACATCGATGGACTGAACGATCCGCACGGCTATCTGGCGCGTTTCAAGGATCACGCGCCGGATCGCTACCTGGTAATCGAGAAAATTCTATGCGGCCACGAAACGCTGCCCGCCGACTGGCCGGTTTGCGGCGACACCGGGTACGAATTCGCCGCCACGCTCAACTCCGTGCTGGTCGACGCCGCGGGGCTCTCTGAACTAGGGGCGGTTTATTCGCGGTTCACCAAACAGGAAGCGGATTTCGCCACCGTCGTCTATGAATCGAAGAAGCAGGTGATGTCCCTGATGTTCGCGGGTGAAGTATTGTCGTTGTCGCTGCAACTGGGATTGCTCGCCGACCACGACCGTCACGGCCGCGACCTGAGCCCCGAGGCGCTGCGGCGCGCGCTCGAAGAAATTACGGCGTGCCTGCCGGTCTATCGGACCTATGTCCGTACGCTCGAAGTCGGCGCTGATCGCGCGGTGATCGAAAGCGCCGTCAAGGAAGCGCAGCGCCGCGCGGCCGACGTACCAGAGCCCGTGTACGCGTTCGTGCGACGCGTCCTGCTCCTCGAATTCCCCGCCCTGCTTGACGCGGAGGCGCGCATGGCGTGGCAGCGTTTTGTGCGACGCTGGCAACAATTCACCGGCCCGGTGATGGCGAAGGGATCCGAGGACACGGCGTGCTACGTGTATAACCGTTTGGTGTCGCTCAACGAAGTCGGCGGAAGCGCAGCGGCAGCGACCGTAGAGGAATTTCACAACTTCAACGCCGCACGACAAAGGTCATGGCCGTTGACGATGAACGCCACGTCCACGCACGACACCAAACGCAGCGAGGACGTGCGCGCACGCATTCATCTGCTTTCGGAGATGCCGGCCGCGTGGGAGCGGCGTCTGCGCCAGTGGCGCAAGTGGAATGCGCGCCGCAAACCGGTGGTTGACGGCGTACCCGCGCCTTTGCCCAACGATGAGATTTTGATTTATCAAACGCTGGTTGGCGCGTGGCCGCTCGATGAAACGGAATCCGACGCGTTTCGCGATCGCTTGCAAGCGTACATTCAAAAAGCTCTGCGCGAAGCCAAGGTCGTGACGAGTTGGAATCGCCCAGACACGGCGTATGAAAACGCCGTCGAGAGATTCGTCGGGGCAATCCTCCAATCGAACGGCGAGAATCGCTTTCTCCACGATTTTCTGGCGTTCCAGCAACGCATCGCCTTCTTCGGATCGCTGCAATCACTCACGCAAACGCTGCTGCGACTAGCCTCGCCCGGCGTGCCCGATACGTATCAAGGAACCGAAGTGTGGAATTTCAGCCTGGTCGATCCGGACAATCGCCGGCCCGTGAATTTCGCGGCGCTCGAAGAAAAACTCTCCGCCTTGCCGTCGATGGGCTTGCCGTGTCTCTTGAAAAACTGGGGCGACGGAGCGATGAAATTATTTCTGGTACAGAAAACGCTCGAGCAGCGCCATGCGCGTCCGGAAGTTTTCTCCGCGGGCGACTATCTTCCGCTCACGGCGACGGGCAAGCGCAAGGATCACGTGATTGCCTTCGCACGGCACGCCGGCGCCCAATGGATCATTGCGGCAGCGCCGCGATTGCTGACCAAGCTATCGAGCTTGGCGAAGGCGCCGCTGGGAGGCCGCGTTTGGTACGACACTGAGTTGCCGTTGCCGCAAAACGCGCCGCGCCGATGGAGAAATGTTTTAACCGATGAAGTTGTGAAGATTCCCGAAGCGCGGCGCATGCCGTTGGCCGCGATTCTCAAGCGGTTCCCAGTCGCGCTCCTTGCGGCATCACAGGATTAGCGGCGCGGGGCAAGCCTTCGCGCATGCCAAGCGGCGGCGAATCGCCGCACTCGAAATCAATGATCGACACGCGTCAGGCGCGTGTTGAGTCCCACAAGTTCCTCGCGCACCTGCGCGGCTTCCGGAAGTTTGGGATCGAGCAACAAAGCAGCTTTCAGAGTGGCCACCGCTTCCTTGTTGCGACCCGCGCGCGATTGCACCATTCCCAGGTGATAGCGCACGTGCGCGTCGTCCGGCTGCAAGCGGACCGCATCGCCGAGCGATTCCATCGAGTCGTCGAAGCGCCCGAGTTGAAATTGGATCCAACCGAGCGTGTCGCAGAACTCGGCGTTGGCGGGCGCGAGGCGATGGGCGCGGCGCGCCAATTCCAATGCGCTTTCCGGTTCCTCGAATGTGGTCGCCATCAGCCACGCCAGATTGTTCGCCGCCACGGCGTCGTGCGAATCGTATTTCAGGGCCTGCTCGTAGAGACTGCGCGCGTCTTTGGGCTGCTTGCGCTGTTCCAAGACGATGGCCTTGAAAGTGTAACCCTCCGAAAAATCCGGATACCTCCGGATCAACTGATCCAAGCGATCCGTCGCTGCGACCAGATTCCCTTCCGAAACTTCCAGTTCCGCGAAGCGCGCCAACACCCCGGGATTATACGGCTCCAGGCGCGCGGCTTTGTCCAATTCGTCGCGCGCATCTTTTTTCTTCCCCTGCGAAATCAGCAAGTGCGCCACCGCCAGCAGATTCGGCACCGAATTCGGCTGCAGAGCGATCCTCCGTTCGAGCATCGCGATCTCCTGCTGCTGTTTGCCTTGCGCTTCCAGAATGCGCATCAAGAGTTGCTGCACGGATCGCAATTCGGGATGCTTTTGCGCCACGGTGTCCAGCGGGCGTTCCAGATCGCCGCCGTATTTTCGCAGCAGCGTGAACATACCGAGATTTTCGTACTCGCTGATGAATCGCGGACGCAACAACAGCGCGCGGCGCAACGCGGCAATCTGCTCCGCGCTCAACCCCGCCAGCGGATCGCACAGATCGCGGTACAAGATGATTTCCGGCGCATAGGCTTGACGGCCCGGCGCGCCGCGCACCAGTTCCAGCGCCACGCCGTTCGATCCGCGCTTCAAATGATGATCGATCAGCCAGATTCGCGCCGGCAGCAGATCCTTGCGCAAATCGAGCGCTTTCTCCATTTGTTGCAGCGCCAGCGCTTCCTTGCCCGCGCCGTAGGACGCCATTGCCAGGAAGTACAATGCCGTCGCGGAATCCGGCGCATCATGCAGGACGTGGTTGAATTGCTGCGCGGCCTCGTCGTAATCGCGATGACCAAGATGCAGTGCGCCGAGCAACATGTGCGCTTCACGGTTATGATCGTTCTCCGAGATCAACTGGCGAGCCAGGGCCTCGGCCTCGGCCCACCGGCCGCTGCGATAGTACGAAGCGGCCAGCAGATTGCGCGTGACGACATCGGGAAAGCGCGTGCGCAAGCGCTCCAGCTCGGCGATGGCGGCGTTCCAATCGGACATATTGATGAAATAGTTGGCCAGCGCCATCTGCGCCCGGCGGTCATTAGACAAAGCGGCCATTCCGCGAAACGTCTCCACTGCTTTCACGCGATTTTCGGTTTGCTGATAGGTCCAGCCGAGTTGTTCGCGCCACGCCAGATTCTTTGGGTCGCGCTGGATGCACTCCTGTAACAAGGGAATCGCCTTGTCCGGCGTCTGCCTCAACCTGTAGAAGAACGAGAGCGACGCCAGCGAATCGATGGAACGGTTGCTGACCTTCACTTCCTCCAGGAGCGACGTTTCCGCGTGTTTGGTGTCGCGGTCGCCGAGATGCAGCGCCACGTCGAGCACCCGGCCGCTGGGGTCTTTGGGGTCTTCGGTGAGCAGGAGATCCACTTGCTCGCGCGCGGCGTCCGGTTGCGCGAGATACGAGAGATTCGCGGCGAGCAAGGCGCGCGCATCGTGATTGTGCGGCTGCTTGTCGAGCACCCACAACAAGCGCTTTTGCGCTTCATCGTACTGTTTCGCCACAATGAAGATGCGGGCCAGGGACAGTCGCACGGCGATGCCGATGCCGGCGCCTTCTTTGTCCTGCGCTTCTGCCTGGCTCAGAAGGGCGTACGCCCCTTGGAAATCGTTGAGCTTTAAACTGACGTCGGCGAGGTAATACTTCAAATCGAGACTGTTGGGATTCTGACGGTACGCCCTAAAGAGACGTTCGCGGGCGCGTTCGACGTTGCCTTTCCGCAGCTCGTCGAGGCCGGCGGTGTAGTTCTCCTGGAACGTAGCGCGATGACAACCGGCCAACAACACGAAGGCCGCTGCAAGTGCCAGCCGCCGTAAACCTCGCGGACAAAGCACGGACATCGGACTACGATTCATACACTAAGAGTTTTGCGGGAGTCCTGCGCTAGCTCACATTCGAGCGGCGCTTCCGCAGTCCCAACGCGCCGCACAATCCAGAAGCCAGCAACAGAAGCGAGGCTGGTTCCGGCGTCGTTGGACCCGAGGAAAACCCCGTGAACGTATTGCCCGTTCCCGTGAGGGTTCCGCCCGATTGCAGCAGGAGATTCTGTCCGACGATCACTTCGCCGTTGGTCCCATTGTCGAGGACCACCGCGAGATTCGGCGCCAAGATCGTGCCGTCAATCGTTGTCGCATGTCCCGTACAAACCTGAAAAGGACCGCCCGGGGATGAGCTGGTATCGCAATTGGTCGTGGTGCCTTCCGCTCCGGTGAAATCGTAAATGATGTGGCTGGCCGTCACTGCGCCGCCCGTCAGCAATCCGGTGCCGGTGGCGCCTTGGATGTTAACTTCGCCCGTGACCCTCACAACGAAGTAATCGTTGGCAGTCCCGCTCAACGTCAGCGAGTTGCCTGACGAGGTGATCACATTGCCGTTGATTTGGATTACGTTCAGCCCGCCGTTGCCGTTGATCGTCGTAGCGGTAGTGACGTTGCCGTTGATGGTTTGCGTGGCCGTGAGCGCGGCGATTTCCGTGAGCGCGGTGGCCACGTCGGCGTCGTTCTGCGTGAGTGTCGAGGGTGCGACCACCGGCACTCCGCCATTTCCGGTGACCACCCCGTTGCTGATGGTCGTCTGTCCGCTTGAGTATTCGTAGATCGTTCCGTTTACGATGCTGGAGGACCCCTGAACAAGCACCGTCCCGCCCTGCGAGATACCCTCGTTGCCGTCCACCGTCATTTTGGTGGAAGCGAGGGCCTCGCTGGTGCTGCCGACCGTGACGTTGCCGGAGCCGTTGTTGTAAGTGATTTGACCGACGCCCAGCACCGCGTAATTCACGGCTGTTCCGAGACTCACCGTCGCAGCGTGGGTGGGCGTGGCCATACTAGCAGCAGAAATCAAGCAGAGTAAAACGAGGTTAGCAACAGTGTATCTCTTCATAGATCCCCTTTTCCAGATCAACATACCTACAAACGCCAATTATAGGAAAATCCCCGGCGATTCGCACAACTATTTTTCTGATTTTGGTCCTAGTACTCTAAGTACCGGGGGTCTACGGCTTCGCCTCGGCCTTCTCCATCTCGGCCACCCTCGCGCTGATCTGCGGAGCGTTCGCGGCGTGGGGACTCTCCTTTAGGAACCGCTTGTAGTGAGCCAGCGCGCCCGCCACGTCGTGACGCGCATCGTACACATGCGCGAGGACCAGTTGGATCTGCGGCGTGCGTCCCTGGTCGGTGCGTTCGGCGGCCAACGCGGACTTCTCGGCGTCTTCTAAACGTCCCATGGTGAGATAGCCGACCGCGTTAAAGTAATTCGGCATCGCCAGCGTCGGATCGAGGGCCAGCGCTTTTTCGTTGGTCTTCATCATCGGCTCGATCTCGTGGGAGGTCAACTGAACCTGCGCCAGATTGACGTACGGCACCACCCATTTCGGATCGGCGTCGATGGCTTTCTGAAATTCCACCGCTGCTTCCTTGGCGTGGTTCTGCGCGCGCTCCACTTGTCCCATTTCGTTGTACGCCGCCGGATACTTCGCGTAAATGTCGGTGGCCTTGTGGAAGTGCGTCATCGCATCGTCGAACTTTTTCTTTTCGGCCAGCTCCACGGCTTTCTCGAACTCTTGCTGCGCTTTCTTGGGCGCCGACAGGTTCGCGACACTCACCGTGCCCGATGCCGGCTTGGCATCGCTGTCCGACTTCACCACTTTCGCCAAGCTGAGCTGCACCGTGGCGGGATATTGCCCCATGAAATCGACCATCTGCGAAACTTCCTGACCGTCCGGCATGATCACGTGTACGTCATAGCGGCGATCGCTCATCTGGCGGGGGAAGCGGAACGAGCCGTCGGACCCTGTGTAGGTCGTATCGAGACGAATGCCATCTTGGTAAAGCTCCACGGCCACGCGCGTCAACTGGTTCGGCACAACGCGACCGGAAATGCCCACGTTCGCGCCGGTGCTCGGCGCGCCCAAGATGGTCGGTTGCGTGCCATAGGAACTAGGCGACGCGGCGGGACCCGAGGGGCTGGGCTTGGCAGGCGCAGTTGTGGAACCGGTTTGCGCGCTGAGTGTGAGTGCGGCCAAGAAAACGGCCGAAAAAATCGCAACGCTCGCCCGAACGTTGATATGCATGTCCACCCCCTTGGCAGGAATCTGCCGATACACCGATCATAAACTGTTGTTTCAGGGGAAAACAATATGTTTTGCCGGGCGCTACGTGGTGACTTGGAGTTTTTCGATCCCGGAGGGATCGCAGCTTGTAGCCGGTGGTTGAGCGGTTTTCGCGATACCACCGGATAGGCGAACAAAATATTATTTCGATCCCGGAGGGATCGCAGCAGTTCTGCCTCCCGCTGCGATCCCTCCGGGATCGAAATTTGTTTACGTTTTCAAACCGGTGGTATCGCAAAGAACGCTCAACCACCGGCTACAGGCTAGCATCCCTCCGGGATGCAGCAAGAATCGCAAATGGAGCCGCCACCGAGCCGTGCCTCGATTCGAGACGTAAGTTAGGTTTGCCCCGCTGCGGAAATTAGATTCCTCTCAAGCGCCGGTACGCTCGTGGAGAGTGCGACAGTACCGCCGATCTATGCATCTGAGAGGAAAATATCAGTGCGAGATCTTACTCCCCGCTTCGTCCTTGCCCGCGTCATCATTGTGTTGCTCGCTTGCGCGACATGCAGTTTTGCCGGCTCCATTCTTAGCTCCGGCGCCGGCTTCGGCAGTCTGACCGGCAGCGGCGCCACAAACATGGGCTACTTCATCGAAAGCTCGAACGCGCCGTTCGTGGATATCGCTTCCAGCGGAACGCGCGTGCTCAAAGGCAGCGACGACTCCACGGTGACGGCGAACCTGGGCTTCGGCTTCGCGTTTCTCGGGGCATCGTATGGACAAGCGTGGATCTCCTCAAATGGTCTGATGGGTTTCGGCACGCCGGATATTTCCGGGGCCAACGTCCCGATGGATTCATCGAATCTCGGCGCGGTGATCGCGCCGCTCTGGCAAGATTGGCAATTCTACACGCCGGGCACCGGCGCGGTGTACTACGAAACGATCGGCGATCCGGGCAGCGAAGAATTCATCGTGGAGTGGTCGAACGCGGGATCCACGAATTTCCTCGCCAACCAAGGCGTGACCTTCGAAGCGACGCTCGAGCAGAGCAGCGGCGATATTATTTTCTCCTACGCGAACTTGAATACCGGCAACACGGCGCTCTCGAATGGCGCGGCGGCCACGGTCGGCATCTCCGGCGGCAGTCCCGGCGAGTACGTGCAGTATTCCTACGATCAAGGCGTCATCGCGTCGAACAGTTCCCTGCTGGTCGATCCGCCGATGACGCAGGACTCGGCCTCGGTTGTCGGCGTGAACTCACTGAGCGGCCTGTTGCCCGGCGGCGGCGGCGGCCCGTTGGCCGGCAGCGGCGCAAGCCCGTCGACGCCGGAGCCGGCCTCGCTGTTTCTGCTGGGATCAGGCATGCTGGCGCTGGCGACGGCGCGGCGCCGCCGCGACAATCGCGACAAAATTGATTAAATCATTTTCAGCAAGTTGCGTTTGAATCATTTTGTCGCGAATTAGTAGCGGTGCAAAAATCGTAGGAATGCCGTATAACAACGTGCTCACTCTCAAAAAACTCTCCTGCTGAAGGAAAGTGCAGCAAAATTCTAACTCACTGATTCTACAGGGCAAAAATTCCTTGACGAAACGTTAAGGTGAGATTAAAACATTACGTGGGTTCCGAGAGATCCAGCAAGTGGGAAGAAGCTCTCGGCGAAGGTAGTGGGTTCCGAACAGCCGGATCGAAGCCGTAGGGCAACGATTCGGAAGGAATCGAGAGGAACCTGCCGAAGACCGGCACATATAAAAGTGAGCCGGCAGTGAACTTAGGGGAAATAGCGCAGGACCGCGTCAGCGCCGCCGGAAGCCCGCAAGGGTGGATGGCGAATTGGAAGCCCGCAAGGGTGGAAAGTGAAGCGTCGAGCGCGGGGCAGGTCGGGGAGGAAGTGGCGACGCGCCAGGCGGATCGATACGCAGGGCGATGAGCCGGGTAAGAAGCGCAGGCTGGTTCGCACCGCCGGGATAAAACCCGGAGTTTAAAGCTAACGGAGCGAGCGGGAACTGCGGGGATCGCCCGGACACCGAACCGGAGGCCGCGAGGCACCGGGTTTAGGGAGAACGCCAAGGAAACCTCGACGCCCGGGTGGAGCCGCGAGGCTCTGCGTGGGAACGAGAGACGACCCTTAAGACACCGAGCGGTCGGCCGAAAGGCAGACGGCGAGGTTCAGGCAGGAGAAGATCTGGCGGGGAACGGCGATGTCGAAAGGCTGCGCCGAAGCCGTTGGAGATACCTCGGATGACAACCCTGATCCTGAATCCCTGGGGAAAAGCCGGGGGCAGGCCGCCCGCAAGGGTGGTTGGGAGAGGGGAAGCGAAGACGAGGAGACTCGGTCGCCTATCCGGTGAGACACCGGAGACGGATGCGCGGAACGCTGTTACCGAAGCCTGAGGCTGTTCACCCGCTCTGCCAGGTCGCTTGGAACCCATTTTCTATTTCCCGCCGTTCTCAATTCCCCGCCCGCTGTAATCCAATTAGCGAACAATTTAGCATTGCCTCAAAACTAGCCGGTTTCTGTGGAAAGCTATTTATGCTCTGTGGAAATGTTGTTGAATTCTCATTGCACTATATTGCAGCATAGCATTCTAACCCTTATTTTATCGGCCTTCCGTGCATGTAGGCGCTCGAAACGAAATCCACAGGCTCGACTTGATGGCTCTTTTGCACGAGATTAGTGCAGCAAAATACGAAGTGGTTGAAAACATGAGATCGAAAGATCTTGACGAAATCATAAGTTGAATTTATAACTATACGTGGGTTCCGAGAGGTCCCAGCAGTGGGAAGAAGCTCTCGGCGAAGGTAGTAGGTTCCGAACAGCCGGATGGAAGCCGCAGGGCGACTATTCGGAAGGAATCGAGAGGAACCTGCCGAAGACCGGCACATCTTAAAACCGTGAGCCGGCAGTAGACTTGGGGGAAATGTCGTAGGACCGCGTGAGCGTAGCCGGAAGCCCGCAAGGGAAAATGGTCAACGACCAGCGCGGAGCAGGTCGAGGGGGAAGTGGCGACGCGCCAAGCGTATCGATGCGCAGGGCGAATAGGCCGGGTAAGAAGCGCGGGCTGGTTCAGGTTGGCGGTGTAAAAGCCGTAGTTCAAAGCTAACGACGTGGACGGGAACCGCAGGGATCGCTCGGATACCGAACCGGAAGCTGAAAGGCGCCGGGTCTAGGGAGAACGCCAAGGAAACCTCGACGCCCGGGTGGGGCCGCAAGGCTCTGCGCGGGACCAAGTAACGACCCTCAGGACACCGAGCGGCCGGCCGAAAGGCAGGCGGCGAGGTTCGAGCAGGAGAAGATCTGGCGGGGAACGGCGATGTCGAAAGGCTGCGCCGAAACCGTTGGAGATACCTCGGACGACAACCCTGATCCTGAATCCCCGCGGAAAATGCGGGGGCAGGCCGCCCGCAAGGGTGGCTGGGAGAGGGGAAGCCAAGACGAGGAAACTCGGTCGCCTACCCGGCGAGACGCCGGGGACGGATGCGCGGAATACTGTTACCGAAGCCAAGGCTATTTCGCCCGCTCTGCGCGGTCGCTTGGAACCCATTTTCTTTTTTCCGTACGTCCGCTTAGCTCCCTGGACAGAGACGTTCCTCGCTGTCGTCACGCACTCAAGGTAGCGCTATTGCGCGCGATCGCTTTGAGATAAAAACAACTCATGGGACTAACAATGCAGGTTGGGATCGTGCGGCCTAGCAGATCCGCACGCGCCTCTCAGTCCGTCGAGTTCTTAATGGATTCGGGTGCCGTGTATAGCGTGGTTCCGGGCGCAATTCTCCGCAAACTGGGCCTCCGCCCATATCGCACCGAGACATTTACGCTAGCCGATGGGACGAAGGTCAAGCGGAAGGTTGGTGACGCCTACTTCGAGATCAACGGCAGCCGGGGACCAGCGCCCGTCATTTTTGGAGAAAAGGGCGATGAGTCTCTGCTCGGGGTTACGACTCTTGAGAGCTTAGGGCTCGTGCTCGACCCGTTCAAACGTGCGCTCCGGCCAATGCGTTTCCTATTGGCGTGACCTAAGCGCCCTCCTCGATCCGGCCCCAACGAATTCGTCCGGTAATTTGCATCGCCGCGAACAAGCTGACGATCGCACCGATCGTCACCGTCAATCCGGTGAAGCCTTTGAAGAAGAACGCGTAGGAAAATAGCACCAGGTAAACGAACTGCGCCCCCGCTGCCTCCGCCGCAGCGAAACGCATGCCGACAACCAGCCGCAGATAACTCACCACCAGGAAAATCGAGACGGCCGAGCAGATCGCGAACGCCACGTGGATCGAAATGTGGTCGACGAGATATGCCATGAGCAGGTGAAACGCGAAGAACGCCGCCGCCAGGAAGAAGTAATTCATTGGGTGCAGCTCGATCTTGCGGATTGTAGTGATGGTTAGAAGAAAGAAGAAGAAAAACAGGAGTGACACCGGTGCGAACGTACTGATTTGCCCAGCCAGCGGCCCCGGCTGCAACTTCTCCGGCAGGACCATCGCGATCTGATCTCCCGAGACGAGATTCTTGTAATTCCACGTCAGCAGCCAACCATTCGCCGTTTCGTGTTTCGTGGTCGGCGAGAGCGCGTTGTCCGGGAAATCGACGTCCTTGAAGTTGGTGTGCATCACCAGCGAGAAATTCCTCACCTGCGTGACATCCGCGCCGAAGTGATAGCACCACGACCCGAGGCCCTGCGAGCGATACGCCACGTGAAGCGCGACCGCCTGCCCTGGCTGCATGGCCACCTGGGCGTAAACGTTGTCTTTGCCGTTCGCAGTCGTAACCGGCTGCCCGTCAACTAAGAATTGAAGATCGTCGTAGATTGCCTGCGCCGCCGGAAATCCCAGCGTCAGCCAAACCTTTTCAGGCAGCGGGCTAGAGTTGCGATAAACGTAGTCCGCGGAGAACGCGACTTTGTACGTGCTGTACCAAAGCAACCCTTTCTGCCGGTACTCGAGGTCGAGGCCCGTGTCGATCTTGCTGCTTTCCACGGGTAAAGTGAAGCTGACCTTCACGTCTTTGGTCTTCGATACTTTCTTTCCCTTCTCGTCCTCCGTGGTTTCGGTGTGCTGCTCGACATGTTCGTACGTCGCTGTGGGCGGGCTCTGCTCCTGCGATGCTCCCCACGACGATTGAACCTTGCCCCCGAGTCTTCCCTGGGAGGCGCGGGTACGATCTTCGATCGTGCCGGAAAGAACGAGCCAACTGAAGGCGGTACAGAAGTAGATGGCGATCACCGCGGCGATTCGCTTTGTCATGCAAAGTAGAATACGCCGGCGGGCTTGTATACGTCAAGTACTTTTTGTTGCAAAGTAAGAAATGGAATTATCGGGTCGAGTACGACAACTCGACAAAACCATTCTTGTAGGCGACTACGTTCTTCAGGTTCCACCGCTCGGCGGCCACAGGACCGTCGAACAAGCGGAGTCCTTCGCCCAAAAGCGAGGGCGCGATCTTAAGGTTGATTTCGTCGACGAGGCCGAGCTCGAGAAACCGCCGGCACAACATCGCTCCGCCGACAAGCCAGACGTTGCGATACCTCGGTGCGAGCTTCGTTTCGACCAACGCTTTCAGATCGCCCGAGTAGAGCTCGATGGACTTGCGCGCCGCTGGCCATTCCCTGCTCGTCACGACAACCACGGGAGTGTCGCCGTACGGCCAGCCGATCTCGAGCGCATGTTCGTACGTGCGCGATCCCATGACGTAGCAGTCGATGGATTTGATGAATGCCGCGACTTCTTCCTCGGACATCGCCTCGCCGCCTTCATAGACGCTTTCCGCCGTCTCCAGCCACGAGACGTCGTTGTTCTTCCGCGCGATGAACCCGTCCAGAGTCGCCACCATGTGCAAGGTTATAGGCATGAGAATGCTCCGGAAAGAATCGTACAGTAACCAGGGCGTTGTACGATAGCGAGTATGGTCACGCTCGAAACCGGGTCCAGGCATGGTCGCTAGAATTGGCAAATGGATGACGATTGTGGGCGTTTTGATCTGCGCGGGCGCCATCCCAATCTTTGTGACCGACCAGCCATACCAGCGCGCGCCGATTGAGGACGTTATAATCGGGCCATTCCTTGCAGGTTTGACCTCCGTGATGATCGGCCCAGCCATGTGGTCGAGAGCATGGAAGCCGGCAGCGAGAGGCATCACCGTGTCTTTTTACTTAGTCGTTGGATTCGGGATAGTTCTCTTCCTCCTCTCAAACCCGCACGATGCCGGGATAACGGCCATCATTTTTGCGTTGTTTTGGGCGATCCCGTGTACGATTTCGATTGGCAAGTTTCCACAGTCTTCGGGCGGCCGTACCCCTCGCAACCATCCAGAGTAGGAGCCTTCCCCAGGGTATCGTCGAACGGGCCAAAAATCTTCTAAGCATTTGAATTGATTTTGGTGGACCTGGCCGGGATCGAACCGGCGACCTCCTGAATGCCATTCAGGCGCGCTCCCAACTGCGCTACAGGCCCATCCGCAAGAAGTTCTGCCAGTATATCGCACTACGTGTCCTCGCGGCAACGCCTCATCGGCGCGTTGTACCAACGTGGTAGAATCCTTTGCATGAAGTTCGCTCTTCTGGCGTGGAAAAATGCGCTGCGAAACAAGCGGCGCTCCATCCTCACGGTGTTGAGCCTCGCGGCGTCGCTGTTCCTGCTCACCACGCTCCAAGCCGTGCTTCATCAGTTTGAATTCTCTTCGGCCTCGCCGAAGAGCGATCTGCGCGTCATGGTGCATCACGCCGTGTCGTTCACACAATCGCTGCCGATCTCTTATCGGCCACGCATCGCCGCCGTTCCCGGCATCGAAGACCTCTCCGCGTTTCAATGGTTCGGCGGAATCTACGTCGAGCCGAAGAACTTTTTCGCGCAGTTCGCCGTGGAACCGGAGCATTACCTGAACATACGCCCGGAATTTTCCATGCCCGCCGATCAGCGGCAGAATTTCATCGCGCAGCGCAACGCGGCCATCGCCGGAAAAGCGCTCTTCGATCGCTTTCATTGGAACGTCGGCGACCACATCACGCTGAAGGGCACGATCTTCCCCGTCGACGCAGAGTTGGTCCTGGCCGGTATGTATACTTCGCCCAATCTGCCTGACGAAAGCACGCTGTTCTTCCACTGGGATTATCTCGACGAGATGGATGGCCGCTCCGGCAACGCGGGAACGTACTCCGTGCTCACCAAGAGCCGCGAGGATGTGCCGAAGGTGATCGCCGCCGTCGACGGAATGTTCCGCAATTCATCGGCGGAGACGAAAAGCGAGACTGAGAAAGAATTCAACTTGAGCTTCAGCGGCATGATGGGCAACGTCAAGCTTCTCGTCGCCAGCATTTCCGCCGTCGTCACATTCACGATTCTTCTCGTCACGGCCGCGACCATGGGCATGAGCATTCGCGAGCGCACCGCCGAGTTCGGTATCCTGAAGTCCCTGGGATTCACGAGCGGATTGATCGTTACGTTGCTGGTCGGCGAAGCGGCCATGATCGCCTTGACCGGATGGCTGATTGGATGTTTGGGCGCGCGCGTCCTTTATAGCACGGTGAATATGGGCAACATGACGGCAGGATTTTTCCCGGCGCTAAACGTGACGCCGCAGATTCTCCTCGAAGGACTCGCGCTTGCCGTCGCCGTCGCCGTGATCACGGCCGCGGTTCCGGCGTATCGCGCGTCCAGGCTGAATATTGCGGAAGCGTTGAGGTATGTAGGGTAGTTCCGAGTACCGAGTTCCGAGTTCCGAGTAAAAGCAATGGCAACCGTCGAGAAGTTCGAGGATCTCATCGCTTGGCAAAGAGCCAGGAGTCTGGCGAACTGTATCTACCGGGCCACAAAGCGAGGGACCTTCGCCAGAGATTTTGGGCTGAGCGATCAAATCCGGCGAGCCGCGGTCTCGGTAATGTCAAATATTGCCGAGGGTTTCGAGCGACGTAGCCCGGCTGATTTCCACCGTTTCCTCGTAGTGGCCAAAGCGTCGTGCGCCGAGGTTCGGTCCCAGCTCTATGTAGCATTGGACGCCGAGTACCTGCCGAAAGGCGATTTCGATAATTTGGTGCAACAAACGAATGAAGTGTCGCGCATCATCGGTGGACTACAAACGGTGGTTGCAAAGCACAGGAAGGCGGCCTAGCGCGTTCCACTCGGAACTCGGAACTCGGTACTCGGAACTTCTCGATGGCTATCCCTTTCAAATATAACTTCCGCAGCGTCATCGTTCGTCGCACCGGCACGCTCATGGCCGTGCTCAGCGTCGCCGCGACGGTGGCCGTCTTCATTTCCGTGCTGGCGCTCGCACGCGGACTCGAGTCGGCGTTCATCGGCACTGGCGATCCGCTGAATCTCGTGCTGATCCGCCAAGGATCGCAAGTGGAATCGAACTCCTCAGTCGATCGAGAGCAAGCGCAAACCATCAAGTACCTCGACGGCGTCGCCAAGGATAGTCACGGCGAGCCGCTGGCATCGGCGGAGTTGCTCGTGCTCGTGCTGTTGCCGCGCGCCGGCGGCGAGAAAGCGCACATCCTCATGCGCGGCGTTTCGCCCGCCGGGATTCTCCTGCGTCCACAAGTGACGCTCGTCGATGGCCGCATGTTCAAAACTGGACTGCATGAAGTGATCGTCAGCCGCACGCTGGCGAAACGTTTTGGCATGGCTCTCGGACAAAGCCTAAAGCTCGAAGGGACCACGCAATGGCAAGTCGTGGGACTCACCGACGGCCAAGGCACCGCGTACGAGTCGGAAATCTGGACCGACGTCAACATGGTGATGGATGAATTTCGCCGCACCGCGTATTCCTCGATGCTGGTTCGCGCGCGCGACCAGGGCGCGGCCCTCGACTTGATCAAACGCATCGAAAGCGACAATCGCTTGAAACTGCAAGCATGCAACGAAATCGATTACTTCAATCAACAGACCAGCGCCTCCCTGCCCATTCGCTTCCTCGGCACATTCATCGCGCTGATCATGTCCGTTGGCGCCTGTTTCGCGGCGATGAACGCGATGTACGCGCAAGTGGCGTACCGCGCGCGCGAAATTGGAACGCTGCGTGTGCTCGGATTCCGCCGTCAAGCGGTGCTGCTGGCGTTTCTGATGGAAGCGGTTTTGCTGGCCATCGTCGGCGGGGCGTTGGGATGTTTGGTCGCGCTACCGGTGCATGGAATTTCCACGGGTACACTGAATTTCAACACGTTTTCCGAACTGGCGTTTCAATTCCGCATCACACCGTTGATGCTCGCGAGCGGAATCGGCTTCGCCGCGTTCATGGGCGCGTTCGGCGGATTGCTTCCCGCAGTGATGGCGGCGCGGCGTCCCATTGTGCAATCGTTGCGAGCGTAGACTAATAACTCGACATGCCGAACCAAAGTCTGAACGAACATCTCGAAAGCCTCAAGATCGACGAACAACATCGCGAGTCGGGTCGCGGACGCACGCCACGCTGGCTGTGGTTCATGGTGATCGTCGCGCTCGTGGTGCTCGCGGGATGGGCCGGAGTGAACACGCTGCGCAGTCCCGAAGTCACCACCGCGCGCGTCGTAGGCATGGAAGTTCACGAGGCCGCCGCCGTGCTTGTCGCGAGCGGTTACATCGTGGCGCACCACAAAATCGAGGTCAGTTCGAAAATCATCGGCAAAGTGCTTTGGATCGGCGTCGAAAAAGGCGACTTCGTAAAACGCGACCAAATCCTCGTTCGCTTAGAAGACCCCGAGTACAAAGCGAATCTGCTACAAGCCAAGGGCAACTACGATGCCATGGCCGCGGCGTACGAGAAAATGAAGAACGGCTCGCGCCCCGAGGAGATCGATCGCGCCAAGGCGCAAATGGATCAGGCCAAGGCGTCGATGGACGTCGCCAAAGTGCAACTCGACCGTAGTGCGAGTCTGGTGCACGACGACCTCATCAGCAAGAGCGATTTCGACAACGCGCAAGCCAACTACAACACGGCCAGAGCGAATTGGCAGTCGTCGGTGAAAACGTACGATCTGGCACGCATCGGTAATCGCGCCGAGGACATCGAGACGGCACGCGCGCAGATGGTGCAAGCCAAAGGCCAGCTCGATTACGCGCAAACGCAACTGGACGCCACCGAGATTCGCTCACCCGTCGACGGCACGGTGCTCGATCGGCTGGTGGAGAAAGGCGAAATGGTCACGACCAGTTTTGTCGGCGACCGCGGCGCGAAATCGTCGGTGGTATCGCTGGCCGATCTCAACGACTTGCTGGTGGAACTGGACATCAATCAAAACGATTTTGCGCGCGTGAAGGAGCACGGTGAATGCACGGTGGTCGCCGACGCGTATCCCGACAAGAAATACAAAGCAACGGTCTTCGAAATCTCGCCGGAAGCGAATCGTCAAAAGGGTACCGTGCAAGTGAAGGTGAAAGTCCTAAACCCGGACGGACTTCTCCGCCCCGAGATGAACGCCAAGGTGAATTTTCTTTCGCCCGCGGGCGGCGAGACGAAATCGACCGAAATGTTGATTCCGAAGAGCGCCGTGTTTCAGTCAGACGGCAAGTCGGTCGTCGCCGTGGTGGAAGACGGACACGCGGTCTTCAAGCCCGTCACGCTCGGCGACATCACGGGCGAGAGTGTTCGCGTCACGGCGGGACTCAGCGGATCGGAATCGGTGGTCACGGGAAATCCGCAAGCGTTGCAGAATGGTCAGCGGGTCAGGACGAGATAGTGCTGAGTGCTGAGTGCTGAGTGCTGAGTGCTGAGTGCTGAGTCCTGAGTGCTGAGTCCTGAGTCCTGAGTGCTGAGTCCTGAGTCCTGAGTCCTGAGTGCTGAGTCCTGAGTGCTGAGAAAGAAGGCTATGCCGAGAACTGAGCGATTCGAGGATTTGATTGCGTGGCAAAGGGCAAGGCAGTTGACGAAAGCCGTGTACCTCGCCAGCAGGAAGGGTGCGTTAGCCAAGGACTATGGTCTGTGCAACCAGCTTCAGCGGGCAGCGGTGTCGATCATGGCGAATATCGCGGAGGGGTTTGAGCGACATCGACCAGGCGAATTCCACCAGTTTCTGTCTACTGCAAAGGCATCGTGCGCGGAGGTAAGATCGCACTTGTACGTTGCCATGGACGTCGGTTATATCGAGGAAGGGACGTTTCGCGAACTTTCCAAACTGGCTGAGGAAGTTGCTCGCATTCTCGGAGGACTCCGAGCGTCGGTCGAGAGAAAGAAACTCAGCACTCAGCACTCAGCACTCAGCACTGCCTTATGATCGGAACGATCATTTCGCACTATCGGGTCACCGCCAAGTTGGGCGCGGGCGGCATGGGCGAAGTGTATCGCGCGGAGGACACGCGACTCGGCCGGCAGGTGGCGCTGAAGGTGATGATGGCAGCGAGTCCCGCGCCAATCGAAACGTGGGAGAAACTCCTGCGCAGCGCCGCCGACGAAAAGGCGCAGCCCACCGATGCGTCGCGCCAGCGCTCCGCCGATCCGCGTACGCGTTTTCTGCGCGAAGCGCGCACGGTTTCCGCGCTGAATCATCCCGGCATAGTCACCATCTACGATGTGGGCGAGTGGCAAGGACGTCTCTTCATCGCCATGGAATTGGTGGAGGGCGAAACGCTCCGGCGCAAGCTCGATTCCGGCGCCATGAACACCAAGGCCACCATCAAAATGTCCATCACGTTGGCCGAAGCGTTGCAGCGCGCGCACGCGGCCGGCGTGGTGCATCGCGACATCAAGCCGGAAAACATCATCATCTCCACCGAAGGACAAACCAAGCTGCTCGACTTCGGAATCGCCAAGCTGCGCCGTCCCGACGCCGAGAAGGAAGCGGACGGCGCCACGCTTGAGGCGCTCACGGTTCCCGGATTTATTCTCGGCACGATTCACTACATGTCGCCGGAGCAAGCGCGCAGCGAGGAAATCGATCCACGCAGCGATCTTTTTTCGCTGGGCTCGGTGATCTACGAATGTCTGGCGGGACGCAAGGCGTTTTCCGGAAACAACGTCGACGCGCTTTTCGCCATCACGCATCATCCCGCGCCACCGCTTCGCCAATACGACATGTCGATTCCCTCCGACATCGAGTCGGTTGTCGAAAAATTGATGGAGAAGGATCGCGAGGACCGCTACCAGTCCGCCGCCGATTTGCTGGTGGACCTGCGGCGCGCCGAGCGGCGCCTGTCCGCCGGAATGACCACCGGCGCCGTCCCGCCGCCCTCGCTGACCCAGACGGCGGGGCAAATCGCGCCGCCGGTGCTGCCGGCGCAGCCCACACAATCCGGAGACCGCGCGGTTCCAGCGCCGCTTCCTGTACCGCCTCCGCGTCCGGGGCATCTGCCCACATGGCTCACGATGATTTCACTCGCGGCGGCGATCGCCTTGGCCGCAGCGCTGCTCTATCAGGCGATGAATCAAACGAAACTGTCGCCGCAAGAGCAAACGTATCCGGTGACCCATCTACACAAGTCGATTTCGCAACCGGCGCTTTCGCCCGACGGCAAACTGATCACGTTCATCTCCGGCGACAATCAAGTGTACGTCGCGCTCACGCAGGGCGGCGAGGCCACGCAGCTCACCAAGACCACCGACACCAACGCGTATCCGCGATTTTCCGCCGACGGATCGCGCATTCTTTTCACGCGACGCAACCCCGGCGACCTGTGGGAGATTCCGGCGCTCGGCGGCGAGGCACGGCGCGTTGCCGCGGACGCGCTCTACGGTGCGTGGTCGCCGGATGGATCGCAGTTGGCGTTTTCGCGCGCGGATTCCGGCACCAGCCTCGCGCTCTTTGTCGGCGGCGCGCACGGCGAGAGCCCGCGCAGAATCGCCAGGGTGGAAGGCCAGCCGAACATGTACCCGGTGTGGACGCGCGACGGCAAGCAAGTGGTCTACGTGGAAGCGTACACGGAACTGCACGCGCCGCGACTCATGGCCGCGGCGGCCGACGGAAGTTCCCCTCCTCGCACCCTGGCGTCGCTGGATCTGGTTTCCCAACCCGCCGCCGTCTCGCTCGATGGATGGGTTTACTACGGCGCGATTCACGACGGGCTGGTCAACCTCTGGCGCATTCCGGTTTCCGGCGGTGAACCGAAGCAAGTTACGTTTTCCACGGGCGAAGATCAGTCGCCTGCGCTCGATCCGAATGGATGGATTTACTACGTCAGCGCGCGACATCGCGCGCGCTTGCATTTGGTGGACGAATCCGGCACGCGGCCCCTGGCCGACGACACACTCGTTTCCGAAGCGTCGCTTTCTCCCGACGGCAGCCGCGTGGCGTTTGTGCGTCCACAATGGTCCGGCACCACGTTAGGCGACCTGATGCTGCTGAATCGCGACTCCGGTCATGTGCAGCGTGTCGATACTCCGGCGCTCGTGAAAGCAATCCATTGGTCGCCTGACGGCAAGCGCATCGGATATGAATCGCGCGCCACGGGAACGTTTCAGGCCGGTGTGGTCGATCTCGAAAGCGGTCGCAACACGCCGATTCCGTCGCCGGGACACAGCACTAAGTTTGTGGCCTTTTCGCCGGCGGGACAATACTTGATCGATGAATTCGGCGCTGATATGCGAATCGATGTGGCGGTGTTTGATCCGGCTTCCGGCAAGGAACGCACTGTCGCGCAGAACGTGAACTCCATTGGTTTCTCGAGCGACGGAAAATGGATCGGCTTGTTCGAGACGCCACCTAGAGTCGGTGCGCCGCAGCGGATTCTCGTGGTTCCCGCCGAAGGCGGCGAGCCGCAGCCCATTTACACGGGCCCGGCGCGCGCGCCGTTTTTCGCGCCCGATCCCACACGCGTGATTTTCTTCACCAGTCTCGCGCCGCCGCAGTTGCAATCGGTCGTGGTGAACGGCGGCAACGGCGCGCTGCCGGTATCGTACGCGTCGCAGGTGCTGCTTTCGGCTTTCACTGAGTTCGGACCGCAGGCGCTCATGGATTTCGACTTCGCGCATCAGCGCGCGCTTGTCAGCGTCAACGAAAGCGACATGGATATTGTGCGGCGAGAGGCAAATCCGTAAGATAGACGGACGGCTATGAGCAAAATCCTCATTGAAGCACAGAGTGTACGCAAAGCCTTCAAGCGCGACACACAAGAAGTTGTGGCGCTCGACGGCGTGTCGCTGAACATTTCCGAAGGTGACTTCGTCGCGCTCATGGGACCATCCGGTTCCGGCAAAACGACGCTGTTGAACATGATGGCCGGCATCGATCGTCCCACCGGCGGCGTGCTGCGCGTGCTCGGCGCCGAGCCGGGGTCGATGAGCGAAAGCGAGCTGGCGCGCTGGCGAAATCGTTACGTCGGTTATGTGTTTCAAACATTCAATTTGATTCCCGTGCTCACCGCATTCGAGAACGTCGAGTTGCCGCTGCTGCTCACCAAGATCGGCAAGGCCGATCGCAACCGGCGGGTGTTGACGGCGCTGACCCTGGTGGGATTGGGCGATCGCGTGAAGCATTATCCGCGCCAGCTCTCGGGCGGACAAGAGCAACGTGTCGCCATCGCGCGGTCGATCGTGATCGATCCCACGCTGATTCTGGCCGACGAGCCTACGGGCGATCTGGACGCGCACTCCGCGCAAGAGGTCATGGAGATTTTCGCGAAGCTCAACAAAGATTTCGGCAAGACCATCGTGCTTGTGACGCACGATCCGCGCGCCGCGCAGTACGCCCACACGCGCTATCACCTCGACAAAGGCGTGCTCGTCGACGACGCCGCGACGGCGGGATCGCATGCCTGAGGCGGGCGCGAGTCCGGAGCTTGCGCCCTCTCTCGCGGCCCTGCGCGAGCAGATTCTCGATTTCATCGCCACCTGCAAGCAGCCGATGCTGCGCGAAGACTCAGGCGAGCCGCTGGCCATCCTGACTGGCCGTTTCGATCTGCGCATCGACAACAGCGCGTTGCTTCTCGAAGCGTGGGACGAGCATCACACCATTGCGCGGCGCGTGGTTTCGGCGCGTGTGCAAGCCCGCGCGTTGCTGTTGGTCATCCGCAAATTCGGCGGACGCGAAGGCGAAATCGCGATTTCCGATACCGCGCGGCGCGGCGCGGATCTCGACCGCAACCTGCGCCGCAAGAACTTCCGCGAACGCTTCCGCGCGCTGCTGACGCGTCAATTCCCCGGATGGACGATCGACAAGCTGACCGCCGAGCGCGATCTGCACCGCGCGTTTTCCGAACACTACGTGCGGGCGCTCGTTACACGCGCCGGGACGTCATGGGCGGCCATCGCCGTATCCGAGGCCGAACAAGAGAGCGCCGCGTCGTCGATTCTCACCGATGGTCTGTTGTGGCTCGATCACGTACATGCGGCGGGCTTGTGCCTCTTTGTTCCGGAAAGATCGGCGGCGGTGACCGCGCGGCGTTTGCTGTACCTCAATCACGACCGCGCGGCGTATCGGCTTTTTCCGATGCCGCCGAGCGACGCCGCACAAACATCGGTTGAACCGCTGGCGGAAATCGACCCCGCGGACTTCGGCAATCTCGCCACCGAGTTGCGCCCTCCGCGCATCACCGCGAGCGTGGCGCCGGAAGCGCGCGAGAAGCTTCGCGCCATCGCGTCGTTTCCCGGCGTCGAGGAAGAAATCACGCCGCAAGGCGAATTGTCGCTTCGTTATCGCGGATTGGAAGTGGCGCACGCCAACACGATCGGCGCCACGGTGATCGACGCGGCGATGTCTGAGGTCGCGCGGATTCGCACGCCCGACACGCCCGATCGCCGCCATCCTCTATACACGCGCTCCGCGGAACGCTGGATGGAGTCGCTTGTGAAAGCGGACGTTTCGCCTCTGGCGCTGGAAGTAGCCGGAAGTCCGGTGTACTCGCAGGTGCTATTGGAAGCGGGACGCACGCGCGGGATCATGGACTTGTTGGCGATCACCAACGCCGGACGTCTTGCGGTGATTGAGTTGAAAGCCGAAGAAGACACGCGCCTTCCGCTGCAAGCCCTCGACTATTGGATGCGCGTCCGCCGGCATTTGGAGCGCGGCGATTTTCAGTCGCACGGATTCTTTGCCGGCCGCCAGATTTCGCCCGATCCCCCGCTGCTTTGGCTTGTCTTCCCAGCGATCCGCCTGCACGCCGCGAACGAAACGGTACTGAAGTATTTTTCGCGGGAAATTCCGGTGACGCGCCTGGGAATTAACGACGATTGGCGAAAAGGAATCCGTGTGGTCTATCGCGGATAAGCGTTCCGGCGTAACATTTCGTAGCGGCCCCCTCTCTAGGAGCCGGAATGTCCGCGAGTAGTCGATCTGGCACCTTTTACCGAAGGTTCCTGCCGGCCCGCGCTAATCCATGACGCTCCGGAGTAGCATCCTCAGCCAACTGATGGACGCCGCTGCGGTGCGCCCCACTGCTCCCTCCAAAGAAGGGGAGTAAAATGCAAAGCAGGCATGCTCTGTGTCGCCCTTCACGCTTGCTTCTTTCTCTTCGGCGCGCCGCCCGACTACGCCCGGCTCCTTGACGCCGTGCAAATCCCGATGGTCGAGCGCATCGAAGACGCGACGGCGATCGTCGTTCCTGCAGGCGCCACGGGAGTTGATACGGCGGCAATTGTTGCGCGTGTCGATTCCGGCGCGCTCCTCGTAACCGAAGGCGATTCCCCGCTCTCTCGCGCGCTGGGACTTTCGTTCAATGCATCGTCGATTGAAGTGACACAAGTAGAAGACGCAAGCAGCCCGAAACTCGCGATCGTCTGGGAAAAGCCATTGAAGCTCGTGCCACCATCGGTGCCCCCAGGCGCGAAAGTCACCGTCAAAGACAAATGGACCGGCGCGCCACTGGCGATGGTCTTTCCGCACGGCCGCGGCCGCGTCTTTTTTCTGGCCGCGCCGCTTTCCGGCTATGCGCGATTTCCCTACTTCATCCAAACGCTGATCGCCGAGTGCGGCGTTACGCCGCCGTTTCGCGCGTCGCGCCTGCACGCTTTCTTCGACTATGGATATCGCACCGGCGTGGATGTCGATTACTTCGCGAAACGCTGGCGTCGCGACGGTGTCATGGCGCTGCACGCCAGCGCGTGGCAATTCTGGGATCGTAATTCCGACCGCGACCAATACCTGCACACGCTCATCGCCGCGTGTCATCGCGAGGGCGTGCTGGTCTACGCGTGGCTCGAGCTGCCGCACGTCAGCGACAAGTTCTGGCAGGATCATCCCGAATGGCGTGAAAAAACCGCCGCGCTCGCCGATGCGCATCTCGACTGGCGCGGCTTGATCAACCTCCTCGATCCGAACGCATTTCAAGCAGTGGCGCGCGATCTCAACAAACTCCTCGGCGATTTCGATTGGGACGGCGTGAACCTGTCCGAGTTGTACTACGAGTCGCCGCAAGGGCCGGAGAACCCGCAGCGTTTTACGCCGATGAACGATGTTGTCCGCGCGGATTTCCGCAAGCAATCGGGAATCGATCCGGTGGAGTTTTTCGATCCGTCGTCGCCGCACCACTACTTGAAGGATGCGGCGAATTGGAAGAAATTCGTCGATTACCGCGTGGGCCGCGTGCGGTCCTTGGATGAACTCATGCTCCACGAAATCCACCGCGCACGCTTGACGAAGCCGTACCTTCACGCGATCCTTACTTCAGTCGACAATTTGTACGAGACGCGGATGAGAGAAGCGCTCGGCGTCGATGTCACGCTGCTCCGTCCGGCCTCGGCGTTCACGCTGGTCGTTGAAGATCCCGCGTCGATGTGGTCGTTGGGACCGGAGCGCTATTCCGTGCTCGGAGAGAAATACGGCGCGCAGACCGCGGGCATCGACATCAACGTGGTTGATCGCTATCAAGATGTTTTCCCGACCAAGAGACAAACCGGCGGCGAGTTTCTCGAACTGTTTCACAACGCGGCGGCGGCGTTTTCTCCCGTGCTGGTTTACTTTGAAGCGTCCGTGTTGCCGCGCGACATGGAGACGGTGGCATATGCGCTCGCCGCGAGCGCGCGGTTGAGCGGCGACAGTGTGGAGTCACCGCGAAGCGTGTGGGTGCAAACGAACAGCACGCAACTCGACGGCAAACCGTGGCCCGCGCGCACGCCCGCCGCGATTCTTGTGCCGTCCGGCAAACATACGGTCGGCGCCGGTGACGCGCCGGGGTTCACGCTCACGCATCTCTCCGGCGAGTTATTAAGCGCGACGTACGACGATCCAAGGACAATTTCCTTCACCTATCGGTCCGATGCCCGAGCCATCGCGGCTTTTTCGAGCTTTCCGTCCAGCATCCTCGTCGATGGGAAGGCCGTTGAATCGCTTCTGCTGCCGCCCGGAGAGCATCGCGTGCAGGCGCGCCAATGATTTTGCACGCCGTCATATGGACCGTGATCGGTGCATCGGTGGAAGCACGCGCTTTTCAGAGCGTGCTTGAATTATTGGGATACGAAACGCGCGTCGCTCGACGTGTCGGACCAGGCCTGCTCGTGATTCCTTCGGGCGCGGTACTTTCGCCAAAGGAATCCGCAAAGGTTCGCGCGTTCATCGAAAATGGCGGTGACGCCGTCATTCCCGCGTCTCTGTTTTGGGGCACGCCAAGCGACACGCCCATCATCGTGAAAGACGTCACTGAACTCGCGCATCCGGAGCGCTATCTTCGTTGGAACCCCACCGCAACCATCGGGCGTTTCACGCTGCCGCCGGGCGCGCAGGTTCTGATGCAAGATCAACCGACGCATCAACCACTGGCGTTTTTCGGAACTCTCGGCAAGGGACGATACCTTGCACTGGCCGCGGAATTCGATACGACGAGCGATCTCGGAACGTCACGCTATCCATATTTTGCGGAATATTTGAAGCGGGCCGTAGGCTATCGTTCAAACGCCACGCGGCAGCACATCGAAGCGTATTTCGATCCGGGATTTCGCCCGAACACCGATTTCGATGCCCTCACGCAGCAATGGCACGAGGAGGGAATCTCCGCGATCTACGCGGCCGCGTGGTACGACCTCGATTACGCGCGCTTGATCGAGCGGTGCCACGCGCGTAACATCGCCGTTTATGCATGGCTGGGGCTGCCGATGGTGACGCGAGCGTTTTGGGACGAGCAACCGGAGTGGCGAGCAAAGAAAACGAGCTGGCGCTATCCGCTGAATTTCGAAATTTCCCAGGCGCGGCGTGCGGCGTTCGATTGGACACGCCGTTTGCTTGACCAGTATCACTGGGACGGCGTGAATATCGCCGAAATGAACTACGAAGGCTCGGGCGGAAGCGCGGAAAATGTGACGGCATGGCATCGCGAGCTCCTGGAAACGCTGCGGCACGGCAACATCGAGATCATCATCACCACATTCGACAGCATCGCAACACCCGCGCTGCGAACAACGCACGGCGTCGACACACCCGCGATTGCGGCGCTTGCAAAACACTTTCCGTTCACGCTGCAACTCGAAGATTCCTACGAACTGTGGCCGACACGTCCCGACCGGTACCGGAGATTCGCCGCAAACTACCGGCGGTCCTTTATGTTCGACCTGAACGTCGTCGCAGATCGCGACGTGGAGAACACAAACTTACCGTCGGCGCTCGCTACGGGAACGGAGTTCCTGCAACTCCTGCGCCACGCCGCGGTTAACGGGCGTGTGGCCGTTTACTCGGAATCGACCGTCGCCCCGTACGATTGGGAATTTGCGGCCGCCGCCGTCGCCGCGGGAACAAGGCAGCATCATCATCTGATAACATCGCCTAGGTAAAGTGGAGGTTCCTTGAAACGATTCTTTGTCTTTCTTTCCGCGATCTTGACGATCATCCTGACGACTCCAGCCGCCGCCAAAACATTTCATTTCATCATGCCGAACGACGGCGAGGCCGGACTCACGATTCACGCCGCGGCGCCCGGCACCGACTGGGGCAAGACCGGCCAGGAAGCCTTGATTCTCACGCTCAAGGTCGACGGCGTGTACAACCAGGACGTCACGTTGTTCCTCGGCGCCACGCCGCACGATTACAAAGTGCTGCTCGGGCCGTTGAAGGCCGGCAAGCATCGCATCGACTACGAGAATAATCAAATGTATTCATCGAGCACCTTCGGATCGTTCGACGCCTCGTTCAAGGTGGATCTGGTCACCGATCCCGCGCTGGTGCACGCGCCGTTTCTTTATCTCCGTCCCGACACCGTGCATCGCTTTTCCGACTTGCCGATCATCAGTTGGTACGAGTGGCTCGATATGCCGGAAGGCCGCACGCTGCAATTCAGCGTGATCTTCACGAATGAAGACGGCGGCACCGATACGCAAGCGTTGATGGCGCGTTGGGGGCGAACCCTGGATATCGAATACTACTATCGCTGGCGCGCCGACGGCTCCCAGACATTTCAGGCCGTGAATCACAAGGAGACGCCTTTTCACGGGCAGAAAATCGGCGAGCATCCGTTGATCTACGACGCCAGCGACAACAACAATTTCGCCGACACCGGCGATTCACCGCTGCGCGTGGCGTTGTGGCCCGTGCCGTTCGATTTGTCGCAGCATTCGCGCGAGGAAGTGGCCGATCAAAATCCGTGGGCGTACAAGTTGATGAACGACGAACTCGTGCGCGAGGACAAAATCTCCAAGCTCGGCAATACGCTCGACTATCTCTACGTGGAAGCGAAGATCCAATCGGCGACCGCGGCGGCCAGTTTCAACGTGGGCGACGCGAAATCCGACCGCGGCGAGCCACGCATGCGCATCAATCGCGATGGCTGGGTGCGCTCGACGATCCGCCTGGACAAAAAGGAAGTGCCGTCGATCGAGTTTCGCTGTCACGCGCCGGCGACGCCCAAGGCCGAGAGCTTCTGCGTGATCGAAGAGATCAGCAAAGTGTTTTTTCTCGACAAGGATTTTCGGCCGCAGAAGAGCTTGCTGCAATGGCGCGGTCCCGCGATTCGCTTGAAGCCCGGCGAGGGTTACACGTTCACGATCCCGAAGTAGTCAGCTCGAAATGGCGCGTGAAATCGCCGCGCACGTGTTTTGCAGGACGCCGACCAGCGAATGGGCGCGCGCCAGATCCATGCGAAACACGGGACCCGAGATGCTCAGCGCCGCCACCACCGAGTGATCCGGTCCCAGGATCGGCGCGCCGATGCAACGCCCTTCGATTTCGTTTTCCTGATTATCGAGCGCGAATCCCTGCTCGCGCACGCGCTGGATTTCTCCCATCACCGATTGCTTGGTCACCAGCGTCGTGGACGTTAGGCGCGGCAGACCCTTCATTTTGATCAAACGCAGCACGTCGCGATCGGGCAATCCGGCGAGCATCACTTTGCCGAGCGCGGTGGAATGCAGATGGCGGCGGTTCCCCACCTTCGACGACATGCGCACGGCTTGCGGGCTTTCCAGCGTGTGAATCACCACGACTTCACCGGCGTCGAGGAGGCCCATGTTCACCGTTTCCTTGCACTGCGCGACCAGTTTCTCGATCAGCGGCTCGGCGGCGCGCAGCACTTGCTGTTCGATCGGCTCGTCGCGACGCATGGCATAAAACTTTTTGGCGACACGATACGCCCCGTCGGGCGCGCGATCGAGATAGCCGCGGCCCTCGAGCGTCGAGAGAATGCGGTGCACGGTGGGCTTGGGCATGTCCACGATGCGAGACAAGTCGGCGAGCCGGGCGCCGCCGTGCTCGGCCTTCAGTTGCTCCAGGATGTCGAGTGTCTTGTGCAGCACTTGAACGCCGCCGGCGGCCCTGGCGCTGCTCCGGGCGTCTCTTGTTCTCTTCGTCATCGTTCCGTATTGTAAAACACTCCTTGACACCGCGCCAAGGGAAATTTACATTGGAACGGCATACGGTATTGAGTGTTTCATATTGCGAGATCGGAGACATACCTCATGACTTCGGCGATTCTTCCTATTTCCGAGAGCACGTGTGTGCTCCGCGGCACGGATCGCGCCAAGGGACGGAGTTTGTCGCTCGCGCCCGATCGTGCGGCGGTGCGCTGGCTGCACTATGGACGTATCATTCTGGATGGAAGCGACACCACCGCGTTCCGTAATAACGATCACGAAACCGGATTGATTTGCCTGAAGGGACGCGCCCGGGTTTCCGCCGCGGGGCAAACGTTCATGATGGTTCCGTACGATTCGCTCTACATTCCGCGCGATTCCGAAATCTCCGTCACGGCCGACGGCGGTTGCGATCTAGCGGAAGTTTCCGCGCCGGTTTCCGGATCCTATCCGTTGCAGTTCGTTCCCTTCTCTACCGTGCGCAGTGATCCGGGACTCCATTTCAAAGCCGGCAGCGCGTCGAACCAGCGCGACCTGAACATTTTAATCGGCAAGAACGTGGAAGCCGGCCGGATCCTGGCGGGCGTCACGTTCAGCGAGCCGGGCAATTGGACGTCGTGGCCTCCGCATGAACACGCCGAGATGTTGGAGGAGGCGTACCTTTATATCGACATGCCGAAGCCGGCGTGGGGCGTGCAGTTTGTCTACAACAATCCCGCGGCGCCGGAATTGGCCGCGGTGGTTCACGAAGGCGATTGCGTGGTGATGCCGCAGGGCTATCACCCGAACGTCTCGGCACCTGGAGGACGCATCAACTTTCTCTGGATGATGGCGGCGCATCGCGAAAGCGTCGATCGCCAGTTCGGTGTGGTGAACGTACAGCCGGAATACGCGGGCAGCGGCTCGGGAATCGAGACGGGCCGGTAAGGAATGAAGAAGTTTTTCCACTTTGCGATGTTAGTGGCGCTCGGCAGCGCGCTCCACGCAGCGCCTCGCATCAAGGTCATCAAGATTGCGGTCACCAATCCATCGGCCACCGCGCGCCCCGCGGAAAATGTCGTGCTTCGCGTGGCCGGTCTCGTAGAAATCGCGCCGGACTTCAAAGCGGGGAGCGCGATTGTCACCGCCACCAACGCCGCCACGCTGGAAGACGACGCGCGTACGATGCAAACGGTGGAGTTGCCGTCGCAAGCTGACGACCTGAGAGGCGACGGCAAGTACAGCGAACTGGTTTTCCAGATTCCCTTGCAGCCGCGCCAAACCCGCATCGTCACGATTTCCTACGGCGATCAAGCGGCGATTCAGCGGCTTCGTTCCGCATATCCGCAGCGCGCGTACATGAAGTTTTCCACGCGCTATGAAGGACTCGGATGGGAATCGGACGAAACGGCGTGGCGCATCTACTTCGACAGACGCAACGGCGTGGATCTCTACGGTAAGCGCCGTCCGGGGCTCTACCTCGATGTATTCAGCGCGCCCGAATACGTCTACCACATGGAATCGCCGATGGGCCGCGACATCTATGACGTAGGCCAATCGATCGGCGTCGGTGCGATCGCGGCGATCGAAGAGGGCAAGGTTGTACGCGTGGCGGACGTAGCCTCGCGCGAGTGGAAGATTTTGGCGAACGGTCCCGTGCGCGCGGTTGGCGAGCTCACCTATAAAGGATGGAAAGTTTCGGGACGCACCGTCGATCTCACGAGCCGCATCACGATTTGGGCCGGCGAGCATGGGTTTGACCATCGCATCAGGGTTTCTGACGCGACGGGACTGACGCTTGTCACGGGAATCACGCGAAAGAAAAACCTCGAGCCCGTCGCCGGCCCCAGCGGCGTTGCCTCGCTGGTGACCTGGGGACCGCAGGTTGTTGCCGCCGGCACAAAAGCGCAGCACGACGATTTACCGAACGAGAATCTCGGTGTCGCGGTGCTCGTGCCAAGCGAATTCGCGGCCCCGCAAGCGCCCGATGCCGATAACTATTTGATCGGCATCCAACCGCATGGCCAAGCTAATTTCTACGGCGCTTTCATGTGGGATCAAGAACGCAGCGAGCAGATGGTGGTGCGCGCGGCGGACGCCGCTCATCGCGATGGCGAAGGCACGTTGTCCACGCCCACGGCGAAACCGCAACGCCAGGATTTCCTGAATGCGCTCGAGTTAGCGGCTGCGCACATGACCGCGCCGGCGGTCACGCGCATTCTCTCCACGGCCGCAGCGCCGGAGTCCGCGCCGCCCGACACGCTGACTGCCGTGCATCGCACTCACGCCGAGGCGATCGCCCTGTTGCGGCAGTCCGTCGATCGCACGGCACAAGCCTGGGAGCCGATCATTTCGAAGTCGACGCCTGGGACGATCGACAAATACAACGGTCTGGGATTTTTCACCGAGGGCGATCCCGCTACCGGTGTGTGGAAAGAACAAAAAGGATACTTTTGGACCGGATCGTTCTGGACCGGCGAGTTGTGGAAGCTCTACGCGGCGACGCACGACGAAAAATACAAACGCTGGGCGGAGCTTTGGAACGCGCGCTTGCTGGGAATGGAGCAAAAGCAGAATCACGACACGGGATTTCTGAACATTTACTCTTCCCTGCTCGGCTGGGAGAACACGCACGATACGAAATACCACGACGGTGCGATGCGCGCGGCGGCGAGGTTGAAGCAACTCTACAATCCCACGATCGGCATGATCTCGTCGTGGGGCGAAAACGGCGACGACACGATCATCGATACTTTGATGAATCTGCAAGTGTGGTGGTGGGCGGCGGCGGAGACGAAAGACCCGCAGTGGCTCGAGATGGGTCGCACGCACGCGCTGAAATCCGCGCAATGGCAAATGCGCGACGACGGATCGATCATGCAGTCGGTGCATTACAATCCCGGCGACGGCCGGCTGAAGTTTACGTCGTCGACGGCGGTGCTGACCTTCGAGAATCACGCGCCGGTGGGCGCGCGCGTCTTCACGCACTCGCACCAGGGATTCTCCGCGGACGGCACGTGGTCGCGCGGACAGGCGTGGGCCGTGTACGGATTTGCGGAAGCGTATCGGGCGTCAAATGAACCGCGCCTTCTCGGCGCGGCGGAAAAGGCCGCGAACTTTGCGCTCGATCGCCTGCCCGAGGACGGCGTGCCGTGGTACGACTTCCTCGATGAAGGCGTGCACTTCCGCAATCGCGATACCTCAGCCGCGGCCATTCTGGCAGGCGGCCTGCTGCGGCTCTCCGCGGTTGAAAAAGACGCGGCACGCGCGCGGACGTATCGCGAACGGGGCGAGCAAATTGTGCAATCGCTAACGGATCGATATTTGGCGCCGAACGGTGCACTGCGCCACGGATGCACCACGCGGCCGTTCGACGGAATGGTTTTGTACGGTGACTACTACCTGCTGGAGGATTTACTTTGGCTGGAGAGTCACAAAGGGTGAGTGAGGCTCAGAGACAGCGACAATCCAGGAGGGTGGGTTATGAGAAAAGCAATTTTTGCGATTCTCGCCGCCACGTTGTTATTGGCGGCGCAGAACACAGCGAACATCAGCGGAACGGTCACCGACGCGAGCGGCGCGGCCGTGGCGAGTGCGGTGGTCACGCTAACGAACACGACCACCAGCGCCAAACGCGAGACAAAAACGAATAACACAGGACAATACGTCTTCGAACTGATGCCGGTGGGCGAATACAGCATCGAGGTGACCGCGCCAGGATTCAAGAAATTCGTACGCAACGGCATCGTGCTGAACATCGACCAAGCGGCGCGCATCGACGCACCGCTGGTAGTGGGCGCGGTCACCGAGCAAGTGACGGTGGAGGCCGGCGTGCCGCTGGTGAACACCGAAAACGCGGCGATCGGGCGTGTTACCGAAAACAAAGAGATCATCGACCTGCCGATCTTGGACCGCAACGTCTACAACTTGGTGACGTTGACGCCGGGCGTCGACAACAATCAGACCAGTTTCACGCTCGGTTATCCGCAGCAGAACATCAACATCAACGGCGGCGTCGACGGCGGCGCGGGATCGGTGAATTACTACCTGGACGGCGGCACCAACATGGACGGCTTGCGGAATACCGGCGCGATCATGCCCAATCCCGACGCGGTGCAAGAGTTCAAGCTGCTCACCAACAGCTACAGCGCGGAGTATGGACACTTCGCGGGCGGCGTGGTGATCGTCGCCACGAAGTCCGGCGGCAATCAGCTCCATGGATCGCTTTTTGAATTCCTTCGCAACGACAAGATGGCCGCGGATCCTTGGGGCGTCTTCACCAAGCCGCCGCTGCATCGCAACGAATTCGGCGCCACGATCGGCGGCCCGCTGAAGAAAGACAAACTCTTCTACTTCGGCAGCTACGCCGGCAATCGCTGGATTCAGCCGCAAAACATCAACGGTCTGCAACCGACGGCGCAGGAACAAGCCGGCAATTTCTCCGGAGATGCGGCCTCGGCGCAACCGAAAGACCCCATCACGAAGTTGGCGTTTCCAAATAACACGATTCCGTCGGCGCGTTTCGATAAGACGGCCGTAAATATCATCAACGGCTACGCCACAACCGGTTTGGGATTTCCGTTGCCCAACGCACCCAACAACATCTTTCAAGGCAGTGTCGCCAATCCGCAAAACGGCGACGAATTCCTGGCCAAGGGAGATTACCTTTACAACAGCCGGCACACGATTTCCGCCAGCTATTACCAAACCAACGGCAACGATCTCACTCAGCCGGGGGCCAGCACGCCGTGGTCGATCCAACAATTCACGTGGCGCCAGCACGACGCCAACATCGGCGACACCTGGACGATCACACCCACAACGATCAACGAACTGCACTTCAACTTGACGCGCGCGTTCGGTGGACGCTTGAATCTGCCGGGGACGCCGCTCTCGGCGTTTGGATCGTCGTTTACGGTCCAAGGCACGCCTTCCCTGCCGCAAATTTCCATCAGCGGTTATTCCACGCTGACCGAAGCGATCGCTGGACCGACCGCCGGCAGCAACTACTACGAACTTCGCGACACGCTGAGCATGTCGCGCGGACGCCACACCATCAAGATCGGCGGAAGCACGTACTTGCAAAAGTACGTGCAGGACACGCTGCTGAACAACTATGGAGTTTTCGCGTTTTCCTCAACCTCGACCGCCACAACCAATGCGTGGGCGAATTTCCTGCTCGGCCTGCCGACCACGATGAACCAAGACACGCCGATCACCGCCGTCGACGACGGCTGGTATTACGGATTCTTCGTGCAAGACGATTTTCGCGTCACGCCGCGATTGACCATCACCGCCGGCTTGCGTTGGGACGTGCAATTGCCGCTCGTCGATCCGCATGATCGCAAGCTGACGTATCAATTGGGCGCGCAATCCACCGTGGTGCCAAAGGCGCTTCCCGGCGAATTGTTCCCCGGCGATCCCGGCGTGGGGCGCGGCATCGCGCACACCGACTATCATCAGCTCGGTCCACGCCTCGGCATGGCATGGGATCCATTCGGCGACGGGAAGACGTCGGTACGCGCGGCCGCCGGCATTTTCTACGGCAGCATTTCCGGCAACGAGTGGAACACCACGTCGAACAATCAACCGTTCGCGGTGCGCCAGCAGTTCACTACGGTGCAGTCGCTCACCAATCCTTACGGTGCGCTCCCTGGCGGCGATCCGTTTCCGTATTCGTTCAATCCAACGAATCCCAAGTTCATTCTTCCCAGCTCTCCCTATGGCGTGCTGCAGAATTTCACTTGGCCGTACACGTATCAGTTGAATTTCTCGATCCAACGGGAAATCGCCAAAAACTTGAGCGTCACCGCTTCATACGTGGGATCGCTGGCGCATCGCCTGCCGTTCGCGCAGGATTTGAATTATCCGGTGTGGAGCCCCACGGCGACCACGACCAACTTGCCGAGCCGCCGTCCGATTCTGCCGGGAACGCTCGGCGCGATCCTGATGATCCAGTCGATGGAGCAAGCCGAGTACAACGCGATGCAAATCACGGTGGAAAAACGTCTGAGCCGCGGGATCACGGTGAAGGGTTTCTACACTTGGAGTAAGAGCCTGGAAGACGTGGAGCTCGACAACAACACCACCAACGGTTCGGCCGAGGACATGAACAATCTCAGGCTCGATCGCGGACGCAGCGACTACGACCGGCGTCACGTTTCCACGTGGTCGATCATTTGGACGCCGAACTATTTTCACGGCTCGAACGCGTTTCTGAAGCAAACGCTCAACGGCTGGACCGTTTCGTCGATCGTGACGTTGCGCAGCGGACTTCCGTTCAACATCACCACGGGCGCGGATACCAACGCCGACGGCAACACCACCGATCGTCCGCAGTTGATCGGCAATCCGTTCCTCGATCCGCACCGCTCGCGCGCGGACGTGGCCAACGCGTGGTTCAACACGGCGGCCTTCACCAACAAGTTCACGGGACCGGACGGAAACTTCGGGCACAACTATCTCTCCGCCCCGGGCGGCCGCAACGTGGACATGGCCATCTTTCGTGACTTCCGTTTCTTCGAGCGGTTCACGATCCAGGCGCGCGGTGAAATGACTAACGCGTTCAACTTCGTGAACCTCAGCGCTCCCACGGCCACGGAGAGTTCGGCGAACTTCGGGAAGATCACCACCGCGGGAGCCATGCGCGTGGCGCAGTTGGGGTTGCGATTGACCTTCTGATCGGAAAAGGCCAAAGCAACCGCGGATGAACGCAGATGAACGCAGATAGGGCGTCGGTCTTATCGGCGTTCATCTGCGTTTATCTGCGGTATGGTTTTTTCCGGTGTGATAAGTTATTGCCTCATGCACCCAGTGGCGCTCATCACCGGCGGGGGCCGCGGCATCGGACGCGGAATCGCGCTCGAAACGGCGGCGGCCGGGTACGCGATTGTTGCGAACTATCGGCAGGACGCGGCCTCCGCCGAGTCCCTGCGCGCGGAGATTCACAGAGGCGGCGGCGTGTGCGAAGTTGTCGCCGCCGACGTCAGCAGCGCGGCGGGTCGCGCGGCGATGCTCGCGTGCTGCTATGAGAAATTCGGGCGCCTCGATTTGCTCGTGAACAACGCCGGCGTGGCGCCGGAAGTTCGCGTGGACATTCTCGAATCCAACGAAGCCAGCTTCGACCGCCAGATCGCCATCAATGTAAAAGGTCCCTACTTCCTCACGCAGGCGGCGGCGAAGTGGATGCTCGATTTGAAAAAGGCCGGCGTGATTCCGTTGGGACGCATCGTTTTCATCTCGTCGGTCTCGGCGTTTGCGGTGTCGAACATGCGCGCGGAGTATTTCGTGGCCAAGGCGGCGCTCTCGATGACCGCGCAACTCTACGCCGGAAAACTGGCGAGCGAAGGCGTGCTGGTGTACGAACTGCGTCCCGGAATCATCGACACCGACATGGTGGCGCCGGCGCGCGCCTACTATAATCAGAGATTGAGTGAAGGCATGATCCCGCAAAATCGTTGGGGCACGCCGAAGGATTGCGGCCTCGCGGTGCGCGCCATCGCCGAGGGAAGACTCGACTATTCCGCCGGCGCGACGATCGATATCAGCGGCGGCTTTCAACTCCAGCGCTTATAAGCGGGCGACAAATGGAATACCTGATCAATCAATATCCGTTGGAGCAAGGCGCGCTGGAGATCCAGTACATCGAGGAGTTTTTCGGCGAATTTCCCCGGCGCAAGACCGCCGAGGAGATCATGACGCGCTTGACCGGCCGTCCACACCTGATTTTGATGTGCCTCGCGCCGATTCCCGGCGAAAGCGTGCGCGTGCCCGTGTCATTCAAAGTGGCGCACGAGATTTTCTCGAATGAAGAAGATCCCAAACTCGCCGATCTCGTCGGGCGTTTGCACGGTAGCGTCGCGTTTGCGGGACGGCGCATCCTTTATAGCTGGATCGGCGGAACGCGCCGCGATTGGCGCGGCCAAGGACATTTCCGCGCGCTCAACGAAGAGCAGGAAGTTTGGGCCGTGAAGCAAGGGTTCGACGAAATGGTCATCAAGACCAAAAACAAGTTTTACGACATGCGCGGCACGCTCGACAGCTTGCGTTTCCAAGTGGTGAAGTACGAGCGCAACTCGTTCGACAACGACGAGTCGAAGGTTTATCTCAGCAAGAAACTGCATCCCGACATCTTCCAAGAACACAAGAGTTCGCGCACGTTGGTTGAAGCGGCCTGATTTTTTGGAGCGCGGAGGCTGGCCACCGCTTTCACCTTGCGAGGGCGGTCGTGGCTCAATTTGAATTCGAGCGCTGTCGAACTGTGAGCCAATCGGCTGCGCAACCGCTTTGTATCTCTTTTTTGTATCAGGGCACGGTTTCAGCCGTGCCGACTCAGACGTCTGGAAATAGTGGGCTTTAGCCCCTGCCAAACAACGGCTGATCCACAATCTTGCCAAATGGAAAGCCGCGGGGGCTAAAGCCCCGGGAACAAGGGCCTGCTGGCGGCACGGCTGAAGCCGTGCCCTGATACAAAGCATACCCACTCGCAAGGGTTCGATTTCCGCAAGTCCCGTGATCGGGATTCAAATTAAGCCACTACCGCCAGGGCCAGCCGCCGCACGCTAAATCGTGTAAGCTAGTATTTACAGGCCAGCATTCGATCGGAGCAGTCCACTTGCACTTTGCTTACCTTGTGGCGGCGCTCGCCGCATTCCAGATTGGCGGACTTCAATCCGTTCCGCCTGCCGCCGCTCCCAGCAATTCCAGCGCTTCCCGTCCCGCCATCGTTCGCGGAAAAGTTGTCGCCGCCGACACGGGACTGCCGGTCGCTCGCGCGCAAGTGGGATTGCGCGCCAACGGCGCGGCCTCCACGCCGTACACCGCGGCCACCGACGCCAACGGACAATTCGAAATCCGCAACGTCGATCCCGGCAGCTACACCGCGACCGCCAACAAATCGGGATACCTCGGCGGCACTTTGCGGCGCGGCATGTTTACCATCGCCGACGGTCAAGAAGTGAACGACGCCGACTTCGTGCTACCCCGCGCCGCCGTGATCACCGGAAGCGTGATCGACGACCACAACGAGCCGATTGCCGGCGTGATGGTGCAAGCCGTGTTGAAGGACTATTCCTCCGGATACCTGCAATTGCAAGCCCGAGGTGTCGCAACGCTCACCGACGACCGCGGACGCTTCCGCATCCACGATCTCGGCGCGGGACGCTACTACGTGCGCGCGGCGCGCCATGTCACCGGCGACCCTGCGCCGCTCTACGCGCCGGTGTTCTATCCCAGCGCGTCGCGTGTCGCCGATGCGCAAGCCATCAAGCTCGCGGGCGGTGACGAGGCGCCCGGCATCAAGCTGCAAATGCACGAAAGCATCGTGCACCGCGTCAGCGGCCGCGTGGTCGACGTGCTCACCGGCCAGGGATCGCCCGGCGCGATGATCTACCTCGCTCCCGACGACGTGTTCACGGGACCCACCGCGACCGCCACGGCCGCCGCCGACGGAACGTTTCGGCTCTCTGAAGTGCCGGCCGGCGTCTATCGATTGAACGCCATGCTGCGCGATCTCGGAGCGACGCGCACCGTCGTCAACAGCAGTCGCACGATTCAAGTAGGCGATCGGGATCTGGAAGATCTCTCGATCATCGTGGGACCCGGCACCACGATTCGCGGGAGAGTGGTGGCCGCGGGTGCGGATTTCCCGCCGGGCGTGAAAGTGCAATTGCAACCGCGATCGCCGGCGACAGGCACCGGCACCGGCGGCTCGCTGATGGTGATGACGCAACAAGACGGATCGTTCGAGATGGTCAATGTGCAGCCGGGCACGTACGAGGTCACCGCGTTTCCCGGCGACTTCCGGCGTCCGGCGTGGGGCCAAACGTTTTTTTTCACCAGCAGCGTGACGGCGGGCAGCCAAGATGTCATTGACACGGGGCTGACCGTCGCCGAACAAACGCCGTCAATCGAGTTGAGCATCACCCTGGACGCGCGCGCCGGAACCATCACCGGAACGGCGCTTGACAGCGATAACAATCCGCTGAAGCATACCAGCGTCGCGTTGATTTCGGCCGACCCGAAGAGGCGCAACTCGCTGCGCTATTTCGAGCGCGCGCAGTCGGACCCCAAGGGAATGTTCCGCGTGGAGGGCGTGATTCCCGGCGATTACCTGATGCTGGTGTGGCCGGGCGGCGATCCGGGAGCGCTGTTCGATCCCGATGTCGTGGAGTCGCTCAACCCGTACTTCACACGCGTGTCGGTGCCGGCGGCGGGGAGCGTCCAACAGGATTTGTATTTGAATTCCGATGTGCTGAACATTGTTCACGGTTTAGGGCAAGAATGATCGCACTGTTCATCGCGCTTCTCTTGCAAACGTCTGCCGCCCGCGCCAAACCCGCGCCCGCCCCGGCGCTGGTACGCGGAAAAATCGTGGCCGACGACACGAATACGCCGATTTCCTACGCGGCGGTCGAGTTGCACCGTGCTTCCGATCAGACTTTGCGGCGCGCTTACACCGATTCCGCGGGAGCATTTGAAATCTCGGGCGTTGAGCCCGGAAACTACATGCTGCGCGCGGGAAAAACAGGATTTGTGACCGCCGGATACAAAGATCCCGACGACGATACCGCGCCTCTCAGGTTGGCTCCCGCCGACACCAAAGAAGTCTCATTGCGCCTCGCCCGCGGCGCGGTGATTGCTGGGACGATCACCGACACGATGGGCGAGCCCGTGAACGGAGCAACGGTTTCCCTGCTCCGGAAAATCTATTCCGGCGGACACGCCCAGTACGCCACGCCGTCGAGCGGCTTCACCGACGATCGCGGCGACTACCGCTTGTTCAATCTTCCGGCGGGACGCTACTACGTGAAGGTGACGAAGAACCTAACGCCGGGCGGAGCCGGTCTTCCGGTGTCGCCGACGTTTTTTCCGGCGGCGCGACGGCAGCAAGATGCGGCGCCCATCACGCTGCGAGCGGGCGAAGAGCGCGACGGCGCAAACGTCACGCTGCAAGACGCGGCGCTTTACGACGTGGCGGGCCGCGTCATCGACGCGCGCACAGGCGAACCCATGGTCAATGCGTACTTGAACCTGATGCCGGCGTTCGGCGGTGGAATGATGTACAACGATCGCGCGCAACCGGACGGCGCGTTTCGCCTGCGCAATATCCCGGCGGGATCGTATCGCATAAACGTTAGCGCCGGTTACGCCGATCGCGCGCGCGCACCGGTCAACTCCACGCGCACCGTGGAGATTTCCGGGAATACCAGCGATCTGGTGATTCGCATCGGCGCGGGGAGCACGATCACCGGGAAAGTACAAAGTGTCGCCGGCGCGGCACTACCAAACATGATGGTGCTGATGACGCAACGCTTGAGCGACGGCAGCGCGCTGCGTACCACCTCCGGTGCGGTCGACCCGAAAGGCGCATTCGAAATGGCCGGCGTAGAGCCCGGCACGTATGAGATCGCCGTCGGCGTGCTCGGTGAAAATGTCGGAGATGTCGTGATGACCTCCGCGGTGCTCGCATACGCGTCGTCGCCGTCGAGCGCCCGCGACGTAACCGATTCGGCCGTAGAAATCGGCGACACCGACGCGTTGGTGTTGACCGTAACCGTCGACGCGAGCCCGGCGACAGTGAGCGGAAAGGTTTTCGACGGCGAGGCCGAAGGCAAGGCCAAGGCGTTGCCGCGCGTTCCAATCGCGCTGGTCAGCGCCGACGCCAAGAAACGCGCGATCTATCGCTACTTTCATGCGGCGACGACCAAGCGCGATGGCAGCTTCGAATTGTCCGGCATCGCGCCCGGCAAATACCTGCTGATTCCCTGGCCCGCCGAGGACTCGGGGCAAGTGCTCGATCCCGACGTTTTCCCGATGGTCGAGAGTCTCGCTACGCCGGTGACGGTGGAGCACGGCGGAAAGGTCACGCAGGATTTACGGCTCACGCGCGCGCTGCGCACGCTGGCCGATACGTTCGCGCAGTAAGCGGGGGACCTCTTCCCTCGGAGGCGTTTTTGTTGTACCTTGTCCCGAACGGGGTCTGTACGATATTTTGCAAGGCCGGGTTTGGAGATTTTGGAGGAGTATGTTTTTCCTACTGGGGCTCTGGCTCGCGCTGGCGCAACAGGTGCAGGTTCGACCCTATCAACAACCGGCGCGTCCCAATCCGAACGCGCCTCAGCAAGCGGATCTCAAGCCGGCCACGGTTCGCGGACGCGTGGTCGCCGCCGACACTGGTGAGCCGGTGCGATTCGCGCGCGTCACGCTGCGATTGAACGCCGCCGCCAGCACCACGTTTTCGGCGTCGGCCGATGCCAACGGAACGTACGAAATCCGCAACGTCGATCCCGGCAACTATAGCGGTACCGCGTCCAAGGCAGGATTCGTGACGCGAAATTTTTCGCGCGGCAACAATTTTGCTCCGCTGCAACTCGCCGAAGCCGAGGAGGCCAAGGACATCAACTTCTCCCTGGCGCGCGCCGCGGTGATTTCCGGCACCGTGCTCGACGATCGCGAGGAGCCCGTGCCGCACGCGCATGTTTTCGCCATGGCGCGCGCCTACAACGGCGCGCAAATGACGTGGCAACAACGCGCGCAGGCCCAGACCGACGATCGCGGTCAGTTCCGTTTGCACGATATTCCGGCGGGACGCTATTACCTTCAGGCCAGCTACATGGGCGGCGCGATCGCGCCGCACTACGCCCCTACTTTGTTTCCGAATGCCAAGCGCTTGGCCGACGCGCAAAGCATCAAGATCACCGGCGGCGAGGAATCGGCGGGCATCAAGATTACCTTGCATGAAACAACAGTCTACTCCGTCGCCGGCACGGTGGTCGACGACACCACGGGAACGGCCGTCGCGGCGAACATCAATCTTCAACCCGAGGATTATTCGGCGGGCGGATCCTCGGCGTTTGCGAACACGAAAAACGACGGTACATTTCGGCTCAGTGAGGTCGCGCCGGGACGCTATCGGGTCTTCATCAACGTGCGCGATATGGAACCCGGCAGCCCGACGAACCGCAACGTGATTCGCTCCCTCGACGTTTCCGATCACGACATCGACAACGCCGTCTTTCACGTCGGCCCGGGCTCGACGATGACGGGCCGCGTGATCGCCGACGGCGGCGATCTGCCGCCATCGCTGCAAGTGCAAATGACGAGCCGCGACGGCAACGGCAATCCGAATTACTCGCGAGGCTTCACCACACAAGCCGATGGCACGTTTGAAGTCAAGGATCTGAACGCGGGGCATGTCGAGTTGAACGTAAATTCTCGCGGCCTCATTATGATGCAGCCGAACAACCCGCCGACCGTGGCGCCGGCGACGATGCCGAAACCGTTCTACGTGCGGACGATCACCGTGAACAATCAGGACGTCACCGATACGGGCGTGATCGTGCCCGAGCAGGCAGCCACGCTCGAGGTGACCGTGACGCTCGACTTTCACACGGGACTCGTCACGGGCCACACCACCGATCCGAGCGGCAATCCGCTGGCCAATGCCACCGTCGCGATGATCGCGCGCGATCCCAAGAAGCGCTCGATCGCGCGGTACACCAACCGCAGCCGCTCCGACGCTCAGGGGCTGTTCACAATCGCCGGGGTCATTCCCGGCGACTATTTGATTTTGGTTTGGCCCACTGACGATCGCGGCGCGCTGTTCGATCCCGACGTGGCCGCCATCGCGGAGAAATATGCGACCAGCATCTCGGTGTCGCCGGATGCCACGGCCAGCGTCGATCTGCGGTTGAGTTCCGAATTGCCCGATCTCATTCGTACGCTGGTACCCGAGCCTTAACCAACGCCATGATTCTCTCGCTGATTCTCGCACTCGCTTTGCAATCGCCGCCGGCTTCGCGCTCGACCGCGGCGCTCAACACGGCCGCGATTCGCGGAAAAGTCACCAGCACCGAGGGCGCGCCGCTCAGCTACGCTTCGGTCCAGTTGCGCCGCGCAAACCAAGATCGCGACCACGTCACCATTGCCACCGACTCGCGCGGTCAGTTCGAATTTCGCAATCTAGCGCCGGGAACGTTTTCCGTCAATGTCGCGAAGCCCGGCTTCGTGAACAACGCCTACCGCGACGCCGAGGAGGATTCCTCGGAAATCAAACTGGCCGCCGGCGAAGTACGCTCCGGAGTCGACGTGAAGTTGACGCGCGCCGCGGTGATCAGCGGCCGGATCACCGACTCCAACGGCGACCCCGTTGTGGATGCGCAAGTGCGCGCCATCGTGAAGGTGTATCGCGAGGGCCGTCCGCAAACGCAAAACCGCAACAACGCGCAAACCAACGATCGCGGCGAATACCGCATGTTCGATCTGCCACCGGGACGCTATTATCTGCAAGCCGGCAAATGGTCCAACACGTGGCAAAACTCGGTTCCGCTGGCGACGCAGTTCTTCCCCGGCACGACGCGCTTTGAAGACGCGCGCTCGATCACGGTGAAGGCCGGCGAGGAAGCTGGGGGCGTCAACTTCACGCTGAGCGACGCGATCGTGATGACCCTGAAGGGCCACGTGATCAACGGTGAGGACAATCAGCCGGCCGCGAACGCCAATGTGAACTTCAATCTCCTGAACAGCTCGGGCATCGGCACCCAAGGCAACACGCAAACGCGAGCCGACGGCTCGTTCACGCTCCAAGACATGATGGAGGGTTTATATCGCGTCAACGTCAACATACCGAATCGCGGGGCGATGCCGCCGGGTGCGTCGCCCGACGCTCCGCGCAGACCGCCGAATATGAACATGATGCGGATCGTCGAGGTCAACCCGAGCAACGCGTCGAACCTCACGCTGACCGTCACTGCCGGCGCGACGGTTACGGGGAAAATAGCCGTCGACGGTGATGTCACCGCGAAGAATCTTCAAGTCAACTTGATGGCGCGACAGGCCGATGGCACGATCTCCGGCAGCTTCGGTGGGCGAACGGACGACGATGGAACGTTCAAGGTGCAGCGCGTCCAGCCGGGCCTGTATGAGGTGAACGTTTACTACGCCTCAGTTGCTCCCGGCGCCGATCCCCCGCGGATCTTCATCAGTTCCGTGAAACACGGCACGGACGATTTGACCGATCGGCTCGTCGAAATCCCGGAAAGCGGCGACGTGGCGCTGGCGATCACGGTGGACGCGCACACCGCCTCGTTTTCCGGCAAGGTTTTCGACGGCGAAGCGGAAGGCGATACCAAGCCGCTCGGAAAAATCCGCGTCGCGCTGATCAGCGCCGACGCCAAGAAGCGCTTGCTGCCAAACTATTTCCGCTCGGCCACCTCCGCGCCGAATGGCACGTTCAAAATGACGGGCATCACGCCCGGCGATTACTTGATCGTCGCGTGGCCCGGTGAAGATCCCGGACAATTGCTCGATCCCGACGTGTTCCGCATGGTGGAGAAGCACGCCATGCCCGTGAAGATCGAGCGCAGCGCCAACTTGAAGCAGGATCTGCGTGTGACACCCGCATTGCGCACGCTGGCCGACACTTTCTCACAATGAAAACCTCACTCTCGCGGTTTCAAGGAACATGGAACGTCACGGCGCTCGAAGTCGACGGCCAAACAATGATGGCCGTGGGCTCGCTCACCGTGAAAGGCGATCGCTTCGAAACCTCCGGCATGGGATTCGCGTTTGCCGGAAAGCTGGTGGTCGATGAGTCCAAGAAGCCGGCGACCATCGATATGGTTTTCACCGAAGGTCCGCCGGCAGGCACGACGAATCGCGGAATTTTCGAATTTACGGGAAGAGACTCCTGGCGAATGTGCCTGCGCATGTCGGAAGACGCGCGGCCCAAGAAGTTTTCCACAACCGGTGGCGGCGCGCTGGCGCTCCAAACGCTGGAACGCGGCCCGGCCAAGAGCGCCAAACGTGCGGCGCCGGCCGAGACCAAGTCCGCGGAAAAAGGGTCCGTTCCGCCGCGGGATTTTCCCACCGATCCCATCCCGGAGCTCGCCGGCGAATGGCAAATGGTAAGCATGTCGTTCAATGGGAATCCGCTGGAAGAGCAGTACTGCAAAATGGGCAAGCGCGTGGCGAGCGGAAACGAGTTGACCATCGCTATGGGACCGCAAACAATCCTGCGCGCGTTCTATTCCATCGATCGCGCGGCGCACACCATGGACTACGCCTTGACACACGGGGCGGGCAAAGGCAAACGTCAGCTTGGGCTTTATGAGTTTTCGGGCGGCGTCCTGAAGACGTCGTTCGCCGAAGCCGGCAAGCCGCGGCCGAAAGATTTTTCGTCCGCAAAGGGCGACCGGAAAACGGTCACGCTTTGGAAGAAGTAAGCTGGGCGGCGTGTTTCGCGTCCCGCATGATCGGCCCGTAGACTTCCTTGTCGAACGGGGGACAACCGGTTGGAAATTGTCCCAGCGGATGCTTGCGATTGCGCATCAGGAACGTGCAAAACGTCAGGGTCTTGCAGACGCGGCGTTCATCGAGCTCGCCGCGATCCAAAACGTCGCGCGCCAAGTCGGGATACGGCAGCGCGGCGCGCCCGTACCCGAGAAACGTGGTGTCGCCCGCTGCGATATTCGCCGCTCCCGCGTTCACCAAGTACTTTTGCAGCCAGCTATAGCCGCTGCCGATCATCGGTAACTCCGGAAACGCGTGCTGTAATTCGGCGGCGATGCGGAAGTGCCGCGCCACGCCGATCATCGGATGTTCGGGCGTTTCGTAGTTGCCGTCGTCGGGTTTGTCGAACGGCCGTCCAACGTGCGGATTGTAATACGGCACTCCCAACGACACGTTCAACAATTCCACGCCGCATTCGCGCAACAGCTTGATGAACGCTTTCGTCTCGGTGAGATCCGCTTCTTCCGGGCTTTGCGGACTGTTCCCGACGCCGTGCGGGTATGGAATGTCAACCTTCACGGGAACGCCGCGCTTGGTCTGCGGATCGATTTTGTAGGGAATGCCGTCGTGCGCGGCGAGGCGGACCGCCAGCATCAAGTCTTTTCCGGCGGCGGCGCGGATCTTTCCCAGGATGTTTCGCGCGAACCGCGTGCGATTCTCAAACGTGCCGCCGTATTTTCCCGGCCGCGTACGCGCACCCAGCAACTCGTTGCCAAGATAACCGTGAGTGATCTTCAAATCGATTCCCCGAAACCCGCAGCGTCGCGCGCGAACGGCCGCAGCGGCGTAGGCGTCTTCGAGACGTTCCAAGTAGTCGTCGGCGAGCACTCGCATATTCGGCTTGTCGATCGGGGGATTGCTGTACGCCACCAGCGACTGCGGATAGCTGTAGCGGCCCGAGTGCGTCAGTTGCAGCACGTCGAGCAGGTCGTCTGCGTTTCCAAACGTCTCGCGATGCAGGCGGCGCGTGGTCTCGAGCATCTTTGCGAAGTCGCGCTCATTCGCATCGTGCAGCCAGAGCTGGCGCGGATTCGCGCGCCCTTCTTCCACCACCGCCGTCGCCTCGAACCAAATCAATTTCGCCCCGCTGGTAGCGAAACGCCGGTAACGGCGCTTGGTCAGCTCTCCCGGCGACCCGCCGAGTTCGCCGTCGCATCCTTCCATCGGATGAATCGCCAGCCGATTGCCCACGCGCACGCCGCCAACTTGCACGGGTGACGATAGCGTCGCTTGAACTTTCGCGCGATCGCTTTCCAAGGGGATGCGCAGCCCGCGCTGGGCGGCGTCACTTTGCAATTCCTCCAATGAGCGGTAATGAAAATAAGCGGACATAGCGCCATGATATATTCACGCCATGGTGGTTGGAAGACTTGTTCTCGCCCTCGCGATGTTTCTGGCGTCAGGTTTTCAACAAACTCTTCCGCCCGCGCCGGTCGTTCCCCCGCAAAAACCGAAGGCCGCGCCCGAACCGAAACCAACCGCACCGGATTCGCCGCCCGCCGCGCCGCAACCGAAACAAGCAGCGCCCGAGCAAGACCCGGAACCGCAGGTGCAACAACACAGCGTCGAAATGCCGTATCGCGGCCTGTCGTACTCGATGCTCGCGAAGCAAGGCGTCACGGTGATGGTGGCGCCATTGAATCGCACGATCCTGGAGTATTCCACGATCCAAGTGTGGATCAGCAACGGATCGAAGAAACCTGTGCATGTCGCGCCGCAGTTTTTCGAGATCCGTCAGGATCCGGGCACGGCGATGATCAACGGATCGCTGGAAGATAGCGTGCTCGACGAAATCCAGCAGCGCTCGAACTCCAAGGCGATGGGAGAACTCGTGAACGCCTACGAGACGATGCTCTTCGGTTTCGCGAACCAGAAAACCGTGGGTTATTACGAGGCACGCAAACACGCGGTGCTTTCCAACATGGGCGGCGGAGGAAAAATGCGCGCGCTGGCCACCGCCTCGGCGATCATCCTACCGGATCAAACGCTCAAGCCCGGCGACGTGATCGACGGCACCGTGTTTTTCAAGCTCGATCCGCACAATCCCCGGATCGGATACATAGGCGCGCACCTGGCCGGCGCGACCTTTGATTTTCCGCAAACGCCGCAGTTAGACGAGCACGTACATTAGCGCAGGCCGGGTGTTTGGCCGTTGTGCTACCATCCGTTTCGATAGCCTTATGTCTCGTGGATTCTCAGCCATCGTCACCGTGATCGCCCTTTGCGCGTCGGCGCAGCGTCCGCCGGAGGAACCAGAAGTCCGCGTGGCAAGTCGCGCATACGCGCCGAGCGCGCCCAGCGGATTGGCCGCCGGCGAGCTTTTTCTTCCCGTCGCCGTTGCAGTGCGTGATGCACATGGACGCGCCGTTTCCGGCTTGAAGTCTGTGGATTTCCAACTTTCGGATCAGGGCAAAGAAATTCCCATCGAAGCCGTCAACGCGTTTGGCGCGGCCGGCCACAAATACATCGCGCTTTGCTTTGACGATTACGGTTCGTCGACGGGACAACTGCTGCGCGCGAAGTCCGTCGCGGTGCGATTTGTGAGAGACGGCATCGCGGCGGACGATCTTGTATCGATCGCCACAACGTTTTCCGGACGCGTCACCGATTTCATCGGCGACAAGGACGCCCTGGTCGGAGCGATCGAGCGAATCCAGCAGCACGCCACGCCGCTACTGGCGCCACCCACACGCGTGCAGCCGGGACAAATCCCCGGTAAAGAGCGATCCACGTACGATCCGCCCGCGCCGGCCGGCCAATCGTCCACCGGCATCGACCTCGCGTGGAGCGGCGAATTCATTTCCCGACATTTCCTCGACTTGATCTCCGCGTACGATAAGGATCTCGCCAAGATGCGCGGCGGACGCGCCATCGTGATTCTCTCGCCCGGCTTCATGGGCATGCCGGAAAAAGAACAAGACGCCGTCATTTCGCAAACGGCCGCGGCCAACGTGGTAATCAACGTGATCGACACCAAGAGCGCGCTGAAGGAATCGCCTGCTTCGCTGGCGGAACCGGTTTACGAGCTGCCGCCCTCGACGTATACGTTTACGGTGAGCCGCCTAGGCACCGAGCAAGCAATGGCCGTGTTTGCCGCCGACACCGGAGGACTGTTTTTCCACCGTGACGGCGACCAATTCTCTCGCGGCTACCGCGAGTTCGGCGACATTCCCGCGGTCACTTACTTGCTCGCGATGCATCAAGGCGAGGGCGAGAAATTCCGCCGCATCGAAGTCGCGCTGAAGACGCCGGGGTCAAACCAAATGGGCGCGAGTCATTTGGAAGCGCGTCTCGGCTACTACCCGTCGAAAGAAGCGGCGGCGCCCGGCGAGGACCCCGCGATGCGAGCGCGACTCGATGCGCAAGTGCTTTCCACGAAACCGGCGGCGGATTTTCCGCTGAAGCCGAGCTTAGGACAATCGACCAAGCTCGCCAACGGCAAAATCGCGGTGCCGGTGACGCTTCACGTCGATCTCAAGGGTCTCCAGTTCGGCGCACGCAACAATCGCCACACGCAAAAGCTGACGTTTGTGGCGGCGGTGCTCGACCCGAGCGGGAATTTTGTCGCGGGCAAGGAAGGCTCAATGGAATTCGCGCTGACGGACGGCAAGTTTGAATCGATGAAGCAGCAGGGCGTGAATGCGTCGCTGGTGTTGGAAGTCCCCGCCGGACAATATCGCCTCAGCACGGTGGCGCTCGACGCCGACGGCAAAGTCGCCGGATCGCTCAATGCGATTCAAGTTCCGTAAGAGGTCCTAATTTGCGCCATGGTTGTGTTGCCGTTGTCAGAACCATTCGCGGTAGCGAATGGGCTCGCTGGCCCTTCCGACACCGACGGTTCCAATCAACGCAAATTCGGATTATTCCGCGTTCGACGGGAGTCGTCTGCGCGGCCGACGCTAGCGAACCCATTCGCTACCGCGAATGGTTCTGACAACAACACAACGCAAATTAGGGCATGATCGGACACCAGTCCTACTTGTGCTACTATCCGTTTCCATGCGAACAATTGCAGCACTCGTACTCACGCTCGCTTCATTGCTTTCGGCGCAGACGCTTCAGCACGGCCATCGCTATCCGCGGTTGATCATTCGCCACGCGATGGTGATTGAGGGCAACGGCACGCCGGCGGCGGGTCCCAAAGACATCATCATCGAGAACAATCGCATCGTCGACGTCGTGCCCACCGACGCCGTGTCGGCGGGACGCACGCCGGGCATGGGAGGCGCGCGGCGGCCCGCGCAGGAAGGCGCGGTGGAATTCGACGCCACGGGAAAATACGTGATGCCGGGGCTGGTCAACGCGCACGCACACATTCAAGAGGAACGCGGCGGAACGCCGCAACCCCTCGACTACGAGCTGAAGATTTGGCTATCGTGCGGCATCACCACGATCCGCGACGTCGGCAGCGACACGGCGAAAACACTGAAGCTCCGCGAGCAAAGCGCGAAGGGCGAAGTCGCTGCGCCGCGCATCTTCGCGTATCCGATGCTGGGACGCATCAACACGCCCGAGGAAGGACGCCAGCGCGTACGCCAGTTGAAAGAGATGGGCGCCGACGGCATCAAGCTTCTAGGGATTTATCGCGACGTGATGGAAGCGGTGGAAGACGAAGCGCACAAGCTGAATCTGCCAATTGCGCATCATATTGGCGTAGAGGAAACGAACGCGTGGGACGACATCAACTTCGGCAGCCGCTCGATCGAACACTGGTACGGCATTCCCGACGCCGCGCTGCCCGACGGCGTGCAGGCCTTCCCCACGAATTACAACTACAACAACGAAACCGACCGTTTCCGTTGGGCCGGACACTTGTGGCGCGAAGCCGATCAGCAGAAACTGATGAAAGTTTTGGACGCGATGATCGAAAAGCACGTCGCCTGGGTGCCCACCTTCGACATCTACGAAGCGAGCCGCGATCTGCAACGCGCGCAAACGCAGCCGTGGTTCGCCGACTACTTGCATCCCACGTTGGAAGAGTATTTCAAACCCAACCCGCGCAATCACGGATCGTATTTCTTCGGCTGGTCGTCGACCGACGAAACGTTTTGGAAGGAAAACTATCGCATCTGGATGGCGGCGGTGCGCGAATTCGAGCGCCGCGGTGGACTCGTCGCGACGGGCGACGACGCCGGATTCATTTATCAGATGTACGGCTTTGGACTGCTGCGCGAATTGGAACTGCACCAGGAAGCGGGCTTCCCAACGCTCAAGGTTTTGCAGCACGCCACCAATAACGGCGCGCGCGTGCTCGGACACGAGCGTGAATTCGGCCGCGTGCGCGGCGGCTATCTCGCCGACTTGTTGATCGTCAACGGAAATCCCGTGGAAAATTTGAAGGTGCTCTATCCCACCGGCGTCGAGGACATCAAGGACGGCAAGGCCGTACACACCGGCGGCGTCGAGTGGACCATCAAGGACGGCATTTCGTATCACGTGCCGGAGTTGATGGCCGACGTGAAGGCGATCGTGGCGAAAGCGCGGGCAGAACGCAAGCGTCCCGAATAACCTTATAGTCCTGAGTGCTGAGTGCTGAGTCCTGAGTGAAGCATCCAGCTTACTCAGAACTTAGGACTCAGCACTCAGGACTCAGCACTCCGAATTACTGCACCGCGATTGTCACCGTATTCGACGCCGTGCCGCCTACGTTGATGACGAGCGGAATCGCGCTGCCGGTGTTGGCGCCCGTGGGTACCTGGACGTTCACCTGATACAGCGCCACGAATCCCGGTGCGAGACCCGCAAAACTGACGGGGGCGTTCACTCCCCCGACGGTTGCCGTGACCGTGGCAACTACCAGTGACAAGTTCGTCCCCGAACTCAGCGCGCCATCGACCGGCTGATTCGTCACCGCGCCGAGTCCCGTGCAATAGATCGTCACGAAATTGCCGCGCGTCACGGGACTCGACTGCACGCCGGGAATGCTTCCCGAGGGCGCGGCGAATGTCGTTGAGTTCGCGAGCTGCACCACGCCCTGGCCTGTTCCCTGCTGGTTGATCGAGAAAATCGCCGGCGAGGGATTCGCGAGATTCACGGTGACCGGCGCGCTGGTCACGCCAAAACTCGTCACGGCCAAGGAAACCTGCTGCGCGCCGACAAATTCCCACGGCATCTGAAAATTGATTTGCGTCGGCGAGACGAAAAACAGCGGAGCGTTGATCGTTGTCGTGGCACCGGCACCGGCTCCAATTCCCAAGCGATCCACCGAATGCGTCGGCGTTCCCGTCACCGAAACCGTTGTGTTGCCCGGATCGCTGGCGATGGTTGTCGGCAGCATGTTTTGCGCGTTCAGCGTGGCGCCCGCGGTGGTCGGGGCCAAATTTGTACCATATGTGGAGCCGATGACGCCGCCCGTAGCAGCGCTCGATCCTGCCGAGCTAACCGTCCCGCCCTGAGCCGGCTCGGGAGGCGGGTACTGGAACACAATAGCTCGGCCGGTGGTGGTAGTTGAGGTGCCGGTCAAGAACAAGATTGCGTGCCGGCTCGTCCCTGCGCTCGGATAGGCCATGGCGACAACGACGATTGATCCCGAGCCAGTACCGGATGATGGAGAGATAGTGAGCCAAGTGGCATCGGTGTCGGCGGTCCATGAACACCCAGGCTGGGTAACAACGCTTATGGACATCGACCCAGGTAAGGCACCGAAGTTAAGAGAAAACGGAGACCAGTCATACGTGCATGTCGTTTGGGTAACCAAGAAGTCTATGCTTTGACCGTTTTGTCCTGTGACTGTTATCGTCCCGACACGTGGAGAGCCGGTGCTGTTCATTGATAGCGAAAAGCTGACAAGCATCCCAAACGATTGATCAGCGTCAATGGTGATGAAGGACGAGGAAGTCCCTACAGTCCAAGTACACCCCGGCGGCGACGATACGCTAAAGGAGTCGCTAATCTCGATTACCCCATAAGTTCTTCCACCCGGCGAGATCGAGTAGGTGCACGGCGGCTGGACAACGGGCGTAATCTTCTCCACGACTCCCGCTGCGAAGTTCGTGACCGGACAATTCGGAGTCCCTGTGCACGCGCCCTCGCCGGCGACATAGACGTTCTGCTGTTGATCGGTCACGACGCCGAACCCATAAGTGGGACCTTGCGTTCCGAGATACGTGCCGAACAGAAATTTGCCGAGTTTATCGAATGCCACGAGAAACGCATTCTTGTAGCCGCCCAATAGAGTCGGCTGTACCGCGTTCATCACCGGAAAATTCATGGAGGTTGTATTTCCTGTGACGTAATACGTCTGGTTCGTGTCGATCGAAACCGCGGAGCCTACGTCCGCTCCGCTGCCGCCGAGAAACGTACTCAAATTGAGGTTGAATCCCGTGGCGGTTGCGCCGTCGGGCTCATGCACCGATTCCGCACCGGCCGACGACGTCGCCGGTGCGAACTTCGCGACAAACGCATTCGTCACAAAACTGTTGGTGTTGGTGGCCGACCCGCCGAAGGTGGTCTGAAACGCGCCGCTCGTCGTCGGAAAATTCGGCGACGCTGTTTGTCCCGTGATCACGATGCTGCCGTCCTTGTCGAGCGCGATGCCAGTGGCCAGGTCGTTGACACTGCCGCCAAAGTAAGTAGAGAACAGGAGCGCCGAACCCGCGGCGTTCAGCTCTGCCACAAACACGTTGTAGCCGGAAGTCGACGCCAGGGACGCCTGGACCGGCTTAACAGTCGGAAAGTTCTTCGAGTTCGTGTATCCCGCGACATAAATGTTGCCCGACGAATCGAGCGTAATGGCATTCCCGTAGTCAATGCCGCTGCCTCCCAGGAACGTTGAAAGCAAGTAAGCCGTGCCGGCCGGATTCACCTTTTCGATAAACGCGCCGCCGGGCGTGGATTGGAAAGCATTTACCAGCGCAAGACCGCTGGACGCGTGACCGGTGACGTAGGCCGCGCCGGTCGAATCAACCGTAATCGCGTTCGATCCGCTGCCATAAGCACCAATGTAGGTGGAATAGACAAGCGCGGTGCCCGCGGCGTTGAGCTTCGTGAGGACGGCGTTTGAGCCTGTCGAACTCGGCGGAGGCGCGCTTTGGAAAGTGCCCTGCACCACGCCCGCCGTGACCGGATAATCCTTCGACGAGGTCGATCCCGTGATGTAGGCGTTGCCTGAAGCATCGACCGCGATGCCCGTCGGAAATTCGTTGCCTGAACCGCCCACGTAGGTGCAGTAAATCACCGTTCCGCTGGAACTGAGCTTGGCGACAAAAAAGTCGATGCCGCCGCCGATCTTCGTCTGCACGACGCCCGTGGTCACAGGAAAACTCGTGGAGTTGGTTTGGCCGACCACGTACAGATTCCCGGAAGTGTCGATGGCCAAGCCTTGAATAAAGTCCACGTTGCTTCCGGCCAAGTACGTGGTGAAGGCGAGCGTAGGATCGACGATCAGCGGCTTGGACGAATCGTATTTCGCGACGCGGAATCCCACCGAGTGCCGGCCTTTGACCACGTAATCGCAATCGACGAACTGCCGCCCGCCGTGCGCTTCCTGATAAACGCGCGGGCGCGCTTGCCGCAACTCGCCGCCGCTTGTCTTCAGCACGAGATCGCCGCGAGGATCGAGTTGCAACTTGCCGCCGCCGGAAAACTCCCACGCAATTTTCGATACGTCGACGCCCGGCGCGACGATCAAGTCGTATTCCAGGCGTTGACGCGTGCCGTAGAAAATCACGTCGACGCCGGGATACACGTTGCGATAGCGCACGCGTGCGTATTGCGCGACGCCCGTGCGCGACTTCGACGGATCGTTGCCGATGAAATAGCTGGAGCGTCCCGGCAGCGCGTCAAGCGCTTCGACCGTGGGCGCCGTGCCATAGGCGAGTTTCATGCGCACCGGCGAGCGTCCCGCGCCATTGTTGAGGATCACCTCGTCGGCAGCGAGCACCACCGAGTACCCCGCGCCTCGCGCGACGAACTTGACGTTCGACGGCGCTTGGCTCGAATTCGCCTCGAAGCTTAAGGGAGCGGAATTGAAATCCTCGACGACAGCGGTCTTGCTTTGGGAGGCACAGGAAAGCGACCACACGATGGCGGCCGCAGCAACGAGCCGGAACTTGCCCATAGACTACTCCTCTTGGGGGGACGCGGGAACGCTGGCCTTGAGTTATAGCACGGCTGCGTGTGGGAAAAGATTTTTATATCGTGCGCGAGCGTGAATGACGGCGCCGCCTGCGTGCGGCTGCACGCTTCTTGACCATTCCCTCGATGTGCTTGATCATTTCTTCGACTGTGAAGGGACCGTAGAATGGTCCCTTCATCGCTTCTGCCAACTGCGCGTCAATTCCGCGCCTTTGCTCGGGGTGTGTACTCGTCGTCGACTGACGAACGCGGCCTTGTCTCTCGGCGCGGAATTTCATGCCGGGACACCTTGAAAAAGAGCAAGAACGGACGTTAGGCTAGGTCTATGCCCGCGAGGCCAACGCCGTCGCGCGGCGTGACGGGCGCGCCGCCTCCACAGTTTCGCGTCCGGCGCGCTTCTTGAACATGTCGCTTTGCTTCGCTTCCAATTCCAGGCGGCGCACTTGGTCCGTCAAGCAGACCGAAATGATCGGCTGGCGCGAGTTCTTCAAGAGGTCGATGATTTTCTTGTGGTTGTCTTCGAGGAAAATATTTTTCCCGTCGGTGAGCAGATGGTAGTCGCTCGAGGCCTTCAGCAAGTCGGCGAGGCGGCGGCCGAGTTCGCGCTGCAAGAAGCGCAGAACCTTGCGGATCTTCTGGAGCGAAAAGCCCTTGTCGCGGAGTTCGGAGATCACCGTGACTTCCAGCAATTCTTCCAGGCGATAGCGGCGGCGATGGCCGTGATGTTGCGGCGACACGACGCCCTTTTCATCCCACCACTGCAGTTGACGGGCGGTCACGCCCGAGAGGTCGGCGACTTCTTCACTCGAAAACGTTTCAGTTGGCTTGAACATAGTTGAACTCACCTGTTTCAAACAAGCTAACAGACAAATGCACCCAGGGGAAGTAACTCAAAAGTAACTCCGGCTGCAGCGTTTGATTCTAGCACAACGAAATTCAGCGATGTGCACGAGATTTTTCGAACACCAAGTGCTTGCGCTAGAATGAAACTCTTGGACTACCTCCCTCTCATTCTCGTTTGCGTCTTTTTCGTTGGGGTGGTTTGCCTCGCCTACTTCCGGTACCGCGCCGCGCCGATCTCGCGCGAAAAGCTCTGCGCCAAGTTTGTCGATAAATTGCGCGCGGCGGCGCCGGGTGCAACCATCACAGTGAAGAGCATGAGTGAGATTCACATCCGCGACGCTCAGGGAAAGGAATCCACGGCCTTCCTGGACAATCTGCATGCGGAGTACAACCGGAGTCCCAGAATGCGCCAAGAACTGTTGCGAAGACACGTGGCAACACAAATCGAGGGATTTAGCGCGCGTGATTCGTTTGATACCGCGCGTATCGTACCGATCATCAAAGACAGAGGGTGGACCAGAGAGATCAATCGCGGCCTGGCAAGTCCCCTGGAACTGGTGTTCGACGACTTCAACGACGAATTGGTTGTCGTCTATGCGGAAGATAATCCAACCAGCATGCGCTATCTCACTCCCAAGCTGTTCCAAGAGTCCGGATTCGCCAGGACGCAACTGCGAGATCTGGCGATCCATAACTTGCGGCAACTTCTTCCGGAGCCGAAATTGCACATTGGACCGCTCGTTTCCATGATCTCGGTCGGCGGCGACTACGAGGCGAGCCTCTTGCTTGTCGACCATCTTTGGAGCGGCGGCCAGATCAAAGTAGACGGCGACATCGTCGTCGCCGTGCCGTCGCGGGAACTTCTGCTTTTCACGGGGTCGCGAAATACCGCTGGAATCGCCAAACTCAATGAAATGGCGACGCAGTCGTTGCGCGAATCGCGCTATGGACTCACCGATACCCTGTTTGTCTATCGAAATGGCAAGTTCGAAAAACTGACCTGAGACCTTGACAAGACTCGTTGCGCAGTCGAAGATGGGAAACGTCTCCAGGAGAATGAACATGCGTCGAAGAGATTTCGTTTCCGCAGTGGGCGCGACAATCGCCGGAGTCGCGCTGCACGGACAGTCCGCCAAACCGCCCAGTACCGGCCGGTTGAAACAAGGCGTCACACAAGGCGTTTTCGCGCGCGGCACATCGCTCGAAGATTGCTGCAAGATCGCGGCCGAGTGCGGCATCAAGGGATTCGATCTGATCGGACCCGATCAGTGGCCGCTGCTGAAAAAATATGGACTCGTGCCGTCGATGTATCCGCCGGGACCGGGCGGCAACATTCCCGAAGCGCTGAACCGCAAGGAGAATCACGCGAAACTGGCGCCGCTGATGGCCGCGGCGATCGATTTGTCCGCGGCGAACGGCGCGCCGAACATCATCACCTTCTCCGGCAATCGCAAAGGCATGGACGACCGCGAGGGTGCGGACAATTGCGTGGCGTTTCTCAATTCCGTGAAGGCGCACGCCGAAGACAAAGGCGTCAACATCTGTATCGAGTATTTGAACAGCAAGGTGAATCACAAGGATTACATGTTCGACCACATCGCCTGGGGCGTGGACGTGGTGAAGCGCGTGAACTCGCCGCGTGTGAAAATCCTCTACGACATTTACCACGCCCAAATCATGGACGGCGACATCGTGCGCAACATCCGCGACAATTTTCAGTGGATCGGGCACTTCCACACAGGCGGAAATCCCGGACGCCACGACATCGACGAAACGCAGGAGCTGAACTATCGCTTCGTCGCGCAGTCCATTGCCGATCTGGGATTCACTGGGTTCCTCTCACACGAGTATTCTCCCGCGCCGGGACACGATCCCGCCGCGGTGCTCAAGAAAGCGATCGAGATTTGCAACGTTTAGCTCCGTTCCTACTCCTCTTCGCCCTGTTCGTTGGGGCCGCATCCGCCCACGCGCAGGAATACAATCCGGAAACGGCGTACAGCACGTTCCGCAAAGTCTGCGGCGTGTGCCACGCCACCGACTTCTCCATGCCTCCGCGGTCCAAAGATCAGTGGACGCAAACGATCCAGAAGATGCAGGGCCTGGGCGCGAAAGGATCACCCGACGAATTTGCCCTGATCATCGAGTATCTGATGCGGCGCGAAGGATCGGTGAAAGGCGGCGGACGCGGAGTCCAGGCCGGATCAGCGGACAAACACCTGGTGGATTTCGCCGCCGCCGAGCGTGGACGCAAAGTGTGGGCGGCGGAATGCATCAACTGTCACGGAACGCAGGCCCGCGGCGGACCGCAAGGAGCCAACTTGGTTCGCTCGGAGATGGTGCTGCACGATCGCTATGGCAGTGAGATCATTCCGTACCTTAAAAAAGGACATCCGCTGCAAAGCGGACATCCGATTTCCTCGCTGACCGGCGAAAATCTCAGCGACGTGGTGCACTTCATCCATGAGCAGGTCTACGACACGCTGCGTGGATCGCCGATTTTCCATCAGCAAGATTTGTTGACCGGCGACGCGAAGGCGGGCGCGGCGTTCTTCAATGGAGCAGGCGGTTGCACCGCGTGCCATTCGGTGACCGGCGATCTTGCCAAGATCGGCGCGAAGTACGACGTACCGGCGCTGGAGTTACGGATTGTTTCTCCCCGAAACGCCCGCGGACCGAATCGCCCGCGCGTGACGATTACAGTGACGGCCGCGGGCGCGCCGCCCGTGACCGGCTATCCCGCGGCGTTCGACGATTTCACCGTGGCCCTGCGCGACGCGCAGGGTGTCTATCATTCGTGGGCCCGAACGCCCGACGTGAAAGTGGTGAAAAACGATCCCTTCGCCGCGCACGACGCGCTGCTCGACAAATACACCGACAAAGACATGCACGATCTTCTGGCGTATCTGGTGACACTGAAATGACCACGCGCCGATTTGCTTTCATTCTCGCCCTGGCCGCGCCGCTATTCGGTCAAGTCGGACTCGATCCCGCAAAACTGCTCGAGCAACCGACCGACACATGGCCCACGTATCACGGCGACTACTCGGGACGCCGCTTCAGCACGCTCAAGCAGATCAATTCATCGAACGTCCGCACGATGACGCTGGCGTGGATGTATCACGCCTCCGGAAATCCCGGCAGCATCAAGGCGACGCCGCTGGAGATCAACGGTATTTTGTATTTCGCCGCGCCCGATCACGTGTGGGCCGTGGACGCGCGAAACGGCCGTGAGATTTGGACCTTCAAGTGGACCTCCAAGGGCGGCACGCACATCGGCAATCGCGGCGTGGCGGTGTTTCACGATTGGCTCTACGTGGAAACGCCGGACTGCCATCTGGTTTCGTTGAACATCAAAGACGGGTCACAACGCTGGGCCGTTCCGATTTGTGATCTCGACCAGTTTTATTACGGCTCGCTCGCGCCGACGGTGGTTCACGACGTTTTGATCACCGGCGTCAGCGGCGACGATCTCGACCGCCCGGGATATGTCTCCGGCTACAATCTCGAAACCGGTGCGATGAAGTGGCGCTTCTACACGGTGCCGCAGAAAAAAGGCGATCCCGGCTCGGAGACGTGGCCCAACGAAGAAATGATGAAGCACGGCGGCGGCATGACGTGGCAGCCACCCACCTACGATCCCGCGCTGAACTTGCTCTACATCACCACGGGCAATCCGCAGCCGGTGATCGCGCACAAGAATCGCGAAGGCGCCAATCTTTTCACGGCGTGCGTTGTGGCGTTGAATCCCGACACTGGAAAAATGCAATGGTATTTCCAGGCGTCGCCGCATGACACGCACGATTGGGACGCCACGCAAGTTCCCGTGTTGTTCGACGCCGATTGGGAAGGCCAGCCGCGCAAGATGTTGGCGCTGGCGGCGCGCAACGGATATTTTTTCGTGCTCGATCGGGCCACGGGAAAAAATCTCCTGTCGACGCCGTACGTGAAAGTGAATTGGGCGAAGGGCGTCGACAAAAACGGCTCACCGATCCCCGACCCCGCGAAGATGCCGCAACTCGATGGCTCGCTCGTGTCGCCGAATCAAGGCGGCGCGACAAATTGGCCGCCGCCGACCTTCAGCCCGCAAACGGGATTGTTCTACGTGAACGCGTCGCGCGCGTACAGCGTGTACTACGTCTTCGATCCCGACGCGAATCCCATGGGATGGGGCGGAATCGACGAAGGCGGCGCGACACTGGAAACCATGATCGAGGCCATCGACTATCGCACCGGCAAAATTCGCTGGGTGCATCCGTGGCAAACAGGATCGCGCGCGGGCCTGATGAGCACAGCAGGAAATTTGCTGTTCGCGGGCGACGGATCGAACAACGTCATCGCGCTCGACGCGACGACCGGCGCGATCCTGTGGCACGCGGGCCTGGGATCGTCGGTGAGCAACGGTCCCATCAGCTACGAGCTCGACGGCGAGCAGTACGTGGTGGTCGGGGCGGGCGAGACGCTTTGGGCTTTTGTGATGAGGTCGAAGTAGTGAGTACAACGTTCGTTGTGGCCGTCGCCTGCTAAAGATACTTCCCCCGAATCCCGTTCCTAAAAATCTTCACGTCGTATTCGGGACGCAGATCGTCGCCCAATCCATGGACCAAATTCCTCTTCATATTGTTTTCGTTCCGCCTCTGTTGCTGGGCGCGCACTATAACTCTAACCGGAATTGGTCACCTTGAACCAAAGGGCGCTTTGCGGCTCCGCCGCTTCTTTGTGCGGAAAAGCTTTGCCTTTCCGAAACGCCTGTAAAATACTTTCGCAAGGCTGCGCCTTGCGGGCGAGGCGTAGCCTCGCCTTGGGAGTTTGGACATTTCCGTGCCACGTTGGCGAGTGTTCGATTACATTCTGTCCCCGAGCCTGCGCAGCAGGCGCCTCGAATAGAGCCCAGGGCGCCCGCCGAGCGTCTTCTTGCGAGGCGAAGCCCTGGGGTGCCGTTCGAGAAACAGGGAAGCCCATGAAATGGGCGCTCGACACCGCGGTTTTCGATCCGAACGACGTTGTCGAGCGCCCGGCTTCGCGGGCTTCCATTTCTTCGGGAATCTTCCCAGGGCTTCGCCTCGCAAAAGACGCTCGGCGCACGCCCTAGGCTTTATGCGAGGCGCCCGCATTCGCGGGCTTGGAAATTCGCTTTTGCCATTGCCAAGCAAAATGTCCAAACTCCAGGGCCGAGGCGTAGCCTCGCCTGGAAAGGCAGAGCCTTTCCGCACAAAGACGCGGCAGAGCCGCAAGAATTCAACCGACCACGACGATTTTGGTCAACGCCGGGCCGCTTTAATCCGTCTTACAATACAAGGATGCGTGTCGCTCTCCGGTTCTGGGTGGTCTTGGCGCTGGCGGCCATTTCGGCAAGCGCGGAATCGGCACTTCTCAAAAACGGATTCACCATCGCCGTCGACCGCCATGAAACCGAAGGCGACGTCGTTCACTTGTTCCTGCCCGGGGGCGGCACGGCCGACATGTCCACGGGCGATATCGACAGATTCATCACCGATGCGCCGGCGACTGAACCCGCGAAGGCAGCACCCGCACCTAGCGCGACACCCGACCCAAAACCCGCCACCAAGCCGGACGCGCTGCACGTCACACTCGACGACCTGATCCGCGTATCCAGCGCGCGCCATGGACTCGATCCGGTGCTGATTCGCTGCATGATCGCCGCGGAATCGGCGGGCAGCGTGCGCGCGGTGTCACCGAAAGGCGCGTCGGGACTGATGCAGCTCATGCCCGCGACCGCTCGCGAGCTCGGCGTGTCGAACGTCTTCGATGCCCCGGCCAACGTGGAAGCGGGAACGGCGTACATCCGCCAGCTTCTCGACAAGTACGGCCACGATCTGGCGCTGGCGCTGGCGGCCTACAACGCCGGTCCCGGCACCGTACAAACGTACAAGGGACTCCCGCCCTATCGCGAGACCGACGCGTACGTTCGCCGCATCATCACGCAGTTCAATCGGGAAAAATTGAAGGGAAATTAGTTGCGGCCGGCAGTGGCTCGCGACTCCAGCAATTGCTTCGGCGGACCAAAGCCGCCGGCGATTTTCTCTACCGCCTCGATCAACTGACCGAGCAGGTACGGCTTCGCCAACATGGGAAGTTCCAGCTTGCTGAGAAAAACCTCAAGTCCAGGAGAGAGCAAGTCGCCGGTGCAGATCAGGACGCGATTGCGCAGGTGAATCCGGTTCGCCAGGATCCACTGGATCACGAATTCCCCGCTGCCGCCGGGCATTCGCAAGTCCAAGATGATCACGGCAAACTCCTTCCGCTCGAGGAAGGCAATCCCCTCCCCGCCGTTTTGTGCCTCGGTTACCTCGAAACCGCGAGGTTCCAGCACATGGCGCACCAGTTCCCGCTGCGCCTGTTCGTCCTCGATGAGAAGAATTGGCCGAGTCACGCTTCAGAGTGATTGTAGCCCGGTTTGGGAATCCCCGGAATAAGAAAAAGTGAAAGGACGGACCTTGTAAGTAAATGTTACAGGAGCGCACAGGCCGACTTACGGATGCGGAATCGTCGTCCCAGGAATGTTGGGAACTCCTACAGTACTGCCTGGAGGATTGGTCGAGCCAGCCCCCGACCCAAAGCCGGTGCCGGCGCCGCCGAACGTGCCCACGCCGCCGGGACCGCCCGGTTGTCCCGGCTGACCAGGCGCGCCGGGTTGGCCCGGCTGCCCGGGCTGTCCTGGTTGACCCGGCTGACCGCCAAGGCCACCTTGCGCGGTCATCAACGGATCCTTGCGCGGATCGTAGATGAACTCCCACTCGTTGTATTTCTGCCGCGAGTTGTACACCAGAATGCTGGCCTTTTCGCTCTTGCTCGCGACGCCCGCGATTCCCGCGCCGACCACCGTGGGCTGCCCGGAAAATCCGGTGGACGTGCCGGCCGACGTGCCGCCGACCGGCGTGAGCATCGAAATACTGGTAGAGAGGCTGGTGCTGCCGGCCGCCGATGGGTTCAGCCCCGCGACCGAGCCGGGTGCGCCGGTCGATCCCGTGGCGCCGGGCGCGGTGAGGACGGAATCCACCAACATGCCGTTGGGAGCCATATGGATCAGGCGCCACTCCTGGGTTCCGGTCATGGGATCTGTCCAGCGTTTGCGGAGAAAACGAATCTGGTTGGTGTTCTCGAGATCTTCCAGGCGACTCGGATAGCGGCGAAACTTGCGGTAGTAAAGCTGGATCGCGCGCATGTAGTCCTTGCCGCGATCCATCAACTCCATTTCGTGCTGGCGGCGCGCTTCAAACGCGCCAAGCGGCAGAGCCACGGCCATCGTAATGAGGAAAATGGCGAAAAACAGCAGGACCGTCAACATGGCCCAGCCTTCTTCGCGCTTTTTCATGGGGCCGGCTTTCATAGCGATCAGGAAGCCTTGTCTTCCTGTAACGGAATCTTCGCTTTCACGTGCGAAGTGGTGTCTTCCACTTCCACGGTGTGCTCACTGCCCTGCTCCGTGATCTTCAGCACGCGATACTTCTTGTTCACCGTTTCGCCTTCGGCGGCTACGAAAATATCATCGCCGTCCTGCAAGCACGCCTTGCGCGCTTGCGTGCGCAGCGTGGTCACGATTCCATAATACTTCAGTGGGATCGAAGGCGTCGGCGCCGCAGGGGGCGGTCCGGGAGGCGGCGCCTGATTATTGGTTGCCACGATCGGCGACTTGACCACCGTAGGCATCGGCGGCGGAGGCGCCGTGTAAAACTGGAAAATGTTGCGGTCGCTGCCTTCATACTTCACGTTTTGCATCTTCGCCAGCAGATCGAGGCGCAGCACGGGATCGACGGCCAGCGCGTCGACGATCGTGCGTCCCTTGCGCGCGGGCCCGGGTGTAAACGGCGTGGCCTCGTTCTTGGTCAGCGAGTTCAGCGCGCTCTGGCGGCGGCTGGTGGCGTCTTCGGCCACCGGTTTCGGCGCCGACGAGTTGCCGAATAGCGAAAAATACAAATACGTGAAGGCCAGCACCAGGAATCCGAACGCGAAGGCCAGTTTTTTCTTTTCGCCGCTCTTCATCGCGCGTCTCCTTGCGGCGCCGGATTCAATTGCGCGACTTTTCCACCGGACGGTTTCGTGTCGAACGGCTTGGTGGCCGGCGGGGGAGGCGCGTCATCCGGCTTGGCCTCGGGCGCCGGCGACGGCTTCACTTCGCCCGGAACTGGCATCCCTTTCGGCATGCGGAACAGCGTCAGCAATTTCACCGTGACCGCCACTTTCGTCGCCTTACCGGTGGTCGAGCTCTGCACGCCGAGCGAATCGACAATCAAGAACAACTGCGACTGCTCCAATTGATTTACGAAGCGCACGATCTTTGCGTAATCGCCGTCGATGGTGGTGTCGATGGTCACGCCTTCCAGGTCGGGCCGGCCCTGAATCTCCTGGACGCCGTACGAGACCGAGCTCTTGCGCACGCCGCTGGAATTCGCCAAGCGTTCCACTTCTTCCATGATCGTGGCGAAGCCGGTTTCCGCCGGCAAGAACTTGGTGGAGTAAAACTGGTCGCCCAGTTTCGCGGATTCCTTGAGCGTCGCTTCGATCTTGCGGAGGCGCGCGACGCTATCGCGTTTGGCCCGCGCGTCTTCCCGGAGAGATTTAAGCTCTTCCTGCTGCGCGGCGAAGCTGCGCCCCAACGGACGGAAACTGAAAAAGAGAAACAGCCCATCGATCACCACCAGCGCGATCAGCACGCCGCGCACCCATTGGCGGTGCTCGTAAAGATCGCGCTTCACTTTGCCGGCCGGATTCGATGGCCGTGGATTATTGGGCATAGCTCACACTCATCGACATTTTGTAGAGATTGTCTTTGTCTTTCGTAAAGACGGGAACTCTGCCTACCTGCCCGCCTGGCGCTCCGGCGTCGGCCTGGGGATCCGTCGTATTGACGACCGGCTTCCAAAAAGGTGCAACCTGGAGGTGACGCACCAGTTTCACCAGGTCTTCGAATTGCTCCGACGACACTTGCAACTTCAAGTCGATGACCAGCGGTCCGTCGAAAGAAACCGGCGCATTGCTCCTCTTGCTGCCTTCCACGCCGGGAATCTGCGCCACCGGATGCAGCGAGATTGCTTGCACACGCTCGGGCATCACCTTTTCCAGGTCCATGAAGATGCGCGTCCACGACACGGCCTTCTGGCGGATCAGCGTATTCAGAAAATCGTTACGGTCGAGAATGTCGGCGGCTTCGGGACGCTTTAAACGCTCTTCGAGTTGTTGCTGATCTTCGTCCAACCGCGCGATTTCCTGGCGCACCGTTTTCATTTGCTTGCGAATGCCGATCTCGTTGCGGAAATTGCGCGCAAAAATCGAGAGCAGCACCGCCAGCGTCAATCCCAGCACCACCGCGGCGGCGCTGGTCAGCGTGTAGAAACGCCGGCGATTCACAAACGGCTGCGTGGCGAGATTCAGAGTCATAGTCGTTCTAGACTTTCTTGGCCGTCTCCGCGACCATTCCGAAAAGTCCCAGATACGGCGCGTAACGCGGATCGCTCGCACCGGGAACGGCCAACGGCTTGGGCGCGACGCCTAACTCGGTTTCGATTTGCGACCATAGCGGATCGGCAAAGTCGCCGAATCCGGAATGCCACACGCGGTCGATTTTTCCGCCGTAGGAGTCTTGAAAAAAGACCGCGCTTGAAAAAATGTCGCGGAAGCGTTCGCCCTCGCCGTCAAGCGGCTCGTCGCCGTAATCGCTGGACCGTAACATGCGCAATTCGTTTTGGCTGGTCACCGCGATACTCATTTGCCCGCCTGAGCCGCGCAACAACATGGACCCCGACTCCGCGCCCGGCGCATCGACCACCAGATTCAATCCCGCCACCGTCGACACCGTCACTTCGCCCGGCAAATAACCCAACTGCTCGAAGATCGCTTCGTACTGGCGGACAATCGCGCGCGGCGTCACCGCGACGACCAAGTCGCGCGACGTTCCCTCTCCGCGTGCCGGGGAAACTCGCCAAGCGATGGCGGCTTCGTCGACGTCGAACGGCACGGTCTTCTTCAAGCGGAATCGCAACAACGGCAAAATCTCTTCGGTCTTCACGGGAAGCTGCTCAAAGGCCAGCACCGTGACGCGCGCGCTCATGTCCGGCAGCAGCAGGGCGATCTCGCGGCGGCGCTTTCCGGTGTTCGACGCTTGCGCGTCCTCGAGAGCCGATCCCACCGCCTCGGCGATCGCCGTGGGGGCCGCGAAATTCTCGCGCAACGGTTGCGGACGCAGGGCTTCGGGCGGCAATTCGCGCACCGACACGCGTTCCGGTTGCACCGCGCCGGGACGCCAACGCGCCACCGCGACGCTGTGCGGCGTGAACTCGCAAGCCAAACCGGGCGGCGGCTCGCTGAGCAACGATCGAAAAACGTGTTGGAACGGAATCTGCATCCTAACCTTCGATGAAGGTGACCTTGTTGATCTCCTTCAGCGTGGTAATGCCCTGCTTCACCTTGCGCAATGCCGATTCGCGCAGCGACGACATGCCTTCCTCGTACGCGGCGCGGCGAATTTCCGAGCTCGGCCGCCGCTCCAGAATCAAATCGCGAATCTTGTCCGACAAGTCCAACAGTTCGTGGATCGCGGTGCGCCCGCGGAAACCGGTGCCGGAGCATTCCATGCATCCGCCGCCTTCGTAGAACGTTACGCTGCGCCATTCGGCCACGTCGAGTGCCGATTCGCGCAGGTTATCTTCGGTCACTTCCGCCGGACGCCGGCAACCGGGGCAAATGTTGCGGACCAAGCGCTGCGCCAAAATGCAATTCAACGCCGAGACAAAGTTGTACGCCTCCACGCCCATGTTCAGGAAGCGCCCCAGTACGTCGATCACGTTGTTGGCGTGAACGGTGGTGAAAACCAAGTGTCCGGTGAGCGCCGATTGAATGGCGATCTGCGCCGTTTCGTTGTCGCGAATTTCGCCCACCATGATCTTGTCGGGATCGTGGCGCAAAATCGACCGCAAACCACGCGCGAACGTGAGTCCTTTTTTCTCGTTCACCGGAATCTGCGTGATTCCCTTGATCTGATACTCGACGGGATCTTCGATGGTGACGATTTTGTCTTCGTCGTTCTTGATTTCGCTGAGCGCCGCGTACAACGTGGTGGTTTTGCCCGATCCCGTGGGCCCGGTGACCAGCACCATGCCGTACGGCTCGAGAATCAAGCGGCGGAATTTGCGCAAGTCCGTTTCGTCGAAGCCCACGGCGTCGAGCGAAAGCGATTTGAATTTTTCGCTCATCGACTCTTTGTCGAGCACGCGGAGCACCGCGTCCTCGCCGTGGATCGACGGCATGATCGACACGCGGAAGTCGATGGAGCGGCCTTTGTAGCGGACGCGGAAACGTCCGTCTTGCGGGACGCGTCGTTCGGCGATGTCCAGTTCCGACATCACCTTGATGCGCGAAATGATCGTCGAGTGCCATTCCTTGGCGATCGGCGGCATCGCATAGTGCAGCACGCCGTCGATGCGGTACTTGATCACTACTTCGGCGTCGCGCGTTTCGATGTGGATGTCGGAGGCGCGCCGCTCCAGCGCGGAGAAGATGGTCGTGTCGACCAGGCGGATCACCGGGCTGATGTCGGTATCGCGCGTCAGGCTTTCGATGGAAATTTCGTCGCGGCCTTCCCCTTCTTCGTCGCGAATAACGTCGAGCGCGAAACCTTCGGTGGCATCTTCCAGCACGCGCTGCGACTGCTCGGTCTTTTTCAGCAGTTCGTTGATCTGATCGAGTGTCGCGACGTGCAAACGCAACCGCTTGTTCAACAGCAGCGATACTTCGTCGACCAGCAGCAACTGGCTGGGATCGGCGATGGCGATATCGAGCGTGGAATCCTGGCCGCGCAGCGGAACGAAATGGTAGCGGAACATCAGGTCCACGGGAATGGCCCGGAGCAAATCGTGGTCGATAGTATGTTCGTGCAAATCGACGAACGGGCAGCGATAGCGGGACGCCAGATCGCGGGCCCGCGCTTCGTCGGCCGAGGTGTCTTTCACCGGGGCCATGATGGCCGTGCCGTTTCCGTTCTTGGGTTTTTCAGCCATGGTAAGCAGGAACGAAGGCAAAAGGCAAACGGCAAGAGGCAAAAGGCAAAAGTGAGGAACTGGGCGTTCTTCCTTCCTTTTGCCTTTTGCCTTTTGCCTTTTGCCTCTTGCCTTGGTTTACCATTTTCCCTTTCTAGTGCATTCTTTCTGCGAGTGAGAAGATTGGCATGTAAAGCGAGATCAATACGAATGCCACCACCACGGCGACCAAAAGCAAAATCGCCGGCTCGATCAGCGACATCACCGCGTGCATGCTGGTCTCGACGTCTTGCTCGAAAAACTCGGCGACGCTGTTCAGCATTTGCGAAAGCGCGCCGGTCGATTCGCCCACTTCGACCATTTCCACCACCAGATCCGGCATGATTTTCGAGCCGGCCAAGGCGGACGACAACGTGCGCCCTTCGCGGACCGCCTTGGTGGCCGTCTTCATCGCTTCGCGAATCAAATAGATGTCGAACGAATCGCCAACGGTTTCCAGCGCCTGCACCAGGGGAATGCCGCCGGTGAGCAGCGTGGCCAGCATGCGCGCGAACTGGGCCACTTGGTACTTCATCCAAATCTCGCCGAGCAACGGCGTATTCATCTTCACCGAATCCATGAAACGCGCGCCCTTCGCCGACCGCGACCACGCCATGGCCCCGCCGATCATCGCCGCGACAAGCAGAACCGCCAGCGGCAAATAGTCGCGCAGCGTCAGGCCGATCGCCATCATGATTTGCGTCATTTCCGGCAGCGTGGCGTCGAGGCTGGAGTAGAGTTCCGAGAATTTCGGCACGACGTAAGTGATCAGGAACGTCAACAGGCAGGCGACCAGCGTGATGAGCACGCAAGGATAGATGAGCGAGGCAATTACTTTCTTGCGCACCGCCAGCGCGATGCGCTGGTAACTGATGTAGCGGTCCAAAACTTCTTCCAAGCTGCCGCTTTTTTCTCCGGCCATCACCGAGGTGATGTAGATTTTCGGAAAAACGCGTTGCTCCTCGAAAGCGGCGGACAGCAGCATGCCCTGCTTCACGCGATCGCGCACCGCTTCAATGTGCGGACGCAATTCGTTGGCCGCCACGCGCCCGGCGAGCAAGTCGAGACCCTTGAGAATCGGCAAACCGGCGCGGATCAGCGTGACGAATTGCTGGTTGAAGATGAGGAATTGCTCGAGCTGAAGTTTTTTCTTGCCGACGCTGAACGATCCGGTGAGAATGCGCGACAATCCGCCGCGCGCTTTCACGGAATAGAGCAGCAATCCTTGCTTCGCGTATTTTTCGCGGACATCGGCTTCCGAGTGCCCGGACTCCAGGATTTCCTGGACTTGCCCCCGCTCGTCGGCGAACTTGCACACGAATTCCATATAAGAGTCGGCTCTACTTCCAGCTTAGACGGGTTTAGTTGCCGGAGCGTTCGTCCACAATTTGCACCCCCGGCGGGGCCGCGAACTTGAACATATTGCGATCCAACGGCGGGTTGACCTCCTCGGCGGAAAGGCGAAAGTCGGAGCGCGAGCCGTCGCCATCGTCGATCACCAGACGCCGGATGCGGCTTTGTGCGTCGATCTCCAGGTAGACCTCCCGAAACGTCTCGCCTTTCTTGGGCCACAGCTTAAGCACCGGATCGCCGGGATCGATGGGCGCCAGGTCGCCGGCTTCCTCCACTTTAGCGAAGATGCGCCGAAGATTGAGCTTGCCGAGCAGGAATCGCAGCGGAATGCGAGTGTCGTTGGAATCCTTCACCAAAAAGCGCGTGGCCTGACGATCGGCAGGGGCATAGAAGTACGCTTCCTTGCCGCTGCAATAGAATTGCTTGATCTCCGGCTTCGAGTAATCCCAACGCATTTGGCCCGGTTTCTTCAAGTAAACCATTCCGGATTCCTCGCGCACCGCCGACTGCTCCGAGGCGCGATATTGCTGGACGAAAACGGCGCGTAAGGAGTCCATGTGGTTGTAGCGTGCTTCCAGGCGCGCGATCGTGGAGTCGAGGGGAGATGGGGCGGTCGCGAGGAGGGCGAGCAGAAGAATCATTGGAGTTCGGGAAAGACTTTGAAGCCCAGCGCGGCGGCGAGTTTTCTCATCCTGCCATCTGCGGTAACAATCGCCTCGGCTTTCGCTACTGACGCGCTCGCGACGTGAATGAGGTCGAGGCTCCGAATCAAGATTGACGGCGTTTGCGTGTAAGCATGGAAGGCTATGCGCTCGCATTCGCGATTAACCCTAAAGTCGAAATGGACCGGCACCATGCCTCGAGGGGTTTTGTAGAAATCTCGAAAATCGCTAAGCGCGGAGGCGGCATATCCCGTCGGCAGATCGCCTTCATGTTCGCGGCGAAGCAGCGCGCAATGCAACTCGATTTCGGTTAGGTCTGCCGTAAGCTCGCCATCAGAGGAAGCGTACTGCGCGACATACCAAGAACTGTCTGGTTCCGGAAGAAAGAGCTTGCAAACGGCCGAGGTGTCCCAATATCTCAGAGCCGCTCCTCGCGAAGCTCGTCCATCAGTTCCTGAATACTCGGCCCCTTCTGTGGGGGCAAGCTGGCTAAGCGCTCTCTCATTCTGCGGACAAGCTCAGCCTTATCAGGGTGCGGCGTCGGATCTTGCGGCTCGGACGCAGCAGAGATGCGACCGGCGACCTTGCCGTCCACAGTAACGAGGATCTCCTCGCCCTGTTGGGTCCGGGCGACAAGTTCTCGCAGTTCCGAACTGTTGGCCTCAACGGTAGTCGTCATGCCCTTACTATACCACTTCAACCTTGACCACTTCTTGACCCGTCGCGCCGTCGGGAAACGGTCGCACAGGACCTTCAGTTTGTACTTCGCCAGCGCCGGAAATGGCGCGCACGCGCACTTCGTACTGGCCCGGCGCCGGCGACCATGCATATCGCCAAAACGACCACGCCTCGGTCGACGGATTGCTGAACAAATCCGCCGTCGCCCAAGTTTTTCCGGCGTCGAGCGATAGCTCCACGCCTTTTACGCCGCTGCGTCCACCAAGGGCGTATCCGGCAAGCACAAAGCTGTTGCCTTTCAAGTGCGCGATTTCGTCGGGCGCGTCGAAACGCGCGTGGACGGCGCGCTCGCAAGCGTCCGACCAGCCGCGTTCCTCCCAATATCCGACGTAGTGTTTGTCGAGCAATTCGATCCGCGTGAGCCATTTGGTCTGTTTCATACCAAACTTGCCGGGAACGAGCAGGCGCAGCGGAAATCCGTGCGACGCCGTGAGCGGCGCGCCATTCATCTCATACGCAAGAATTACATCTGGCGAAACCACACGGTCAAGCGGATGGCCGGTGGAGAAACGATCGTTGCCATGGAACGCAGCGTAATGCGCGCGGGGTTCGACGCCGGCCGACGCCAGCAAATCGGCCAGCCGCACGCCTTTCCACTTGGCATTTCCGATCAGCGGACCACCAATGCGGTTCTCCACGCATTCGAGAGTAATCACGCGCTCGACGGCAGGCATGTCGCGAATCGCGGCGAGCGTGAATTGCGCGGGCTGGCGAACGAGTCCATCGATGCGCAGCTTCCAAGCTTGTTCCTTGATGTACTCCGGGAGTCCTTTTTGCACGCAGTAGAAATCGGGAACCGGCGTGATGGCGGCGAGCGCGGCGTTTTCGCCTAGACTGAGATAGTCGCGCACGCGCAGTCGCGGACGCGTCTGCGAAAGTTGCTTCATCCAGCCGGTGAAGAAGGCGTACTGAAAGAGTCCAATGCCGCCGGCAACTGCCCCGATAATGAAGTGGCGGCGTTCCATAGCCTAAATATCCTCATGTCGCAGACCGGTTTTTTTGCTCAGCTTAGCAAGCATGGCTGAACCGATTTCTTCCGAATCATGGAATGAAAATGGATACTCCGCCCAGCCATCCCTCTTGAGAATCTTGTGGGAGCCAACGGTGCGGTCGTGCCGCCATCCGATACGCAGCAACGCCGCAAACACTCGCCGCGCGCGTGTGCTTGGCCAGCGGCTCACGCGGCAACGGCGAACTTCGGGTTAGCGGCGTCGGACGGAAGCTCTCCGCGGGCGATCTTGTCCGCGATCAACAAACGGGCAGCGTCTTCGGCCTTCTGAATCGCTTCCTCTTGCGTCGCGCCGTACAACAAAACGTTGAGACTCGGCACATCTGCGATCCAGCGACCATCTGTTTCCCGGCCAAGCTCGATTACCAAATCCATGAGGATAGGGTAGCACAAGACAGTGCGGCCATTCCTTCGTCCGACGCAGTTGATAAACTACGCGGAGACGCCGTCGGCGACTGCCCCGATAATGAAGTGGCGGCGTTCCATGGTTCTATTCTACCTATCGCGACTGGCCTGAGCGGCGTCCCGTTCTACCTGACTTACGATAACGCCGGCTAGGTCGTGCATTTCTTTCGGTAGCCGCGCGGACAACTTCCACAGGTCGGGCTCCTCAATGTCGCCAACAATGACCGCGACACCCTTGATCGGGTCCTGATTCATTCCGAGCCGCGAATGCGTTCCCAAGCCTTCGGCGTTACCCGGCGTCTTATATTCCACAACGTTCTTACTCTTGTACGTTAGCTCGTCATGCGGATAGGGCGCGTAGACCAAATCCTTATCCGTCAACTCAAGGTTCTCTCGCACGACCCCCGACACAAAGGGCTTGAGAAACGGAAAGATCCGAGCGGCCACTCTGGCAACTTCAAACCGTCCGGAGGTTCCTCCAAAGGAAGTAGAAAGCACAAGGCCCGGACCGCCAATTTCAATGTCTACGTCTTTCCTCTGAATTGGGTGCGGCGCTACGATGAGCTGATCGCCATTTGAACCATACAGGCCAAAGCAATCCCAGCCGCGCGGCGCGAGGGCACGGGTCCGTAGGGCGACTGATAAAATGCCAGTCGCTCAGCAAGAGCGGTCTCGGTCAAGACCGCCTTCGGTCTTCCCTTCGGCGCTTTCACCGGGCCCGTCTGCCCATCCGCTTTGCAGCCGACAAAAGGTACAGTCACGAGTTTCGAGCCTGTCCTCTGGCCTTGCGCGGCATGAATACACACGGCGATACTAACGCAAAGCCCGACGACGATGAGGTGAGCGCGCCCCACGACGCTACCTATGCGGCCCTAACCACAACTTGCCCCGGCCGGCGCGAGCGTGGCTTCTCTCGGATTACGATTTCAATATCTTTGTTCAAGCAGGTTAATAACCGCATCAGGCGTTCCACGGAAAAACCCTGCAAGCGGAAGTTTCGCATCGCGGAGATCTTCGGTTGATTCAGCCCCAGGCGCCGAGCTGCCTCTGTTTGAGACCAACCGCGCCGGTCAAGCGACTGATTAATCGAATACGCCAAGCGAAGTTTGGTCTGCCGCTCTTCGGCGTCGGTGAAGCCGAGGTCCGCGAAGACATTACCGGAGCTTGCCTGAACCTTGAGCGTGTTACTGCGTAGCTGCGCCATACCGTTCCTTATAGTCCTCCTGTGCATCCTTAAGTCGCCGCTCCGTCAGCGCGATGTCGCGCTTCGATGTAGCGATGCCGGATGTCGACTTCTTCTGAAACGCGTGAAGCACATAAATGGCTCGAGGAAAACGCACCGTGTACACCGCACGAAAAGTCCCTTCGGCGGCGTCCCCTACTACTTCGAGGATTCCAGCGCCAAGGCCCTTCAGTGGCTTCACTGAAGGATGGCGGCCGCCAAACTGCGCGACACCTAATGCGGCGCCAATGTCGTCTCGAACAACCTCTGGAAACGCCATTAGATCGCGCTTCGACGACCCGACCCAATACAACGGTTTTTCGCCGAGCGCAAGAGGCCGCGACATCCCGAATATCCCACTTCTGGGATAGTACGCTTAAGAACTATGAATTGCAACCTTGTAGCCCGAGTTTCTGCTGCCGGAATCCGTCCGCAGTCGCTGAGTCCCAGACCATTCGCTATGGCGGTCCCGCGCAACAGAGCGAAAACCAGGTGGTGTCTCCGTTTTGAATTCTCGCGGCTCCGCCGCTGCTTTGTGCGGAAGGGCTAGGCCCTTCCGCGAAGCACCTTCTTTAGGATTGCGCGGCTATGTCTTGCTCAAGCAAGACATAGCCGCGCAGGAAGGTGGCTCCAGTCCTTCGGAAAGGCACAGCCTTTCCGCACAAAGTAGCGGCGAAGCCGCCAGAAATTCAAACTAAGACATCGCCGAAAACACTTGACAAGCGAATATAATGCGAATATATTACACTGGCTCCTGTGTGTGCAGGAGTCGTTTGTCAATCGCTTTCGAAAGCCGTCCGAGACGTGAAAACGAAAATTACAAAACGAACCTACGGAAGGGTTAACCGCTGTCGCATGAATAGCTTCCAAGGATAGCCAGTTACTGTAAAGTAACTACAGAAAGCTTACCCGGCGGTCACTTGCAAGCTTCATACTTCCCTGGATCGCCGCCCAACAATTGGACCAGTCCACAGGCGATCACCGGGGCCATCTTGTAGGTCGAGGAATTCGTCTCGTGATAGTGGTCCGGCACACCCTTCGACTTACACGCGTCCTGCGCGCGGCCTTGCAATGACATTTCTTTCGGCGGAAACGGCGTGAAATCGTATTGCGGCACGACGTATCCAAGTTCATCGGGCGCGAGACCAATAATGAAATGGTATTTTCCCTTCAACAGCGGCATCACGGCCGGCTCGTACGGGCGACCATTCGCGTTCTCCGGACAATCGGTGCGCTTGTGGGCTTCCACGCCCCAAATCACTTCAGGAAAAACTTCACCCGGCAGCGTGATGAAGTCCGCCGGACCCAGTTGCAAGTGATACAGCGTTGTATCGACGCGCGGATGCTCGTCGTCGCCTCCGTAATTGGAAAGCATCTTGGCGTGGACCATCGCTTGAAAACCGGGATTCGTCAGCGGAGCGGTGATCTTCAGCGACTTCACGTTGAGCGTGTCGATTTTTTCTTCCTTCACGTTGGCCAGCGCTTGAAACACCGCTTTCGCCACCGCGTCGCCGATCGCCTTGGTGCGCTCGAAACCTAACGCCGCCGGCCGATTGCTCTTGAGGTCTAACGGAAAGTGCCGCCCGTCGATCGACTCGTAATCTTTGCCGGTGGTCGAGAACGTGTCACCGATAATTTCCACGGCGCCCAAGTCGCCGCTGAAATACACGGCGGTTCCACCGAACTTCGATTCCACGGCGTCGCGCACGAAGTGAGGAAAATCCGAAGTGAGTTGCTGATTCTTGCTCTCGAGCGACTCGGGATGCGTATTCCAATTGATCAGCGTGGCCAGCGACAATCCGCCGGGCTTGATCAATTGCATGACGCGCAATTCTTCGTCGAAGAAATCGGGCGGCCGGTGCGACGTGCGCACCTGCAATCCCAGCAAACTCGGCGACCGCTGGGGATTTGTGACGCCGAAACGCACGCGCACTTCGCTCATGTTCGCGGGATCGGCCGCCGTGTTGATCGCCTTGGCGATCTCGCGGTCGACAAATTTCAGGTAGTCGGCGTACTTGCCGTCCTTGTTCGCCGCTCCCCACATGCCGATCGTGTCGGGACCTTGATGATTGTGCGTGCTCGCGACGATCACTTCGGTCAAGCCGAGTCCCGGCTTGAGTTGCTTCATCACTTGATTGACGCCGTAATATCCGGCGTTCTGGTAGTAACCGATGAAATCCAGCGCCACGAGCGCCACTTTCGTCTTGCCGACTTGTAACACCAGCGCGCGGGCCCAAATATCGTCGTGCTTGCCGAGCGCGGGGCGATTCGATCCGAAGCCGGCGATCCAAATCCGATGGTCGGCGTCGCCCCAGAGGCCGGACTCGGTGACCGGACCTTTCCAGTCGGGATTCTCGCCGAAAGGCGTGAGCGGAACGGCGGCAACGCCGGCGCGCAACTGCGCCACCACAGGCATTGCAGCGATGACCAACAAAACGGCGAGCAGTGGGAGGATGCGAAGCGATTTCACGCCTTCATTAAACCACAATCAACTGTCCGGTTTGGACCTTGACTTTGCTATCCGCGAAATGGCAGTAATGAACCTAGCTTCAACTCGGGAGGTGGAAATGCACGAAGATTTGATGCGGCAAGCGATCCAGGAAGCCGAGGAGGCTTATCGCAAAGGTTGTCCTCCGTATGGCGTGGTGATTGTGCAGAACGGATCGGTGATCGGTAAGGGTCACAACTGCGTGGAGATCGAGAATGATCCCACCGCGCATTCCGAAGTGCAAGCGATCCGCGACGCCTGCCGGAATTGGGGAAATCCCGACCTGTCGGGCTGCGATCTCTACACCGTCTTCGAGCCGTGCCGCATGTGCGCCGCGGCGATTGTGTGGGCCCGCATCGAAACGGTCTACATCGGCGCCCGCAATGCGGCGTTCGGTGCGGCGATTTCCAACTCGCCGACGACGTTCGAGCTGATGTCATCGATCCATCCGGTGAAAGTGATCAGTGGAATTCTCAGCGAGGAATGTCAGAAGCTGATCTCGAGAGTACGACAGAAGTCGGCGTCGGATGGAGGGGCTTAAAGACAAAAGCAACCGCCGATGAACGTAGATGAACGCCGATAAGAGCTAGGATCAGGTCCTATCGGCGGTCATCGGCGGTCATCGGCGGTCGCTTTTTCCTATTTGTTTTCCGCTTTGCGCTTCAACGGCCGCGCCGACGCCGCAATCGTGACTCCCGCGGTGGCCGGCATGGCGCGCACTTCCGGCGGCGCCGGAATGGCCGCGCCCGTTTCGTCGCGCGAAAAACTCATCGTGCACTCTTCGCCCACGGCGCTGGCCGCGAAATCCACGGCGATGGAGTCGCCTTGATGCACCTGTCCGCTCGCTACAAGACTCGCTAACGGCTGCACCAAGTGACGTTCCACGGAGCGCTTCAAGTGACGTGCGCCGTAGCGGCGGTCGACGCCCTCGCGCAACAGAAAATCCTTGGCCGGCTCGGACAAGTGGAACAAGAAACTCGCATGACCCGCCGCCAGCACGCGCTCCTGCACGCGATCCAACTCCATGTCGAGGATCGCGCGCAATTGCTGCTCGGCCAGCGGCTCGAAGACCACCGTGTGGTCGATGCGGTTCAGGAATTCGGGAGAGAAGCGCCGGCGTGCGGCATCGAGCGCCGTCGATTCCATACGCTTCTCTAAATTTTCCAGCTCCCGCCCGAGTGCTTGCGGCGTGAAGCCGATGCCTCCCTCAACCAAGCCGCCCATTTCCACGGCGCCGAGGTTGGAGGTCATGAAAATCATGCACTGGCTCATGTCTACGCGGCGATTGTCGCCGAGTGTGAGCGTGGCCTTGTCGAGTACGCCGAGCAAGAGTTGCCACAGCGCATCGCTGGCCTTCTCGATTTCGTCGAGCAGCACGAGCGAGATCTTGCACGAATCGGTGTGCCACTGATTCAGCGCTTCCTGCGTCAAGATGGGGTGCGTTTCGCGATGTCCCAAGTATCCGGGAGGCGAGCCGATCAATTTGGCGATTTCGTGACTGTGCTGGAATTCCGCGCAATCAATCTTTACAAGCGCGCGCGCGTCGCCATAGAGAGTTTCGGCGACCGCTTCCACCACTCGCGTCTTGCCGCTGCCGGTGGGTCCCAGAAACAGGAGGTTGCCGATGGGACGGTTGGGAGGATTCAGGCCGGCCAGATATACTTGATACATCGCGGCAACTTTCTCCACCGCCGATTCCTGGCCGACGATCTTGCTCCTCAGTGCGTTTTCAAAATCCTGTGCCATGGAGCTCTTCTGGCGCGGGTCCAATGCTTTGCCAATTGCCGCGGTTGCCATATCGTGCTCCTTTCACCTTCACTCCATTAGACGGCACGAGACACCCGTTTTGTTGCAGTACCTCGGTACCAAGAACCGAAGTCCCGCGTACAGAAGGGGTCGAACGAGCGTGCTATACTGACCACTGTTAACAGACGTTTACAAAGAACGCGTCAACACGGCTGCCGCGAGATTTTAGCGAAGGAGCACATCCTCACATGCCTCTCAAACCGACCGAGAAAATCTGGCACAACGGCAAGATGATTCCCTGGAGCCACGCCACGATTCACGTGATGTCGCACGTGACCAATTACGGATCGTCGGTGTTCGAAGGCATTCGTTACTACAGCACTCCCGGAGGACCCGCGGTGTTCCGCTTGAAGGATCACATGCGCCGGATGCTCGACTCCGCGAAAATCTATCGCATGGATTTGGGATTCTCGCTCGACGAGCTGGTCGGCGCGGCGTGCGACGTGGTGGCGGCGAATGGATTGCCGGCCGGTTACTTGCGGCCGCTCGCGGTGCGCGGCTACGGCGAAATCGGCGTGAGTCCGCTGAACGCGCCGATCGAGTTGTACATTGCCACGTGGGAATGGGGCAAGTATTTGGGTCACGACGCTTTGGAAAACGGCGTGGACGTTTGCGTCTCGTCGTGGCATCGCATGGCGCAGAACACGCTGCCCGCCGCGGCCAAGGCCGGCGCGAACTACATGAACTCGCAGCTCATCAAAATGGAAGCGACGGCCAACGGATACGCCGAGGGCATCGCGCTCGACTCCACGGGAATGGTCAGCGAAGGCAGCGGCGAGAACATTTTCGTGGTGCGCGACGGCGCGTTGTACACGCCGCCGCTCAGCGCGTCGATTTTGCCGGGCATCACGCGCGACTCGGTGATGCGGATCGCGCGGGACATGGGAATCGTGGCGCATGAGCGCGCGATTCCGCGCGAATGGCTGTATCTGGCCGACGAATTGTTTTTCTGCGGAACGGCGGTGGAAATCAGCCCGATCCGCTCGGTCGATCGCATCGAAATCGGCACGGGCAAACGCGGCGCGATCACGAAAAAACTACAGGATCGTTTCTTCCCGATCGTCCAAGGACGCGCCGCCGACGAATTCGGCTGGCTGACGCCCGTCCCGGCACGCGAGGTCGCGCGAGAACCGATCTTGGCGTAGCGGCGCTCGGCGTTAGCCCGTCGCTTTTACCACAGAGATCACGGAGACCACAGAGGGGACAGAGATGGTTCACAAAGCCTGAGCGTCTCTGTGATCTCTGAGTTTTTTTGGGCCGGTTTCCCCGCGTACCGAGGGGGCGGCCGCCCTTGACAGCGTTGACCGATCTGCTAGGATTGGCCATCCCTCCCTTCGCGCCAAGAAATACGGAGGGGCAGACGATATCTGGCAAGCGCGCGTGAACCGCGATTGGCGATTCTACTTCAAGATAATCGGCAACGAATACTTCCACTTCTATAACACCGCCCATCCGAAGTGAAGCGTGGTCGCATCACGCTACAAGGTGCACTATGAAACCGAATGAACCCAGCCGCACCGCTTTGATGATCGCCCGACAACGCGCGGCTCATCAGGTGCTCGATCACGGCTCAATTCTCGATGATCCATATGCCATGCGGATTCTGCGTGAAGACGAAAAGGACGTGCTTCAATTTGCGAGCAATCCCTTGGCCAGTATCGGACGTTTGCTCACCACCGCGCGAAGCCGGATTGCGGAAGATGCTTTGTCACGAGCCGTCGAAAGAGGGGTTCGGCAAATCGTCATCCTGGGCGCGGGACTCGACACCTTCGCTCTTCGGAATCCTCATGGCGCACAACAGATCCTCGTCTATGAGGTGGACCACCCAGCGACGCAAGCATGGAAACGCCAGCGCTTGGCTGAAGCTCAAATCGCACTTCCGGCATCGTTGATTTTCGTGCCCGTCGATTTCGAACGAGGCGATCTGGGAGAAAAACTCGTCGCCGCAGGCTTTCAGCGGAATTCGCCCGCGTTTTTCACTTGGCTTGGGGTTGTGCCCTATCTGACGGAAGACGCGATCGGCCGCACTCTGGACTACGTGTCGTCAATCCAGAACTCCGAGGTGGTGTTCGACTACATGGAACCTCCCGAGGCGTTCTCCCATGAGCTCGCGCAATTGGAAAAGGAGCGGGACAAACAGCTTGAGAAAGCGGGCGAACGTTCGGTCAGCCGTTTCGATGCGGCTGGCATGGCAGCGATTCTTCGCGCGCACGGATTTCTAGCCGTGGAAGACCTCGGCTACCGCGAGATCGCGTCCCGGTTCGGCCACGCCATTCAAGGACTCGCGCCGGGACACGCCGGCGTTCATGTGGCCCACGCTAAGCGCTAAAATCGGACCATCCGAGCACCCAGGCAGAAGTCTCGTTCATTTCTATGTTGCATGTGCAACATAGTTATGTTGTACTAGCAACGTGGAGGTTCCTATGAACGGGATTTTGGAAACAATCGTCCAACGCAGAGCGGTGAAAGCTTTTGAGCCGGTGGAGATCTCCGGCGAAGTGCGCGAACAAATCCTGGATGCGGCGCGCTACGCTCCGTCGAGCTTCAACACGCAACCGTATCGGCTCTACTGGATCGGCACGGAAAAGCAAAGAGCCGTGGCGGCGAAACTGTGCATGGGACAGAAGCCGGCGGCCACCGCGTCCGCGCTGGTGGTGGCGGTCGCCGACTTGGGATCGCTGCGAGCCACGTCACAGGCTCAAGTGGCGTGGATGCGCACCAGGAGCGAGTTCAGCGAAGCGAAAATTCGCGACTTCGAACGGACCGCCATGATCGGCCGGATTCTGTTTATGCCGGGACCGTTCGGTATTTTCGCCGCGATCAAGCGGTTGCTGTTCTGGCTACTGGGTTTTTGGAAGGTGGCCGGGAGGCCGCCGTTGTCGCGCCAGGACTTGTTCAAATGGGCGACCAAGAGCACGTCGCTGGCGTGCGAGAATCTGATGATCGCCGCCGAAGCGCTGGGAATCAACACCTGTCCCATGGAAGGTTTCGACGGCCGCCGCCTCGCGAAGTTTCTCGGACTATCCGCGCGGCACCATGAGATCGTAATGGTGATCGCGGTCGGGAAGAAATCGCGCACGTATGTGGCGCCGCCTCAGTGGCGCCGGCCGCTGGAATCGACGGTGACGCTCCTATGAACATCGTTCCCGAAAAAGAAGTGCCGCCGGACATTCTGAAAGATTCCGTCCTCGCGCACATCGCGGCGGCCTATTTCTCGGTCGGCAAGAGCCTGGAGCGAAAAACTCACTGCTCCGCCACGCGCGGCTTCATTTTGTCGACACTGCGGGGCGGCGCGAAGCTCAATCAGAATCAGATCGCCACACTTCTTGGTCTCGACCGAACGGTTGTCCACCGGTCCATCAAGACGATGGCTCGCGAAGGACTCGTGTCGGAGCAAAAAGCAAAATCGGGCCGCGCGATTCTCGTCCAATTGACGCGGAAGGGAAACAAATATCGCGAACGGTTGATTGCCGCCCGCGTGGCCGCCGATGAAACGGTCCGGCAGCAACTTACTCCAGACGAGCGCGCGACTCTTCTGCGTCTATTGAAGTTGATCGCGGAGTTGGAGTTTTAAAATCGCAAATCTCAGCGCTGCGCCGGCATCGCCGCGACATTCCTGAAAATCCGCACCGTGCCGCCATCCGGCAAGGTGCCGCCGCCAAAGGGAATTTCCGTGAACCGCGCGTCATGCCGGACATGCTCCACCATGTCGCTGTAGAAACGTCCGAAAAATGGGGACTCCGGTTCGCCGCCTTCTTTGTAGACGATAAACGAAGCAGAATCCACCGCGTTGACCACAGCCGCGAGGTCCTTCTCGTAGGCAAGCGTGCTAACGTCGAACGGCAGCCGCCCGCCGACCGCGGCCAACTCGAAGTTATTTGCATTGAACATTCCGCGGTCGGAAGCAATGAGCAATCGAATTCTTTCTCCGGGGCGAACCGGCGCTTGCTGCGCGATCAGAATCAAGATCGGGCTCTGTGGCCATCCCCGGCGACTATAGAGGTGCGCGTATCCAAGGCCCGTTGAACGATAGGGGAGGCCGAAGGAGACGGAGGTCATCGCCAGAAGCGGATACACCAGCACGAAGCACGTTAGCGCAGCGCGCCACCGCACGGACTCCATGGCGGCTTCGATCGCCAAAGAAGTGGCGAGCGCGAATGCCGGCAGCAGCGGCGCGACGTAGCGAACATCTTTGTTGCCTCCCAGCAGGAAAACCAGGAACGGCGCCAACCACAGCGCGACGAGAAGCCAGGCGTGCCTCCTATCCGTTTTCGTTCCCCTTCGGGCGAAGGCAAAGGCAGTTGCGATTAGAGCAATCGCAACGTAGTACTCTGACGGCCCCTTTCGGGCAAGGATCCAAAGATACGAAGTGATCGAGGAGAGCGCGAAGATCGGTCCAGTACCTTGAATGATCGCGGACGTTCCATACGCCGCATCGAGCGCGTTAGCCAGAGTTGCGCGATAGTTGACCGCGTACCAAGGAAGCGCCAGCATCGCGATCGGTGCACCCAGCATCAGCCACGCTCTCCAGCTACGACGGCCTTTGATGAACGCGTAAGCCAACGGTGCCGCTACGTACAATGGAAAACTCGCCTTTAGAAGGAGCCCGATTCCGATGGTCACGCCACAGCACAACAGCGACCACGTTCCCTCTAGGTTGTCCGACAAAACAATGATGGCTATCGTCGTGGCGACGACGGCCGTCAATGTGTATTCCACCAGGAACCATCGTGAAAGGCCGTAGAGCAGCGGCATGGTGCCGACGATAAAGACCGCAAGCAAACCGACGCGCGAATTTCCCAGCTTATTTCCAATCGAATACACCGCAACAAAGAGCACGATCATGGAAACAACGTTCACGAGGAAAGCGGCGTGCCAATGGCGGCCGAAAATCAGGTAGAACGGAGTCGGCAGCGCCGTGATCAACGGGGCTTTGAAACCGAGAACGGACAAGAAGCCTTTGGCATAGCCGAGCACACCGTGGTCCACGAGTTTGTCGAACATCTGAAGGCTGTTCGTCAGATACCAAGCGTCGTCCCAGTTGGGAGAGGAGCGGTCGATGAACAACCAAACGAGCGTGGTTGCCGGAAAGAACAGGCAGGCGGCCAACAATAATGCCGGAGTCGCGCGGGAACGAGAAGAGTTTTCCGGGTCCAAAAATGAATCGCCTATTGCGGTCTCACAGCGGCGGCTGGCGCCACGGTCTGCTCCGCATCGGCAAGCTGTCGGCTCAAGTCGGCCCACATAGCCTGTTCTTTTCGCAGACCGGTGTCCGCGTCGCTCTCCTGGCCGCGCAATTGCGACTCCTTACGCACAAGTTGGTCCGATTGGACCATCGCCTCGTTGAGCCGGGCCTGGTTCGGCGCGGGGGTAAATGGGGGCTGCGTTTTGGCGATTGCATCCTGCAGGAAGTTGATGCGCTTGGCGACCTCGGCTTGTTCCGGCTCCAGTTGAGCCAACTGACTGCGGATCGCCTCCAGCCGCGATGCAGCTTGCGCGACACGTTGCTCCTGGACTTGCACGCGCAGCGCGAGAACCTGCGTGCGAAGGCTGCCCAGAGATTGGCGCATCTGCCGTAACTCACTCGCCATCTCTTGCAGCGCGCTGCCGTTCGGGTCTTGATTGCCTGTTCCGATTTGCGCGGCGGGAAACGATGAAAGAACGAGCATTAGCGCTATGGTTCCCATGATTGGCACGCTCCTGGTGTCCAAATTGACAAGAGAAAGTATGAATGAGTTCTCTTCAGTGATCAAGCGTGTCCGACGCAGCGCAAAGCGTTTCGATCCACCTCGATCATTCCAGTGGCAGAAAACCAAAACCTAATCGGATCGATCCCCTCTCAGCGGTATACTACGCGAATGTGCGGCTCCCGCTTTTCTATTATTAGGATGTCATTCTTCGCTCTTGCCCTCATCGCTCTCGCGCTGTTCGCCGGACCCGCTTCCGCCGAGTCGAAGTGGATCCGTTTGAACTCCGAACACTTTGAGATGAATACCAGCGCTGGGGAAGGAACGGCGCGCGACACGCTGCGCTATTTCGAGCAAATCCGCGCGTTCTTCATCGAAACCTTCGGCGACATGAACAAGAAGCCGCTGCCGATTTCGATCGTCGCGTTCAATTCGGAAAAAGAATACCAACCCTATCGCTTCAACGCCGTCGCCGACGCTTACTATCAAGCGGGCGCCGAGCGCGACTACATCGTCTTGGTGCATCCGAACTCCGAGCAGTATCCCGTGGTCGTGCACGAGTACGTTCACCTGCTGACGCAGCATGCCGGATTGCATTTTCCGCTTTGGCTCAACGAAGGCATCGCCGATTTCTACTCCACGCTGAAGCCCACCGGCAACAAAATCCTGGTCGGCGCGCCGCCCGAGGGACGCATTCAGCAAATGCTGCAAGAGAAATGGTTGCCGGTGGCCGGACTGCTCTCGGTCGATCACAATTCGCCGTTTTACAACGAGAAAAACAAAGCGGGCATCCTTTACAGCGAAGGATGGGCGCTGACGCACATGTTGCTCACCACGGATCCGTATCGCCACGACTTCAATAAATTCGTGAACGTTCTGGTCGCCAAGAACGGCGAGGCGGCGTTTCGTGAAGTCTACGGAAAATCGCTTGCGCAGGTGGACCGGGAACTCCAAGGATACGCGCACAACCAAACCTTAAAAGGTTTCATTCTTCCTACCAAGCTGATCAAAGACGTGGGAACGTTAAACGCGCAGCCGCTCACGCCGTTCGATTCGAAATTGCGTCTCGTGGAATTATTGGAGCACCCCGGCAATGAAGCCGCCGCGAAGAAAGCGGTGGAAGAATTGATCGCGATGGAGCCAAAGCGTCCCGAGGCGTACGCGCTGCTGGGATACATGGAGTGGCGGGGGAATCACCGCGACGCCGCGGTTCAGAATTTCCAAAAGGCGTTCGAGGCGGGCAGCCGCAGCGCGCGCATGCTCTGGGATTACGGACGCATGGTGCAAGACGATCCGGCGCACTCGATGGCGGCCTTCCGGCGGATTCTCGAAGACGACGCGACGCGCCTCGACGTGCGCATCGAATTCGCGTACGCGTTGGTGCGAAATCACCAGGCGAAAGACGCCGTCGAGGTTTTGCAGAGCGTCACCAACGTCACGCGCGCCGACGCGCCGCGCTTTTTCCTGGTGCGCATGATCGCCGACTACGACTCCAACGACCTGGCGCGTGCGAAAGTCTCGGCCGAGAGTCTGCTGAAATACGCCACTGACGATTCGCAGAAGTCCAACGCGCAAAACATGCTCAACATGCTCGACCATCAGGCGTCGTCGGCCGCCGTTCATGCAGCGGCCGCCAGGCTCGACAGCGAGGAAGACGTACGCCCGACGCTGCGGCGCGGCCTTGAGGAGACGTCGGTGAGCGAACGGATCGCACCTCCGGCGCCGAAGCCGACGATGGCCGGCACTTTTGTCGAACTGCTATGCGACAGCGACAAGCCGACGTTGATCCTCGTAGTCGAGGGCGTTCGCAAACGATTCCTGATCGACCAACCCAATAACGTGGTCATGCAAGGCGGCTCGGGAGCCGCGATGGAAATGACCTGCGGCAAGCAAAAAGGCGCGAATATCCGTGTGGAGTACGTCGCGGCTCCCGCGGGATCGGGCGTCGATGGTCTCGTGCGCGGCCTCGACTGGTCGGATAAGTAAAGCTACGCCAACTTGTTCCTGGAGTTTGGACATTTTGCTTGGCAATGGGCAAAAGCGAATTTCCAAGCTCGCGAATGGGGGCGAAGCCTGCGCAGCAGGCGACAGCTGGTAGCGCAGGGCGACGCCGGAGCTTCTTTTGCTCTGGCGAAGCCCTCGGTCGGCCGAAAAGACGGAAAAGCCCGCGAAGCGGGCGGAAGGCACGAAGATGCCTCAGTCCTTCACAAATCAAAGGGCCGCGTGCCGTTTATCAACGCTGCCATCGAGGAGCGCCTTCATCAATACCTTGGCGGAGCGGTTCGCGGCATGAAAGGCGCTTGCATCGAAATGAATGGAATGCCCGATCACGTGCACTTGTTGGTGCGTCTTCGCCAAGATCAGCATGTGGCCGAATTCGTGCGCGACTTAAAATCAAATAGCTCGGGATGGATTCACGACACCAAGATTGAGTTCGATGAACGGTATCTGTTGCGTTGAGTCCTGTGAATTGAGAACCTACCGCTCGCTGCGCGAGCTTTCATGGTTCGTCAACGAAACCCAGGGCAAAAGACGCTCCGGCGTCGCCCTGGGCTACCAGCTGTCGCCTGCTGCGCAGGCTCGGGGACAGAATGTAACGGAACACTCGCCAACGTGGCGCGAGAAATGTCCAAACTCCAGGGACAAGTAGGCTACGCCAACTTGTCCAAGCGTGCGTAACTCATCTCCATACCCCGCTCCATGCCGGTCTTCAGCATCATGGCGCGCGTTTTCTCGTCCGGCAGCGTCATACGCATGGTCATCAACGTGCCGGCGCCATCGGGCTCGAAAAGCGTCTCGACGTGATTGTCCGGCGTTGGATCGGGCAAGAACATTCGCTCGACGTGGACAATTCGGCGCGGAGGTTCCAACGCGAGAATTTCGGCGGTGATGTGAAAGCTATGCCCCTTGTCATTCCGCCACTCATAGCGGATTTTGCCGCCGACTTTTCCTTCGTTGATGCAGACGGTCATTGTCCAGCCGTCGGGACCAAGCAGCCATTGCGGGATGATCGCGGGGTCCATGTGCGCGCGATAGACGGCCTCGGGCGGAGCCGCGAAATGTCGCGTGATCACAATCTGGGTGTCGCCTTCGGTTTTCATTGTTAACTGACTCATCGCTTTGTTCCCTTCCTTTTCGTTTGCATGCCGGCGAGCACGTCGTCCAGCCGGCTGTAGTTTCTCTCGAGTGCCTTGCGCAACATGCCGAGCCATTGATCCATCGAGTCGAGACCGGGCTTCGCGAGCCGCCGTGGACGCTTCGCGCCGTCGACGCGATGAATCACCAGGCCGGCGTCTTCCAACACCTTCAGGTGCTGCGACACCGCCGGCTGCGTCATCGCAAACGGCTCGGCGAGCTCCGCGACCGTCGCTTCCCCTTTGGCGAGACGCGCCAGAATCGCGCGGCGCGTGGGATCGGCCATGGCGGAGAATGCGGCGTCAAGGCTTGTCATAAGTCATAGCTTATATAAGTTTCTTGTTATATGTCAAGTGAATTCGCGGAAAGCCGCCGAAGCGCCAGCTCCGGAGCCATCCGTGTGACAACTGAGCGTCGAGCCTGCGACAGCAGGCGGCAGCGCGTAGCCCCGCGGCGCAGACCGCGCGCTTTTTCGCGGGCCAGCCCTGGGTCAGGGATCACAAGAATTGAAAAGACGCGAACCCAGAGCTTCGCCGAAGCTAAAGGCGCTTCGGCGCGCTCTGGGCTACATGCTGCCGCCTGCTGTCGCAGGCTCGGGCTGAGTTTTCACACCGGCTCCAGAACAATCGAGTTTTCTAAAAAAGATAGCCAGAAAAGGTCGTGTCCTAATTTCCGCGTTGGTTGTGTTGCCGCTGTCAGAACCATTCGCGGTAGCGAATGGGCTCGCTGGCCCTTCCGCCAAGCCCCGACGGTTCTCGTCAAGGCAAATCCGGACCGTGCCTCGTTCGCCGGGAGTCGTCCGCGGTAACCGACGCCTGTGAGCCCATTCGCTACCGCGAATGGTTCTGACAACCTCGCGAGCGCCTGCAGATTCGGACACCGCTCAGAAAAATCGCCGCTACTCACACCCGTCGCGATGTAATAAACTCTTCCTTTAACCGCTTCCTTGGATCGCGATTGAATGTCCGACAAGACGCAAGGTAGTTTAGGTCTACTCCTCCGCGAGCGCTCTCGCATTGACGCGGAGTTGCGCCGTCATCAGGCCGATGTCGCGATTCTTTTCACCGACGTCGTGGGATCCACCGCCTACTACGACCGCTTCGGCAACACCGCGGGCATCCTCTTGATGCAGCGCCACGATGACGTGGCCAACACCGCGCTCGGCAAATACAACGGACGCTGGATCAAGTCCACCGGCGACGGCGCCATGGCCGAATTTGGCGACCCCACGCAAGCGGTGATGGCCGCCATCGCCATGCAGCGATTGCTCCTGGAACGCAATCAGAAACTCCCCGATGCCGAGCGCATTCAGCTTCGCGTAGGCATCAACTGCGGTGAGGTGATCCGCAAGAACGCCGACGTTTGGGGCAATGCCGTGAACGTGGCCGCGCGCGTTTGTGCCAAGTGCGAGCCGGGACAAATCCTGATCTCTTCCCCGGTGCGTTCGCTGCTTCCCGGCGAGGGCGACATTCGCGTGCAATCGCTCGGACGCTTCGAGTTGAAGGGCAAGCAAAACCTCGAAGAATTATTCGAAGTGGTGTGGACCGAAACCGCCGCCTACACGACGCTCCGCCAGGATCTCACCCAGCAACTCGCCACCGGACGCCTGCTGAAGAAGGACATCGTGCCGGTCGGCGGCGTGGATATGCCGGCCGTCGGCGGACATTTTGGCGGACGCTACGAGATTCTCGAGGAACTCGGCGTCGGAGGCATGGGCGTGGTCTACAAAGTCAACGACGAGGAGACCGGCGAAGTTCTGGCGCTGAAAGTTTTGCGCTCCGATATCGCTTCCGACGCCGTGGCCATGGAGCGTTTCAAGAACGAATTGCGCGTGGCGCGGCGCATCACCCATCCGCGCGTCTGCCGCGTGCACGAATTCGGGCGCGCCTCGAATACCGCGTATATCTCCATGGAGTTGGTGGTGGGCCACAACCTGCACGAGATTCAAGAGACGCAACTGCGCATGGATCCTTCGACGAAGGGCTGCTTGCCGATCGCCGAATCGCTGGAGATCGCGCTGCATTTGTGCGACGCGCTCGGCGAAGTGCATCGCCAAGGCGCCGTGCATCGCGACTTGAAGCCCTCCAACGTGATGCTCACCGAGAACGACGACGTCAAGCTCATGGACTTCGGTATTTCCGGCTTCGGCAACACGGGACTCACGGCTACCGGCGTTGCCATGGGCACGCCGCGCTACATGGCGCCCGAGCAAGTGGCGCAAAAGCCCATCGGTCCGCACACCGACATTTATTCGTTCGGTCTCACGCTCTTCGAAATGCTTACGGGACGCCCGGCGTTTGACGGCGACACGATGCTGGCCGTCGCGATGAAGCAACTGCACGCCGATCCTCCCTTGCCGCGCTCGCTGCAACCGGCGATTCCACCGGAAGTGGAATCCTTGATCCTGAAATGCCTGCAAAAGGATCCCGCGCGGCGCTATCGCTGGATGGCCGACATCGCCAACGACCTGCGCCGTGTGCTCGGCGAGCCCGTGCACACGCCCGCGCCGGGGTTCCGCGTCGGCGAGGCGCGCCCGCTCGAACCACAGGCGGTTCAGCCGGGAGATGCGCGCGCAAATCCCAAGGACGGCCAGCAATACGTTTGGATTCCGCCGGGAACTTTTTTACGCGGCGCGTCGCCGAAGGATCCCGAGGCCAGCGTTTCGGAATCGCCGCGCCATCAAGTGACGATCACCAAGGGATTTTGGGTGGGACAAACGCCCGTGACCATCGGCGCGTATCGCCGTTTCGCCGCGGCTACGAAAACACCGATGCCCGCGGGATTGCAAGCGTCGTGGAACGATCAATGTCCGATGGTGAGTGTGAGCTGGGCGCAAGCCGCCGAGTATTGCAAGTGGGCCGGCGGGCGCTTGCCCAGCGACGCCGAGTGGGAATACGCGGCGCGCGCCGGATATCAGGGTCCGCGCTATGGCGAGCCGAATCGTATCGCGTGGTTTCGCGTGACGCCGCCGGGTCCCAAGCCCGTGCGCGGCAAATTGCCGAACGCGTGGGGACTCTACGATACGCTCGGCAATGTTTGGGAATGGTGCGCCGATTGGTTCGCGGAATACTCGGCCGACGAGCTCACCGATCCGCGCGGTCCCGCGTCGGGCGAGTTCAAGATTATTCGCGGCGGATCGTGGGACGACCACCCGAGAGTAGCGCGGCTTTCAGTGCGCTCGTGGCAAAAAGCGGAGTCGCAACGTCCGGCGTGCGGTTTCCGCTGCGTCGTAGACGATTTACCTGTGGAGAACGCTCCGTCCGCCGCGGCGTAATTTGCAGAGTGCGGCGACAAGTCGCCGTTCCAAAATCGCAACTGCCTCATTGTTCCCAAAACTGCAACTGCCTCATTTTGGTGCGGGCTGCCCCGTTGCACTCTTTTGCGACATGGTACATCTAGTACTAGGTCTTAAGGAGAACGAAGAATGGTACTATAGTAATGTTGTTTCAAATAGCCCGCTAAAGCTATAGTCCCTAGTCAAGTCCAAATCATGGCACTGAAACCGAGACTCGGCGACGTTCTCAAGGCGAAGAAAAGCGTCACGGAAGCGGACTTGCTTCGCCTGATGGAGACGGCTCCGCCGCGCTCGCGGCTGGGCGATCTCATTCTTGATCGCGGTCTCGTCAGCAAAGAAGAATTGGTGCTCGCGCTCCAAGAAGTAATCGGTTGCAGCTATCTGGACGCGCGCTTCGTCACGGTGGAACCGGCCGTTTTGAAGATGCTGCCGAAGACCACCGCGCTGCGCTTCTGTTCTCTGCCCATCGCCCAGACCGACCGCACGCTGGTGGTGCTGATGGCCGATCCGCAAGATTTGCGCGTGGTCGATGAACTGCGCTTCGTCTCCGGGATGGCGATTTCGCCGCGCCTGGGCCTGCGCACCGAGATTCTTTCCGCCATCGAGCGCTGCTACGATGAAGCCGATCACCGGCCCGAGGCCTCGGAAGCGCAAGCCGGCGCGACGCAACGCCTAACGCTGCCGTTCATCGATCAGAACGACACGCAAGATATCCAGTTTTTCGCCGCCAACAACGGCGAGCGCGCCAAGGCCGCGATGGAAGAATTCGCCGCCGAGTTGCGCAACGAGACCACACCCGCCGTGAAACTGGCGTCGACGATCCTGGCCGCGGCGATCATGAAGAAGGCCAGCGATCTGCACATCGAGCCGCACGACGATGCCACGCTCGTCCGCATGCGCGTGGACGGTTTCTTGCGCGACCTGACGATCGTGCCAAGCACTTTGCAACAGGCGCTGGTCTCGCGGTTGAAGATTCTCGCGAACATGGACATCGCCGAGCGCCGCACGCCGCAAGACGGCCGCTTCCTGGTACAAACGGGCCAGCGCCGCCTCGACGTTCGCGTATCTTCCCTGCCCACGCACGACGGCGAGAAGATCGTGATGCGGTTGCTCGATCCTTCGGCCACGCGCGTCGATTTCACCGATCTCGGATTCAGCGAGGCGAACGCCAAGGTTTTCCGGTCGATCCTGACGCAGCCGCAAGGCATGATTCTAGTGACCGGGCCGACCGGATCGGGCAAATCGACCACGCTTTATTCCGCGTTGAACATGGTCACTTCGCCGTCGCTGAACATCATCACGGTGGAAGATCCCGTGGAGTACAAGATTCGCGAGATCAACCAGGTTCAGATCAATCCGAAGGCCGGCCTCACGTTTGCCAATACGTTGCGCGCGATTTTGCGGCAAGATCCCAACGTCATCATGGTCGGTGAGATCCGCGATCCGGAAACCGCCGAGATCGCCTTGCAAGCCGCGCAGACGGGCCACTTGGTTCTGTCTTCGCTGCACACCAATGACAGCGTATCCGCCGTGACGCGCTTGATCGATCTGAAGATTCCCGGATTCCTGATTGCGTCGTCGGTAAGCGCAGTGATCGCGCAACGCTTGGTTCGCAAGCTGTGCTTCTGCCGCAGTGAAGCGCCGATCCGCCCCGAATACGCCGCGCGCATGGCCGCCGCGGGCATCGCCGATTGCGGCGATCGCATGTACGTGCCGGCGGGATGCTCGGCGTGCGACAACACGGGATATAAAGGTCGCGTGGCGCTCTACGAAATGCTGGTGATGAACGAGCAGGTTCGCAACGCGGTGCGCCAGGGATTGCCGGACAAGGAAGTTTGCTTGATCGCGCGCCATCAAGGCATGCGCTTGCTGCACGAAGACGGCTTGATGAAGGTCCGCATGGGCCAGACCACGATCGAAGAGATCGCCCGCGTGGTTGGATTCAGCGAGGAAACGGCGTTCCGCTGCGCAAATTGCTCGAAACCGCTGCCCATCGGATTCCGCTTCTGCGCGGAATGCGGCGCGCCCGCACCGCAAGGCACCGATCGCACGCAGTTGTCGATGACCACGTCCGCCCCGAGCGGCGGCACGATCCAAGCGAAGTATTTGGTTTAAGCTGCCTTCCCATAGGAAACGTGAAGCTGGGGAGAGGTGCGTTTGTCCGAGTGATCCCTCACGACGATCTCCACATCCTGATCGAGCTTCACCAAGAATCGCAGCAGCCGCTCCACGGAAAACTGACGGAACTCGCCGCGTAGCATCTTCGACACATCGGGCTGGCGAATGCCGAAGAGCGTGGCGGCATCGGTTTGTTTCATGCGGCGTTTTTTCATAATCCCGTCGATCTTGAATACGAGTTGCGCTTTGACCAAATGCTCTTCAGCGTTCGGGACACCGATGTCTTTGAACACATTTCCACTGCCGACCTCATAACCCTTGCCGCTCATAGCTTCTCCTGTTTTGCAATTTGGACCGCTTCGCGTAACCGACGGTTGATCAACTCGATGTCGCGGCGCGGTGTTTCCCGCCCCGTCTTGGACTTCTTCTGAAAGGCATGAAGCACGTAAATCGTGTCGCCAAACCTGACCGTGTATACAGCTCGAAAAGTATCGCCTCGAAAATCCTTGATGATCTCTACGACATCGCCACTGCCAAATCCACGCAGAGTTTTCGCGTCTCGATGCTGGCCGCCCTGCTGCGCGACGTAGAGGGCATAGCCGATGTGATCCTGTACGCCATCCGGAAACTCGCGCAAATCTCTGCGGCTCGATCCCGTCCAGACCACGCGTTTGAGCGGATACTCTGCCACCCACCTCAATATAGTGATTTCACTATAGCGCGTCAAGGGCAGTTTTCTCGAAGTGCCGCTGCGCGACCGCGGCGACATCCGCCTGCTCGCTGTCCTCCCCTAGCCTCGCGCGACCTTGCGGCGATACAATGGCACCGTCACCCTCCGGAGGATCGAATGAAAACGTTCTGCCGCATTTTCATGCTGGCCGTAGTCTCTCTGTTCCCTGTCTTCTGCTTTTCTCAAACGGGCGGGGCCGCCGCGAAACCTGCGCCGGCTAAACCTGCCGGCGGCGTCGATATTCCGATCCCCGAGATCAAGTACACAACATTCACTTTGAAAAACGGCTTGACGGTCATCGTCCACGAGGACCACAAGGCGCCGATCGTGGCCGTCAATACCTGGTATCACGTCGGATCGAAGAACGAAAAGCCCGGCAAGACGGGATTCGCGCATCTCTTCGAGCACTTGATGTTCGGCGGCAGCAACAATTTCAAGCACGTCTACCTCACCGCCATGGAGCGCATCGGCGCGACGAACTTGAACGGCACGACGAACAACGATCGCACCAACTATTTCGAAAATATCCCCGACTCCATGCTCGACTACACGCTGTTCGCCGAAAGCGATCGCATGGGTCACTTGCTTCCGTTCGATCAACACACGCTCGACTTGCAACGCGGCGTCGTGCAAAACGAAAAACGCCAGGGCGACAACGCCGCATTCGGGATGGTGGAGTATGCCGTCGCCGAAAATACCTATCCCGCCGGCCATCCCTACTCGTGGACCGTCATCGGGTCGATGGCCGACCTGGACCACGCGTCGATGGCGGATGTCACCGAATGGTTCAAGACGTATTACGGTCCCAACAACGTCATCATGGTGATTGCCGGCGACATCACACCGGAAGCGGCACGCGAGAAAGTGGAAAAGTATTACGGCGAGATTCCCGCCGGGCCGCCGATCGAAAAAACGAAAACCTGGATCGCCAAAATGCACGGCTCGCATCGCGGATGGATGCAGGATCGCAACACACCGCAGTCGCGTTTGTATCGGATCTGGAATGTGCCGGAGTTTGGATCGCACGACGAAGCGTTGCTCGACATCGCGGCGCAAATCTTGGGTCGCGGCCGGACATCCCGGCTGTATAAACGGCTTGTCTATAAGGATCAAGTGGCGACCTCCGCCACGGCCGCCGACGACACCAACGAAATCGGCGGACAATTCGATCTGACGCTGACCGCCAAACCCGATCCTGACGCGTCCAAGGCGGACGCAAACTTCCATCGCATGGAACGCGGCGCGGACGAAGAGTTGCAGAGCTTTCTCAAGTCCGGTCCAACAGCGGACGAATTGCGCATCGCCAAGATCCAGATTTTGGGGACGTTCACGCGCGGACTCGAACGCATCGGCGGATTCGGCGGCAAGAGCGACACACTGGCGCGCTGCCAAACGTACACGGGACACGCCGATTGCTATCGCGACTATTTGAAGCGGGTGAAAGAAGCCACGCCCGAGAGCGTCCGGAAAATGGCGGTCGAATGGCTGAGCGACGGCGACTACCAGTTGGAAGTGCATCCGTACCCCAAGAACTTCACGACGACCGCGGCGATCGATCGTTCGAAAGAACCGGCGATGGGAGGGGCGATGAGTCTGAACCTGCCGCCGATGCAAAAGACCACGTTGTCGAATGGTCTAAACGTCGTGTTGGCGGAACGGCACAATGCTCCCGTCGTGAACTTCACGGCGATCGTGAACAGCGGGTACGCGGCCGATCCCGCGGGCGCGCCCGGCACTGCGAGTTTCACGTTGCGCATGTTGGAGGAAGGAACGGCGACGCGCGATTCCCTGAAGGTGGCCGAGGAGTTAGAAGGGCTCAGCGCAAACTTCAACGCGGGGGCCATCCATGATAAGTAAAGTCAAGAGGGCAGACGGAGTTGCCCTGTCGACGTGCTCGAAGAGCCGCCTGGGGACGATGGAGCACGGAGCGACGATCACGCGTGGG
>JAJPHL010000059.1 GCA_021325275.1 Terriglobia bacterium | reverse complement strand
GGGGCTAAAGCCCACGATTTCCAAACGTCTCGGTCGGCACGGCTGAAGCCGTGCCCTGATACAAACCTGATACAAAAGAGATACAAAGCGGCTACGCAGACGATTGGTTCACAGTTCACCAGGGATCAAATTCAAATTGAGCTACTCCAAAGGTGCGTACGCGCTTACTGTCCCGCCGCCGCGGCCGGCTTATTCGTCGCGTACAAGCGGCGATAAATTTCGGCGTTGCGCAACACGATCTGCACGTACTCGCGCGTTTCGGAGAAGGGAATGCTCTCCACAAACTCGTCGACGTCTTGGAATCCCGGACGGCGCCAGTTGTTCACGCGGCTGAGGCCCGCGTTGTACGCGGCCAGCGCGTCTTCCAGACGTCCGCCATTGTCTTCGATCAGCCGCTTGAAGTAATAGACGCCCATACGAATATTGATGCGCGGTTGATAGAGCGAATTCGTTGAGTAGTTCGCCACCGCGAGTTTGCGCGCCAGCTCGCGGCCGGTGCGCGGTTCGATTTGCATCAGACCATAAGCGTTCGTCCGCGACAGCGCATGATCGTTCCACGCCGATTCCTGGCGGATCAATCCCGCGATCAAGTACGGATCCAAGTTTTCTGCCGCCGCTTCCTGCTGGATCTCTTGCCACCACGGCAATGGGTAGAGCATTGCCCACACGTCGGCGGGAATCGACGCCGGGTCAAGCTGCGTGTAGTTCGCGACGCCGCGTACCGCCGATTCGAGCGACGCGAAATAGTGTCCGCGTTCATGCTCCAGTCCCGCGATCTCGAGATTCCAGTACGGCTTGTCTTTCTCGCGGCCTTTGAGTTGCGTCATGGCCCGCATTTCTTGCGCGGCCAGATCCACGAGACCCAGCGCACGCATTGCCGCGAACTGCCGGCGCGGGACGGCGGAATCCGCCGGCGCCGTGGGAGCGACAAACGGCGCGCCTAAATGCGAAACGTTTTCGGTGAGCCGTCCGCGCGCCAGAATGCCGTAGAAATTGCTCGGGAATCCCTCGACGGCTTTTTTGTAGTACGCCTGCGCGCCCGATTTTTCGTTGGTCTCGCGGATGCGCCCCGACCAATAGATCGCCGCGACAGTTAGCGGAGTCGCAGGGTACAGGCGAATCTGCTCGTCCATCGCCAGCCGCGCGCCTTCGTAGTCGCCGGCGCGATAGCGCGACCATGCCGCGCGCCAATGGCTCTGCGAAGCGTACTTGCCGTCGGGAAAGCGTCGAGCCAACTCGTCGTAGAACGGCGCGGCAGCCGTGATGCTGCCGTGAACCAGCGCATCGTTGCCGAACGAATAGAGCGCTTCTTCGAGCCATTGCGACTTCGGATATTTGTCGCGCAGGCGCACCAGATCGGCGGCGCGTTCCGCCTCTCGTTTCAGGTGGTAATCGCACTGACTCAGCCAGTACAAGCGTTCGGCGTCGGCTTCCGGTGAAGAGAGCGCCAGTTCCGCGAGCGCCGCGCGCGCTTGCGGATAGTGTCCAATCTTGTAGATGAGCGCCGCAGCCGCCACGCGATCGACTTCGTGGTCCGCGCCCGTCGCCGCCGACGCCGCGAGTTTGTAGTCGGCCTCGGCTTCCTCGTACAGTCGCGTGCGTTGCAGCGCGGGACGCGTGGCCGCGGCGGCGGCGAGCAAAGCCGCACGACGCGCCAACATTTCTCCAGACGCTTTGGGAAAAGTCGCTTTGTGCTTGGCCGCTTCCTCTGCCTCGAAGCTCGCCGGATAGTTATAGTAGATGCGCGCGTACGCCGCCGCGGCTTCCGCGGACTTTCCTTCGCCCGCATACGCCTTAGCGAGCAGCAAATCCGCGGCGGGATGCGCGAGCGCGTCCGGGTGCGACGTGATGAACGCGATGGCCGGGCCGGCGGCGCCTGTGGCGTCGAGCGCGGTGGCTTGCGCCATTAGCGCGCGTCCCACCAGCACGCTTCCAGGATGTCGCGTGTCAAAACCGTCGAGGATCGGCAGCGCGCCGGCGTTGTCGCCCAAGTTTTGCAAGGAAGAAACAAGGTCGAAATCGGCGTAATCGCTGAGCGCCGATTCCGATGCGCGGGCGTGTTGCAGATACTGCGCGGCGTCGGAAAAATGGTGATTCTGCCACTGCACGTAGCCGAGCACGAAGTTGGCGAGCGCAGCGGATTCGCCTCCGGCTTGCCCGGCGTACTCACGGAGTTGCGTTTCGTTGTTGGTGGATCGATCGTCTAGATAAGCGCGGCTCAGGGTTGCGAGCCGATCGGGAACGGCTTGCGACGAAACGGGCGCCACGTAGCTCAACGAGACGGCGCCCAGCACGAAAAACAGAACTGCCTTCATCCTCAAATGCGCGTCGTCACCCCGGCGACGCGCGAAACTCGCTAGACCAAAGGACCCGGATAGCCAGGCCCGATCCCGGCGGGATCGCCCTCGCCGATCTGCGCAACCATCTGCTGATGGAAATAGTCCACCTTGGCGGCCGGCGTGTTGGCAAATTTCTTTTCGTACGCCAGGCGGCTCTTGTCGATGTCCTCTTGCAGCAGCGCGTAGACGTCGTGCTGCTTTTTGCCTTGCGCCACTTTGTCTTTGTTGTAGAGCATCAATTCGTCGACCAGAAGTTTGGCGAAGCGGAACGCCTTCTTGTGGATCTCTTGCTCCTCGGGCGGAATCGAACTGAGATCGGGCCCCGAAGGTTTGCGCAGCGGCGGCGCGGCCGGCGTGACGGCGGGCGCGGGCAACGGCGGCGGAGGTTCAGCAGCGGCCGGAGCCGGCAACACTGGAGCCGCAGCTTGTACAGGAACCGGTGCCGGCGGCGGTGCGGCTTGCACGGCAGGCGCCGGAGCAGCAGGCGCGGGAGCCGGAGTCGCGGCGGCCGGAGCCGGGGTCGCAGGTTTGGCTGCAGCGCCTCCCGACATGGTTTCCAAACGAATGCCCGCCGTGCGCGCCAGCACGCGCAACGGGCTTTCTTCCATCAATCCCGATGCGCCGCCGTCGCTATACAGCATCGCCACGGGACGTTCGCGAACGGTCAGCGGGATCAGATACGCGCGGCCGTTCTTGGCCGTTCCGACAAATGCGAAAAAGGTGCGCGACAGCGATTGCGGAAGCGGTCCGGTCATACCCACGGCTTGACGCCATCCGTTGTCCCCATCGGCGGGAATGTTGATACTGGGCCATCCAGCTTTTTGCGGTTCTTCAAAACCGCTGGAGCGCCACGGCGACAATTTGTCGCCCTTTACCACCAGCACCGCGCAGCGCGCCGCGTATCCGGTAGCGCCGTCGAGCAGCGCCTGCATCACGTCCATCTGATTTCCAGCCGCCAAAATGCGATCGAATCCTTCGCACAACGGATCCGCGGTGGGACCCTGGGGCGCGGCAGGCGCAGCGGGAGCGGGCGGCGGAGCAGGAGCAGGTGCGGCGGCAGCCGCCGCGGCCGCCAAAGCGGTGGCCGAAGGAACAGAATTGTGCAACTCGCGAAACACGTCCTTCAGCGCAGTCGCCAGGCGATCGAGAGCTTGTTCGAATTGGGCGGAATCGCTCATACAGGCTTCAACTGGCAATTATGTGTCGCCGTTTACCTTGCTGTCAATCGACCCCTTGGACTAGGGGGCTGTTGGGTCCCAATTTCGACAACAGCGTCACTTCTGGGCCGCGGCCGCTTCCTTCGGCTGAACGGTCTCCTTCACGACCCATTCGTCGTAAACGGCGCGAGCGAGTTTGGCCAGCGTAATGTGCGCTTCGTTGTCCGGCGACCAGCTATGGTCCTTTGAGTTGAACGCGAATCCCGCGAAAGCGATCGTGCCTTTGGGCGTGTTGATCAGTCCCACGTCGTTTCGCACGTCGTCGAGCGCGCCCGATTTGCTGGCGATCGTCACGCCCTTCTCGCCCATCAAATAACGCTGCATCGAATCGTGATCGCGCTGCTTGCGCAGGATCGCGATCATGCGGTCGCACGAATCGCGGTCGAGAATCTGCCGGCGATGGATCATTTCGAGCAGCTTGATCATCTCGTTCGGCGTGGTCACGCCGAGGCCGAATTCCTTTTCCTCGTCGGTCAATGGGCGATTCAGTGGAACGAAAACTTTCTTGAAGACTTTCGTGTTGACGAGACCTAGCGACGCCATACGCTCGTTCACCGGCGCGATCCCCACGCGATCCAGCACGAGATTCGTCGCCGTATTGTCGCTTTCCACGATCATCAGCGTGAGCGCGTCTTCAAAGGTCATGCGCAGGCCCGGCTGAAAATCCTGCAAAATGCCCGATCCTTGCACGCGATCGCCGGCCGCGAGCGTGATCGGATCGTCGAGATGCAGCTTGTTGTCTTTGATTTGATAAAACGCTTCGGTCAGCACCGCGAGTTTGATCGTCGACGCCGTTTTGACGCGCTTATCGCCGTTGATCGCGATGTAGTGCGGCGGGAATCCGGAGGAAACTTGGCGCGCGGCCATGGCGACATCGCCGTGAAACGCGGCGGCGATGCGATGCAGTTCGGCATCGAGGGGATCGGGCGAGGCTTGCGCGGGTTGCGCGATGACAGTGGGCGCGATCGCCAACAGAGCACTTAAAAGGAGCCGAGACATAACGGCATTATACGGCGTGAAGTAGCCATAAATAAACACAGACGAACACGATAGGGAACGCGCCGATGCCAACCGTTGGTCGTTCTATCCGCGTTCATCTGTGGCAAATTTCCTGTCTCTTCGTTTGCGCTACAATAGCCCTGTGCTCAAGCGCTGTTTTCTTCTCGCGGCAATTCTCCTAATTGCGTCCGCGGCCCTTCCTCAACAACACAAGCCTGCGAAGCCCGCCAAGCCGACGCCCGATCAGTGGGTCGCGGCAACGCTGAAATCCATGACGCTGGACGAGAAAATCGGCCAGATGATCATGCCGCAGATGGAAGGCGCGTTTACCAACTTCGGTTCGCAGGAATTTTTGTATCAACTGGCGCGCGTGAAGCAGCTCGGCGTCGGCGGATTCATTGTGTCGCGCGGCACGCCCGTCGACACGGCGGCGATGCTGAACGAATTGCAAAAGAATGCAAGAGTCCCGCTGCTGATCGCGGGCGACTTGGAGCGCGGCGCGGCGAGCCAGTTTCCCGGATACGCCGTCTCGCTGCCGTCGAATCTCGGGATCGGCGCCACGGGCAATCCCTCGTTCGCGGCATTCGCGGGAACGGTCACCGCGACCGAGGCACGCTCGGTCGGCTATCACATGACGTTCGCGCCCGTGGCGGATGTGAACAACAATCCCGACAATCCCATCATCAACACGCGATCGTTCGGAGAAGATCCCGAGAGCGTATCGAAGATGGTCGCGGCATACGTGAGCGCGGCGAGGTCCAATGGACTCATCGCCACCGCGAAGCATTTTCCCGGTCACGGCGACACGGCGACGGATTCGCACATCGACCTCGGTGTGGTTACGGGCGATCGCGAACGTCTCGACCGCGTGGAACTGGCGCCGTTTCGCGCCGCGATTCAGGCGGGCGTGGGCGCGATCATGACGGCGCATCTCGCCGTGCCGGCGATCGAGCCGGACACGGCGCTGCCTGCGACGATGTCGAAAAACGTGCTCACCGGATTGCTGCGCGAGCAGCTTGGGTTTCGCGGACTCATCGTGACCGACGCGCTCGACATGGGCGCGCTCACGGCGCACTACTGGGACGGCGAGATCGCCGTGCGCGCGGTTCAGGCAGGCGCGGACATCTTGCTGATGCCGCCCGACGCGATGCTGGCGATCCGCGTGATTCGCGACGCGGTGAAGAAAGGCCGCATCGACGAAAGCCGCATCGACGAATCGGTGGAACGCATCTTGCGCGCAAAAGCCGGCTTGGGTTTGCACGAGAATCGTTTCGTCGACCTGGCGAAGGTCGGCAATCTGTTCGGCCAACCCAGTTTGCAGCAAACCGCCGAGACCATCGCCAACGCGTCGATCACTTTGGTTCGCGACACGCGCAATTTTCTTCCGCTCGATGTCACCAAGCGCCGCCACGTCGCGCTGGTGATTGTGAATGGCAACGACCAACCGGTCGGCGCGAATTTGGTCGCGGAATTTCAGAAGCGGCTCGAAGCGCGAGATCTCGACGTGTCGGGCGTGGGTGTGCGCACGCCGCCGGAGCAAATGGCGCCGGTGGTGGACAAAGCCGGGCAGGCCGATTTGATCGTGGCCGGCGTCTACGCGAGCGTCGCGGCGCGGAAAGGCACCGCCGGATTGCCGCCCGCGTTAATCGACTTCATCGAGAAACTCGCCGCGCGAAACAAGCCGATGATGATTCTGAATTTCGGCAATCCATACTTGCTGCGCGATTTTCCCTCGACGCCCGGATACCTCTGCGCTTTCAGTGCAGCGGAAGTGAGTGAGCGCGCCGCCACGCGCGCCCTCTTCGGGGAGATTCCGGCGTCGCGTGCGCCCAACGCGCGTTTGGTCGCCGCGGTGGCCGGCAAGCTTCCGATCACGATTCCGAGTGCTGTGGCGAGCGATGCGCCTTTGGCCGCGCGCGGATTTAGTGAACCGATTCCCTATTTGCCGATGCGCCTGGAAATGGCGCACGCCGATCAGGACAAGCGCTTCGCGAAAGCGTTTTCGATTATCGAAAAGGCCCACGAGGCGCATGGATTCCCCGGCGCCGTGCTCACCGTGGGCTACAAAGGGAAAATCGTGGCGATGCGAGCGTTCGGCGCCTTGGACTATTCGCCGGATTCGCCCATCGTGAAACTCGACACGATGTTCGACATGGCGTCGTGCACGAAAGTGGTCGTGACAACCACCCTCGCCGCCATGATGATCGAGCAGAAGATGCTGAACCTCGATATGACGGTGCGCAGCTATCTGCCGGAGTTCGGGACCAAAGACCCCGCCGATCCGAAAAACAAAATCACGGTGCGCCAGTTGATGCTGCACGACTCCGGCTTGCCGGCGTTCAAGCAATACTTCCTGACGAGCAAGAATCGCGCCGAGATCATGCAGAAAATCTATGAAACGCCGCTCGAGTATGCGCCGGGTACGAAATCTATCTACAGCGACTTCGGTTTCATCCTGCTCGGCGAGATTTTGCAGCGGCTCGGCGGATATCCGCTCGACGTGATGGCGACCAGCCGCATCTTCGAGCCGTTGGGCATGGTTGATGCGATGTTCAATCCGCCGGCGAAATTGCTGCCGCGCATCGCGCCGACGGAGAACGACAAGGAATTTCGCAAGAAAGTGGTCCGCGGCGAAGTGCACGACGAAAACGCATGGGTGATGGGCGGTGTCAGCGGTCACGCGGGACTTTTTGCCAGCGCCGACGACCTGGCGATCTTCGCGCAGATGTTGCTGAACGGCGGAATCTACGCGCAGACGCGCTACTTGCGGCGCTCGACGGTGGAGATGATCACGTCGCGCCAAGACACGCCGCCGGGATCGACGCGGGCTCTGGGGTGGGATACACCAAATCCTGACGGTCATTCCAGCGCCGGACATTTTCTCTCGCCGCACGCTTTCGGTCACACTGGATTCACCGGCACGTCGATCTGGATCGATCCCGACAAGGAACTTTTCATCATCCTGCTTTCGAATCGCGTGCATCCTACGCGCGAAGTGAATGCGATGATTCAGGTGCGGCCGGCGGTCGCGGATGCTGTGGTGGAAGCGTTGGGGCTGGCGAAACCTTGACGGCTGGAATTGTGAAGGCAAGAGGCAAAAGGCAAAAGGCAAAAGGCAAGAGTGAAGGCACGGACCGGCAACTGTCGCAGCTCCGAAACCTCGACACGGAGCGCGCCAACCCCGCGTCCGCGCGAATCGATCGGTTCGCGACGGCTGAGATCTGCGCCATCATCAACGCCCAGGATGCGACGGTCGCCGCAGCCGTCGCCAAGGAATTGCCGCGTATCGCCGAAGCTGTCGATTTAGTCGTCGCGGCGCTGAAAAATGGCGGTCGATTGTTCTACATCGGCGCCGGAACGTCCGGACGCCTCGGCGTGCTTGACGCTTCCGAGATTCCGCCGACCTACAATGTATCCGGAAAGGTTGTCGGGATCATCGCGGGTGGCAATCGCGCGCTCACGCATGCGGCGGAAGGCGCGGAAGATTCAGCGGCGCTGGGGCGTCGCGATCTCGCGAAACACAAACTGAAATCGCGGGATGCGGTGGTCGCCATCACCGCAAGCGGCCGTACGCCATATGCGATCGGCGCGCTCATGTACGCGCGTAAAATCGGTGCGGCCGCGATTGCCCTCGCGTGCAACGCGAATCCCGAGGTCGCGCGCGCGGCCGATGTGACGATCGCCGTCGCCACCGGACCGGAAGTCGTCGCCGGGTCCACTCGCATGAAGGCGGGCACGGCACAAAAAATGGTTTTGAACATGCTATCGACGGCGGCGATGATCCGCCTGGGTCACGTGCACGGCAACTACATGGTCAACGTGCGCATGACCAACGCAAAACTGCGCGCGCGCGGCGTCACGATCTTGCAGGAGATACTCGGCGTCGATCGCGCCGAAGCCGCGCGATTGTTGAAGCGGTCGCGGAATGATTTGAAGGCCGCGGTTCGGTTGGGTCAAGCCTGAGGAACGCTGGTGGTATATTGGGTTTAGGAGGAGCCTCGCGATGCCAGCCCTAGATTGGTCGCAATGTGCAGCCGTGGAGAGCATTCCCGGCAAGGTGAGTGGCGCATGGGTTTTTCGCGGCACACGCATGCCGGTGGCCACTGTTTTTGAGAACCTCGAGGCTGGCGCCACCGTCGAGCAGATCGTAGAGTGGTTTGACGTAACGCATGAAGAAGTAGCGGCGGTGCTGGAATTCGCGGCACGCAGCCTCCAACAACCCGCCGATGCTCATCTTGTTTGATCACGGCACGCCAGCCCCACTGGCGCCGTTTCTCGAAGGTCACACTGTCAAGCGCGCGAAACAACTCGGATGGCAGACGCTGGTAAACGGCGAGCTACTTACGCGAGCCGAGGACGCTGGTTTTGACTTGCTGCTAACCACGGACCAAAACATTCAACATCAGCAAAATCTCACCGGCCGCAAAATTGCAATCGTCGTCCTCGGCAATCCGCAGTGGCCGGTTTTGCGCCGGTACACGGACCTGGTGGCGTCCAAAGTAAATGCCGCGCGACCCGGAAGCTTTACGCTCATCGAGATCCCGCGCGAATAGCGCATCGGCTACTTCCACAGCTTCCGCACGACGCTGAGCACGATGAAGCTGGAAATCACAAACACCACGAACAGCATTCCCGCGTAGTTCCAGCGATCGTACAGCACGTTGCCCACCGTAAACAACGCGCTCCAGATCATCGCGCACGCCGCGGCCCAACCGAGCAGCGAGCGTGGAATGTCTTGCGCCGTGTCGTCGCTCTCCGCTAAGGCGCCGACGCGCGCCCGCACGTGAGTCCATCCAGCACCCGCCGGGCGGATCTTGCGATAAAAGTCGTCGAGCGTCGCGTCGTCGGTCCGCGGTCCCACGTAGGCGGTGATCAGCCAGCAGATGGTCGTGAAAATCACGGTGAGAATCAGTTGCTGATGTGTGCCCGGCGCCATGTCGAACTTGTGCAGCACCAGGAACAGCACCGACACCGCGAAGGAGCTGATCATCGCGACAATTTCGCACCACGCCGTGACGCGCCACCAGAACCAGCGCACCAAATACAGTAATCCCGTGCCGGCGCCCACTTGCAGAATGATGTTGAAGCTATCCTTGGCGCTTTCCAGCAAATATACTGTCGCCGACGACAGCAGAAATAACCCCAGCGTCACGAAACGCCCCATCGTTACGTAGTGATGCTCGTCGGCTTTCGGGCGAACGAAGCGGCGATAGAAATCGTGCACCAAATATGACGCGCCCCAATTCAAGTGCGTAAGGATCGTCGACGAATTGGCGGCGACCAGTCCGCCGACCATCAGGCCGATCCATCCGGCTGGAAGGAAGCGCAGCATCGCCGGAAATCCCATGTCGTCGCCGATCAGTTTGGGATTTACGTGCGGAAACGCTTGTTGGATGTCGGAAAGGTGCGGATACACGATGATCGACGCGAGTCCCGTGAGAATCCATGGCCACGGACGCAGCACGTAATGCGCAAGATTGAAAAACAGCGTGCTGCCGAGCGCGTCTTTCTCGGTCTTCGACGCCAGCATGCGCTGCGCGATGTAACTTCCGCCGCCTGGTTCCGCGCCGGGATACCAGACCGACCACCATTGCACGGCGAGCGGCATGATGAAGACCGCGACGGCGAGATCCCAGTTGTTGGTGAAATCGGGAAGCATGTTCAGGTAGTTGATGCCGCCCGGCCCGGGCGTCTTGCTCAGCTTGTCGACCAAGCCGTGCATCCCGCCGACTTGCGGAAGCGTCACCGCAAAATACGCCGCCGCGATCACCGCCGACATTTTGATGAAGAACTGGATCATGTCGATGACCAGCACGCCCCACAGTCCCGAGTGCATCGCAAAGACCACGTTCAGTATTCCCACGGCCAGCAGCGTCTGCCAGCGATCGAATCCAAACAGCACGGCGCCGATCTTCACGGCCGCCAGATTCACCGTGGCCATGATCATGCAGTTGAAAAACAGCCCGAGATAAACGGCGCGGAACCCGCGCAGCGCGCTGGCCGCTTTTCCGGAGTAACGCAATTCGTAGAATTCGAGATCGGTCAGTACACCGGACCGGCGCCAGAGGCGCGCGTAGAAGAAAACGGTGGAGACGCCGGTGAGCGTGAAGGCCCACCACACCCAGTTGCCCGCGACACCGTTGGTGCGCACTAAGTTGGTCACCAGATTCGGCGTGTCGCTCGAAAACGTCGTCGCGACCATGGAGAGTCCCGCGAGCCACCACGGCACGGCGCGCCCGGAGGCGAAAAACTCCGCGGTGCTTTTGCCGGATCGCTTGGCCATAAACAGCGCCGGCACGAAACAAATTGCCACGGAAAAGATGGCGATGACCCAATCGATCGTGTGAAGGTGCATAAGGACATCGCCAGCCTAGCATGAAACGCCAAAGCGCCGGATGCGAAACTAGAACTGGCGGGCTAACACGAAACTCTCAAAACAAATTCGTTAAATTGTGTTTGTTTTTCCGAATTTCGCAGGGGATTTCATGTTCCAATCGCAACATGAGCGAGAAGTCCGCGAAAGTCGCCATTCGCGCGGGCGTGGTCATGGGTCCGCCGGTGGAATTCGGCGCCGCGGCGTCGGACGAAATCCTCGAAGGCACGGTTCTCATCGACGGCGACACGATTGAAGCCGTCGGCCGCGACATCCGCATCCCGAAAGGCGCGCGGCGCGTGGATGCGCGCGACAAAATCTGCGTTCCCGGATTCATCGATCTGCACGTCCACGGCGCGGGCGGGGCCGACTTGATGGATGGCGAGCCCGATTCGCTCGCGACGGTCGGAAAAACGCTGGCGCGCCACGGCACCACATCGTTTTATCCCACCACGGTGACAGCCTCTTCGTCCGTGACCACGCGCGCGCTCGAAAGGCTCGGCGCGTGGATCGGCGGCGCGCCGGCATCTCTCTCGAAGAATGGTCCCGTGGCGCAGCCGATGGGCATTCACATGGAAGGCCCGTTCATCAGCCATCGGCGATTGGGCGTGCATCCCGCCAAAGAAGTGCTGCCGCCGAGCGCGACAATTTTCCGCGAGTTCTTGGCGGCGGCCGGCGAGCAGTTGCGAATACTGACGCTGGCGCCGGAAGTGGCGGGCGCGCACGACGTGATCGACGCGGCGCTGGAGAACGGTGTGCGCGTGGCCATGGGACACACCGACGCGAGTTTCGCGCAGGCGCTGGCGGCCATCGATCGCGGCGTGCGCCACGCCGTACACACGTTCAATGCGATGCGGCCGTTCAATCATCGCGATCCCGGTGTGATCGCGGCTACGCTGCTCGACGAACGCGTGATGGCGGAGCTGATCGCCGACGGAATCCACGTGGACGCCGCGGCGATCCGCTTGCTGGTGCGCGCGAAAACCGCCGTGGGAATCGTGCTGATCAGCGACGGCGTGAGTCCCACGGGAATGGCGAACGGCAACCGCTATCGCCTGGGCGAAATGGAGGTAACCGTGCGCGACGGCGCGGCGCGCAACAACGACGGCACGCTCGCGGGCAGCGTGCTGACGCTCGATCGGGCGATCCGCAACATGCGCGACATCACCGCGCTTCCACTGCGCGATTTGGTGCGCATGGCCACGTGGAATCCGGCGTCGATGATGAACATCACGCACCGCAAAGGCGTCCTCGCGCCGGGGGCCGACGCCGACGTGGTATTGTTGACGCAGGACTTGAGCGTGGCGCAAGTGTACGTGCGGGGCCGGGAAGTTTTGTAGGCGCGCGCTCGATCCTCCCTCAAAATGGATCGCTTTCTCATTCGCGGCGGTGTGCCGCTTAAAGGAAAAATTCAAGTCGGCGGATCGAAAAACGCCGCGCTGCCGGAACTCGCGGCGATTTTGCTGACCGATAAGAAAGTCACGCTCGACCGCGTTCCCGATGTTTGGGACATTTCCACGATGCTCAAGCTGCTGCGGCATCTCGGCGTGGAATCTGAACGCAAGGGCGGCAAGATCACGTTTTTCGCCGCGAAACTCACCAGCGACGAAGCGCCGTATGAGATCGTGAAGACGATGCGGGCATCGAGCCTGGTGCTGGGGCCATTGCTCGCTCGCACAGGACGCGCGCGCGTGTCGATCCCCGGAGGTTGCGCGATCGGCGCGCGGCCCATCGATTTGCACCTGAAGGCGTTCGAAAAACTGGGCGCGATCATTTCGCAGGAACACGGTTACATCGAAGCGCGCGCGCCGCAAGGATTGAAAGGCGCCACGGTTCACTTCGACCGCATCACCGTGACCGGTACCGAAGATCTGATGATGGCCGCCGTGCTGGCGTCGGGCGAAACGGTGATCGAGAACGCCGCACGTGAGCCGGAGGTGCAAGACCTCGCGCTGCTCTTGAACAACATGGGCGCGCGTGTACAAGGCGCGGGCACTTCGGTGATCCGCATTCGCGGCGTCGGCAAACTGCACGGCGCGAAACACGAAATTATCGCGGACCGCATTCAAGCCGGCACGTTTCTTGTCGCCGGTGCGATCACCGGCGGCGATTTGCTGGTGGAAAACTGCCGCGCCGACCACCTTTCCGCCGTTGTGTTCAAGCTGCAAGACGCGGGTGTTGAGGTCACGTCGCCGAAACCCACGTCGTTGCGCGTGCGCGCGTCGCAAGGGCCGCTGCAAGCAGTGGATATGTCGACCGAGGAGTATCCGGGATTTCCCACCGACATGCAGGCGCAGTACATGGCGTTGATGACGCAGGCTTCGGGTATCAGCGTGATCGCCGAGAATATTTTCGAGAATCGCTTCATGCACGTGCAGGAACTCGCGCGCATGGGCGCGCAGATTCAAGTGCAGGGGCGTCGCGCGATCGTGCGCGGCGACGCTCCGTTGTCCGGCGCGGCGGTGATGGCCAGCGATCTGCGCGCCTCGGCGTCGTTGGTCCTCGCGGGACTCGTTGCCAAAGGTGAAACCATCGTCGAGCGCGTGTATCACATTGATCGCGGGTACGAGAGTATCGAGACGAAACTCGCTGACGTGGGCGCGCGAATCGAGCGGCAATCCGAATAGCAGTACGCCGGTCCCAGGCCGCTGGAGCGCAAAAAAATGTGACTCCCGACCTATTTTCCTAAACCAACCCAAGTGGCACACTTCTACTCAGTCAGACAGCGAGAGCTTGGGCTTTCTGGTGGATCTGGGGGGACCTGCCGGAAAGCCCAGCTTTTTTCTCCCCGCCCGTTTCGCCATATACTGAAATTCCTATCAGCGGATACACCGACGAGCACGCTCGCGCGGGCATTCAATCGCCCCTGCCGGCGCTGGAGATTTGGGAGAATCAGTATCCCGGTTACGAAATCGTGATTGTCTATCCTGAGTACACTTCGGTGTGCCCGAAAACCGGATTGCCCGATTGCGCCACGGTCACGATCAAGTACGTGCCCGACAAAACGTGCGTGGAACTGAAGTCGCTGAAGATGTATCTGCTGGCCTACCGCAATTTGGGGATCTTCTACGAGAACGCCATCAACCGGATCCTCGACGACGTGGTGGCGGCGTGCCACCCACTCACGGCCACCGTGATCGGCGAGTTCACGGCGCGCGGCGGCATGCGGTCAACGATCACCGCGAAGTGGCCACGAAAGTGACACGATCGCATGGGGCATGCGCCGTATTGCGCAGCGGCTGTTTCCCCCCGCAAGTTAACTGCTGAATTCACAGAGGGATGTGGCTCGGGCCTTTGGCACGCTTCGTGCAACAAGAAGCGCTAGCCATGAAGCTCGAGCACAAACCGCGCCTGATCTTCTGGGAGTTGACCACCGGCTGCAACCTGCGCTGCCTCCATTGTCGCGCCTCGGCCACTGAACTAGCATCGCCCGACGATCTGACCACCGAGGAGTCGCTGGCGCTGATCGATCAATTCGCCGAATACGCGCCGTTGATCCTGGTGCTGAGCGGCGGCGAGCCGCTGTATCGCAAGGACGTATTCCGCCTTGCGTCGCACGCCACGTCGCGCGGCATCAAGGTCGCGCTGGCCACCAACGGCACGCTGGTCGACGAGGGAGTGGCGCGTCGCGCGAAAGCGGCGGGAATCGTGCGCGTGGCCATCAGTCTCGACGGCGCCGACGCCGCGACACACGACGGATTCCGCGGGATTCCCGGATCGTTCGTCCGCGCCATCAACGGAATGAAGTGCCTGCAAGCCGAAGGAATCGGAGTGCAGATTAATTCGACGCTCACCAAGCGCAACGCCGATCAGTTGCAGCGAATCTATGATTTGGCGTTGGCCCTGAAGGCGGCCGCGCTGCACACGTTTCTGCTGGTGCCCGTTGGCTGCGGGTTGGAGATTGCGGAAGCCGAAATGATCTCGCCCACCGAATACGAGGCCATGCTCAACTGGTTTTACGATCGCGAGAAGGAAGGGCGCATCGAACTAAAAGCCACCTGCTCACCGCACTATTATCGCGTCCGCCGGCAGCGAATGGCGGAAGATCGGCGCAACGGGATCGACGTTCCCGCGACCATCGGCGCTCATCCGCACTCGCGCCACCCGGACCTTTCCGCTGTTACGCGCGGCTGCCTGGCGGGAACGGGTGTGTGCTTCGTGTCGCACAAGGGTCAGGTGCAGCCGTGCGGATACTTGCCGTTATCGGCTGGCAATCTAAGGGAACAGACGTTTCGGGACGTGTGGGAGAACTCGGATCTTTTTGCGAGTTTGCGCGAGACCGATCACCTCGAAGGGAAATGCGGATGCTGCGAGTTTCGCAATATTTGCGAAGGGTGCCGGGCACGCGCCTATGCGGAATCGGGCAATTATTTGGGTGAGGAGCCGCACTGTGTTCATACGCCAGCGTCATTTGGCGCAACTCGCCCGGTTTGACTTTCCCGGGTCAATCACTTAGCGTGGCTGCGGGCTGGTATGTCACGTGCTCTTATCCAAGGCAAAGCAGAACCCCTTCATTAACCAGGGCGATGGGAGCCCAGACCCATCGCCCATTTTGATTTCCACGACAATCTTGATAGCGTTACGCGATGCCGCGATTTCGCCGCCTGCGTCGCGCGGAACTTCCTGAAGATCCCACGGAGATGGCGCGTTTCCTCATCGGCAAGACGCTGGTGCGGGAGCTTCCCGACGGCCGCATCGCCGGGCGCATCGTGGAAACCGAAGCGTATTTAGTGGGCGATCCGGCGTGTCACGCGTATCGCGGCGAGACGAAACGGAATCGCGCGCTGTTTCTCGAGCGCGGACACGTCTACGTTTATTTTATCTATGGCGCGCACTTCATGCTGAACGTGAGCGCGGAACGCGCGGGCGTCGGCGCGGGCGTGTTGATTCGCGCGATCGAACCGCTGGAAGGCTTGGAGTTGATGCGCGGCACTGGCAGCGCGACGCAAATGGCCAGCGGTCCGGGACGGCTGGCGCGCGCCATGCACATCGATCCGTCGCTCGACGGACTCGATTTCTGCGCGCCGGGCGAGCTGTGGCTGGGTACCGCGCGACGTCTCGTCGGTGAGATCGGCAAAAGCGTAAGGATCGGCATCACGAAGGCCGCACATCTCGAACTGCGATTCTACGAGCGCGGCAATCCCTGCGTGAGTGGTCCCAAGAAACTGAATCGCTAGACTCTTCCACGGGCGGCTATCGTTCTTTGTTAGAATCGCGATATGGAGCTACTCGCATTGGTTCGAGAGCATCGTCAGCAGATCCTCGAAGCTGCCGCGCGCCGCGGCGCCGACAACGTTCGAATCATTGGGTCGGTTGCGCGTGGTGAAGATGGACCGGATAGCGACATTGATGTACTCGTGTCGATGGGGTCTGATCGGAGTCTCTTGGACCGCGCTGGCCTGCTCGTTGATCTACAGCGCATCCTGGGCCGCCGAGTCGATGTGGCCACGGAGCGCGGCCTTCGTCCTCGAGTGCGCGAGTCCGTGATGCGCGACGCTGTGCCCCTATGAGAGGCGACGCGGAACGGCCGGCGGATATTTTGGAAGGTATCGCTCGTGTTCAGCAGAAAGCCGCCGCCGGCCACGATGCATTTTTGCAAGACGAATTGATCCAAACGTGGATCATCCACAACATTCAGATCATCGGAGAAGCCGCCGGCAGGATCTCTCTCGAGTTCCGCCGCAAACATCCCGAGGTTCCCTGGGACGAGATTGCCGGAATGCGCAACATCATCGTACACGACTACTTCGGCGTGGATCCTGAGCAAGTTTGGAACGCCGTTGAAAGGGACTTACCGATTCTGCGAGCGCACGTAGAGCGATTTCTCGGAGAACCCGGCTGAGCCTCTGCGCCGGCTCGCTATAACGTTGGAGAATCGTTCCCCAGCATCGCCTTTCGCACAATCTTGATCGGCGGGAAGCCTTGCTTCATGAAGTTGTCGTGGAATTCCTCCAGCGTGAACTTGTCGCCCTTCATTTTCTTGTAATCCTCGCGCAGCTTCAGGATTTGCAACTTGCCGAGCGTGTAGTAGAGATACGTCGGGTCTGAAGTCCCGCGCTTCGTCTCGGTCTCCGCGACTTGGTGGGTCTGATAGCCTTCCTTCTCGAAGAACTCGATGCCTTGTTCGACGGTGCGCTTGCCGGTGTGCATTTCGATTCCTACGATGTATCGCGCGTTGCGCAGCAGCGCATCTTGTAACTGTCCCAGGCGCATTCGCGGATCGTTGTTGGCGTAGCCTTCGTCGAGCATCATTTGTTCGCAGTAGTGGGCCCATCCTTCGGCGTTGGAATTGGCGCCGAGAAGTTTGCGCACGCGCGAATCGACGTGCTGCATCCACAGAAATTGCACGTAGTGTCCGGGATACGCCTCGTGGATCGAGGTCGAGAGAATCACGCCGCGATGAAATCCCTGCATGAAATCCTCAATGCGCGCGGCCGGCCAGTTCTTTTCGGGCAGCGTCACGTTGAAGTACGCTTCCTTCGCGACCGTCTCGTAGGGACCCGGCGTGTCCATCGACGCAAACGTCAGGGCGCGCTCGAACGGCGGCGTCTCTTGCAGAATCGGCAGCACCGGTGAGGGAATCGTGATGATCTTCTTGGCCGCGATGAAGTCCTTCAAACCCTGCAATGTGCCTCTAAATGCCTCGAGCAATTTGTCGGGTGCGGGATGATCTTTCTCCAGCTCCGCGAGGATCTCGGCGGGCTTCTTCGATTTGTCGATGCGCGCGGCGGTTTCGGCGAAGCGCTTTTGGTTTTCGTGCAAGTTGGCGTAACCGATCTCCAGCAGGTGGTCGAGCGGGATGTCGACCATTTCTTCCAGTGCCAGTTTTTTGGCAAACTTCTCGGCGCCCAGGCGGAAATCGCCGTTCGAGCGCGGCAGCAAGTCGCTCTTCATCCACTTTTCGTAGCTTTGTAGCGCGGTGATCACCGCGGCGTTCGCCGTTTTGAAGTCGGATTGCAACGCGGCATCGTGAACGTCCTTGAACGCCAGCGGGACGTCGTTTTCGAAAAACGAAATGTTGCCGCCGATCTGGTCGATGGCCACTTCGGTGTAAACCTTCGGCGGGTTTTTCAGGTTGGCGCGCGCGTCGGCGAGAACTTTCGGCATCAGTTTCTCGCGCGCCGTCAGGACCTTCAGGCGCGCGGCGGCCGGCGCAAATGTCCGGCTCATGATCGTGTACGCGCTGCTCGTGATGCCGCTTGAATAGAGGTCGGGATTGCGTTCCCACATGCGGATCGAATCGAGTTCCAAGAGTTCCGCGCGAATCGAGTTCAGCACTAAATCGCGATCGGGTGAGGCCGGCTGCTTGTCGAACTCAGCTTCCCATTTTTTCAATGCGTCGCGGCGTTTGGCGTTGCCGGCGGTGGAATAATCTTCCAGTTGCGAATCGTATTTGTGAATGCCCGTGACCGTGGCGGTCGTGGGATTGAATGGAAAATAGTATTCGTCGAAGAAACGGTCGTAGAGCGATTGGGCATTCACGGTGCACACGCCGATCAGCAACAGACTCGCCACAAGAAGTGTTCTCATCCGAAAATTGTAACTCGCGGGCCGCGGGCTGCGCGATACAATCGCATTCGTATGGAATGGAACTCACGCACTCTTCTCGCTGGACGCGATCGCGCGCCGGCACGCGCGATGCTGAAAGCGATTGGATTCACCGACGCGGATCTGGCGCGCCCCATCGTGGGCGTCGCCAACACCTGGATTGAAACGATGCCGTGCAATTTCCACCTGCGCGCGCTGGCGGAAAAAGTGAAAGCCGGCATTCGCAGCGCCGGCGGCACGCCGATGGAGTTCAACACCATTTCCGTCAGCGACGGCGTGACGATGGGGACGCAAGGCATGAAGGCGTCGCTGATCAGCCGCGAGTTGATCGCCGACTCCATCGAACTTGTCGGCCGCGGATATTTGTTTGACGGCATGGTCGCGATGGTCGGCTGCGACAAAACCATTCCCGCCGCCGCGATGGCGCTGCTGCGCCTGAATATTCCCTCGTTGATTCTCTACGGTGGGACGATTGCCGCCGGACACTACCAAGGCCGCGACATCACTTTGCAGGACGTTTTCGAAGCGGTGGGCGCGAACGCCGCCGGAAAAATCTCGGATGCCCAGTTGCTTGAAGTAGAAAACGCGGCGTGTCCCGGCGCCGGCGCGTGCGGCGGCCAATTCACCGCTAACACGATGGCCACGGTGATGGAATTCATCGGACTCGCGCCGCTCGGAACCGCCGCCGTGCCCGCCGTCGATCCCGGCAAGGACGCTGTCGCGGTGCGTTGCGGCAAACTGATCATGACCTTGATGGAGAAAAACATCCGTCCGCGCGATATCGTGACGAAGAAATCGTTTGTGAACGCGATCGTCAGCGTTGTGGCGACCGGCGGCTCGACGAACGCCGTGCTGCATTTGCTGGCGATGGCGCGCGAAGCGGAAATTCCGCTGACCATCGACGAGTTTGACGAAATCAGCTCGCGCACGCCGCTCTACGTCGACCTGAAGCCGGGCGGCCAATTCGTCGCCACCGACGTGCACAAAGCCGGCGGGATTCCGGTGATCGTGAAACGCCTGCTCGACGGTGGATACATCGATGGATCGCCGATGACGGCCACGGGCCGCACGCTGGCGGAAGAAGCGGCGGGCGCGAAGGAAACGCCGGGACAACAAGTGATTCGCGCGCTGGGCGATCCCATCAAGAAAACGGGCGGTCTGGTGATCCTGCACGGAAATCTGGCGCCGGAAGGCTGCGTGGTGAAAGTCGCGGCCACGGGACGCACGGCACATCGCGGGCCCGCGCGCGTTTTCGAACGCGAGGAAGACGCGATGCACGCGGTCACCGAGGGCCGCATCAAGGACGGCGACGTGATCGTGATCCGTTACGAAGGACCGAAGGGCGGTCCCGGCATGCGCGAAATGCTTGGCGTGACGGGCGCGGTAGTGGGCGCGGGCTTGGGTGAAACGGTGCTGCTCGTGACCGACGGCCGCTTCAGCGGCGCGACGCGCGGACTGATGGTGGGTCACGTGGCGCCGGAAGCGGCCGCGCGCGGTCCGATCGCCGCAGTCCGCGAAGGCGACACCATTGTGCTCGACATTCCGGCGCGCAAATTGTCGTTGGAAATTTCGGACGAGGAGATGAAATCGCGCCTGGCGTCGTGGAAGGCTCCCGAGCCGTTGTTCAAAACCGGCGTCTTCGCGAAGTACGCGGCGACGGTGGGATCGGCGGCCGAGGGCGCGACGACTCACGCGTAATTCCACGGCCAACGAATTGGCTATTGACACAAGAGAATCGGCTATTATTGGGCTACTAGGACTTCACCATGCTGACTCTCGACCCGCATAAGCTGCCGAACTTGGAAATTCCGATTGCCACCGGTTGGCTTCTGGGCGCCTGCATGGAAGCGCGCGGCAAACAGGATCTCTGGATCCGCCAGAAGCCGGAAGTTCTTGAGGCATTGCGTGAACAGACAACGATTCAGAGCGCCGAATCGTCGAACCGAATCGAGGGCGTTACGGTGGAAGCCAATCGGCTGCGCCCGTTGGTGATTGGAAGAGCGCGTCCGCGTGACCGCTCGGAGGAAGAAGTGGCCGGATACCGAGCGGCGCTCGATTGGATCTTGTCGCGAAAGAAACCGCTTGCCGTTACTCCTGACGTTATCCGACGGTTGCACGCGCTGGCCCAATCTTCGGGGGACAGCGGAGAGTGGAAACAACGGAACAACGAGATCGTCGAAATCTTGCCGGACGGTGAGCGTAAGGTCCGATTCGTTCCTGCCACGGCCAAAGATACCCCCAAGCTGATCGACACGTTATGCCGGAGTTATCGGGCCGTTGCTGGCGAAGAGCGTATCCCGCCACTGTTGACAGTGGCGACCTTTGTTTTTGACTTTCTCTGCATTCATCCATTTCGCGACGGCAATGGGCGCGTGTCGCGACTTGTGAATACATTGCTCCTTGAGGCGCAAGAGGTTCACGTTGTACGTTACATCAGCCTGGAGCGGTTGATTGAAGAAAGCAAGGCCGAGTATTACGACGTTCTCAATCTGTGTTCAAGCGGTTGGCATGAAGGCCGGAATGAAATCGTTCCATGGTGGAATTATTTCCTCGGTACTTTGCGCCGCGCGTACAAGGAGTTTGAGCAGCAAGTCGAATCCGCAGGGCCGCGGCCTGCTAAGAGCGATCTGGTTCGGCGCACGGTGCTCGGTCAGTCGGAGCCATTCACGCTAGCGGATATCATGGCCCAACTGCCTTCGGTGAGTTCCCAACTCATCAAAAAAGTGCTCGCGAAAATGAAGGATGCCGACGAACTAACTCTGAAAGGCCGGGGACGCGGCGCGCAATGGATTATCAAATAGCTGGGTCACGGGGATCGATCCTGGGGGGCTGATTCGTCCGTTCGGACGCTCCCGATTCTTGAAGTATGGGGTGGGCGACGGGATTTGAACCCGCGACAGCCGGAACCACAATCCGGAGCTCTACCAGCTGAGCTACGCCCACCGCAATGTGGATAAGCCAGTATACCACGCGGCGATTGGGCCTCTATTGCTCCAGCAGCGCGTTGGGACTATCACCGGGTGCGGCGATCACTTGGAACGGCGACCGCGCCAACTGCTGTCGCGCGTACGACGCCCAAGGGCTGCCGGGATCGAGCTTCAGATAGCGCCGCCAATGCGGCAGCGCCTTTCCGCGTAAGTTCAGTTTCTCCAACACCAGCGCGAGATTGTAGTGCGCGTCGGCATATTGAGGATTGATCTTCAGCGCGTCCTCGTAATTGCGCCGCGCTTCTTCCAGATTCCCGCGCTCGTCGAACACGTTTCCAAGATTGAAAAACGCCAGCGCGTATTGCGGATCGATGTCCGCGGCGGCGCGATAGCAACCTTCCGCGTCGCCGAGGCGGTGCAGGTTGTAGTAGATGGTCCCCAGATTGATGTACGCGCCGGCGGCTTCCGGATTCAGCGCGATCGCCTGGCGATACGCGGCAATCGCTTGCTCGAGGCAATCGGGTTTTTCTTCAAGCCGCAATCCTTCCGCGAACCAACCTTCGGCTTCCTGTTTCGCGGACAACGCACGCGCCGCACCTACCGGACCCTGCGGGACGGCGCCCGGCGCACCCGGAGAAGACGCCGCGCCGCCCGGTTTCATTACGCGCACCGACGCTCCCGCGCGGCGCGTTTCAAAGTCAAAGCGGAATTGTCCGCTCACCGGTTCGAGCTTGGTGCCCGAATAATCCACGAGAATCCGCCGGCCGTCGATGGAGATTTTCAGTTCGCTCAACGGATGTTCCGTCTCGGCGAGTTTGGTGCGCATCGCTTCCAACGACCGCTGGATGCGTTTGATCGGCACGTGATTCTTGCGCAGCTCGCGGATCGTTTTCAGCGTGAGCAAGTCGGAAAAATTGTAGGCTTCGGAAGCGGGAACCAATCCCTTGCGCTGCCACGTGGCGAGTTGCCTGTCGGAGACGCGCAGGATGCGGCACAAATCTTGCCGCGAGAAACGATCGCCCGGAATCTGAACGGGTGAGGTCACGATATTTGTCGTCTAACGCTTGGGCCGCGACGCCGTGCGACGCGAACGGCTGGGGGATGCCGTTTCTTCGTCGTGCGCTTTCGCGCCGGCCTGGGCCTTTGGCGCGTTTATTTCTACCACAGGCGCCGTGGCTTTCCCAGGAGTTTTCTTCATCTGCTCGAGACTCTGCTTCAACGCCGCCATCAAATCGACCACCGGAGCCATGTGCGCCGGTTTTTCGGATTCCACCACTGGCTGCCCTTGGACCTTGGCCTCGATCAGCAAACGCAATTGATCGGCAAACGCGTCGTGATATTTCGACGGGTCGAAATTTCCGGCGAGGCTTTCGATCAAGGTGTTGGCGAGCGCTAATTCCTTGTCCTTCACTTCCACGTCGTCGACGCCGCCGATCTCTTCGAGCTTGCGCACTTCATTCTGATAGAACATCGAATGCGCCATCAGCCCTTTGCCGTTCGGCCGCAGCACCACGGTGTACTCTCGATTGTGCATGGAGACGTGCGCGATGCCCAGATATCCGCTCTTCTCGAGCGCGGCGCGGAGCAATTGATACGCCTTCTTACCCGGCTCGTCGGGGACGAGGTGATAGCTGGCGTCGAAGTACACAGGGTCCACTTGATTCACCGGGACGAACTCGAGAATCTCCATGGCCTTGGCGGTCTTCGGCTCCACTTTCTTGATTTCGTCGGCCTCCACGGTGATGTAGCGGTCTTTTTCGTACTCGTAGCCCTTGACGATTTCGTCGCGCGTCACGGGGCGGTCGTGTACGGGGCAGATCATCTGCTGTTTGAGGCGCGACAGGCATTCGCGATGCAATTGGTTGAAGCCAATCGACTCGCTACGCGCCGCGGAAAACAGTTTTACGGGTATGGAAATCAGCCCGAAGGTGACGTAACCGGACCAAACCGAAGCTGCCATAGATCCATGCTACGCCAGAGGAAAAAACCGCGCAAGTAAAGCTTTTGTGGGTGTGACAATCGGGGTAAACGGCCCTGCGCGCGAACGTGCTAAGCCACTCGGCGGGCGCCGCGCTTGGAATACGCAGGCGAGACTTCCTCGATCCGCCGCATAGCGTCGGGGCCGAACAGCCGTTCGCCGCAGACTGGGCATTCCTGAAACTCAAGTGCTCGAACGACGTAGGCCTCTCCCTCGTATTCTTCCCGAAGGTCCCGCTTGACCTTCTTGAAACGCTTGCTTCCACAATTTGGGCAACTCTTCAAAATCGTCATATGGTTCGTCCGTCACGTCGAGTGCTTGGCAGAAATCAAGAAGTAGAAATAATCGCGTCCTCCAATAGCAACCAGCTTGCCTTTGGAGTAGATCGGTACGCCGAGGAGGTTCGGGCTGACGATCACGTAAAGATACTCCCTTCGTTCAGGCCTGAGTGGACTCCGTGACCGCAGCCTCTTATAAATCGCGACAGCATTCACAATGGATTCGGCTACGTCGAGTTCACTGATGCCATCGGCAGCCATCTCCCAACGAGCCTTCTCGCTGAATCCGAACTGCTGGGCGAGAACGGCTCGCTTGATCCTCACCAACGTGTCGTCCATAGCGATCCACGATCAAGTCTATCCTACACCTGTTGCGGCGAGATGGGGCATTGGTCAACGCGTGCAGCACGTGTTCGGCCATTAGGCGGCATGTCGCTGCGATTTTCTGAAACCGCGCGACGGCCCAGGCCGTATGATTACCAACAAGGAGGCATGAGGCATGTTGGCATTTGTGTTTTTGTTGGCGATGTCTCCGCCGGCCGCGGCGCCCGATCAAGTCACGCCGACCACTGACGAAATCCTGCGCAAGGCCGTCGAGCGATACGCATGGTCCGACGCGCAGAAATTCGATCGCAAATATGTTTGGACCTCGCACGAAATCGGCGAAGAGTACGATTCCAAGGGCAAAGTGACCAAGCACAACGACCGCCTGGTGCGAATCGTGCCGCTCACGCCCGAGATTCGCGTAGGGCGCCTCCTAGAGAAGGACGGCAAGCCCATTTCCGACGCCGAGCGAAGAGCGCAGTGGGATCGCGAGCAGAAGGTGTTGGCGGAAGGCCGTCAGAATCAGAGGAAACCGCGCAAGCACAATCAAGAGGAAGAAGACATTTCGTTCAACGCGGCGCTAGTCGCCCGCTACAACTGGAAACTCGCCGGCACCGAGACGATCCAAGGCCGGCCGGCATACATCCTTTCGCTCGAGCCGAAAAGCAAAGACCTGCCGACGCCGCACATGATCGATCACGTGCTCAATAAAGTGGCCGGCAAAATCTGGTTCGACGCCGCGGAGTTCGAAATCGTGCGCGCTGAAGCGCATCTTACCGGCGACGCTAATATTCTCGGCGGCCTGGCGGCATCGATGCGCAAGGGCGACATCTTCTTCGAGCAAACCCGCCTGGACGACGGTGCGTGGCTCATGAGCAAAATGAATGTGGCGATTGACGCGCGCATCGTCGTCAAGTCGATCCGTATGCATCAGATTGTGGATTGCCGCGACTTCCTCAAGATCACCCCGGAACTGATCGCGGAGTCGCAGCACCCGCCAGGCACGCCGTAATCTGTTAGAGTGGTAGTAGCGCCAGCGGAACCGTCACCTATGCAGACCGTATTCATCCGGCCGATGGCCCGCGCCAATCGTTACATCCAAAACGTACCGATCAACTACGTTCATCTCGCCGCGTGGCTGCGCGAGCATGGACACTCCGCCGCCATCTTCGATCACGTCTTCGACGACGTGACGCACGATGTAGTAGACGCGCATATTCGCAACAATGGAGTCCGCGTGGCCGGGATCGGTTGCATGACTTGCGAATTGCCGCAAGCCGTCGAAGAAGCGAAGCGGCTGAAGCAAGCGCATCCCGGGATCATCGTGGTGTTCGGCGGTGCGCATCCTTCCGGGGATCCGGAAGAGTGTTTGGCGACGGGCGCGGTGGACTACGTCGCCGTCGGTGAGGGCGAAATGCCGCTGACCGCGCTGCTCGACGCGCTCGAAACAGGCGCGGACACCGCGGCCATTCCCGGGCTGTGGAGCGTGCACGGCGGCGTGGTTCATCGCAACGGATCAGCCCCGATCCCCGCGATGGAAGAACTGCCGCTGCCGGCGTACGATCTGCTGAATCTCGAAAAATATTTCCTGCTCGACTCGCCCTGGCATTTCCCGAAATCGAATCGCGTCGTGCAAATGGTCACCAGCCGCGGCTGTCCGTATCATTGTTCGTACTGTCACACGATCCACGGCAAGAAATTCCGCGGCACACCGCCGGAAATGGTGCTCGACGAAATGGAGCATCTGGTCCGCCGCTACGGCGTCGAGGAATTCATGGTGGTGGACGACATTTTCAATTTCGACCTCGAACGTGCCAAGACCATTTGCCGCGGAATCGTCGAGCGCGGCCTGCGCGTGCATCTGCAATTTCCCAATGGCGTGAGAGGAGACCGCTTCGACGAGGAGCTGGTCACGGAAATGGCGCGCGCGGGCGCGCACTTCATGGCCATCGCGATTGAAACCGTGTCGGGCAAGTTCCAAAACCTGATCCGCAAGCACCTGAAAGTCGATCGCGCGATGGAAACGGTGCGCTGGGGCCGCCGCCACGGCATCGAAGTGTCGGGATTCTTCATGATCGGCTTTCCCGGCGAGACGCCCGAGGAAGTTCGCGAGACCATCGACTTCGCGATGCACGCACCGCTCGACTCCATCTTCATTTCCATCGTCACGCCGTTCAAGGGCACGGTGATGCGCACCGACATGCAGAGCGGCCGCTTCGGCGAAATGACCGACCAAGGACGCGCCGAACTCGACCAGCTTTTCCCCACAGTCCACAGCGAGCAACTCACGCCGGAAGCGCTGCGCAAGATTCAGCGTAATGCGTATTGGCGCTTCTACACCAAGCCGCGGTCCTTGTTGTCGCTGGCCAAGCGGCTGACCAATCGGCAAAACTTGCAGAAAGTTGTGCGTGCGGTGCGGCGTCGCGCGTGGGACACCGAAGAAATTGTGAGCGTGAATTAGGGCTCCCTCTTGACATTTGCTTTTATTTCGCCCATGATGTGGCGATGCACGCATTACTCATCTATTTCCTTTTAGGGACCGCCACAATGACCAAACACGCCACCGGAACATTCGAAGTACAAATGATCTCGCAATCGGAAAACGCGAACGACGGAAACACTCTCGCGCGCATGACGGGCGAGAAGCAATTTCACGGCGCCATCGAAGGCACGAGCAAAGTCGAAATGCTGTCCGCCGTCACCGCGACCAAGGGATCAGCCGCCTATGTGGCGATCGAGCGCGTGCTGGCAACGCTCGACGGGCGCACCGGCACGTTCGTCCTGCAGCACTCCGGCACGATGACGCGCGGTACGCCGATGCTTTCGGTCACGGTGGTGCCGGACTCCGGCACCGGCCGCCTTGCGGGAATCTCGGGGTCGATGACGATCAAGATTGAGGACGGCAAGCACTTTTATGATTTCGAATACACGATGGGCGGCAAGTGATTTAGTCTTTCTGCAGACGCAAGATTCGCACGTCTTCCAAATCGCGCGGGCGCCCGGCGGCTTCCTTCGACGCGATCAAGTCTTCCTTCGAAGCGACATAGAATCGCACACCCTGAAAGGTCATTTCTTCGCGCCGTTCCCAAGCTGCGGCGAAGTCGATGCCAGGCGTGGATGTTTGCACGTCGATTCGCGCACGATCACGAAAGATCGTAACTTCAGTCGCGGCCACTTCTTCCGGTGTTACGAGCGCGGCCGTGCCGAACCCAGCCGCCTCCATCGCTTGAAGCAGGCGACGGGCATTTTCGACAGATCCTTCGATCAAAATGTCGAGATCAAGAGTGGCGCGTGGCACTCCATAGAGGATCGCGGCGACGCCGCCGATCACCAGGTACTTAACTTCGTGGGAGCGAAACGATTCGAACGCGCTCTGAAGGCGGTGGATCATCTGGTCTCGGCTGGTTCACAATGCCCGGATTATTCTCCAGGATCATGTCTGTGTACTCGCACAACAAGTCCATCCGCTCTTCCAGCGATAAAGACTGGAACCAAGCGGCCTTTGCCAGAATATCCTCTTCCGCGCGGTCGTGGGAAACTCCAAACTCCATACCTGTGATTTTATCACTTCGACTCGGTAGAGCGATGCGGTACAATCCCGAGTCATGCGATACCTCAACACGCGCGCCCTGTTTGCCTTCTCACTGATTGCCTGCTTTGCCCTCGCGTTCGCCGCTGGCGAGTCCCAGCACGGCATGACGCTCACCGACATCCTGGCGTGGAAGCGCATTCAATCGCCGACCATCACCAATGACGGTGCGTACTTCGCTTATCGACTCGCGCCGGCCGAAGGCAACGCCGACGTTGTGGTTCGCAACCTGAAAACGGGCAAAGAAGACCGCTACCCGATCGGCGATCGCGCGGCGTCCACGCCGCTGCCGCCTGCGGGAACGCCGCCGCAGCCCGGTGGAAATACGTTCCCCGCGGGAAGCGGTCCTACATTTTCCGACGACGGCAAGTTCGTTGCGTTCACCGCGTATCCGTTGACGCGCGATGCGCGGCGCATGCGCGCCGCTCGCCGGCCGATCCAGACGAAGGTCCTGTTGGTGGAACTCGCCACGGGCAAGAAAATGGAATTTGAAAAGACACGGCGGTTCGCGTTCTCTGGAGAGAAATCCGCGGCGATCGCGCTACATCGTTATCCGGCGACCGAAGCGGGAGCGGCGGGCGCTGGCGCAGGTGCGGGCCCCGCCGCCGGCGCGCCCGGTGGTGGTGCGGCTGCTGGTCCAGGTGGTGCGACGCCACCCGAGCGTCCCTCAGGTAGCGACTTGCTGTTGTACGATCTCGCAAGCGGAAGCGAAATGGCCATCGGCAACGTCTCGGAATTCGCGTTCGACAAAAAAGGCGACTACTTCGCGTGGATTGTCGACGCGCAGGACAAAGCGGGCAACGGAATCGAACTGCGCAACATGAACTCGGGCGCGGTGCAGGTGCTCGATAGCGCTGCCGCGTCGTACAAATCGCTAACTTGGACCGAGAAGGGCGACGCGCTCGCCGCCGTCAAGGGCGTCGACGACAAAGGCTTTGAGGACAAGCTGTACTCGCTCGTGGCGTTCAAGGATCTGAGTTCCGGCCAAGTTACGAAAGTCACGTTCGATCCCAAGTCCGATTCGAGTTTCCCCGCCGGCATGACCATCAGCCCGAGTCGCGCGCCGCAGTGGCGCGAGAGTCTCGCGGCGGTGACGTTCGGCATTCACGAGGTGGCGCCGAAGAAGAACGCGGGCGGCGCGCGTGACGCGATGACGGAAGGCGGCGAAGCGCCCACCGGACCGCCCGCCGGCCGCCAGCAAGACCCGCCGCCCGATCAGCCGACGCTCGTCTTGTGGCATTACAAGGATTCCCGTCTACAGTCGCAGCAACAGATTCAGGAAAATGCCGACAAGAATTTCAGCTATCTCTGCGAGTACATTCCCGCGGAAAAGAAATTCCTGCGTCTCGGCGACGAGTCGGTGCGCACGGTCACGCTGGGCGCGGAAAACAAAATGGGCTTCGGCGTGGACGTTCGCGCCTACGAGCGCATGACGAACCTCGACGGCCGCCGCGTGGAAGACGTGTACGCCATCGACCCCGCCACGGGCAAGCGCACGCTGGCGCTGAAGCACGCCGAGCATGTCTTCAATGAATCTCCCGACGGATCGAAGCTGCTTTACTACCAGGACGGCCAGTATTTCGCGCTCGATCTCGCGAGCGGCAAGAGCACCGACCTTACGTCGAAGCTCGCCACGTCGTTCATCGACACCGAGGACGATCACAACGTGGTGAAGCCGCCGCGCCAGTCATTTGGATGGTCGAAGGATTCGTCGACCGTGCTGCTTTCCGACGGTTGGGACATTTGGAAGGTCGCGGCCGATGGAAGTTCCGGTGTAAATCTCACCGTGAACGGCAAGAAAGATTCGATTCGCTATCGCCGTCCGTTGCGTTTTGATGAAGAATCGGCCGGCGGCCCAGGGGCGGGCGGCGGCCGCGGCGGATTCGGCGGCGGCAACGACAAAGGCCTCGATTTGAAAGAGCCGATTTATCTGCAAGCCTTCGCCGAATACACGAAAAAAGGCGGCGTCGGCCGCATCGAGCCGGGCGCGGCCGGCGTAAAAATGCTGCAATGGGACGATGCGGAGTTTTCAACGGTGATGAAAGCCAAGCACGCGCCGGTCTATCTCTACACGCGTGAAAACTACAAGGAGTTTCCGGATTTCCACGTGACCGACGCGAATCTCACGGCGTCGCCAAAGATCACCGATGCCGATCCGCAGCAGAAAAACTTGTCGTGGACCAGCGGCGTGAAGATTGTCGATTACGTCAGCGTCAAGGGCGACAAACTGCAAGGCGCGTTGTGGCTGCCGGCGAACTACGAGCCGGGCAAGAAGTATCCCACGATCGTTTACATCTACGAAAAACTGACGCAGGCCACGAATCAATTCCCGCAGCCCGCCTACAACGGATCGAACATCGCGCACTACACAAGCAACGGATACGCGTTCTTCGAGCCGGACATCGTGTACAAGGTGAACGATCCCGGCATGTCAGCGGTGTGGTGCGTTGTCCCAGCGGTGAAAGCGGCGATCGCCACGGGCGTGGTCGACGCGGCGCGTGTGGGCATTCACGGTCACTCGTGGGGCGGCTATCAAACCGCGTTCCTCGTCACGCAGACCGACATTTTCCACGCCGCGGTGGCGGGCGCGCCGCTCACCGACATGGTCAGCATGTACAGCTTGATCTACAAGAATACCGGCGGCGGCAACGGCGCGATCTTCGAAGCGAGTCAAGGCCGCTTCAAGGGCGGCTATTGGGAAAACATGGACGCCTACGTGCGGAACTCGCCGGTGTTTCACGCGTCGAACGTGAAAACGCCGCTGATCATTCTGCACAACGATCGCGACGGCGCGGTGGATCAAACGCAAGGCATCGAGTACTTCAATACCCTGAAGCGCATGGGCAAGCCCGTTGTGCTGCTTGAGTACAAGGGCGAAAATCACGGCCTGACGCATCCGGAAAACATGAAGGACTACACCGTGCGCATGCGGGCGTTCTTCGATCATTACCTGAAGGATCAGCCGGCGCCGAAGTGGCTGGATGAAGGCGTACCGCTTCTCAAGATGAAGGATCACTTGGAGGAAGCGACCAAGGCGCTGACGGCGCCTGCGTCCGACAAGTAACGGCCTATGGGCAAGCGCGACCCCACCGCGGAGGCGCTTGCCGCATTGACGGGCGCGCATGATCTCCCCGCCGAGGCGCGCCGGGATCTTTTGCGCAAGAATCTGGCGAATCGCTCGAATTGGGTGGTCGCGAAGGCCGCCAAAATCGCGGGCGAAGTGCGCGACGCCGGGCTCGCTGCCGACTTGGTCGCGGCGTTCCATCGGCTGATGGCCGACCCCGAGAAACTCGACAAGAGATGTGCCGCGCTCACCGAAATCGCCGCGGCGCTCTATGCCATCGATCATCATGATTCCGAAGTGCTCATCGCGGGGATTCGTCATGTGCAGATGGAACCCTCGATTGATGGACCGGTGGATGTCGCGGTCCGGTTGCGCGCGCATAGCGCGATGGGTCTATCGCAAACCAATCATCCCGACACGGCCATCGAGTTGGTGAAACTGTTGGCGGATCCGAAACCGGGCGCGCGCGCCGGCGCGGCGCGAGCGATCGCGACGCTTCCGGGCGCGGCTGCGCCGCTTCTGCTGCGTTTCAAATCGCTGATCGGCGATGAGGAAAGCGAAGTCCTCGCGGAATGTTTTGCAGGATTGCTCGCCGTGGATCCGGAACGATCCTTGGAATTTGTCGCTGGATTTGCCGATGCCGGCGACGAGCAGATCGCGGAAGCCGCGATTCTCGCGATCGGCGCCAGCCGGACAGCCGCGGCCGTCGAGTGGCTGAAGCAACGATGGGAGCGAACTGTACATGGTCCGATTCGCAAAACGTTGTTGCTGGCTCTCGCGACCGCGCGCATCGAGCCGGCCACCGACTTTCTGTTGAAACTGCTGGCGGATGAAAATCCCCGCTCAGCCATCGACGTGATCGACGCGTTGCGTCTCTACAAGCACGACGAGCGCATGCGGCGCGCCGTCGGTGAGATTGTCGAACAACGCCGCGACGCGAGCATCGTGCAGGCTTTCCGCGCCGCCTTCTAAGGTTTTCGATACCACACGTAACAATGATTTCCCAGACGCCTCGACTCCGGGCGTTTCAACAGAATCAGATCGAGGTATCGCAGCGGAAATAGCAACCATCCCAGAACGCCGTGCGCCATCACCCGCCAAGCCCGCCACGGCAGCAACATCTTTGCGTATTCCAAGACCACAATCAAGAACGTCGCCGTCGGACCGGTGCGCCAGCCGCTGGCGATCACCTGCATTCCTCCGGCCATTTCCCGCAGCGCCGCAATGGTGAAGCGGCAGTAGTCCTCGGGATACTCATGGTAGGGATGGCAGAATGGCGTCACAACATGCAAATGTCCGCCGGGCGCTAGCACGCGTTCCAACTCACGCATCACGCGCGCGGGGTCTTTGGTATGTTCGAGGACCGCGTCGCATTCGATTCTCGTGAACACGCCATCGGCGAACGGAAGATCGTGCGCGTCCGCAGCGACGTCCACGCCCGGCAACAGGAACAAATCGACGTTTACGAAGCCCGGCGTTTCCGAACCTGCGCCTCCTACAAAAAGGTTCCAACGTCCCATTGGAAAATCGCGCGTGCTCGTAGGTTCCGCGGGATTGCGAACGAACGGAACCGGTGGCTCGAGCCAGCGGCGCAACCGCTGCTTCCAGCCGGAAGCACGGCGCACTTCATGAAGTTCACGGACACCGTGGGACATCTTTTGCAGGCCTCTCCTACACGACCAACATGCAGTCGCCGTAGGAGAAGAAGCGATATCCCGTGGCGACAGCATGTTGATACGCGTTCAAAATCTCTTCCTTGCCGCCGAACGCGCACACCAGCATCAGCAGCGTCGACTTCGGCAAATGGAAGTTTGTCAGAATCGCACCGACGCGCTGAAATTGAAATCCCGGATAAATGAATAGCGCGCTTTCGTTCGACCCGGCGCGACCGAGCGAGTCTTCGAGCGTTCGCACGCATGTTGTTCCCACTGCGACGATGCGGCGGCCCGTGTCCACGGCCCGCGTGATCGCGGCCGACGCCGCTTCGCTCACTTCGTAATGTTCCGAATGCATGCGGTGCTCTTCCACCACGTCCGTCCGGATTGGCTGAAACGTACCGAGTCCCACGTGCAAAGTGATCTCCGCGGTTTCCACGCCACGCTCCTGCAATCGCGCGAGTGTGGCGGCGGTGAAATGCAATCCCGCGGTCGGCGCGGCGGCCGATCCGGTGCATCGCGCGTAGACCGTTTGATACGACGCGGAGTCAGCAGAATCGTCGTCGCGATGCATGTAAGGCGGCAGCGGAATATGGCCGACTTTTTCGATGACCGCAAAGAAATCGCCGTTGAACGAGAACTGAAGCGTCCGCTCGCCGAATTCGCCGCGGCCGATGACTTCGGCTTCCAGCGCATCGCCGAAAAGCAATCGCTCGCCGGTGCGAATCTTGCGTCCCGGATGCACCAGCGCGGTCCAGCTATCGGCGGTGAGCCGCTTTGTCAGTAATACTTCGATGCGGCCTGTGCCTCCCGTGCGTGTGCCGATTAATCGCGCGCGAAAGACGCGCGTATTGTTCAGCACTACAAGATCGCCGGCGTGCAGCCAATCCGGAAGATCGCGGAATCCGCAATCGTGCAGGGCGCCCGTGGCGCGTTCCACCACCAGCATTCGCGAGGAATCGCGCGGCTCGGCCGGACGCGTCGCGATTTGTTCCGGCGGAAGGTGGTAGTCGAACTCGGAGACCAGCATGAGAGTGATAGACTGATGGAACGCCACTTACAACCTACCACTGGCTTTCGATTCTGTCATGTCAACCGTCACCATTTCGCGCCGCGGCGCCGAGCGCATCGCCGCCGGACACCCGTGGGTCTACCGCTCGGACGTTTTCCACGCGCCGGAAACCGCGGGCGGAGAAGTGGTGCGCGTGCAAGACAAACGCACGCGATTCCTCGGCGTAGCGCACTACAGCGCGGCTTCGGAGATCGCCGTCCGGATGCTCGCGACGCGCGACCGTTCGATCGATCGGGCATTTTTTCGTGAAATGCTCGAGCAGGCCCGCACGCATCGCCAGAACGTGGTCAAGGATTCCGATGCGTATCGCTTGGTGAGCAGCGAGGCCGACGGATTGCCCGCGCTCATCGTCGATCGCTACGCAAATTGGCTGGCGCTGCAAACGCTCGATCAAGGCATGGACCGCTCGCAATCGCTGATTGTCGACGTTCTGCGCGAGATGTTTCCGGAGTGCGGCATTTACGAACGCAACGAGGCGGCGGTACGACGACTCGAGAAATTGCCCGCGCGCGCGCAGGTTCTTTCCCCACAAGCCGGAGATCCTCCGAGCATTGAGACGAAAACAGAAGTGACGATGAACGGCCTGCGTTTCGCCGTCGACCTCGCGGCGGGACAAAAGACCGGCTTATTTCTCGATCAGCGCGAGAACTATCGCGCTGCCGCGCAGTATGCTCGCGGGCGCGCGCTCGATTGCTTCGCTTACACGGGCGGTTTCGCGCTGCATCTGGCGCGCGCGTGCGAGTCGGTTGAGGCAATCGAATCGTCGGTGGATGCCATCGCCGCGGCTCAAGCGAACTCCGCGCTCAACGGCGCCGGCAACGTGCGATTCCTCGAAGCCAGCGCCTTCGACGTGCTGAAGCGCTACGACGACGAGCGCCGCGCGTTCGATACGATCGTTCTCGACCCGCCGGCCTTCGCCCGCGGACGCCGTCAGGTGGAAGACGCGTTGCGCGGGTACAAAGAGATCAACTTGCGCGCGATGAAATTGCTCGAGCCGGGCGGAACGCTGGTCACTTGTACGTGTTCGCACCACATCGGCGAGCCCGATTTCCTGGAAGCGATAGCCGCGGCGTCGCTTGACGCCCGGCGCCGGATCACGGTGCTCGAGCGCCGGACGCAGTCGGCGGATCATCCGATTGTGCTGACCATCCCCGAGACGCTGTATTTGAAATGCCTGATCCTGCGCGTCGACCGCGCTCTCTAGTCGCCGCAATGGAAAACTATTTCAACTACTTCACGGAAATCGAAGAGCACTTCCAGCGCGCGCGCGGCAGCGGCATGTTTCTGCTCTCGCCGCTCGATTGGGCCTTGATCGAAACGTGGAAGGAAGCGGAAATTCCGCTCGACGCCGTGCTGCGCGGCATCGACCGCAGTTTCGAGAAGTACGCCAAAAGAAAACGGGTGACCCGCAAGGTGAACAGCCTGGCGTACTGCACGCAGGAAGTCGTCGCGGCTTCCGCCGAGAAAACGCCGGCGGAGGATCGCCGGCCGGCCGCCGGAGCCGAGCCGTTTTCCGCCGAAGAATTGGCGCGGCACTTCACGCAGTGCGCGGCGAAATATCGCGCGCGCTTTCCTGAGACCGCGCGAAGCCTGGAAACCTTGACGGAAGCCGCCCGCGCCGGGGCGATCGGTGATCTGGAAGATCTGGAGCGCCGTCTCACGGCGATGGAAGAAAAAGTCTTCGCGGGACTGACGGTCGCGGCGTCCGAGGACGATCTCGCCAACGTGCGCGCCGACATGGACCGTCAACTGGCGGCCTATCGGCGCAAGATGCCGGCGGCGCATTTGGCGATGGTGGAAAAGCAATTTGTGCAGAAACAATTACTGGAACGCGCGGGACTGCCGCGCTTGAGTCTGTTCTACTTATGATCGAAAAAACAATTGAAGCGCGCATCGAAAAAATGGTCTACGGCGGCGAAGGGCTGGCGCGCGTCGAGGGGCGCGTGTTGCTCACGCCGTTCGTATTGCCCGGCGAGCTGGTGGAGATTCAGCCGGTGAAAAGCGATCCGCGATTGTTGCGCGGGCGCGTGGGCAGGATCGTGGAAGCCGCGGCGAATCGCGTGGAACCTGGCTGCCGGTATTTCGCGCGTTGTGGCGGCTGCAACTATCAGCATGCGCCGTACGCCGATCAGACGCGCTTCAAGGCCGAGATTCTTTCAGAAACGCTGCGGCGCATCGGGAAGCTGGAGGCGCCGGAACCGGAAATCGTAGCTGGGGAGCCATGGGCGTATCGCAATCGTGTGCAGTTCAAGGCCGTGAAGCGCGGCCGCGAATTTCACATCGGATACTTGGAAGCGGCGTCGAACCGCTTGGTGGATATCGACGCGTGCCCCATCTCTTCTCCGGCGATCAATGAAGCGCTTGCGGCGTTGCGCGACTTGGGCCAGCGTCCGGACTATCCCGCGGGTGACGCGGAGTTCGAAATCGTCGACGGCAGCGGCCTGCTCGTCACGGTTCGTGCGGGTGAACGCTTTCCCGCCACGCTCGTGACCGCGCTGCGCGAGCGTCTGCCCGCGCTCGTGTCGATCGCACGCAGTGACGCGAGCGGCGGATTCTTCCGTCTGTGGGGCGATGGCGGCGTAGTGTGCGAAGCCGGTGCGTTCAAATACCGCATCAGTCACGGCGTCTTCTTTCAAGTGAACCGATTTCTGGCGGGCGAGCTGGCGCGCGTGACGGTTGCCGATCTCTCCGGCGAGTTGGCGCTGGATCTCTACTCGGGAGCGGGATTCTTCACGCTGCCGTTGGCGCGCCGCTTTGCGAAGGTCGAGGCGGTGGAAACAAATTCCGCCGCGGTGCGGGATTTGCGGGCGAATTGCGCCGCCGAAAAAATAGAAAATGTGAAAATCCACAAGGCCGCCACCGCCGAATTCCTCGCTGCCTATGACGGTCCCAAGCCTGATGCGATTGTCCTCGACCCGCCGCGCGCGGGCCTGGGACAAGCCGCCGGCAAGAGACTGGCCGAGATTGGCGCTGCCACCGTCGTTTACGTGGCGTGCGATCCGCCGACGCTGGCGCGCGATCTGGCCGTACTCGGAGGCAAAGGATATCGGATGGAAAAGGTATTTATGGTTGACCTTTTTCCGCAAACATTTCATATTGAATCTGTGGTAATTCTGCGTTTAGGTTGATCTTCAGGTGGACCATCCGCTGCTCCCCGTCGCTGCGGCCTTGGCCGCGGGCATCTTCGCGGCGGCAAGCGGGCATTTCTTTCTGCACGATTTCGAATGCCTCCTCGCGGCCACGGCAGCGTCCATCGTTGCCGCGGTCGCGCTCGCGCTTGAGCGAAACCGCCTGTGCGTGGCTGCGGCCCTGGCGGCCTTCATGCTCACCGGCGCCTCATACATGCGTCACGATCGCGAATATCGGTCGCCGCGCGCGTTCAAGACCCTCGTGGAGTCGCAAGCCGACTTGACCGAGCCGATGCATTTGACCGGTTGGGTTTCGAATCCTCCCGAGCCGCGCGAAAATGCGGAAGCATTTGAATTGACGCTCGAGGAAATCGAGAGCCGTGCGCGGAAAATGCCGGCCGCCGGCAAAGTTCGCCTCTATCACTACATTCGCGGCGACGAGGTCCCGCTGAATCTCGCCTATGGCGACCGTCTCACCGCGCTGGTACGCTTGCGTCGCGTTCGCGGATTCTGGAACGACGGCGATTATGACCGGGAAGCGCGCGGCGAGCGCGAAGGCGTCGAGTTCCAGGGCACGGTGAAGAGCACGGAGTTGGTGGAGCGCGAGGCTGGTCATGGCGGATCGCGTGTTCGCACTTGGCTGCTCGGCCTGCGTCGCAAATTACTGGCCCAACTCGATCGCTTGTATCCGCCGGAAGGTCCGCCCGATCCCACGAACGCGATTTTGCGCGCTATGTTGCTGGGCGATCGCTCAGGGCTCGACCGCCGCACCAGCGAGGATTTCGAGAAGACCGGCACATTTCACGCCCTCGTGATCGCCGGACTGCACACCGCGGCGTTCGGAGGATTCCTGTTCCTCGCGCTGCGCTTGCTGCGCATTCCGCCGATCCCCGCGACCGTTGTGGCGATCGCAGGTGTCGCGGCCTTCGCTGTGATTTCCGGGCTGCGCGTGCCGGTCGAACGCGCCGCGCTCATGTTTTCGCTCTACTTGATCGCGCGATTGCTCTTTCGCGAGCGAGCGTTACTGAATGCGGCGGCGGCCGCCGCGCTTATCCTTTTGGTTCTGCGTCCCGGCGATCTCGCGGACGCCGGTTTTCAAATGTCGTTCTTCGCGGTGCTCTTGATCGGCGCGATTTCGCTGCCGTTGATTGAAATGACCTCCGCGCCCCTGCTCCGCGCGATGACGGCGATCGATAATTCCGACCTCGACGCCCACTATGCGGGCGCGCCGCTACGCCTGCGTCTTTGGCTGCGCGACAAACACGCGCGCCTCGCGGCGGTGGTGCGTGCGCTCTTGCGCATCTACGAATTGGTCGTGACCGGCGCCGTGATCCAGTTGGGATTCACGCTGCCGATGGCCGCGTACTTCTTCCGCTCGGGCGGCGTCGCGGTGCCCGCGAATTTATTGATGGTCCCGTTGATCGGCGTGGTGGTTCCGCTTGGCGCCGTGACGCTAGGGATCTCCCTGATTTCGCCTGCGCTCGCCGCGCTGCCCGCCGTGCCGCTCGGTTGGGGCGTGGCGATGATGATGGCGGTGGCGCGGTGGCACGCGGGATACAGTTTGGCGGTGCGCCGCGTTCCGCCGCCGCCGATGTGGCTTGCGGCGGCATTTCTCGCTGGATTGCTGGCGTTGGCTTTCGCGCTTGCCAGGCGCCGCGCGATTCTTCCAGCGCTCGCGGCGATCCCCGTGATTGTCGCCGCCGCGATGATCGTCGAACACCACACGCCGCCCCAGATTCCGCACGATCGTTTGGAAGTAACCACGCTCGACGTCGGCCAGGGCGATTCCATCCTCGTGGTGGCGCCAGGAGGCCGCACGCTCCTCATCGACGGCGGAGGACTCAAGGACGCCGACTTCGGCACCGACGCCGGCGAAGACGCCGTCGCGCCCTATTTATGGACGCGCGGCCTGCGCCGCCTCGACGCCGTCGCGCTTACGCACGCGCATCAGGATCACATCGGCGGATTATTCGCCGTTCTGCGCGATTTCGATGTCGGCGAATTGTGGATCGGTCCGAATCCCGAAAGCGACGTGTTGAAGGCGCTCAAGCGACTCGCGGAATTTCGCGGCGTGAAAATCGTGGAGCATCATCGCGGCGAACAAATGGCTTGGGGAGGGAGTGGGGGCGCACACATCGATTTTCTCTCGCCCGCCGAGGATTACCGCCCCGCCGCGAGGCCCGGCAACAACGATTCGCTGGTAATGCGAATTTCCTACGGCACACAAAGCGCATTGTTGGCCGGCGATGCCGAAAGGAAAATGGAGAACGAAATGGCGGCGACGGATCTGCCGCTCGCTTCAACGTTCTTGAAGGTCCCGCATCACGGCTCGAAAACGTCGTCGAACCAGCCGTTCTTGGGACGCGTGCATCCGGCCTTCGGCGTGATTTCAGTGGCGGTTCACAGTCCGTTCGGCCATCCCAACGAAGAAGCCCTTGAGCGCTTGGCCGCGCAGAACGTTCACGTAATGCGCACGGATCTTGACGGCTCGGTCACGTGGTCGACCGACGGCCGCCGCGTGACTATCGACGCATTCGCGTGGCATCGCCATCCGGGCGTGGCTTGGAGTTGGTAGAAATTTCTAGCGCCCGCGCACGCGTTTCGAAAAAGCGTCGTACGCCATCGGCGATTGCTTCTTCCAGCAGGCAATAAACTCGTTGGCGACTTTTTCGAAATTCCCCAACCAGTTGGGATCGCTGTACTGCGAGCGCCACTCCGGCAGGATGTCCCGCACGCGTTCCCAAACAAAGAGCAGTTCGCGGCCGCTCTGGTAGAACAGGTCAGCATTCAGGACGCCGGAGGTGATGAACGACGCGACCATTTCCCAATGGGTGATCACCATGCGCATCGAAGCATTGTCGTTCGATCCCGGCGGGCACAGTTTCATCATTTCGTCGAAGGTGGTCGCCTTGAAGTTCGACGAAAACCACGCGCGCGCTTCGCGCAGCCGCGGCTCGCGGCGCATGTCGTAGAGCTTCAGGATCAGATTTACGTCGTCGTAAGTTGCCGCTTTTTGAGACGCTTTTGACATGGTCTTTTCCTCCCAGAATGGGACGATATTTTGGCAATAAAACTGTTATAATTCTCTGAGACTTCCCCCGAAGCTCGGAGGCTTGATGCTTCGCAAATCGCTGTTGTTGATCTCCATGCTCGCGGGAGTCATGGCCCCGGAGGCGCTTGGCCAGCCGCCCAACGCGCCCCTATCATATCTCAAATTGCCGCTGTCTTTTGAGGCCAATCGCGGCCAGGCGGACCCGCGCGTGGAGTTTCTGTCGCGGGGTGCCGGATACGCCTTGTTCTTAACCCGCGACGAGGCCGTATTGAAGCTCGCCAACGAGCCGCAACCCATTCATTTAAAGCTGGTTGGAGCGTCTTCCCAGCTTCCGATGGAGGGCACGCAGCCACTGCCTGGGCGGAGCAATTACTTTTTGGGGAACGATCCGTCGCACTGGGTCACCGACGTTCCGCAATACGGCGAAGTCCGCTACCGCGGCGTCTATCGCGGTATCGATTTGGTCTACCACGGCGACCACCAATCGGGCGGACGCCTGGAATACGACTTTGTGGTCGCGCCGGGCGCCGATCCGGATCAAATATTGATGGATTTTAGCTCCTCCAATACCAATTCTGGAATTATTAATCAAGATGCCGGTGATTTACTGTTGCAAATCGGGAATTCCCAATTGCGGAACGTTCGACCGCGGGTGTATCAAATTGTGAATGGTGTGGAACGGGAGATTCCCGGCCGGTACATGGTCTCGGGGCGCCGGCGGGTGCGTTTCGCGCTGGGCAGCTACGATCATTCCCGCGCCTTGGTGATCGATCCGGTGATCATGTACGCGACCACGCTCGGCAACACTGCGATTACCGAGCCGTGCCAGCCGTGCTTGGCCACCGCGGTCGATGCTTCGGGCAACGTCTACGTGGCGGGGTCCACAACCGACACGAATTTTCCCACTCAGAATCCGGAGCAGGCCAATCCCGGCGGACAAAAGGACGTTTTTGTCTCGAAGATCAATGCGGCGGGCACGGCGCTGGTGTTCTCCAACTACCTGGGCGGCGGCGGATCGGACGTGGCGTACGGCTTGGCGCTCGATTCCAGCAACAACGTGTACATCACCGGCTACACCAACAGCGGCGGATCGAACAACACCACGTCGTTCCCAACCCACGCGCCGATTCAGGCGGCGCTCAACGGATTCGTGAATGCGTTTGTCACCAAACTGAATTCCACGGGATCGGCGCTCGTTTACTCCACGTATTTGGGCGGCAGCCTCATCGACGTGTCGAATGGCATTGCCGTCGATAGCACGGGCGCCGCGTACATCGCGGGATACACGTATTCGTCGGACTTTCCCACGGCGTCGCCGTTTCAATCGGTGAATCGCAACACCAACAACTCAACGAACGCGTTTCTCACCAAGATCAACGCGGCGGGCACGGCTCTCGTTTATTCGACGTACTTGGGCGGCACGGTCGCCGACGCCGCGTACGCCGTGACGGTCGACTCGAGCTTTCGCGCCACGGTAGTCGGCGGGACTTCCTCGCAGAATTTTCCCACCGCGAGTCCCTTGCAAGCGGCCAACGCCAACACCGGCGGCGGCGACAATGCGTTTATCGCTGAAATGAACGCCGCTGGATCGGGGCTGGTCTTCTCCACTTATTACGGTGGATCGGGCACCTCGGACGCTTACTCCGTCGCGCTCGATTCCAGCAACAACGTTTACGTGGCCGGCTTCACCAATTCCGTGACCACATTTCCCACGTTCAATCCCATGACGCCGCCCAGTGGCGGCTCGGGTGGATTTCTGGTGAAGCTCAATGCCGGCGGCGCGTCGGCGGCGTATGCCACGACCATCGATTCGAACGGCAAGGGCGTCGCCGTCGATTCCTACGGCAACGCGTACCTGACGGGACGCGGCGTCGATACCGGCGCCAATGCCGTCAGCGTGGCGCTGCGCGTGAATGCGGCGGGAAATGGCCTTGACTACGATTTCAAACTCGGTGAGTCGCTCACCGACGTCGCGCAAGCGTTGGCGCTTGATTCCAGCGGAAACGTGTACATCGCCGGCACCGGCAACATCAACACCACCACCAATCCGCCGCAGTCGTCGAACAATTCCGCGGCCACAGTTTCGATTGCCAAGATCGGTGCGACGCCCGGCGCGCCGTACATCGGTATGCTTTCGCCGTCGGTGGCGGTGGCGGGAACGTCGAGTGTGAATTTGCGCGTCATCGGTACGGGATTTCAATCGGGCGCGCAGGTGTTGGTCGGCGGCAGCGCGCGAAGCTCAAACTTGGTCAGCGCCACGGAGGTCGACGGCACTCTCACGGCGAGCGATCTGGCGTCGCCCGCGACGTTGACGATCACGGTGCAGAACACGAGCGGCGGTCCCTCGAACACCGCGGCGTTCACCGTAACGGCCACGCCGCCCACGATCACCGGATTCTCGCCAGCCTCATCGACGGCGGGCACCGGCGCATTCACGCTCACCGTCAACGGCACGGGATTCACCAACGGCGCCGTCGTTTACTGGAATAGCTCGGCGCGCACCACCAACTTTGTGAGCGCCACGCAAGTGACGGCGCAGATTCTCGCCGGCGATATCGCGTCGGGCGGCGTCGAGGCCGTGCAAGTCTTCGCGCCGTCGCCGGGCGGCGGACTTTCTTCCGCTGCGTCTTATACGGTGAACAATCCCGCGCCGTTGCTCACTTCGATCTCGCCGAACACTCAGGTCGCGGGAAGCTCAGCGTTCACGCTGACTGCCACGGGTACGGGATTCACCGGCTCCTCGGTTGTGCAGTGGGGCGGCAGCCCTCGTTCTACGTCGTTTGTCTCAACGACGCAGCTTACCGCCGCGATTCTCGCGACGGACTTGATGAACTCGGGACCCGTAACCGTCACCGTGCAGACGCCCACGCCGGGCGGCGGCACGTCCACGGGGCAAACGTTCACGGTCAGCGGAAATTCGGTGCCACAACTCACTTCGCTCTCGCCAAGCTCGGCGATCGCGGGCGGTTCCGGTTTCACGCTCACGGTCAACGGCACGGGATTCGTATCGGCGTCGCAAGTGTTGTGGAACGATGTCGCGCGATCGACAAACTTCATCAATTCAGGTCAACTGACCACGGCGATTTCGTCGAGCGATGTATCCAGCATCTCAACGGCCAACGTGACCGTCAGTAGCCCATCGCCCGGCGGCGGCACGTCGAACACGCTGACGTTCAGCATCAACGGAAATCCTCCCCCCACCACGTCGAGCGTTTCGCCGAACGCGGCGACGGCGGGCAGCGCGGGCTTTACGCTCACCGTCACCGGCACGGGATTCGTCAGCAGCTCCACGATTTTCTGGAATGGCGCGTCGCGCACGAGCAACGTGGCAAGCTCCACTTCCATCTCCACCCAAATCACCGCATCGGACATTGCGAGCGGCGGCACAGCTTCGGTGCAAGTGTTCGTTCCCTCGCCGGGCGGCGGACTATCGTCGCCCGCGTTGACGTTCACGATCAACAATCCCGTGCCCGCGATCACCACGATTTCGCCGAATACGCTGCCACAAGGCGGCGGCAACTTCACGCTCACCGCGAACGGCTCGGGATTTACGCCGAGTTCGGTGGTGCAATGGAATGGCGCGCCGCGCACGACGACATTTTCAAGCTCGTCGCAACTCACGGCCGCAATCCAGTCGAGCGATCTCAACACGTCGGGAACGCAGACCGTCACGGTGTTCAATCCATCGCCCGCGGGCGGCACTTCTGGAGGCGCCGGCTTCACCGTCGCCAGTAACCCGACGCCGGCGATCGGCAACTTGTCGCCCTCGGTGGTCGGCGCAGGATCGGGCGATTTCACGATAACCGTCACGGGCACCGGCTTCATCAACAGCTCGACGGTCACGTGGAACAGCGGGAATCGCACAACGACGTTTGTGAATGCCACTACGCTGACGGCGCAGATTCTGGCGGCGGACGTTTCGGGCGTGGGAACGGCCACCGTGCAAGTTTCGAATCCAGCGCCGGGCGGCGGCCTCTCGAACAGCCAAGTCTTCACGATCAGCTCCGGCTGCACGTATCTCTTGAGTCCGTCGCAAACCAGTTTTCCGCCGTCGGCCTCCACCGGCACCGTTGCCGTGAACGCTCCTTCGGGTTGCGCGTGGAGCGCCTCGCTGGATTCGTCCGGCGCGTCGTTCATCACCGTGACCGGCGGCGCGAGCGGCTCCGGTTCGGGCACGGTGAATTTTTCCGTCGCGCAGAATTCGGGCGCCGGAAAATCGGGCACGCTGACCGTCGCGGGACAGCAAATCACGATCACGCAAGCGGCGGCGATCGAAGGAACGGTCGCGCCGACAGCCGCGAAGGGATCGGTGAACGTGATGGCGCACGTTCCCGTGACCGTGTCCCTGAATAACGGCGTGAGTGTCGACGGAATTTCGTTCACGCTGCAAGTGACGCCGAACAGTTCCGCGCCCGCGCCCACATCAAACCTGAGTTTTTCGGCGGACGGCGCGCTACCCGCGCCCGGATCGGTGAGTACGTCGGGCGGCGTGGGCACGATCACCGTGACGTGGACCGGTTTGTCGCCGGCCTCCACTGGATCGGTCAATGTCGGCGACGTTTTGGTCGCGCTGCCCGCGGGCGCGCAGGCGGGGCAAACGTACACCGCGCAAATCACCGCGGCGTCGGGCACGTTCCAATCGAACGCGGTGCCGCTGGCGGCTGGAGCGTCCGCGGCGGTGACGGTGGCGCTCGATTATCTGGTGGGCGATCCATTTCCCTCGACGGGCGATAGCGTCGGCAACTTCGGCGACGGCGCCATCAACACGCTCGATTTGATCACCACGCTGCGCGTGGCCACCAACATCCAAGGATTTGTCCCGCCGACGTGCAGCGATCGCTTCGATTCAAAAGACGCGTCGCCCGCCGACACCGCGACCACGCGCGGCGGCAACGGCGTGATCAACACGCTCGACCTGATCGTGATTTTGCAGAAAGCCACGAATCTCGACATCACGCGTCCGCACCGGTTGTCGCGCAACTTGTGCGGTGCGGAAGCGCAATCGGCGCCCGCGCCGCATCGTGCGGAGATTTCGCGGGAATTGCCGGCCGAAGCGGCACTCGAAATCGAAGCCGGAAATATTTATCTCCGCGCGGCGAAGGCTTTGCACTTGGCCGGCTTAGCCATTTCCCTGGGCAGCACAGATAACGGCGCGATTCTCTCATGGACCGCCGCGGAGCTCGCGCCCAACGTTGTCGATAGCTCGCTCGCGTCGACCATCGCTGCGGCATGGCTCACGAACCTGGACATTCCCGCGGGCGGCCGATTGCTGTTGGGACGCGTCACTTCCAGCAGCGCGGCGCCGGTCGCGGTCGTCGGCGTGTCGGCGAACGATCGTGCGTCGGGCAAGGACATCGCGATCGAAATCAGCCGCCGCTAGTCGGTCATTGCCTGATACGCCAGTACTTGAAAATCGCGCTGCGCGAGCTCCAGGCTAATCATGTGCTGGGTCATGAAGACTCCCACCAACTCGCGCTTGGGGTCCACCCAGAAGTAGGTGTTGGCAGCGCCGGCCCAGCCGAATTCGCCTTCGGAGCCGGGCATCGCCGACGCGGCAGGATCTAACAGCACGCGCGAGCCGAGACCGAATCCGTAACCAGGCAACGCTATGGTCGCGATGCTCATGGGCAGAAGATTCGGCGGCAGATGATTGCGGTGCATGAGGTCGGCAATCGCCGGACTGATGATCCGCTCGCCGTTGAGTTGGCCGCGATTCAAAAGCGTTTGCGCGAAGCGCAAATAGTCCGCGGCTGTTGAGAAGAGACCGGTGCCGCCACGGGCAAATGTCGTGGTATTGCCGGTTGGATAGGTCTTCGAGACATCCACGGCGCCGATCGGCGAAGTGACGATCTCGGTGAATTGATGCGTGGCGATGTCGGCATGTCCATACATTGCGGCGACGCGCGACCGGTTCTCAGCCGGCACCGAGAAGCCCGTGTCGCACATCCCCAGAGGCGAGAAAATGCGTTCCTTGAGAAAGTCCTGTAACGGGCGGCCGGAAAGAATTTCGATCAGATGGGCGAGCACGTCGATGGACATGCTGTAGTGCCACCGCGAGCCGGGTTGATATGCGAGCGGCAGGCGCGCGATCTCTCCAACCACGGATTCGAGCGATGATCCGCTGTCGCGAAGGATTCCGGAATCGAGGTACATCTTGCTCACCGGTGTGTCTTCCAGGAAGTTGTAGGTCAAGCCCGCCGTGTGCGTAAAAAGATCGCGGATCAGGATCGGGCGCACGGGGTTGGCGAGAGGCTGGCCGTCGCCGCTCCACACTTTCACTTTCGCGAACGCGGGCAGGTACTTCGCAACGGGCTCGACTAGTTGGAAGCGAGCTTCTTCGAAGAGCGTCATCAGCGCCGTGGAAACCACGGGTTTGGTCATTGAGTAAATTCGGAAAATCGTGGCGGAGTCGAAAGGCGCCGGACTGGCCTTGTCGCGGACGCCGCAATTCTCGAAATGGACAACGTGGCCGCGCCGCGCAAGCGCCGTCGTGATTCCCGAGAAATGGCCGGAGTCGACGTAGGCTTGCATCCGGGGCTTGATGCGGGCGAGCCGGCGGGCGTCGAAACCCTGCGATTCGGGAGCGGCGATGGGCGCGTGGAGCGTGGACATGCAGAAATCGTATCATCGCGCGGCATCCTATTGCATTCCCATAGGAATGGGCGTATTCTTCCTATTGGGAACCAATATATGAGTAAGAAACAAGACGTTTGGCAGGGGACGCTGGCGTTGATGGTGCTCCGCACCCTCGAAATGCAAGGCGAGATGCACGGCTACGGCATCGCCCGCCGGATCGAACAGGTCAGCGGCAACCGGCTCATGGTGAATTACGGCACGCTTTATCCGGCGCTGCTGAAATTGGAACAAGAAGGTTACATCGCGTCCGAGTGGGGCGTCTCCGAGAGTAATCGCAAAGCGAAATTCTACAAGCTTACGCGCGCCGGCCAAGGGCAACTGAAGCGCGAGGCGCGACAGTGGGCGGCCACCACCGATGTGATCGCGCGATTCTTCGCAACGGAAGGCTCGCCATCATGAGGCGGCTACGCGGATTCTTGCTCCGCTTCACCGGACTCTTCGGTCGCGGCCGGCGTGAACGCGAAATCGCCGCGGAATTTGAGTCGCATTTCGAAATGCACGTCGCCGACAACATCCGGCGCGGCATGACCGAAGAAGACGCGCGCCGGCACGCCCGCCTGAAGTTCGGCGCCGTCGAATCCGCCAAGGACTCGATGCGCGACGCCGCAACCGTCGTCGCACTCGAAACAACGTGGCGCGATTTCCGCTATGCGATTCGCGGCCTGCGCCGCAATCCAGGCTTTGCTGCGGCCGCCATCCTCTCGCTGGCCCTGGGAATCGGTGCGAGCGTCGCGATTTTCTCCGTTGCCGACAGTTTTCTGCTGCGGCCGTTGCCGTATCGCGATCCCGAAAGTCTGATGATGGTTTGGGAACACCACACGGGGCACATGCCGCGCAATTCCATTTCGCCCGGGAATTTTCTCGACTGGAAGGCGCAGAATACCGCGTTCGAGAGCATGGCCGCGTTCGGCGACGCGCAAGCGCCGTTCGCCGACGGCGAGCGCGTTGAGGAACTGCAAACGCAATACATGAGCGCCGACTTGCTGCCGATGCTGGGCGTCGAGCCGTGGCGCGGGCGTTTCTTCACTCGCGAAGAAGACGCGCCAAACGCCGCCAACGTCATTTTGATTAGCTATCGCCTGTGGCAAAACTGGTTCGGCGGCGATGAAAACGTAATTGGCCGCCGCGTGCAACTTCGCGCGCAACCGGCGACGATCATCGGCGTGATGCCGCCCGGCTTCTACTTCCGCACGCGAAGCACCGACGTTTGGGAGACGCTGAACCTCGATCCGTCGCGCAACTATCGCCAGACCGTCGGGCGATATCTCATGGGCGTCGGGCGGCTGCGGCCGGGGGTCACGCACGACGCCGCGCAAGCGCAGATGACCACGATCGCTCAGCGGCTGGCGGCCGCTTATCCGGGCTTCAACACCGATTGGGGAGTCAACGTGGAGCCGCTGCGGGAGTCGTTGGTCAGCGAACTGCGCGCCCCGTTGCTCGTTCTGTTAGGCGCGGTGGGATTGCTGCTCGCGGCGGCCTGCGCGAACGTGGCGAATTTGCTGGTGGCGCGCTACACCTCGCGGCGGCGCGAAATGGCGGTGCGCGCGGCGATCGGCGCGGGCCGCGCGCGGCTGATTCGCCAACTGATCACCGAGAGTGTCACGCTTTCGCTCGCGGGCGGAACGCTCGGCGTGATCGCGTCGCGATGGATTGTGCTCGGCCTGCTGGCGCTTGCGCCGCTCGATTTGTCGCGCAACATTTCCGTTCAAGTCGACTACCGGATTCTACTTTTCGCGATCGGCGTCTCGGTGTTCACGGGCGTTTTCTTCGGCCTCGCACCGAGTTTTGCGGCGTGGCGCGCGGATGCGTCGAAGGGATTGCGGGAAGACAATCGCTCCAGCATCGGCGGGGCGGGACGTTTGCGCGCGTGGCTGGTCGGCGCGGAAGTGGCGCTCTCGGTGATGCTGCTGGCCGGCGCCGGACTCCTGTTCCGCAGCCTCGCGGGATTGCAGGATGTACGCCCGGGACTGAATCCAACGCGCGTCTTGACGTTTCGTGTGGTGCTGCCGTCCGCGAACTATCGCGACGCGATGAAGCGCACGGAGTTTTTCCGCCGCGCGCTGGAGCAAATCGAACGCTTGCCGGGAGTGGAATCGGCGAGCGCGGTAAGCTTTCTCCCGTTCAACGGAGGGTCGGCGGGAACGGACTTCAAGTTCTCGGGCCGTCCGCCCGCGAAACCCGGCGAGGGTCTCGCGGCCACGATTCGCACGGTGATGCCGGGATATTTCGAGACGCTGGCCATACCGCTAAAGGCGGGCCGCGTCTTCACGGCCGCCGATAACACGGCGCAATCGCCGTATCGATTCGTGGTGAACGAAACGTTTGTCGAAAAATACCTGCACGGAGAAAATCCGCTGAGTAAGCAAATCAGCGTCGACATGGACGACAAAAATCCATACGGTGAAATCATCGGCGTCGTGGGCGACGTGAAGGGCGACGCGCTCGACAAAGATCCCGAGCCGACCGTTTACTACATTCACGCGCACCTGAATTACACCCGCATGACCTTTGTGGTGCGCGCGGCCGGCGATCCGATGGCGCTGGCCGAGCCCACGCGTCAAGCGATCCGTGCGATCGACGCGTCGCAGCCGGTGGCGGAAATGCGCACGATGGATTCGGTGGTGCGCGAGACTTTTGCGCGCCAGCGATTCAGCGCGTTGCTGCTGGGCGGGTTTTCTCTGGTGTCGTTGCTGCTGGCGGCTGTGGGGATTTACGGCGTCATGGCGTATTCGGTGACGGAACGCACCCGCGAAATCGGCGTACGCGTCGCGCTGGGCGCGGAGCCCGCGCGAATTCTGGCGTTGATGATCGGCAACGGTATGCGATCCGTCGTGTTCGGCGCGGCGGCGGGAATCGCGGGTGCGCTGGCGCTCACCGGATTGCTGCGGAGTTTGCTGTTCGGCGTGGGATCGCACGATGCCGCCACATTTATCGCCGTGCCCAGCGTATTGATCGCAGTCGCGCTGGTCGCTGCGTACCTTCCGGCGCGCCGGGCGTCGCGGATCAATCCAATGGAAGCGCTACGCGCCGAGTGAGGGCCCGCGCAGTCCTTTTGCGCCAATGTCCCGGCGAAAATGCATGCCGTCGAAGTGGATTCGCTCGACGCCCGCGTACGCGCGCGCGATCGCCTCGCTGAGATTTGGCCCCGTTGCCGTGACTCCCAGCACTCGCCCGCCGTTGGTAACGAATCGCCCGCCCTCCACGGCCGTTCCCGCGTGAAAAACTTTCACGTTGGGCAGCGCACCGGCGTCTTCCAAGCCGGAAATTGGGAATCCGCGCATGAAGCCGCCGGGATATCCCCTCGACGCTAGCACCACGCACACCGAAGCGCCCGAGTGCCACGTGACGCGCGCGGAAAAATCACCGAGGAGCAACGGAACAATATCGCTTTGCATGCGAGAGACCAGCGCCTGCGTTTCCGGATCACCGAAGCGGGCATTGTATTCAAGCAAGTGCGGCAAGCCCCCACTGGTAACCATCAAGCCGAAATACAACACGCCTCGATACGGCGTGCCTTCAGCGATCATGCCGGCGAGCGTCGGCTCAACGATCTCGCGTTCGATGCGCCGCCGCAGCGTGTCGCCGCCCAGCCGCGACATGATGCCGTCGTCGCAATAAGCGCCCATGCCTCCGGTGTTCGGGCCTTGATCGCCGTCGAACGCGGCCTTGTGATCCTGCGTCGGCGCCAGCGACACGTAACGTTCTCCATCGGCGATCACCATGAACGTCATTTCCTCGCCGGGCACAAAATCTTCGATCACTACACGGCGTCCGGCGTCGCCGAAACTGCCGGCCATCATTGCTTCCACAGCCGATGTCGCTTCGCTCCGGTCATGCGCGATCACCACGCCCTTGCCGGCGGCGAGTCCATCGGCCTTAATCACCGCGGGATACGGCCGGTCGAGCGCGCCGCGCGCGTCGCTGGGACTCGAGGCGATCGTGAACGGCGCTGTGGGAATCTTGTGGCGTCGCATGAACTCTTTGGCGAAAATCTTGCTGCCTTCCAGTTGCGCTGCCGCGCGCGACGCGCCCGCGACCTTGGGTCCGCGCGCGGTGAGTGCGTCCGAGACGCCCGCAACCAACGGCGCTTCCGGTCCTATCACGGTGAGATCGGCGCCGAGATTCACGGCGAGATCGGCCATAGCGGCGGCGTCGGTGATGTTCGACGATTGCGGTAGTGGCGTAATATCCTCGGCCATGCCTGCCGACCCAGGCGCACACCAAACTTGTTTCACTAGAGGACTACGGGAGATTTTCCAGCTCAACGCGTGTTCGCGTCCACCCGATCCGATCACCAGAACTTTCATCGCGACTAAGTTATCACAGCGTGTCGCTCGGACAATCGCGCGCCAGAGGGCACTTCGCGCACAGCGGGCGCGACGTCTTGCACAATTCCTTGCCGTGACGGCGCAACAAGTGGTGTGCGGCAATCAGCGTGTCGAAACCAGCCGCCGCCACTTGTGGCGCCAGCGCTTCACGCACCGCGCGATAGCCGGCCGCGTAGTCTTTTCCGTCGTTGCTTGAAACGGGCGGGCCATACCCAAGCCGCCGCAGCACGCGCAGACCGTTCGATTCCAGCGCCAGCAACGGATAGCTCCGTGTGAGCAGCAGGATTTTCTCCGCGCCCGGCCCGCCAACCGACGGGAACTTGCGCAGCGCCTTCACGGCGTCTTTCAGCGGCCGTTTCAAGATCGAGCGAAGATTGCCGCCGAATTCCTCAATCGCGAGAACCGCGGCGTCTTGCATCCGCTTGGCGCGTCGCGCCGGTTCCATGCCGCCGAGTTTCGTGACTTCCACCATTTCCAACGGCGACGCCGCCGCGATTTTCTTGGGAGTCGAGCCGATGCGCTTCTTCAGCGCTTGAAATGCCGCGCCGCGTTTTTCGTCGGTCGCCAGTTCCGCGCTCATCTCCCACAACATCATTTCAAAAGGATCGCGGAGCTTCTGCTTCGGTGGTGGACCATAGAAGTCTTCGAGGCGTTTGAGGATGGCTTTGAGTTTCCACACAGCGATCAGCCTCGTTCACGCGTGAGTCTCGCAAGCACCGCGAGTTGTTTCAGATAATCCTTGATGGGCCGCGCCGGCGTGCCCCACACCGGCTCGCCGCGGCGGATCATTTTGTGCGACGGCACGCCGCATTGCGCGCCCAATATCGCGCCGGACTCGATGCGCACGTGATCGGCGAGTCCCACTTGTCCACCGATCACCGCGTGATGACCAATCTCCACGCTGCCGCTCACGCCGGTTTGCGCGGCGATCACGGTGTGCTCACCGACAATCACGTTGTGGCCCACGTGGACCATGTTGTCGAGCTTCACGCCCGATCCGATGCGCGTGACGCCCAACGCGCCGCGATCCACGGTGGCGTTCGCGCCGACCTCCACGTCGTCGCCGATCTCCACGGTTCCCACTTGCGGGAATTTCTCGTAACTCTTTCCGTTGAAGACGTAGCCGAATCCGTCCGCGCCGATCACCGCACCGGAGTGCAGCACCACGCGATGGCCGATCGCCACGCCTGGATATAGCGTCACGCGCGGATACAGGCGGCCATTCTCGCCGATGCGGCAATCGTCGCCGATCACGCATCCCGCGCCGACAATCGTATTCGCGCCAATCGTCGCGCGTGCGCCGATAACCGCGCCCGCCGCGACGGAAACGCCAGGCGCAAGTTTCGCCGACGCGTCCACCGATGCCTGCGGATGCACGCCCGCGCCGGGTCGCGGCGCCTCATGAAGTTTGGCCGCGAGTCGGGCAAAGGCCAGCTTCGGCTGCGCGTGACGGATCACGGTGCGTCCGGGGGCATGCGTTTGTTCGCGCACCACGACGCATCCCGCCGCGCTTTCGAGTGCGGCGCGCTCGTTTTTCTCGCTGTCGGCGAAGACCAAATGCTCTACCGCCGCGCCTTCCGGCGACGCCACGCCCGCGATGCGGCGCTCCAGGTTCCCCTCGGCGCGGCCGCCACAGAATTCCGCCAATTCGGAAACGGTGTATCCTGAATGATTCATAGCTGGTATTAAACCATGTCGTACTAAAACATGCCTGTCGCATCCACCGCGATTGTCGAGCCCGGCGCGCGCATCGATCCCTCGTGCACCATCGGCGAATACTGCGTCATCGAGCGCGATGTCGTGATGGGACCGAACAACCGCCTCGATCCCTTTGCCGTGGTGAAGCGCTACACGACTCTCGGGGCGGGGAATCATTTGTACACTGGCGCGCAACTCGGCACCGATCCATTGGACAAAAAGTTCGATGAAAACGTCGCGAGTTATTTGCGCATCGGATCGAACAACGTATTGCGCGAGTACCTGACGATTTCACGCGGCACGCAGGCTGGCTCGGTCACCGAAATCGGCGACGACAACTACGTGATGACCAACGTACACATCGCGCATAACTCGAAAGTGGGCAACGGCAACACGATCTGCTCGAATTCGCTCGTCGCCGGTCACGTGGAAATGGAAGACCAGTGCTTTGTGAGCGGCGGCGTGGTGATCCATCAGTATTCGAAGATCGGACGGCTTTCGATGATCGCGGGAAACGTGCGCGTGAACAAAGATATTCCGCCGTATTTTCTGGTCTCGGAGTTCGACGCCGCGGCGCACGGATTGAACGCCGTTGGTTTGCGCCGCGCCGGAGTGTCGCGCGAGGCGGTCGCGTCGTTGAAGCAGGCGTTTCGCTTGTTGTACCGCTCCGGTCTGTCGCGCGACCAAGCGTTGGAGCAAATCGACGCGCTCGGGACACTGGAAACAGCGCATCTCGCGGCGTTTGTCCGCGCGTCGAAGCGCGGAATTTGTCCGGCACATCGCGCAGCTTCTGGTGACCCTACTGAACTGCCATCGTGACCGTGTTTGAAGTCGCGGCGCCGATTGTCATCACCACATTTAGCGCGCTGCCGCTGACGCCCGATGGAACCACCACATTCACCTGATAAAGTCCCACGTAGCTTGGCGCGAGTCCCGCGTACTGGACCGTTGCATTTGCCCCGCCGATCGTTACGGTCGGCGTGGTGAGGAGTTGACCGTTGAATGGTGTTGAGTTTGCGGTCGAATAGCCGTCGACAAGGCTGTCCTGGTCATGCACGGCGCCGAGACCGGTGCAGTAGATCGACACAATTTCGCCGGCCGTCGCGGGCCGCGCCGTGGAGCCGGGAACGCTGCCGGCCGGCGCCATGTAAATCGGGGCGACGCCGTCGAGAATCGCGCCCTGTCCCGTTCCCTGCGAGTTCAGAGTAAAAATCACCGGGCGCACCGCGAGCGGCACGACGATCGCATTGCTCGTGAGGCCGTTCACCATCACCGCGATTGTGGTTTGCGTTTGATTCAGCAAGCGCCACGGTAATTGCACGTTGATTTGCGTCGACGACACGTAGAACAGCGGCGCGGGCACACCATCCACCAGGACCGTCGCGCCACCGAGCGTCGTGGACAACGGCAGGGACGTCGCGGACGCCGTGGACGCCGCGAGATTCGCGCCGAAGATCGAAACAATCGTGTCGCCCGATTCGGTGATCTTATAGTCCGCGGCGTCGACAATGCCGCCGGCGAGAATCGACGGCGCGGTTGCCGTCGTGATCGCAAACGGCAGCTTGGCCGACACGCCACCGTTCGGCGCGGGATTACTGACGGCCACCTGCGCCGTGCCGGCCGATGCGAGATCGGCTGTCGTGATGCTCGCTTGCAGTTGCGTTTCGCTCACGAACGTGGTCGGGCGCGCAGTGCCGTTCCAGGTGACCACCGACGTTGCCACGAATCCTTGGCCGTACACGTTTACGGTCAGCGCAGCGGAACCCGGCGCGGCGCTGGATGGCGTTAGCCACGTGATCGCCGGCGCGGGATTGCCCACGGAAATCACCCCGTCGGGTCCACCGCCAATCGTGTAAGTCTTGTCTACCAGGATGGTTCCGCCGTTGGAGTGCGCGATATACGTTTGTCCCGTGTTCGCGCCGATAGGAATCGTTACCAGCAATTCACCGAGTTTGGTGGTGCCCGTGAGAAGTAACGGACGCAAGTACGGCGGCCATGTCAGCGTGATCGAACCGGCCGACGACGTAACTTGCGGCGTGGGCATCGCGGGATCGGCGAGGAATGCGAGTGGCGCCGTGATGGCCGGAGGGCATCCGGCCGGGAGTCCCGTGCAAGACGATTGGCTCACGGTCAGAGTCGTCGAAATGCTGCCGATTTCATAACCGGAATTGGGGAAATCGCTTGGATCGACGGTCATCGTGACGGGAACGCGCGCCAGTCCGCCGGCGACGCCGCTGGCGGCGCTGACCGTGAATTGGTCCGGCTCGTTTTGCGTGACATTCACGGTGAGTCCCGCGACGCTGATCGTGCCGGTTCGCGAGGTCAAGCCGGGGTTCGCGGCGATCACGAGCATGATGTCGCCGATGCCCGAGCCGTTCAGGGCGGATGCCACGGTGATCCACGGAACGCCGAGCGACACTTGCCATGTGCATGCGGAAGAATTCGCGACGATCACAACGTTGGCGAAACCGGCGCTTGCGTTGACCGTTACGTTGCTCGAGGGCAGCGCGTACTGGCACGCCGGCGCCGTCGCGGGAAACGCGATCCTCGCGACGAATGCATTGCCGAACATACTGGTGCCCGCCAGCGGCGTCGGTGGCAGCGTGGGGAAATTCGTGCCAGCACTTCCTGCCAGAGAAACCGTTCCGTTGCGGTCGACGGCGATCGCGGCCGCGGCCCCTTGACCCTGTCCACCGAGAAACGTCGACTCAATCATCGCGCTGCCCGTGGGATTCAGGATTGTGAGAAACGCATTGGTCGTTCCTGCCGGTCCGCCGAGCAAGTTTTGTAATGCGTTCACCGCCGGAAAATCATTCGATCCCGTCGATCCCGCGATGTACGCATTGCCCGACGTATCCACGGCGATGCCCGTGCCGCTCTCGGTGGAGGATCCGCCGAGATACGTCGAATAAACGAGCGTCGATCCGGTGGGATCGAGCTTCGCGGCGAAGGCGTCCGTCGCACCGCCGAGTTTGCTTTGCAGCGCATTCACGAGCGGAAATCCGCCTTGATTGTTGGGAAGCGTGGTCGGCGGCGAGGAAGTTGATCCGGTGATGTACGCCGCGCCCGTTGCGTCGACGGCGATGGCGTTCCCAATGTCGTTGTTGAATCCGCCGAGATACGTCGAGTAAACCAGTTTTGCCGTGGCGCTGATCTTGGTGACAAATACGTCCTGCACGCCTTGATTCGACGGCTGCACGGCGTTCATCACGGGAAAGTCTTTCGAAAACGTAGCGCCGGTCACGTACATGTTGCCCGAGGAATCCACTGCAATCGCGTTCGCGGTGTCGTTCGAAGAACCGCCGAGATACGTGGAGAACAAAAGCTGCGATCCCGAAGCGCTCAGTTCAGCGACAAAACCGTGTTGGCCGAATTTGAACGTTGAGACAATGGGATTCACCAGCGGAAAATTCGACGCGCCGGTTTTGCCGGCGATGTACGCATTGCCTGCCGCGTCGACGGCGATGCCGAGTCCCGCGTCGGGATACGGAATGGCCGTGAGTCCGCCGAGATATGTCGAGTACACGAGCGCGTTTCCCGCGGGATTCAGTTTCGCCACAAACGGCGTACTCAGTTGCGAAAACTTCAACGTTGGTCCTTCGGTGCCGCACGCTGGCGGGCACACCGGATTCACCGTCTGATACGCATTCACCGTGGGGAAATCAATCGACGTGGTGGATCCTGTGACGTACGCCGCGCCGGTGGAATCGACGGCGATCGCGTACGGCTGATCCTGACCCGTGCCGCCGAAATGCGTCAGGTAGACGAGCGTGCCGTTCACATCGAATTTCGCAACGAAGAGAATCTGCCCGCATTCGCCTTGAGACGCCGGAATGCTGCACGCTTTCTGCAATTGCGTGACAAAAGGAAAATTCGAATCGTTAGTGTATCCCGCGACGTAAGTGTTGCCCGCGCTGTCGACGGCGACTCCGGTGGCGGTCGACCCCCACGTGTTTCCGCCGAGCAGTTGCGACATCGTGAGTACGGGCGTGACGGCGGCCTGCAGCGCCATCGCGGAAACGGCGAGGGAGAACAGGAGCAGGATCGTTTTGCGCATGGTATCGACCAAGAAAGTTGCACGTTGCGCGCCAAACTCGCGCGCTTCCGTTTCAACCACATCGGCCCGGACCAGGACCTTTGATTCCGTGTCGGCGTGACACGCCTTCAGTAAATTTCGGGCTCGCTGGGCGGCCGTGTCTTCCATCGCCGATGAATCCACAGCCACTGATCGGGAAATTGCCTCACCCAATTTTCAATGACCTTCGTGAAAAGCTGCGTGTTAGCGATGGCGTCGGCGTCGGCGTCGCCGGTGGAAACAAGCGTCAAGGGCGGCTCGAAACGGAGGCGATATTTGTCGCCGGACCAATATGTGAATCCTGGTACTACAGCAGCGCCGGTCTTCAACGCGATGCGCGCCAGTCCCGCGGCGGTACACGCGGGTGTCCCGAAAAAATCCACCATCACGCCTTCGGTCATCGAGGAATTTTGGTCCGCGAGAATTCCCACCGCTTGATTTTCCTTCAGCGCCGCGAGAATCCCACGTAGGAAGTCGCGCTTCTCGATGATCTTGTTGCCGGACGACGTTCTGTACCTGTTCACTAAGGAATTCAACAGCGGATTGTCGAGCGCGCGAATCAATATATACAAAGGATGGCCATTGAGCGCGTGCGCGTAAGCGCTCAACTCCCACGCGCCGACGTGCGCGGTGAGAAACAGCACGCCGCGTCCGCGCGCCACGGCCTCGGCGTAATTCTCGAAGTCCTCGTAGACCACTACGTCGGAAACATTTTCGCGATTCAGTTTCGGGAGCAGCGCGACTTCCGCCATTTGTCGCGCCAGACTGCGATAGACGCCACGCACGATGCGTTTGCGTTCCGCCCCGCTCAATTCCGGCATTGCCAGTTGTAGATTGCGATGCGCCACGCGCTGGAGACGCGGCGACGTGCACCAGAAAATCCAACCGATGCCTTGCGCCGCGGCACGGGCGGCTTTTCTGGGCAGTAGCCCGAGTAGCTTGAACGCCGGCCAGATCAGCGCGTATTCGAGACGATGGCGGAGCAACAAATCACAGTATATCCACGTTTGATAGACTTGCATGCCATGGTGGTGGGCTCGCTCCGGATGCGCAGGGATGCCGTAATGTTCGCGGCGTTTCTCGCCGTGCTGGCGTGGTTTCTCTATTTTTACGGAGCCTCGGCTGCGGGACTCGTGGGTCCCGACGAGCCGCGTTATGCGCAAGTGTCGCGCGAAATGCTGCGCACGCACGACTGGATCACGCCGTATCTGCACGGCGAGCCGTGGTTCGAAAAGCCTCCGCTTTATTACTGGATCACGGCGGCGTGCTTCGCGATTTTCGGAGTTACCGAAGCTGCCGCGCGATTGCCCGCCGCGCTTTTTGCCGTCGGCTTTGTCGTTCTCTTCGCTTGGCAGACGCGGCGGTTATTTCCCGGTGAAACGTCGCGCTACGCCGTGCCGATTCTGCTCTCAAGCGCCGGCTGGATCGCGTTCGGCCGCGCCGCCACGATGGAAATGTTGTTTTCGTCGCTGCTCGCGGGCGCCCTGGGATTCATGGCGTTGTGGCTGTGGCAAGGACGCCGCCGCTGGTTGTTTGCGTTTCATGGATTGCTGGCGCTTACCGTGCTCGCCAAGGGATTTGGCGGGGTGGCGCTGGCGGCGATCATTTTGTTTGCGTATTGTTGCGCCACGCGCGAATTCGTTTGGTTTGTGCGTGTGCTGAATCCGGTAGCGGTCACGTTGTTCGCGGTGATCGCACTGCCGTGGATCGGCGCGATGGAGTTCAGGCACGGCGATGCATTCTTTCAGGAGTTCATTGTCCGCCAGCATTTCCGCCGCTACGTCACGCCGGAATTGGCGCATCCTGGGCCGTGGTGGTTCTACATTCCCGTGTTGCTGGCAGGATTGTTGCCGTGGACCGCGCACCTGGCGCTGCTGGACGTTCGTCCCGTAATGCGCGACCATCGACGCTTGTTCCTGCTCTCGTGGGCCGCGATGATCTTGCTGTTCTTCTCGCTCTCGCAGGGAAAACTTTCCGGATACATTTTGGCGGCGGTACCGGCGGTCGCCATGTGGATGGGCGAAGAGTGGACGCGCGCGACGCTTTGGCGAATTCGCGTTGTCGGCGTGGCGCAGGCGCTGATTCTATTGGCCCTCGCTCCGTTGCTGCGGGCCTTGCCCACGGCGATGGCGCGCGGCCTCACGCACGCCGACTTTCAGTTGACGTTGGGAAGCTGGTTTACCGGAAGGTCGGGAATGTGGACCGCCGGTGTCGCGTTGCTCGCGTGGTTCGCATGGCGTGGACGCCGCTTCGCCGCGCCGCTGATGGCCGCCACGCTCACAACTTTCGCCGTGATTTGGCTCGTCGCCGCGATCGGACCGGAAGTGGATCGCATGGCGTCGGCGCGGCTGATTGCTGTGGACACTTGCGGTAAGACATTTGGCATCGAAGGCGTGCGCCGCCAGATTCGCTATAGCCTGGAGTTTTATTGCGACCGCCAGTTGGACGAATCGACGTCGCTCGAATACACGCTGTCGCCGTCGGCGCCGCCGGGCGCGCGCATGGTGAAGGAATTTCCAGGATCTGGCTTGACGCTCTGGAAGCGAGGAGAAAAATAAACATGGGCCGAGAAGTGATGTGTCGGGCGGCGTTTCGGCCGAAGTCCGGTGATGCGCAATCGGGTCAGGGGAAAGCGCTGCTGGAGACCTCGGAGATTGTGTTCCGCGGGGATTTTCGCGTGAAGATTCCCTTGAAGGGCATCACGAAGATGGACGCCGCCGGCGGAAAACTGCGCGTCTCGTTTGCCGGCGGAGACGCGGTGTTCGATCTAGGATTGGCCGCCGAAAAGTGGCGCGAAAAAATCTTGAATCCGCCGTCGCTGATGGACAAACTCGGCGTGAAAGCGGGATCGCGCGTGCATGTGGCAGGCGTGAAGGACGCCGCGTTTCTGCGCGAATTGAAATCGCGCAAGCCCGTGACGGCCACGAAAGATTGCGACGTGCTGTTTTACCCGGCGGAACTCCACAGCGCGTTGAAGAAACTCGCGAGTCTGGGGAAACAACTCGCGCCCACCGGCGCCATCTGGGTGATTTATCCGAAAGGCCGAAAAGAAATCACCGAACTCGGTGTGATCAACGCGGGTCGCGCAGCGGGATACGTCGATGTGAAGGTCGCGCGCATTTCCGACACGCACACGGGAACAAAGTTCATGATCCCGAAGGACAAACGCTAGGCACAGGCGGGAACGTCGGTCCTACTAGCCTTCCGAGGCGACGGCGAACAGCAGCACGATCCCCGCGATCACCACCGCCAACGCGCCGCCGATCACCAGGACCCAGAATTTCGTGCTGTGTCCCTGCACGGTATCCAACTCTTCCTCGCCGACCGTGGCTTTCGGCGCGCTGAGGAACGCGTTCGCCGGTACCACGCCGCCCAAGTTGTATTGCGCCGCGGGAACCTTTCCGTTTCCGTAGAGCAAGTGATATTGCGAGTTGGCCGTGGCCTGAAACACCACGTGATACGGAATGCCGAGCAGCACGATGCGCTCGATGACGACCGGCGGCTCGCCGTCGTCGTGAAACATCACGCGCCAGTAGCGCGACATCGTTTCGGGCGTTTCCACGATCATTTTTTCGGCCGGCTCCTCGCCTCCCGTCCGGTAGATATCCCCCGAAGCGATGTCCTGCCAGGTGTGGCCGTCGTTGCTGCCGGCGATCTTTAGGGCGCGGTGAAACTCGCGGGCCGACGTCGTAACGCGGATTCCCATGGCCGGCAAACTGTTGATCTGCGCGTCGGCGCGAAACCACGTTTGCATGTCGCTCGGGCTGGCTTCGTTGAGAAACACCGGGGAGTATTCGCTCCATTCCGGTTGCGGCGTGTCGTCGTAGGCGGCCTCGCATTTCAGCAAGTGGATCGGTTTGGCGACGGCGTTCGGCGTGCGATGATCCGTTGGTGCGCTGGTGATCTTCAGTTTCAAGTAGCGCGAGTAGTTTTCCGCATAGGCGAGCGTTTGCGTGCCCTCGATCCCGTCGGGGCGATAACGATAAATCGGAATGTCGGAACGCATCAAGTGCCAATCCTGATCCGGTACGTCGGACGCGGAAAGTTCCACGTGGGCCAGGAAATCGATCTCCGGTATTTCCAATGACAACAGATTGTGTAGGCGATTTTGCTCGCCCATGTCGAGCACTACTTCCATCTGCGTGGCTTGTTCCGGCGGTCCTTTCACAAATTGTACGGGACGCCAGGCCGGCTTGCCGTGCAGCGGACGTTTCTGCAACGCGAACGGCACTTCCGCGCCCTTGGGATCGATCAACCGCAGATCGGCGAGCCGCGAGCCGGCGTGATCGTAAAGCTCGCGCGGACAAACAAAGGTATTGAGGCCAGCGCTGTTTACCGAGATCGTGCGCGAGTAGAGCCAATCCTTCCACATGGAAGGCACGGCGGCTAAAAGGACGAGCAATAAAGACCAGATCAAGGTTTCCTCGTGTTATTAGGCAAGGCGATGTCGAAGAACATTAATTCGCGGCCGGTACCGGCCCACTGAATCCGATTCAGGTATAAATGACTCTCGGCTCGCTCCGAGGGAGTAGGCCCGTCGCCCGAGAGATTGAAGAAGCGATCAAAGTATAAAAATCCGCCGGCGGTTTCGCCGGGCGGGATCAGTTTCAGCAAGAATTCCTGGTCGACCACCGGCGAAATCGGCGCTTTGATTTTTGGCGGCTTCACTCCGTTGGGCGCTTTGAATCCATTGAGGCGCCGGCTGACTTCCCCGCCGGGAATCTGCTCGAATTTCATGCGCGCGCGCTCCAGTGTGATGTCGAGGGTGTCGAGTTTCAGCGCGTCCTTCGACGTATTGAAGAAAACCACGTACACCGCCAACACGCCGTACTTGCGCGGATCATGATTTCCAAACGCCGTCTTGATTTGCTCGTCGGTGACGTACGCTTCCGCGGCCACCGTGATTCCTTCGTGCGAATCACGCGACTCGTATGTGGATGCCTCGCGCGGCCGGACACGCGGTGGATCGCTGGCGACCGCCGTGAGCAACACGGGTGCCAGCATGACCATCACGGCAAGGAAACGGACCTTCTTCGTCATCCAGTTTTTTGGTTACTCTGCTGCGTTGACTTGCGGCGGCTGAAGCCTGGGCGGATTGGCCGGCGCAGCGGGAACGGGCAGTTCCCACACAAGAGTATATAATCAACCACGACTCCAATGTACCTTCTTTACAGCGCTGCGCTGGCTGTCGCTGCCGCGCTGGCTCTCCCCTGGTTTTTGGTGCAAGGGCTGCGTCACGGAAAGTACCTGCGTTCGTTTCGCTCGCGCTGGGGTGTGCTGCCCGAGGATTTTCCCTCACCAAGCGGCGAAGGCGCGATCTGGCTGCATGCTGTTTCCGTCGGCGAGGTGCTAGCGTGTCCGCGACTCGTCGACGAATTGCGCCGCCGGTGGCCGCGGCGCCAGATCGTCGTGTCGACGACGACAGAAACGGGTCAAGAAGCCGCGCGAAAACGCTTGAACGCCGACGGATTTTTCTATTGTCCTTTTGATTTTGCCTTCGCCGTGCGGCGCGTGCTTCGCGCGGTGCGTCCCGCGATGCTGGTGATCGCCGAGACGGAGTTGTGGCCGAATCTCCTGCGCGAGGCGCGACTCTTGGGCGTCAAGACCGCCATTGTCAACGCACGCGTCAGCGATCGCTCGTTTCCGCGCTATCGCGCCCTGCGTTTTTTCTTTCGCGGCGTTTTGGGCGACGCGCGATTGCTGATGGCGCAATCGCCGGAAGACGCGCGGCGCTTGCGAGAGATCGGCGCGCCGAGCGATGCCGTGCGTGTGAGCGGTGCGCTGAAGTACGATCAGCCGGAACCCGCCCCGTTGCCCGAGTGGCTCGCGGCGTCGCTCGAAGCGTGGACCGCGGAGGGCGCGCTGGTCGCGGGTTCCACCGCCGAGGGCGAGGAAGAACACGTGTTGAAAGCATGGGCGGCGTGGCGGGTGCGTCGCCCGCGACTGCGTTTGATCATCGCGCCGCGGCGTCCCGAGCGTTTCGATCGCGTGGCCGATTTGATTCGCGCGCGCGGGCTTTCGCTCGTGCGGAGGTCGGCGCTCGGGAACGGCACGGCGATTTCGGGGGACGTTTTGCTGGTCGATACGGTGGGCGAACTCGCCGCGATGTATCGCCACGCAGAAGTCGCGTTCATCGGTGGAAGTTTGGTGAGCCACGGCGGACAAAACCCGCTGGAAGCCGCGTGGTTCGCAAGGCCCGCCGTTGTGGGACCGTCGATGAGTAATTTTCGCGAGATGACCGCCGCGTTGCTCGCGGGTCGCGCGATTCGCCAAGTGCGCGGCGCGGACGAATTGCCGGCCGCGCTCGAGGCGCTGCTGCTCGATCGCGAAGGCGCACGAGCGATGGGGCTACGGGCGCGCGGGATTCTCGAAGCCAACCGCGGCGCCACCGAGCGCACGGCCGGCGCGCTCGAGGAGTTGCTCCGATGTCCGTAGTCCTGTGGCCCCTGGCGCGAGTGTGGGAAGCGGCCGCGCGCATGCGCGTGTCGCTGTATCGCGGCGGAGTCTTCAAACGTTACAGTTTGGCGAAGCCGGTGGTGAGTGTCGGCAATTTGTCGGCGGGAGGCACGGGAAAAACGCCTTTCGTGTTGTGGCTTTGGCGGGAATTGGCCGCAAGGAGCCTGGCCGCATCGGTGTTAACGCGCGGCTATCGCAGACAAGACCATCGCGAGCCGCTGATTTTCCAGTCGCCTGAGGGCAGCGAAGGTGCGGGCGACGAAGTGCGCTTGCTCTTGCGCGGCGGCGTGCATCCGGTGGGCGTGGCGGCGCGGCGCGAACTGGCCGGCGCGGAGATCGAGCAAACCTGCGACGTCGATCTTCATCTCCTTGACGACGGATTTCAGCGTTTGTCGCTGGTGCGCGCGCTCGACATCGTGCTGGTCGACTGCACGCGTCCGCCCTGGGAGTACGATCTACTTCCCGCAGGACGGCTGCGCGAGCCGATGTCGGCGCTCGAACGCGCTGGAATCGTGGTGCTGACGCGCGCCTACGATTGGACGCACGCCGGGGAAATCGAAAGACTTGTGCGCCGCTACAATTTACATGCATTTGTCACGCGCGCCGTTACCGAGTCGCGTGGCGTTGGCCGCGAAATACCGCCGGCGTTTGCGTTCGCCGGTATCGGCAATCCCAAAGCGTTTTACGACGATCTGGGGCGCGCGGGCGTCGATCTTCTCGATAATCTTTCGTTCCGCGATCATCACCGTTACACGCCCGCGGATTGTGAGCGCATTGGGAGAAAAGCTCGCGAAGTGGGCGCTGAAGTCTTGATCACGACGGAGAAAGACGCGATGAATCTCGGCGCGTCTGCGTTCGACATGCCGCTGATCGTCGCGGGGCTGGAGTTGGCGATCGAAAACGGCGACGAGATCATCGCGCGCGTCATCGAGGCTGTGCGCCAATGAGGATTATGGTCCGCGCGACAAACTGGGTCGGCGACGCGGTGATGAGTCTGCCGGCGATCGCCGCGCTGCGCGCCGCGCGTCCGCAAGATGAAATCGTAGTGGTAGCGCGTCCGTGGGTCGCGGATTTGTATCGCGCCCTTGGAACCGGCGATGGATTGATGGTTCACGATCCCGCTAAGGGCCGCGCGGCTCTTTCACGCGAGATTCGCGAGGCGAAGTTCGACGTCGCGCTGCTGTTGCCCAATTCCTTCGACGCCGCTTGGATCGCCTGGCGCGCGGGCGTCCCGCAACGTTGGGGATACGCGCGCGACGCGCGTTCGTGGCTGCTGACGCGCGCCATCGACGTGCCGCGTCGTGGGGAAATCCCGGAACATCAGGCGTATTACTACTTGGAGTTGCTGCGTCGATTGGGTATTCTGAACACGCTGCCATCGGTCGACAGTTTTCGGCTTCCCGCGAATCCCGATCCGAGGCAGGCGGCGCGCGCGCGTTTACGCGAGCGCGGCGTTTCGGATGACACGCCGATTGTCGGATTGAATGCCGGCGCGGCGTTTGGAACCGCGAAGCGCTGGATGCCGGATCGCTACGCCGAATTGGGACGCCGTTTGCGAGACGAGCGGGGCGTGTCCATCGTACTATTCGGATCGGCGGTGGAGCGCGATTTAGCGTCGGCGATTGCTCGGAGAATCGGCGCGCGCGCCGTCTCGCTCGCGGGAGAAACAACCCTCGGTGGATTTTTGCAGTTGGCGGCGGGCTGCGATTTGTTCGTCACCAACGACACCGGAACGATGCACGTGGCGGCCGCGGCCGGCGTGGCGGTGCTGGCCGTGTTCGGATCCACCGACGAACGCGCCACCGCGCCTTTGGGTCCACGCGTGCGAATCGTGAAACATGAGGTATCGTGTAGTCCCTGCCTGTTGCGAGAATGTCCGGTGGACCATCGCTGCATGCGAGCTATTTCCGTGGAAGAGGTGTTTGAACAATCGTGCCAGATTCTGGACTCCGTCCCGCCGTCTTTCTCGACCGGGACGGCACGCTGAACGAGGAGATCGGCTACGTGAATCATCCGTCGCGCTTCCACGTTTTCCCGTGGGCCGGAGAAGCGGTGCGCGAACTGAACCGCGCGGGATACGCGACAGTGGTGATCACGAATCAATCGGGCATCGCGCGCGGATACTTCGACGAACGCCTGGTCGAGTTGCTGCACGCCAAGTTGCGCGCGGACATCGAGGGCGGAGGCGGTGAGATCGCGGGAATCTATTATTGCCCGCATCATCCTGACGGAAAAGTCGAGGCCTACAAGCGCGATTGCGATTGCCGCAAGCCGGGATCGGGATTGATTCGCCGCGCGGCCGCCGATTTGCATTTGGATTTGCGGCATTCGTTCATGGTCGGCGACCGATTCATCGATGTAGAAACGGCGCGGCGCGCCGGAATGCCCGCGGTTTTCGTGCTCTCCGGCTATGGACTCGGCGAGTACGAATATCATCGCCATTCGTGGCCGCATCAGCCGTGGCGCATCGCGCAGGATGTGCTTGAAGCGGCGCACGCGATTGTCGAGCACGGTGCCGAGGCACACAGCGCCGGCGTGGGAGCGCACCCGGCCAGTGCGGAGGCGAAAAAGTCATGAGCCGGCGCGCGCTTCAAAAGGTCGTGTTGGGATTTCGCCGTCAAACGATTCTCGCCGTCGCCGATTTGGTGGCGGATGAGTTTGTGTTCGGCGAAATCGCGCGCGTGTCGCGCGAAGCGCCGGTGCTGATCTTGAAGCGCCGCGAAAGCCGCTACGTTCCGGGCGGCGGCGCGAATGCGATTTACAATCTGCGCGCGCTCGGTGCCAACGTGTTGCCCGTGGGAATCGTGGGCGACGACGCGGCGGGCCGTGCGTTGATCGCGGCATTCGAAGCGGCGGGAATTTCCACCGAAGGCATTTTGACCGACGCGCAATTCTCCACCACGACGAAGACGCGCATCCTGGCGGGAACGATCCATGGCAGCCGCCAACAAGTCTTGCGCATCGACAGCGAGCCGCAACACTCGCCTTCGGTGGAATCCCGCCGTTGGATCGAGAAAACGGCCGAGCGCCTGGCAAAACAGGCGAGCGGCGTGCTCGTCTCCGACTACGGCTATGGCGCGGCGACTCCGGCGTTGGCTTCACGATTGCGCTCGCGCGCGAAAGGCGCGCCGGTAACGGTCGATTCGCGCTACGACATCGCGCGTTATCGGGGGCTTTCGGCGGCCACGCCGAACGAAGCGGAAGTGGAAGCCGTTTTTTCCAAGCGCATCGGCACGAATCTCGCCACGCTCGAACGCTGCGGCCGGGCCCTGTTGCGCCGCATGAAATTGCAAGCCCTTCTCGTCACGCGCGGCCGCGACGGCATGGCGCTGTTCGAGCCGGGCGCCGCGACGCGCCACATCCCGATTCACGGCGGCAGCGAGAACACCGACGTCACCGGCGCCGGCGACACGGTGATCGCGGCGTTTACGCTGAGCTTGGCGGCGGGCGCGGATTTTTCGAGCGCGGCGCGCTTAGCGAATTACGCCGGCGGCATAGTGGTGATGAAACCCGGCACGGCCACCGCTTCGTCTGACGAATTGTTGGACGCGATGTCGCAGTAGCTAGTCGGACGGTGCTGACGGACAATTAGACACGCGCGTGCCGTCAATTGGAAAAACAAGAATGGTAAGGGCTTCAGCGTCGAAAATCGTTTCGCTCGATCGCGCCGCGCAGGCGGCTGCGGATGCCCGCGCCGCCGGCAAACGCGTGGTGCTCGCGAACGGTTGCTTTGATCTGCTGCACGTGGGACACCTACGCTATCTCGACGCCGCGGCGGCGATCGGCCATCTCTTGATCGTCGGCGTCAATGGCGATGAAAGCGTGCGCCGATTGAAAGGCGTGGGTCGCCCGCTGCTCCCGGAAAGCGAACGCGCGCGCTTGGTTGCCGCGCTGCGCTCGGTTGATTTTGTGGTGATCTTCCAGGAAGACAACGTGCGTCGCTTGATCGCCGGGATTCGCCCCGACTTTCACGCCAAGGGGACGGATTACACGAAGGAAAACGTGCCGGAACGCGACGCGGTCATCGCCGCGGGCGGAGAAACGGCGATTGTCGGTGATCCCAAGCATCACAACACGCGAGACCTCATCCGAAGTATCCGGGAGCGCGGATGATTCCGTTTCCCCCCAGCGGAAAATTGCTGATGATTCGCATGGGCGCGATGGGCGACATCGTTCACGCGCTGCCGTCGGCGGCCACTCTGCGCCGCGCGTTTCCGAACGCGGAGATCGACTGGTTGGTGGAAGAACATTGGGCGATGTTGCTTGAGGGAAACCCGCATGTGACGCAGGTGCGCACGGTCAAACGCAGAGATTGGTCTTCGTTGATGCGAACCGTGAGCGAACTACGCGAGCGCCGCTACGATTGCGTGATTGATTTTCAAGGACTGATGAAATCGGCGGCGATCGCGTATTTCTCCGGTGCTACGCGGACCGTGGGATTCTCTGCCGATGCACTGAAAGAGAGACCCGCGGGCTTGGCGTATCGGCACAGAGTGGATGTGCCGGCCGCCGCGCATGTCGTCGAGCAGAATCTCGCGTTGGTGCATGCGGTGGCCAACGGCGCGCTCGCGAAAGTAGAAGACGCGTTCGAATTTCCGCTGCCCGGTTCTACTGGTGAAGCAACAAAAGCCGCGCGGCCATTTCCCGGCGACTATCTCGCCGTGAGTCCTTCGGCGGGATGGGCGGCGAAGCGCTGGCCGGTGGAGAAATTCGCGGAACTTGCGGCGCGCGTCGACCGCGAGCTTGGATGGCCGACGGTGATCAATTGTGGCCCGGGTGAAGAATCGCTGGCACGGGCCATTTCGCGCGAAGGACGCACGCACGTCTCACAAGGCGGCCTCCGCGAGTTGATCGCGATGGCGCGCGGCGCGCGCGCGTTCGTCGCCGGCGACACGGGACCGCTGCACATTGCAGCGGCGCTCGGCACGCCGGTGGTCGCGGTGTTTGGTCCCACCAGTCCGCGACGGAACGGGCCGTACGCGAAACGCGCTCGCATCGTGCGTCCCGAAGGCGTCGAAACGACGTACTCACGCTCGGCGACAGCGGACGACATCGCCCGCGTGACGGTGGACGAAGTTTTCAACGCGCTGGTGGACGTGTCGCGATGACATTCTCGAAGCGCTACAAAGAGTTCGCGGCGCGGGCGCGCGTTCCGTTGGGATTTTTGCTCTTGATCGTGTACGCCGTTTTCGCGCGACCCGTATGGGAGCGCGCCGCGGCTGGTTTGGGACTCGCGTTCCTGGGCATTGTGTTGCGCGCGTGGGCTACCGGGCACTTGGACAAGAACCGTGACCTCTGCCAGAGCGGTCCGTATGCCTATACGCGGAATCCTTTGTACTTGGGCACCGCGACCGTCGCGGCGGGATTCGCGATCGCCGGCGGCGAGTGGTGGATCGCCGCTTTGTTCGCGCTGGTGCTCGGTTTCGTCTACTGGCCGGTGGTGATCGAGGAAGAGTCGCACTTGCGCAATCTTTTTCCCGGATTTGCGGCATACGCCGAGCGCGTCCCGCGCTTTTGGCCCGCATCTGATTCGAAAAAGCTTCGCTCGCAGACGCGCGCTGACATGCCGTTCCGTTGGGCGCTATATCGTCAGAATCAGGAGTACAACGCCGCCATCGGGTTTGCCGCCGGCGTTGCCTTGCTGTTGTGGAAGCTTCTGCGATGAGGAAAATTCTCGGTTGCGCCGCCTTCGTCGCGCTGCTTTCCATCGCAGCGCCAGCGCAAACTCCCTTCGCCGCCGGCGAATCCACCGACTTCGATATTTCCTGGCGCGTCTTCAACGCGGGCGTCGCGCGCCTTTCGCTCACCGAGGAGACAATCAACGGCAAGCCTACCTGGCGCGCCTCGGTGGAAGCGCACTCTACCGGAATTGTCTCGCGTCTCTACAAAGTCGAGGACCTTTACCGCTCCCTGTTTCAGTCGGGCACGTATTGTTCCGAACAACTCGAGAAAACGATTCTGGAAGGGAATCGCCATCACGAGATGAAGATCGATTTCGACTCCGCGCGGCGCATGGCTGCCGTTCGCGAGACCGATTTGCGGAACAATAAGGTGATCCGGCAACTGGACAATCCCATGCCGCCGTGCACGTTCGACGTGCTCTCGGGCTTGTACTATCTGCGCACGCTGAAGTTGGAGGTCGGCAAGCCGCTGCAAGTTCCCATCAACGACGGTAGCCGCACGATTTTCGTGGACGTGGATATTCAGGCGAAGGAAGAAATCAAGACACCGGCCGGGGTTGTTCGTACAATCAGGATTGAACCGCAGGTTTTCGGCGGCACGTTGTTCAACAAGAGCGGACGCCTGCAACTCTGGCTTACCGACGACGACAAGCATCGCCTAGTCCAACTGCGCGCACGCCTGTTTTTTGGAAATATCACCGCGACCGCAACGAAGTAAGCGCCCCTGAATAAACGTAGCCTACTCGTGTCGCCGGTTTACTCCGGATCCCCTTCGGGGAACAGTCTACCGATTACCTCGAAGACTAAGACGGACATGGCGTCTCGGGCCGCTCGCATCTTCCTAGAAACCCAACTCACACAACCCTCCTGATCGAGCAATGCCATGGTACCAAATTGGTACCAAGTTGAGAACTGTCGAGTGGTAATTCTTTCGTCGTCTGGGCCTGGCCTAAGGTATTAGCCGTCCGGTTGGGTCGTTCTCCCAATCGATGCCATCCAGATGTTGCCAAAACAGCTGGTTTCGTTGTAAGATAAGGGTTTCCGGTAAAGCTCCTGCGTTACTCCGTAGGGCAACCTCAACAGTCAGGCGGATCAGTTCAATATGTACGCGATTATCAAGACGGGTGGAAAGCAGTATCGTGTGTCTCCCGGAGATGTGCTCCATGTGGAGAAGCTGAAGGGCGCGGCCGGCAGTGCGGTGGAGTTTCCCGCGTTGGCCGTGGCTCCGGATGGCGAGAAGCTGCGCGCTGGGAAGTCCGCCGGCAAAGTCAGCGCCACCATCATGCGCGAGGCGCGCGAGAAAAAAGTCATCGTATTCAAATTCAAGCGCAAAAAGCAGTACAAGCGCACCAACGGCCATCGCCAGGCGTTCACCGCCGTGAAGATCGGCGAGATTACAGCCGCGTAAGGGAGATTTTTCATGGCACACAAGAAAGGTTTAGGCAGTTCTCGCAACGGCCGCGATTCCAACGCGCAGCGACTCGGCACCAAAGAGTACGGCGGATCGGTGGTTCCCGGCGGTTCGATTCTGGTGCGGCAACGCGGCACGAAGATCAAGCCCGGAAAGAACGTCGGACTGGGACGCGATCACACGCTGTTCGCCAAGATCACGGGACTCGTGGTGTACACGCAGAACGGCAGCAAGGGCCGCTTCGTGCATATCCAACCGGTGGAAGCTGTCGCTTCGGCCTAGTTGCTGGTTTCTAGTTGCTAGTGGCTGGTTAGCGCGGAACGAGGTTTGTTCCAGCAACCAGCACCGGCAACCAGCAACCATTCCCCCACATGTTTCTCGATGAAGCCCGCATCTACGTAAAGGCCGGCGACGGCGGCAACGGCTGCGTGGCCTTTCGGCGCGAAAAATACGTTCCGCGCGGCGGACCTTCCGGCGGCGACGGCGGCCGCGGCGGCGACGTCGTGTTCGAAGCCAGTCAAGCGCACAACACGCTCATCCATTTCCGCTTCAACCGCGAGTTCAAGGCGGAACGCGGACGCCACGGAGAAGGCTCCAACTGCACGGGACAAGCCGGGGCCGATCGCGTGGTGCGCGTACCCGTCGGCACCGTGGTCTACGACGAGGAATCCGGCAACGTCATTCACGATTTCACCATGCCCAATGAACGTATGATCGTGTGCCGCGGCGGCCGCGGTGGTCGCGGCAACGCCCGCTACGCTACCCCCGTGCATCGCGCGCCGCGCGAGCACGAAGATGGCTTTCCGGGTCAGGAACGCCGTCTGAAACTGGAGTTGAAATTGCTGGCGGACGTGGGACTCGTCGGTTTTCCGAACGCCGGCAAGTCGACGCTGCTGTCGCGCGTTTCGGCGGCGCGTCCCAAAATCGCAGATTATCCTTTTACGACGCTCGAGCCGAATCTCGGCGTCGTCGCGGTCGATCCGAGCGATCCCGCGGGGCCGAGTTTCGTGATGGCCGACATTCCGGGATTGATCGAGGGCGCGCACGAAGGTCACGGGCTGGGTGATCAGTTCTTGCGACACGTAGAGCGCACGCGCTTGCTCGCGCATCTGGTCGACGTCAGCGGCGATTGGGAAACCGGCGATACTTCGTCCGATTCGGGGGCAGAGTCCGCGCGCCGCGATTTCGACGTGATCATGGAAGAGCTGCGCCAGTTCAATCCCTTGCTTGCTGCGAAGCCGATGGTTGTTGTAGCATCCAAGCTAGATTCGATGCAAAATCCGAGCCGCCTGGAAGCGTTGGAAACGCTGTGCCGCGAACGCGACCTACCTCTGTTTCCGATTTCCTCGCACACCGGCGAAGGCGTTGAGCACCTCAAGCAAGCACTGGCCACGAAACTCGCCGAGATTCGCGCCGCCGATCCTGTGGCGGAGAGCGAGAGCGATCGGTTCGACAAGATCCCGGAGCCGAACGAAACCCACACATCGTGAAAATCGGACTCTTCGGCGGCACCTTCAATCCGATTCACGTAGGACATATTGCAGCGGCGCGCGCCGCATTGGTGCGATTCCAGCTCGACAAGATCTATTTCATTCCCAACGGCAACCCGCCGCACAAGCATCGCCTAGCGCCGTTTGCGGATCGCCTGGCGATGACGGCGCTGGCGTGCAGCGGCGAACCGCGTTTCATCTCCTCGACCGTGGAAGCGCCCGGCGGCAAGACGCGCTACTCGATTCACACCGTGCGTCGCTTTCGCAAAGAATTGGGCGAAGACGCGGAGTTTTTTTTTCTTATCGGCGCGGACGCGTTTCTCACAATCCGCCAATGGCAGCAGTGGCGCGCGCTGTTGAATTTGACGCATTTCGTGGTGATCAGCCGTCCCGGTTTCGACTTGGCGCGCGTGGAAACGGTGCTGCCGCCGGAATGGCAGCGGCGCGGAACGCCGCGCGACCGCCGGGGAATCGAGTATCGCTTGCGCGATACGTCGGTGTTCGTGATTTCCGGCGTGTGGGAGCACGTCTCGGCTACCGCGATTCGCCAAGCCTTGGCGCCGGGAGGCCGCGCGGATCGCAGTCTACCAGCGCCGGTCGCGGAGTATCTTAAGAAAACAGGGTTGTATGTGGGCTTGAAATAGAGACACTATGAAATCACGTCCAGTTCCGGACTACATTACGGCCGCGGTCGAAGGCGCGGAAGCAAAACAAGCGGTGGATTTGGTGCTGCTCGATTTAGGCGAGCATTCTTCGTTCACCGATTACTTCTTGATTTCCAGCGCGCGCAATACGCGGCAAAGCCAAGCGATTTGCGACGAAATCGAGCAGCGCCTGGCCAAGGCCGGGTGCCGCACCAAGCATCTGGAAGGTTACCATCAAGGCGAATGGATTTTGATGGATTACGGTTTTCTTGTGGTACATATTTTCTCGGAGAAGGCACGCGGCTTTTACGATCTCGAACGCCTCTGGCGAACGGCAAGAAAAGTTCCGCGTGATGAAGTTGGTTAACCTGAATAATGTTGAGTGAACATGCAGGCAGCCGATAAATTAGCGCCGGGCGCGTCCATGGCCAGCTTGTGGCTGGCCGTCGACCCCGTGTCGCAGCGCATTCTCGACATGGCGCGCAAGGTCGCGGCCACGTCGTCCACGTTGTTGTTGCGCGGCGAAAGCGGAACGGGCAAAGACTTGCTCGCGCAAGTGATCCACTACCTGAGCCCCGCGCGCGAAGAACCGTATGTAAAAATCGATTGCGCCAGTCTTCCGCCGGAACTGGTGGAAAGCGAACTCTTCGGTCACGAGCGCGGCGCGTTTACCGGCGCAGCGTCGCAAAAGCGGGGACGCCTGGAGATGGCCGGCGCGGGAACGATCGTGCTCGACGAAGTGGCGGCGCTCACGCTGCCGATGCAAGCGAAAATCCTGCGAGTTGTCGAAGAGAAGAAGTTTGAACGCCTTGGCGGCAACGTCACGTTGAAGATTGAATCGCGCTTGATCGCGTTGACGCACGCGGATCTCGAAGCTGCCGTCCGGCAGCGGGCGTTTCGAGAAGATTTGTACTACCGCTTGAACGTCGTGCCCATCGAGATTCCGCCGTTGCGCCAACGTCGCGCCGACATTTTGCCGTTGGCGTTGCATCTCACCGAAAAACTTTGCGGGTTGCATCATCGTCCGCTGCTCCAAATGAGCGCGCCCGTGCGCAAGGCCCTGGAAGTCTACGATTTTCCCGGCAATGGCCGTGAACTCCGCAACATTATCGAGCGCGCTGTCCTGATGGCCGTGGGCGATGAGATTTTAACTACGCACTTGCCCGCTCACCTCGCGGAAGCGCGTCCTGGCGCGGGCCTCGACCGTTTGCTGTCGCTCGAGGACATGGAACAGCAGTACATTTCCGAAGTGCTCGACCACACGCATGGCCGCAAGAGCCGCGCGGCCAAAATCTTGGGGATCAGCCGCAAGACACTGCTCGAAAAGCGCAAGCGGTACGGACTCGACTAGCGATGCAAAGCAAATCAAAAATCAAAAGTCAAAAATCAAAAATCAAAAGTGAGGACGCCCCCGCGTTCATTTTTGATTTTTGCCTTTTGATTTTTGATTTTTGATTTCCCTTCTCCCATGGCTCTCCTAATCATCTACACGGGTAACGGCAAAGGCAAAACCTCTGCCGCAATGGGCACGGCCTTCCGCGCGGTGGGTCAAGGCTTGCGCGTGATGATGGTGCAATTCATCAAGGGGTCGTGGCATTACGGCGAACTTGACACCGCGAAAATGCTCGGCGACGATCGTTTTCAAATGGTGCCGATGGGCCGCGGCTTCGTGAAGATCGGCGCGGAGAAGCCCGATCCGCAAGACGTCGAACTGGTGCGCCAGTGCTGGGAATTCGGTAAAGAGAAAATGATGAGCGGCCGGTACGAGTTGATGGTCTTCGACGAAATCAACTACGCGATCAACTACGGAATGCTGCCGCCCGAGGAAGTCGCGGACACTTTGAAGCAGCGTCCCGAAAACGTTCACGTGATTCTCACGGGGCGCAACGCGCATCCGTTGCTCGTCGAGATGGCCGATCTGGTCACCGAGATGAAGGAAATCAAGCATCCCTTCGAGAAAGGGATTCTGGCGGTTCGTGGGATAGACTATTAGCTGGGAGATTTTCCTTGGCCTGGTTCCGCAAAGAAAAAACGCCGCTAGAAGCGGTCGGCGAAAAAAACGTCAAGACCGAAGGTCTGTGGACCAAGTGTGACGGCTGCCGCCAGATTGTTTGGAAGAAGGATCTGGAAGAAGGCGGCAATGTTTGCCCGAAATGCGGCTATCACTTTCGCTTAGATGCTCGCACGCGCCTGCAAATGCTCTTCGACGGCGAGTGGACGGAGTTCGATCAGGACTTAGGTTCGAGCGATCCGCTCCATTTCGTCGACCTGAAGCCGTATCCGCAAAAACTCGCCGCTGCACGCAAAGCCACGGGACTGAGAGACGCGCTGATCGCGGCGCAAGGGACGCTCGCCAGCCGGCCGGTGGCCATCTGTTCAATGGAAATTGGATTTATCGGCGGCAGCATGGGCGCGGTGGTTGGGGAAATGATCGCGCGCTCCATTGATCGTTGCCTGGCCGGCAATATGCCTCTCGTGATCGTCTCGGCGTCGGGCGGCGCGCGCATGCAAGAAGGCGCGATCAGCCTGATGCAGCTCGCGAAAGTCTCGGGAGGACTCGCGCGCATGCACGAGCGCGGGATTCCCTACATCAGTGTGCTCGCCGACCCCACAACCGGCGGCGTCACGGCCAGTTATGCGATGCTGGGCGACCTGAATATCGCGGAGCCGGGTGCGTTGATCGGATTCGCGGGACCGCGCGTGATTCAACAGACGATCAGGCAAAAACTTCCCGAGGGATTTCAGCGCAGTGAGTTTCTGTTGAAGAAGGGCATGCTCGACGCGATCGTGCCGCGCAAGGAATTGAAGACCTACATCGCGCGCGCGCTCGATTTTTGCTGCGCGCCCACTACCGCTTCCGTCACCGCCTCGTAATCCTCCTGTGACCTACGACGACGCTGTTCGAACCCTGCTTTCTCTCGGGCCCGAGATGAAGGCGGGCAAGTTCGGCTTGGAAGGAATCGCGCGACTCGCAAGCGCAATGGGCGATCCGCAGCTTGCATCTCCATCTATCTTGATTGCGGGGACGAACGGCAAGGGATCGACGGCCGCGATGCTTGAAGCGGTGCTGCGCGAATCGGGCTATCGCACCGGACTATACACGTCCCCGCATTTGGCGCGCATCAACGAGCGCATTCGTGTGAACGGCGAGGAGATTTCCGACGAAGGTTTCGCGGCCGGCTTCAGTTTGGTCAGCCGGACGATCGAAAAACTGCTGGCATTAGGCCAGTTGCCGAAGCATCCCAGCTTCTTCGAGTGCGTCACGGCGATGGCGTGGGCGCTCTTTCGTGCGTCGGCAGTGGACGTATCGGTGCTCGAAGTGGGATTGGGTGGACGTCTTGACGCCACGAACATCGCGCAGCCGATGATTTCGGTGATCACGCCTGTCGACATGGATCACGAAACGTATCTCGGCAACACGCTGGAACTGATCGCAGCGGAGAAAGCAGGAATCATCACGGAAGGCGGGGTCGTGGTGATGGCCCCGCAACTTCCTGCCGCAGCGCAAGTGATTGCGACTGTTGCGCGCGAACGCAATGCACGCTTGGTGCGCGTCGCCGGGCCGGCATCCGGTTACGAATTGAGTCTGCCCGGCGAGCATCAGCGGGTCAATGCTGCAACTGCGCTGGCGACGGTCGAGGAATTGCGCGGCACCGGCCGGAATTTGCCCGATGACGCCGTCCGCCGCGCCCTCGCCACGACGCGTTGGCCGGGGCGCCTCGAGTTAATCGCGCAGCACCCTAGCGTTTACTTGGACGGGGCGCACAATCCCGCCGGTGCGCGCGTGCTGCGCGACTTCATGCGCACTTGCGCCGCGCCGCGCATCCTGGTGTTCGGCGCGATGCGCGACAAAGCGATCTCCGAAATCGCGGACGTTCTTTTTCCCGAAGCAGACGCTGTGGTTCTCACTCAGCCCTCGCACAAACGCGCGGCGTCGCCGGAAACTTTGGCGGAAATCGGTTCGCACCTCAACGATCATCTCTATTTGCGTGCCGCTTCCGGCGAGGCGCTCGATTTGGCTGCAAAACTCGCAGGAGATGGCGGGACGGTTTTCGTCGCTGGTTCTTTGTTCTTGATCGGTGACATCAAGAGCGCACAGCTTGTCATGCCTGAAACGTAGCTGATAGCCCAAGCGGTTCTTTCACCGCAGAGACGCAGAGACGCAGAGAAACCCAAGAACCGAATCAATCAGGTTTTCTCTGCGTCTCTGCGTCTCTGCGGTGGCAAAACCGTCAGACCAAACGATCCGCAAAGGACTGTGCTACGATTTTTCGATGTATCGATTCGTGGGTTTTATTTGTTTCTTTACCGTTCTTGCGTCAGCCGCCGATCCCAGCATCATTTACAAAGTCACGATTCCCGAGCCGGAGCATCACTGGCTCCAGGTGGAAGCGACGTTCCCGTCGCTCGAAAAACATCCTCTGAATTTGCACATGAGCGTCTCGTCGCCGGGACGTTACGCGACCCACAGTTTTTCGAAAAACATTTTTTGGCTGGAAGCCTACGACGGCAAGGGTAAGAGACTCACCACCACGCGCCCCAGCGCGTCCGAATGGAACGTGGCCGGACACGACGGCACGGTTCGCGTGGTCTACAAAGTTTTCGGCGACCGCGCCGACGGAACGTACCTGGGCGTCGACACGAGTCACGCGCATATGAACATGCCCGCGACGTTCATCTGGGCCGACGGCCTGGAAATGCGTCCCGCGCGATTCACGTTCGTTCCGCCCAGCGGATCGAACTGGCGCGTCGCCACGCAGTTGTATCCCACGAACGATCCGTTCACGTTCACGGCGCCGAATTTGCAGTATTGGACGGATCGTCCCACGGAGTTTTCGGATTTCGTGATGAGCACGTTCAGCGTGCCGAACGCCGACGGCAAGCCGGCGAATTTCCGGATCGCTGTGCATCCGGCCGAGGGGCATTACGAAGGCGCGCAAGCGGACGTCGACGAGTTGGCGAAGCTGGTGAAGCGCTTGGTGGTGGAACACGAACAAGTTTTTGGCGAATTTCCCGAGTACGAGCCGGGCGCGTACACGTTTCTGCTCGACTATTCGACCAGTTCCGCGGGCGACGGCATGGAACATCGCAATAGCACGATGATCGGCGGCCCGCGATTGTCGCTGAAAACGCCGGCGGGACGCTCGCGGGCGCTGGGCACGATTTCACACGAGTACTTCCACAACTGGAACGTGCGGCGCATCCGTCCGGCGGGTCTCGAGCCATTCGACTTTTCGCGCGCCAACATCACATGCTGCTTGTGGGTCGCCGAAGGATTCACGCAATACTACGGACCCCTGCTGCTCTATCGCGCGGGACTCTCGCAGAATGCGCCGACGCAGCCACCGAACCAAGTGATCAACGGATCGGGGCGCATGGTGCGCTCGGCCGTGGAAATGAGCGAATACGCCGTTTTTGCGGATGGAGCATCGGCCATCGATGTGACGGATCGCAACCGAACTTTCATTTCCTACTACACGTACGGGTCGGCGATCGCGCTGGCGCTCGATCTGTCGTTGCGGGAAAAGTCCGGCGGAAAAATCTCGCTCGACGACTACATGAAGATGCTGTGGTTGCGCTTCGGCAAGCCGGGCGGCAAGCCGCCGGGCATGGTGGCCAAGCCGTACACACTGAAAGATCTGCGCGACACGCTCGCCGACCTATCGAAGGATCGCCCGTGGGCCGATAGTTTCTTCGACAAATACGTCGAGGGCCGCGAGATCGCCGACTATGCGCACTTGATGTCGCTGGCTGGATACGTGGTGAAGCCCGCGAATCCCGGTCGCCCGTTCATCGGGTCGCTCGGTGGATTTGGCGGCGGAGGTGGTGGTGGAGGTCGTGGCGGGCGCGGCGGCGGAGAACCCGTGGAAGCTTCACCGGATGGTCTGCCCGTGACCGCGCCGACGGCGTTCAACACGCCGCTCTACGAAGCGGGCGTCGATCTCGACGACACAATCACGACGATCGACGGCGCGGCGGCGACGCGCGAATCGTGGGATGGAATCATGCGCAAGAAGCCCGGCGACAAAGTGATGCTCGGTATCTTGCGTCGCGACGGAACGAAGACCACCGTGACCGTGACGCTGCGCGCCGATCCGGCGCTGGAATCGTCGTCGGCCGATCCGTTGACGGATGCGCAGAAGGCGTTCCGCGAGGGCTGGCTTAGCTCCAAGGTGAAGAATTAGCGTTGAAGAATTAGCCACCGAGACACCGAGAACACCGAGCGGAGGAAGAATTTGGTTTCTCGGTGTTCTCCGTGTCTCGGTGGCTGAAGAACTCCCGAGTGCTATAATCAAATTGTCACTTCACCGAACGTGGGGGCGAAACGGCTTCGACGGGAGGGAATGGTGGCCAGGAGGCATGCCGGGGTCCAGGCGCCCGTAACAGTTTGGAAACTTTAACTGCCAATACACAATTGGCCTACGCAGCCTAAAAAAGGCTGAATAGCGTTGAGCCGGGAAAGTCCGCGGTCCCGGCGAGACGTCACTCTTAGCGGACTGGCCAAGCGCTCTCGGTCCGGGGGCGCGCGGTGAGATCAATCGGACTAGCGGCGGTTGGTCGTTGTCTGCTCGCAATCGGCAGCCGCGAAACTTTGCGAACAGAATAAGCATGTAGTTATCCTGGTGGCCGGCCCTTTCGGACGCGGGTTCGACTCCCGCCGCCTCCACCAAAATTTCCACGCAATTCTGCCACCGAGACACCGAGGACACCGAGAAAAAGAAGAAGAGGTTTCTCGGTGTCCTTCGTGTCTCGGTGGCTGATTATTTGTTGATATCCTCCTTGTTCTCGACGCGCTTGAGCACGCCTTCGAGTGCCTGCGCTTGGGCCGGGTTTTCCTTTAGCATCGCGATGGACTCGCGGATTTCCTTGGCCGCGCCGTCGAAATTCTTGTCCGCCACCATTACGCGCGCATTCGCCACGTGCGAGATCCAGTGGTCGGGGAATTTCTTCACCGCGGTCCGATAGATCGCAAGCCCGTCGGCTCCTTTTCCTTCCCGTTGAAGCCCGCGTCCGTAGACGTAAAGTTGAATGGCGTTGGCCTTGTCGATGGCGCGGGCCTTGATCTTGTCGGCCTCGTCGGTATGGCCCTGCGCGCGCAGTAACTGTGACTTGGTCTCCAGGTTTTCGAAGCGCTCCTCGGCGCCAATCGACTGGTTTACCCACTTCATGGCCTCGTCGTAATTCACTTTGTTTTCCAGGCACCAACTTGCGGCGTCGTTCAGTCCTTCCCAGGTGTATTGCGCGACGTAACGCAGTTGTTGATGCAGGCTTTCAAGCGTAGTGCCCTTCAAGTCCACGGAAAGGCGAACCGGCACGGCGGTTTTTTCCCAGCGCAGTGTCAGTGCCGCCGAGTCGTCAGTGAGATCGTCGAAATCGTAGGTGAGTACGTTGTGATTTTCCGTCGCCGCCGGCTTCACTTTTACTCGCAACGCGTCTTCCTTCTCGTCGTAGGTGAAACTGCCCCACGACGTGGAGTTGTTGGAGAACGCGATCGTCCACTCGTTCTCGCCGGGAATCATATGCAAGCCATAGACGCCCTTGGCGAGCGGCTGGCCCTCCACTTTCACGTTAGTGGAAAACTCGATGGTGGTGTTGTCGTTCGCGCCGGCGCGCCACACCTGCCCGTACGGCACGATCCCGCCGAAAACCTTTCGTCCCCCGGCGACGGGCCGATGATAGATCACGGTCACGTCGGTCATCGCGATCCGTTGGATCAACACCGCGCGCTGGCTGGCTTGCGGGATGTGGATGAACGTGGATTGAAGTTGGTTCGGATTTTGGGCTTCGGCGGAAATGGCGGCCAAACCCAGGGTCGCTACGATGATTGTGAATTTGCTCATGCAGTCACGGTAACGGTCCGGCGTGCAAACGTGGTTGGATTGATGTGAATCTTTGTGAGCTTGTGAAGACGACGGTGCCGCTGATCAATGCGCAGCCGCCAGGTGTATGATGGCGCTATGACGATTTCCGTTCCAAACGAACTCGATCCTCTCCTGCAGCGGCAGGCGGATGCGCAGGGTCTGACCGTTGAGCAGTACGTCGGTCAACTGATTTTGGACGACAGCGCCTGGACCGAAGCGCCGCCCTTGACCGAGAGGGACGCCGAGTTCGATGACGTTCGCGCGGCGGTCGCTGAAGGCATGGCCCAAGCGGAACGCGGCGAAGGGCGTCCGGTTGGCGAAGTCCTCGCCGAGTTGCGGAGCAAGCTTGGCCTTCACAGTTGAAATCACACCCCGCGCAGAAAGGGACCTCAACGAGATTTGCATTCGTGTCGCGGAGGCTGCGCCGTTCCAGGGCGTTCTTTGGTACGAACGCCTAGTGGTTGCGTTACATTCCCTATCCCAATTTCCTCACCGATTCCCTGAGGTCCAATCACTTTCGAAGCCCGACCGGATCGTCAGACAACTTCTATTTGGCAGACGCCATGTATATCGTGTCTTCTATACCGTGTTAGAGGAACGCGTGAGCATTCTGCACGTGCGTCACGGAGCGAGGAAGCTACCGAATCGCCTCTGATCATCTATTAAACAGCCAGTGCCAAACTTGCTGTACGGTCCAAAGGGCGAGCGCTCCTATGCCCGCGTAAAACCACACATGCCACTGGTCCTGCCAGTGCTTTTTCAATCGACCTGGCTCAGTCGACTCGCGGAACACCACAACTGTGCCGCCGAATCTCTGCCAAAAGATCGCACCAAGCCCCAGGCTGATCAGCAGCGCAAATACGACATCCAGGAAGACCCGTAGAGTAGTTTCCACGAATCTCTGGTTGCCGAGCTTGACTGCCGCGGTGAATTCGGATGTGCTGACCAAGAGAAACCCGACGAGAAGAGCGAGCGCGATAAAAGCTGTTCTTGTTCGCCATAACGGCAGCGGCCGGCTCTGCAATACCGCCGTAACTCTCTGTCGGAAGGCCAGCCTATCCTCAATTTTCGCCGCGGGGACAAGTAGTATGGAAACTCCGTTTTCGATGACGAAACTTGTCGCACCCCGTCCAATCCTCATATTGCGCGTTGTGCCGCGCTCCGTTGCGAGGTCATTTACTCCGTCGTAGAAACATTCTTTTGTTTTTCGATCCGGAACTTTTGTTGAAGATATCCCGTTCCTTCGTAGGCTTTCTCATGTGCCTCATTTACGACGGCTGCAATCTCCGCAACATCGTTGAGGAACAACCGCGCTAGCGGGAATGCCGGTTCAGGACTCGGCTTTATAGTTCTGGCCATCGATCTCGTATGATAGCGCAAGTCGTCGTCCACCGATGTACGTCGACGCTTGTCACTCAGCGCATACAATATCTCTACATGTCCGACAATCATCCTTCGTCTACGGGACGCGCGTACTCCATCCTGATTCTCTTCATCGCGCTGAAAGCTGTGGGGAATCTCTCCCTCGCGCTGGGGATGAAACGAGTCCCACAAGATACCATTCTGCGCGTCGTGCTCGATCCCTTCGTGATCGCCGGTGTCGCCGCACTGATTCTTGCGGTGCTCGCGCGGATGGCGCTGCTCAGTCTTGCGGATCTGAGCTACGTTTTGCCCGTGACTGCGATTGGTTACATTGTCGCGGTGGTGCTGGGAAAAGCGTTTCTCAACGAAAGCATTTCCGCGCAGCGCTGGACCGGCGCGGTACTGATTGCGATTGGCGCGGTGCTCGTCGGAACAGGTACACCGCGCACGGACGCGCCGAAGGTGGTCGTCGAATGAGGTGGACTCTCGTGGCGATCATGGTGGCGGCAACCGTCGCCAGCGACTTGCTGCAAAGCTTCGAGATGAAGCGCGCGGGCGAGCACACGGTCGGCCCGCGCCTGCTGAAAACCATCGTTCAGCGCCGCTACTTGATCCTTTCGATCGCGTGTCTCGCCGTTTCGTTCTTCACCTTCATGCGACTGGTGCAAGTGGAGCCGCTCAGCTTCGCCGTGCCGGCGTCGGCGGCGTCGTTGATCCTGGAGACGATCGCCGCCAAAGTGATTTTGCGCGAACACGTGGGATTGCGCCGCGCCGGCGGCGCGTTGATCGTGCTGGTCGGTGTGGTTTTAGTCGGGCAGTGAGCGAACCAGCTTGCCGTCGCGAATCTGGTAGTCGGCGCCGCGCCAGCGAATGCCCGAGCGCAGAAAACTGGCCAGCCAAATCCCCAACGCTAGCGCGTCCCATACGGGCGTCAACAGGAAGTGGCTGACGAAACGGCGTTCCTTCATTCCCATCGTGCCGATGGTCCAGGTCATCGCGGCGCGCAGCAGCAAGTACGTGCCGAAATACGCCGCGAAAGTTTCCAGCGACGGCCGCACCGCGACGGCAGCCAACGAAAACGGCAGACCTTGCGTGAACAGCAAGCCGAGATGCCCCCACGGACGCATGTGGCGCATCACCACGATCCAGCGCAGCCGTTTTTGGATCAGCGCGCCGATGGAATCGTAGTCCGGCACCGTGTCGATCACATAGGGCAGCAGCACCACTTCGCATCCTTGCTCGGCGGTGAGTCGGCCCACGAGCAAATCGTCCGCGGGACCGTTTTCCAGCACCGCGTATCCACCGAAGCGCCGCAAGTTCGCGCGCGTGGTCACGATGGTGGGACCCAGCGCGAATTTGATTCCATCAAGCTGCCATGCCACCAAGATTCCCGCGTAAAAATCCGACGTCATGCCCGCGGCTTGGAGGCGATCGACGAAGGTGCGCTCTTCCGCGGAGTGATAAAAGCATGTGACCATTCCTACTTTTGGATCCCGCAGCGGTGCGACCACGCGAATCAAGTAATCGGGGCGCACGCGCACGTCGCTGTCGCTGATCGCGACGATTTCGTGCGCGGCTTCGTCGACGAGCCGGACCAGCTTCGCCACTTTGTCGTTTGCGGCGGTGCGTCCCGAGCCGGGCAGCACGCGGATACGCCGCGCGGGAAAATCGCGGCGGATTTTTTCCACCACGTCGTTCACCGCGCGATCGCCGGGATCGACGCAAAGAACGATTTCGTACTCCGGGTAGTCGAGGCGGCAAAAGCTCGCGAGGTTTTCGTACGCCTCCGGATCGAGACCGCGAACCGGTTTGAGGATGCTGACGGGCGGCGTGAAGCCGCCTTCGCCGCCCGCAGCCGGCTGGCGGAAGAATCGCCACGCGCTAAAAATGGAGATCAGGTAGTAGATGAACGGGATCGCCGCGACGCTGAGGAGAATAGTCGTCATTTGGCGAGTCGATTGGCGAACAGGAATTTGCCGCCGCTTTCGGCCACAACGTGCAGGCGTTCACGGCCCACCAGCTTTTCAAGGCGCGGTTCTTCTTCGCCACTCACCACAATATAGTACGGCGACGAGGACCGCCACATTTTGCTCCACTGTTCGTCGTTGATGAAGACGTTCGGTGCGTCGGGCGCGTACGAACCGTAGACAAGATTATGGAAGCGTCCGTTCAACAGCAGCGCCCCGCGGCCGGTGTAAAAAAAGATCGAGGAGAACGTGTAGTAATGATGATCGACGATCAACTGCCCGGCGGGCGCCCGATTCAGCGCTTCCGCCAGCGGCCGCGACGACAAATAAGGATCGAACGCCACCATCGCCAGCCGCGCGGCCTGGAAAAACAGCGCGGCCATCAACGCCGCCGCGAAAAATGCCCGTTGTCCGTCGAAGAACATCGTGCCGATGGCGCCGAGGAGCAACGCGATCGACGCAACGAGCAACGGCGTTCGCAAGTACGCGAACGACTTGATCGTGAGATCGCCCATGTGTCCCAGCGATAGCTTGTACGCGGCAGGATTCGAGGCTAGTGCTTGCGAGATATCGCCCGGCGCGGAATAGGGGCGCGACATCACGTAGAGCGACACGGTGGTGAGTGCGGCCACCGCCAGCACGACGGCGAGCACGCGCGTGGCGCGGCGGATCCAAACGTTTTCTTCGGCCATCGCCGAGCCCAGCAACAATGCGAGCGCAGGATAGCACGGCATCGAGTAATACTCTTGGGTCGTGGAGAACGTGAAGAAGACGAGAATCACGGCCGTCCACAGTAGGGCGACGAAACGCACGCGCCCCGCGCGGCCGTTCCATCGGAAATTCAGCCGCGCGACGGCAGGAAAATAGACACTCCAAGGAAAAAGCCACGCGAAATGGCCGAGCCAGAAGAACCATCGCGGCATGGTGTCGTAGTCGCGGGGATAGCGCAGATTCAGGAAGCGCAGCAGTTGTTCGTTGATGAAGAAGAACCACAGGAAGCCGTGATACTCGCCCGCCGCGCTGTGCATCGTGAAATCGAAATACGGCGGATTGCGCAACGTCGCCAGCACATGCCACGGCGCGGCGATCGCCAGTGCGACGAGCGCCCCCGAAAACGGCCGCAGCCTGCGCCAAGTATCGGCCACGAACAATCTCCGCGTGACCGCCAAGTAGATCACCGCCGTGCCGCACGGAAACACAACGCCAATCAAGCTCTTCATCAGCAAGCTGAGTCCGAGCGACGCCGCCATCACCAGCGCCCACAATCGCGGATGCGATTCTTCTTCGTCGAGCGCGCGCAAAAACGCCCACATGGAAAGCGCGATGCACGCGGTGAGCGTGACGTCGGGGATCAAGATGCGCGTGAACAACCACAAACCCAGGCAAGTAGAAATGCAGATGCCCGCGTACATCCCCGCGCGACGCCCGAAGGCCCAGGTGCCGAACGCGGCCGTGATCCAGGCGAGCGCCAGCGCGGAAAGCACCACGGGAATCCGCGCGGCCCAATCGTGCACGCCGAAAATCGCAAAGCAAATGGCGATGAGCCAGTAGATGAGCGGCGCTTTTTCGAGATACACGACGCCGTCGAGACGCGGCGTGACCCAATCGCCGCTGGTGAGCATGTTGCGCGCGATCTGCGCTTGCACCGCGTCGACGTCGTCCATCAACGAGGGCGGGGAAATGATGCAGCCCGCGTAGACTGCCGCCGCAATCGCCAGAACGATGAAGTAGTGATAACGCATGCGGTGGCCGATTATTTCCGGTAGTATCCGTCGCGGGCCAGCACTTTCCAGTCCTGCGGATGCAGCGGACCATCGGGGGCCAGCGTCACGCGCAATTTCGAGAACGTTCCGGACGGCTTGTTACGCGACGGCTGAAAGCCGATAGTGTAGCGCGAGCGTAACTCGTCGATCAGTTCGGCGAGGCGCTCGTCGGCGTTTTTGCCGCTCATGCGCATCGCTTGACCGCCGGTCCATTCGGCGTACTTGTTGGCGTCGCCGGGGGGATGCGATTTGTACCATAACGCCTCAACGGCACGCAGCGGCATCGTCGCCGTGGCCATCGCCATGTCCGTCAGCAACAGCGGTGCGACGGTGATGCCCCTTTCGTGCAGTTCCTTTACAGCCTGCTCCTGCGTGTGAAGATCGCCCGGCGCGACGCTTCGCCCGTTGTGCGCCCGATTCCATTCCGTCGGGACGTTCGGGAGATTGTCGGTAAGCCAGATGATCACCCGGCGATTCGATTCATGCTCCGGCTCGCGCAATTCTTGCGCGGCCTGAAAAACTCCTTCGTTGAAGAAGGCCGCCTCGTCCGACTTCATGTACGAAGCGCGCACGATGGCATCGACGGTCCGCGCGCGATCTTTCGTAAAGCCGTCGAGAATCTGCGCCGACGCTGCGTACGCCATCACGGCGACTTCGTCCTCGGGCTTCAAATGCTCGAGAGCGGCTTTCGCGCCTTCGGCCAAGCGATGCAGCACCGGACGCACGCTATCGGTGAGATCGAACAGCAGCACCACGGACAACGGAAATTGATCGCGTCCGAATGTCGCGATGGTCCGCGGTTCGCCGTCCTCGAAGATTTCGAAATGCTTTTGCTCGAGCAGCGGCGCGGGAGTCTTCATCTTCTTGTGGACGACTTGAACGTCCACAAGAACTAACTCCGTCGACGTGCGGAAAGTCGGCGCTTGTTCTTGTGCGGGCAAGCCGGCGGCGCAGAATAGCACGGCGCAGACGAGCACGGCGCAGACCAGGACCACAGGGGCTGTCACCAGCCTTCGAATCCGCATCTTGTGATTGTAACCGGAACTTCGCTAGTCTCCGGCGATGGCCGCCGCGGCGGACGCCGGGAACGACGCGCCTGCGGCCGGCGGCGTGCGGGTTCGCACGTTCTCCGAGTCCCGCCACTTCACTTGCGGCACGAACAACGCTGGGTCGATGCGATCGCGATACTTGATCGCGATGTTGATCAGCGAGTCGAGCAGGGAATCGGATAAATAGTTCGGTCGCAGGCCCAGGTCGAGCAGGCGCGAGTGCTTGGCGTTGTAGTAATGCTCTTCCGCTTCCACGCGCGGCGCGGGCAGGTGATCGATGTGCACGGTCAATCCCAGTTTGCGCGCGCCCGCTTTCACCATTTGTGCCAATTCCAGCACCGAAAATTGTTCGGTGAATTGATTGAACACGCGACATTCGCCCGGTTTCGCGGGATTCATGCACGCCAGCTCGATGCAGCGCACCGTGTCGCGGATGTCGAGGAAGCCGCGGGTTTGTCCGCCGCGTCCGTAGACCGTCAACGGATGTCCCGCGGCCACCTGCGCGCAGAAGCGATTCAGCACCGTGCCGAAAACGTCGTCGTAGTCGAAGCGATTGATCAGCGCCTCGTCGAGCATCGTTTCGTTGGTCATCGTCCCATAGACCACGCCTTGATTCAGGTCGGTGGCGCGCATTCCCCAGATCTTGCAGGTGAACATGATGTTGTGGCTGTCATGCACTTTGGAGAGGTGATAGAACGATCCCGGCTGTTTCGGATACGGCAGCACGTCGCTGCGGCCGTTGTGCTCGATGCGAATGTAGCCTTCTTCAATGTCGATGTTCGGCGTGCCGTACTCACCCATGGTGCCGAGTTTCACTAAGTGACAATCAGGCGCCCACTGGCGAATCGCAAAAAGCAAGTTCAGCGTGCCGACCACGTTGTTCACTTGCGTGAACACCGCGTGCTTGCGATCGATCATGGAATACGGGGCGGATCGCTGCTCGGCGAAATGCACGATCGCGTCGGGCCGTACTTCCGCCAGTACCGACGAGAGAAAGTCATAGTCGGTGACATCGCCGGTAAACAATTGGATTTGCTCGCCGGTGCGCTCTTGCCACACGCGCAGGCGATCCGCTAGCGGCTGGATCGGCGTGAGCGTTTGCACGCCGAGCTCGTAATCCCATTGACGCCGGGAAAAATTGTCGACGATGGAAACTTGGTGGCCCTTTTTGGAAAGATACAGCGAAGTGGCCCAACCGCAATACCCGTCACCACCTAATACACAGATCCTCATGGGGTCCTCATCATCCAATCAGTGCTTGCGCTTCGAACAACGAATGGTGCTTGAACCCGTTCCCGGTAAACCACTTAGCGAAAAGATACCCGCTCGCATGCCCGCACGAGCGCTCGAAAGATCGTTCTCCTTACAGAATCTCCTATCAGCCGATCCGGCATTGTAAAAGAATATTAAGTCGTTTCAGAAGATTACGTCGAAATCCGCCGTAAACCGCCGCCCGCGATGGCCGAAGAACAATCCAAACCCCGGATCGGCCAGATTGTTGTGAAAAGCCTCCGGATCATTGTGATTCGTCAGGTTAAATCCGCTGACCGAGGGCCGCACGCTGTACTTCGGGCTGACCTTGAAGTCCTTGGCGACCTTCAGATCCGCGGAAAAGAAGCCCGGGAAGCGGCTTTGATCGGGGAATCCAAAATAGTTTTGCGCTTGGTCGGTGAGACTCACCGGAAATCCGCTGCGGTATTCGATGGTCGGTGCGACGCGGATTTTGTACGGCAGCAAAATCAGTCCCCACAACAGGAAACGGTTCGGCATGTCGGTGGGCAGCGTCGCGTAGGCATCCGGGCGCAGGATCGGCGCGGGGTAGTCGCCGAGAAAATTGTTGAAATCGTTCAGATCGCCGCGCGCGCGGCTGTGGACATAGGAAATGAACAACTGGCTGCCTTCGTTCTTGAAGCGCACCTTCGCGGTGATCTCCGCTTGGCGGTAGCGCGACTGCCCCGAGCCCGAGAGCACATGGGCATCCGCAAACGGATCGAGCGTCACGAGTCCCGCCGATTGTCCTTCGAGATATCCCAAACGCAGTTTCAGAAAACTCGAAACCGGTTGCTCGATGTAAAGACTTCCGGTGGTTGAGCGCGGCGAAAAACGCCCCGAAGCCGGCGCGCCGAAGACAAATGGCGGCTTGATAGGCTCCTCGCCGATGGTATTCAAGTAAAGGATAGGCGCGCCCGCGACGCCGTTCACGTACGGTGTGACGATCTCGCGAGGGAAATCGGAAAACGAATAGACGTTCAGCGGTACGCGATCATAGAAGCGTCCCACGCCGGCGCGAATCACCGTGCCCGAATGCGCGAACGGACTCCAGGCGACACCGGCGCGCGGGGCGAGCCGCGTGGCGCCGGAGATTTCCTGCGATTCCAGGCGCAATCCCGCGTCAACGGCGAAGCGCGGCGTGATGTTCCAGTGATCCTGCGCGAACAATGCGAACTCGGTGTCCGAGTTGCGGAACGGCGCACCGCCTGTGAAGGCGATCCGCTCGAGCATCACGTTCGACGTGCTCATGATGTCGATGGGGTGATCGATCACCTGGCCGCTCTCGACGTTCTCGTTCACCAGCACGCCCAGCTTGACGTTGTGAGATCCCGCTGCTTTCACCGGCGCGAACGAATACGTCGACGATCCCGCATAGCGATAGGCGTTGCGCGATTGCTGCGCGAAGTAGTTGCCGCTGTTGCCGGCGGGCGTCATCGTGAGGTCGAGCGGACCTTGTCCCCAGATGCGCGAGTCGTTGTAAGCCGTGGAGAGCGTGGTGTCGAGTACTCCGCTGCCGAGACTCCAATGGTCGGCCACCGCGCCCGCGTAGTTGTGTGCGCGCGAATCGGGCGTGGTGGGCTGCGGGTTGAAGAAGTCCATGTTCACGAAGTCGGCGCTCTGCGGCGCGACGTGCAAGGTCGCGGTGACGAGCTGTTTGTCCGACACCACCCAATCGAGCTGGATGAACGCGTTTTCGCCTTCCACTTTTTTCTGATTCGCCGGGAACGGCAACTCGTACACTTCGGTTTTGCGAATGTTGAACAGGAATCCGCCGGAGATGTAAAGCTTTCCCGGAATGATGGGACCTTGAAAGTTGGGGCGCGGCGACGCCGCGCGCAATCCCACGAGATCCCAACTCCGGATGCGGAATTCCGGGAAGGGATCACGCAATTCCCACTTCCATTTGTCGCCGCCGCGCCGAGTTTCCACAGATACCAGTCCCGCGGTGAACGTCCCGTACTCGGCGAGGAAGGGCGTTTGATAGACGTTCAGCGATTGCACTTCGTCGATCGGCACGGTGGGACCGAATTGTCCCGTGGCGGGATCGGTGACGTCGGCGGAATTCACGAGCATCGCGCTGTGATGTTCGCCGGCGGCGGAGATTTGCAGCGCGCCCGAGGGCGTGCGCGCGATCCCCGGCACCAGCGGCAGTGCGTCGGCCACGGTCGCCGGGCGATTCGAGAGGTCTTGAGTGACCGCAACGGGAACCGGCGTGTTCGATGATGCGCCTTGCTGTGTGCCGCTCGCCGCGCCTTGCACGTTCACGGTTTCGTGGTGAGTGGCGGGTGTGAGCGTGAAGGTCAGAGTCGCCGCGCCGATCTCGACCGCCGATTTCTTCAGTGTCTCAAAACCATCGCGCGTGATGGTCATGTCGTAGCGTCCGGACGGGACGTGCGCTTTGCCGTTTTCGTCGGTTATGGCCGAGGATCCGCCACTCAGTTCGATTTTCGCGCCGGGAATTGGTTGCTTCGATTGATCGACGACGATGATTTCTTGACAACGCGCGATACCCGCCGTCAAAAGCACCATCGCACACACCACCAGCCAGCGGGTTTGGAGCGGGCGGCGCGGCATCTCTTATGAGACGGTCTCGGCCGGACAGAAGTTGCCAAAAAACCCGCAAAGGCCCAGGACGAAGGTTGGTTCCCAACTGCAACCGGACGCACGCCTGTCGTGTCAGTGGGCTAAGCGCGTCTCTTCGCAACATTTTTCAAGGAGAAAAATCCCATGCGTACTCAAATTGTTTGGATCGCGACAATGTTGCTAGGCCTCGCCGCGTTGGCAAGCGCGCAGGAATTGCCTCCGGTTCCGGTGGTGGAGGTGGGTCTGAATTATTCTGCGCTCATGTTGCGGCCCGGCGGCTCGGTGCCGTCGTTCGTGATGCAGGGCGGAAACTCGACGCTGGAATTCAACGTGACAAACCACCTCGGCCTGCTGGCCGATGTCGGCTTGTATCACATTGGCGACGTGGGCCGTTTCCCGAACGTGGAAGACAACGCGCTCACCTACATGGCGGGACCTCGCGTTAATTTCCGGACGCGCGAAGTGAACTTTTACATCCAGGGACTGGCCGGCGGCGCACGATTCACTAACGGATTCGATCCCAACTCACCGTTCTCGACCACCGGACGCAATCAAACCGTGCTGATGTCGAAGTTCGGCGGCGGCGTGCAGGTTCGCATGAACGATCATCTGACGCTGCAACTGCCGGAAGTCAATTACGTGCTCACGCGCTTCGATGAACCATCCTCGGCGGCCACGGCGCTGCGCGGGGGTATGAGTGTTTCGATCGGCGCGGTGTTTACGGCCGGTTCGAAGTGACGCGTTGAACGACCGTATCGCGCCGCTTTCGCGTTGACATGGGTTCCGGCGATTGGTAGCTTTCAAGGAGATGAATCGACGGGGCCAGTTCTTCTTGATTGTGTTGCTGTGCTCCACAGCCGTTTGGCCGCAAGATGACGGCAAAACGTTGACACAGGAAGAAGCCAAGAAACTCAAGAATCCCGTTCCTTACAGCCGCGCGTCGCTGGCGAAGGGGAGAGTGCTTTTTCCCCGCTCCTGCGCGACCTGCCACGGCACCGACGGCAAGGCGCAACTCGACGTTGTCGCCGACGCCACCGATTTGACCGTTCCCAAGGGATACAAGCACGGATCGAGCGACGGAGAAATGTATCGCTCCATCCGCGACGGTGCGGGCGCCAACCTGCAAATGCCGCCGTTCAAGAGTCAATTCAAAGAAGAAGACCTGTGGAATCTGGTCAACTACATCCGCAGCCTGGGGCCGGAGGATCAACGGCCCCAACTTCAGCCCGACGACGCGAAAGAATCCAAGAAACAGTGAGGCAGTTTTTATGAGCGAAACAAAGAATAACTCCAATGGCACGAGCCGCCGCAATTTCCTGGCCGTGCCGGTCGCGGCGGGCGTCGCGGCGGCGAGCGTCGCCGCCAAAGCGTCGGCGGCCATGAGTCCCGCGGCGTTGATGGCCGAAGTTGGCGCGACGTCAATTCAGATTCCGAAGAGAATCACCGAATCGCTCAGCGAAGCACCCAAGGTTGGATCGTTCGAAGGGCGCGGCATGACCGGCGCGGAAGTTTTCGCCAAACTATGCAAGGAAGAAGAATTGGCGGCGATGTTCTGCTGCCCCGGCAATTACACGGTGATCAACGCGATCGCCGCCGCCGGCATCCCCACCTACGGCGGACGCTGCGAAGGCGCGATGTGCGCCATGGCCGACGGATTCTCGCGCGTCACCGGCGAAGTCACCGCCACGTCGGGCACCGAAGGTCCCGGCTTCACGCGCATGATCATGAACGTGGCGTCGGCGCACGCCGCGCGCACGCCGCTGTTGGTGCTGGCCAGCAACATGCAGATGGCCTGGGACGATCGCGAGTATTTCATCCAGACCGGCTATCAGCAGCCGACCACTACCGGCATGAAGAAGTACGGCAAGCGCCTGATCGATCCGCCGCGCGTGCATGAATACGGTGCGTACGCGTTCCGCGCGCTGAAGTCGGGCGTGCCCGGCGTGGTGCATCTCGATTTCCCCGGCGAAGTCGCGCGCGCCCGCTACACGGAATCGACGAAACTCACCGATTTCTACACGAAGGAGCGCTACCGCACCGAGTCGCGGGCGTTCCCCTCGCCGAAGGACGTGGAGAAGTGCGCCGACATGCTCACCAAGGCCGAGCGCCCGGTGATCGTGGCGGGTCACGGCGTGTTCCATCGCAAGGCGTGGGACGTGCTGCAACAAATGGTGGAGCGCAACGAAATCGCCGTGGTGTCGAGCGGTCCGATGCGCGGACATTTCCCCGACGATCATCGCTTGAGCGCGGCGATGTCCTACAAGGCGCTGATGAGCGCCGATGTAGTTCTGTTCATCGGCCAATATTCGATGCCGAGCCCGACGGAATACGGCTTCAGCCCGGACGTGAAGTCGATCCGCGTGCATCCGGAGCAGGAAGATTTGGGGCGCAACTGGCCGCTCGACCTCGGTATCGTTTCCGACGAGCGCGCGTTCCTGGAAGCGCTGGACAACAAGCTGGGCGCGAAGAAGCGCGACGCGTGGGTCAGCGAAATCGCCGCGCAGCGCGCCGGGTTCGAGAAGGAAATCGCGGACATCTACGCCAAGGGCTTGACGACGTCCAACGAAACGGGCTTGCTGCATCCCGCGGTGATCGCCAAGGAGACGCACGATTTCCTCTACAAAGGATCGATTGACAAGAAACAAACGGTGCTCGGATGGGGCGGTTGGACCATCGGAAATCAAACGGGACGCTGGTTGCGCGCCTATCGCCCCGGACAAGTGGTGAACTGCGCGTTCCAGTACGGCGCGATCGGTCCCGACATGGCCATGACGATCGGCGCGGGCGCGGCCGTGCAGCGCGGCGTGGGTCCGCAGAAGCCGTATCAAGGCGCGCCGGTGTTCGTGATCACCAGCGACGCTGGAATGGCGCACAGCTTGTTCGAACTCGACACGGCGTCGAAGTACAAGATCCCGATCGTCGCACTCGTCTACAACAATAACTCTTGGGGCATGTGGCCGAACGCCGCGGGATCGCCGCGTGCCGAGCACATGTATCTGTTCCAGGAAAACTTGCGCTACGACCAGATGGCGGAAGGCTTGGGCGCGCGCGGCGAGTACGTGCTGACGCCGCAACAGTTGCGCGTGGCTCTGAAGCGGTCGTACGACATCGCCGCGAAGCAGGGCATTTCCACGCTGATCAATTGCCAGGCCAAGAAGGAATTCACGGTCGGCGTGCGCTTGGGTCCGGAGCCGAGCGTCGGCGCGATCATGCACTAACGCTTTTTCACCGCAGAGGCGCAGAGGACGCAGAGAAACCCTGGGATCGCTGGGGCTGGGTTTTCTCTGCGCCTCTGCGTCTCTGCGGTAACAAAACCGTCATGCCAAAGAACGACACTTTCGACCAGGTCGCGACAATCTTGCAGGGCTATGCCGACAAGGCCATTTTCCGCGGCTACAACAAAGGAAAACCGTCGAACGGGCGCGTGGTGCATCGATTGCTGTGGCATCGCGAGCAAGTTTTCGAACTCGTGATGGACACGCGTCGCAAGACGCTGCACTTTCCGGCGCTGCTGCCGAAGGTCCCCGTGAAATCGGAGATGTATCGCGCGTTCCAGGCGTTTCTTCGCGAGATCGCATCGAAGGAACGCCCAACGCACCGCCAAATTGACCCGAAGAAAGCGAAAATCACGTGTGCGAATCGCCGCGGCAACGTATCGCTCACCCTCACCGTCCGCGACGGCGACTACGAATACGCCGTGCGCAAACTTATCGCATTGGTTCACGAGATTTTTCGGATTTTTCTGCTACCGTATTTTGATTGGGAATGCGAGGTCTACGATCTCGACCCCGATCATCCGTAGACCTTGGGAGCGATTCATGAAGTTTTTGCCGAGATGGTTTATCGCCTTCGCCATCCTCCCGTGCTGGGCGTTCGCGCAAACCACGCTGAACTTGTCGCAGGACCTTGTCCGGCTGGGAATCGCCACGGCGAACATGACTCCGAACCAGCCGAGCCTCGATTCTGGTCCGCTGCTGCAACAAGGAGTCACGTACGCGAACAAGAACAAGATTCCCAGCGTCATCGCCGATCCCGGCGCGTATTATTTCCTGAGCCTCGGCGCTTCCGATCGCTACATCGCGCTCTCTGGGGTCACGGGCGTCACCATCGACTTTCAGGGATCCGATCTGTATTTCGCGAATCCACTGCATTCGGGCCTCGGCCTCGCCGTCGGCAAAAACGTCACGGTGCAGAATTTCACGGTCGACTATCTGCAAATGCTGTACACGCAGGTGCAGGTTACCGCGGTCAATTCGACCACGCGCACCATACAGTTCACGATTTCCCCGAACTGGCAGAATCTGACCGCGTTGAACGCGCTGGCCGGCTCGAACCTTCCGGCGTATCTTTTCATTTACCGGAGTGGACGGCCGTGGAGCGTCTATGGACGTATGCCGATTCAGCAGCCGCTCAACGACACAAGCCTCGTGGTCACAACCACGGACCCGGATCTCACTCCTGCGATCATCGCCCAGGTTCAGACAGGGGACGTCGGCGTCGTAATGGTGCGCGGCGGCGGCAGCGGCGTGATCGTCAACGGCGGTTCGCTGGCCGGTTGCAGCGGCTGCACGTTTCACAACGTCAAGATCTATTCCGGATTCGTTGGATTCTCCATCGACGGCGCGCAGTCGTGCACGTTGGATCACGTCTATGTGATGCCCAAACCCGGCACCGACCGTTTGGTCAGCACGATGGCCGATGGAATCACGGCGACGCAAGTGGGATTGAATAACACGCTGCGGTTGAACCGTTCGATTCGCACCTTGGACGACGCCATCTCACCGCACACGTGGGTGTTCGGTTCGGTGCAGAGCGCTCCGACCGGGACAACCAACGTGCTGCAAGTCCAAGGAGACGCCAATACCGCGCTGGCGGCCAACGGATATTACACGCTGCCGAACGGATCGAACGTGGTTTTTCAGCGACCCTCTGACGGCGCCATTCTTGGAAGCGCGGTCGTTTCGTCGCAGGCATCCGCACCCGCCGTGAACAATCTGCCGCAAGTGCTGTTGACTTTCAACGGCAGTCTGCCCAGCGGACTCACGGGAAGTTACCTCTACGCCGTCGATCCAAGCTGGCGTGCCGGAAATCTGTTTCTCGATCGCAACGCCGTGGAGCAACAGGGTTGGGCCCGTGGCATCAGCTTGTGGGGATTGATGAACGCCACGCTCACCGGCAACTACATCCACAACTCCAACATGGCCGGGATCGACATGCAGCATCAGCTAGCCACCGCGGACTGGATCGTACCGCCGACGATCAATGCGACCATCAAGAACAACGTCCTCGACGGAACCGTTCTGGTTCCGGCGGGACAGAATAACCTGATCCAATTGGCGGGGATTCAGGCGCTCGGCCTCGGTACGAATTTTACGCCAATGTCGAATAGTCCGAATCAAGGGATTGCGGTGACTAACAACTTTGTCGCGCAACCGGGACGCGCCGCCGTTTGGATCGGCAACGCCGCCAGTGGTTCGGTGAGCGAAAACTACTTTTTGAATCCCAACAACAATCCCTCGATCTCAACCGCGTATCCCGCGTTTCAATCGCAAGAAAGCCAGCCGGTGGTGGTGGAGACTTCACCGGGCGTCACAACGTCCAACAACACAATCGATTCTTTTTCGAGCGTCGTCTTTGTCAGTGACACGCAATCCCGCGAGCTGGCGGCGTATTCGCCCGGGAGCGTCGTGCGCCTGAATGCTTACAACGTGGGAAAGCTCGCCCAGCCGACGGTGACGTTGACGGACTCGAGCGGCGCCACGACGGCGGCGACCGTCCAAGCGACCGCCACGCATTCCATTGACCTTCAGCTTCCCGCGAGTGCTGCGCTCGGCGGCGCTTATCTCACGCTCAACGCCGGGGGAGGCCAATATTTCGGAACGCTTTTCCTCGATAGCGCGGATAACATCGCCGCTGTCAACGGTTGCACGTACGAACTGAGCCCTTCCACGACATCGGTCGCGGCCGGAGCGTCCAGCGTTGCGGTGCTGGTGTTCACGCAATCCGGATGCGCTTTCAAAGCGACGGACGGCGATTCGTTCGTGACGCTGACGGCAACGGGAAGCGGACCGGGTATCGTGACGGCCGCACTCGCGGCCAACACCGGAGCACAAAGAACAACAACGACTGCGGTCGCCGGCCAGTCGATCACGTTGACGCAAGCCGGCGTGAACAATCCGCAAGTGGCGGGCGTTGTCTCCGCGAGCGCCTTCGGAGGCTTTTCGACAATCGGCGCGGGGTCGTGGATCGAGATTTATGGATCGAACCTCGCGGGGTCCTCTCGTGGCTGGTCCGGCAGCGACTTCAGCGGCGTGAACGCGCCGACTTCCTTGAGCGGAACCAGCGTCACCATCGGTGGCCAGCCGGCGTTTGTCGCGTACATCAGTGCGGGCCAAGTGAATGTGCAGGCGCCCGCGACCGTGACCGCCGGCGCGCAGCAAATCATCGTTACGTCACCGTCGGGCGTCAGCGCGCCGTTCACCGTGAACACCGCGGCGGCCTCGCCCGGCGTGCTCGCACCGGGCAGTTTTCAGGTTAACGGGAAGCAATACGTGGTGGCGTTTTTTCCCGACAATGTTACCTACGTGCTGCCATCCGGCGCGATTCCCGGCCTCGCATCGCGGCCAGCCAAGCCCGGCGATACCATCGTAATTTACGGCGTTGGCTTCGGTTCGGTCACGCCCAACATCCCACCGGGTCAACTTGTCCAGGGGGCCAATTCAGTATCCGCGAACGTGCAGGTGCAATTTGGAAACACACCTGCCACGCTCGTTTACTCGGGACTGTCGCCGAATCTGGTCGGCGTCTATCAGTTCAATGTCGTTGTGCCGAATGTGCCGGGCGGCGACGCGATTCCGTTGACGTTTACTTACAATGGCGCGCCGGTGAATCAACAACTCTACATCGCTGTGCAGAATTGAGGTTTTCTATGCCCAAGCCTCCGATCGTCGATTGCGACCGCATCACGCCAACGTTGATGGTCCCCGATCTCCCGGCGGCCATCGATTTCTACACGCAAAAGCTCGGCTTCAAGCTGGGATTCACTTGGTCGCAAGAAGCGCCGCATGAGGGCTTCGACAAAGCGACCTTCGCCGGCGTCGACTTGGGCCGGACGCGTTTATTTTTCTCCCTCAGCCGGCCGCCTGCAGGCAATAGCGGCTCGATCTGTTTTTCGGTCGGCGACGCCGATGAGTTGTTCGAATTTCACCGCGCCAATGGCGTCGAAGTGGACGAACCGATCGCCGATCGGCCTTACGGAATCCGCGACTACACCATCCGCGACTTGAACGGCTACTTTTTGTGTTTTGGTCACGATCTTTGCGGCGACGATTGCTCTTGCAAGGAGGGTCCCGACGTCGCGATCGAGCGCGTCGACGTGACGGCTCGCCTGGAAAAACGCCTCGCCGCGTTGTTGCAGGATTTAGCGGCGCACAAGAACATGTCGGTGGGGAGTTGTCTCGAGGAGATGATCTTGCACACCAACGAAGGCGTGGGACCGCACACAGCGAAGACGCTGCGCTATATCGACGAACTCAAGAAGAAGCACGCCATCGACTACGACGTCCACGCCAGCTATCACTTTGTGGAATCCTGATTTGGCGTTACAACGAGCCGATGCGGAGATCCCACTTCAGGATTTCGCCCGTCACCAAATGACCGCTTGGCGTCCACGGATCGGTGTCGAGGCGCGCGCGAATTTCCTCCGCCGACTCCGCGCGAACGATCAGCAGCGCGTCGTTGACCGTTTCGCGCGGGCCCGCGAGCACCACGAAGCCTTCGCGCGCCAGGCCATTCATGAAATCGGCGTGCGGTTGCCAAAGCGCTTGACCTTCGAGCGATTGCGCGTGATCCCAAGCGGGTCCGCGCCGGCGAATCACGGTAAATAAGCGTTTCACTTGCTCGCTCCGTTCTGAATCTTCGTCAGGATCAGCCGCGCGCGAATGCGGGCGATGTCCATGTACGCCTTGTTCGCCGCGATTTCCTCGAGCGTGCGCGTCAACAGCGTTGGTTCGGCCAATTCCTTACGGTCGAACTGAATCTCCACCTGGAGCAGATACTTCATCAGGCCGAGCTTATCGAAATGCATGATGCGGTCGAGTTCGATGATCGCCTGCTCCGTGTTCGAAATGTGCTCGAAGATGTTCAGCAGGTCAATCGCCTCTTGGCGCTCGGAATAGTTGAAGGTTTGCGAGCCGTGCTCGTCGCCATTGTCGTAGGTGAAGGTTTTCTTCCCCATGTTGGCGATCTTCTTGCGGATTTCCAGCGACTCGCCCTTGAAGTGATCGAGTTTAGCGGCGAGATCGAACGCCTGCTTCACCAAATCCTCCGACAGCTTGAATTTCTCGGGCTGCGGATCGTCGGGCGCGGTCGCGTATTCCGCCTCGCCGTTTTCGTGCACCACTACGCGATAGTAATCGGGCACGCTCTCCGGGAAGGATTTCGTGAATGTCAGCTTGGCTTCAGCGGATGTGAGCGTCGCGCCCAGTGCAAGCGCCCAAAGAAATCGCATCATTAACGCACCATCGCCATCTGCGCGCGCGCATGAGCATGATGCGCATGGCAAATCGCCAGCGCCAAAGCGTCGGCGGCGTCTTCGGGTTCGGGCGTCTCGGCGAGTTGCAACAGCGCCTTTACCATGCGTTGCACTTGCTGTTTTTCGGCGCGTCCGTAGCCCACCACGCTCGATTTTACTTCGAGCGCGGAGTATTCATTCACCACGAATCCGGCGCGCGCGGCTTCTAAGAGTACAACTCCGCGAACGTGACCGAGTTTCAACGCGCTTTTGGCGTTGGCGGCGAAAAACACTTCTTCCACGGCCACGTCAAGCGGCGCCCATTGACGAAGAATGTCGGTAAGCGCGCCGCCGATGATTTTCAGGCGTTCCGGAAAAGCTTGTTTGGAGGAAGTGCGGATCGCCCCATGGATCAGCATGCGATGGGTACGCCCGTCGGTTTCGATGATGCCGTAACCGGTGGAATCGCATCCGCAATCGATGCCCAGAATGCGCATAGGGCGGGACCGCTATTCGACGGCCTGTAATTCTTTTTCGTCGGCGTCGAAATTGGAGTGCACTTTCTGAACGTCGTCGTGATCCTCGAGCGCTTCGGCCAGCCGCACCATGGCCGCCACGTTCTTGCCCGTTAGTTTCACGCTGTTCTGCGAGACCATGGAGATTTCCGCGGACGTCGGCTCGAAGCCCGCCTTCTTCATCGCTTCCTTCACGGCTTCAAAAGCATCGGGCGGCGTCTGGACACCCCACTCGTCGCCGTCGTCTTTCAAGTCTTCGGCGCCGGCGTCGAGCACCACGCTCATCAAATCGTCTTCACTGGCTTTGCTCTTCGGAATGCTGAGATAACCCTTCTTGCTGAACATCCACGCCACGCATCCCGATTCGCCAAGGTTTCCGCCGTTCTTACTGAACATGTGGCGCAACTCGCTCACCGTGCGGTTGCGATTATCGGTGGCGACTTCCACCAGCACCGCGACGCCGCCCGGCCCGTAGCCCTCGAACATCGCTTCCTCGTAGGTGGCGCCCGGCAATTCGCCCGTGCCGCGCTGAATCGCCCGCTTGATGTTGTCCGCAGGCATGTTCTCGGCCTTGGCTTCGGCGATGATTGTGCGCAGGCGCGGATTCGAATCGGCGTCGCCGCCGCCGGCGCGCGCCGCGACTGAAATTTCCTTGATGATGCGCGTAAAAACACGGCCGCGTTTGGCGTCCGCCGCGCCCTTCTTGTGCTTGATAGTGGCCCACTTTGAATGGCCTGACATGATTCCGTACCCCGTACGCGATTTAGCTTGCTTGAGTCCACATTGTACCACGCGAGCGTGTGTTCCCGCGGCCGCTGGGGTCTCTCGCGCGACCCCGCGTGGTCCTAAAAAAGTTGAGGGTTCCCTTTTGTCCCTTCCGCCTATAGGGTATGAGAACCAAAGAGGGGCTTATGAAAACCATTACTCAATTGCTTGCCAGTACACTGTTTATCCTGTCGCTTTCGGCGCAAACCCTTACTATCAGCACGTCCGCGGGGACCGGCACGGCCGGAAACTCCGGCGACAACGGATCGGCCACGTCGGCGCAGCTCAACCTGCCGACGGCGATCACGGTAACGGCAAACGGGGTCATCTATTTCTGCGACACGGGCAACAGCACCGTCCGCATGATCAAGAACGGGATCATCAAGCCGGTCGCGGGCAACGGCACGGCAGGGTTTTCGGGTGACGGCGGACCCGCTACATCGGCGCAACTGAATCGGCCGTCAGGTGTCGCCTACGATGATACCGATGGCAGCGTCTACATCTCCGACACGGCCAATCAGCGAATCCGCAGAGTTAAGCCGGACGGCACGATCGTCACGCTGGCGGGAACCGGCACCGCGGGATTCTCCGGCGACAACGGTCCGGCGACCGCGGCGCAAATCAACGCGCCCAACGGCCTGGGCATGCAATTCACCGATTCCACGAACGACGTCTTCACTTCGGCCGGCGCGCAATACCTTTATGTCGCCGACTCCGGAAACAATCGAATTCGCGAAATCGATTTGCAAGCGGGCACCATCAAGACGCTCGTCGGGGACGGATCGACGGCCACGCTCAACACTCCCGTGGGAGTGGCGTACAGCCCGGCGTTCAACCAGCTTTACATCTCCGACACCCTCAACAATCGCATCCGCGTAGCCGACGCGTCCTCGGGAGCGGTCGCGACGCTCGGCGGATCGACGGCCGGATTCTCGGGCGACGGCGGGAAGGTCGGATCGGCGCAATTCAATTCGCCGCGCAACATTTGGACCGATGCGAACCTCAATATTTATGTCGCCGACCTCGGCAACAATCGAATCCGCATGATCGACGGCGGCAACAACGTCACCACCATCGCGGGCAGCGGCACGGCAGGATTTTCAGGCGACGGCGGCTCGCCAACAGCGGCGGAATTGAGTTCTCCGCGCGCCATCGCGGTGGCCAACGACTTGTCCGGCACCGGGACCGATCTTTACATCGCCGACAGCGGCAACAATCGTATCCGTGTCGTGAAGCCAACCCCGCCGCCGATTACGCTGTCGCCCAGCAGTCTCACGATCACCACCACGGTGGGGGTCACCAGCGCGTCGCAACAGGTCACGATCACCAACAACACCACATCGTCGATCACGGTCAACAACATTCAGGCGCCATCGGGCAGCGGAATCTCTCTCGACCTGACGAACTGCCTCGGTACGACACTGCAAGGCGGACAAAACTGCAAGTTCGGCGTGACGTATTCGCCGTCGCAGGTCGCCAGCCAACTGGTCAACATCACGATCACGACCACCGCCACGCCGAGCACGGTAACGCTTCAGGTGGTGCTCGTAGCCAATCCCCCCAACATTCCGATCCTGACGGTGAGTCCCACGAGTCTGAGCTTTTCCACGCCCGTGGGAACGACAAGCCAGGTGCAAAACGTGAAGCTCAGCAACACCGGCGGCGCGGCCCTGACGATTTCGAATATTCAGGCCACAGCGAACTCCGGACTCTCGCTGAATTTGACTTCGTGCTTGGGTCAGACGATTCAAGCGGGTAATTCCTGCACGCTGGGCGTGACGTACACGCCGAGCGTGGCCGGAAGTTCGAACGCGAATATCACGATCACCACGAACGCGTCGCCCGCGACGACAACGATTCCCGTCAGCTTGACGGCGCAGTTGCCGAACACGCCGATTATTTCGGTCAGTCCGAATGTGCTGGCGTTCGACTCCTCTGTCGGCAACGCTAGTTCCTCGCAAACCGTGACGATCTCGAACACTGGCGGCGCGGCCTTGACGATCAGCAACATCACGCAATCCCCGAACATCGGGCTTTCCTTCGATCTCACGTCTTGTCTCGGGGCGACGATCACGACCGGCAACTCTTGCACCCTTTCGGTGAAATGGATCCCCTCCGACATCGGAACCTTCCATACCAATATCGTCATCGCGTCCAACGCCGGCGCCAACGTGAATATTGCAGTCACGGGAACCAGCACGGCGTCGGCGCCGCCCACCTTCACGTTGCAGCCGCAACTTTTCAATCTCGGCGGCTTCGTGATCGGCACCAGCACGGGGCCGAAGACGGTTACGATCACCAACAGCGGCACTTCTCTGTTGAACCTGACTTCGGCGAACGTCTCCGACCTCGTCAATTACGACTTCAGTTTCGGAAACTGTCCGCTGACTCTCACGCCGCAGCAGTCGTGTCAAGCAGTCCTCACGTTCCATCCCACGATTACCGGCACGCTTAACGTGACGATCACGTTCAACAGCAACGCCGCCAATCCGCCGACGTTGACCGCCAATGGCTATGGCGGACCGAAGTCGGATAAGACCGCTTGTCCTGACGCTGACGGCGATGGCCTTTGCGACGATTGGGAGCTGCACGGCGTGTACATGCGCCCCAATGGCAAGGACATCTTCATCGACTTACCGGGCATGGGCGCGGATCCCAATACCAAGGACATTTTCATACAAGTCGATTGGACGTCGTTCCCAGGCAATGCGACCACGGGGTTGCCGTACCACTCGCATCAGCTCGATCCCTTTGCAGCCTTGATTCTCGTCAATTCGTTCAAACAGGCGCCGGTGGACGGCCAAAAGGGCATCAACATGCACATCGATTGCGGACCGAAATGCCCGATGACACTGACCAAGACGTGGGGTACGCTCGACGCCAACGGCAAACCCTACACGCAGGCGGCGCTTTTGTCGAACAACGAAGCGACATACATGATGTCGGACCCGCCGAACTCCAAGTCCCCCTCGCCGGACACCTGGGTATTGTTCGACAAGATGTCGGCGAACTTCAACGCCAGTGGACGCGCGATGATTTTCCACCATGTGATTTCTTCGCACCTGCAAAACAGCACCACCACCAGCAGCGGACTGTCGGCGAACACTGCAACCTTCAGCGATGGCGCGTCGAAACTCATGATCACGCTTGGTGGATTCCCGACTGTCGTTGGGACCATTCAAGAGCAGGCCGGCACGCTGATGCATGAACTGGGCCACAATTTGGGGCTGCAGCACGGCGGCAACGAAGGATTCAACTACAAGCCGAACTACTTGAGCATCATGAACTATTCGTTCCAGATGAGCGGCTTGCCCGCGGACGGTGGCCCTTCCTATGACTATTCGCGCTGGGCGCTGCCGCAACTCGACACCTCCCAGTTGAACCCTCAGCTTGGACTCAGCGTCCCCTCGGGTTTCCCCAAGATTGGAACGTCGTGGTTCTGCCCCAACGCGCCATTGGCCAAGAACAACGGCACGCCGAACAAAGCGATCGAGGACGCCCGCTTCGGGATCGACTGGAGTTGCGGAACGGTAGCGGCGAACGTGCTGCAGTCGGTTGACATCGACGGTTTAGACAATACCCTCGGCACAGCGTACGTCGGCCCGATGAGCGCCAGCCAAACCGATTGGGACAAACTCGTATTCTCCGGCGGATCGCTCTCTGGAAAGGGCATCGACGTAGACGTTCCGGTGACGGGTGATGCCGAAATCACTCGCGACCAAGCCGACGCGATCCCTGTCTTCACCGCGGTGCGCCTGTCGTACCCCAACGGCGTGCAACTTCCGCCGGGAGGTTCCGCGACCGTGACGATCGTCGTGACGAATCGCGGACTCAAGGCCGATAGCTATAACCTGGCGTTGACCGCCGATTCCGGCCTGACCGTCGATGGGAGCGCGCTGCCTTCGACTCTCAGTCTTCTGGCCGGCGCCAACAAATCGGTGCAAGTGAAAGTGACCGCTCCTTCGACAGTTTCGACGGACACGGTGCTCCAATTCAAACTGACCGCCACGAGCCAGAACTACACCAACGTGATGGACGCGGCGAATATCGCCGTGCAGGCCGTCGCGGCGCCTCCCTCGCTGACCCTTTCCACCGGTACGGTGAGTTTCCCGCCGCAATCGCAGGGATCGTTCAGCTTCCCGCAATCGGTATCCGTGACCAATACCGGCGGCGCGGCGTTGTCGATTTCGAGCATCACCGTTACCGGCGACTTCGCACAGACCAACAGTTGCGGAACGTCGCTGGCAGCGGGCGCGAGTTGCATGATTCAAGTGGCGTTCGCGCCATCGACCACGGGAACGCGCACCGGCGTGCTGACGATCAACGATGGCGGCGTGGGATCGCCGCACATCATCAACCTGACCGGCGTTTCCGGCGCGCCTGGACCTTCCATTGGCGCGTCGGTGAACGCGGCCAGCTCGGCGCAAGGCGGCTTGGCGCCGGGATCGTTGTTCACGATCTACGGCACGCAGATGGGCAGCACGACCGCGGCGGGAGCCACGGCCGTTCCATTGCCGACGTACTTGGGCGACGTGAGCCTCACGGTCGGCGGCGTGGCCGCGCCATTGCTCTACGTCGGCGCCACGCAGATCAACGCGCAGATTCCGTATGGATTGTCCACCGGCTCGCAACAACTATTGTTGACCAGCGCGGGCGGCCCGGTCGCGCAGTCGACGGTGCAGATCGTCGCCACCGCGCCGGGACTCTTCCTGATCGGCGGCACGTCGCATCTCGCCGCGCAAAATCAGGATTTTTCCGCCAACTCCCCGACTCAACCGCTCGTACCGAACGGAATCGCCGTCGTGTACTTCACGGGTCAAGGCGCGGTGGACCAAGCGGTAACCACCGGCGCCGCGAGTCCGGGAAATCCGCCGGCCAAGGTGACCGCGACCGTCACCGCGACGATCGGCGGCACGGCCGCGCCTGTTGTGTTCGCGGGGCTTACGCCGGGATCGGTGGGACTGGCGCAAGCCAATATCACGCTGCCCGCCACGAAGGCTGATGGCTCGGCGTGGACCACCGGCGACTACCCGGTGGTGCTGACCGTCGGTGGCATTGCGACATCGCCGGGAAATATTTCGATCAAGGGGAATTAGTCGACGGGTTGGCGCAGTGTCGCGATCGGGATTCGGAAGCGCGGCCGTTTCCCACCGATTGCGGCGCTGCGTCGTTGTCCGGCGCCGCATTTGTCCCAGTGTCCAAAAGTACCATCCGTTTTCCAAAAGTACTATTCGCGAAAGCGGATTCCCGCTTGACATCGATCACCGCCAGAGGTAACTTTTGGGAATCCCCCGGACAAATTCAACGAGCGAATGCTCGAGGAGAATCCCATGAAAAAGACTCCGAAGCCGAAGTTGAAAGTGAAGACACAGGTCAAGGGCGGCGGCGGGCAGCCCGCGCTGACCTTCAACCACAACGAGCAAATGCTGAAGAAGACAACCAAGCCCAAGTTGAAGGTCAAGACCACGGTCAAGGGCGGCGGCGGGTTGCCGGCGCTGACCACCAACCACAACGAGCGCGCGCTCTAACCACCATGAAAAAGACACCCAAGCCCAAGCTCAAGGTGAAGACGCAGGTGAAGGGCGGCAATCCTCCGAACTTCGGCTTCTCCCTCAACCACAACGAGCGGATGCTCTAGAAGGACTCTATGAAGAAGACGACTAAACCCAAGTTGAAAGTCAAGACCACGGTCAAGGGCGGCGGCCCCAACTACGGCGTCAGCCTGAATCATAACGAGCGCATGCTCTAAGGGGATTCCATGAAAAAAACGGCCAAACCGAAATTGAAAGTGAAGACGCAGCTGAAGGGCGGCGGCAGTGACAACTACGGCCGAAGCCTGAACCACAACGAACGCGTGCTCTAAAAGGGGGATCCATGAAGAAAACGACCAAACCCAAACTGAAGGTGAAGACGCAGGTCAAGGGCGGCGGTCCCAACTACGGAGTCCAACTGAACCACAACGAGCGCAGGGTCTAAGGAGATGCCCATGAAAAAAGCAGGAAAGCCGAAATTGAAAGTGAAGACCCAGGTCAAAGGCGGCGGTGGCGACAACTACGGCCGGACCCTGAACCACAACGAGCGCATTCTCTAAAGGGGGATCCATGAAGAAGACGGCGAAACCCAAACTGAAGGTTCGGACGCAGGTGAAAGCCGGCGGCAACGATGGCGTGAAGCTCAACCACAACGAGCAGCTTCGCTAGCCTTCGAGTCAAGGGGCGGGGCCCATCAGGCTCCGCCTTTTGTGTTTCTTGAGCGATTTCGACCTCGCGTTGCGCATGGTCAAGTGGAGGCGGCAGAACCGCCCCGGAAAGAGAGAGTGAATCATGGCAGCCAAGAAGAAAATCGCGATGAAGTCCAAAGTGAAGGGTGGCGCTCTGCAGCTGAACCACAACGAGCAGGCCCGCTAGCGTTTGCTTCAGGCAGGAAAGGGCGGATGCGTCCACGAGTCTCTCCGCCCGTTCCGCGTAGTTGAAAACATCCAGGGAGGCATCGGTCATGGCAGCAAAGAAAAAGATCAATACGAAGTCGAAGGTGAAGGCGGGCGGCCTGCCCGGGAATCACAACGAGCAGGTTCGCTAACCAAGACCGCGGCACGGGGCGTCCTCCGTGATAGGGTTTCGCCCCTTTCTGCGCCTTTTCTGATTGGAAGCCTCTGAAATGCTCAGAGGTTTTCGGCACTTTCGTGCCAAGCCACAAGAAGAAAAGGAGATGCCATGAAAGCCATGAAGAAGATCGCCGTAAAGTCCCGCGTTCGCGCCGGTGTGTTGACCTCGAACCACAACGAGCAAATCCGCTAGTTCCGGAAGGATGCCGCGCCCGCTGAGCCTTCGCAGTGCGGGCGCGGCTTCCGTGTGCTAGGCTCGTGTTTGATGCCTGCACGCTTTGGCCGCACCAGTCACGCTTTGAAGGCCGACCGCCTAGCGCGATCCGTCGCCGGACTTCTTCCGGCCAGTTTGTTGTTCGCGGCGTGGCTGGCGTGGTTTTTCCTGGCGCGCGTTTCCCTGTACGAAGTCACCGAATCGGCGCGCGTGGAAAATGGACGCACGGGATACTCCGTGCAATCGCCGGTGGAAGGCCGCTTGATTTCCACGAATCTCGCCCTGGGCCGCGAGGTTCGTGAAGGCGACGAACTGGCGCGCGTTGAATCCGACACGCAAACGTTGCAGCGGCGCGAGCAGGAAGCGCGCTTGGCGGCGCTTCGTCCTCAGATTCAGCCGTTAGAAGCCGAGATCGCGGCCAACGAACAGGCCGGACGCGACGAGCGCCAAGCGTTGAACGCTCAGCTCGAAGTGATGCGCGCGCAAGTCCGCCAAGCCGAAGCTCCCGCCAAGTTTGCGCAGGAAGACGTCGGACGTCTGCAAATTTTGAACAAAGAAGGATTGGTCGCCGAACGCGAGGTCGCACAGGGAGAATCCGACGCGCAGAGCCGCCGCGCCGCCGTCGACAGCTTGCGACTGGCGATGGCGCGCGCCGAGCGCGAGCAAACCACGCGCGACGCCGAGCGCCAGACGCGCTTGCAACGTCTGCGCGGCGAGATCGCGCGAATGCAAGGCGATATCGATTCCACCGCCGCGATGCTGGCGCGCCTACAACTGGAAATCGAGCGTCGCGTGATTCGCGCGCCGGTGGCCGGCGAACTGGCCGACGTTCCCGCGATCCGCCCGGGCGCGATCGTCAAGGAAGGCGATCGCCTGGCGGCGATTGTGCCCAGCGGCAAACTGCGTTTGGTTGCGGAATACGCGCCGGCGTCGGCGTTCGGAAGAATCCGCCCAGGACAAGAAGGACATTTGCGGCTCCAAGGATTCCCGTGGATGCAATACGGCAGTCTGCCGGTGCGTGTGGAACGCGTGGCCGGCGAAGTGCGCAACGGAACGGTGCGCGTGGAAATGTCGGTGGACGCGTCATCGTCGACCATTCCGTTGCAGCATGGGCTGCCCGGCTCGGTGGAAGTAGAAGTGGAGCGCGTTTCGCCCGCCGTTCTCACCTTGCGTCTCGCCGGACGAATCAGCGCGGCGCCGCGTCCCAATCAAGGTCCTGTCAATCAAAGCCCCGCCAATCAAGCTTCGCAGTGATGTAACGCGTTCGCCTTACGTTATCCTAATCCTTCATGCCTCGCCGACCTCTGCTCGCGTATGAAGTGATCCAAACGTCGGCGATGGATTGTGGTCCCGCCGCGCTGAAATGTCTCTTCGAAGGGTTTCGCGTACCGGTCAGCTATGGCCGCTTGCGCGAAGCGTGCCAAACCGACGTCGACGGCACGTCGATCGACACACTCGAAGAAATCGCGCAGCGGCTTGGTTTGGAAGCGCAGCAAAACATGCTGCCGCTCGATCAAGTTTTTCTGAAAGAAGCGGATTCGCTGCCGGCGTTGATCGTGGTGCGGATGCCCAACGGCTCCACGCACTTTGTGGTGGCGTGGCGCGTCATCGGCCCGTTCCTGCAAGTGATGGATCCAGGTTCCGGCCGCCGCTGGACCACGGTCGACGCATTCCTGCGCGAAGTTTTCGTGCACGAGCAGACGCTGACCGGAGATCAGTGGCTCGATTGGGCCTCGTCGGACTCGGCGCGCGCGTTGTTTCACGAGCGCCTCGCGAATTTGGGCGCCGGTGCCACCGCCGCGCGCGAATTCACCGACGCCGCTGCCGCCGCGCCCACGTGGCTGCCCTTCGGCGCGCTCGACGCCGCTATTCGCGCAACCCAAACACTCGTGGATGCCGGCGCGCTGAAGACCGGCGAGCAATCGCTCGGTGCGATCCGCCGTTTTCTCGCCGATCCTTCGTTGCTGCCAGGGCCATGTTGGGCCATCCGGCAGGACGACGATCCCGATTGTGTGCGATTGCGCGGCGCCGTGTTCATCTCGGTGTCGGGACGCCGCGCCGTGTCGGCCGCGAGCGAAGAAAAGCTTTCGCCCGAACTCGCCGCCGCGCTAGCCGAGCGTCCGCTGCGTCCGGCGTCCGCGCTCTTCGGATTCTTGAAGCAAGACGGACTTCTCTCACCCGCGATTCTCGCCGGCGCGAGTCTCCTGGCCGCTGCAGGCACGGTGGTAGAAGCGTTGTTGTTGCGCGGATTGCTGGACCTCGGCCGCGAACTGCAACTGAGTGGACAACGGCTGGCCGCGTACACCGCCGTGATTTTCTTGTGCGCGATGCTGCCGGCGATCGAGTGGCCGCTGGCGCGCGGTATCTTGCGGCTCGGGCGGCAACTGGAAAATCGCTTGCGTCTGGCGTTTCTTACGAAAATCCCACGGCTTGGCGACCGCTATTTCCAAAGCCGTCCGAAGTCGGACATGGCGGAGCGCAGTCACAGCCTGCATCGCATCCGGCACTTGCCGGAATTGGGCGGACGCGTGGTGCGATCGTTTTTTGAATTATTTTTCACCGCGGCGGGAATCATTTGGCTCGACCCGCGCGCTTGGCCCATCGTGTTGCTGGCGTGTCTTGCGGCGATCACGCTGCCGCTACTCGGTCAACGCGCACTGAACGAGCGCGACTTGCGTTTGCGCGTACATGCAGGCGCGCTCACGCGCTTTTATCTCGACGCGCTCCTCGGCATGATTCCCATTCGCACGCACGGCGCGCAGCCCGCGATGCGCCAGGCCCATCGCGAGTTGCTGCGCGAATGGGCCGGCGCGGGACTTTCGCTGCAAGAAGCGGTGGCGCGTGTTGAAGGGTGGCAGATCGCCGTGGGATTCGGATTGTGCGGCTGGCTGCTGTTCGATCACTTCGCGCGCTTCGGGCAAAGCGGATCTACGTTGCTGCTGGTTTATTGGGCGCTGAACCTTCCCAACATCGCGCAAGATTTGTCGCTGACCGCGTGGCAGTATCCCGCCTACCGCAACGTTACGCTTCGTTTGCTCGAGCCGCTGGGGGCCATCGAGCACGCGGAAATGCCGCGGCCATCGCCCGCCGCCACTCACCAGGAAACCGCGGGTGGCATGGCCATCGCGCTTGAGAACGTTGCCGTGCGCGCCGCTGGACACTTGATCCTTCGCGAACTGCAATTGGAAATTGCGCCGGGCAGCCATGTGGCCATCGTCGGCCCGTCGGGCGCAGGCAAATCGAGCTTGGCCGGTTTGCTGCTCGGATGGCATCGTCCGGCCGAGGGCGAAATGCGCATTGACGGCCGCGCGATCTCGGAAATGCCCGAGGACTTGCGCAGCCAAATGGCTTGGCTGAATCCCGAAGTTCATCTGTGGAACAAAACGGTGCTCGAGAATCTTGCTTATGGCGCGCCTCCTGGGGCAGAAGCCGGCGTGACCAACGTAATCGAGGCCGCCGACCTGCGTGGCGTCCTGGAACGTTTGCCCGAAGGCATGCAGACCGTGCTCGGCGAAGGCGGCGCGCGTGTGTCGGGAGGCGAAGGACAACGCTTGCGCCTCGGCCGGGCATTTTTGCGCGACAACGTGCGTCTGGCGATTCTCGATGAGCCGTTTCGGGGACTCGATCGCGAACGCCGCGCGCGCTTGCTGGAACGTTGCCGCGAGTGGTGGCGTACTGCCACGATCTTGTGCATCACGCACGACGTGAGTCATGCCTTGACGTTCGACCGCGTGCTGGTGATCGAAGACGGACGCGTGGCCGAAGACGGCGCACCGCGCGAGTTGGCGCGCCGCGCGGGATCGCGCTATGCGGAAATGCTCGCGGCCGAAGAAAGAGTGTCGCGCAATATGTGGCAGAACGCCGAGTGGCGGCGCATTTCGCTCCTCGGCGGGCAATTGATGGAAACGGAGTCACGGCCATGAATCGCGCCCCCAATCGCGCATGGGTCATCGCCTGGCCCTTCGAGCGCATCGGTGAAGCCATCACCGCTCTCGCGCGTCGTGGCGGACTCGATCCGCTGCCGAAGGATTTGCCCGTGCCGCCGCATCTTCCGTCGCAGGCCCACGGCGATTGGATCGAAGCGTCGGCGCAAATTCTGGGAATCGAAGCCGAACGCGTAGAGACGCCGTATGCGGAATTGGAATCGTACATTGCGTCATCGCGAATCGTGCTGATTCCCGTGGCGCATTCTGAGGGCACGCGCTATCTGCTGATGGTGCGATCGGGCGGCGTCGTCCTCGGTGCAGATCGCGAACTGCACACCTTGCCGATTTCCGAAATTCGCGCGGCCATTTGCGCCGAGAGCGAGGCCGAACCGCTCGAGCGCATTGAAGCGTTTCTCGAATCTGTGGGCATCGAGCAGAAGGCACGCGTCGCCGCGCGCCGCGCAATGCTGGCGGAACAACTCGGCGCCATGAAAATCTCCAGTTGGATGTTGCGCCTTCCGATTGAAGCGCCGTTTCGCCGCCTCGCTGCATCGGGCGGACAAGGCCCGCGCCTGATGAAAGCGCTCGGCGCGCACGCGGCGTTCTTAGCGATCTACTTATTGTCGTGGGTGGTGATCGGCCAAGCCGCGCTGCAAGGACGCTTGGATCGCGGCTGGTTGTGGGCCTGGATTCTGCTGCTGATGACGCTGCCGCCGATCCGCATGGCGGCGATTCGCATGCAAGCACGCGTCGCGGTGACGCTGGGATCGTGGCTGCGCCAGCGGTTGATGGCCGGCGCGCTGCAACTCGATCCCGAGTCGGTGCTGGCGGAAGGCGCGGGACAATTGCTCGGCCGCGCGATCGAATCGGATTCCCTCGAAACGCTGGTGTTGAGCGGCGGATTCACCGGCGTGATCGCGTTGATGGAGCTTTCCGCCGCGGCCGCGGTGCTGATTGCCTCGGGCGCCTGGGGTCTCACCGCGCTGCTCGCCGCGTGGTGCGCGGTGTGCGCGCTGATTTGCATGCGTTATCTCAAACGCGCGCGACGCTGGACGTCGCTGCGCCTCGACATGACGCATTCGCTTGTAGAACGCATGGTGGGCCATCGGACCCGGCTCGCGCAAGAGCGTCCCGAGCAGCGCCATGAGGACGAAGATCAGGAACTCGACCGCTATCTCGATTCCTCGATCATCCGCGATCGCGCCGAAGCCGCACTGCTCTCCGCGATTCCGCAAGGTTGGCTCATCGCCGGACTACTCGCGATGGCGCCCGCATTCTTGGCGGCACAAGGAAACGTGACGCCGCTTGCCGTCGGCATCGGCGGAATCTTTCTAGCGCAGCGCGCCTTCAAACGGCTTTCGGCGGCGGCATGGCAGATGGTCGACGCGCGAATCGCCTGGGAGCAGCTCACGCCGTTGATGGCGGAAATTGGTCCCAGTCTCAAAGGATCGCCGGTGTTCGCCGTCGCCACTTCGGCGTCGCGCGATGAAGTTCCTCTCGAAGCGCAGGAATTAGTTTTCCGTTATCCCACGCGCGACGAGCCAGTGTTGCGCCGCTGCTCGCTGCGAATTTCCGCCGGCGAGCGCGTGCTGATGGGCGGCAGTTCCGGCGGCGGAAAGTCGACCTTCGTCTCGCTGCTCACCGGAATTCGCCAATCGAGCGCGGGACTCTTGCTGGCCGGCGGACTTGATCGTCACACGTTGGGCGCGGACGGCTGGCGCCGCCGCATCGTCGCAGCGCCGCAATTCCACTTGAATCACGTGATCACAGGACCACTGTTTTTCAATTTGCTGATGGGCCGGCGCGGCGCGATCGGCGAAGCGGAAATGCAAGAGGCGCTCGAAATCTGCCGCGAGATGGGTCTGGGCGATTTGCTCGAACGCATGCCCGGCGGATTATTCCAAATGGTTGGCGAAACCGGATGGCAACTTTCGCAAGGCGAGCGCAGCCGGGTCTTCATTGCACGTGCGCTGCTTCAGGACGCCAGTCTCGTGGTCCTCGACGAGAGTCTCGCGGCGCTCGATCCGGAAACGATGCAGCGGGCGCTTGACTGCGTACTATCTCGCGCTAAGACACTTTTGGTGATCGCGCATCCCTAAGTTTGTGGACGGGTCGCCGCCCGCGGCGATCTTTATTATTGGCGATCGCCGCCTGCCACGATCAACGTCTGGCCCGTCACCCATCCGGAATCATCGGAAGCGAAGAAGACTGCGGCTTTCGCGATGTCCTCCGGTTGCGCGATTCTTCCGAGCGGCGTGCGCGCCTCGATGACCTTGCGGAATTCGCTTTCGCTAAAACCGCTGTTCGAGAGCCCTTCGGTCGCCACCATTCCCGGATTCAGTGAATTCACGCGGATCTTGCGCGGGCCCAGTTCCTGCGACAATGAAACCGTGATGGCGTCCACCGCGGCTTTGCTTCCACTGTAAACCGACGCCGTTCCCACCGGCATCGGCCCGACAATCGAGCTGATGTTGACGATCGATCCGCCGCGGCCGTCCATCAACTTCACGGCTTCCTGCGTGCTTTGCAGCAGTCCGAGTACGTTGAGATTGAAAAGCTTGTGGAAGTGTTCCGTGGTGATCGATTCGAGCGGCACAAATTCATACGCGCCGGCGTTGTTGATCAGCACATCCACTTTCCCGTAGGCTTTTTTCGTTTCGCTAAAGAGTCGTTTGACGTCCTCGGACTTCGCGACGTCCGCCTGCACCGCGACGGCCTTGCCGCCTTTTTCTTGAATGTGTTTCACCACGCTGTCGGCAGCGCTCTTACTGCTCGCGTAGTTCACCACAACGGACGCGCCTTCCGCTGCCAAATGTTCGGCGATGGAAGCGCCAATTCCCTTGGACGCACCAGTAACCACGGCCACTTTGCCTTCAAGTTTGCCCATATCGTCCTCCCATTCGGATGATTGGTATGAGATGCCGTGACATCAGAGAAAGATTCAGTGATGCACTTCCGCGACAACCACCGTGAGATCGTCTTCGCGCACGGGACCCGCCACTGCCGCGATCAAATGGTCCGCGAAATCCGAGAACTTGCGTGGGCCGCGCGCAAATGTTTTCAGGCGGTCGAGACCAAATTGCTCACCGTCGCCGAGGGTAGCTTCAATGATGCCGTCGGTGTACAGCACCAACTTGTCGCCCCTCGCGAAATTCGCCGAAACGTTGCGATACGCCGCTTGGCGAAACGGTCCCAGCATCAATCCGTTTTCCTTGAGTTCGAAAATCGATCCGTCGCCGCCCACCAGCAGCGCCGGCGGATGTCCGGCGCCCGCGTAGACCACTTGGCCCGCGTCGAGATCCACGAACGCGCACGCCGCGGTTACGAATTGGCCGTCGAGTTGTCCGGCGAGCGTAGCGTTCAGGTTCGCGAGAATGCGCGCGGGATCATCGGCGTATTCCGCTTGCGCTGTGAACGCCACTTTCAGCATCGAGGCAATCAGCGCGGCGGGCACGCCGTGCCCGGAAACGTCGGCCACCAGAATCGTCACGGCGCGGCGGCCGGGCACGGGGAGAAAATCATAGAAATCGCCGGCCACGGCGGTCATCGGTTCGTAGCGCGCCACGAGTTCGAGTCCCGGGACCGAGGGAAGGTGCCGCGGCAGGATCGATCGTTGAATGCGCCGCGCCGTTTCCAATTCATACTCCACGTCGCGCAGTTTATTTTCGCGCTGCGTGGAAACGCGCGCCGCCGCATAGCCGAGTCCCGCCACAAGGATGCCGAAGCCGATCGGCTCCAGATCGTGTCCCTGAGGAAGCCAGTTCAAATTGCGCGCGATCACAAACGCCGTGAAGATCACCAACGTCGCCGACATTACACGGCGGCTCGTCTTGTCGAGACTGACGTTGTCGAGTCCCGAGAGTCCCGGCCAAAAAACCACCGTCATCAGCAAAAGCGCGCTCAAGATCGCCAGCACGTTGCTGGTGGTCCAAAAAACCTGCTGATAACGCGAGAAACCAAAGGCAATTCCAATCGGCATGAACGCGATCTCGACGCCCGCCCAAACCGTGGCCGTTCTTCTCCAGCGTTGGCTGAGAATTTCCCGAAAAAAGAGGACCGCCGGAATCTGGATGATCGCGGCGATGACCAAGATGATGTGGCGCTGGCTCACCACGGAGAATTCCATCGCCAACGATGTCAAACGATTCGACACCGTCAGGCGCACTCCGTACAAAAGTGTGAGCGCGCCGAACCACAACAGCGTGCGGTCGCGTGAACGCAGTGTGCCCAGAGTGATTGACGCGAGGCCGGTGCAGAGAAACAAGGTCGCCGCAACGATTCCCGCTAGTTCCCAGAGCAAATCTTGATGCGACCAACCGTCGAGCATGAAGTTCATGGTATCAGGCCCATCCAGCCGCACTCCGGCTTTGATTCGCGACAGGTTATACTTTCTTTTATGCGCACTAAACAGGCGTTGGCGGGACTCTTTCTTCTGACCATCGCACTCGCCGCGTGTGATCCGTTTTACGACGAAGGTTCGCGTCTAAGTCAGCACGTGTGCAACGCCGCCCATCAACTGCAAAGCGATACGGTGATGGTCAAGGACGTTCTATACTCGCCGAGATACGGCGTGCACCAAACCTATCGCGTGACGTTTGGGGCGTCGCGATATTGTCCGCAAGGCAAATGCGATCCGCTACCGGGGGCTCCGGCGCAGGGCGCCGTTACGGTCCACGTGGAACACGGCAGTTCCGGCACCGGCTATGCGCATTTGCGATGCGTGCAAGTGCCCGCGCCGTTGGATATCGCCAAGCAGAACGAGCCGCTGCACTTTTTTCTACGGAAAGAAAATACCCTGATCATTCTGGTGGCGCTGAAGTAACGCCGCTGTAATTCTTGGCGTTTCCGTTCGTAGCACAATTATCCAGGCGGCCACGTCATCTGCCGGCCGCCGAGGACATGCAGATGCAAGTGCGACACCGTTTGGCCGGCCCGCGCGCCGTTGTTCAGCACCGTTCGAAAGCCGTCCGAAATTCCGCGCATCGCCGCGACCTTCGCGGCCAGCAGGTGGATGTGGCCCAGAACGTCGCGATCTTCCGCCGCAGCCTCGTTGAGCGACATGAAATGCTTGCGCGGAATGATCAGCAGATGCACGGGCGCTTGTGGATTCAGATCTTCGAAGACCACCGCCTGATCGTCCTGATGAACGATGCGCGCGGGGATCTGTCCCGCGGCGATTTTGCAGAAAATGCATTCGGCCATGCCGTGATTATAGCAGCCGTACCTTTTGCAAGCTGGAACGTTGAGACGAGAGCCGCGATACAATGAACGTAGGGCGGAACATAGGGCGGCGAGTGCGAGGGACAGGGGCTCGAAAGAATGAGACTAAAGGATGTCGTACGGTCTGCGTGGACCACGATGTTGGCCCACAAGCTGCGGTCGTTCCTCGCCTTGTTGGGCCTGGTGATGGGTGTCGCGACGCTGATCACCGTGATGACTCTGGTGCAAGGCGCGAATTCCTACGTGGAGCAAAAGATCGCCAACCTCGGCACACACGTCTTTCAGGTTCAGAAAACACCGGTGATTCCCACCGACTTCAACGAATTCCTGCGCGCCCAGCGCTTCAAGAACATCACCGCCGACGACATGGAGGCCGTGCGCACGCGCTGCAAGCATTGCGAAGATGTCGGCGCGCAGATCGCCAACAACTCCACGCACATTTATTACAAGAACAAGGAACTGCAAGACGCGGCGGTCTTCGGACAAACGTGGAACATGGGAACCATCGGCAGCCGCACGCTCGACATGGGCCGCTTTTTCACGCAATTCGAGGAAAGCGCGGGTACGCCCGTCGCGGTGATCGGCTACGGCATCAACGACAAGTTTTTCGGCGGCGTGAATGCCATCGGCCAGTACATCCGCTTCGCGGGCGAGGAATTTCGGGTTGTCGGGACCATCGAAAAAATCGGCTCGGTGCTGGGACAAGATCAAGACAACTTTATCTTGATTCCTTGGACAACCTACCGCCGCTTGCAGGGAACCAGAAACTCGTTGCAACTGAATATTCGCGCCAGTTCCGACGCCGAATTTCAACTGGCGCAGGACGACGTGCGCCAGATCATGCGTGCCCGCCGCCACATAGGACCGCACGACAAGGAAGATTTCTACTTCGGCACGCCGGACAGCTACATGTCGCTGTGGAAGAGCATCAGCGGCGCGTTTTTCGCCGTCTTCGTGCTGATCTCCTCGATCTCGACGGTGGTGGGCGGCATCGTGATCATGAACATCATGCTGGTGAGCGTCACCGAACGCACGCGCGAGATCGGCGTGCGCCGGGCCATAGGCGCGCGTCAGGTTGACATCTTGCGGCAATTTCTGGCCGAAGCGTTGCTGCAATGTCTGATCGGCGGCGGCATTGGCGTGGGACTCGGTTTCGGCGCGGCGATGCTGCTCAAAGCCGCGACCGATTTTCCCGCCGACGTGCAAGCGTGGGTGGCGCTGATGGGAGTCGTGCTGGCGTCGGTGATTGGACTGTTCTTCGGGATTTATCCGGCGATGAAAGCGGCGAAATTGGATCCCGTGGTGGCGCTGAGGAGCGATTAACCGGCCATGACCAAGACCGAGCTGAACGAAAATTTTCTTCTCGCCATGGACACCATCCGGGCGCGCAAAGGCCGTAGCGCGCTCACCATCCTTGGCATTGTCATCGGCGTCACGTCGGTGATTTCGGTGGCCGCGATCATCACGGGATTGAATCGCAACGTGGCCGATCGCGTGAATTCGCTGGGGTCGAAGGTATTCTTCATCACGCGCATTCCCAACGGCATGGTCCGCATGACGGAGGAAATCCGCACGCGGAAATACTTGAACTACGACGAAGTGCTGGCGGCGCGCGAGCAATGCAAGTCCTGCGATTTAAACACGGGCTTCAGCACGCGTATCGTTTTCTTCGGTGACATCGACGTGATACGTCATGGCCGGGAGGAAGTGGAGAATCCTTTCATCCGCGGCGTGGAGCCCGAGTACTCCGACGCGATCCCGATGTTCACGGTCGCCGACGGGCGCTTCATTTCCAAGTACGACATGGAACATACCCGCGACGTCTGCGTGTTGGGGCGCGCCGTGGCCACCACGTTGTTTCCCGCGATCGATCCGATCGGGCAGGAAGTGAATCTCGACGGCCGGCACTATGAAGTGATCGGAGTGTTCGAACCGGACTCGGGATTGTTCGGCGGTCCCGGCGTCGATCAGTTCGTGGTGATTCCGCTCACCACGTTTCTGAAGGTGTACCCGGAATCGAAGGAGCACATGCTGGCGATCAGCGTGAAGGATCCGCGCTTGATGAACCTTGCCGAAGACGAAATCGTGGAGATCCTGCGCCGCCTGCGACGCGTTCCCGCCGCCAAGCCCAACGATTTCGAATTGACCACGCCGGACTTCATCAAGGATTTGTGGAATCAGCTCACCGGTGCGATTGTCGTCCTGACGTCGGTGATTAGTTCGATTGGATTGCTGGTGGGTGGCATCGGCGTGATGAACATTATGCTGATTTCCGTCACCGAGCGGACGCAGGAAATCGGCGTACGCAAAGCGGTGGGCGCGCGGAAGCAGGACATTCGCGCGCAGTTCCTGATCGAAGCGGTCACTCTGACAAGTCTCGGCGGGATTGCCGGCGTATTGCTCGGCGCGACGATATCGTTTTTGGTGCGAACATTCATTCCGGGCTTGCCCGCCGAGTTGTCGTGGCCGTGGGTGGCCATGGGCTTCCTGATTTCCGCTTCGGTGGGATTGTTCTTTGGCTACTACCCGGCGAATCGCGCGGCGAATTTGGATCCGATCGATTGCTTGCGCTACGAGTAACGCTTTGGAGCGCGGCGTCAACCGCAGCACTCCCAAAGCGAAGCACGTTATGATGGCGGCATGAATCGCCGACATTTCGTGCTCACCGCCGCGGGCGCACTGGCCGCACGCCAACTTCCGCTGTACGCAGCCGGTCCTGGACAGCCGCGACTCGGTTGCCAAAGCGCCCCCAGCAACGAAAAACATTTTGCGTACTTCGCGCGCTACGGCGTCCGCTACGTGTGCGGCTATCCGGAAATCGCGGGGGACCGTCTGTACGCCACGAAGGAAGAATTGCAACGCCTCCGCGATCTCGCCGAGAAACACGGCCTGAATCTCGAGTCCATCGCCGCGCCGTTTCTTACTTCCAGTCATATCGACCGCGAGAAGCATGGCGCGATCATGTTGGCCCAGAGTCCCGAGCGCGACCGCGATATCGAGCAATTGCAAACGCTGATCCGCAACTGCGCGGCTGCCGGCATTCCGCAGATCAAATACAACATGAGCATCCTGGGCGTGCTGCGCACGGGCCGCGCGCCCGGCCGCGGCGACTCCACATACAGCCAGTGGCGTTTGCGCGACGCCCATCCGAATCCGGAACTGACGCGCGCCGGCCGCGTCAGCGCCGACGCGGCGTGGGACCGCATCACGTATTTCCTCGATCGCGTGATTCCCACGGCCAATGAAAACAAAATCCGCATGGCGTGCCATCCCCACGATCCCGGTGTGCCGCCGGAGGGATATCAGGGTGTCGCGCGCGTGCTCGGCACGGTGGATGGTCTCAAGAAGTTTGTGGCGATTCGTGAAAGTCCGTATCACGGGCTGAATTTCTGCCAAGGCACGGTTTCGGAAATGCTCGCGCGTCCGGGCGAAGAGATTTTCGATGTGATTCGTTATTTCGGATCGCGCCAGAAAATCTTCAATGTACATTTTCGCAATATCCGCGGACATCGCGACGACTTCGTCGAGACATTTCCCGACGACGGCGATGTCGATTTCGTGCGCGCGATCCGGACGTACCGCGAAGTAGGCTACAACGGATTGCTGATGCCCGACCACGTCCCGCAGGCGCCGGACGATCCCAATGGCCTGCAGTCGTTTGCATTTTGCTATGGGTATATTCGGGCCCTGATCCAGGCCACCGAATCGTGAAGCAATGATCGATTCGATCAATTCGAAACCGCGATCTGATACTTGTTGGAGTTTTGCACTCCTCCCTGCGTAATCACCAGCGGATACGTTCCGTTCGCAAGATTCGGGACCTGCACGTTGACTTGGTAGAAGGCAACCGAACCGGGAACCAGACCTGCAAACGAGACGTTCGCGGTCTGTCCGCCGATAGTCGCCGTGACCGTGGCCGTCGCGCTGGCCAGCGGATTGGCCGGCGATGCCGCGCCGTCGGCCGGCTGATTGCTGACCGCGCCTAAGCCGGTCACATACACGGTGAGGTAATCGCCCGGTTTGGCCGGAGAGTTCGGAGCTTGACCCGTCCCGTTCGCGTTGATCGCCACGTAGATCCCCGGCGCGACGGCGCTGGAGACAAACCCCAACACGGGACTGATGCTGTCGTTCACCGTGACCTGAACTCCAGCATTCGTTCCCGGCGGCGACACTGCTAGCGGACCCGGCCATTCAAACGGCATTTGCGCATCGATTTGGCCGGCACTCGTGAAAAAGAGCGGTGCGGGCACGCCGTCGATCAGTACCGACGTGGTCAACGCTGGACTGGCCCCAGCGTGTCCCTCAGGGGAAGGCTCGTGGAGCCCGCGGTAGCGCCGAGGTTCGTGCCGTAAATTTCGATGATCGAGCCTGGCGCGACGGGCGCACCGGGAGTCTCGCCAGCGTTGTTGATCACGCCTCCCAGACCGACCATCGGGGCGGGCAATCCGCTCGCTTGCGGCGCTTGCCGCCACAGGATGACGCCGGCCGGCAGGTCAGCGCTTCCATTGTTCTGGAAGAATGCAGGATTGTAATTTTGAAAAGCGAGATAGAGCTTCCCGTTGGAGGCGAAGAGGGCGGTCTCGTAATCGTCCCCTACGATCGGAGCGGGGCTGTTCCCAGGGTTGCAATGGGTCCAGTTGATTAGATCCGTCGATTGCATCAACTTCGGGTAGCCGCAGGTCACCAGGTCGGAGTTTCCGCCCGCGGAACGCGCGGAAACGGCAGCCTGCCCTTGCGGGCCAATCGCCAGCGTGACGAAATTGTTCAGTCCGGTGTTCCCATCATCCGGCAGTTGGACCGGCGTGCCCCAAGTGTTTCCGCCGTCATTCGAGGCCACCACCCAAAGATCGGTCATGTAGAGATTGTTCACGATGGTCCCGCCGAGATTGTTCCTGAACTCATGCACCAGAATGCGAGGATTGGTTCCGGCGAACGCCACCTTGATGTCGTCTGCCGCACCGAACCCGCCGAACGACGTCCCTGGGTTCATCGCCAGAGTGGGGGCTGCGGCGCCCGGCCTCCAGAACGACACATTTCCGTTGCTGCATTCGTAGGCCACGCCGGGACTGTTGGAACTGTCCAGCGACATCCAGGCGATACAGTCGAAGGCCGGGTTGGAATCATTGCTGACGGGTACCGCGGTCATCTTCCAGGTTCCGGGCGCGGTCGTCTCCGCGCCGGTGATGTAATAAATCGCTCCGGGATTTTCGCTTAACAGCAAATAAACTTGCCCGTTGGCCATTTGCAATGGAAACAGGCCGCTTCCAACCACGACATCGGCGCTGGCGGCCAGCGTTACAACCGTCTGTTTGGACCACGTTGCCCCGCCATCGCTGGAAAGCGCTATGACAAAAGATCCGCTCGTACCTGTCTGGTTGGTGTAGAGAACCCCAAACATGTTGGTGCTGGAGTCGTAAGCGAGCGTCATCGACGGCTTGCCGATGCTGAATTCATTCGGCGTATCCACCAGGACCGGCGTTTTCCACTTGTGGTGGGCGCGATCCCAGCCGACAAAATAGATCGAGGTCAGGTATTTGTTTTGCGCTGAGGCGTTGACCGCGTCGGCAAAAACGACGGCCGGATCGCCGTTGGCGTCAAGCGCCATGGAAACGTAATCGCCGTAATCCGTGGCGCTTCCGGTGGCGGTGGTGAACTCCGCTTGCGGCTCGGCCGAGACCACGCTGAATCCGGTCGGAGGAGGTCCTACGTACGATTCCGCCGAGGGGGGCGGCAGGATGTTGCCGTTCCAAATCGTGTAGACGCGGTAGGAATATGCCGTGAAGGCGTCAATGGTGGTGTCGGTGTAGGTTGTTGTCGACACGATCGAACCGCCGGACCCATAGGAGCCGTCGCTGATGGCGCGCCGTTGGACCTGGTAGTTGACCGTGCCGGGAAGGAGAACTGGGGTCCAGGTGAGCACGACTTGGCTCTTGGTGGCCGAGGTTACCGTCACCGTCGTTTGGGCCGCGAGATTCAGAGAAGCGAAAAGAGAAAGCAATACAGCCGCAAATGCACTCCGAGCGCCCAATAACAGTTGTCCACGCAATGGCAATCTCCTTTGTGCAAGTTTGCTAACGGCAAGTCACGGCCTCAGCTTGCGCCGGACCGCTCCTGCCAGGCTGAGCACGCCACTTCCCAAAAGGACCAAGCTGCTAGGTTCTGGAACGGACGTTTCCTCTGGCGCCCCGGGCAACGTAAAGCTGAACACGCCCGTTTCCTCCTCGCCGCTCAAGCTCGGATATATGTTGCCGCTTACGTTGGGCTGAATTTCTACCTCGAAAGCGTATCCTTGCCCTTGGATAACCGTGCCGGTCGCTTGACCCGACGTGTTCAAGTCGAAACCGATTTGAGGAAGGGGATAAATACTGGTGTAAATCGCCAGCCCGAAGTAAGACGGAGTCGTTGTGACGTCCCAGTCGAAAGTGAATGTGCCGGTGGCGTCGGCAATGAAATCGTAGTACCAGATATCGGTTGAGCTAACGGACTCGCCCTGCGCCCCGACAATCCAGCCGGCGTCCATGGTGAACGTTCCTGAATCGCCGCCCGGTCCCCAAGACGACGTTCCGTCGGAATAGGAAGACTCGGCTCCACTTACGGCGTCGATTGAATAGGAGAGCGGACTGCCCAGAACTCCCCAGGTTGGATTCGCACAGACGGTGGTCAGGGTGACTTGCGCTGCGTGAGCACAGGCATTGAAATTGGCAGCAATAGGCTCCGCTTGAGCGCCGGGCGCCGTAAGGCCAAACACGATGGCGACAATCGCAACCAAGACTCCAAGGCGGTTGCTCATATGGTCTCCCCCCGTAGTGCCTAAGGAGTGATTCAGGCTACTTCCTTTGTTCATAGTGACTGCTCCTTTCTTCTGGGGGGACTTGCTTCGAGGAAATCAACTTTGCTATAACTCCAAAAGCAAAGTCTTTGGATCGGTCTGATTTTTTTCTTGGGAAATTCTTGGTTCGCCTATGCCTAAGCAAGCCAAGCGCTTATTGCAATTCGCCGAGTTTCATCTGGATTGCGGCCCGGGCCTGCTTTATCGGGGCTGCGAGTTGGTTCCCCTGGCTCCCAAAGTCGTCCAAACGCTGCTGGCGTTCGTGGAGCGGCCCGGCGAACTGATCACCAAGGAAGAACTGATGCAGGCGGTCTGGCCGGACACCTTCGTGGATGAAAGCAATCTCGCTTCCAATATCCACATTCTCCGCAGGACCTTGAACAGCGATGGCGGCGAGCACTTCATTGAGACGCTTCCCAAGCGCGGCTATCGTTTCATCGCGGCGGTCGAGCAGGTTTCCATCCAGCCCCCGGTTGAAAAGATCGAGACGCCCGCGCCGCCCGCATCCGCGGCAGCCGAGCCCCCTATCGCAGGCCACAGATCGCGGTTGGGTTGGCTCCTGTTGATCGCCATCGCGGCGGCCGCCGCCGTGGGAATGCAGTTGGTCCGCCGCACCACAACGCCGGAGCCGGTCTTGGCCCGTCTGACCGCTCACGCCGGCAGCAACACCCAACCCGATGTCTCGCCGGACGGCCGGCACGTGGTCTTCGTCAGTAATCGCGATGGCGGGAAGGGGCAGATCTACGTCATGGACGCTGATGGCAGCCATCCGCGCAATCTCACCGGCGACCCCAAGATTCACGACGACTCGCCGGCCTGGTCGCCCGACGGCCGCAAGATCGCGTTTCAGAGCGATCGCCGCTCCGTCTCGGACATCTTCACGATGGATGCGGACGGCGGCCATCCGACTCCGATCGCGCCCGGCGCGCGCGCGGCATGGTCGCCGGATGGCAAGATGCTGGCGTGCGCGCGGTCAATCGACGGCCATTCGGAGATCTTCGTGGTCGCCGCGGATGGCTCGTCGCCGCCGCGCCAGGTGACCTTCGATCACCATTTTTGCGCCGACCCCACCTGGTCTCCCGATGGAACGCGGCTGGCTTTCACCAGCGCGGGCGCGCAGGGCCTGGAAATTCAGTCCATGCGTTTGGACGGCACGGATCGCGTGGTGCTGGCCGCCGGACGCGGCGCCAATCGCCTGCCGGTGTGGTTTCGCGACGGCCGAATTGCCTTCAACAGCGCTCGCGACGGGCACGACGCGCTGTTCGTGATGGAGTCCGACGGCACGCTGCCACATCGCGTCACCGACGCCTCGGTGGATGAGGACGAATCCGCGTGGTGGCCCGACGGCCGCAGCCTGGTTTTCGAAAGCGAGCGCAGCGGCAATTCGGACATCTACCGCATGCGCCTGCCGGACGCGCCCGATGGGGCCATCGCCCTGACCAGCGGCCTGGCCAACAACGTTCATCCCAGTTGGTCGCCGGACGGGAAATGGATCGCCTTCGAGAGCAATCGAGACGGAACACCCAACATCTTCGTGATGGACGCGGATGGACGGCAAGTCCGCAACCTCACGCGCGGCCCGGCCAGCCACCATCCGGCATGGTCATGGGACGGAACGAAAATCGCTTTTACAAGCGACCGGGACGGGAAGTCCGCGATTTATGTGATGAACGCCGACGGCTCCGATCCGCATCCTGTGAGCGAAGGCCCCGACGACAACAGTCCAGCGTGGTCGCCGGACGGGCGGCAGATTTGCTTCGACCGCGCGGACCGCATTCGAGTGGTGGCATCGGTCGGCGGAGCGTCCCGTCAATTGAGCGACGGCGTGGAGTGCAGTTGGGATGCGGGCAGTTCCGGACGTATCTTGTTCGCTTGGCCGCTGGGCAACGTGCGCGAGATCTACAGCGTGAATCCGCACGGCGGCGGCGTCGCCAACGTGACCAACAACGCCCGCGGCAACGGCACTCCCATGATCACCCGGGACGGCTCGCGAATCGCCTTCAACAGCAATCGAGACCGCTTTGGTTTTGGGATTTTCGTGATGAACGCGGACGGCTCGGCGCAAACCCGCGTCACCGCTCGCCGCGTCTTCGACATGCAACCCTCCTGGTCGCCGGACGGCCGCTGGGTGGCCTTCGCGCGCGACCGCAATCGCAGTTGGGGGATCTACAAGATCGCCATTCCGTAAAGCCCCGCCCAATCAGGCCATCCCCAGCCCTGTGGCTTGACTGCTAAACTTTCCAGGCGCTGCAGCGTATCGGGATATTTCCGCACCAGCAAAACCAGGATGGCCGCCCGTGCATTCGGTTTCGTCCCGGACATCGCGACGATTTCGTCGAGACATTTCCCGACGACAGCGATGCCGCTCGGCGGATCCAGCGCGACGATGAATGGGATCGCGGTTCCGTTGGCGACCGTGCCCCCGCAGCACGTTTATATACCACGCGCGCACGAAGCCCCAGTTACCACTCCAATCTCCTAGGTTTCACGGCCCCTTGACCTAACCTCTGAATGCCGTATACTTTGCTTTACGCTACTTGCGTGTCCTAGCCGTGGTGTAGGCATGCCACGCGCGGGGCTTAAGGGCTCTTGGAGACGGGAGACGAATGTCGGCGCGAATCGGCGATCTCTTAGTAAAAGAAGGCGTCATCACCGCAGCACAGTTGCAGCAGGCTCTCGACCACCAGAAGAAGAACGGTGGCCGCCTGGGCAGTTGCCTGGTGAAGCTGCAGTTCGTTTCCGAAGAGGACGTCACCACGTTCCTGTCGCGCCAGTACGGCGTTCCGTCGATTAATCTTTCCTACTTCGACCTTGATCCCGCGGTCGCTAAGCTGATTCCCGAAGATACCGCACGCCGCTACGAAGTGCTGCCGCTCAGCCGCGTGGGATCGTCGCTGACCATCGCGATGACCGATCCCACCAACGTTTTCGCCATGGACGATATCAAGTTCATGACCGGCTTCAACATCGAGCCGGTGGTGGCGTCGGAAGCGGCGATCGCGGAAGCGCTGAAGAAGCTTTACGGAAGCGCCGAGGACTCCGTCAAGAACATGATGGCGGAGCTCGAAAACGCCGAGGACACCGCCCTGGAAATGGAAGCCGACGAAGAGCAGCTTTCCATGGAGGCGCTGGAGAACGCCGCCGACGAAGCGCCGGTGGTGAAACTCGTCAACGTGATCCTCACCGAAATCGTGCGGCGCGGCGGCTCGGACATCCACATGGAGCCGTACGAGAAGGAATATCGCGTCCGCTACCGCATTGACGGCGAGTTGCAGACCATCATGAATCCGCCGATGAAGCTGCGCGACGCCATCATCTCGCGCATCAAGATCATGTCCAAGCTGGACATCAGCGAAAAGCGCCTGCCGCAAGACGGCCGCATCATGCTGAAGATGACCATGGACGGGCGCAAGAAACAGCTCGACTATCGCGTCAGCATCCTGCCGACATTGTGGGGCGAGAAAGTCTGTATCCGGCTTCTCGACAAGGAAAATCTTCGCCTGGACATGACGAAACTCGGCTTCGAGCCGGAATCGCTCGAAAAATTCCAGGCCGCCGTGTTGAAACCGTACGGAATGGTGCTCGTCACCGGTCCCACGGGCAGCGGAAAAACAAATACGCTGTATTCTTCCATCGCGCTGCTCAATAAGCCGAACACGAATATCGTCACCGCCGAAGATCCCGTGGAATTCCAGCTTCCCGGCATCAATCAGGTGCAGATGCGCGACAATATCGGCCTGAATTTCGCGGCCGCGCTGCGTTCATTCCTGCGGCAAGATCCCAATATTATTCTGGTCGGCGAGATCCGCGACTTTGAAACGGCGGAAATCGCCATCAAGGCCGCGCTCACCGGACACTTAGTTCTCTCGACGCTGCACACTAACGACGCGCCGTCGACCATCAGCCGCTTGATGAACATGGGCATCGAGCCGTTCCTGGTGGCCACGTCGGTCCACTTGATCTGCGCGCAGCGTTTGATCCGCCGCATCTGCTCGAACTGCAAAGTGGAAGATCCACACTCGCCGGAAGCGTTGATCCAACTGGGATTCACGCCGGAAGAATCGAAAACGGTGAAGATCTACAAAGGCGCTGGCTGCGAAGTCTGCCGTGGATCGGGCACCAAGGGCCGCGTCGGATTGTACGAAGTCCTGGCCATCACCGACGAGTTGCGCGAACTGATTCTGGTGGGCGCCTCGTCGCTGGAAATCCGCCGCAAGGCGGTCGAGCAGGGCGTGATCACGCTGCGTCGCTCGGGATTGCGCAAGATCATGGACGGTGCGGCGAACATTGAAGAAGTGGTGAAGGAAACGGTTCTGTAATCGCGAGAGGGAGAAAACGGTCAAATGTCAGTTTCATTGAGCGAATTGCTCAAGACGATGCTTGAGTTGGGCGGCAGCGATCTTCACATCACCACCAACAGTCCGCCGCAGATTCGCGTGCACGGCCACATGACGCCGCTGGACATGGCGCAGTTGACGCCGGCCGACACCAAGGCGCTGGCCTACTCCGTTCTCACCGACGCGCAGAAACATAAGTTCGAAGAAAAATGGGAGCTGGATTTCTCGTTCGGCTTGAAGGGCCTGGCGCGTTTCCGCGGCAATCTGTTCAATCAGCGGGGCGCGGTCGCCGCCGTCTTCCGCGTGATTCCGTTCGAGATCAAGAGCTTCGAGCAATTGCAATTGCCGCCGGTGATCGCGCGTTTGTGCGATAAACCGCGCGGGCTGATTCTGGTCACCGGCCCCACGGGCTCGGGCAAGTCGACCACGCTCGCCGCGATGCTCGACAAGATCAACAGCGAGCGTCACGAGCACATGATCACGATCGAAGACCCGATCGAATTTGTGCATCAGCACAAGAAATGCATCGTGAACCAGCGCGAAATCGGCGCGGATACGTTCAGTTTCACGAACGCCTTGCGCGCCGCGCTGCGCGAAGATCCCGACGTAGTGCTGATCGGCGAAATGCGCGACTTGGAAACCATCGAGTCGGCTCTGCGTATCGCCGAAACGGGCCACTTGACGTTCGGCACCTTGCACACCAACTCCGCTTCGTCCACGATCAACCGCGTGATCGACGTGTTTCCCTCGCACCAGCAATCGCAGATTCGCGCGCAGTTGTCGCTGGTGCTGGAAGGCGTGGTTTGCCAAGCTCTCTTACCGAAGATCGGTGGAGGACGTGCTTGCGCCATGGAAATCATGGTGCCCAATAGCGCCATTCGCAACCTGATCCGCGAGGACAAGATTCACCAGATCTACGGATCGATGCAGGTAGGCCAGGAAAAATCGGGGATGCAGACGTTCAACCAGTGCCTGGCGAATTTGTATTTCGCGAAAAAAATCACGCTGGAAACGGCGCTGGTCCGCTCCAGCAATGCGGACGAGTTGCAAGAAATCATCAATCGCGGCACGGCCGCGGGTGGTGCTCCGGGCGCCAAGCCGGGAGCGCCGGCGATCAAGAAATGACCGGCGCGCCGGCCATGACGAAGTAAAGTGAGATAAGGGAGGACCGATATGCCGACCTACACCTACACGGGGAAGAACGCGAAAGGCGCCAAAGTTACCGGCGAACTCTCGGCGGAGAGCAAGGTTCAACTGACACAGCTTCTGCGCAAGGAACAGATCATCCCCCAAGTGATCAAGGAGAAGGTGGAGGTCAAGAAGACCGTCAAGGGCAGCGTGCCGCCCAAGGAACTGGCGATCTTCTTCAAGCAATTCTCCGTGATGATCGACGCTGGTTTGCCCTTGGTGCAGTGTCTGGAGATCATGGGCAACAATCAGGAGAACAAGTTTTTCGCGCACGTCATCAGCGAAGTGCGGACCTCGGTGGAAGGCGGCTCGTCGCTGGCGAACTCCATGCGGCCGTTTCCCACCGCCTTCGACGACCTGATGGTGAACATGATGGAAGCGGGCGAAGCGGGCGGTATTCTCGACACCATCTTGCAAAGACTCGCCCAGTACGTGGAAAAAGCCGTGAAGTTGAAAGCCGCTGTGAAGTCGGCGTTGATGTATCCGGCGTCGATCGTCGGCATTGCGGGCTTGGTGGTATTCGCGCTGATGCGCTTCGTCGTGCCGATTTTCGCCAACATGTTCGTGGCCATGGGTGTGACCCTGCCGCTGCCCACGCGAATCGTCATGGGCATCAGTCACGGCACGCAAACCTTCGGTATTCCGGGTGCGATTTTGATCGTCGGCCTGTGGTACGGTTTCAAGAAATACTACGCCACGCCCGCCGGACGTTGGAACATCGACACGATCATGCTGAAGCTGCCGGTGTTCGGCATGCTGATCCGCAAGATCGCCGTGGCGCGCTTCACGCGCACGTTGGGTACGCTGATCACTTCGGGCGTGCCGTTGCTCGACGCCATGACGATCACGGCGCGCACCAGCGGCAACGCCGTCATCGAAGCGGGTATCATGAACGTCCGCAAAGCGATTGAGGAAGGCCGCAACATGACCGATCCGCTGCGCGAAACCGGCATCTTTCCGAACATGGTGGTGCAAATGATCGGCGTCGGCGAACAAACCGGCGCCATGGACGCCATGCTTTCCAAGATCGCCGACTTCTACGAAGACGAAGTCGATAACGCGGTGAAAGACATGCTGACACTGCTCGAACCGATGATCATCATGTCGCTAGGTATCATCATCGGCGGCGTGGTCGTCAGCTTGTACCTGCCGCTGTTCTCGCTAATCGGCCAATTGGCCGGCTAGGAAATCTCAAGCTCGCGCGGCCGCTGCTCGTATCCAGGGATCTCCCGCAGCGGCCGCGACGCATGCCACTTCACTAATCGCTCCACATATTCCGCGGCGGGCGTGTAGGCCATCGCCAATTCCTTTTTGCTGCGTTCGTTGTCGAGGTTCGACATCCAGCGTCCGCTGAAAGGCGAGCACTTCGGTAAGAGTCCTGCGCTTTCGAGTTTTTCGCGCGGCACGCGTTTGATGTGCAGAGGCAATCCCGCTGTTTTCGCAAGCATGGTAAGAAACTCGTCGACCGTGAACGTTTCCTCTTGCGAAATGTTGTACGCGCGACCCGGGACGCCCGAGCGCGCTGCGCGCCGGATCGCTTGAATCACGTCGCCGCCATAGACGTGACGCAGCGCCAGTCCCGCGCCTTCTGGAATCACGATCGGTTTGCCGTCGCGCAATCGCAGCCAGTAGCCATAGATGCGATCGTGATGATCGAGCTCGCTATTGATCATCGGCAGCCGCAGCGCAATGCTTGGAAATCCCGACGATTCGCACGCGTGCAGCATCGCGTCTTCGGCATCGCGCTTTTGCGCGCCATACTCCCATTCTTCGTGATCCGGATGCGCGGCATCGGGTTTCGCCATCACGGGGCCGTCGTAATCGGTCTCGAGAAACGGCGGCTCGAGATCGTTGCGAACCAAATACACTTGGCCGGTGCTCAAGAAAATGTATCGCCCCACGCGGCCGTGCAGCAGTCGCGCGGCGGCGGCAGCGTCTTTTCCGTTGTACAGCGTCGTGTCGACCACCAGTTCGAAGTCGCGGCCGGCGAGCATGGCGTGCAATTGCACTTCATCGCTGCGATCGGCCTGCCATCGTTCCACGCCCTCTGGAATCACGGCTTTCGTGACGCCGCGATTCAGCATGGTCACGCGGTAACCGTCTTCCAGAAGCGATTGAACCAGCGGCGGTCCGATGTTGCGCGTACCGCCGATCACCAGAGCTGTGAGGGGCTTCATGTGTAGGATGATAGAATAACGAATTACTCACATGGAAACAGTGAAAGTAACTCTACCCGACGGCAGCAGCCGTGACGTAACGAAGGGCAGCACGGTGCTGGACCTTGCGCGATCGATCGGACCGCGCCTCGCGCAAGCCGCTGTGGTCGGCTCGATCGACGGCGAACTCGTGGAAGTGGGACGGCCCATCGAGCGCGCCGCCGCCGTGCGCATCCTCACCAACAAAGATTCCGAGACGCTTGAAGTCCTGCGCCACTCCACGGCGCACTTGTGCGCGTGCGCGGTGCAGGAATTGTTCCCCGAGACCAAACTCGGCATCGGGCCGCCCACCGAAGATGGATTTTTCTACGACTTCGAGCGTCCCACGAAATTTACCCCCGACGATCTGCCGAAGATCGAAGAAAAAATGCGCGAGATCGCCCAGCGCGATCTGCCCTACGATCGCGTGCTCTTTCCCAAGGCCGACGTGTTGAAGAAATTCGCGGCCGACGGCGAGCACATGAAGTGCGAACTGGTGGAAGACAAAGGCGGCGCGACCGTGCAGTGCTACACGATCGGTCCCGCCGCGAATCCCATTTGGCTCGACTTCTGTCGCGGCCCGCACGTGCCGTCGAGCGGGCGACTCACGGCTTTCAAACTGCTTTCCATCGCCGGCGCGTACTGGAAGGGCAGCGAAAAGAACCAACAGTTGCAGCGAATCTACGGCACGGCGTTTTTTTCGCCAAAGGATTTGGAAGATTATCTCCAACGCCTCGAAGACGCCCGCCGCCGCGACCATCGACGCGTGGGCAAAGATCTCGAATTGTTCACCGTGAACGAAGCCGTCGGCGCGGGTTTGCCGCTGTGGCTGCCGCACGGCGCGACAATTAGGCGAATTCTCGAAGACTACATTGTGGAGCGCGAGCGCGAGCTCGGCTATCAGCACGTCTACTCCCCGGATCTCGCGAAAGTCGAGTTATACAAGCGATCCGGACACTGGGAGCATTATCACGAGGACATGTTCCCGGCGATGCAGCTTGAAAACGAGCAGATGGTGCTGCGGCCGATGAATTGTCCGCACCACATTTTGATCTACGAGTCGAAGAAGCACAGCTATCGCGATTTGCCCGTGCGGATCGCCGAGCTCGGCACGATGTATCGCTATGAACGCTCGGGAGTCCTGAGCGGATTGTCCCGCGTCCGCTGCATGACCCTAAACGACGCGCACATTTTCTGCCGCCCCGATCAGATCAAGGAAGAATTCACGAATGTGATGCGTCTCGTCGAGCGTTCTTATCGCGATCTCGGCATCACGAAATACAGCTATCGGCTATCGTTGCGCGACAAAGCGAACAAAGAAAAATACGTGGACAACGACGAGATGTGGGAGCATGGCTCGCAAGTTTTGCGCGAAGCCATGGACTCGCTGAATCTCCCCTACGTCGAAGCGCCCGGTGAAGCCGCATTTTACGGGCCGAAACTCGATATCCAGCTCGCCGACGTGATGGGTCACGAGGAAACATACTCGACGATTCAAGTGGATTTCCACCTGCCGAGCCAATTTGGTTTGGAGTATGTCGGCGCGGACGGCAAGGAGCACCAACCCGTGATGATCCATCGCGGCGTAATCAGCACAATGGAACGCATGACATCTTACTTGATCGAATTGTACGGCGGCGCTTTCCCCGTGTGGCTCGCTCCGGTGCAAGCGGTCGTGCTGCCGATCAGCGACAAACATACCGAATATGCGCGCAAGGTCACGGCGGAGCTGCGTGCCGGCAAGTTGCGCGTCGACATCGACGAGCGCAACGAAAAGGTCAACGCGAAGATCCGCGAGCACCAACTCCAAAAAGTCCCGTACATGCTGGTGGTCGGTGATCGAGAGGCGCAAAACGGCACAGTCAGCGTGCGTCATCGCAAGCACGGCGATCAAGGGTCAAAGCCCTTGGCGGAGTTCACCGCGTTCTTGCAGGACCTCGACCACCGGCGGGTGACGACGGAGTAGTCGAGGCAAAACCGAAATCAAAAATCAAAAATCAAAAGGCAAAAGTAAGGCCTATAGTCCACTGGGTTGAACCTTCCCGTGTCCTTCCGTGTTTTTTCCGTGCCTTCCGTGTTCCAATACCGCCCGTCCGCTATGGTATAATCCAAAGGCTAACGGAGGAGGAGGACTCGACTTATCGCCGACAGATTTACTCGCATTAATGACCGCATTCGGGCCCGTGAGATTCGGGTCATCGGGGACGATGGGGAACAGCTTGGGATCATGCAGCCCTTTGAAGCGCTGAAAAAGGCGCGGGAACAAGGGCTGGACTTGGTGGAAATTGCACCGACCGCTCAGCCGCCAGTCTGCAAGATCATGGACTACGGCAAGTTCTTGTACCAACAGTCCAAACGCGCGCACGAAGCCAAGAAGCACCAGCACAGCATCGTGATCAAGGAAGTGAAGTTTCGTCCCAACGTGGACGAGCATGACTACACCTTCAAGAAGAACCACGCGATCCGTTTCCTGGGCCAGGGCGACAAGGTGAAAGCGGTGATCGAATTTCGCGGACGCGAAATGACTCACCAGGAAATCGGACGCGAAGTGTTGCAGCGCTTGATCGCCGAACTCGCCGAACACGGCGTACCGGAAGCGCGGCCGCGAATGGAAGGACGTTTCTTCACGGCGATTTTGGCTCCGACGAAGAAAGTAGCCACGAAGCCGCCGAAACCGAAACCGGCGGCGCCCGCGAATGACGGGAGCGCCGCGAGTGGCGCCAGTGTTTCCAGCGGAAACGCCGCGCCGCAAGCGTAGCGAAATCGCGATCGGTACACGCGAGCAAATCGAACAAAGGATCAACTTATGCCTAAGATGAAATCTCACCGCGGCGCGGCGAAGCGCATGAAGCGCACCGGCAGCGGAAAAATCATGCGTCACAAGGCCTTCAACCGCCACATCCTCACGAGCAAGGGACCGAAGCGCAAGCGTTCGCTCGGCCGGCCCGTGGAGATCACCGGAACGGTGGCCAAGACTTTGAGTCAAATGTTGCCGAAGTAGTTTTTTGGCGCCGCCAGGATTTTTCTGGCGATCCCTCGGCTTGTGGACAGCGCCTGGCAGGTGCCTGTTCCGCGGCCCGTCCCCGTCGCAAGACGTGCGGACTCACTTTGAAAGGAGAAAACCTTGCCACGTGTAAAACGAGGTACTAAACGGCGCGCTCGGCGCAAAAAGATACTGAAGCGCGCATCCGGATATTTCCTTACTAAATCAAAACTCTACCGTGCCGCGCAGCAGGCCATCCAAAAGGCCGGCAAATACGCGTATCGCGGACGCCGCGAGAAGAAGCGCGATTTCCGCTCGCTGTGGATCGTGCGCATCGGTGCGGCCTCGCGGCTCAGCGGCTTGAGCTACAGCCAGTTCATGCATGGACTGAAACTGGCCGGCGTCGATCTCGATCGCAAGGTTCTCGCTGACATGGCGGTGAACGACGCGGCGGGCTTCGCGTCGCTCGCCGAGACGTCGAAAGCGGCGCTGAAGCAGGCGGAAAAGCCTACGCCCAAACCTCCAGCGAAGAGTTAAGATTGACGGTTCTTTTACCGCAGAGACGCAGAGACGCAGAGAAAACCAGAGTCGCGCGCGATTCAGGTTTTCTCTGCGCCTCTGCGTCTCTGCGTTGAAAAAATCCCTTTGTATGTCTGAAGCCATTTCAGAAAAGGTCAAACGCAGTCTCCAGGATTTGGGCATCGGCGACGAAGCCGCCGTCACGGCCTTATTGGGAGAATTGCGCGCCACCCTCGATCGCGACCTCGCATCGGGTCAAGACGCCGAGACGTTGCGCATTCACTGGCTCGGCCGCAAGCAAGGATTGATCGGTGCGGCCAACGACAATTGGCTGAAAACCGCGCCGGGTCCGCTGAAGCGCGTCACCGGTAAACTCATCAACGAGCTTCGCAAGCACGCCGAAGAATCAATCGACGCATTGAAGAACGCCGCGACGCAAGAACTCGCCGGTGAACGCGTCGACGTCACACTGCCGGGCATTCGCCGCGAAATCGGCGCGCATCATCCCGTGCAGTGGGTGATGCAAGAGATCGAAGAAATCTTCCGGTCGATGGGATATTCGGTCGAAACGGGCCCGGAGATCGAAACCGACTACTACAATTTCGAAGCGCTGAATTTTCCGCCCGACCATCCGGCGCGCGACACCCAGGACACGCTGTTTCTCGCGGGATCCGGCAACTACTTGCTGCGCACGCACACCTCACCTGTGCAGATTCGCACCATGGAAAAGCAGAAGCCGCCGGTGCGCGCGGTAGTGCTCGGCAAAGTGTATCGCCGCGATGCGCCCGACGCCTCGCACTCGTTCATGTTCCATCAAATGGAGTGCTTCGCCGTCGACACGAACGTCTCGCTGTGCGATTTGAAGGGCACGCTCAACGAATTCACGCGGCGCTTTTTCGGTCCGCATGTGAAGACGCGCTTCCGTCCGAGCTTTTTTCCGTTCACCGAGCCCAGCGCGGAACTCGATATCGGCTGCTTGATTTGCGGCGGATCGGGATGTCCCGTGTGTAAACGCACCGGATGGGTGGAATTGCTCGGCAGCGGCATGATCGATCCGGCGCTCTATGGATTCGTGGGCTACGATCCGGAAAAAGTTTCCGGCTTCGCTTTCGGATGCGGCGCCGATCGTTTGGCGCTGATGAAGTACGGCATCAACGACATTCAGCTTCTTTGGCAGGGAGACAAGCGCTTCCTGCGGCAGTTTCGTTAACGTCCGATGAAAATCGTTACCAGTTGGTTGCGCGAATTTGTCGAGATCCCCGCGAGCGACCATGAGCTCGCGGAGAAGCTGACGCTCGCCGGCTTGGCCATCGACGGCGTGGAGACGGCGGCGAACGGCGAGTCCGTGCTCGAAGCCGACATCGGAACGAATCGTCCCGACGCGATGAATCACTATGGTCTTGCGCGCGAGGCGGCCACGATTTTCGATCGCGATCTCAAGCCGATTCGCCCAACGTTTCAAGAATCAAGCAAGGCGGCGTCCGATGTGGCGTCGGTGGAGATTCTCGACGCCGACTTGTGCCCGCGCTACACGGCGCGCGTGATCATGGGCGTAAAAGTCGGGCCGTCGCCCGAGTGGATGGTGCGGCGTCTTGAAGCGGCGGGACAACGGTCGATCAATAATGTTGCGGACGTGACGAATTACCTGATGCTAGAAAACGGGCATCCGTTGCACTCCTTCGATCTCGACCAGGTCGCGGGGCGAAAAATCATCGTGCGCCGCGCGCGTGCCGGCGAAACCATGGAAACGCTCGATGGCATCGAGCGCAAATTCACTCCGGATCACTTGCTGATTTGCGACGGTGAAAAGCCCGTCGGCATCGGCGGCGTCATGGGCGGACAGAACAGCGGCATTAGCGATCGCACCGTGAACGTGCTGCTCGAGGCCGCGTGGTTCGAGCCGAAGTCGATCCGCAAGACAGCGCGCCATTTTGGCATGCACACCGACGCCAGTCATCGCTTCGAGCGCGGCATGGATTTGAATTTCACGGGCACCGCGACCGATCGCGCCGCCGAGTTGATCCAGAAGGTCGCGGGCGGGGAAATCCTCAAGGGACGCCTCGATGCGTATCCGAATCCGCAGCCGCGCGCGGTGATCGAACTGCGCCGCAAGGAGCTCGATCGCATCATCGGCGTGCAGGTTCCGGCGGCGGAAGTTTTGCGAATTTTGCGGCGGCTCGGCTTCATGCCCGACGAACTCGGCTACGGCAATTGGAAAATGATTCCGCCGAGTTGGCGACTCGATGTCACGCGCGAGATCGACATCGTGGAAGAGGTCGCGCGGCACTATGGATTCGAACGCTTACCCGATTCCCTCTGTTCCTGGGCCGGCGGCGTTCATCGTCCGCCGCATGCCGCGATGGAACGCGTGCTTCGCGACACGGCGCGCGCTCTCGGCTACGACGAAACGATTGCGATCTCGCTCGTGCCCGAAGCCAAGACGCGCCGCTTTTCGTCTGAAGAACCGGCGGCGATCGGCAATCCCTTAAGCGCGGAGTCGGCGGTGCTGCGAACGTCGCCGCTGCCCGGCGTGCTGGACGCCGTGTTGTGGAATTTGAATCACGGTGAAGCGGAGTCGCGCGTTTTCGAGGTGGGAAAGATTTATCGCCACGCGGGAAATGCCTACGAAGAGCCGCCGACGCTGGGTATCGCTCTTGCGCCCGGCGATTTCTTGCATCTCAAAGGCGATATCGAAACGGTCCTCGATCAATTCGAGTGCGCCGTTTCCTTCGACTCAGCCGTCGGCGTGGATTATTTCCATCCCGGCCGCTCGGCGCGCATGATCTCGGGTGGTGAAACGCTGGGACGTTTCGGCGAACTGCATCCGCGTGTTGCGTCGGAGTACGGGTTCCGTCAGCCGGTGTGGGCCGCCGAGTTTTTCCTCGATCCGTTGTATCGCGCAGGACTCCGCGTGCCGAAGCACCGCGACTTGCCGCGCTTCCCGGCGGTGGATCGCGATTTGTCGCTCATCGTGCCCGACTCCGTGACGTTCCAGTCTTTGCATCGCCAAGTACATGGGGCCGGCATTGTTAATCTACGCGAAATCATCGCCGTTGGCGATCCTTTCCGGGGCGAGCAGGTCCCGCAAGGTCACTACAGTTTGCTCTTGAGGTTCCGGTTCCAGAGTAGCGAGCGTACGCTTTCGGATAAAGAGGTAAACGATGAAGCCGTTGCGATCGTCATGGCCCTCCGTCCATTAGGTGTGACCCTTCGTTTGGAGTCACGCTAGTTTTCGCTGGGAGTTTTCTCGAAGGATTCCACCACGAACATTTCAATCGGACCCTTGGCTGCCTCTAGTTTCAGCCCAAGCTGCTCCTGGATCGCTTGCATTAGTGTTGGACCTTCCGGCGCGGGAGCGCTTGAGGCGCTTTCCGCCGAGGGAGCGGCCGCCGCCGGCGATCTCATATTCTCTGGGAACCAGGACAGAACGAAATCGTACTTTCCGGTTAGCCCAGTTGCGTCGACAACAGGACGGTCGACTTGATATGAAATCGTGACGGCGAGATCCGCCATCGCTTCGTTGCTGCCGTTGACCCGCGCGCGAGCAACCCCGTTCAGCGACATGATGCCCATCGTACCCGGAGCCACGTTCGGATAGCCATCTTTATCGAACTTGGGTCCGTTGGACGATTCTTCGCTGTTCGGCGGTCCTCCCGACTCCTTAAACTTCACTCCGCTCTTGCCGACCACGAGTTTGTAGATCGGCATCTGCCGCGTCTCACGATGGAATTTCAGCTTGAAGCGATCAGTGAGAAGATTTTGCAGCATGACGCGGAAGTCGTCTTTGGTGGCGCCTTCGGGAACTCTCGCTGTAATGTTGTACCGCGGCGAATCGGTCAGGTTGTCCGGATGCGCGATTTGATAGTCCTTCACATCATAGGCCCGGCTGATCAGGCCGAACATGGTCATGTTCTCGCATAACCAGCGTGTCGGATCGGGAGATCCGGGCCCGCCGCGCGCGCCGACGCGAAATCCGCGACCGTCGGGCGGGGGCGCAACGTGCACCGATGCGACTTCAAATTCCAGCTTGTGAGGCGCTTGGGCACCGGCAGCGCCACAAGCGAGAATCGCCGCTATCAGGGCCGTTGATTGCTGCATGGTCACCTCAACAGTTCCTCTAACCTCGTCCCAAGATCGGTCTTGTCGTCGCGATACTTCACGATCACCGGCGCATACAGCGACAAATCCCACTGTGACTGAATGGCGCGCGATCCCGGCACCACCACCGCGCCTTCGGGGACAATCAGCGGCGTGTCGGCCGTCTTCCGATAAATTTTCCCGCGAACCGTGTCGTACAGCGGCGTCGACCCCGTGATGATCGTGCCCGCGCCGAGTACCGCGCGCGATTTCACGATCGTCCCTTCGTACACGCCGCAATTCCCACCGACCATCACGTCGTCTTCGATGATCACGGGCAGCGCGCCGACCGGTTCGAGCACGCCGCCGATTTGCGCCGCGGCGCTCAAGTGTACGCGCTTGCCGATCTGCGCGCACGATCCAACGAGCGCGTGCGAATCGACCATGGTTCCTTCATCGACGTACGCGCCGGTGTTGATGTACATCGGCGGCATGCACGTGACGCCCGGCGCGACGAACGCACCGCTGCGGATTGACGATCCGCCGGGGACAATGCGCACGCCGTCGCCAATGCCGATGCGCTTCACCGGATACGTGTTCTTGTCGTAGAACGGCAAAGGGCCCAGCGCCGACATATCCACGATTTTTCCGATGCGAAAACCGATGAGAATGCCTTTCTTCACCCAGGCATTGACGCGCCATCCTGTCGGCGACGACGAATCCGGTTCGGCCGCGCGTGCGCGCCCGGCGTCCAAGTCGTACCACAGTTCGTCGAACGCCTTTTTGTGGTCCTTGGTGATTTCCGGCTGATCAAACAGCGACTCGATCCGTTCGGCAAGCGTTGTATTCTTGGAAGGCACCCGACTCCTCCAGCGCGGCGCGCAACTTAGCTTTGTTTTCCGGTTTCATCGGCACGAGCGGCAGCCGGTAGCTCTCTTCGATCAATCCCATCATTGCAAGGGCCGCTTTCACGGGAATCGGGCTCGATTCGATGAAGTTGGTTTGCATCAGCGGCAGCATTTTTTTCTGGCGCCGGCGAGCATCCGCGTAATCTCCGCGCAAAGCCGCATTCACCAACTGCGACATCCCCGCGGGCATTTCGTTCGACACCACCGAAACGACGCCCACGCCGCCGAGCGAAATCACCGGGATGGTGATGGAATCGTCGCCGGATAGCAGCGCGAATCCATCGGGAACGGTCGCGGCGATTTCCGCCATCTGCGAAATGTTGCCCGACGCTTCCTTCACCGCGACAATGTTGTCGATGCGTGCGATTCTCGCGAGCGTCGCCGGCTCGATGTTCGATGCCGTGCGGCCGGGGACGTTGTACACGATGATCGGCAAAGGCACGCTCTTCGCGATCGCCGCGTAATGCTGGTACAAACCCTCCTGCGTCGGCTTGTTGTAGTACGGCGACACGCTCAGAATCCCTGTGACGCCAAGCTTTTCGTACTCGCGCGCCAGTTCGATGATGTGCGCAGTGTTGTTGCCGCCCGCGCCGGCGTATACGGGAATTCTCGCCGGTTTCGCGGCGGCCACGGTCATTTCGACGACGCGCAACGCTTCTTCGTGCGATAACGTCGGATTTTCGCCGGTCGTTCCGCAAGGAACCAGAAAATGCACTCCGCCTTCGATTTGATAACGCAGCAAATTGCGAAACGCGTTTTCATCGAGACGCGCGCCGTCGGGGGTGAAGGGCGTCGCGAGCGCCGTACCGCATCCCTTCAACGTGGTGCTTCCCATTACAATACCTCCTTACAAAATCTGCTGAAATTCGTGCAGGCCGGTGCGGCCTTCTATCCATTTTGCGGCCAATAGCGCTCCCAAGGCAAAACCTTTCCGTCCACGCGCCGTGTGGGTCAAGGTGATGGTGTCGGCTTCGGAATCGAAACCGGCTTCATGTGTGCCGGGGATTTCGCCCGCGCGCACGCTCGATGCCGCGACGTCGCGTCCGTACGCTTGGCGCAAAATCGATTGCAGATAGACGGCCGTGCCGGACGGGGCGTCTTTCTTGTGGCGATGATGCATTTCGAGCAAATAAGGATCGTACTCGGGATGCGTGGCGATCAATTCAGCCGCTTGCTTCACGATACGGAAAAACAAATTCACGCCCACGGAGAAATTTGCGCCGTAGACCACGCCGACCTTGTGCTTCTCGACGATTTCACGCACCGCGTCAAGGTGCGAATACCATCCGGTTGTCCCGACCACGACATTTACGCCGAGTTCCGCCGCGCGGCGCACATTGTCGACGACGGCGTAAGGCGTGGTGAAGTCGACGGCCACACGGAAATCGCCGCGTTGAAGCGGCTGGCCGAGGTCGAAGCGCGCCGCGATCTCGACACCCTCGCTTGGCGCGAGTTCTTCGACAAGGCGGCCCATTTTGCCGTAGCCGACAATTGCTAGACGCATCCTAAGAGTTTATAACGCTTACGGCAGATCGTAGGCGACCAAGGTCGCGCGATCGCGAAGAAACAGCGTCTTCCCGGAGAGCGTGGGCGGCGTCCAAGCAGGGTTGGAAAGCGGCGCCTGCGTTTGCGACAATATCTTTATTCCCTCCGGCGTGAGTTCTACTAACGCAAGCTTGCCTTCCTCGTCGTTGACAATCACTTGGCCGCCTACGCGCAGAAAATTCGCCTTGGCGAAGCTGCGATTCTGCCACGCGATGTCACCGGTCGAGATTTTCACGGCGGTAACGGGTGCGGGACCGAAGTCGCCGCTCGAGGCATAGACGTATTCGCCGATCCGCATCATGTTGCCATGATGGACGCGCATTCTCTTGTTGAACCACAATTCGCTGGGAGTCGTTTTGCCGTTTTTATGGTCCAAATGGATCGCTCGCGTGCCGGAGTCGTAGGCGGATGATACGAGCACAATGTTGCCGGGACACCAAACGATGTCGGTGACGTTGGTTTCCGTCTTGTTGGCGTGCGGGAAGCGCCACAGCACTTTGCCGGAATCGGGATTCACCGCCAAAACCTCTTTCAACATAACGGTGACAACTTGTTTTTCTCCCTCCACGTCGATCATCACCGGCGACGACATGGCGTTATCGCTCGTGCCGCCCTGCCACGCGACGGCGCCGTCGCTCTGGTGGAAGGCCATCATCGCGTGGCCTTCGCCGCCGACGGGAAGCACGATCAGATCCTTGTAAAGAAGCGGGCTGTTCGTATAGCCGTAGCCAACGATGGTTCCGCCGTGCTTTCTCCACAATTCCTGCGACCAAATTGTCCGTCCCGTGGCGCGGTCGAGTGCGACGAGGCGGCCCATAAAGGTGACGGCGAATAATCGATCGCCCGAGATCACCGGAGTCGAAGCGGGCGCCGTGCCGTGTACTGGATCGATTTCTTCTTTCTCATGTGAGTTCGCGATGGCGGAATCGAATGCGCTTTCCCAGATGGTCTTGCCGGTTGTTGCATCCAGGGCGGTGATCACGGTATCGCTGCCGCGCTTGAACAATGTGTAAAGGGTCCGGCCATCGGTTACCACGCTCGAGTAGCCGTCGCCTAGCGGACGTTTCCACAATTGTCGCGGACCCGCAGCGGGCCACTCTGCTTTCAGATTTCCGGCAGGGAGTTGGAAGTCGCGATTCGGACCTCCCCATTGCAACCACTCACTTTGAGGGCCGGAGGCCAACAGGAAGAAGGCACACCAGAAGAAAGACATGTCTCAAATTATTTCGCATGCCGTATGCTTCGCAGGAAAAACGGTGTGAAATCGTCGGGCCGATTACTTGGAGGCTTTCTCGATGATCTTGCGGGCCTGATCGGCCAGAAACTTATCCATGCTGGGCGCGCCACCCGGCACTCCGCGTTCGGCGAGGGCGAGCAACTGGCGCGCGTCGCGCTCCGCCGCCTCTTTGTTTCCGGCTTCGAGCTCGTAATTCGCTAACGCCCAGAGCATCGGAGGTTTTTTTTCGTCGCTCGCCGAGAGTTCCAGGGCGCGACGCTGCAGTTTCACGCGCTCTTGTTTGTTCGGCTCAAACATCGCTTGCCGCGAGATGATTCCAGCCAACTGGTCGGAGACCGTATTGTTTTTGGGGTCGAGTTGATGGGCATGCGCGAGCCACTGCTCCGCTTCTTTCCACATGTCGGGACCCGCGCCCGTCGGCATGAACGAAACGTGCGCAAACTGCAAAACGGTTTCCCCGGCGCTCAAAAGAAACGCAATGTTTGTGGATTGCTTGAGTTCTTGGCGAGCCTGGCGGCCTTTTGGCGAGTCGAAGGCGGCGGTATCTCCGACGATGTCGGCGGGATTCGGCCAGTGTGTCGCGCCCATCATCTCCAATATGTCGAGTGTCGCTCGCAGCCGAGCGACTTCGGGGTCGTTCTGCTGCGACGGCCACACGCGATCGGATATCGCAAACGCCGTAGTGCGGTCGGTGAGCCGGAAAAAGTGCGCTGCTTGAACGATCGCGAGCGTCGGCGCGCCGGCGGAAGCGACTTTCTGCTTCCACAATCGCGCGATCTCGGCGTATCCCGCGGGGTCCGGCAAGTAGGATCCGTCCGGCGTGATCGTGCCGCGCATATCGCCGAGGACCGTTGCTTCCGGATGATGCTCGACGAGCCAGGCAATGTGCTTGCGCCGCGCGGCAATCACTTGCGCCACCGGCATTCCGCTGTTCTGGCCGTAATCCCAGTAAGCGCGGACGGCTTCTTCGCGCGCCGCGACGTCGTCGGGATGCGCGGCGACGGCTTTTTCTTTTGCCTCGAGATACGCTGCGGAGCCGACGCGCGGCGTCTGTAAGGCGAGGAGAAATAGGAAAAGAATCATGCCTGATGTTCGGGATGCGTGCAGCCTTTGAACTCGCTCAAGAAACTCTTGCCTGTGTATCCGAGCTCCGCGAGTCCGGCCTTCGACGAGTAGTATCCGTCGATCGTCAAATTGCGGATTGATTTCCAGAACGCGCCGCCTTCTTCGCCGAGTTTGGCGAGCACGCCATCCTGTTCGGCGGGCGAAAGTTCGGCAAATTTGCGCGCGACGAGCGGCGCGAGACCCGCGCGGTAGAGATCATGGAGCCTGACGTTGCGATTCACCGTTTCGTCGATGAATTCCGCCACCGCCGCTTGTTTCGATCCCGGAACGATGCGATCGACCATCGCTTCGACACAGGCGAATTCCTCATTGGTGAAGAACGCCGGCCGGTAAGGCGCGGCCGGGGCCGCGGATGACGCGCTGTCAAGTGAATTCGCTGCGTGATGCTGCAACGCCGCTGCGCCCAGGATCTTCAAGTTGTCGCGTCTGGAAATGCTCATCCTATATTTCCCTTGCGTTTTTCGTCGGCCAAATAATCACTCGCGCGCCAAGAAAGCGCCAAAATTGTCAGCGTTGGGTTCTTCTCGCTGGCCGTTGGGAAGGCCGAGCCGTCCACCACAAACAGATTTTTCACTTCGTGCATCTGGCAAAAGCCGTTCAGCGCCGAGCGCTTAGGGTCGGCCCCCATGCGGCACGTCCCGTGCTCGTGGATCGCCGATCCGTTACCGTCGAGTTCGCCGCGCTTCAGGTGCACAATCTCGGCTTTCGATTCGTGCAGGATCGCTTCGGCCGTGTCATACATTTCCTGCGTCATGCGGCGCTCGTTGTCGCGAATGTCGTAAATCAATTTCGGCAGCGGGACGCCGTAGGCGTCGTTGGGCGTTCCTTCCACCGTCACTTGGTTTTCGTAGTACGGCAGCACCTCGCCGTAAGGATGCATCTCGATCCACGAGGGATAACGCCGCTTGATTTCGCGCTTCAAGCTGTCGCCGAAACCCGGAAGGTCGTGCGCGAAGTGACCCGCGCCCGCCTGACATCCGATGCCCCAGAACTGCGCGCCGAATCCGCGCAAGTAGTCGCGCTTCTTGCCGCGATGATTGAATCGCGGAAGATAAATGTGCTCGCCGCCGATGCCATCGTCGTTCGTGGCCGGGCGTCCGTAGAGCTGCGGCAAGAAAGCCCGTACGTGAAAACGAATTTGCTCGCACAAATAATGTCCGATGACGCCGGAGCCATTGCCGATGCCATTCGGATATGCGGTGGATTTCGAATTAAGCAAAATGCGCGTGGAATCGATGCAAGAAGCTCCGAGCACGATGATGCGCCCGCGCACAGTGCGCTCTTCCTTCGTTTTGCGATCGAAATATTGCACGCCTGAAGCGAGGCCGCGATCGTCGGCGAGAATCCGCGCGACCACGGCGTTCGAGCGGATCGTCAAATTCCCGGTAGAGAGCGCGTCGGGGATCAAATGATCGGCGGTGTTGAAGAACGACGCGGTGTCGCAGCCCGATCCGCACGATCCGCAATAATGGCACGGCGGAAATCCACGATGCTCGCGCGTGAGCACGGCGCGGCGTCCACTGACGATGGTGTATCCGGCGCGTCCGGCGGCCGCGCGCAGGATCGCTTCGCCGCAGCGAGGACGCGGCGGCGGCATGTGAAACTTGCTGCCCGGCAGTGCGTCACTCGAATCGTCGCCGCCATTGACGCCGATGAGTTGATCGACGCGATCGTAGTACGGCGAGATGTCCGCGTAAGAGATGGGCCAGGGAATTTCCCAGCCGTCGCGCTCGGCTTCCTTCAATGTGAGATCGCCGTAGCGCAGCGAGACGCGTCCCCAGATGTTGGTCTTGCCGCCGAGTCCCCAAACGCGCACGAGGTCGAACGGTTTTCCCTCGGGCGTGTAATACGGCTGTTCTTTCGTGTCGAGAACAAATTCCGGAGCGTGCTCGCCGCGGCGATTGCGTTCACGCGCGTCGTACGGTTGCACGTGCGTCCAAAACTTGGTGCGATCGAAGCGCTCGCCGGCGTCGAGCATCAGCACCTTCACGCCCTTGTGCGCCAGGTTCCAGGCGGCCATTCCGCCGGACGCACCCGAGCCGATGACGATGACGTCGTGAATTTCGGCTCCTGAGTCACGGGCTGGCCGTTCGCGATCTTGCGGCATGAGCCGATTCTAACGCAGGCTCACTGGCTCAGCGTGAAATTCACTTCAATCGTGGCGATGACCTCTACCGGCTCGCGGTTCAGATACGTCGGTTTGTAGCGCCACTGCTTCACGGCGTCGAGCGCGGCTTGAATCAGAAATGGATGGCCCGAGACGACGCGAAGCTCCTCGATCGCGCCGGTCTTGCTGATCTTGCATTCCAGGGTGACTCTTCCTTGAATGCGCATTTGCCGCGCCGGCGGCGGATATTGCGGCGGGACGTAATGCTCGAGCTTGGCAGGATCGATCGTGCCGACGCGAATCGGACTGGCGGAAGGCTGTTTGTCAACGCGCGCCGGCGGAGGCGGCGGTGGCGGTGGAACAAAGTCACCATTGGGTAGTCCCCACGGCACGCCTGGGCCGAGGCCGCGAACTCCGACGACGCTTCCGGCCCGACAGTCGAGGCACGGCGGTGGTTCAAGATCGGATGTTGTTTCCATGCCAGTTGGTGGGCCGGAAGGTGTCGGCAGCGGGTGTCCTGGATCCACCGGGAATAAAACTCCACCGCGCGGCACGCTGCCGCCCGTTGGATGCAGAGTTGGCGGCTCAGGCGGGTCGGGATCGCGAGGCAGTGTTACTATCACGATTGCCTTTCGCGCTAGCTGCGGCATGGCTTCCGGGAAGACAAGCGGCATCACGAGCAAGACCATCACCAGCGTGACCTGAAACATGGTCGAAATCACCACGGCCGCCGCTTTCTTCCATCCGGTTTTTCCGCCACTGGGCAGCAAGCTTTGCTCGAACATAAATGTCCTCCTCCGAGCGCTTCGCGCGCAGAATCCGATCTCCCTCACCTGCACGGATTGGACACCGCGTGCCTGGCGGAGGTTCCCGCGCAGATGCGGTATGATGAGCGATATGAGCGAACGTCCAGACGCCGCTGACATTCCCAAGGAGTGGCTGGAGGAGTTTGAAGCCGCGGCGCGGCGCCCGCTGAAGCAACGCTTCCGGTACGCATTCATCAAGACGTACAAACCGGTGATGGACGACGCGCGTTATCGCTCCTTCGACACAATGGAAGAATACCGGCGTTGGTGTGAAGAAAACCTTCCGCCTTGGCTTGGCTATGGCCGCGTTTGAATACCGCCAAGCCGAAGAAGTGCGCGACGCTCTCGGTCGGCGCGGCGTGCGATATCTCTTTATCGGCAACTCCGGCGCGATTCTTCTGGGATTTCCTGACACGACTCAGGATGCCGATCTCTACGTTGACAAGAATCCCGCCAACGGCCAAGCGCTCGTGCTGGCACTTCGGGATCTTGGTTTCGAACTAAACGATCGCGAAACAGCGGAAATCGTCCGCGGCAAGGACTTTGTTCAATTGAAGAACGGTCCCTTCGATTTGGATCTGATCTTCGCGCCCGATGGAATTGCGCGCTTCGAAGATGCTTGGTCGCGCCGCCTGGAGTCTGACGGATTTCCTGTTTGCCACATCGACGACATCATTGCGAGCAAAGCCGCTGCAAATCGCTTGAAGGATCGCGAGACGCTGCCCAGGCTGCAGGGCTTCCGGGAATACTGGCGTCGACAGCAAAAATCTATTTGAAAAACGCCTCGTGCAGAAGCCGCACGGCGCGAGGAAGATCCGTTTCGGCGATCACGAAGCTCAAATTCCGTTCGCTGGCGCCTTGCGAAATCATGATCACGTTCACATCGCGAATCGCGGTGAAGACACGGCCGGAGATGCCGGGCGTAGGCCGAACATTGTCGCCGACCAGGCACACGATCGCTTTGCCGCCGCTCACTTCCACGCGCGCGATGCGCTGCAATTCCGCCACGATCGGCTTGAGATGACGCGTGTCGTCGACCGTCAGGCTGACGCTGACTTCGGTGGTCGCGATCATGTCCACCGAGGTGTGGTGCGCAGCGAAAACCTGGAAGATGCGCGCCAGAAATCCGTAGGCCATCAACATGCGCGTGGAGGTGATATCCACCAGCGTGATATTCCGCTTGCAAGCGATGGCGCGAAATTGTCCCGCGGCGGCCGCGCGACGCGCGATACGCGTGCCTTTGGCTTCGGGTCGACGAGAGTTCAATACTTGCACCGGAATGTTTTTCTCGATCGCCGGCAAGATCGTCGCGGGGTGAAGAACTTTTGCGCCGAAGTATGCGAGTTCCGCCGCTTCCTCGAAGGAAATTTGCGGGACAGGTTTGGCGTGCGCGTAAACGCGCGGGTCGGCGGTGAGGACGCCGTCTACATCGGTCCAAATCTCGATGCGCTTCGCGCCAAGGGCCGCGCCGAAGATCGCGGCCGAATAATCTGAACCGCCGCGTCCCAGCGTGGTCGTGACGCCGGAGCGCGTCGCGCCGATGAATCCGCCCATCACCACGATTTTTCCGGCGGCGATCTGCGGAGCAGCCAGTTTTTTCATGCGCGCGCGGGTGGGCGCGTCGAGCGGTTGCGCTTGTGTGTGGCGATCGTCGGTGATCATGCACCGTTGCGAGTCGACATGGACGGCAAGCAAGCCGAAATGCGCGAAGTATCGCGCCACGATCAGCGACGACAAGCGTTCGCCGTAGCTCATCACCGCGTCGCGCGCGCGCGGAGTGAGTTCTCCGAGTACGGCGAGGCCGTGTACCAGTTCGGTGAGCTCTTCAAAGATCGGCCGCAGGATTTCTTGCTCGCCAAGGGCGGCCGTCTCGCGATCGTGAAACTCGCGCAGCGCTTCGAGCAACCGCAGCGCTTTCGCGCGGCGGCCGGCCGCGGCGCTTTCCCCGATTTCCACCAACCGGTCGGTGGTCTTGGCCATCGCCGACACAATGACAAGCGGCCGCTCGCGGCGGCGTCCTGCAACAATCTTGGCAACGCGTTCGATGGCGGCGGCGCTTTCTACCGACGAGCCGCCGAATTTCATCACGATCATGGTTTTCTCACTTGAGCAATGATCTTGCGATTTCGGAATATAACTCGACGGCGCGTTCCAGGTCGCGCTTGGCGACATGCTCGTGGTCCGTGTGCGCCACTGTGATTGATCCGGGGCCGAGCAGGAACGGTGCACCCCAATTCGTCAGCGAAGGGATGTCGGTGGTGAACGAGACCACCGTGGTCGCGAGACCTTCACGCGCACCCAAGCGCACCGCCGGCAATTCGAGCACATACTCTACGTCGACAAGCCCGGTGCACGCCTGTTCGACGGCGCGTTTTACCGACGCGGAATCGCCGACCAAGCGAATCAGCAACTCGGCCCGTGCGTGATCGGCGATCACGTTGGGCGCGCGTCCACCCGATATGGTCCCGGTGTTCGACGTGCAGTCGCCGAGCAATTCGTCGTGTGGCCATTTGACGCTCGCGATGCGATGCAGCGCTTCCACCAATTTATCGATGGCCGATTCGCCCAGGTGCGGATACGCGGAATGCGCCATGCGTCCGCGACCGGTGAGCACAACACGCAAGCAACCCTTGCTGCCGAGCGCCAGCAAGTTTTCGGTCGGCTCGCCGTTGATCAAAAACTCGCTGCCGCGCGGGTGTTGATTCGCAAAGGCCGCGCCGGTGGAATCGCGTTCTTCGCCTACCAACAAGAGTAGTCCGAGATTGTGGAGGCCTTCGCCGCGCAGACGCTCGATCGCTTTGATCATGCACGCAGCGATTCCTTTGGCGTCGCAACTGCCGCGCCCGTGAATCGTGGAATCGTCTTCGCGTGAAGGAAAAAACGGCGGGACCGTATCGAGATGCGTCGAGAAGACTACGCGCGGATGTCCCCACGCCGCAAAAACGTTGGGACGTCCAGGGGCGGCGTCTTCCAGTTCGAGAGTGTCGGGCGGAAAGGCGGAGCCGCGCAAATAGTCGGCGACGAATTGCGCGGCTGGGGCTTCCTGGCCGGTGGTGGAATCGATATCCACCAAACGGCGCGTGAGTTCAAAAAGATGCATGGCGAAAGGTGAACTTCTATCTTAGTTCACCTTTCGTGCTGGCGGTTGCCGCGACAGGCAGGGACGCCTGTCCTACTTCACCGAGATTTGCGCGGTGTTGCTCGTGACGCCGTTGGCGAGCACTTGCACATTCGCTTGACCCGATGCCGTGCCTTGCGGAATCGTCACATTCAGTTGATAGAGTCCCACGAAGCCGGGCGCGAGTCCCGAGAACGAGGGCGTCACCGATACGCCGTTGATCGTTACGGTGACAGCGGCCACGGTTTGGTTGAGCGGCGCCGCCGACGCGCCCGCTTGTCCCGTCGCCACCGCCGGATTCGTCGCGCCGAGACCCGTGACGAACAGCGAAACTCCACTGCCCGCCGCCGCGGGATTCGTCGAGCCGTTCGCCGAGAAGTTGGCGTTTAGCGCGGCTGCCGGCCCGGTGCCGCCGCCGTTTGTCGTGAAGATGGCGGGATAGATCGAGCCGGTCGGAACGGTGATGGGTGGTCCGGCGATCCCACCTGAAACCACGGTGATGGTCGCGGTGGACGCCGTCGATTCCACCGGCATCTGGAAGTTGATCTGCGTCGGCGAGACGTAGAACAACGGGCACGCGATGCCCGTTCCAGTTGTCCCGTTCAGAAAGACTTGCGTGCCACCAAGCGTGGTTTGCAGCGGCAACGTCTGCGCGGTGGCGGTGTTGGCCGAAAGCCGCTGGCCGAAGACCGTGCCGATCGATCCGGGCGTCACCGAAGCGTTCGCCGCGTACGATGCGCCGTTCACCACGCCGCCCGCATTGATCAGCGGCGTACCGACACCGAGCGTCACGTTGACGGTTTGCGGACTATTCGTCGCACCGGAAGCCGCCGTGGTGGTCACGGTGATCGTGCCTTGATAGTTGCCCGCCGCCAAACCGCTGGCGGCCGCGGTGACGGTGAGTGTCAGCGGCGCGGTGCCGGTGGTCGGAGTGACGCTGAGCCACGATCCGCCGCTTAGGGTCGACGCCGCGACCGTGACGCCGAGTGTCCCGCCGCCCGAGTTACTCACTTGGATCGATTGCGTACCGGGATTCGCGCCTACCGCCGACGCAAACGAAAGCGATGTCGGCGAAAGCGCGATCATCGGCGATGACGCGACGGTCAGAGTCACCGAAATCGTCTGCGTGTTGGTTGCGCCGGTGGCCGCCACGAGAATCGTGCCGGTGTATTGTCCGGCGGCGAGTCCCGTGCTGTTCACCGAAATGATGAGGATCGCGCCTCCCGAACCGGACGTCGGCGAAACGCTGAGCCAAGTTCCTCCCGACGTGGTGGCCGGCGTGGCCGTCCAATTCAGAGTGCCCGATCCGCTGTTGTTCAGCGCGGTGCTCTGGGTCGGCGGACTCGATGCGCCGGTCAGGGCGTTAAAAGTGAACGCCGTTTGGTTCAACGAAATCACCGGATTCGGCGAGACAATCGTGAACTGCGCCGTGAGCGTGGTCGGATTTGCGCCCACCGCGCTAAATATGATTTGCCCGGTGTATGTGCCAGGAGTGAGATTCGTGGCGTCGTACGTCACCGTGAAATCAGTTGGCGTCGTTCCCGAGGACGGCGCGATGGAAAGCCAGTTGCCGCCGCTGCTGGTCGATATGGTCGTGGCGTACGCGGCGACATTGGCTTGTCCCTCATACAACTCCGCGCCGACAACGGCCACCGGTCCCGATCCCGCGGCGGTCTGGAACTTCACGGGATTCACGGTTCCTGTAATCGACAAATTGCACGGAACGATCCGAAACACCGAGCCGGTGGCGGCCGTGTTGTCGACGAACGAAACGATATTGGGCGGACTCACGGCGGCCGATGAAATCGGGCCCAAACGCGCGCGCGCCGTCACCGCCGACGCCGACAGCGCCGACAAAGGGATGGGACTGGTGAATCCGGCGTTGAAATTCACCACGGCCGTCCCGACGCTCCCCGTGCTGACGGCGGAAAACGGAAAGGAGAACGTCAAGGTGCCGCCCGTCGACGTGCTGGCGGCAGGCAAGGCGCCCAATGTCAACGCGCTCGTGGTGCCCGTGGTGCTCACCGGCGTGATCGTGACGCCCGCGGGCACATTCGTCAGCACCACTTCGAGATTGCCGCCGCTCGTGGCCGTCGCCACGCCCGCGCCGCCCTCCTGCGCGACGGTGGAGAACGCGCCGGCGAAGTTTTCCGTCACCGATACGCTAAAAGCCATCGCCGTAGTTCCCGGTGTCGTGCAAGCAAAGGCACCGCTCGCCGCGGGGGTCACCGAGGATGCGCTGGTGTTCAACGAAGTCTGGATGGAACTCACCACCGTGATCGTCGATTGCGAGACGGAGAAATTTCCGCCGCCGGAAATCTGCGCGGTCACTTGCTGCGTACCCGCCGGCACGGCGGTGATGTTTAGGCGCACTTGATTGAGTGCCACGCCGTCACCGACGGACAAAGAACGAGTGGAGTTGAAGCCGATGAAAATAGAGTTTCCCGCTCGCGTTGCCGTGATGTCGGATGGGCAGGCTCCCGTAACGCCGCCCAGCGTGCAGCTGAGCGCCTTGTTCGAGCCATCGTCGCTGGCGGTGGCCGAGACGGGCGCCGAATACGTGATGCCGATCGAGGAGCCGCCGGCCACCGTCGCGCCCGAGTTGTTGACGGTTAGCGAGATCGTGCCGGCCAGTTCCGCCAGACCTTCGGCGCGCACGTTGCGCGCCAGGCCCGTGGTCAGAAAAGAAGGATTCACCGCCCAAACGGACGGCGACAAAGCTAAGACTATGACGGGTAATATGAAACGTGAAAGCGCGTTTCGGGTAGGCATGTACTTTCTTTCTCCTGGGTTTCCAGGAAATGCTAGACGTACGGCACCCGGCGCGGTGGGACCTTGCGTTCGATTATAGCTTCAAGACGCGCTCAATGTCACGAACTCCGCTGATGCGCTTCAATCCGCCGAGGACGCGGTCGAGATGCTTCATGTCGGCGATGTCCAGGATCAGCTCGATCGTGGCGCTGTGGTCGGTTTCGTCCACCATCGCTTCGATTGTGCGAATGTTGGTGCCGTCCGAGATCGCTTGCGTCACCTCTTTGAGCATACCTGGACGCTCATCCGTGTAGACGATCAGCTTCACAGGATAGGTATCTTCAGTGGTACGCGCCCATTCCACGTCGATACGCCGCTCGGCCTCGTACATCAGGTTCTCGACGTTAGGACACGTTTTGGCATGAACGCCGATGCCTTTGCCGCGCGTAATGTAGCCGACAATCGGTTCGCCGCGAATCGGGTTGCAGCATTTCGCGCGATAGGTCATCAAGTCGTTGGAGCCGGCCACTACAATCGCGCCGTCGCTGGAAATGCCCAAGGCTTGCTTGAGTGTGGCGACGATTTTCCCCGGCTCCTCGGGTTCCTTCAACGGCTGCGGCGAGAGTTTTGTCAAAACCTGCCGCGCCGAATACTTGCCGAAGCCGACCGCCGCCATCAAGTCGTCGATTTTGTGGAAGCCGTAATCCTGGGTGGCCGTTTGATACACGGCTTCCTCGATTTTCTTGAGGTTTACGTCAAAGCGCCGCGCCTCTTTCTCCAGCAAACGCTTGCCGAGTTCCAGCGCCTTCTGCCGCGCGCGCGTGTTGATCCACTGGCGGATCTTATTGCGCGCCTTCGACGTTTTTACGATCGTCAGCCAGTCGCGGCTGGGACCGTGGCCTTGCTGCGTGAGGATTTCCACGATGTCGCCGTTCTTCAAGTGATAGCGCAGCGGCACAATGCGTCCGTTGACCTTGGCGCCGACGCAGGCGTGTCCCACGCCGGTATGAATTTCGTACGCGAAGTCCACGGGCGTGGCGTCGCGCGGCAGAATGATCACCTTGCCGGCGGGCGTGAACGTGTAAACCTCTTCGGGATACAGATCGACCTTGAGCGTGGAGAGAAACTCGCCGGGGTCCTGCACGTCGAGCTGCCATTCCACGATTTGGCGCAGCCACGCGATCCGCTGATCTTCGTCGAGAGCGTCTTTGGTCGCGGGTTTGGTCGCGCCAGGACCATCTTCTTTGTAGCGCCAGTGCGCGGCGATGCCGAGTTCCGCGGTCTTGTGCATCTCCGCGGTGCGAATCTGCACTTCAAACGGAACACCGGTGTCGTGGATCACCGACGTATGCAGCGATTGGTAGAGATTCGGCCGCGGCATGGCGATGAAATCCTTGATGCGTCCGGGCACGGGCCGCCACAAGTTGTGAATCACGCCAAGCGCCGCGTAGCAATCCTTGAGCGTTTCGGTGATGATGCGCACGGCCAGCAAGTCGTACACCTGATCGATGGTGATCCGCTGGCGGCGCAACTTCTGGTGGATGCTGAAGACGCGTTTGACGCGCGCCTCCAGACGCGCCGGAATGTCGTGCTTGCTCATCGTGGCGTCGAGAACGCCCGCGACTTCCGCCAGAAATGCCTCGTTGACCTTACGTTTCTTCTCCAGCGCCTTGGCGATTTCCTGATACGCGGCCGGCTCCAGATAACGGAACGCCAAGTCCTCGAGCTCGCCGCGGATCTTGCTCATTCCCAGGCGATGCGCCAGCGGCGCGTAGATGTCCATGGTCTCGCGCGCGATGCGCTCCTGTTTTTCCGGCGACACATGCTCGAGCGTGCGCATGTTGTGCAGGCGGTCGGCGAGTTTCACCAGGATCACGCGAACATCGTCGACCATCGCCAGCATCATCTTGCGAAAGTTTTCGGCTTGGCGAGCTTCGGCGCTCTGGAAATCGAGTTTGCTCAGCTTGGTAAGGCCTTCCACCAAGTGCGCGACTTCGGGGCCGAAATGACTCTTGATGACGCTGGCATCGGCTTCGGTGTCTTCGACGACGTCGTGAAGCAATCCGGTAGAAATGCACACCACGTCGAGCTTCATGTCGGCCAGCGTGTGCGCCACCGCAAGCGGATGGGAGAGATACGGCTCACCCGACGCGCGCACTTGCATGCTGTGATAGCGGGCGGAAAACTCGTAGGCGCGGCGGAGCAGGTCGAGATCTTCCTTGGGACGCGCGAGTTGCACCTTGCGCATCAGTTCCTGATAACTGATCGCCGGCGCGACGCTGGCCGGAGTGAATCCGGCGGAAGATGCCGAAACCTGCATATCTCAATTATATCCTTTGCCTCCAAATGCCTCTGTGCTAGGCTGGCGCTTCTCGCGTTTGCGAGACCAACTTTCGATCACCGAGGCCCCCAAATGAAACTGATGAAACTCACAGGATTGTTGATGCTGGTAGCTGGTTCGTCCGCAGTTTTGATGGCGTTTCCTGCTACACCGGAGCTCGATCCGAGTAGCGTAGCTAGCGTCGGCCTTCTGCTGGGCGGTGTTTTGCTGGTGGTCCGTAGCCGCAAACGCTAGCAGTTTGTTGAATCGTCTTTCGAAAACTGGGACAGGCAAGGTTGCCGGTCCTACTTCGCCGCATCGTTTTTAGACATGCAAGAAACCTTGCGCGTGGCGAGTCGCTGTGTTACTTTGAGCTTCTCGTTTTTCGAGACTCACTCTCGCTCGAAAGGTGCACAAAAATGAAGCTGATGAAAGCGGCGGGTCTGCTGATGCTGGTGGCAGGCTCTTCTTCGGCATTGTTCGCGACTTTGGTGACTCCGGAGCTCGATCCGGGCAGCGTCGCCAGCGTGGGAATGCTTCTGGGCGGTGTTTTGCTTGTGATCCGCAGCCAGAAGCGTTAGATTCTCCTCGAAAGGTGGTCATAAAAATGAAACTGATCAAGGCGGCGGGTTTACTGATGTTGGTGGCAGGGGCTTCTTCGGCGTTGTTTGGGACTCCGGTGACTCCGGAGCTCGATCCGGGCAGCGTCGCCAGCATCGGAATGCTTCTGGGCGGTGTTTTGCTTGTCATCCGCAGCCGGAAACGCTAAACTGTGGCGCGTCTCTTTTGTTGGAGACTCACTCTCGCTCGAAAGGTGCACAAAAATGAAGCTGATGAAAGCGGCGGGTCTGCTGATGCTGGTGGCAGGCTCTTCCCAGGCGTTGTTGGCCTTCGTCCTTACTCCGGAGCTCGATCCGGGTAGCGTCGCCAGTGTTGGCTTGCTCCTGGGCGGCGTTCTGCTGGTTCTTCGCAGCCGTAAGCGCTAGACCATTCCGGCCGGCGGCGATTTCCCCCAAGGGATCGCCGCGGGCCCGGCCTTCTTACCGTAGTTTGCGAAATTCCTTCGTAACTCCGCGCCTGTTTCTACCCGTCTCGCTATTTCTCCTGGAAGCGACGGGCTTTTACATGAACTTGCGCGCTCGCGTGGGTGCGTCATTTGTTTTCCAGTGGATCGTCGTCGGACTGGCGATCTTTGTGATCGCCGGCGCGCTGAAGTATCCCGATGCCTTCAGCGATTGTTTGCGCGATCTCGCCGCCATGCGCGTGAACTTCGCGTTGTTGACGGTGCATGCCGCGGCGCTCGGCGTCGTCATCGGGTCCACTTGGCTGTTGATTCACGGGGAACCCGGCTTTGCGGCCGGCGTGGCGTTGATGTTTGCGTGGTATGCGGCGGTGGCCGGGGCCGCGGTGTGCGGCGTTCTGGCGTTTCTTCCGTTTTCCGCGATTCGCACTCTTCTCCAGCGAACTGGCTGGTTGTGGTTGTACGCGTCCGCGGTAGGCGCGCTCAGCGACTGGGCTGTTCACGCCAAAACCTCGCTCGACGTTGACGCCACCATCTGGCTCACCGGGTTGCATCCCACCTTCGCGATGGTCAAGGGCCTGCTCATGCTTTTGGGTCACTCGGTCCGGACCGATATCGACCATTGGCAAATCGGCACCGAGAACTTCCGCGTGCAAATCGGCTACGGCTGCACGGGAATGGAAGGCATTTCCTTGATCCTGGTATTCGGCGCGGCATGGCTCTTTTTTTTCCGCGAGGAAATGCGTTTCCCGCGAAGCCTGCTGCTGCTGCCGGCAAGCGTGGTGCTGATCTACTTGCTGAACACCGTGCGGCTCGTCGCCTTAATCCTGATCGGCGACGCCGGCGCGCCGAAGATCGCGGTGGGCGGATTTCACTCGAGCGCCGGCTGGATCTTTTTCACGTGCGTCGCGCTGGGGCTGGTGCAGGCTACGCAATCGCGTTGGTTGCGGAGCGAAGTGGCGGCGGCCGGCGGCTACGCGCCGTCGCCGGAAACTTCGAACGTATCAGCCGCGTTCGGCGCAGACAATTCCACGGCCGTTTTCCTCGTGCCGCTGCTGGCGATCCTGGCGGTCTCGATCCTGACGCGCGCCGCATCCGCGGACTTCGATTGGCTCTATCCGTTACGAGTGCTCGCCGTGGGCGCGGTCCTGTGGACCTATCGCCGCCGCTATCGCGAACTCGACTGGCGATTCGGCCCGCTCGGCGTGATCCTCGGCGCGATCGTGTTCGCGATCTGGATCGCGCGCGACGTAACGTTTCGCGCGCCGCCCGCCGACGCGGGGCACGCACTGGGTGCCGCGCTCGCCGCGCTCGCTCCGGGAAGGCGATGGCTGTGGATGATTTTCCGCGTGACCGGCGCGACCATCACCGTGCCGATCGCCGAGGAACTGGCGTTTCGGGGATACGCGCTGCGCCGGCTGCAAAGCGCCGATTTCGAGCGCGTCGGTTTCCGACGGTACACTTGGGTGGCTCTCGGTGCGTCGTCGTTGATCTTCGGGCTGACGCACGGCGACCGCTGGGTGGAAGGTACCCTCGCCGGATTGCTGTTCGCGGCCGCCATGTTGCGGCGGGGACGCATCGGAGAAGCCGTGGCCGCGCACGCCACGGCCAATGCTCTTCTCGCTACCTGGGTGATCGCCAAAAACGCGTGGTATTTGTGGTAGCGCTTGTGGTATCTTCGCTTTCATCTGTACGCTGTGTGGGAGGGTTAGTGAGATCGCTGAAAGTCGCTGCTGCTTCCTTGATGTTCGTCATGGTTCTCGCTACTTCACTGCACGCCGGCGTCACCTCGCCTGAGCTTGATCCGGTCGGAGTAATGGGCGCATTTGGTTTGATCGGCGGCGTAGTGCTGGTCGTGCGCGCCAACAAGAAAAAGTAAGCCTATGAAACTCGCAAAACTCGCAGCATCGTTTCTCTTCGTCGCATCGTTGGCGTCTTCCCTACACGCTGGCTGCTCGCCATTGGCTCCTGAGTTGAGTCCCGCGGGCGTGGCCGGCGCTTTCGGATTGATCGGCGGCGCCGTGCTGATCGTCCGCGCCAACAAGAAAAAGTAGCACCTTGATCGAGTGGGCCCAGCGCCTGTCCGCTAACACGCTTTGGGTCTTCGCTGCGCTCGTGGCGATCCTCTCAATCGCCGAGACGGTGGCTCCGTGGCGGCAACTCCGCCTGTCCACGCCTCGCCGTTGGTTTTCTCACCTGGGGCTTTACCTGATCGGTCTCGGCCTGTTTCGTCTGGCCCACTTGTTGCCGATTGCCATGGCGTCCGAGCGCCAAGGCGCCACCGGCCTATTGAGCCGCCCGGAAATTCCTTGGATCGTAAGCTTCGTCGCGACGTTGTTGATTCTGGATTTCGTGCGCTACGTGAATCATCGCGCGCAGCACGCGTTCGGGTGGCTTTGGCGGCTCCATCTGGTTCACCACTCCGATCACGATTTCGATTTCACCAACGATCTGCGCTTTCATCCGCTCGACACCGCGATGCAAGTGGCCGCCGCAACGGTGGTGGTGTGGTTTTTCGCGCCTCCCGCGTTGGCCGTGGTGGTTGACCGGCTACTGGCGATGATCGTGGGCATGATCGCGCACATGAACGTGGAGCTTCCATCCTGGTTGGAACGGCCTCTGCGTCTGGTTTTCATCACGCCGCAGATTCATCGCATTCATCACTCCATCGACGATCCCGATCAAGGACGGAATCTCGGCACGGTGTTTGTATGCTGGGATCGGCTCTTCGGAACGTACCTCGATACGCCGCTGCGCGGACATTCGGAGGTCGAGTTTGGCGTGCGTGAAGTGAACGCCGAGGAGTCGCTGCGGCCCGGGCATTTGTTGCTGGCGCCGTTCCGCGATTATTCGGGTGATCGGCCGCGGTGATATAATCGCCCCAATGAGGAAATGGCTCTTTCGCTGGTGTGGAGGCGTGGTCGTCGCCGTCGCCGTTTTCGCGGTCGCGCAATCTCCGCCACAACAGCAGACGCAGCCGCCGGCGCAACCGCAGCAGCCGGTAAACCAACCGCCGTCCGGCCAGCAGTCCGACATCATCATCCGCGAGAAAGTCGAGCGTGTGCCGGTGCTGTTCACGGCCACCGATCGCCGCGATCATTTTGTCACCGATCTGGAAAAGGCGGACCTCCAGGTTTCCGACAACAAGCGCAACCAGCAAATCGTCGACTTCATCCGGGAAACCGACCTGCCGCTGCGTGTGGGATTGCTTGTCGACACCAGCAACAGCATCCGCGACCGCTTCAAGTTCGAGCAGGAGGCGGCCATCGAGTTTCTGCGTTCGATCATCCGCAAGGGAACCGATCAAGTTTTCCTGATGAGCTACGACACCAACGTGGAGTTGGTGCAGGATTCCACCGACGACATCGAGTCGCTTACGCGCGGCATTCGCAGCCTGAAGGCCGGCGGCGGGACGGCGCTCTACGACGCGATTTACGAGGCGTCGCGCGACAAGTTTCTCCATTCCAACGATCCCGTGAGTGTGCGGCGCGTGCTGATCGTCATCGGCGATGGTGACGACAACAACAGCCGCGCCAGCCGCGAGGAAACGCTGGCTATGGCGCAGCGCGCCGAAGCGGTGATCTTCACCATCGGCACAAACATTTCGGGAACCGAAATGCCGGGCGACAAAATCCTCAAGCGATTTTCCGAAGAGACCGGCGGACGCTCGTTCTTTCCATTTCACTTGCAGGACATGACCACGTCGTTCCAGAACATCACGTTGGAATTGCGCAGCCAGTATGCGTTGGTGTTCAAGCCGGACACGCCGCGGGACGGTCAGTTTCATCGCATTGAAGTGGTGTCGCTGCGCAGGGGCGTGAAAGTACGCGCCCGCAAGGGATATTTCGCGACGAGCCAGTAGCCGCACTCCCAATGGCGATTCTCCGCGCCACCTGCCTGCTCGCCCTCGCTTTCAGCCTGATTCTTTGTTCGTGGATCGCGTACTCGCACTACGAGCACGGAGGTCCCGCGCTACTCGACTTTGCGGTGATGGCCGGTCTGCCCAGCAAACTTCCATCGATACGCCCACCGTTCTACACAATCGCGCCGTGGCCGGGCGTGTGGCTGACGGAAAACGCAGTCGCTGGATTCATGTTTGGCTGGTGGCTGGCCGCGCGTCGCAAAGAGCCGGCGCTGGCGCTCTTGCTGGCGATTTTCACGCCCCTGATCGTTTCCCTGCTAGTCGGTCAAGATAGTCTTCTCTTGCTGGCGGTGCTCGTCAGCGTGTTTATCCTGCTCGAAAACAAGAGGCCGCTTCCCGCCGGCCTGTTCCTGGCATTCCTGACGGTCAAGTTCCAGTTGCTGCCCGCTTTTATTTTGTTGCTGGCGATTCGCCGGGAGTGGCGTGCGCTAGCCGGATTCGCCGTCGGCTCCGCGATCATGATTTATCCTCAGCTTGGTAGCTTGGGCGCTTACCTCACACTTCTCCCCGCCGGCCTCAACGCTGCCGCGGTGATGCCATGCCGTGAATGCATGCCCAATCTGTACGCGCTGGTGTCGCCGACGCGCTGGGCGATTCTCGCGTCGTTCGCCGTGCTGATCATCGGCGCGATCGTTTCGCGCCGCCGGCCGTTTCCCGAGCAATTCGCCCTCGCCGCCGTTACCGCGCTCCTCGCCAGCATGCACGCGCACGTTTACGATTGTGGATTGCTGTTCCTGGCCGTCGCCTTGGCCGTTCCGTTTTCCGGATCACGCGCGCGGACGATCGCCGCGGCGTGGGCCATTTCGCCGTTGCCGTATCTGTTGCCGTATTACGGAGAAAGTCTGCGGCTGATTCCCGCACTGACCGCCGTTACGCTGTGGTTGATGCTGCTTTTTCTCCCGGTAGCGCGCGATGAATCGCCGCCCGCACCTGGTGAATATCGAACGGCTTGAGGATGCACTGCGAATGCGTGCGGTCGAGCAGTAATTGCGTTTCCGCGCCCAGGATGTCGCCGGTCATGAAGATGAACCGCGGGATACGGCCGTCGAGCCGGGCGCTGAGTTCGTCGTAGAAACTGCTACCGCTCAGTCCCGGCATCTTGAGATCGGTGATGACCAAATCGTATTCCCGGGCCAGCGCGCGCTGCAAGCCTTCCTCGCCGGTGGCCGCCATGTCCACCGTCAACGGATCTTGCTCGAGCACCGCGGCGAATAACTCGCGGACGCTTTCTTCGTCGTCGACGATCAGCACACGCTGCGCGGAGAGCGGCGCCGCAGTTTCGACGGCCGGAGTTTCCACAGGCGTTTCACGCCGCGCTTCCCACGGCAGCCAGATGTAGAACGTCGCGCCGGGACCTTGCGGGCGCGTCGCGCCGTCGAACTCGATGACGGAAGTCGGCGTCGAGTCGGCCTTCGATTCCACCCAGATTCGTCCGCCGTGTTCTTCAATGATTCCGTAGGAAATGCTCAACCCGAGCCCTGTGCCTTGCCCTACGGGTTTGGTGGTGAAGAACGGATCGAAAACCTTCTTGAGCAAATCCGGCCCGATGCCCGGACCATCGTCGGACACTGTGAGCAGCACGCCGGATTCGCCCGGCCGCGTCTCCAGCGCCAATCGTCCGCCGCGCTTGTGGCCGAGCATCGCTTGTTCCGCGTTGATGATCAGGTTCAGGATGACTTGCTGGATCTGGTGCGCGTCGGCGCAGATGGTGCGCGTCTCAGGCGCCAGGCGGCTGTCCACCTCGATGTTGTTCACCCGCAACTCGTAGGCGCGCAGCGCCAGCGTCTTCTCCACCACGTCGTTCAGCGAGACGCTCGATTTTTCCGGCTTATGCTGGCGCGAGAACGTCAGCAAGTTTTGCACGATGCGCGTGGCCCGCTGCGCCTGCTCGCTAATCGTGGCGACGTGCGTACGCACCGGCTCGGGCAGCGTTTGTCCCAGCAAATACTGGCTCCAGCCGACCACGCCCGTCAGGGGATTGTTCAACTCGTGCGCGATGCCGCTGATCAACTGTCCCACGGCGGCGAGTTTTTCCGATTGCAGCAAGCGTTGCTGCGTCGCTTGCAAGTCCTGGTAGGAAGTTTTCAGTTCCTGGAAGAGCCGCGCGTTTTCGATGGCGGCCGCCGCTTGGCTGGCCAGGTTTTCCAGCACCGAGAGATGCTCGGCGTCGAACAGATCTTCGCGATCGTAGCTCTGCGTGGCGATCACGCCCACGGCGCGATCGCGGAACACCATCGGCGCGCCCATCCACGACGCCGCCGGACGTCCCACGAAACTGATTCCCAGGCCGCGGCAAGCCCGCTCGAAGTTGCGCGGGATCAACAGCGGCCGGCGCGTGCCTAACAGGTATTCGGTTAGCCCCGCGGCAAAAGGCCGCGTGCGCGGCTGGCGGCGGTGGCGATCTTCCACCTCCAGCACGAAGTCGATCTCGGCGCCCTTGACGATGGCGATGTAGAAATTGTCGGCCGGAAGAATGCGACGGAATCCTTGATAGATGAACTCGGTGACTTCATCGAGGTTCAGCGACGAGTTGATGGCACGGGTGACCTCGTACACCAACTCCAGGACGTGAGCCCGCCGCTGTGTGCGGTCGCTGGACTCATCAACCGGCGCCAGATTCGAGAGATTGGGAATCCCGTTCATCGTCAGATTACCGACAGTTCTCCTACCGAGACTAAGACCTCTCTAATGAAATAGCACGCCTGAGTCCAGAACCGAAGTGTTGCATGCTTCTACGGATACATTTTAGGTACTGGGTTAGACATAAGGGGGGAGTGTTACGTTTCTTCCCCGAATCGCCATCATGACGGAGTTGCCGCGCCCAGGCCGAGAGGCTGGGCACATTTCGGGCGGGGCTCGTTTTTCCTTGCTTCGGCCACCGGGATGCGATACTTCTAAATGTTTTCCCGATGAAAGTTCGCGTATTCTTCCACGATCGTTGTTTCGATGGCGCCTGTTCGGCGGCCGTTTTCAGCCGTTTCTTCCGCGCCAAGATCGATCCGTCAGCCGAATTCCACTACACGGGGCTCGCGCATAAGGCGTCGCAACTCTTCGACGAGTCGGAATTCGACGGCGACGCCAACGCCATCGTCGACTTCAAGTACACGCCGAGCGATCGCCTCACCTGGTGGTTCGACCACCATCAAAGCGCGTTTCTTTCGCCGGACGACCAAGCCCATTTCGCGCGAGATGTGTCGGGTAAAAAGTTCTTCGATCCCAAGTTCAAATCGTGCACCAAGTTTATTGCCACCGTCACGGCGCAGAAATTCGGATTTCACGCGCCCGACCTGGACGATTTGATCCACTGGGCCGACATCATCGACGGCGCGCTCTATCCCGATTCCGCCACTGCCGTGCGGATGGAAGCGCCGGCCATGAAACTGACGCTGACGATCGAAGCGACCAACGACGCCACGTTTCTGCCGCACCTGATTCCCATGCTGGCGAGCCGGCCGCTGGCCGAAATTGTCGCCGATCCGTCGATTCAAGCCCGCTTCCAGCCGCTCTATCAAGCGCACCTGGAGTCCATCGACGTGATTCGTGGGCACGCCAGTTGCCGCGACGGTGTGATCTTCTTCGATCTTCTTGGAACGGGCATGGAAGGCTACAACAAGTTCATCCCTTACGACCTGTTTCCGCAGGGAGTTTACACGGTAAGCCTCACCGAATCGAGTTATCGCACGAAAATTTCGGTGGGATCGAACCCGTGGAACCATCCGCCGCGCATGCACAACCTCGCGACCATCTGCGAGCGCTACGGCGGCGGCGGACACCCGGCGGTCGGCGCGATTTCCTTTGAAGCGGGTGCACATGAAAAGGCGCGCCAGGCCGCCGCCGAGATTGTGCAACTCTTGAAGACGCAACCGTAGAACCCGGTAACATTCCAGGCGCCCCGGCGTCCTCAGAAGTATGCAATTCCTGCAAGACGTTCGCTATGCCGCGCGTTCCCTGGCGCGTAATCCGGTTCTCTCGATCACCGTCGCGATCACCTTGTTGATCGGCATCGGACTCAGCACGGCGGTCTTCGCCGCGCTTGATGGAATGTGGTTTCGGCCACGCGTTGAGAAAGATCCGGCGAGTTTCGTTCAACTCTTGACGAACTATAGGGATGGTCCGCCGAATCGCGGCGAACCGTGGGCATCCTCGCTCGACGCCTACCGTGCGATGCAAGCGCAATCGAAAACGGTTTCGGATTTTGCCGCGTGGCGCGTGATTCAGGCGCGCGTGGAAGACGATCCGCGCTTCGAGCTGTCGCTGATGGTGACGTGCGACTTCTTCCATTTGTACGGATTGGAGCACGCTTCGCAAGGCCGTTTATTCAGCGCGCCGGAATGCGCCGGAACGAACCCTCGCGTGGCGATCGTCAGCGAAAAACTGTGGCGCAGCCGGTTCGCTTCATCGCCCGGCATCGTCGGCGCGCGGATTCGGCTGAATGAACGCTTATATACGATCGTCGGCGTGGTTCCCGCGCAGTTTTCGGGGAACTTGCGCGGCGGAGGACTCTGGGTTCCCTATACGTCGCAGCCGGATTTGTTCGCCGGGCGCGATTTTTTTCAGGAACCCGCTACTCCCTGGTTGATTGTCGAAGGGCGAATGCGCCCCGGCTATTCGAAGAGCGATGTCGAGCAAGAAATGAATCGCATCCTGACCGGTCTCGCGGGTCATCCCCGCGCCTTCGCCACCAACGGATCGTTTGCGCAGCATCCCGCGCTACGCACGATGATGCTCGGCGTCGTTCCGCTGATTGGCGTGGTGATGGCCGCGATCCTGTTAATGGCGTGCTCGAACGTTACGATATTGCTGCTGGCGCGCGCTTCGTCGCGCCGGCGGGAAATCGCGATTCGACGGGCGCTCGGCGCCGATCGCAGACGGCTCGTGCAAATGCTGCTGGCCGAGGGTTTGCTGATCGCCGGCGTCGCGGGCGGGGCGGCGGCGTTTCTCACGCGGCTGATTCCGGCGGCGTTTCACGCCATTTTCTGGCGCGCACCGTATTATCCGGTCACGCCGAACGGGTCAACGTTTCTGTATCTGGCGGCCGCGACGCTAGTCGCCGCATGTTTCGCGGGACTGGGGCCGGGTGTCGAATCGTTCCGCTCCGATTTGTCGCCGGCGCTGAAGAAATCTCCGGTGTTTCTTCGCCCGCGATTGCGCTGGCAGATGCGCGATCTTCAGGTGGGCGCGCTAGTGGCGATGAGCGTGACGCTCGTGACCGGCGCCGCCTTGTTTCTTCGTGCGCAACTGAGTCTTGCCGCCGCCGAGCAGCGAGACCAGGCCGCGCAAACGATCGCCATGACTCTGCGCGGACCGAGCGAGAAGCTTGAGCGCGCGCTTGTCGAGCGCGTAAGCGCGATTCCCGGCGTCGATTCGGCGGAGGTGACAGCGGCCAATCCGGCCGCGCAGCAATTGGGAGGTGCGCCCGCGTCGCGCTACCGATATCTCGTCGTCGTGACGCACGGCGATGCCTCGATTGTCTCGCGGCAAATATCGGAAGTTGTGCGCGCTCTCGATCCCGAGCAAATGGCCACGCCCGCCTCCGTGCAATCGGAAATTCACGAACTGGCCGCGCGATTTCAGACCATCTCGAACATGGTTACGGCGCTGGGATCGATCGCCTTGCTGTTGGCCGTGGTGGGAGTTTATGGCGTTGTCTCGTTTGCCGTGAGCCAGCGCGCGCAGGAGTTGGCGATTCGCGTGGCGCTTGGCGCGCGACGCCTCGACATCGTGCGATGCGTGCTTGATTCCGGCTTCCGTCCCATTGCCGCGGGCCTGGCGGTGGGGATTGTGTTAGCCGGCGTCGCGGCCGTTGGGTTGAGCGTTGCTCTTCGCGGTGCGCCCGTGCCGATGCGTGCGGCCGACCCCGTTCCTTACCTGATGGTGTGCGCGATTCTCGCCGCCGCGTCGCTGGCGGCGATGTTTCGTCCGGCGTGGCGCGCCGCCAGCGTCAATCCGGCGTCGGCGTTGCGCGAAGATTAGCGGACTCCACTCGCGTCGAAAATCGTACCGCGGCTCCAAGGCAAACGAGGACATAACACACGGAGAACACCGAGAAAAACAAGGTGAGCCTTTCTCTCTGTTCTCGGTATCTGGGTGGCTATAATAATCTTCGATGAACCCTGGCACGCGTGTTGGACCTTACGAAATCCTCTCGCCCATCGGGGCGGGCGGCATGGGCGAAGTGTATCGCGCGCGCGACACGCGTCTAGGCCGCGACGTCGCGATCAAGGTTCTGCCGTCTTCCTTCGCCAGCGATCCCGACCGTTTGCGCCGCTTCGAGCAGGAAGCGCGCGCCACGGGAATGCTGAATCATCCCAACATTCTCGCGGTCTTCGACGTCGGCACGCATCAAGGATCGCCGTATCTCGTCACGGAATTGCTGGAAGGGCGGACGCTTCGCGACGAGCTGCCCACGCCCAGACGAAAAGCCCTCGACTACGCGCGCCAAGTCGCCGCGGGACTGGCCGCCGCGCACGCCAAGGGCGTCACGCATCGCGATCTGAAGCCCGACAATCTCTTCATCACCAACGATGGCCGCGTAAAAATCCTCGATTTCGGATTAGCGAAAGTTGCCGAGGAAACCGAAAGCGACGTAACGAAAACCGGAGGAACCACACCGGGAATCGCGATGGGCACAGTCGGTTACATGTCGCCGGAGCAAGCGCTCGGAAAACCCGCCGACCACCGCTCGGACATTTTTAGTTTCGGCGTGGTGCTCTACGAAATGCTCAGCGGGACACGCGCGTTTCAGCGCGACTCGTCGATCGAAACGCTCAACGCGATCCTCAAGGAAGATCCGCCGCCGCTGGCGGACGCCGCGCTCGAACTGGTGGTCCGCCGCTGCATCGAAAAATCGCCTGAGCAGCGATTCCAATCCGCCAGCGATCTAGGATTCGCGATTCAAACCCTTACCGGCAGCTCGCTGACGCCGGCGATTTCCGGAAGCGGCGCGGTGGCCGCTGTGCCCGAGCCGGCCAAAACTCAAGTGGGAATCGCGGGGAGCGCGCTCGCCGCCGTGGCGGTGATCGCGATTGTTCTCGGCGTCGCGGCGGGCGTCGGCGGTGTGAAGTGGTGGCAGTCACGGCATCCCGCGGCGGAGTGGGAGGGCGTGCAACTCACGGGGTCGGGCATTGTGTACGGTCCACGCTCGTCGCCGGACGGATCGCTCTTGGCGTTTTGCATCGTGGAAAACGGACGCGGTCAAGTCGGCCTGATGCATCCCGGATCCGCGAATTGGAGTGTGCTCACGCACGACGATAAGCACGGCGAAGCGGATTTCGTTTCCTGGTCGCGGGACGGATCGCGCCTCTATTTCACGCGTCCCGATGGAGTGTATTCGGTTCCCGCGCTCGGTGGAGAAGAGCGCCTTTTCCTCGAAAAAACCCTCCTCGTGGAGCCGCTACCCGACGGCACGTTTTTGGCGGAACGCCTCAACTCGAATCGCGAGGCCCAAATCTTTCACTATTTCCCGGACAGCGGCAAGTTCGATCCGCTCGATGCCCGGCCGATCACCAACGCTTTTCGCGCGTCGCCGGACGGAAAGCAATTCGTTTTCATTGGCCGTCCGATCTCGAATCCCCAAGCGGACGTCGAGGCGCAAGTGTTCGATCTTGCCTCGGGAAAGATGCGCATGATCGCGCCGCGTTTCAATTTTGCAGGACCTTCAGTGGATTTCACACCGGACGGCAAGTCGCTTCTGGCCGTCGAAGGGTTGGGCGAATTGAGGCGGCTGGTGGAAATTCCACTCGACGGCGCGCCGTTTCGTCCGATCGCGTCGGCCACCAAGGCGATGAACGGCATCGACTCCGCGCCCGATGGCACGATCTACGTCGACCAAGTGGAACGTCCCACCGATGTTCTGCGTTTCCCCGCCACCGGCGGCGCGCCTGAGTTTGTGGCGCAAGTCTACGCCGGCAATTGGTCGCCCGTGGCGCTTCCGGATGGCCGCGTGATCTTCGTATCGGCGGTGGCCGGCCGCGAGACCGTGATGGTGGGATCGCCGGGAAAAAATCCCGTGCCGTTTGTCGACACCGAAGAAAAAACCGGCGGGCCGATCGGAACGCTGGGGCCCGGTCAAGTCATTTTCCGAATCGGCAAGGTTGGCGATGTGCCGCGCAAGAGCTGGGGTGTCGCCGTGGTGTCGGTCGCCGACGGGCGAATCGTTCGCCGGCTCGATGCCACCGTGGGGCGAGAAAGCGTCACGGCGATGTCGGGATCGGCGGACGGGAAGACGATTTTTTTCACCTCGCAAGGAAATGTATACGCCGCGGCGGTGGAAGGCGGCGAACCGCGCCAGCTCTGTGCCGGTGACGCACTCGCGCCGAATCCCAACGGGCAGGACGTTGTGGTGTTGCGCTATCTGAGCGACGGCGCGCATTTGTTTCGCGTTCCCGTGAATGGCGGAAGCGAGCAGGAAATTCCTTTCAAGTCGAACCTTCGCCTGAATGCGTCGCTGGCGCCCACGGCCATCCGCGCCGACGGCCGCCTAGCGATCACGGTGGTGCGTCCCGACTCCTGGTGGGACGAGCCGGCGATCTTGAATCCACAGACGGGTCAAGTGGACAAACTGACGGTGCCGTATGTGGGCGACGCGTTTAACGTCGGTTGGACGCCGAATGGATCGCTGACGGCCTCCGGCTGGGAAATGCATTCGTCGCTGTGGCGCTTTAGGAAAAAGTTACCGAAGTAATTCTTCGCGCGCCGCGCGCTTCCATCGACTCTCCGGCGCAGCCGCCGCGGCGGGTTGCGACGCGGCTTGCTTGCTGTCGTGATACGCGGCCGCGAGCGCCGCGAGTTTTTCTTCCGTTTCATCAGGCGCCGGTCCGGGCGTGCGGCGTTCTTCCGCCAGCATGCGCTCGATGAATCCGGTATCCATGTCGCCCGCCAGAAAATCGCCGCGCTGCATCAATCGCAGGAAGAATCCGATATTCGTTTTGATTCCGCCGACCGTCATTTCGCCGAGGGCGCGCCGCAATCGCGCCACCGCTTCGGCGCGATTCTCGCCGTAGCCCACCAGTTTCGCGATCATGGGATCGTATTCGATCGGCACCGTCCAGCCTTCATAGACGCCCGAATCGAGGCGCACGCCGGGGCCGTCGGGCGTGCGGTACGCGGTGATTTTTCCGGGTGACGGGAAGAAATTATTGTCCGGATCCTCGGCGTAGATTCGGCATTCCACAGCCGCGCCGCGCCAGCGGACGTCTTCCTGCGTGAAGGGCAGCGGATCGCCCGCCGCCACCTGCATCTGCAAGCGCACCAGATCGAGTCCGGTGACGATTTCCGTCACCGGATGCTCCACTTGCAAGCGCGTGTTCATCTCCATGAAGTAGAAGTTGTGCTGCGCGTCCATCAGGAATTCCATGGTGCCGGCGTTGTAATATCCGGCTTTTCCGGCGATGCGCACGGCCGCTTCGCCGATGCGCATTCGCAACTGGTCGTCGACAAACGGCGACGGACATTCCTCGACAACTTTCTGGTGACGCCGTTGGATCGAGCATTCACGCTCGCCCAAATGCACCAGGTTCCCGTGGCGATCGCCGAATACCTGAACTTCGATGTGCCGGGGACGTTCGATGTATTTCTCGACGTAAATTTCGCCGTCGCCGAACGCGTTGATCGCTTCCGATTGCGCTTCGCGAAAAGCCGGCGCCATGTCCGCGGCCGTGCGCACCAGCCGCATGCCTTTGCCGCCGCCGCCCGCCGCCGCTTTGATCATCGCGGGATAGCCGAAACGCTCCGCGACTTCCGCGGCTTCGGCCGCGCCGGATACGCCGCGATCGGTTCCAGGCGTCACGGGAGCGCCGGCGGCGATCGCGGTTCGCCGCGCACTTGTTTTCGATCCCATCATTTCCATCGATTCCGCCGATGGCCCGATGAAAACGATCCCCGCCGCTTCACAGGCACGGGGCATGGCGGGATTTTCCGAGAGAAAACCGTAGCCGGGATGAATCGCATCGGCGCCACAGCGTTTTGCAGCGTCGATGATTTGCTCCACGCGCAAATAACTTTGCGGCGCGGGTGCCGGACCAATCGCCTGCGCTTCGTCCGCTAGGCGCACATGCCAAGACCGCCGGTCCGCTTCCGAATACACGGCCACCGGCGCGATCCCCAAGTCGCGGCACGCGCGAATCACGCGCACGGCGATTTCGCCGCGATTGGAGATGAGAACTTTGCGGAACATTCGCGGTCCATCATATCGTGATGTGGCCGGCTCGAGGCGCCGCTATGCTAGAATCGCCAGCGTGAACCAACCGCGCATTCACGAAGATTTCTCGCGGGAAACGATCGTCCGAAAATCGTCGGATCGCACGATCGGTTTGCTGCTAGCGGCGGTCCTGTTGGTCGTGGGCTTGCGTACGGCCGGCGCGGGACGAATCATTAGTCTCGCGGGCGCGGGCGTCGTCGCGCTCATGGCGTTCGTGCGGCCGTCGCTGCTGGGGCCGGTGAATACGCTGTGGACGCGCGTGGGAATCGTCCTGGGACGCATCGTGAATCCCATTGTGCTGGCCGTGCTGTATTACGCGGTGATCACTCCGGCCGGATTGTTGTTGCGCGCGGCGGGTCAAGATTTTTTGAGGCGGCGTTTTGATAAGAACGCTGCGTCTTACTGGATTCCGCGTGTCCCTCCCGGGCCGGCGCCTGAGGACATGCTCAATCAGTTTTAGAAGGCGGGAGCGATGTCCTTTCTGCGAGAGTTTTGGAAATTCCTTCGCGTGCGCAAGAAATGGTGGCTGGCGCCTCTGTTGGTTCTGATGGCGCTGCTCGGCGGCCTCCTTGTGCTCGCGCAGACTCCCGCGGTGGCGCCGTTCATCTACACGATTTTCTAGGACCCAATGCGCGTCCTGGGAATTTCCGCCTACTATCACGACAGCGCCGCGGCTTTAGTTGTCGACGGCAAGATTGCCGCGGCCGCGCAAGAAGAGCGATTCTCCCGCCGTAAGCACGACGCCGGTTTTCCCCGCCATGCCGTCGAGGCCTGTCTACGTCACGCCAAATTGCGCCTGCGCGACCTCGACTACGTTGCGTTCTACGACAAACCTTTTCTGAAATTCGAACGGCTGCTCGAAACGTATCTGGCCCTGGCGCCGCGCGGCTTGCGATCTTTCACCAAGGCGATGCCCTTGTGGATTCGCGAGAAGCTTTTTCAAAAAAGTTTGTTGTGCCGCGAACTGGCTGCGATTGATGGGGAATGCGATCAAAGCCTCGATTTCGAAAGCCGTGTCTTGTTCACCGAACATCACCAGAGTCACGCGGCCAGCGCATTTTTTCCGTCGCCGTTTCAGGAGGCGGCCATTCTCACGATGGACGGGACGGGCGAGTGGGCCACCACGTCGGCGGCTCTCGGCACGGGATCGCGCATCGAGATCATCCGCGAAATCCATTTTCCTCACTCGTTGGGACTGCTGTACTCGGCGTTCACCTATCACGCCGGATTTCGCGTGAATTCGGGCGAGTACAAATTGATGGGACTCGCGCCGTACGGAAAGCCGAAGTACCGCGGCGCGATTCTCGACAACTTGATCGACGTGAAATCTGACGGCAGCTTTCGTCTGAATCTCGATTTCTTCGACTACTGCACCGGCTTGACCATGACCAACTCGCGCTTCGACGAATTGTTCGGCGCTCGGCCGCGGCGTCCCGAGGAACCCCTCGGCGAACGTCACATGGATATGGCGGCATCGATCCAAGCGGTGCTCGAAGAAATCGTCTTGCGCCTGGCGCGATCGCTGGCGCGCGAGACAGGCCGCCGGAACTTGTGTCTCGCGGGAGGCGTAGCGCTGAATTGCGTCGCCAACAGCAAAATCCTTCGCGATGGCTGCTTCGACGGCCTCTGGATTCAGCCGGCCGCCGGCGACGCGGGCGGCGCCCTCGGTGCGGCGCTAGCTGGCTATCACCTGTACGCGCAACAACCGAGGGACGCTACTTCACCCGATGCGATGCAGGGAGCGTTTCTGGGTCCCGAGTATTCGCAAGACGAGATCGAAAGGCGCCTGCGCGCCGCCGGCGCGCGTTTCGAGACGCTCGACGAAGACGCGTTGCTCGACGCCTGCGCGGCCGCCATCGATCGCGGCGAAGCGCTGGGATGGTTTCAGGGCCGCATGGAGTTTGGACCACGCGCGCTGGGCGCCCGCTCGATTCTCGCGGATGCGCGATCGTCCATCATGCAAGAAAAACTCAATGCCCAGGTCAAGCGCCGCGAATCGTTTCGTCCCTTCGCGCCTTCGGTTCTTCGCGAAGACGCGCCGTCTTGGTTCGACCTGGCCTGCGACAGCCCGTACATGCTCTTGACGGCGAGCGTAGCTGTTCCGCGCTCGGAAATCCCCGCCGTCACGCACGTCGACCTTTCGGCGCGCGTGCAAACCGTGCATCGCGAGACTAGTCCGCGCTTCTACCGGCTGATCGAGCGATTCAAACAGCGCACCGGCTGTCCGGTGATCGTCAACACCAGCTTCAACGTGCGCGGCGAGCCCATCGTCGAGTCGCCGGAAGACGCATTCCGCTGTTTTCTGAGCACCGACATCGAAGTGCTGGCGATCGGAAATTGTTTTCTACGGAGAGCGGAGCAGGCCCCGGCGTTATGGCCTTCCGCGGCGCAGGAGTTTGACGACGACTAGGGCTTTGGCGCGAGCCATCCCGGCGCGCGAATCGTCTCCGCTATTCTCCGCGCAACCATGCGATTCCCCTCGGGCCCGATGTGGTAGGTGTCGATGTAGAGCGGATCCCGCACGTCATCGAAGATGTGCCCGAGAAAAACGTATTGGCCCGCCGCGGGACCTGCCGCGGCGCGCCGCTCCGCTTCGCGAAACACGCCGGCGAATTCTCCACCATTGTCCGGTTGATTTTTCACCACACCGTTCTCGAACCAGTCATGAGGCTTGCTTCCGAAGTAGATATCCGGTTGCCAGAAAAACGCCACCGGGAAGCCGTATTCGCGGGCGATCATGCGAATGATCCGCATATTCGCCGCATAGTTGTCCAGTATTTTCCCCGGCAAAGCCGGATTCGCGGCGTACGCGCCCGGCGCCGGTGCGAACTTCGCGAGAAACCAGCGCGCGCAGGCCACGCTGTAGGAATCGAGCAGAACCGAACGCACCGACGACGAGAGAGTGGCGTTCTCCAGGAGCTGGCGCATCCGCGGAACATCGCCATGCGAGTTCCAGCCATCGGCAGTCCACAATCCGACCACGGCTTCATTCACGCCGTCGTAGAAAATCACCAGCGACGGGCGTTCGCCCGCCTTCAGCAATTGCAGAAGCAGGATCGTCTCCTGATTGCTGTTGTAAGCATCCACTCCACGGTTGATCACGGTGACGCACGTTCCCGGCGCCGCGTTCAATTCACTCGACAGATACGACGCGATGGTCATGTCGTCGGGCGAGCCTTGTCCCATCATCGTGGAGCCGCCGAACATCCACACCGTGGTGGCGCAGTTTGCTTGGGGATTCGCGGTGCGGCGAATGATTCCGGTGGCCGTTCGATCGAAGTGCCAGTAACGTCCTTGCCACGCGGCGTTGTCCCAAGCCACGAAGGGACGGAACCGGAATTTCGCCTGACGCCAATGTTGGTGTTCCTCGCGCCAGAAATCCTCCGCCCACGGATATTTCTCGTACACGCTGCCGGCGCTATTGATGTTGACGTCTTCTTGCATCGCGGGACATTTTCCACCCGCCGTTCCGCGGCAGCGCCCTGCGTAAAACGGCTGCGGCGCGAGGAAGTGCGCCATCGCGAGGTAGGAAAGAAACTCCACGGCCGCGCCCACCGCAATCACGCAAACGATCGTGTATCCCAATTCGCCAAAAAAGGCGGGCAGTCCGCGATTCTGCGCTTGATCCTGGGGCATGTAGTTTTGCGCGGCAGTATATCACCGGGGTCCGCGTGTCGGGCTCGCCGGCGGCAATTCCAGCGCCTCGTGAGCCCGGCGGAAAACGTCCACCAGCATGGCCATCGTCAGTTTTCCGGTGAACGTATTTTGCTGGCTCGGGTGATACGACGCGATCAATACCGGCAAGCGTTCGTTAACGGGCCGCGCGAATGCGCCGTGGGAGAATCGCGCGCCGGGAATGGGACGCATTCGCAAATACGCGTCGAACGCGAATCTTCCCAGCGCCACCACCACGCGAATCTGGCGCAACAGTTCCAATTCGCGCTGCAAGTATTCCGCGCAGTTTTTCGTTTCCTCCGGCGACGGCTTGTTGTCTGGCGGCGCGCAACGCACGGCCGCCGTGATGTAGCAATCGTGGAGTTTCAAACCGTCTTCGCGGCTCATCGATGACGGCTGCGATGCGAAGCCGGTGCGATGCAGCGCGTCGTAGAGAAAATCACCGCTGCGATCGCCGGTGAACATTCGTCCCGTGCGATTTGCGCCATGCGCCGCGGGCGCGAGTCCGATGATCAGCAACCGAGCCTTCGGGTCGCCGAATGAAGGCACGGGGCGGCCCCAGTATTTCCATTCAAGAAAGGCGCGCTTTTTCGTGCTCGCGACTTCGCTGCAATATCGCCTCAGCCGGGGACACCTTTCGCATGCGATCACGCGCGCTTCTAGTAGTACTAGTGGGCTTGGCATGCGGTCCCCGGAGCCCCGAATGTTATCCCACTTTTGCCCGAATTGTGCACTTCTTTGCGCAAGGGTTGGTGGGTACCCCCTTGGTTTTCCTGTAACAGATTGATAATCCGACCGGAAGTCATCTTAGGAAGGCCTAATGGTTTGGCATGTGGCGTGCTTATTTAAGCCGCGTAGGACTATATGTTTCTTGGTTTGAAGGAGGACATGTCTGTGAAGAGAATGATTAAAATTGTTGGTGTTGTGGCACTGGTGACACTGGGAACGATGGTGGCTTGGGCGGGTCCGCTCGTCTGCTCGCAAAGCCCGTTTGGTTCGTACGGAACCAATTCGCAAGCTCAATATACGCCTTCGGGACCAGCCTTTGTGCCTCCTGTGCTCACCACTTTTTGTTCTAGCCCCTATTCCTTTCCGTTGCAGTCTGGCCCGTATCCGCCTGCAACGCCTGACCGCCCGAGCTTCATTGCCGCGTCGGGTCAACAGTATCTGGACACGATCAACTGGGAAGTCAATCCTGTCGATGGTGTGCCCAACGGCAACCCGAACATTTACAGCGTCAGCCCGGTCTTTTTCAACAACGGACCTGGTCAGGGCACCGGCTCGGCTGGCAACTTCCCGAATCCGCCGTATGGCGGTGGCGTGAACGGCACGGGCTATTCGGTCGGCCAAGTGCCCTCCACGGCGCAGTTCCCGAACAACGGTGACAATACGGATCTTCTCTCGATCACCAACCAGTTCGGAAACATGCCCACCCAGCAGTACGCTAACTTGCTGACCGGCACGTTGAGCGGTCAGGGGTTGGGCATGAACTGGGATACCAGCACGACGGGTGCTCACTATGACCCGAACCGGATCGACAGCCATGGTCACCAGTGCACCACGAACTACGATCAAGATCCGGCTTGCTGGGTTCCTGGAACGAACACCAACGCGATCATCACGGGCGTGGGCTTCGATATCCAGATGGACCAAACCAACATCTTCAATCAGACGGTGTTGGGTCCGTTCAGCGTGACCTTCGCGATCTACGGTGCCACGCCGGGTTGCAACGACAACAGTTCCGCGATCATCACCACGGCCGAAGCTCCGGACATCCAGTGCTACGATTACTTCGACCAGCAAATGACCGACAATCAGGGCAACGACACCAGCAACGATTGCGCCACCCCTGACCCTAACGATCTGCCTTGCAGTGGCTACAACGATTCGAACGTGCAGCTCCTTGGCTACGTGACGGTCAACAGCGACACCAACGGCGATCCGGTGTTCTTCGGCTTCACGACCAACGATCCGTACGGTGTCGGCACGGTCGTACTGTCGGGATACAGCTTTAACCAGGCAGAAGGTGCGGACGTGAACTTTGCAATCAATCAGGTTACCCTGTTGACGCAGAGCCAGAACACGCCCGAGCCGACGACGCTGTTGCTCTTCGGCAGCGGTCTTTTGGTGGCTGCCCGCCGTTTGCGCAAGAAGTCGACCGTTAAGGCATAACAAAAATCGTTAGTTTGAAGTAGAAACAGACAAGTCCTACAGCGGAGCGGCCCCGGAAACGGGGCCGCTTTCGTTTTTGCACTCGATGCCCGAGCTTCCCGATATTACCGCGTACGTTGAAGCGATCGAAGAACGCACGCTCGGTCGCGAGCTCGTTCGCGTGCGCTTGGGGAGCCCGTTCTTACTCCGTACGGTTGATCCACGCCTGGAAAAATCGTTTGGACGCGTGGTTCGCGCGATTCGCCGCGTTGGGAAACGCATCGCCATCGGCGTGGACGGTGACCTGTGGCTCGTGCTGCACCTGATGATCGCCGGACGCTTGCATTGGACCAAGGCGGGTGGGAAGCTTCCAGGCAAGCGCGGTCTCGCCTCGCTCGATTTCGCGCACGGATCGCTGCTGCTCACCGAAGCAGGATCGCAGCGGCGCGCGTCGCTCCACGTGGTTGCCGGCGAAGCGGGATTGCGGACGCTCAATCCTGGAGGACTGGAGATTCTCAACGCCGGCGCCCAAGAATTTGCGCGCGCGCTTACGTCGCGCAACCACACGTTGAAGCGCGCGCTCACCGACCCCCGCATGTTTAGCGGAATCGGCAACGCGTATTCCGACGAAATCCTGCATCGCGCCAAGCTTTCACCGGTCACTTGGACCACCCGGCTCACGGAAGCGCAAATCACCGCCCTGCACAACGCGATTCGCTCGGTGCTAACGGAATGGATTGATCGCATGCGTGCGGAGAGAGCCGGCGGTTTTCCGGAAAAAGTCACGGCGTTTCGGCCGGAGATGGCGGTACACGGAAAATACAAGCAACCGTGCCCGGTATGCGGCACAAAAATTCAGCGGATTCGCTATGCCGCGAATGAAACGAACTATTGTCCGGCGTGCCAGACCGGCGGAAAGCTTCTGGCGGATCGCGCGCTCTCACGCCTCTTGGGATCGGACTGGCCACGCACGCTCGAGGAGTTGGAAGCGCGCCTTGATGGCGCTTAGGCGGAAGTCGTCCCTATTTTCCCGCGACCCTTCAGCAACAACCACGCCGGCCATCCCGAAATCGCGGCGGCCAACGCCAGCACGAGCCACTGCGGTTCCTTCACGCCTTCCCACAGCGTCGATCCCACGACAACGCCGGAGACAATCAGCGGCACCACCACCGTATACACAAGACCCGCTTGGCCGCCCGGTACGCGGAACGGCCGCGGCATGTCCGGCTCGCGCCGCCGCAAGATCCACAAGGCGATGAATTCCAGCACAATCGACAGCGTGTAGACGAGCGCGTACAACACGGCGAGCCGCTGATAGCTCAGCAATGCCAGCACGCTGTAGAAAAGCGAGGAAACCACCAGCGTCGCCACCGGCACGCCGCGGCTGTTCACGCGCGCCATGAATGGCGGAAAGTATCCGTCTTCGGCCAACACCATCGGCAATCGCGAGTAGGAAAGCATCAAGCTGTTGAAGAGCGTGAACGTGCTCACCAGCGCCCCGGCCAGCAGCCACGCCGCGAGCGTCGCGCCGCCCGGCAGCGATTTGGCGAGCGATGGAAAAACGCCCTCGGACCATCCGGCGGGATCCGGCGACAAGCGCAATCCCGCCAGCAGCGGACCCAAGTACGTCGCGAGAATTAGCGCCAGCCCGCCAATCAGCGCGATTGGATAATTTCGTTCGGGTTTGTCGACTTCCCCGCCGACCAGGCTCAAGTTATCGAATCCCGTGTAATTCCACAGAACGATGCTGAGCGCGGCGAGAAATCCGCCTTGCGTCGCGGGCGACGTGCTCCAAACAATCGCGCCGCCGGCGGGCGCGTGAAATCCCATCGCCGTGAAAACCGCGAACGGCGCGATCACCAGCACGCCCGAGATCACCGCCGTTGTTCCGACCGCGCTCACGCCCAAAATGTTCAGCGCCGTTCCGAACCAAATCACCGCCAGCGACACGCCGAACTTTCCCATGCGCGAAAGATGCAGCCATTGATCGGCGTACGCGGTGAACAACACGGGATAAATCGCCATGTCCGGCAAGGCGCAGATGAAACTCCACCACGCTTCTTGAAATCCCCACGCGCGACCCATCGCGCGATCCACCCAGCGATAGAATCCGCCCTCGACAGGCATGGCCGCGGACAGTTCCGCCACCATGAAGGCCGTCGGAAATGCGCTCAACACAGGAACGAGTACGATCAGCGCCACTGCCAGCAGCGGGCCCGCCGCGCCGATGGCTGGTTCCAAACCGAACGGTCCACCGGACACGGTGAAGTAGAGGATCGCCGTCAGCGCCAGAAGTCCGACTTTCTTGCGCGGAGTTTGAGGTTGAGGAGCGAGTGCGGGTGCGGCCAATTTCGGCTACACCATCGATCGTTCGGCTAATTCGCCGACGACCGGCAAATGGAATTGTTCGCCCTTGACTGTTTTCACGATGCCTACGATTTGAATCACCAGCATCGCCATTCGTAGCGTGCTGACCAGCGGATTGCTGTTGAAGTGCATCGTCCACGGTTCAAAAAACAGATTGGACGTGAAACCAAAGCAGATGCGAACCACCCAAAATGCGGCCCACAGATACAACGCTTGCAGCGAGTGGAAATGGACGAAGCGAACGCGGCGATAGTCGTCGGAGATCAGAAAAAAAATCGCCGCCAGCCAACCGACCACGGGAATGTAGCACAGCATCGCCGCGACGTTCGGCTTGGTTTGCGGTCCGCGCGCTGTGCCCGGTGGCGGTACGGTTCCGATCGGTTGAGTTGCCGTTGGATCGTCAGGCGGAGGCGGTGGCGTGCTGGGCGGCGCCGCTTGCGGACCTCCGCAGTGAGCGCAGAAGCGATCACTCGTTCCCATCGAACTTCCGCAATGGATGCAATACGGCATAGCGCGTTCTCAATCTATCATACGCGCTTCGAGCACTTGAAGTTCCAATCACCGGCCCATTGCCTACGCTTCGCGCTAATCGTGACGCAATGCCCGCGCCGGATCCGCGGACGCCGCGCGCCTCGCCGGCCCAATCACGGCGAGCAGCGTTGTGAACGCCAACAACACTCCTGCGCCCAAATATGCGACAGGATCATGAGCGTCGATCCTGACGGGCGCTTCCTTCAACGCTTGCGTGACCACGCCCGACACGGCAATTGCCAGCGTGAGGCCCGCGACCAATCCGGTGGCGATGGGCGTGGCTACCGAGCGTAGCAGCAGCCGCACCACCGTGGCGCGGCTGGCACCGAGCGTCATGCGGATGCCGATTTCGCGCGTGCGTTGCGCGGCGGCGAACGAGGCCACGCCGTAAATCGAAATCACCGACATGATCACCGGAAGCAAAGCCAGCATCAGGATTACGCGCGAGGCCCTCCAAATGTGGTCGGTGGTGAATTCGATCAGCGACGCCATAGTGCGCGGCGCGGGCGTGACTTGCGGCTCGAGTTCGCGAATGATCTTGCGCAACGCGACCGCGAGTTTGTCGGGATCGCTGTGGAAATGCACCAACAGCGTGTCGCTCATGTCGCCGCCAGTGCGCACGCGATAGAAGAGATAGTCGGCGTCGAAGAAGAGTCCTGACTTTGTGTCGGGCGCGACGCCGACCACTTGCAACGTGCGTTTGGGATCGGCGGCGGCCACCAGTGTTTTGCCCAGCGCGTCTTGTCCCGGCCACAGCGATTGCGCCAACCTGGCGGAGATGACCACTACGTTGGGATTGGCAAGGCGTGCTTCCTCCGGTGAAAACGAACGCCCGCGCAAAAGTTGCAAACCGATCGTTTCGAAGTACGTGGGCGATACGCTGATCACCGCGGCGGGCCGGTTGGCTTCCGCATCTTGTCCTGGCAGGCGAATACTTTCGATTTCCCCTCCGCGCAGGGTGCTTGCGGAGGCGGCGTTGTCGACGCCGGGAACTCCGTTGGTGCGTTCCAGGAGCGTCTTCCAATATGCGTCGGACGCTTGCGGTGTGTACTTCAGCCCGCGCGATCCCACGCCGGAAAGCATCAAGTGCTGCGTGTCGAATCCGGGATCGTCGTTGAAAATGCGGAAATAGCTGCGCCAGCAGAATCCCGCCATGGTCAGCAACGCGAGACTCAGCGCCACCTGCGTCGCGATCAGCGTTTCGCGCGCTTGCCACTTGCCGCGGGCATGCGGATTCAAGGTGCCGTCTTCGCCTTTCATTGACGTCGCCAAATCGACTCGTAGCGCTTCCAGCGCCGGCGCGAGTCCCGCCACCAATCCGGCGAAAAGCGTGGCGCCGCCGAGATAGAGGATCACGGGCCAGTCGGGACGCAGCGAAAAATTGCCGCGCATCGCCATGAAGTTCATCAGCGCCTTGGGGCCGAAGAACACGATCAACGTCGCGATCCCCGTGGCCGCGGCGGCGAGCAACAGAACTTCGGTGATCAACATGCGCAACAAGCGCAGGCGTCCGGCCCCCAGTGAGAATCGCACGGCCATCTCGCGGCGGCGTCGCACGGCGCGCGAGAGCAACAGCGTCGAAGCATTCGCGCATGCAGTAATCAAAATGAGCGTCGGCACGCCGAGCAGCAGGTAGATCCCGAAGCTGATGTGCGGATTCACGGTGGGATCGCTGACGTCCGCGCCATCGGTGGCCACGATAATCGTGCGGCGCGGCGGCTGCAATTTGTCTTGTTGTTGCGCGACCACTGCGGCTTGCGCTTGCACTTCGGCGCGCGTGACGCCCGGCATCATGCGTCCGGCCATTCGGAGCCAGGCTACCGTCGGCTGGCGCAGATTGTTCTCAGGCGAGAGTAGCGGCTGCGCCGTGTAGGGAATGAACAGCGCGGGATTATCGCGGCCGCCCCAAAACTCCGCCGGGGCGATTCCCACGATCGTAAGTTCGCGCTTGTTCACATGTACCGTTTTGCCCAAGATTTTGGGATCGGAGCCGAAGCGCGTTTCCCACAGCTCCTTGCTCATCACCGCGACGGGCGCGGCGCTCGAGCAGTCTTCTTCTTGCAGCAAACGGCCGTAGTTGGACGGCAGATCCGGCTGCTCCACTCCCATCACGTGGAAAAAATTGCAAGATGCCAGCGTCGCGGCGTACGGGGGCGTGTCGTCCACGTCGGGCACGAGTGTCACGAAAGCGTAGCCCGCAACGTCGGCGAGTTTGGCCAGAGAAGCCCGATACGCCAAGTAATCGTCGTAGGTGGTTTTTTCCGCTTCCACCATCCGGCGGCCGGTGTTCCACGTCTCCGGATAGAGTTGCACGTAGCGATCGGCGCCCTGCGACACGTGGGGACGAAACAACGAGCCTTGCAGCAGCGCAAACGTCGCACCGTTCAGTCCGATGCCGAGCGTAAGCGTCACCAGAATGATCGCCGTGAGCAGCGGACTGCGCGCCAACTGGCGGACTCCGTAGCGCACGTCCTGCCACAATGTATCGAGCCAGAACAACGGCTTGCCCTCGCGAACTAATTCGCGCGTGACGCCGGAGTTTCCGAACGTGCGCTCGGCGGCGCGGCGCGCGGCTTCTTCCGTCATGCCGCGTGCGATGTTTTCGCGCGTTTCCATCTCGATGTGTTCTTGGATCTCGTTGCGGAGATCGTCGTCGCGTCGTCCGAACCAGCTCATTGGACCTCCTTCGCGGCCGGGGCCATCACGCCCGCCACCGCACGCACAACTTTTTCCCACTTGCTCGTCTCGGCGTGAAGCTTTTTCCGTCCCGCGCGCGTGAGCTTGTAAAACCGCGCCTTGCGATTGTGCTCCGAAACGCCCCACGCGGCATCGATCAAACTCGCGCGCTCCAGCCGCTGCAGCGCCGGGTAGAGCGATCCATGATCCACGAGCAGCAATTCGCCGGACTGCCGCTGGATGGTCACGGCGATGCCGTGGCCGTGCAGCGGTCCGAACAGAAGCGTGCGCAGAATGAGCATGTCGAGCGTGCCTTGCAAGAGGGGGAGGCGTTCCATACTGGTAGGCAGTCTACTAGAGTTCAGGTAGAGAGTCAACTAGAAGGGTTGCCGGTTGCCGGAAAACCTGGTTTGATCCGGCAACCTGCCTCTAAAGCTCTTTGACGCCCGAGGAAGAAATGAGGAATCCGGTCGCGGTGCACGCCAGCACCACGCTCAGCCCGAACAAGGCGCGCGCCGGAGAAAACTGCTTCGCCAGGTAGCCCGCCACCGGATCGCCAAAGACCATGCCGCAGCGGAACGCGAGATTGAAAATGCTCATCACGCGGCCGCGCATCTCCTCGGTGACGATCAGTTGAACGAGCGAGGTGATGGAAGCGAACAGCGTCAGTAAGCACATGCCGCCGAAAAACAAACAGACATAGCTCAGCGGCAGGAATTTCGAAAAGGCGAACCCGCCCAACAGAACCGCGAAGGTCAGTTGCACGCGCAGTGCCAGCAGTCCTTGCCTCTTGCGATTCGAAAGGCCGGCGTAAGTCAACGCGCCGAGAATCGAGCCGACTCCCGACGTGGCGAGCATGTAGGAATAACGCTGCGCATCCAGATGAAACGTGTTGCGCGCCACTACCGGCAACATCGTCAGTAACGGAACGCCACAAAATGTGCTCACGAAGCCCAGCACGGTGAGCTGCCAAAGAGCCCCGCGCTCGCGAATAAACTTAAATCCCGCCTTGATGCCTTCCAGCATCGATTCGTTGGTCTTGCGCGGCTGGAAACCGGAGCGGATCATGTACAAGCTGGCGATCACGGCGAAGAACGACAATCCGTTGAGGAAAAAACAAACCACGCCGCCGGCCGAGTCCGGCGTCATGCCGGAGAGACGCGGTCCCAACCAGCGCGCCACCAATGGTCCCGATCCCATCGCGAGTCCCGCGAGCACCGGACCGATCACGCGCGCCAAATTGAACTGAATCGAATTCAGCGCCACGGCGTTTGAAAGATCCTTGCGCGGCACCAAGCCCGGCACCAGAGCGGAATACGCGGGACCGCCGAACGCCATCCCCGTGCCGGCGATGAAAACCAGGATCATCATGTGCCAGATTTGTACTACGTGGAAGTACACCAGCAGCGTGAGAATGAACGCGCAGGTCATCTGCGTGTATTGCGATGCCAGCAGCGACACGCGGCGATCCACGCGATCGGCCACCACGCCGCCGACCAGCGAGAACAGCAAGTAAGGTATGTTCACCAGCGCGCCGAGCACGCCCAAGTAGACGGCTGAGTCCGCGCCCGCCAAGTCCAGCACCAGCCAACTTTGCGCGACGGTCTGCATCCACGTGCCGGTGGTCGACGTGAACGCGCCCGACCACATCAGGCTGAAGTCGCGATAGCGGAACGCCTGGAAGGTGCGTTCGAAGAATCCCGGCATCTCGGCAGCAGGTGCGGCAGCCGCTCCGGCCGCCGCCGCTTTTTGTTCTGTCACTTAGTGCGTACCCTTTGCTGCGGCCGCCGCGCCTTCGGATGGGTGGCCGTTGGAATGCTCCGCCAGGAAAACACGCAATCCACTCAAGAATTCAGAACTCGAGGGCGCCGTCATATGGGTGGCTCCCGGAATCACCACGATCTTGAGATTCGGCATCATGCCGTCGAGTTTGTCGACGCCCGCTTTTAACGGATCCTTGTCGCCGATCAGCGCGAGCGTGGGAATTTTGTTCGCGCGGATTTTCGCTTCCGATACCTGAAGACCCGCGAGTCCACCGCGCGCGCACGCCGCCAGCGCCAGCGGATCGTTCGCAGCCAACATCATCTTGTTGGATTGCGCCAGTTGCTCGGCCGACGGCAGCGGTTGTCCTGGCGGATTCAGCGCGATGAACAACGGCGTCATGCCTTTGCCGGTTTCGAGCGACACCGCGAGTTGCTCCAGCATGCCTTTCGTCGCGGCCCGATCTTCCGGCGAGCTCCAGCCCGCGCCGCCGAGGGTCGCGGTGAGGCAGCGTTCAGGATGTTCGGTGAGAATCACACTCGTGAGGAAGCCGCCCATCGAGTAGCCGACAATGTGGGCCTTGCGAATCTTCAGGTGATCGAGCAACCGGATCGTGTCGCCCGCCATCACGCCGGGATCGTACGCCGCGGCGTCGTGCGGCTTGTCGCTCTTGCCGTGGCCGCGATTGTCCAGGGCGATCAGTTGATAGCTGTCCGACAGGCCCATCACCCCGCTCCAATTCCAGGCGATGTTCACGGCGTATCCGTGAATCAAGACTACCGGTTCGCCCTTTCCTTGCACGGTGTAGTGAATCTTGACGCCGTTGGAGTCGAAGAACTGATCGGGAACGCTCTGACTTTGGGCGTGAAGGAAATTCGCAAGAACGAAAGCTAGAAAACACCCTAAGAAAATGCGCGACTTCTTCATAGCAAGAGGATACCCCAGATACGGGAATGCATAATGTAGAATCATGTAGAAATGTCGCGCATGCTGGCGGAGATTCTCGAACAGCCGGACGCCTTGACGCGGACGCTCGCCCGCAACGTTGTTGGCGCGCGGCGCTTACGCGCCGTGCTCGCCAAGCGCGACATCCGCATGGTGGTGCTGGCGGCCCGCGGAACGTCGGACAACGCCGCCACCTTCGGCCGCTATCTCATCGAAATCACCACGGGACTACCGGTGTCGCTGGCCGCGCCGTCGGTGCACACGTTGTATCGTGCGAACTTGCGCTTAGAACATGCGCTGGTGGTGGGAATTTCGCAATCGGGCGCGGGTCCCGACATTAATTCTGTGCTCGCCGACGCCCGGCGCTCGGGCGCGTTGACGCTGGGCATCACGAATGAGCCGCGCTCGCCGATGACGAGAGTCGTTGACGAATGCTGGCTCGTGCACTCCGGGAAAGAACTCAGTGTTGCCGCCACAAAGACCTATACGGGACAGCTTCTGTTGCTCTACTTACTCGCGCATGCGCTCGGCGCGCCGATCGCGCTCGACGAGTTGTCGCAGATTCCCGATGAGGCTCGGCGCGCGCTCGGCCTGCGCGAGCACATTGCCGAGATGGTTGAGCGCTACCGCTTCATGTCTCACGCCATCGTCGTGGGCCGCGGGTTAAGCTACGCGAACGCGCTGGAGTTAGCTCTCAAGCTCATGGAGACTTGCTACATCGTCACTGAGCGATTCTCCTCAGCAGATTTCCTCCATGGTCCTATCGCTCTTGTGCAGGCCGATTTTCCTGTTTTCGTTTTCGCGCCACCTGGGCCTACGCTAAAACAGCAGGAATCGCTGTTGAAGCGGCTCACGTCGCTGCACGCGGACACACTCGCGTTCGCGTCGCGAGAAATTCGGGGCAATCGAACGATTATCGTTCCGATACAAGCCACGAGTGACCTCTACACGCCTATACCGTACGTGATTCCGGCGCAACTCTTCGCGGCAAGTCTGGCGCTGGTGAAAAAAATCAACCCGGACGCCCCGCGGCAGCTCGCCAAAGTGACCCAAACGGTCTAGTACTAAAAAACTACCCCACAAACGAGTTTGGGGTTATACACTAGTGGGTGTTATGACTTTGACCTCAGGGCGTGAATCATGACGGCAACCATGGGAACGGCGATGGCCAACCCGGTGCGCAAGCAGATCTCGGTGTTCGTGATCGACGATCTCGCCATGTTGTGCGAGGCAGTGCGATCGTTTCTGCAAGGCGATCCGGAACTTTCGGTGATCGGCTATGAGACCGATTCGACCCGCGCGGTGGAGCGCCTGGTAATGGCCGCGCCCGACGTGGTGCTGCTCGACCTGAAGATGCCCGGCAAAGACGGCATGAGCGTTTTGCTGGAAGCGAAGCCGCAGTTGCCGAACACCCATTTCCTCGCGCTCAGCGGGGACATCGATACAGAACAAGCGTTGTCACTGGTTCGCGCCGGCGCATCCGGAGTGGTGCTCAAGACGGCCGGCGTGGAAGTGGTCCGCAAAGCGGTGAAGTGCGTGGCGTCGGGCGAATTGTGGCTGGAGCGCCGCTATCTGGCGGCCGTGGTGCGTCACCTGACGCGTCCCCGTAAGGATTGGGAGTCCCTGAGCGATCGCGAGCGGCAAATTGTGGAAGGCGTATCGGCCGGTTTGAGCAATCGCGAAATCGGCGAGCGCCTGACGATCCGCGAAGACACCGTGAAATCTCACCTGAAAGTTGTATTTCGCAAGCTCGGCATCGACAATCGCCTGGACTTGGCGATCCGCGCGCGTGCGCGCGGCATCGGCGGTCCAGTGAATTAGCGTTTTGTCGCGCCGGAGCCTTTCGCTGTACGCCGTTTTTGCCGGGGCTTTCCTCGTCTACTTCCTGTGGTTCACCGCCGACGGTCTGAACTCTTGGTTCAGCGACGACGACATCCTCAACATCCACTATTATTGGTCGCGCCCCTGGAGCACTCTCGTCAAAGCGAATCTCGTGTTCTTTAGCGGATCCCCGCGTCCGCTCGGTGGACTCTACGACATGGGAATCTTCGCGATTTGGGGATTGCATCCGTTGCCGTATCGCGTGGGCGCGCTCGCCTTGGTGCTGGCGAATCTGCTGTTGCTGTTCCTCATCGTCCGGGAATTGTCGGATTCCATCGAGGCCGCCCTGCTCTCGCTGTTTCTCACGGGAATGAACGAGAGCTTCGTATCGATTTACTACGACACCGGGATGATCTACGACACCCTGGCATTCTCGTTTTATTTCGGAATGCTCCTTTGGTACGTGCGTATCCGCAAGCGCGGCGAGGCGATCGGCATTCCGCGCACCATCGCGTTGCTGGCGTTGTACGCGTGCGCGCTCAACGGCAAGGAAATCGCGGTGAGCCTGCCGGTGGCGTTGTTGATCTTCGAGATTTTGTGGAATCCGCCTTCCCGTTTTCGGTTTGACGGCATGCTTCGCTGGATCGCGGGTCCGGCGCGGATCGTGTGGCTCACCGGCTTGATGACGGTGGCGTACTTGGTGGGACTCGTGAATGGTCCCGACTCGGTGGCGCACGTCGGGGCGTACCAGCCGCATCCGTCGTGGCATCTTTATTTGCAGACCAGCGCGGATTATCTGCGGCAACTCACGCTCAACGTCGTGCGGCCGAAACCGAGCGGCATGGCAGGCATTTTGCTGGGAACGTTGGTGGTGGCGGCGGTGTTTCGCCGGAAGCATCTGATCTTCGCGTCGCTGATGGCGATGGTCGCGATTCTGCCGCTGGCGTTTATTCCGGTGCGTGGTGGGTTTGCGTTCTACATTCCGTCGCTATTTTGGTCGCTGTGGTTTGCGGGATCGCTGGTTGCGGTACGCGAAGCGCTGATGCACCTGTGTCGTGCCAATAACGTGGCGGAAGTTTGCACGAAATCCGCGCTGCTCGTCGCGCTCGCCGCCTATTCGGTGACGCTCAACGCGCGCGCATTCCACTACGTGCTCCCGATCGTGCACGACGTCCAGAATCGCAACCGTGTGTACAACGACGAACTGCATCGCGCTTTGCCGAGTGTCGCGCCGGGAACGGCGATTCTGATTGAAAACGATCCTTCCAGCTTTCCGTGGATGATTCCGTTCCTGACCCAGCTTTCGTACAACGATCACACGCTGGATGTCCAACCGCTCCCCGTGGTGCAGGCGTCTGGAGGCGACGTCTCGAAGTTCCCCGTGCGACTGGACCTTTCCAGCGGCCACATTTACGCGATCAAATGAGCGGAATATCCGCTGATCCGACGCCACGCCTTAGCCAAAGGCCGGCGGTTTTTTTCAACGCAGAGAACGCAGAGGCGCAGAGAAGACAAAGCATTTCCCTCAGGTCCACCATGCTGCTGGAAATGAAGTTAGGATTCCTCATCCCATACTGGTTGGTGTTCTCGGCGATCTCTGCGGTCCTCTGCGTCTCTGCGTTGAAAAAGAACCGCCTGCCTTCGGCTAAACTGTTTTTACCCACAACCTCAGACTGACGCTAGGTACTCATGAGCTATGTTGGACAGACTCCGGTATTCCTGACCTGATAGCGTTCTGCCAGGAGGGGGCCATGTCCTTTGGACTCTATTTTCTGGGAACGGTTATTTTGATCGGCGGGTTGGTCTACGCCGGTCATCTCATGCACATCCCACCGCACTGGCTCGTGGTGGCGGCGCTGGTCATCGCCGGATTGGGAATCATGGGCGGAGTTCAAGGAACGCGACAAAAAGACCCATCCTGACTTTCATCAATTCAGCGGAATATCCACCGAGCCCACGCGACCCGATGACGCGTCGCGCGCGGCGACGCGCACGCGCTTGGCGTTCGGCGGCGCTTCCACGTCCACGGTCATGCGCAGACCGCCCTTGAGGATTTGATCGTACTGTTCCGGTTTCAGCGCCAAATGCACGGAGCGTGCGATTTGCGACAACGGCGACACGTCGGTGCCGAAAACCAACATCACTAAATCGACCGTGGCGTCGGGCTGGCCTTTGGCGTTGTGCTCGAAGTGTAAATCGTGACCGTCGACAACCACCGAAACCATCGCGTGCGGATTCTCGGGCGTCGGCTTTTCGACGAGACGCGCGAGGATCGTGACACCCGTAGAATTCAGCGCGCTCATGCCCGCTTGCGCCAATACCGCTTCGCGCGTCTTGGGATCGGCCGGCACATCGGGCAGCGCGTAGTATCCCTTGCGATAGCGCACGTCCACGCCCGGACGATTCACCTTTACCTTGATCTCGCGGAACTTGCCGTCCCATTCCGAATTCGTCGGCGTGTAGAACAGCGCGTAGCTCACCCGCGCGTCGTTCATCGCGCGATGCACCGATCCGGCGATATCGTTGTCGTTCATGAAGGCGCGTCCGCCGGTGCGCTCGGCCAATTCGGTCATGGTCATTTGCGTTTGGATCGCTTGGTTCTGCGCGCGGCTATCCATCGCCGGACGGCCGCCGCCGCGCTGCGGCTTGGCGCGCGACGCAGCGTCGAAACTAGGCGAGATGTCGGAAAGTCCAAGCAGCCCGCGCGCGTCCACCGGATAGATCGCCAGTCCCACGTCGTTCATCACCCGCCAGGTGCGTTGCACTTCGTCGGCGTAGCTCTGGAAATCCGCGTTCATCGCGCCGCCGTTGACGTCTTGGCCCACGTAAATCGGAAATCCGCCGGAGAGCCAGATGAGATTCTTGCGGCCGGGAACGCCCGCCAAGTGATTGGCGATGGTTTGCAGCGCGGCGAGCGTGGTTTCAACGCGGCGCGCTTGATAAAAGTTGGCGATCTTGTCGTTGGTGCGATCGAGAAACGCGTCGAGATCGTCCGAGCCGGTGTTGGCGTCGTCGTAGGATGACGCGCCGAGCGCCGCGGAGTCCTGCGCGCGGTGACGTTCGATCGCCGCCAGCAGCGCCGCCGTGTCCGACGTGAAATCGTGCAGGATGCGCAGGCCGTTGCTCAGCGTGTAGACGGCCACTTGATCGCCGGGATGAAGCTGACGCAGAAATCTGATCAACGCTTCCCGCGTGCGCGCTTGGTCGGCGAATTTGGTGTTGAGCCCGTCGATCAGGATCACCGTGAGGGAATCGGGCAGTTGCTGAATCTTCATCTTGTCGCCGGATTTGTACGTGACAAAGCGATTCGATACGACACCTTCGACGGACGCGGGAACGTCTTGCGGCGGCTGGGCCGCATCTTCCTTGTAGAAGTAGCGGATCTTTTGTTCCGCGTCTTTCTCGGAAATCGTGAAGTCGGATTCCTTGAGATCGGTGACAGGCTCGCCCTTCTTATCGTGCACCACGACATTCACTTGCACCAGGCGCGTGGATATTTTGATCACCGCGGCCGGCTGATCGGGCGCCGCCGCGGCCGGCGCGGCCTGTTGCGGCGCCGCCGGCACAGGACTCTGCGCGCACGCGAAGCACGCGCTCAAAAACAAGGAGGAAAATTTTCGGATCATTTAAGTTTTTCCGGAAGCGATTTGCAGATCGACCGAGCCCATTTGGCCGCTGACCACGTCGCGCACCACGAGGCGCGCATCCACCGAACCGGAAGGCGCGTCGAGGTCGGCGGTCCACGACATGCCGTTCCTCTGATAATCGTCGAATTGGCGCTGTCGCAGCTCGAGATGCATCGTGCGCACCAGTTGCTTCAATTCCTCGCCGCGCGCGTTGCGCACCACCGTCACCATGTCGAGATCGGCGATCCACAGTCCGCGGGCGTCTTGGCGGAAATTGATGTCTTCGGTGTCCATCACGAAGCGCATGCGCAAGTGCGGCGTCTCGGGCGCGGGCGGCTCCACCACTTTCGCGACAATTCCCAGGCCCGTGTAGAGCAGCGGACTCGTCAGGCCTTCGAGAAGCACAGCCTTTCGCGCTTCGGCGTTTTCGGAAACGTCGCCCACCGCCGCGTATCCCTTGCGATAGTGCGCTTCCAATCCGCCGCGCTTCAGCTTGATCTTGATTTCGCGATAGCGTCCGTCCCACTGATTGTGCGTCGGGTTGAAGGCCAGCGTGTACGTCGCCGCCGAATCGTCCATCGCGCGGCGGATCGATCCGGCGATGTCATTCGTGTTCATGAAGGCGCGACCGCCGGTGCAGTCGGCGATCTCGGCCATGGTGTTTTGCAATTCAAACGTGGGTTGCAGGTTCGGGCGCGGCGTCGTGATTCGGCTGCGTCCCGAGGGCGGAGTGTACCCCGGCGCGATCGCCGTCAAGGCGTCGGTGGGATTCAATCCCTTCGCGTCGACCGGGTAGATCGCCAAGCCCGTGGCGTTGATCGCCGCCATCGCGCGCCGCAGGTCTTCGTGCATGTTCACATAGTCGCGATTTACGAAGACCGGGAAGCCGTCCGACACCCAAATCAAATTCTTGCGGCCGGTCATGCCCGCCAGGTGATTCGCGATATTCACCAGCGCGTCGAGCGACTGGTCCTTGATGCTCGATTTATAGAAATTGGCTTGCCTTCCGTTGCTGCGATTCGCCAGGCCCGCCGTGGCTCGATCGGGATTCGTGCCGGAAAGCAGCGCGGACTCCACGCCGCGATGCTGCTCCAGATCGCGCAACAAGGCGCCCGTGTCGCTGGTGAATTCGTGCAGGACGCTCAAGCCGTTTTGCCCCAGGACGTAGATCGCGGTTTGATCGCCGGGACGCAACTGGCGCAGGAATCGCACCACGCCTTGCTTGGCGAGCGTGCGGTCGCCCCAGTTGGTGTTCAGGTCGTCGAGCAGAATCACGGTGAGAGCGTTGGGCATCGGCTGCGCCTGTTTGCCCACCGTGGCGATGCGGTTTGAGACGACGCCCTCGGGCAGGCCCGCGCTCGGAACGCTGGGCTGCGACTTTTCCATCGAGAACTGGCGGATTTCCTGAAGCTGTCCGCTGTCGTACAGCTCGAAATCCTCGCGTTTCAAGTCGATGACCGGCTGGCCTTTGTGGTCCTGGACGGTTACGTTGACCTGCACCAAGTGCGTGGTGACTTTCAACACTTCTTGCAGTGTGTTCGCAGGCTGAGCGTTCGCGGCGGCTTGCTGAACCGGCGGAGTGGCGTTGGAAAACAGCAGGGCGAGCGACACCCAGATCGCTGGAAACGCACCCGTCCCACCAAACATCGGGGAAACGCCCATGCGGTTATTATCCCACTTTCAAGGGGGTGTCTCACGGGAATACATTCCTTTACACAGCCACCGCGAGGCCCGAGCCACGAGGCCCGAGGCCCGAGTCAAAGGCTAGTGGGTCGTCTGTGAGTTGTCTATAGCGCTTTCGGTCCGGGATGGATCGCGTTCGTTTTGTGGCGCTTTGTATCAGGGCACGGCTTCAGCCGTGCCGACCGTCGCGCAAAAAAGAACTGGGCTTTAGCCCCTGCGATTCGCAGGGGCTAAAGCCCTGAACTTGAGAGTC